>CAVXBQ010000005.1:0-531206 GCA_963760075.1 uncultured delta proteobacterium | reverse complement strand
TGCGGTATAAAGATGCCAAGCTCTCTCTCCGCATGTATCAACACGCAGTACGGAACCCTTTCGATTTTCAGTATTCTGCCAAACACTCTTAATTCTATTCAACTAACAGGAATGAGGAGTAATCTCTATGAAAAAACTGAAAATCATGATTGTTGATGATTCTTTGATTACCATCAAAAAGATGACGCTTATGGTGAAAGAGATGGGACATGAGGTGGTCGAAACCGCCTGCAACGGGAAAGATGCCGTCGAAAAATATCCGTCTGCCTGTCCCGATATTGTAACCATGGATATCACCATGCCGGAAATGAACGGAATTGATGCTACCACAGCCATTCTTGCCACTCATCCGAACACCCTCATCATCATCGTTACCTCGCACGGACAAGAAAATATGGTGGTCGATTCGATCGAAGCAGGGGCGAAAGGATATATTATGAAGCCCATACAGCCAGAGCTATTAGGAAAAACCATCGAAAGGGTTTATAATAAGTATAGTAAGTCAAAGGTAAGCTGATGGAAGAAATGTTTTGCAAAAGTTTATTTGATGCCCTTCCCTTCGATATATATGTCGTTGATCTTGAAACGCATGAAATCCTGTATGTCAACAGGGCAGTAGCCAACCGGTCGGATGCCATTCCTGGACGCAAGTGTTATGAGGCGATATGCGGTGGTCCAGTCCCTGCCAGTTCTGCGTTACATCACCTTCTTTTCAACAGGAGGACAGCTCTGCTGAGAACTGCTCTGTTTTCGAGAGGTTTAATCCGGTTTGTGACCGCTGGTTGCCAAGTCCACGAAAAAATATTAACGTGGCAGGGAAACAGGAAGGTGAAGTATCATATTTCCATCGACACCACTGAACTCAAGGAGACACAGAACAGGCTCACTGAAGCCCACGCCGAGCTTGCCATTAAAAACAAAGAGCTCGCTGTGCTGTCCCAGTCCGAGCGCGTCCAGGCTGAGACCGCCCTCAAGACATCTGAAGAAAAATACCGGACATTGTTCGAGACCACTACGTCTGCCATGGCTATTATTGAAAAAGATACCACCATCTCCCTTATCAACAACAAGTTTGAAGCAATATACGGCTACTCCAAAGAAGAAGTTAAGGGTAGGAGATTGTGGCAAACTTTCATCTTTCCTGAAGACCAGAAGCGAATGAAGGACTATTTCCGAAGCATGCTATACAACCCGGATATAACGCCTGACAGCACTGAGTTTCGTATAGTTACACGTTCCGGTGAAGTGCGACATATTCATAGCTCCGTGGCATTGATGCCGCAAACAGACTATTTCATTACTTCCCAAATTGACATTACCGAACAAAAAATCGCCGTGTTTGCTCTGCAGGAAAGCGAAGAGCGGTTTCGGCAGATTTTCGAGCAGAACGAGGACACCATTATTCTCTTTGAAATTGCCAGCCACACCATTATTAACACAAACCCTGCTGCAGAAAGGTTCTATAAGCATTCCCGTAACGAACTAATAGGTAGACAAATGGATGCACTCATAGATAGCAGCGAACGACATTTTTTTGTTGAGGCAATTTCCAAAATAAGAGAAAAGAAAACATTCAGCCTCTCTACTACGGCCTGTCAAAGGAGAAATGGAAAACTTGTTTACGTGTACATGCGGGGACAAGTGATGCGCCTCAATAACAATGATGTTGTCTACTGCTTAATCAGAGACATTACCGAACAGATAAATATGCAACAGGAAATTATGGCTTTCCAGTCGAAGATGATATCCACAAATAAACTTGCGGCGCTCGGCATACTCGTATCGGGGATCGTGCATGAAATAAACAATCCCAATAACTTCATTGCAGTCAATTCGAATATTCTCGCAAACCTATGGGACAGTGCCTTGCCGATACTGGAGCATTACACTGAAGAGGAAGGAAACTTTGAACTTGCAGGGATTCCCATCGCGCAAGTAAAAGAAATTGTACCCAATCTGTTCGATGGGCTCAAAAAGGGATCAAGCCGAATCAAAAACATTGTCGCCAATCTGAAAGGGTTTGCAAAAAATGATAACGGAAGCATTGAATGTAAGGTTGGCATTAATCAGGTCATTCTGGAAGCACTCAGTATTATTGGGCACCAGATTTATAACTTTACCGATAATTTCGTCGTTGACCTTGCTAACAACGAAATATATGCAATTGGTAATCATCAGCAACTGGAACAGGTGATCATAAATCTCGTCATGAATGCGTTGCAGTCTCTTCCGGATAAGCAGCACGGAGTACATATTTCGACCGTATTAGACAAACAAAAGGGGATTGTTGTGACGGTAAAGGACGAAGGGATGGGGATTTCAAAAACAGCTTTAGACAAGATTACCAAACCGTTCTATTCCACGCGGCTCAAGGAAGGTGGAACCGGACTCGGTCTTTTCATTTCCTCCGCCATCATCAACGAACATAAAGGTTCAATGCATTTTTTTTCCGAGCCGGGAATAGGAACAACCGTAGTGGTAACACTCCGGCCGTGTTAAAGTAGATAACTTCTGTGATTTCAGACTGGATTTTGGTTCTCTTCCCCGTCGTACATCCAGAGGAAATGGCCTGGTAAGAATACGAGGGTCACAAGAAAGGCCATATGTCCGTCTATGTGCCCACGAATTCAGAACGGCAAGGATATTACATCATTATTATGAGGCCCCAAATACATTTGTGAGGTGACTTTTATGAAACCAGCAAACAACTCCTCTTTCACAATCATGCTAGTTGATGATGAAAAAGAAATATTGTATGGCTTTGAAATCATGTTCAAGATGGCTGGATTTCAAAACGTCATATCAGTCAGCGACAGCAGGTTAGCGATGCAGATTATTGATGAACGCAACATCTCGGTTTTGATCCTTGATCTCTACATGCCGAACGTATCCGGGATTGATATCTTACAACAGATTCAGCTTCGGCATCCGCAAATAGCGGTCATTGTCATTACCGCCGCCAATCTCATTGAAACAGCAGTTGAATGCATGAAGCTCGGAGCACTTGATTTTTTTGTTAAACCGGTCGAAGAGAGCAGGCTCTTGGCAAGTGTTGCCAGGGCAAGGGAGGTTCACGAGCTAAGGTCAGAAGTGACGGTTCTCAAAAACAATCTCTTGTCGAACGGCGTTAAGCATGGGGACGTCTTTGCCGGTATAGTAACCGGCAGTGACAAAATGAAGCGGATTTTTCAATATGTCGAAGCGATCTCTTGCACCGAGCAACCAGTGCTTGTCACCGGTGAAACAGGGGTAGGGAAAGAGCTTATGGGTGCCGCTATCCATAAAGTCAGCGGTCGACCAGGCAAGTTCGTCGCAGTGAACGTGGCCGGCCTCGATGACCAGATGTTTTCAGATACACTTTTTGGCCATACAAAAGGAGCATTCACCGGAGCTCACCAAAAACGCGATGGACTTATTACAACGGCAACGGATGGAAGTCTCTTTTTGGATGAAATCGGTGACCTAAGCCTGCAGTCTCAGGTAAAGTTGCTGCGGCTTATTCAGGATCATGAATACTTTCCCCTCGGTTCGGACATCCCAAAACGAGCTAATGTCCGCGTAATAGTTGCTACGAACAAAGATCTTCAGCAAATGATTGCAGACAACACGTTCCGCCAGGACCTCTATTATCGATTCAGTGCTCACCATATACATATTCCGCCCCTCCGAAAGCGGCCCAACGATATTCCAATTCTTGTAAACCATTTTTTGGCAGAGAGTGCAAAAAAACTTGATAAAACAACACCGACACCTCCGGAGGAGTTGTTTGCGTACCTTAACAATTACGATTTCCCTGGTAACATTCGTCAACTCCAGTCCATGGTGTTCGATGCAGTCGCCTGCCACAGAAAAGGGATGCTCTCCATCCAGAGCTTCCTTGAGGTAATGAACAGCACTGGAGGTATCGTAGCTCCTGTCGTCCCAAAAACCGAAAATAGTCAGGAGATCATTAATCAGATTACCGGTCGTCCTTTTACATTGCGAGAAGCCGAAGAATATCTCATAAAACAGGCTCTTAAACTCTCCGAAGGGAATCAGTCAATTGCGGCCTCTTTTCTCGGCCTCAGCCGACAAGCGCTCAACAAAAAGCTTACTCGGCATAAAGAACTGAGGTGTCCTGTCAATAGTGGACACTCACATCTCAGGCGGCCGCCGCCAGTATATTGAAATTCTGTACGAACACGGCCGGTGCTAAATAGCCAAGACGCGAATGGCGCCGTTGGCGGTTGTAGAATATCTCGATGTACTCGCGAATGGAGGCATCAGCCTCAGCCCGGGTCACATAGCGGCAGTGATGTACCAGTTCATTTTTGAGGCTTCCCCAGAAGCTCTCCATCGGTGCGTTATCATAGCAGTTTCCCCTGCGCGACATCGAGGCCCTCATTCCAAACTGTTCAATAAGCTTACGGTAACCGTGAGCACAGTACTGGCTGCCTCGATCCGAGTGATGAATCAACCCGACCGTCGGTCGTTTCTGTTGTACCGCCCGAAATAGTGCCCGGCCAGTCAGGTCCTGTGTCATGCGCTCGGCCATTGCGTATCCAACAATTTCACAGGTAAACACGTCCTTAACCCCGGCAAGGTATAGCCAGCCCTCCCCGGTAGGGATATAGGTAATATCAGTGACCCAGACCTGGTTAGGTGCGTTAGGCGTAAAGGTTTGGTTCAACAAGTTTTCAGCCACGGGCAAGTTATGGTTTGAATTCGTTGTTGCCTTGAACTTGCGTTTCTGCCGACAACGCAGCCCCAGTTCCCGGCGTAAACGGACAATGCGGTCGCGCCCGGCGATAAAACCATCATCAGCCAGCTCTGGTTGCAACCGCCGAGCACCGTAACTCTCGCGAGTGCGCTTGTGGGCAGCCTTGATTGCCAACTTGAGGCGTTCATCCTCTTGGGAATGTCGCGAGGGTTTTCGCTCCAACCAATTGTAATAGCCGCTACGCGATACGCAAAAAAGCCGACTCATGACTTTAACTGGAAAATGGAGTCGCCACTGCTTCATGAACGCGTACCGGGAAGCAACTCCCTGGCGAAGTACGCGGTCGCTTTTTTTAGGATATCGCGCTCCATACGTGTCTCGGCCAGTTCCTTGCGCAATCGGAGATTGTCAGCCTCCAGATCAGACGCTGAACGCGTTCCAGGTGCCGATATGTGGCTGGAAGACTTGGCGCTTGCCATCCAGTTGCCTAACGTCCCTTTGGGTATCCCAAGTCGTTTCGCTGCTGTCTCCAGTGACAGGGACTGTTCAAACACAAGATGGATCGCTTCGGCTCGAAACTCCGGGGTGTAACGCTGCAGCTTTTTCATGTTTCCTCCCTTTTGGTAGTATACCAATCGAGAGTGTCCGTTGTCTTCAGGTTACCTCATATTAGCTGCAGAAACATGTAAACCGGCGTGCAATAATGACCCACCTATAGCCTGAATCGGCGTCCAAAATTGACCCACCTCAGCACCCTGCTCCATACTCTCTGGATTCTGTAAGAGAGAGGAGCTTCCAAGGAGATGCTGATCGTGGATTCCATTATTAAAGTCCGTCTGGCTTATTTCAGAGATGGCAAAGCAATTCGAGAGATTGCCCGTAAATTCAACCTTGCCCGCAACACTGTTAAAAACATAATCCGTAGCGGCGTAACCGACCAGAAGTACGAACGGAGCGAGCAACCCCGCCCCAAACTTGGTGCCTTCGTAGAGCAGTTGACGGAGTGGCTGAAGGAAGACAGTAATAAGCCCGTTCGCCACCGCAGAAGTGCGCAGATCCTGTTCGAGCAGTTGCAACGAGAAGGATATGACGGTGGTTACGACACTCTCCGGCGTTATGTCGGAACATGGCAGAAAGAAGATGGTACAGCTTTAGTCAAAGCCTTTGTACCTCTTGAGTTTGATCCTGGTGAGGCTTTCCAATTTGATTGGAGCTACGAGAAGATTGAGTTGGGTGGCGTTCCTGTCGAGGTAAAGATTGCCCATTTCCGTCTGTGTCATAGCCGCAAGATGTTTTGTGTCGCTTATACCCGTGAGAAGTTGGAGATGGTTTTTGATGCCCATCTCCGGGCTTTCGAGTTTTTTGGTGGTGTCTGCAAACGTGGCATATATGACAACCTGAAGACGGTAGTCACCAAGATCCTGATGAGCAAAGACCGCATCTGGAACCGCCGATTTCAGAACCTGGCTTCCCATTACCTGTTTGAACTGGTTGCCTGTACGCCCGCATCTGGTTGGGAGAAGGGACAGGTTGAGAACCAAGTGGACTTGGTCCGGAGTCGCTTCTTCGCCCTGCGTCGGCGTTTTACCGATCTTGAGGAACTTAACGAGTGGTTGGAACGCGAATGCTGCAATTACGCCGCTTCAGCAAAACATCCCGAGTTCAAGGATAAAACCGTTGACCAGGTCTTTGCTGAAGAGAAGGGCAAACTCATTGCACTTCCGGCATCTCCATTCGACGGCTACCAGGAAACCACTACCCGTGTCTCATTACAACTGCTGATCAACTTTGACCGCAACCACTACAGCGTCAATGCCATGGCTGTTGGCAAATCGGTTCAGGTCAGAGCATATGCCAACCATGTCATCATGGTTCTAAATGGCACGGTTGTAGGCATTCACAAACGTCACTTTGGTCGGGATAAAGCCATCTACGATCCGTGGCACTATCTGGCTGTCCTGGAACGAAAACCGGGAGCATTACGCAACGGAGCTCCCTTCAAACGATGGGACTTGCCGGAAGCGATGAGCGAAGTCAGGACGATTCTGGAAGGACGCTCTGGTGGTGACCGCCAGTTCGTCAGTATCCTTTCTGTCGTCAGCCGCTATGGACTGGAACCGGTAGCCACTGCCTGCACACAGGCTCTCTCTGATAAAACGGTCAGCAGTGATGTCATACTCAGCATCCTCTCTCGCACACACGACGAGCCTCAACCGGAACCAGTGAAGCTGTCAGAGCAAATGCCGCTTCTAAAGTTTATCCCAATGGTAGATTGTTATCGTTACGACAGCCTTCTCAAGGGAGGTGCGTATGGTACTGCGTGATCGACTGATGGAGGCAATCGGAACCCTTGGTTTGTACGGTATGAAAGCCACCTTTGACGAGATACTGGCGGCAGGAATAAGGACCAGGGCAACACCGGATAAAATTCTGTGTGATCTTCTGGAGGCAGAGGTAGCGGAGAGGCAAGTCAGAAGCATTCGATACCGTATGAGTCTGGCGAAGTTCCCGGTGGACAAGGATCTCGACCGATTTGATTTCACAGTCTCACCAGTCAACGAGATGCAGGTGAGGCAACTCTACGCTGGAAACTTTCTTGTCGATCACACCAATATTATCATGGTCGGCGGCACTGGAAGTGGCAAGACGCACCTTGCCATTGCAATCGCCAGACAAAACATCAGGAACGGCATAAAAGCCAGATTCTTCAACGTACTCGACCTGGTAAACCAACTGGAACAGGAGAAGCTCAACAACAGGGGTGGCAAGCTGGCAGAACACATGGCACGGCATGATCTGGTTGTACTTGATGAATTGGGCTACCTGCCGTTCTCTAAGAGTGGCGGACAACTTCTGTTCCACCTGATCTCGAAACTCTATGAACGGACATCAGTGATCATAACGACCAACTTAACCTTCGGTGAATGGCCACAGGTGTTTGGTGACGGCAAAATGACGACGGCACTCTTGGACAGAGTCACACATCACTGTGAAATAGTCGAAACCGGAAACGATAGCTGGAGAATCAGGACGAGGATCAATAACTAAAAACTACTACCTGGGGTGGGTCAAAATTGGACGCCGATGGTGGGTCAAAATTCAAAGCCGATTGACACAGAGTAGCAGGGAGGATATAAATTGGGTGTCAAAATGAGGGGGAAGGATGTCAAGGAGGAGTCAAAATCCGGGTTGATCGCAACAAGAGACCGGCAGTCTATTCTCCCTCATTCGGAACGGCCAATCTTTTGAAATAAAACATCGTTCTTTCTACTACATCAATCCTTCCCTTCCAGAATACCGGCAATAACGGTACGCTCACATGAGCCGGGGAGCGGGCAGCATGGCGGGTCATCCGGAAAATTAGCGGGGTATGCCATGGAATAATTCTGGTCAATACATTTTGTTGACTTTTATAATCAGCATTTGTTAGTCTACTCAAGTAGTAAAACAAAATAATAGTTGATATGTGATAATACTAAACCATCCGCAAGGATGGGTCGGAAAGCCTACAGGGTCTCACAGAGACAGCCGGGTTGCCAAAATATCTTTCGATATGAGGCCCCGGCTTTTTTTTGTCCGCTTGACCATCCGCAAGGGTCGGATGGCAATCCATACGCTGGGGGAAAAATGTACCGTCGCCGCTCCAAAAAGCAGAAACAGGAGGAAATCATGTGGGGTTTGTGTATTGGAAGCATCATGTTGTTGGCCGTATCAGTTTCCATGTCATCTTGTGACGTCAAGTCGTCTCCGTCGGGGCATGCAGCTATCGAACCGGGCAGCAGCATGTTTACCGTCATCGGCAGCTCATATGCCGCCAGCAAGATGATGGCCGGGAACGGCAGCATGTTGACAAGCCACAACGCTTCAACACGTTAGAATGCGGAATAATATAACTGAAACGATATGTTCTCCGGCAACCCGGGTGGTGCGGAGGTCCGGCATCGCACTCCTCGGGAGATCCCTTGGCCTTGTCGTGGCGTCAGCCTCGATCTGGCTTGCTGCGGCCGCCGCGCCGACCTGCGCGGCGTATCCCGCGCCGGAGCAGGCCGGTGATGCCGCCGCTGCCAAAGCCATATCATCGGATTACTCGACCTTTACCCGCCTTGAATTTTTCCGGTATGTCTGCACGAGCACCGGAATGCCTCACTCCGGCAGTGCAGAATACCGTCTTGGCGACGGGAGCCTGGCCCGGCTCTCCCTTGATCAGGATCTGCAATCCGGATTGATGAAGTTTCTGGAAAAAAGCAAGATCCATTACGCGGTCTTTGTTGCGGTCGAACCCAAGACCGGTCGCGTGCTGGCCAATGTCTCCTATTCCTCGGTGTCGCCGGAATGGGGGGCCAACGCCGCGTTCAACGTCTATCCGATGGCTTCCCTTTTTAAAATAGTGACAGCGGCGGCAGCCTTCGAGTACTGCAGGGCTACCGCGGATACGCTGCTTCATTTCCGCGGCGGATCCTGTTCCGAAAGTCCGGGCTCCTGGGGCAGGCCGGGGCGGAGACGGGACGCATCCATGCATTTGCGCGACGCCATGGCCCACTCCGTCAATCCCGCCTTTGGCCGGCTCGCCGGGGATCTTCTGGATAAACCGCATCTTGTGTCCACGGCACGGCAATTCGGCCTCGGAGCTGATCTGTTCGGCAGTGATTTCATCGCGACCGGCAGGATCACCTCCCCTTCCACCGGCTTTGAGCTGATGAAAATGGCGGCCGGACTTGACCACGGCGTCAGGATATCGCCCTTTCAGGTTGCCATGTTGTTTGCCGCCATTGGAAACAACGGGGTGATGCCCGTACCCTCGTTTGTCGATGGCGTGGACGATCCCGCCGGAAAGTCCCTGAACAACTTCAAGGAGGCTCCGCTCGCTACCATCACATCGCCCGCCGTTGCCGGCGAGCTGATCCGCGCGATGTCCGGCACAGTCAGCTCCGGTACGGCCAAAAAGGCCTTTGCGGATCGGGCCGGGCAGAGATTTCGCACGGACATACTGGTTGCCGGCAAGACCGGCTCTATCAACGGGGATAATCCGGTCGGCCATTACAACTGGTTTGCCGGCGTAGCCCCCGCCGCCAACCCCAGGATCGCCTTTGTGGCCCTTGTCGTGAATAACGGCCGGAAGAAGCTTTCGGCCCCCCGGCTCGGCCGCGAGGCGCTCGACATCTACTTCCCCGACAACAGAAGCCTGATTGTGGCACAACTGGCAAAGGAGCAACGGCATTGAGCATTCCGGAAGCTGGAAAGAAAGAGAGTGGCGCATACTCCCGTTGAAACCGGGATTCCGGAGCCGGGGCGGCGGACAAGAGCAACATACGGGCGGCTGTTGATTGTTTTCGGCTGCCTGACCGCGCTATCGTATGGATAAAATTGCAGCTTCCTGTATACTCGGTCCGGCACCACACGCTTCCCAGTACCGTACCAGGAGTATTCCATGTCCCTGCGCAACCTTCGCATCCTGACCGCCATCGCCCCAAGGGAAGCTTTGCGGCGGCGGCAGACCATCTGGGACTGACCCAGTCCGCCATAAGCCTGCAGATCAAGAACCTGGAAGAGGAACTGGGCGTACAGCTGTTCGAGAGGAGCGGACGCAGCCCCAAACTCAACACCAACGGCAGGCTGGTGCTGGAGCGGGCCAGGGAGATCCTGACCATCTACGACGGCATCAGGGATGAACTGACACCTTCCGGCGTGATCAGGGGGGTGCTGACGCTGGGGGTCGTCCCGACCGTGCTCACCGGCCCGCTCCCGCCGGTGCTGGGACGACTGCGGCGGCGCTACGAGGATCTGCACGTCAAGCTGCTGTCGAGCCTCTCCGCCGAACTGGTCCGGCAGGTGGAAGAGGGAAACCTGGATGCCGCCCTGACCACCGAGCCACCCTTCACCGTGCCCCCCCAGTATGAATGGCAGGAATACGATGTCGAACCGTTTTTCGTGGTTGCCCCGAAACAGACCGAGACGACCAGTGTGGAACTGCTGTTCGAGCGGTTTCCCTTTGTCCGTTTTGACAAGACCGCCTGGGCCGGGGCACTGGTAAATGGGCAGTTGATGGCCCTTGGCATCAGACCGCGCGATGTGATGGAGTTCGATTCTCTGGAAGCGGCGCTCAGCCTGGTGGAACAGGGGCTCGGCATCGCCGTGGTGCCGCTCAACAAGCGCCGCCTGAAGCAGGCCGGGAAACATTTCAGCCTGACCCCGTTCGGCGTCCCCCAGCTGACGCGGCAGGTGGGGATGTACCAGAAAAGGAACCATCCGCGCCATGCCCTGACGGAACTGATCCTGAACGAGCTCTGCAGGGAGTGTAGCTACATAAAAAATACTTGAGTATACAGCAAGTATTATCAATTATTATTTACAGTATTCCTGTGCTACCCTCATACCGGTACTGAAACGTTACGAGGAGAACACCATGACCACCATCGCCGATGCCCTCATCCCCGTACTGGCCCTGATTCTGGCCGGATTCGTCATCCAGCGCACCAGCTTCCTCCCCCCTACTTTCTGGCCTTCGGCCGAGAAACTGACCTATTTCCTTCTCATGCCGGCCACCCTGATCCATAACCTGGCCGGGAGAAAGATCGGCTCCCTCCCCTGGTTGAAGATGCTGCTGACCGTTGAGGGGGCGATACTGGCCAGTGCACTGCTGGTGACGCTCTGGTGGCTCATGAACCGGAAGATGGGGGGGGCGGTCTTTACTTCGCTCTTTCAGGGGGGGGTGCGCTTCAACACCTTCGTGGCGCTGGCGCTGGCGGAGAACCTGTTCGGCAGTGACGGCCTGTTCCTTGCCGCTCTGGGAGCCGGGTTCATGATCATCCTGATCAATGTGCTCTGCGTGTCGGTGTTCTCGCTGGCGGTACACAGCGGCGAGGGAATAGACCTGAGGCGGCTGGCGGTGGATCTGCTCCGCAACCCGCTCATTATCGCCTGTGTCATCGGGGTGGGGGTGAACGCCTCGGGAATCAAGCTGCCTGCGGCAATCGACGGCATACTGGCGCTGGGTGGGAAAGCTGCGTTTCCGGTGGGGCTGATGGCGGTGGGGGCCGCCTACCGGGCCGGCAACCTGTTGCTGCACTGGCGGCCGCTGATGGTGAGCAGTGCCGTGCAGTTTCTCTGCAAACCCCTGATCGCCTTTGGACTGGCAACATCCCTGGGGCTCTCAGGCACCCCCCTGACCGTCGCGGTGCTCCTCTTCAGTGTCCCGACCGCCCCTTCTGCCTACATCCTCTCCCGGCAGATGGGGGGCGACCATGACAGCATGGCCGCGATCATCACCGTGCAGACCTGCCTCTCCTTCCTTACCCTGCCGCTCACCATCTGGCTGGTGACGTAATGCATCCAGTTGACATTTTTTAGTTGAATAGTCACCTATTCAGGCTACACTCATGGAACGACACATCCCCATGAGGTTCCATGAATATGATACGTCGCAAAAAATGGTGTACGATAATTGCAGCGGGAATGCTCATGACGGGCGGATGGACGTTTCCCGCTCCCGCTGCGGCGGAAACAATCATCACGGTCGGCGGAACCGGAAGCGCCCTGGGCTGCATGAGACTGGTCGCCGCATTGTATGAAAAAAGCCATCCGGGAGTCACAGTCCGGATTCTGCCGAGTCTCGGCAGCGCTGGTGGCATCAAGGCCGCCATTGGCGGCGGTATCGACCTGGCGCTGTCCAGCCGCCACCTGACGGAGAGCGAGCGGCGACTGGCAGCAGTCGAGGTTGAATACGCCCGCACCCCCCTCGCCTTTGTCACCAACGGAAAAATAAGCAAAAAGAACATCACTGTTGGCGAGCTGGAACGGATCTATGCCGATCCGGTGCCGCGCTGGCCCGATGGCAGCCGGATCAGGCTGGTTCTGCGCCCGGAAAAGGATATCGACACAACACTGGTACGCAATCTTTCTCCCGGCATGGAACAGGCCATGAGGGCAGCCCAGGCCCGCCCCGGCATAATCATGGCCATCTCCGACCAGGAATCCACCGAGGCAATCATGAAAACGCCGGGCGCATTGGGGTGCGCCGCCCTGAGCGAAATTTTCAGCGAAAAACGGCCGGTAAACGTCCTTGCCTTCAACGGTGTCAAACCGGAGGTGAAAAACATCGCCAGCGGCGCCTATTCCCTGTTCAAATCCCAGTATCTCGTGACCACACCAAAAACATCTCCCGCGGCACGGCAATTTGCGGAGTTTGTCCGTTCCCGCCCTGCGGGGAAAATTCTGTCCGCATCCGGAAATATGCTTGTTACGTCAAAACAGGGGCCGTAAGCGGATGTATAACAAACGCCAGATAACCAGCATCACCACCTGGATTGCAGGCCTTGTCTCCGTGACCGTAGCGCTGCTCCTGCCGCTCGGCTATTTTTCCGTTTCTTACCAGTATCTGAGCGGGAGTTTGGAAACTGAAGCGGAATTGACCAGCCGGAATATTACCGGTTTGATAAATGCGCATCCGGAGTTGTGGCAGTATGAACAACTCCGGCTGGAAGAGTTGCTGGCGCGGAGGATGCAGCGCAACCAGAGCGAGACCCGGCGTATATTTGACCTTTCGAACACGCTGGTTGCCGAGAACGGCACACCGTTGCGCCCCCCGCTCATCACACGGCGCTTCGAACTCACGGACGCGGGGGCCCGCACCGGCTCGCTTGAAATCAGCGCCACGCTGTTTCCCCTCTTGGTGCGTTCCGCCCTGGTGGCGCTGCTCGGGATTTTCTGCGGGGCGGTAATCTTCATTACCCTGCGTGTCCTGCCGCTTCGCGCCGTGACACGTGCCGAGAAATCGCTACGAGAAAGCAAGGCGGAGTTGACCGACAAGGTTGCGCAATTGGAAACGGCGCTTGCCACGGTAAAGCAGCTCGAAGGCATTATCTCGATCTGCATGTACTGCAAAAGAATTCGCAGTGACGAGGAAGTCTGGCAGCAGCTGGAATTGTACATAACCGAACATTCCGAAGCAGACTTCAGCCACGGCATCTGTCCGGACTGTTTCGAAAAAGCCTCCGCCGATTTTTTGCAGGAATCTGACTGATCACGTTCCCTCCCCTCCCTCCAACAGGATGACAACCAGAATCACGTCCGCACCCGGATCGGCATGATCACCGTGGTCAGGCCGTCCCACTGCAGACGGCGCTGGATGGCGAAGGCGGTCTCGTTGTGCAGCAAGCGGTGGTAGAACTTCTCCAGCCGGAAGGTGAGCTGGCCGGTAAACACCGTGGAACGCGGGAATTCCTCGGCCACCTGCTTTGCACAGCTCCACGGCGCTTTCGACCACGTCGGTGGCCAGGGCTGTCCGGTACTCGGCGGCAAAGCCGAGTTTATGCGCCATGGCCACGTATTTTTCCAGACCCGCGTTGACCGATGCCTCCAGAGCCTCAACCTCCTCGGCCCCCTTGAACGATCCCGAATCGATCATCGCCACCGAGACGAAAACGACATTTTTGTAGGTCTTGGGAAAGGTGGTGAGGATCGAGAAGAGCGTATGCACCCCGAAGCCGCTGTAGCCCGAAACCAGCTGGATGGCGGTGGGGGCGCTGCGGTCGATGGCCGGCGGTTCTCCGTGAGATGATACCGGCACATCCAGCAGTGTCTCGTCCAGATCCTTCATCCCCTGCCTGACCCGGACATAATGCCCCTTGATCAGGTAGCAGAGGCCGATCACCACCGAGGTGATCAGCAGGGTCATCCACCCACCTTCGGCGAATTTCTCGAAGGTCGTGATGACCAGAATGGTGACGCAGAGCAGCAGCCCCACCAGATGGACCAGACAGATGACGAATCCACTGCGGGTCTTCCTTCCTGCGCTGGATGAAGAATTTCGACATCCCCAGCTGCGACAGGGAGAAGGTGATGAAGACGTTGATCGAGTACATGACCACCAGGGCCGAGACCGAGCCGCCGGTGTAGAACAGCAGGGCGATGGCGGCGATCCCCATCAGCAGGATGCCGTTGCGCATGGTCAGGCGCACCGACAGGGCGGCGAAGCGGTGCGGAAACCAGGAGTCGATCGCCATGTTGGACATGACCCGCGGGCCGTCCACGAATCCGGCCTGGGCCGCCACCAGCAGCAGGGCGCCCTCGGAGAAGATGGTGATGAAGGAGATCCAGTTCCCCATCGGCCAGTTGCCGAAGAGGGCGTCGGCCAGGACCGCGTTGAGGGTTTTCCCCTCCACCGGCTTGACCCCGACCAGCGAATAGCAGAGAAAGAGCACCCCGGCGGTGAAAGCCAGCGAGGTGGCCATGTAGAGCATGGTGCGCTTGCCGGTCTGCACCCTGCGGCTCGCGCATGATCTGCAGGCCGTTGGAGACCGCCTCGATACCGGTGTAGGTACCGCCACCCAGGGAGTAGGCCCGCACGAACAGCAGCAGAATGCCGAAGATGCCGATGCTGGAGAGGTCGTGACTGAAGCCGTGCTGTACGTCGCTTGCCAGCGGGCGCGATCTTGTCGGTATGGGTGAAGACCCCATAGAGCAGCATCAGAATATGACTGGCCACGAAGATCATGAAGATCGGAGCCAGGACCGATAATGGATTCCTTGACGCCGCGGATGTTGAGAATGATCAGCAACACCGTCAGGATACAGGCCACCGGCACCTTGTAGTGGTGAAACCCTTGGGGAATGTAGCTGAAGACCGCATCGCAGCAGGAGGCGATGGAGATGGTGATGGTCATCACGTAGTCCACCAGCAGGGCGCTGCCCGAGACGACCCCGGCCTTCTCCCCCAGCATGTGGGTGGCCACGATGTAGCCGCCGCCGCCGTGGGGAAAGTGCTCGATGATGCGCGAATAGGCGTAGGAGATGATGAAGACCGTCAGGGCGGTGGCCAGACCGAGAAAGACCGCCAGATAGGTATGTTCACCCAGGGCGCGGAAGGCCTCTTCAGGACCGTAGGCCGATGATGACAGCCCGTCGGCCCCCAGGCCGACCCAGGCCAGGACCGGGATCAGTGCCATTTTGTGGAACAGGTGCGGATCTTTAAGGTGCTTTGGATCGCCAAAAATGGCGCGCACTATCTTCTGCAGCGTCGTTGCTGCCTCGTGTGATTCTGAATTTCCCATTGTGCTCCCCTTCTGCGACACTTTCTATACCAGTATTACGGTAGTAGAATTCACATCAAGGGGGTATCAAGATGGGGGATGATGGTATCAAGAAAGTATCAAGATCAACTTCCACACAACTTTTACTGTCCACCTTGCATTACCTCCGAACTGCGCTAGACTTAATTTCTGCCCGACATGCAGCATCCGGTTTGGTGGCGATACCTTCAGGTTGAAAATCACGGAGTACATATATGAAAACGGTACCGACAGCAGAGGATAGCCGGCTCGTTGCAACCGCACCGGAAGAAAAGGTGCATGAGCTGGAACAATCACTGACCCGGCACACGGAGGCAGAAGAAGAATTGCGTACCATCATTGCCGAGCTGAGAAGAGAGGTTGCCGCGCGGAAGAAGTCGGAAAAGAGCCTCCGGGAACAGGAGCGGGAGCTGACCACCATCTTTGAGAACGCTCCCTTTATGATGCTGCTTCTTGATGAAGAGGGAAAGATCCGCCGGGTGAATGACATGACGTGCACGTTCACCGCTTCATCAGTCAGCGACATGGTAAATCGTCGAAGCGGCGAAGCGCTGCGCTGTCTTCATGCCCTCAATGCCCCTGAAGGATGCGGTTCCGGGCCACAGTGCCGCGAGTGCACCGTACGCCTGACCGCCCTGAACACACTCGAGACCGGGCGGAGCCATCATCAGGTGGAAGTGAGTCTGCCGCTCGTTGTTCAAGGAAAAGAACAGACTATACCGTTTCTCATTTCAACAACAAAAGTAATGGTTGGAACTCATGCGATGGTCCTGCTCAGCCTTCAGGACATCAGCGAGTACAAGAAACTGGAATCAGAGCTGTTCCATGCACAAAAGATGGAATCGATCGGCACCTTGGCAGGTGGCATTGCCCATGATTTCAACAATATTCTGACGGCGATCTTTGGCTATGGGGATATTGCCCTTATGAACATGACAGCACAGACGATCCCCAGCGACACGATGTTGAAAAGATGCTGCAAGCGGCTCACCGGGCGGCATCTCTGGCGAATGACCTCCTTCTATTCAGCAGGAAACAGGTCAGTGACAAGAAGACCGTGGACCTGAACAAGATTGTGCGGTCGGCGGAAAAATCCCTCCTGCGGGTCAGCGGCGAGAATATTACCTGCACGATCACCCCGGGTGACGGAGGGATGCCGGTCTTCGCCGATGAGCACCGTCTTGAGCAGGTCCTGATGAATCTTGCCACCAATGCACGGGATGCCATGCCACATGGCGGTATCCTGTCAATCACCACCGAACGGACCCGGCTCGACGACGCATTCATTGCGGCTCATGGCTTTGGCAGCCCCGGCATGTATGCCATTCTGACCGTTACGGATACCGGCATGGGTATGGATGACGAGGTACGCCAACAAATTTTCGATCCGTTTTTTACGACAAAAGAGATCGGCAAAGGATCGGGGCTTGGCCTGGCGGCCGTCTACGGCATTATTACTCAGCATGACGGGCAGATAACGGTCGACAGCGAACCGGGCCATGGCACGACATTCCGGATCTACCTGCCGCTGACTGAACCGACGGAGAGTAAAAGAAAAACGGGTTCAACACATAAAAAACCGGACAAGGGGATTGAGACAATTCTCCTGGCAGAAGATGACGAGACCGTGCGTAACATGGCCCTGTCGCTACTTGAGAGTTTCGGCTACAAGGTCATCGCCGCAGTCGACGGTGAAGATGCCGTGAAAAAGTTCCAGGAGAACAGGGACCTGATTCAGCTTCTCCTGTTCGATGTGATCATGCCGAAGAAAAGCGGCATAGTCGCCTACGATGAAATCAGGGAGATCGCCCCGGCTATGAAGGTGATCTTTGCAAGCGGCTACGCAACTGAAGCCGTTCACGAGAAAGCGGAGGCCGATGACAATATCATGGCGATCTCCAAACCCTATTTACCATCCAGCCTGCTGACGATGGTGCGAAGCATGCTGGATAAAGCGCATACCTGATCAGTTATGCGCCAGCTTCTGGGCCTCCCTGGCATTGGCCTGGAACAGGTTGGCGGTCTCAAAAACCAGATTCAGCGTACCGCGATATCCCACCCACATCTTCTGATGGGCACCCAGACGGTCGAAGACCGGCAGACCGGCCCGCAGATGGGCACCGATCTTGAGTTTTGCCGCTGCCTGACGACCGTTGGAGTTGGCTACGATCAGGTCTGCCCCGATAGCGGCCTCTTCCAGATCCTCCAGATCCCCGACAAACACGTTGTCGCACGGCAAGGAATCCAGCCCGCGGGTGCGGGTGGCGGAAAGCGCCGCCTGGATTTCACACCCCATGCCGGCCAGAAAACGGGTCAACGTCTTCACATTGTCCGACTCCAGGGCGATGGCCACTTTTTTGGTGCCGAACTGATAGTGGCTGTCCACCATGGCATCCATCAGGCGACTGCGCCACCGGCGCTGCTTTTCCGGGATCTGGCGCCCGCTGATGGCAGAGAGCGTCTCCATAAAGCGGTCGGTCTCGGCAAGACCGGTCAGCGCGGTAAAACCGTACGCCGGGATGCCGAATTTTTCCTTCAGCTTGAGAGCCGCCTTGGCCAGCGAATCACCGACATATATCGTCGCAACGCTCCGGCCCGCCTTTCTGATATCCTCCACAGCTATGCCGCCGGTCGAGAGCGGCGAAACCACGTCATCGATATGACCGTCCATGGCGTTGGAAATGTCGGGGATCGTCAGCACCGTCAGGCCGAATGATTCGACCAGCTCTTTCAGCTCCTCCACATCCGCCGGAGTCAGGTGTGCACCGGGCAGCAGGTTGACCTGGTTTGGAGTTGTCCATTCCCCCTCTCCCCATCCCTCTCCCACCTGGGGAGGGGGCAGATTTCTCACCCCTCCCTTTATGGGAGGGGGTCAGGGGGAGGGTCTCAAGAATCGCCTCCACCGCCGCGGCATACCCCTCCTGCAACGATCCGCAGTAATCAGGGGTCGTGGCATGAATGATCGGGACGTGTGCCGCTTCGGGGTGTTCCTGGCGGAAATGGACAATGGCGCTGTGCACATCGTCCCCCATCGTCTCGGTCAAGCCGGAGGTCATAACCCCCACTACCTCGGGATGAAATTTCTCGATCACCCTCCCGATACCCTTCTTCAGATTATCCCAGCCGCCGAAAATAGCCGTATCCTCACTCATGGCGGTAGCGTTCAGGGCAATGGATTCCTTGTAATGCCGCGACAGCTGCAGCCGGATGAAGGTCGAGCACCCCTGGGCGCCATGCAGCAGCCCCAGCATGTTGTTAATCCCCAGATACGCCATGGTGGCCCCCAGAGCAGGCGAGTTCTTCTGCGGATTGACCGTTGCCGCTTTTTTGGGCACGGCAACCCGTGAAGAGGCCATATCCTCTGCCAGAAAAGCCTCGGCGTGACCGGAGGTGGCAGCCAGTCCCGCCGCCAGCAATTCATCGCTTTTCTCCCACGGTGCCGGAGCATTCAGGGTCGGCCAGATCGGGTTGTTGACCGTCATGTCCAGCTGTTTGGCAAAGGTCACCATCCCCGCATAACCGGCATACGGATGGGTGCGACCATGGTTGATGTCCAGAAACGGGGTCTTGGTCTTCAGCGCCAGAAACTTGGTCTTGCCGCCGGCCACGATCAGGTCGGGCAGTTTTTCGGCCATAACCGCCAGCAGGCCCGCCGTCGAGGTATCCTCGATAATCTTGGCGTCCTTGTGCATCAGCGCCTTCATGCGGTAGAAATCCTCCAGGGTCGAATTCTGCGTGCCGGCCGCCAGGATCTCCACCCCCAGTTCGCTCAACGAATTGACCATCGACCAGGTTTTGACCCCGCCGGTGAACAGCACTGCGGTTTTACCTTCCAGCCGCGCCCGGTACGGTGCGATGGCGGCACGGCATTTTGCCTCTTCCTCTTCGATCAGCCGCTCCACCCGGTCCTGCATGACCCGTTTTTCCAGGCCGTTGACGATATTGTCCAGCTCACGGGCGATGTCGCGCAGCGCCTTGGCGGTGTCGGTCATGCCGTAGAACGACTCCTCCAGATAGGGCATGCCGTAGGTTTTCTGCATCTTCTTGGCAAGGTTGGTCAATGATTTGGAGCAGATGATGATATTCAGCTTGGCGCGGTGGGCGTAGCGCAGCTCCTCGAATTTGGCATCGCCGCTGAAACAGGAGAGGACCTGGATCCCCAGCCGGTCGAAGAGCGGCAGCATGCCCCACAGATCACCGGCAATATTGTACTCGCCGATCAGGTTGATCGGGTATTCTCCCAGTACCGGCGGTTCGGTCGTGCCGATGACGTACTTGAAGAGGATCTCACCGGCCAGGCGGTTGCCGATGTTCTTGTCGCCGATGAAGCCGGGGGTGTTGACCGGTATGATCGGGATTGCGACTTTTTCTGACGCAGCCGTGCAGACCGCCTCCACGTCGTCGCCGGTCATGGCGGTCACGCAGGTGGCATAGACGAAGATGGCCCTGGCCTGATCCTTATAGCGTTCCGCCAGGTCAAGGATCGCCTTGTAGAGTTTCTTCTCGCCGCCGAAGATGACGTCGTTCTCCAGCATCTCGGTGGTAAAACCGCGCCGGTAGAGCTGGGAATCGCTGGAGCGGGCACCGCGGTTGTCCCAGGAGTTGCCGGCACAGGCGATCGGTCCATGCACCAGATGGATGACGTCGGTGATCGGCATCAGCACGACCCGGGCGCCGTCATAGGCGCAGGAGCGTTCGGTCCCCTCACCCGGTTCGGATTTCTTGCAGAACTTGGGCGCACCCTTGTCGTGGGTTTCGCAGTTATCGGTATCGTACCAGTCGGGCTTTGCCATGATGTACCTCGCCAAGCAAAAAGACGCCACCATTGTGTGAATGGTTGGCGCCTTTGCCAAAGTAATATTCATTGAAACAGCTCTGTCATACCCATACTAGCATGGGGCGTGCCAATGCACGCAACCGTGCTACTACGCGAATTATATTACAGTTTATCCACCTGCTCGTCCAGACAACAGCCAAATATGCTTATTTAACAGGCATGTATTCCGGTCAGACAAACAGAGTCGGCAGTAGGGAGTTCCCGATACAGGAATTTTTATCAATGCCTGCATGACATTTCTACACATTCGTGGTTATAGTAGTCTCTATGGATATTGCAGAGACACATCACGACGATAACGGCCGACCCTGGAGACCGTACGGCACCTGTCTGACGAAACAGCAGGCGAAATCCTGGGCGCTCGTGCTGGACTCCCGCTCCATCCCCTGCTCCATTGAGTCAGACGGTGCCGCCTGGCAATTGCTGGTGCCGGAACAGCAGATGGAGAGCGCCCGCAGGGAACTGGACCTGTTTGAGGAAGCCAACCGTAACTGGCCGCCCCCTCTCCCGGCCGCGCGCCACCTGATCGAGAACACCCTGCCGACACTTTCGGTCCTGATCCTTCTGGCAATCCTTTACAACCTGAACCTGCTCGGCATTTCCCTCCCTGGCCGCGGCATCATCGACCTCACCGACCTCGGCGCGGCTCACGCCGAGAAAATCCGGGACGGCCACTGGTGGTTATGCGTAACCGCACTGACGCTGCATGCCGACCTGACCCATCTGTTCAGCAATCTGATGATCGGCGGAATCTTCATCATTCTGCTCTGCCGTGAACTCGGCTCGGGATTGGCCTGGAGTCTGCTGCTCGGCTCCGGAACGCTCGGCAATCTGTTCAACGCCCTGGTACAGGCGCCGACGCACCGTTCGGTGGGGGCATCAACCGCCGTTTTTAGTGCGGTCGGTATCCTGGCTGCCATCAGTATGGTACGCTACCGTCATCACCTGCAACGGCGCTGGTTCATTCCGGTCGCTGCGGGAGTGGCCCTGCTCGCGCTGCTGGGGACCGAGGGGAAAAACACCGATCTGGGGGCGCACCTGTTCGGCTTCGGCACCGGAGTTGTTTTCGGGGTGGCGGCGGAATTTCTGGTGGGGAAATACGGACGTCCGGGAGCCCTGATGAACGTCCTGCTGGCGTTGTTGAGCGGGGCTCTGGTGATCGCGGCATGGTGGGGGGCGATAGAGCTCGGGTGATGATACACAGAGACCAATTGCACAGAAAAGGCGCCCTGACCACGGGCGCCTTTTCCATTTGTTATCAATACTTGATTGTTCGTTACCGCATCATCTCAAAGAACCGATCCTCACAGGTCTCATCCTTGATATCGATGAACTTGTTGCAGATCTCGGTCACCATGTTGATGACGCCCTGGTAGCCGATGATCGGGTAGCGGTGCTTGTTGACCCGGTCGAAGATCGGGAAGCCGAAGCGGAACAGCGGGATCCTGGCGTCGCGGGCGGCAAACTTGCCGTGGGTGTCGCCGATCATGGCATCGACCGGATCGGTCATCAGCAGGCTGCGCAGGTGCCAGAGGTCCTTGTTCATGTAGATCTTGCAGCCCTTGCCGTACATGGAGCCGTCCAGCAGCGCCTGCAGCTCCTTCTCCACCTTCTTGCTGCCGCGGCTGCAGAGGATGTGGTGCGGACGGGCGCCCATCTCCAGCAGGAAGGAGACGTAGCCCATCAGGTAATCCGGGTCGCCGTAGACGGCAAACTTCTTGCCGTGCATGTACTGATGGGAGTCGGTCATGGCATCCACGGCGCGGCCGCGCTCGTTCTTCAGCGATGCCGGCACTTCCTTGCCGAACAGTTCGGCGATCTTCATGATGAAGGCGTCGGTCTTCTCGATACCCATCGGCATCGGCATGGAGACATGCTTGCCGGAGTAGTTGTCCTTGATCCAGCCGAAGGTCTTGGGTGTGGCATAGGGGCCGATGGCGATGGTGGCCTTGCCGTTGATCGAGTCGGCGGCATCGTCCAGCTTGGTGCCGCCGGCATAGATGTGATAGGTGCCGTCGCAGGGGGAATCGAAGGTGTCGGAGATATCGGCCAGGATGGTGTAGGGAATGCCGAACTCTTTCAGGATCCGCTTGTACTCGCGGTAGTTGCCGGTATTGAAGTCGCAGCCGGGGATCAGGTTCAGCTTGCCGGTGCAGCGCCCCTCCATCTGCTTCCCCTCGGTCAGGGTCTGCAGGATCGAGACCAGCATGGAGTCGTAGCCGTGGATATGGGTGCCGTTGAAGCTGGGGGTGTTGGCGTAGGGCACCGGCAGATCCTTGGGCACGATGCCCTTCTGCTTGGCGTTCTTGATGAAGGCGGTCAGGTCGTCGCCGATAACCTCCGGCATGCAGGAGGTGAAGACCGCGATCATCTTCGGCTTGTAGAGGGCGATGGCATTCTCCAGCCCTTCGTGCAGGTTGTTCTGGCCGCCGAACACCGCGCCGTCCTCGGTCATGGAGTCGGACACCGCCGGAGCCGGCTCGCGGAAGTGACGGTTGAGGGTGGAGCGGTAGTAGGAGGCGCACCCCTGTGAACCGTGCACGAAGGGCAGCGTCCCTTCGAAACCGTGGGCGGCCAGCTGCGCGCCCAGCGGCTGACAGGCATGGGCCGGGTTGATCACCAGCGCCTGGCGGGCAAAGTTCTTTTCTTTATACTCTTCGGTAGTTGATCCAGTTCTTGACCCGCTCCATCTCTTCGGGCGGGGTCTCGACGATCTTTTTGACTTCAAGTCCTAGTAAGTTTGACATGATGTACTCCTTTTGGGCTGGCAACTCAATCTGTCGCACAGCCGGTAATTTATTTAACACCGCTCCACGGCCGACCCCTTGTAACAGGGGAGGAGCAAGTGGCTTTGAACTCTCCCCTCCTGACTCAGGTGGGGATTGAGGGGTGATTAAAACGGTGCTTTGACCAGTTTCCAGGTCGGGCTGTTGACCGCCATATCCATATCCCGGGCAAAGATCTCGAAACCCTTGTAGCCGTGGTACGGGCCGGAATAGTCCCAGCTGTGCATCTGGCGGAACGGGATACCCATCTTCTGGAAGACGTATTTTTCCTTGATGCCGGAGCCGATCAGGTCCGGCTTCAGGGCATGGGCAAACTTCTCGAACTCGTACTCGGACGGATCGTCGTAGACCACCGTGGCATCCGGCATTTCCGGGGCGGTACGGTCGTAGTCGTCGGTGTGGGCAAATTCGTAACCGGAGCCGACGCAATCCATACCCAGATCCTCATAGGCGCCGATGGTGTGGCGCGGACGGAGGCCGCCGACCAGCAGCATGACCTTCTTTCCGTCCAGGCGCGGCTTGTACTCGTCGATGATCGCCTGCATGATCGGGTCGTACTTGGCGATGACCAGCTTCGACCTTGTCCTTGATGGTGTCGTCGAAGCGCTCGGCGATGGCGCGCAGGCTCTCCCTGATCTTGGTCGGGCCGAAGAAGTTGAACTCCAGCCAGGGGATGCCGTACTTCTCTTCCATGACCTTGCACATGTAGTTCATGGAACGGTAGCAGTGGATCAGGTTCAGCTTGACCGTATGGGTGGCGGCGATCTTCTCCAGCTCGCCGTCGCCGGTCCAGACCGACTTGACGTTGAGGCCGATCTCTTCCAGCAGCGGCTTGGCCGACCAGACGTCGCCGCCGATGTTGTAGTCGCCGATCAGGGCGATGTCATAGGGGCTGGCCGGTTCGGCAAACTCGCGGGTCCCGATGATGTAGTCGCGGATCGTGTCGTTGGAGATGTGGTGGCCGAGCGACTGGGAAACGCCGCGGAAACCCTCGCAGTTGCAGGGGATGATCGGGATGTCCAGCTCCTTGGCGGACTGTCTTGGCAACCGAGTTGATATCGTCACCGATCAGACCGACCGGGCATTCGGACAGAACCGAGATCCCCTTGGCCAGCGGGAACAGGTCGTGGGCCTCTTCCAGCAGCGTCTTCAGCTTCTTGTCGCCGCCGTAGACGATGTCCTTTTCCTGGAAATCGGAGGTGAACTGCATGGCGAACTGGTCAACGCCGGTGATGCCGGTCATCAGGTTGCGGCGGGTGCCCCAGGAGTACCAGCCGCAGCCGACCGGGCCGTGGGAAACGTGGACCATGTCGCGGATCGGGCCCCAGACAACCCCTTGGCGCCGGCATAGGCGCAGCCGCGGGCACTCATGACGCCGGGAACGGTCTTCTTGTTGGACTTGACGCAGGCGGAGCCGGAGGCCTGGTCGTTGGGCGCCAGGTGCGGCGCGCGTTTCTTCTTGGCCTTCTCGGGATACACCGACAGGGCTTCGTCGATCATGGCCTGGGTCGATTCCTTGGTGATGCCGTCTATTTTTCGTATCTTGTCTGACATAGGATGACTCCTTTATAAGTCTATGCACGACTCCCTTAGTCAAGGGAGGTCAGAGGATTTGAATCTGAAGTCAATGCTATCTCCCCTGATCTCCGTGGCTCCAAGGTGGACTGAATTTTATCTGCTGCTGCTGCTTCGGCTACGCCGACGATCGCTCTCATCCTCCGCTTCCATGATGCCGAACTCCATCAGCAGCTCTTCCAGTTCTTCCATCTCCAGCGGGGTCGGAACAACCAGCATCTTGTTGTCGAGCGATCTTCTGGGCCAGGGTGCGGTACTCCTGGGCCTGCGGATGTTCCGGGGAGTATTCGATAACGGTCATGCGGCGCAGCTCGGCCCGCTGAACCTGATTGTCGCGGGGAACGAAGTGGATCATCTGGGTGCCGAGCTTGGCGTGCCAGGGCGCTGACATCAGTTCGAACTCCATGTCGGTCTTTCTGGCGTTGCAGATCAGACCGGCCAGACGAACCTTGCCGGAAGAGGCATACTTGAGAATACCTTTGGCGATGTTGTTGGCAGCGTACATGGCCATCATCTCGCCGGAGCAGACGATATAGATCTCTTCGGCCTTGCCTTCGCGGATCGGCATGGCGAACCCGCCGCAGACAACGTCGCCGAGAACGTCGTAGAAAACGAAGTCAAGATCAGGGGTGTAGGCGCCGTTCTCTTCCAGGAAGTTGATGGCGGTGATAACACCACGGCCGGCGCAGCCGACACCCGGCTCAGGTCCGCCGGACTCGACGCATTTGATATCGCCGTAGCCGACCTTCATGACATCTTCCAGCTCCAGATCCTCAACGGTGCCCAGTTCGCGCACCAGGTCCATAACCGTATTCTGTGCCTTGGCATGCAGAATCAGACGGGTTGAGTCAGCCTTGGGGTCGCAGCCGACGATCATGACCTTCTTGCCGAGGGAGGCCAGACCGGCCACCGTGTTCTGGGTTGTGGTTGATTTGCCGATGCCGCCTTTGCCGTAAATTGCGATCTGTCTCATTGTGTTGCTCCTTTCGGCCACCAATCCGTGAGCCCGTGGTGTTGATTGTTGCGGGGCAAAATAAAAAGGCGCCCCGTTTTTACTGGAGGCGCCTTTGCCTGGGTATTCGTATGAATCTGACTAATCGTGCTGCGTGCTGTCTGGATGTCGATATTAAAGCATTTGCCGTGCCAATATTATATTAATCTAGCAATAACAGATTGTTACGATGATTGTGACTACAAAAGAGGCGAGTATGGAGGGGACTATTTGGGTGGGAGATGCGCCAGCAGCGCAGGCAGCTGCTGAAAAATTAATCAGCCGGGCAGCATGCGAAATGCGAGGCCTTGATAGCAGCATAAATAGTGCTGCCCGGCGTAATACCCAATTCATTGACCGCATCCTGAACGACCTCGGCGATCAGCGTATTGCCGGCGCAGTCCAGCTCCACGCCGATCTTCCTGCCCGAACTGAACAGGGAGCGGACGCTGCACTGCAGAAGGTTGCGGGCGCTGATGGCCTCGGGATGCTGCTTGAAGAGGATGATGTCCTTGGAAGAAAGCTCCGCCATGGATTCGTCACGCTCCGAACCGGCCGAAAGCAGCAGCTGCGCAGCGCCCCAGGGATAGGCAAACAGGCCGGCGGCTGGCGATCGGCCGGCCCAGCTTCAGCAGGTTGATGTAGCCGACCTGGCTTTGCCCCATGCGGTTTCGGGCCAGCTGCTCGCTGCTGGTCTGCTCGACCATGGCACCCTTTTCGAAAACCAGCGCGCTATCGGTCATGAGCCGCATCTCGACCAGTGAATGGGAGATGAACAGGTAGGGAATGCCGAACTGTTCGCTGACACTCCTCAGATAGGGAATGATCTGGAAGCGCAGGGAATCGTCCAGCGCCGAAAGCGGTTCGTCCATCAGCAGCAGGCGGGGATTGGCCAGTATGGCCCGCCCCAGGGCGACGCGCTGTTTTTCGCCGCCCGACAGGTTGGTGACGCCGCGGTCGAGGAGTTCTTCCAGCTTCAGCACCTCAACCAGGGCATCGAAATCGATGCTGCGGTGTTCGGCAGGGCAGCGTTTGAAGCCGTAGAGCAGGTTGTTCCTGACGTTCAGGTGCGGAAACAGGCAGTGCTGCTGGAAGACCATGGCGATGCGCCGCTGTTCGGGCCGCAGATTGATCTTTTTGGCAGCTGCTGAAAAGGCAGTCGCCATCCAGAACGTATCTCGCCGCTGTCCGGCTCCAGCAAGTCCGGCCAGCATGCTCACCAGGGTCGATTTGCCGCTGCCGGATGCGCCGAAGATGCCGACCCGGTCGCCACTGACAGTGAACATCGGTAGACAGGGTAAAGGCGCCGAAACTTTTCTGTACTGTCATGGAGAGCTTCATGTCAGTCCCTCCGTGCCATTTTCAGGGCGTTGGGTCGCCAGGCATAGAGCGCCAGCAGCACCAGGAAGGAAAAAATCAGCATGACGGCTGCCATGCGGTGGGCCTGAGCCATACTCCAGCGCCTCCACATGGTCGTAGATCTGCACCGAGGCGACCCGGGAGACGCCGGGAATGTTGCCGCCGATCATCAGCACCACGCCGAATTCACCCACCGTATGGGCAAAGGTCAGGATTGAAGCGGTCAGAAAACCGGGGCGGGCCAGCGGCAGAGCCACGGTGAAAAACGCATCCAGCGGCGAAGCACCCAGTGTGGCGGCAACCTCCAGGGGACGATCGCCGATGGATTCAAAGGCGTTCTGCAGCGGCTGCACCATGAACGGCAGCGAGTAAAAGACCGAAGCCAGCACCAGCCCCCAGAAGGTAAACGGCAAGGCGCCGATCCCCAAAGCTCGGGTCAGATGCCCCACCGGTCCATTGGGCCCCATGGCCAGCAGCAGATAAAAACCGAGCACCGACGGCGGCAGCACCAGCGGCAGCGCCACCACCGCACCGAGCGGCCCTTTCAGGCGTGATCGGGTGCGGGCCAGCCACCAGGCGATCGGTGTTCCCACCAGCAGCAGAATAGCGGTGACAACTGATGCCAGCCTGATGGTCAGCCAGATCGCCTGGAGATCGCTTTCGGTCAGAAACATTTCCTACTTACCTGCCTTCTCGCCCGGAAGCACAAAACCGTATTTCGTCATGATGCCACGGGCCTGTTTTGAACCCATATAATCGGCAAACTGTTTTGGCCAGCGGCTTGTTTGCGCCCAGTTTGGTGATGATATAGCCCTGTTCCAGCGGATTATGCAGGTTGTCAGGGATGAGGTAATAGCCACCCTTCTTTGACAGTTCGGGGTTAAGCACCAGCGACAAGGCAATGATCCCCACCTGGGCATTGCCGGTCTGTACGTACTGGGCGGTCTGGGAGATATTCTCCCCAAACACCAGCTTTGCCTGCACCTTGTCCCACAGCCCTGCTGACCGCAGCGCCTCTTCCGCCCGCTTGCCGTAGGGGGCATGTTTCGGGTTGGCAATGGCAATCTTGGTGATCTTTGGGTCAGTAAGACTGGCCAGGGTCATTTTTGTGGCATCCATTTCTGCGCTCCAGAGTACGATCCGGCCAACGGCATAGGGTTTGACTTCGGACGCGGCCTGACCTTGTTTGGCAAGTTCACGAGGGAAACCGATGTCAGCGGAAAAAAACAGATCATAGGGAGCACCCTGCTGGATCTGGGTGTGAAACTTTGCCGGAAGAACCGTAGACAACCTGCTACCTCGTTGCCGGGATGGTTCTTGTTGAAGCCGGTAACGATCTCATCCATGGCGAATTTAAGGTCAGCCGCAGCAGCAATGGTGATTTTTTCGGCATGGGCGGTGGTAGCAAGCAGCAGGGAACATACGACAAACAGCAGTTTGAAACACTTCATTGCTTATTTCCTTTCAATGGTTAGAGTCCATATATGCGATTAGCTATGAACCTCATTCTTGACAATGGTCTTCATTTTCTTCAAGCGGCTTATGCCCTGTTTGCAGGCTTCAAAAGCATCTTCACTGTTGGGAGAGCTGGCGGCAACAAGCGAGATAATCTCACTGAGACCAAGCCGTCCGATCCGCCTGATCAAGAGAACATCCTCGACAGCAAACTCGACTCTCAAGGCATCGGCAATGCCGCACAGTTCAGCTTCAGCATCTCCGTTCGCAACATAATTAATATAGCTTGTCGATTTGCCCTCCGCGACCATCTGCTTTACGACTGCATAATGGAACACGACAGAACCGCTACCGCTCGTAGCAATCAGATCATAAACATTTGCAGGGTCAATTGGATCGGATAAGATTTTAACCATACTAGTTTTCCTCCGTAATGCTACTAATCAGACCGGTTGTATGCTGGCACCGATATCGGACGGCTTACCGAAATAGACCGACGACAGAACGATGATGTCAACGCCGGTGGCGGCGTATTCCGCCGCGTTGGCTTCATTGATGCCGCCGGCGGCCGAAATCAGGATAGTCGGATTTTCCGCCCGGATCGCGGTGACGGTATCTGCCAGCTCGTCAGGTACGATCTTATCGAGCTGAACAATATCTGCACCACTGCGGGCGATCAGCAGCGCTTCCTCAGCGGTGTCGGCTTCGACGATGATTTTTGTCTCATGTGCCTTTTTCTTCAGCTCCGCTACCGAACCGAGAAAATTCTCCAGACCACCAAAAAATGCGGTGTGCTGCCTGAACACCAGCACCGTCTCCGACAGTCCCAACCGGTGCGGCAGCGCGCCCCCTGCCAATATAGCCTTGATGGCGATCTTCTTGGTTCCGGGGAATGACTTGCGGGTGGTTACAACCGATACGGCAGGATTGACGACCCTGCTCTTCTCGACAATGCGCTGCGTCCGCGAGGCAATGCCCGAGGCGTACTCCAGCAAGTTCAATGCCACTTTCCACCCCATGTGCAAAGCCTGGGCTGGCCCGTCAACAGCAAGGAACTCGACACCGGCCGACACCTTCGTCCCGCTCGGCATACAGGAGGTGATGGTCGCACCGCATTTATGGAGAACCCTCGCCGCTTCTTCCGTGCAGCAGAGGGTCGTCTCCTCTCGGGTGGTAAAGACAATCCGTCCCGGATTAGTGCCAATGCCGAGCAGGTGGGTGGTCAGGTCACCGTATGGGACGTCCTCTTCAATAAAACGCTCAATATCGCTGTCAGGAATGCAGGTGATCATCACTATCCTTTCCCGGCCCCGTTATAGCAGCAATCATACAACGAAGTACCACAAAAAAGGGACAGCGCCGTTGCAGTCCCTTTGATTTTAATCAGCTTACGCCGATGATGACGCTGGACGCCTTGAACAGGGCGCAGGCATGGCCGCCGACTTTCAGTTCGAGTCGTTTCGAACTTTCATGGGTAATGACGGCACTGACCGTATTGCCACCGCCGATCTCCACATCCACCTCGGTACTGACCGGCCCTTCGATGATCTTGGCAATCGTGCCGCAGAACACGTTACGGGCACTGACCTTGGCGTCGTGCAGGTCGGTGCCGATGATGACCGAGCTCGCCTTGATAATGGCGTACGCTTCGGCACCGGATTTCAGCCCGAGGTTGTCGATGGCGCCGTTGGTGACGACAGCCGTCAGGGGAACGCCCCCTTTGAGGGAGAGAGTGACTTCTGCATTGACCGCACCCTTGGTGATGTTGGTTACGGTTCCTGAGAATGTATTACGTGCGCTGACTTTCATGGAAATCCTCCTTAGAAATTTGTACAGGCTGTCGGTATCGTCGAGCCTGGTTTCCAGGTTGTCCAGAAATTTGCGGTGCTCCTCCTGGATGGTTTTGAACTGGGCAATAACCTTTTTACCTTCGGCGGTGAGACTGGTGCCTCCGCCCCCCTTGCCGCCGGTCAGACGATCCACCAGAGGCTTATCCGCCAGGTTGTTGATCATGTTGATCGTATCCCAGGCGGTCTTGTAACTTATACCGACACCTTTGGCCGCCTTGGTGATCGACCCGAGTTCGTCGATTTTTTCCAGCAGATGGATGCGGTCATCCCCCAGATACTTCCGGGCTGACTTGTGGAGCCAGAGATTACCGTCAAGTTCTATTGCGTTCGTTCGGCCTCTCATGTATCAGCAATCCCCTCAAAGTCACCACTCTGTATACGTTACAATCCATAGCTCATTTATATCACGCGGCTGAGCCGGAGTAAAGCCGAGCGAACAGGATTTTTTGTGCCGGGTCGCCCGCCAACACACCGTTGTGTACACAAGTGAACCGTCCCGGACATGATTATATTCCGGGCTGGCCGTGCTAGAAGAAGTAAAGGGCCAGGAAGCGGACCGTATTGTCGGTACCCACGGCCGTTGCCCCGGCTACCCCGTTTGCGTTGCCGTAACCGGTGTTCAGGTTCTGATACTCCGCAGCCAGTCGGACGGCGGCGTTGAGATCGTAGGCGAGGTTTGCGTAGAGCGAAGAGCTCGACCTCTGGAAATTAGTGATCCCTGAATAACTGTTAAAGTCTCTGGCCCTGCGGCTTCCGTAGCCCACGGTGAGCCCCAGCTCCTGGGTTGGATAGGCGATTATCTGGGCAGCGTACCCATATCCCTGGGCCGGGGATTGGTGGCCGGAGGCATCGAACGTGGCGCTCACCCCCGTTGCAGGGGTACCAACCGCTGTCCTATAGGTGGCATTGTTAAATGCCATGTTGGCCGCTCCATACACCTGCCCCTCAAAAGAGACACTTCCTCTGCGCCCCCTGCCGTCCTGCGAGGAGAGCACCGGTACAAAAGTGTAGAAGCCGTAGCCATACGAGTCAATGCTGGAATTGTCGTTGCTGGGAGCTTTCTCGGTGCCGTAGAGTCCAAAGAGAGTGGCAGTAAGCGGTTTCAAGGAAAACCCGTAGAACCCCGGGGCCGTCCCGAGGGACTTGCTGACAAACGAAAGCTGGCCGGCCACGTTCACACTGGGTCCGTAGCTGCCCGTCGTGATTGTTGTTTGATTGCCCGTCTGCTGACCCGGATCCTGTACCCCCAGCACGAGACGGATGGCATTATCATCATTCAGATCTATCCTCTTCGTTACCCTGACCTGCGGGACCCGCTGGTTGTTCGGGGTGCCGTAAGCGGTGCCGTTTCTAAAGTCCAGACTGGCCGCTACCATCGGGCCGAAAATGTCCCACTCTTGTCCGAATTCAACCTCGACGCTCTGCCATTTGAGGACGGCGTTGGCCAGACGGAGCCGGATCATGGGGCTTTCGGCTGAAGAGGAAGCGCTGCCATTAAAATCACCTTCGATGATTGCGCTTGTTTTGGCACCGAGGAAGTCGGGACCGCTCGACTTCACCCAGAGCCGTGTTCCATTCATCGAGAGGATTGATTGTTCCTGGCTGGCGGTGACGGCCTGAGAGGTGATGCCTCTCGAAGGAATCGCTCCTGAGCCAGGAGACAGGAAGCCACCAGACCCGAAGTTAACGGAGTTGTAGGCGTAGTCAAGCCTGACGAAACCGCCGACAGTGAGCTTGAACTTGCTTTGTACCGGATTCAACATCTCGGTAGCGGCGTCTGATGGGGGCTTGCACACCGGCCTTCAAGGATGCAGCGTCATCCGCCAGGGCAAACGCCGGGATCACCATGGCTGTTGCAATCATGCATAACATTACCTTCATTTTTCTTCCTCCCCTGTTCATTAAATTGTGCCGGATATTGACCCGGCGAATGCATACTACATCTCCACGGGCCACATATATACCGAGCGTTATATTTTAACTTACATATCGCATGCCAATAACGATAACAATAAAAACGTTTTTATTTGCAGCATGTTGCAGCATGACGTACCGCACCGTTATATTGTTGAGTTTATAACCGATCGTCAATTTTTAGGCAACTGCTGAAAATTGATACAGGAGCGGACCGACTTCCCGTGTTGATACTCATCTAAAAAGCACCTGCCAAAGTAACGAGGGAAAAACTTCCCTCGACCCGTCTACATCGCCGCCAGCGCCATCGCTGGAAAAATTTTGCATAACTACCGATGCAACCCGGGCACAAGTAAAACAGCTCCAGGCCCATTTGGCAAGCGTTATATTTTTATATATACAACGATTGCCCGTCACATAATCAGCCGCCAGAAATTTGTGCGGATATTTGCGACTCAAATCCGGCAGCAAAGTTGCAGAAGAGGGATATTACACACCGGGAGAAAATTATGGGACCACTTGACAGGGATACGGCAAAAATAGGCAGCACCGTCACCATCAGTTATATCGGCACCTTGGACAACGGCAGGATTTTTCACAGCACCGAGGCTCAGGGGCCTCTCACCGTCACCATCGGCGACGACCAGATCTTTCCGGCCCTGGAGCAGGCGATTATCGGCATGCGCGCCGGAGAGACGAAGAACATCGTACTTTCCGCCGAGGAGGCCTACGGGCCACGCCTTCAGGAGAACATCATTCAGGTTGCCCGGAATGTATTTCCTGCCGAAAAAGAGCTCGCCGTTGGTCAAAAATTAAGCATCGAATTCAGGGGCGGGGTATCAAAGATGATGCTGGTGACCGGCATAAACGAACATGATGTGACGCTGGACGGAAACCATCCCCTGGCAGGCCTTGAATTGACGTTTGCATTGAGAGTTGAACAGGTGGAGTAAAGCGAATGAAGCGTACGGAAGAGGTTATATCACTGTTGACAGGAAGTTGCTCATAAGCTGCCGTGCCGTAGCATGGTAGCTCTCGGTTTCGGCCTTGAATGCAGCCACGATCTCTTCGGTTCGTGCCGCTGTGGCACTGTTCCACGCGCACCAGTCGCGAATGAGTGCTTCCGTCATCTCCGGATGAAACTGGAGTCCCCAGGCAACATCGCCCACCCGAAAGGCCTGGTGAGGGCAAGCCGCCGAGGAGGCCAGCAATACCCCGCCATCAGGAATGTCAAAACTGTCGTGGTGCCATTGCACTGTTGCGAACCGTTCCGGAATCCCGGTGAATAGCCGATCCGCCTTCCCCTCTTCAGTGAGGGAAACCGTCAAAGTCCCCAACTCTTCCCACCGATTGGAAGCGACCTCTGCCCCCAGAGCAGCCGCCAGCAGCTGCCCCCCCAGGCAGATTCCCAGATACGGAATCCCGGCTGATACAACGGTGCGGATGAGTTTTTTCAGATCGGTGAGAAACGGATGCCTGTAATCATCGTTCGCCCCCATGGCGCCACCCATGACGATCAAGGCAGAATTCTGCTCCAGCTCGGGAAAGACGCCGTCACGGTACGGGTGATGCACGACGCAGGGAATGGTGAGATGATCGATTATATTGCCGGGGGGCACTTCGGGATCGTTTTGAATGATGTGCAGCGTACCTGTCATTGACCTACACCTTCAACCATTTATCCAGCGTTGCAAGCAGATCGGGCAACAGAAGCGGCTTGGAGAGATGGTCGTCCATCCCGGCAGCGATGCACCGGTCACGATCCTGCTTCATGGCATTTCCGGTGAGCGCGATTATCGGGATATCGTGCCTTCGCACGGCTGAAGCGGGATCACGGATGACGGCGGTGACTTCGTAGCCGCTCAATTCCGGCATCATGCAGTCCATCAGCACCAGCGCATAATCGTTATTCTCAAGTGCCTGCAACGCTGCCCTGCCATCGCCGGCAACATCTACCTGATAGCCATAGTTCTTCAGCAGCCTGGGTACAATTTTCTGGGCAGTCGGGTCGTCCTCGGTCAGCAGAATGCGGATTCCGCTGGCGGGAAGAGGCCCATCCCCTCCGCCATCGGAGGACTGCTTTGTCCCCACTCCTTCAGGCCCGCAGTGTGGCTCCAGCGGGGGAAGGTCAGCGAGAGGGAGGGAGCTTGTAATTTGCTTCTCCATTACGACGGTAAACCAGAAGGTTGAGCCTGTGCCCTCGGCGCTCTCGGCGCCGATACTTCCCCCCATCAGTTCTGCCAGCCGTTTGCATATCGCCAGCCCCAGTCCGGTGCCGCCATATCTGCGGGTGGTGGAGCTGTCGGCCTGGGTGAATGGCTCGAATAACATGTTCCAGTTTATCGGCAGCAATGCCGATGCCGCTGTCGCGCACCAGAAAACGGAGGGTGACGGAGCACTCATCTTCGGTGTCTGCCATGATCTCCAGCGTGACGCTCCCTTTTGGGGTAAACTTGACGGCGTTGCCGATCAGGTTGGTGAGAAGCTGGCGCAGTCGGCCCGCATCTCCCTTCAATGCCGTTGGCACGCCGGTATCTACCGAAGAAGTGAGTTTCACCCCTTTTTCGCGGGCATGAAGCGAATGGAGCGTTATGACATCTGAAACCACCGGCCGCAGGTCAAAGTCGGATGTCTCCAGTTCGATCTTGTCCGCTTCTATTTTGGAGAGGTCGAGAATGTCGTTAAGCAGGTGCACTAATTCTATGCCGGAATTTTTGGCACTTTCGGCGTAGTCATGCTGTTCCGAAGTCAGCGGGGTATGCTGCAGCAGTTCGATCATGCCGATGACCCCGTTCATCGGATTGCGGATCTCGTGACTCATGGTAGCCAGAAACTCGCTCTTGGCGATGGTGGCTGCTTCGGCGGCGTTTTTGGAGTGGCGCAGCTCCTCTTCCATCTGCTTGCGCAGCGTGATGTCGTATGCCGTGCCGCTCGTACCGACGATCTCGCCATGTTCATCGCTCACAAAAAGGGCGTTGAACACGAGATGGATTTCGTTGCCGTCCTTCCCTATATGCGTGGTTTCATAGTGATCAATCGAGTCGCCCTGCATCAACCTGCTGAAGACTGTCAGGTCACGCTCGGCATGCTCGGGAGATTGAAAATCGCTGTATTTTTTCCCGAGCATTTCATCCAGTTCGTAGCCAAAGAGATGCTCCCACGCCAGGTTGAGGTAAGTGTACCTCCCCTCGGTGTCACATTGCCAGATCAGATCCTGCGACGTCTCGACCAGGGAGTGAAATTGCGCCTCGGATTTTCTGAGTGCATCTTCTGCCCGTTTACGCTCGGAGACATCGCGCACGACACAGACATGTCTGGCTATCACCCCTGTATCATCGAGGATGGGGACGGGGGTTACCGAATGTTCGGACGCAAAAGCGGTACCGTCCTTTCTTTTCATGATGAAGGTCGTCTCAAAGGACCCCTTTTCGGCATACGCCTGCTGCATCTCGTGACCAAACAGTTGCGACATCTCTTCCGAGATGTGGAGGAAAGAGGTGGTAGCGCCAACCATCTCTTCCCGGCTGTACCCGAACATCGTTTCACAACAACTGTTGCAATCCAGAATCTTCCGGGTACCGGACTCGACGATAAAGATCGCCTCATTGAGACTATCGAACGTTTTTTCAAGGAACAGTTTTGATTCATCCAGGGCTTTCAGCGTCAGTTTGTGCTCGGCGATCTCGGCCGTCAATGCCGTATTGGTTGCGTCCAACTCGGCCGTACGCTGATGCACGAGCAACTCCACCTCGGAGTAGGCCAGTCTCAGCGCCTCCTGCGCCTGACGGCGGTCCGTGATGTCGCGGATCGACTCGATGGCGCCAATGCGAATTCCATTGAGGTTAAAAAGCGGCGCCACCGCCGCCCAGACAAAAGCGCCCTTGCCGCCGTACAGGGATGGGCAGAATGTCTCCGCAGACAGGGTATTATTTACCCTCAAAAGGTCCTCGTACCTGGCCGTAAGGGCTTCATCGTTCTCATCCAGAAGATCAAGCAGATTTTGTCGCCTCTTTTCGCCGTAAAAGGGTACCGAACCGATATGATAGTCCTTCCCGAGCATCTCCTCCTTGCAGATGCCGGTCATCTTTTCCATGGCGCTGTTCCAGACAATTACCTTCTTGTCATTGTTGACGACAAACGTTGCATCCGGATAAAAATCGATGATGTCCTGAAGTTGTTGCCGTGATTCCCTCATCTCATCCGCTATCTGCCTGGTCTCGTAAATCAAGTCTGACAGCGAGTTCGCCATACTCTTGAAATTGTTGATCAGGTGATTGCGTCTCTTTTATGCCGCTTTCCGGCCAGGCGATCTCTTCGCCATCGGTCGCCAGCCTGGCCGGCAACTCGTACGTCAGTGTGCGAAGCTTTCCCAGTGTAGCAACAGTCTGACGGCTGATACATTCCGCCAGCGCGAGCGCACCGAGCAGGATCAGGAACAGCAGGGACAGCTTGTCGGTATATCGGTCGTAAAGCGTTTTCTGAAAGGGCGCTACCGGCTGTTCCAGAATCAGTTTCCATTCGGCCAGGCTGCCGATGGCGGTTTCCGCGACATAGAAAGAATTCTTCCAGCGTTCCGAGAAAGGGGTACGTGAAGGCACAACCGGCACCCACTGACTGATCCCTTTATCAAGATCGATTGAGCGTACCGTTGCCGCGCTCAAAAGGTCTCATCACCGTTTGATCGGTGCGATTGGTCATAATGACGTTGCCGTTTTTATCCAGCAGTGTGTAAAGCGTGGCAGGTGAATCCAAACCCTTGTCAAGGTACTCCCGTATCTGTTCCAGGCTCAGGACGCCGATAACGTAGCCACCGTATGTCTCCACGAATGACTACCGGCGCGAGCAACGAGACGACCGGCCTTGGGGTGCCGATCCTGCCTACGTACACTTCCGAGAGCATCGGCTTGAGTGTCCGCTTGAGCTTCGGGATGAAGGGGCGATCAGCGAAGTTTATGCCGATGTTGCCCTGTCCCAGTTCGTCGACCAGCGGGTAGAAGGCGGTGGTTGTCGCTTCTCTGTCAAGCAGCCCGATCCGCTTGAAATTGACATCCGACCTCTTTGCCAGCTCCAGAAAGGGTTGCATCTGCTGCGGGGATCGCGATGCAGCCATCTCAGCCAGATTGAAAATGGCCGATTCTCTGTTCTCCACCCAGGTTTCCAGACGTTGATCCGCGCGCTGACTATTCTGGATCAGCGATGCACGAATATGCCGGTCGGTTTCGTTAAAATCGGTCCTGCTTTCTACCGCCAGCATGATCAGCGCCGGACACAACACGAAAAAGGCCAGCAGGTTGTAGACAATTTCACGGTACGACATCAGCGATGAGCGCGACCGGAGAGTGTAGCCGGTAAAGATCAGACGGGCGACCAGGGCATTGGCGATCCCGTTTATGGCATGTTTGACTATGACAATGGAACTGTTGCTTGAAGGGAGATGCATGACGACGTGGTAGAAGAGGTAGACCAGCGGCATACCGATGATGAGCCAGTAAAGTGTATCGGCCAGCACCATCCCCATCTTGCGGCGCCCCATCAGCCAACCGACAACCGCCACCTCGGCGGTCATGATGATGATGGCGTAGGGGTGATTCCAGAGGATGTAGGTATAGCCGGCGATGATGGCGGCCGCCAGAATGCCCCGGCCAAGGCCGAAGAACTGCAGTGCCAGCATGGCGAAGATGCTGCCGAAGAGGAAGTCGACATTGAGGAAGATCGGGAATTTGAAATAGTTGCCGGCCAGACCGGCGGCGATCAGGGCCAGGAAGAGGGGAATACTGAATTTGTCGGGTGCGCTGCTGGCGGTTGATGGGGTGGAGGTCATTGTTTCTCCGGAAGAGCCGATAAAATCGGCGTACGGAAATATCCGCAACTCCGGATGATATGGGTGGTCACGTCACTGCAGACGCAGGTCGGAAGACGTTAAAATTTCAGTCCTCGCGGAATAACTGCCCTCTGCCCTGGAGACCATCCTCACACAGAATTGTTCTGGTGGAACTATACCACAATCCGTGCGATTACAACAACGCTCTTATTCAGAGCAATCGCGACAGCTAACGCAGCGTGTAACCGACTTTTTACCGGATACACATACCGCACCGTCAGCCACGTATCTGGTTGATCACAAGAAAACGCTGATCGAAGCAGGGCTCGAGAAGGGACCGTACATCCTCCCACAAGAGTCCCCCGCCACCGCAGCCGGGACGGGGAACAACGATCTGTTCCCACCCCGAACGGTCCGCCAGCAGCCGCAGCTCTCCCGCCGAACGGGCAATGATGCGCAGGTCCGGGAGCGACCAGGGGGTTTCCTCCACCGGAAAGGTGACGATACCACTGCCGAGATCAAACACATGGTTTCCCTGATCCGCGAGCAACCTGCCCAATTTTTCAGCAAGCCCCGGATAACGGAGTGCCGCCTGTTTCGCCACACCCCGCCCGAAAATCGCCCGGCCATCCCGGGTCAGCGAACCGTTGGTGGTGATCACGATGATCCCCGTGGCGGCATACTCCCAGATGTCGCCTACCGTCTCAAGCATTCCCGGGCCGATCCCTGCAGATAATCGAAGACCTCCCCGCGGGTCGTGATGAAGCCCGGCATCTCGTTGAGGAGCATCCTCCACCAGATGCAGCACCTCGCCATCATCGCTCTCCAGTTCATCCATGACGGCCGACAACATCGGCAGGATCTCGTACAGATCGTGGCGGTTGAAAGGTGCAGGATCGGGCAGACCGGCAAACTTGGGTTCGTCCCGATTGGCAACGTCGCGCGGATATCTGAATTTGAGATCCGATGCTTTGAGGATAATTGGCATGGTTCGCCTCCTGAATCAGTGTCCGCCGCAGCCGCCGCCACAGCCGCCACCGCAGCCCGGTTTGACGATATCCGCCGCCTTGGGCTTATCGCACAGCTGCAGGGAAGAACGGTCCACATACCAGGCCTCATCCTCCATTTTCCCCTGCAGCTCGTTTTTCTTGAGCATCATCAGCACCCGCATCTCGGTCGTTTCCAGAAGCTGCGCCGCTTCGGCAATCGGTACAAACTGAGTTCCTGCTTCACACATGATGTAACCTCCTTATGCTGCCTTCGGCAGCGTTTCTTCACCAGATAGATATGGCCATCAGTTCACAGTTGGTCAGATCCCGCTTGCGTTTGCACGACATGGCGCGCGTCTGTTCCAGCAGCGGCTCCGCCTGCTTCCGGTCAACGGCGATTCCCATGCTGCGATAGCGTTCGATCAAGCCGCCGGTGCCGGAATGCTTGCCGACCACGATGCTGCGGGTCAGCCCGACCTCGGCCGGGTCAAACCCTTCGTAGTTGTGGGGATCCTTGATGACGCCATCGGCGTGCAGTCCCGATTCGTGGGCAAAGACCCGTTCGCCGACCACCGGCTTGGAGACGGAAAGCGGACGGTGGGAGGCCTTGGCGACAAAGAGCGACATCTCGCGGAAACGGTGGGTATCGATGCCGGTTTCAATGCCGCAGGCATGCTTGAGCCCCATGACCACCTCTTCCAGCGCCGCATTGCCGGCCCGCTCGCCCAGGCCGTTGATCGTGGTGTTGACGAACCTCGCACCGGCGCGGATGCCGGCGATGGCATTGGCGGTGGCCATGCCCAGGTCGTTGTGGGTATGCACCTCGATATCGACCTCCGGAACCGCCTGCCGCAGAAACGCCACCTTGTCGAACATGGTAAAGGGGTCCATGATCCCCAGCGTATCGCAGAAGCGGAAGCGGTCGCCCCCCAGCGAACGGGTGATCTCCATCAGCTCCACCAGAAAGGCCATGTCGGCCCGGCTGGCATCCTCGCCGCCGACCGAGACATACAGATCATGCTGCTTGGCAAAACCGAGCGCGACCTTCAGCTGTTCCTTGACCGCCTCACGATCTTTTGCGCAGTTTATGGACGATCATCTGGTCGGAAACCGACAGCGAGATGTCCACCGCCTGCACACCGCAGGCAATACTTGCCTCTATTTCAGGCACCAGCGCCCGGTTCCAGGTGATCAGGCGGGCATTGAGCCCCAGGTCAACCAGCGCCCGGATACTGGCCTGCTCTTCCTCCCCCATGGCCGGGATGCCGCACTCGATCTCCCCCACGCCGATGGAGTCAAGCATGCGGGCGATGGCGATCTTTTCGCGCTTGGAGAAGACCACCCCGGCGGTCTGTTCGCCGTCCCGCAGGGTGGTGTCGTCGATAATAACCGGTGATGTTGTCATGGCACTACTCCTTGAATAAAAAAACGCCGCACTCCCGTGAAAGGGTGCGGCGCCATTGCCGGTTCGGTTATGTAAGAGCTGTGCATCGACCGTGCCGATAGTTACATACACACGCAGCTCTGATTGTATTTTCGATTCAAGCTACTGTTACCTGTATATACATTAACGATAATATTTTGACTTTCGTCACTTAAATTGCTATTGATTCATGTTTACAAGAGTCGGCACATATTTAACCTATGGAGAGTACCATGAAAATTAGCATCAAGCTGCTTGCGGGTTTCGCCATTATCGCAATCCTGCTCGTCATTGTGGCTGTTGTCGGACACTGGGGAGTCAGCAGGATGAATGATCTGCTCGACGAGTACGCCATGACAGAAGGGAGGATTGTCGAATACGCACAACGGGGACGCGCCAACGTAAACGAGTTGCGCCGCTATGAAAAAGACGCCTTTATCAATATCGAGTCACCGGAAAAGGTGACGGAATACGCCAAAAAATGGCAAGAAACGGCAGAACGGACCGGCAAACGTTTTGACGCCATGGAAAAATTACTCGCAAAGCTGGACAATGATCACGATTCAGCGTTTGCCAAGCAGAAGAAAGCTGAACTGGCCACTCTGAAAGGGTTGCTGAATTCCTATGAAACCGGGTTTACCGCCGTTCTGGATAAGATCAAAAAGGGAGAAGTAACGACTACGACGGAGGCAAATACCGCCATTGGAGCCTACAAGGAGGCGATTCACAAACTGGAGGCGCAAACGTTTGCAATCGCTGACGATACCGACAAGCAGATGGAACTTGGCCTTAAAGAAGCCGACAGGTTAGAAAACAAAATACAGATGACCATCATTGCAATATCGTTGATAGCGCTCATCTTGGCAATTATCCTGTCTCTGGCCCTGCTGCGGACCATCATGAGGCCGATACGGAATATGCTTGAGATGATAACTGACATCGCCCAGGGCGAGGGAGATCTGACCAAGCGGCTGGACGCCTCCGGCAAGGACGAACTGGCCGAGATCAGCCGGATGTTCAATCTGTTCATCGACAAGCTCCACGGCATCATCAGCCAGATCTCCAGCACATCGACCCAGGTGGCAGCCGCAGCCAATCAGCTCAACTCCACCGCCGAACAGATCGCCACCGGCGCCGAAGAGGTTGCTGCCCAGGCCGCCACCGTTGCCACCGCCGGTGAAGAGATGTCGGCCACATCCGGCGACATCGCCCAGAACTGCCAGATGGCGGCCGAAGGGGCTCAGCGGGCCTCGCACATCGGCCAGAACGGTGCCGAGGTGGTCGAAAGAACCGTCAGCGGTCATGGGACAGATTGCCGAAAGAGTGCAGGAGTCAGCCAAAACCGTGGAAAGCCTGGGAGCACGTTCCGACCAGATCGGCGCCATCATCGGCACGATTGAGGACATCGCCGACCAGACCAACCTGCTGGCGCTGAATGCCGCCATCGAAGCGGCCCGGGCCGGTGAACAGGGGCGTGGTTTTGCCGTTGTTGCCGACGAAGTACGCGCACTGGCCGAACGCACCACCCGCGCCACCAGCGAGATCGGCGAAATGATCAAGGCCATCCAGAACGAGACCAAAGGGGCCGTTGCCGCCATGGAGCAGGGGGTTCACCAGGTGGAGACCGGCACCGTGGAAGCGGCCAAATCAGGGCAGGCGCTTCAGGATATCCTGGAGCAGATCAACGACGTTGCCATGCAGGTCAACCAGATCGCCACCGCCGCCGAAGAACAGACCGCCACGACCAGCGAGATTTCCAGCAACATGCATGCAGATCACCGAGTGGTGCAGCAGACCTCGCACGGCGCCCATGAATCAGCAACTGCGGCCGCCCAGCTGAACGGCAATGCCGAAGAGCTGCAGCGACTGGTACGGCAGTTCAAGCTGTAAGCCGGAACTGCCGGCAAAAGGCCATAGAACAGCAACTGATCGCGCTGGCGCAGATTGATCTCTGGTGACATGGACCGGCGGATTTAGTACAAAAGAAAGGCGCTCGGAAGTATTAAGTTAATACTTCCGAGCGCCTTTTGAATTTATGAAGTGATATGCCACTGTCCCCCACGATGGCAGGACATCATGAAGACAGTGATTATTTCCGCAATTCCGGAGTACTAATTAAATTATTGTCAAATCGTTAGAGCGACTGCTACACTGTTCGCGAGACTAACTTCCTTCAGGGTGGCGATATCCAATCATGTCGAGTACACAGACCGTTCCTGGCCCTAATCCCCGCATCCTGATTGTCGATGACGAGCAATTTTCGCTCTCTATTCTTGAAAATCATCTGCAGCGCCACGGCTATAACGTCCTTTGCGCCGGCAATGGCCTTGACGCTCTAGCCCTGCTGGAAAAACAGGATGTTGATCTGGTGATCTCCGATCTGGTCATGCCGGGAATGGATGGCATCCAGTTGATGCATTCGGTCAAGCAACTCCGCCCCACGCTCCCTTTTATATTTTTCACGGCGCAGGGAAGCATCGAGAGCGCAGTAACCGCGATCAAACAGGGTGCACTCGATTATCTGGAAAAACCGTTTCATCCCCAAACATTGGATGTGGTGCTGAAACGGGCACTGGAGTTCGGACGGCTCTCCGGCGAAAATGCGCAGTTGCGGGAACATTTCCGCGAGCGGTACAGTTTTCACACCATCGTCACGCAGTCTCCAGTCATGCGGCACGCTCTGGAGCTGGCAGCCCGGGTCGCTGCGTCACCCAAAACCACCATCAACCTGACCGGTGAAAGCGGCTCCGGCAAAGAAGTGCTGGCCCGGGCAATCCATTTCGCGTCCGGCGGCCTGCCAGGCAGCTTTGTGGCGGTCAATTGCGCCGCTATCCCGGAGTCACTCCTGGAAAGCGAACTGTTCGGCCACGTCCGCGGCGCCTTTACCGGAGCCGAACGGGACCGGGAAGGCAAATTCAGCCTGGCCCGCGGCGGAACGGTGCTTCTGGATGAAATCGGAGACATGCCGTTGCCGCTCCAGGCCAAGCTTTTGCGGGTACTGGAAGAAAGAACCTACGAAAAAGTGGGCGCCAATACCCCCTTGCCGGCCGATTTCCGGGTCATTGTAGCCACCCATCGCAATCTTGCCGAGCTGGTCAAACAAGGCGCATTCCGGGAAGACCTGTTCCATCGCATCAACGTCGTTCCGATCGCCATTCCAGCGCTCAGGGAGCGGAGCGAAGATATCCCGCTCCTGGTCGGAGTTCTTTCTTGATCTCTTCCGCCAGCACCAGGGCAAGGCACTCCCCGGGGTCTCGAAGAAAGCCATGGATCTGCTCACTTCCTACTCCTGGCCGGGCAATATCCGCGAATTGCGCAACGTGCTTGAATATGCCGCGATCATGGTCTCCAACGAACTCATCAGGCCTGAACATCTCCGCCTCCCGATTGCCCAACCGTTATCCGCCACCCCTGATGCAGCCACAGTTGACTTCCAGATCAGCCTTTCTGCCGAGGAACTTTCCCTGGACAGCATAACCGGGAAAATCCTGGAAATGACCCTCCAGCGCTGCGGCGGCAACAAGTCTCAAGCTGCAGCACTCCTCAAAGTCAATCGCAAGATGTTCTACCGCTAGTCACTCCACTCACCGTTGTCCCCTGCGATCACACATTGTCCCTCATCGGGACACTCCGCCTCCCGCCATATCCGGTAACATACTACAATTACAGATATTTTAATACTGGCATCATCCATGTACTTACTATCCCTACGAGCGTCATTAATCACTACATCGTCCCATTCAGGGACGCCGGGGGAAAGGAGCTACAATGTCTCAAATTGAAGTAGAGCGGTTTCTGGGCAGAATCCTAACAGATGCGGAGTTCAGGGCACGGGCCGCGAAGGCGCTGGAGAGCGCCTGCTGTAGCGAGGGGATTGACCTCTCGCCAGCAGAGATCACGATACTGTCTAACATTGATTTTGCAGAGTTCTGCAAAGCGGCAGAAGCTGTCGACGGGTCAATAAAAAGAAATTAAAGGGCCTCGCAATCGGCTCAGGGCGGGACTGCTGTTGTAGACAAATGCGTGCCGGTCGTGGGCGAGATAGCCGGGGAAGTGTTCACCAGACATCCAACGGCGCCCATGAATCAGTAACTGCAGCGGCGCAGCACGACAATGCCGAGGGAATGACTCCAGGATAGTGACAGATGGAATGTCACTAGCCGCAACTCCCCATAGTGGCGAGTCCAAACAGCAGCTCCGCCCGATAATCCGGCTTCTTTCCCGCAAACATCAGTTCGTTGGTACCGGTGATACGCATCCGTCTCCGGTTGAAAAGCCGCGGCACCGCACGGTTCGATGCGGGGGCGTCCAGGTAGATTCTTGTTCCGTAAGGGACAGAGTCAAGAGCCGACTCGAAGAGATGTTCCGCGGTGCCGATGTCCAGCGCCGAGAACGGGCCAAACTGGCAGGCAGCCCCGCACGGCTGGATCACCAAAAATCCGGACTCCTGAAGCAGCAGCCTGCCGCGCCCGACAGTCGCCGCCAGCAGAGCATCGCGCCGGTCGCCCCAGGCCAGACAATCTATGCCGCTCACCGAGGAGGCCGAATTTCCGGGGTCCTCTTCCGTGACCTCTCCTCCGTTTCGCCTCCTCCCGAAGCCGCTCCAGCGGACAATGGTATCGATACTGGTGAAACCATGTTTTTCGTACAGCGACTTGCCCTGATTTTGAGGCGGTCAGCCAGAAGGTCTCTGCTCCGGCCGCTCTGCAACGCATCCAGGGCTTTCCTGAAGAGAGCCTCACCGATCCCTCTGCCACGATACTGTTCCGCAACGATCAGATTGCCGATCCAGCCGCTCCGTTCATGCTGCAGTGACGTAACAAAGGCGACTCCTTCTCCTTCACTGTCCCGCACGCAGAAGCACCCGTGCGGAAATGCCGGCCAGCAGAAATTCGAACTCCCACGGTTCGGCCACCCACTCTTCCGCGGCAGCCAGCTGCAGAAAAGCCGGCGATATCATCCTGTGCGGAACGGTTCAATTATCATGGTGTCGGACAGGCCGCCTCGGCAATGGTCATGTTCAGATCCTGGCCGATCAGCCCGATGGCATCGGCCCGGCACTGTTTGCAGTGGGCAAACTGGCCGATGATCCCCTCGTTGGCCTTTCTGATTTCAGCAGATACGCTCCTCGCTGGGAGGCTCGATATGGGCCAGTTCCGCCTGGGGGATGATCGGCATGATGTTCATGACAAAGGCCCCCAATTCCTTGACCCGTGTGGCGATCAGCGGGATCTGGTCATCGTTGACCCCCGGTATCAGCACCGAGTTGACCTTGATGGTCAGCCCCAGTTCACCGGCCCGCTTCAGCCCTTCAAACTGGTTGGCGATCAGGATCTTGGCCCCTTCCACACCGGTGTAATGCTTGCCGTGATAGATGACGTGGCGGTAGATCTGCGCCCCGACTTCCGGATCAACGGCGTTGATGGTCACCGTCAGGCTGTGCAGCCCCAGCTCGTACAGGCGGTCGATGGATTCCGGCAGCAGCAGGCCGTTGGTGCTCATGCAGAGCATCAGGTGCGGGAATTCCTTCTTGACCAGCTCGAAGGTCTCGAAGGTCTCTTCGTTGGCCAGCGGATCGCCCGGACCGGCAATGCCGATGACCTTGATGATCGGCCCGACCACCGGACTGGCCATGACCTCGCGCACCTTTATCGATCGCCTCCTGCGGGGTCAGCAGCCGGCTGGTCACGCCGGGGCGGGATTCGTTGGCGCAGTCGTGCTTGCGGGTACAGTAACCGCACTTGATGTTGCATTTCGGCGCCACCGCCAGATGCATCCGTCCGTTTTTATGGTGATTGCCGCCAAAGCAGGGATGCCCCTGGATCTTGTTCTTCATCTCGCATGCAGTTGCCATGGTCATGCTCCTTCCGAAATGGAAAACGCCCGCAGGAGATATATCCCGCGGGCGTCGTTGCCTGTTGTTGTATGCACTGTCGTATCGGTATAGGCATAATGCGTGCCAGCCTTATATACAATTACACCACAGAGACACAGAGACGCAGAGAAACAGCGCTTTAGAACATTGTAGCAGATGTGCAAAACGCGTAACGAGTTCACGTTTCATCACCGGACATCTGCATCTAATATTGTGCACTAAGATGGATTGTGAATTGCATGCCTTCGCTTAGAAGCGTCTACTTTGGCTCTGTCTCGGTGTCTCTGTGTTATACGATTTGCAGGAAAGGCTCTCCATGTTCAACCAGTACAACCTCGAAGAAATCCGCGACCGCGCCCGTGCCGCCTTCATCGGCATGGCAATCGGCGATGCCCTGGGCGCCACGGTCGAGTTCATGACCGCATCGGAGATTGCCGCAAAATACGGCACATTCCGGGATATCATCGGCGGCGGCTGGCTGCGGCTGAAACCGGGGCAGGTGACCGATGACACCGAGATGGCGCTCTGCATCGCCCGGGCGATCGTCAAGAACCAGACCTGGTCGCTGGAGGCGATTGCCGACAATTTTGCCGCCTGGCTCAAATCCCGGCCGGTTGACTGCGGCGACACCTGCCGCAAGGGGATCCGCGCCTATCATGCTGCACGGCACGCTGGAAGTCGCCGCCCAACGAATGGGATGCCGGCAACGGCGCTGCCATGCGCATCCTGCCGGCGGCCCTCTTTTCGCTGCCCGACGAAGAACTGCTCAAAAAATACGCACTCGAGCAGGCCCACATCACCCACAACAATCCGGTATCGGATGCCGCCTGCATCTGCCTGGGACAACTGCTGCACCTGGCGATCTGCGGGGCGGAAAAAAGCCGCCTGCGCCGCCAGGTCGACGGACTGGTGGCCACGTTTCCCGACCTTTGCCTTTGAACCGTACCGCGGCCTGGCCACCGGCTATGTGGTGGATACCATGCAGACCGTGTTTCACTGGTTTTTTCGGGGGAGGAGCTTTGAGGAGTGCCTGGTCGGAACGGTCAATCAGGGGGGCGATGCCGATACGACCGGCGCCATCTGCGGCATGCTGGCCGGAGCCTACTACGGCATGGAAGCCATCCCGAAACGCTGGATAAAGAAGATGGACCAGAAGGTCATTGCCGAAATTGAGGTGCTGGTTGATCAGTCTGGTGGCAGCCAGTCCGCTGGGAAGAACATTCTGATAGGTAGGGGGCAGCTAGCTCTCCACCGCCGCTACCTGCAGTCCTTACCGCCTTCAAAATCCCATCCGCCACCTGTCGCAGCGTTCTTGCGCTTGTCCATCGCCACTCTTCTGCATGATGCGATAGGCCTCGGCTTCTGAAACGCGATTCTTTTCCATCAGAATCCCTTTGGCTTTTTCGATGATCTTGCGGTTCTCGATGAGTTCGCGCAGATCATCGATTTTTTCTTTCAGGTCTTCAACCTCTTCAACATGCTGCAGGGCAATCTCTATGGCCGGCAGCAGATCCTGCTGCCGGAGCGGTTTGGTTAAAAAAGCGGCAATTCCGCTTGCCGATGCCCGTTTTACAGTCGCGCCGTCACAGGCGCTTGTCAGCAGCATGATCGGAATTTTCAGTTTTTTTCTGATCTCGATCGCCGCGGTTATTCCGTCCATACCCGGCATGGAGACATCCAGAATCGCCATGTCGGGAAAGCTTGCCAAGGCCAGTTCCACGGCCTTTTGCCCGTCTCCGCACTCCAGCACTTCATCGAATCCCAGCTCGATCAGCATGCTCTTCAGGTTCATTCTGATGATCGGTTCGTCATCACAAATCAGTATGGATTTACTCATCGTTGTATACCTCCGTACGGAGGAATTAGCATGAGGCGTGCCATGTGGAATAAAAAGGTCGTCAGGTAAAGCGGGGGAGGGTCAGTCGGAGAGGCGTAAACTACGGATCAACGTGTTTTAAGCCGGTTCTTCCAGCTTCTCTTCGAGGAGCGGTATGATCACAACCTTGATCTTCCCCTTGCCCCACAGACCGATTTTTTTGGCGGCAGCACGTGAAAGATCAATAAAGTGGAATGACTTCGGGGCGCAGCGGTCATTAATGGTGACATGAACTTCCTGCTGGCTGGCCGGATTAATGACCCGCACCACCGTGCCGAGCGGCAGACTTTGGTGGGCGGCGGTCATTTTTTCCGGATTGTAGCGGTGACCGGATGTCGTTCGCCGACCTTCAAAACGACTGGCATAATAAGAAGCAAAACCTTTCACCGTTTCAAAGGTACTGCTTCTCCGCACAAGTTCTTCCAGCGTGGTAGTCACCGATGCGGAGAGCTCATGCAGCAACGACGCGTCGCCGCCACGCAGGTCATCCGCCTGAGCTGCTGATGACACTAACAGCAGAGCGGACAACACGCCGCTTACGGTCATCATAGTGAAATACAATCGGTTCATGGGGGTACTTATACAATACCTGAGCATCCCGGTCAAGTCTTGCTCAGGTATTCGCCGATTCCGATCTGCAAGCCACGCGGTTCAAACCCGAACACCTGCTGCCATTCGCCGCCGCACACATTCTCCTCCAGCAGCATCTGCAGCTGATCCATTGTGATCGGAAATTGCGGGATTTTCTGCATAAGCGGGATAATCAGCTTCATTAATTCCAGCGGGAGATGCGGTTTGAACGGTCGCGACCGACCCAGAGCGGCGGCAATCATGTCGAGCAGCGCTTCAAAGTTCAGGAGGTCGTTGCCGCACAATTCGTACGTCTGGCCGACCGTTTCCGGCATCTCCAGCGCGAGCGCAAAGCACCGCGCCACATCATCGGCATGAATCGGCTGCAACAGGTATCTGCCGCTGCCGATAACCGGCATGACCGGAGTACGCCGCAACTGCGTCGCCAGCATGTTGATGAACGCATCGTGCGGCCCGAAGATCAGCGACGGACGGAAGATCGTCCATTTTTGTCCGCTTCCCCGTACCGCCTCTTCCGCACGCCACTTGGTCTGATGGTAGGCTGAAACAGCTGCCGGGCGCACTCCCAGGGATGACATCTGCACGTAGCGACTGACACCCGCCCTGCGCGCAGCCTCCACCATGTTCTCCGTAGCCTGGACGTGCAGCTTTTCAAAGGTAATCCCTCGTGAAGGGAACTCCCTGATGATGCCGACCAGATTAATAACGGCATCGCAGCCGCTCACCTCCACGTGCAAAGCTCTCCAGACGTGAGGTATCTCCTTCTACGTACGTAATCCCGCTCTCTGCCGCGCCCCTCCGACGGTGAACGAGCAGACGCAACTCGTGGCCGCGCTGCCGGAGGGCACGACATACATGCCCGCCGACAAACCCGGTCCCACCGCTGACAAAAATCTTCATGGTGCCACCCCCTGTAAGACGCACCCCAACCCGATGTTCAATGGGTCGTCTCTGAGCAGTCAGCGCGTTCCCAAGAATCCAGCTCGCCATCGGCCAAGCGCACCTGAACCGTCTCTCCGGCATAGGTACAGCCGAATGAAACGCCTATCTCACCCGTCTTCATATTTTTCAGAACGACCGGTTCTTCACGCTGCTCGGTCCAGTAACACACCTTATCGTATTGTGCCGTTTTCATACCTCACACCTGCCTTTCAAACCTGTCGGTTGTCCTGCTGTTTACAGCGGATGAAGATTGGAGAACTCGCCCCATTCCAGAAAGTAGTGCGGTGCTTCCACAAATTCGTAAATCCCCACAATCTCTTCCAGATGCCGTTTTTCATCCGCGACAAACCAGTTCAGCAAGGCCTTTACGTTCTCAGCTTCCTCTGCTTTGGCCATCCCTTCACACAACTTGATCATCTCGTCTTCGGCATGGACCACATGTTCAAAAGCATCCCGGTCGTTGCGCAGCTCCTTCATCAGATCATGGTTGAACAGGGCCGTACGGCAGCCGTTGGCTACATGCCCTGCGCGCTCAGTCAGCTCCGACTTCAGATCTTCGCCGCGGACGGTTCCCTTCACGGCTTCAAGCAAATCCTGATGCCGTTTGCGGGTATCGGCCAGCAGCGAGTAAAGCCTCTTCAATTCCGGGTCGGTGGTCTCAGCTGCAAGGGTCTTGTAGAAGCAGAGGCAATCGTTTTCAAAACCAATTAAAAACTCGAGTGTGTTCATAGAGTTCACCTCCCTTTATGGACACAGTATAGCACAGAAAAACAAAACAAGACCAATAAAGTCTTTAACTCCGGATCAGGTCAGTTTATGAAGCATCAGTATGACGGTCAGTGCCAGGGGAAAGAGGCTGAAGGCGGGAAACAGCAGCCGTTTGGAGCGAATAAAAACAGCCGTGAACGGCATCAGGGCAATCAACAGAAACCAGGGCGCCATGCGCCGATCGATGCCACCCAGGGCGGGCAGCAGCATGGTCGCGGCCGTCATGGCCGTCAACCAGGGGAACACGAGGGACACGCGCCCGGACCCAATCGTACGGAAGTCAACCAGCGGAATCCCCGCTCTGAGGTAATCGGCCTCATGGCGTTCCTGCAGCAGCCAGAAATGCGGTATTTGCCAGATAACAAGCAGTCCGGCCAGGATGATGATCCGGTAGTCGGTCACAGCGCCGCCGGCCAGAGACCAGCCGATCAGCGGCGGAAAGGCACCGCACAACGCACCGAGCGGCAGGGCGAGGGCGGTTCTGCGCTTTAACGGTGTGTAGACGGCCAGATACCAGGCCAGAGCGGCAACGCCAAGCAGCGCGGGGAGTACACCGCCGGTCATGGCGAGCAGGGCCAGTCCCGTCAGAATGGCTCCGGTTCCGGCAAGGAGGGCGGTGGGTGCGGTCAGGCGCCCCTGGGGCAGCGGACGCTGCATGGTGCGGGTCATCAGGGCGTCAATGTCGCGCTCCAGCAGCTGGTTGAGAGCCGAGCCTCCCATGGCCAGCAGAGTTACCCCGCAGAAGGCAGCCAGCAGATGCGCCGCATGGGCGGGAGCCGGGAAGAGGCAGGAGCCTCCCACGGCGGTCACACCGTTCAGAAGTGCCAGGCGCACCCGGAACAGCCTGGACAGGGCGCGGATCATTTGAGCCCTTTCAGATATTCCAGCAGTGCCGACAGTTCATCTTCCTTGAGTCGGAAATGCCGGCATGATCGGCGGGAATCCCTTGACCACAGTCGGCTTTCGGATCGAGAATATGATCGCCGCAGATAGGCCTCATCCACGGTAATGGTTCGTTCTACCCCGTTCGTAACGACCGTCTCACTCCGCCCCCAGATCCCCTTGAAGCTTGGCCCCACCTTGGGCGTGCCGTCCTGGGAGTGACATCCGAGGCACCCATATTTTTCCAGCAGTTCGTGTCCGCGGTGTTCTTCGCCGCCCCGCCCCCTGTTCCAGCCACTCGGCAAATTCTGCCTCGGGCAGCGCCTCGACGGTGGTGATCATGGCCGAATGGCCGGTACCGCAGTACTGGGAGCAGAACAGATCATAGCTGCCCGGCTTTGTTGGCCACGAACCAGGCGTAATTTTTCATGCCCGGCACCACATCCCGCTTGACCCGGAAGGCCGGCAGGAAGAAGCCGTGGATGACATCCTGCGATACCAGGTTGACCTTGACCGGCTTACCGACCGGCACATACAGTTTGGGGCTGGTCTTCCCATTGGGATAGCTGAAGCTCCACGACCACATGCGGGCCGTGGCGGTCACCTCCAGGGCTCCCTTGGGTACGGTGCGCAGTGACAGGTAGCCGACCCAGCCGTAGTAGAACATGGCCAGCACCAGCAGGGTCGGCAGCACGATCCAGATGATCTCCAGCCAGAGATTGCCATCGGCCTGCGAAGTCGGCTCGGGTGCCCGGGAACGGTGGTAGCGTACGACAAAAAACACCATGACTGCGGTGATGCCGATCAGCAGCACCAGGCAGGCCCCGAAGATGAACATGAAGACCGGGTCGATAGCATCAGTTGTAGATAGTAAACGCGCAGCGTTCACGATTATTCCTCAGCCCCGTCGGCAGATTTGGGGTTAACGGTAGAGTACGTCAAAAAAGGTGAAACCGATGAAAATTGCCAGAGTTACCAGGGCCACGAACAGCAGCCAGCGCAGCAGACTCCCCTCGTACTTCATATGCATGAAGAAAGCGATCACCAGCCCCGACTTGAGGCAGGCGATGGCCAGCGCCCCCAGCACCTTGTAGCCGCCCAGATCGAGCGGGTGATACCCAACGGTCAGGGCGGTCAGGAACAGCAGGGTCAGCCAGATGCCGGTCAGTGTTCCGTAGCTGTACGATGTGGTGCGTTGATTCAGTCTCATGGTGTCAGCAGACCTTCACAGAATCAGATAATACAGCGGGAAGATGAAGATCCAGATCAGGTCCACCAGGTGCCAGTAGAGGGCGCCGTTCTCCAGCAGGACGTAATCGCCGGCATTGACCGCGCCCGCTCTTCACCTTGACGGCGATCCAGGCCAGCAGCGTCGCGCCGATCAGCACGTGCAGGCCGTGGATGCCGGTGGTCATGTAGTACAGGCTGAAGAAGACCGACTCCCCCGGCGCGTCCCGGCCTTGAGGTGTTCGGAGCCGGGATAGATGCCGTGGCCGATCTTGGCGCTCCACTCGAAATACTTGATGACCATGAAGCTGGCGGCGCAGAGGATCGTTCCGCCGATCAGCCCCACGGCGCGGCGCCGCTCGTTCCGCTGGATGGCAGTGACCGCCATGGCGGCGAACAGGCTGCTGGTCAGGAGGATCACCGTGTTGGCCGTGCCCAAGACCCAGTTGCAGCTGCCTGCCCCGCCGCGGCGAACTCCTGCGGATAGCGTTTGAGATAGACCGCATAGAGCAGGAACAGCCCGCCGAAGAGCAGCAGTTCGGTGAACAGGAACAGCCACATGCCGAGCTTGGCGCCGGCGTAGTCTTTGTGCTCTGCGTGGCTCATGGGTTGCCGCTCCCGTTGAAGTCATACGGCCCGTGGGTCACAACCGGTTCCTCGACAAAATTCTCCGTCGGCGGCGGCGTGGGGATACTCCACTCCAGGGTGGCCCCGCCCCAGGGATTGCCCTCGAACGGCGCGCCCCAGCACAGGCCGCGGAACAGGTTGACCAGCATGATCACCAGCCCGACGGCCAGGATCCAGCTGCCGATCGTGGCCACCAGGTTGAGGGTGGCGAACTCCGGCAGATAGTCGTAGTAGCGGCGCGGCATCCCCTTCATGCCGAGCACCTGCATGGTGAAGTACATGATGTTGAAGCCGATGAACATCAGCGCCCAGGCGACGATCGCCGGTTTCTCGGCATAGCGGCGGCCGTAGAACTTGGGCAGCCAGTAGTGCATGGCGGCGAAGAAGGCGAAACCGGTGCCGCCGAACATGACGTAGTGGAAATGGCCGACCACGAAATGGGTGTCATGCACATGGATGTCGGTGGCGGCCGCCCCCAGGATCAGGCCGCTCAGGCCGCCGATGGAGAAGAGCAGGATGAAGGAGAGGGCGAACAGCATGGGGGCCTCCAGCGAGATGGAGCCCTTGTAGAGGGTCGAGACCCAGTTGAAGACCTTGATGGCCGAGGGGATGGCCACGATGAAGGTCAGGAACGAGAAGACCAGGATGGCGGTGTCGCTCATGCCGCTGGTGAACATGTGGTGCCCCCAGACCAGCGAGCCGGCGGCGGCGATGGCCAGGCTGGAGAAGGCGATCATCTTGTAGCCGAAGATCGGCTTGCGCGAAAAGACCGGGATGATGTCCGAGATCACCCCCATGGCCGGCAGGATCATGATGTAGACCGCCGGGTGGGAATAGATCCAGAACAGGTGCTGGTACATGATCGGATCGCCGCCCCTGGCCGGGTCGAACAGGCCGGTGCCGAGCAGCCGCTCGGCCATGACCAGCACCAGGGTGATGGCCAGGATCGGCGTGGCCAGGATCTGCACCCAGGCGGTGGCATACAGCGACCAGACGAAGAGCGGCAGCCGGCCCCAGGTCATCCCCGGGGCCCGCAGGCGGTGGATGGTGGTGACGAAGTTGAGGCCGGTCAGGATCGACGAGAAGCCGATGATGAAGACCCCGAAGACCGCCAGGGAGACGTTGGTGCCGGTGCGGGCGCTGAAGGGGACGTAGAAGGTCCAGCCGGTGTCGGGCGGGCCGCCGCCGGTGAAGAGCGAGGTCAGGATGATGGCCGCGCCGATCATGTAGAGCCACCAGGAGAAGCAGGTTCAGGCGCGGGAAAGGCGACGTCGCGGGCGCCGATCTGGATCGGCATGACCAGGTTGCCGAAGGAGCCCTGGAAAGCCGGGGATGATGAAGAGGAAGATCATCACCACGCCATGCACGGTGAAGAGCGCGTTGTAGGTCTGGGGCCCCATGATGGTCCGCCCCGGCGCCATCAGCTCGATCCGGATCAGCAGCCCCAGCAGCACCCCGACCAGAAAGAAGCCGAAGGTGGAATAGAAGTAGAGCAGGCCGATCCGCTTGTGGTCGGTGGAGAAGATCCAGGAGGTGATGCCGGTTTTGCCGGTGTCGTTCCAGAAACTGCCTCTGTGAACAGTGTGCGACGTTATCGAATCCATTATTTCCTCCGATGAACGTTGTTTGCGTTTCCTGCCGGTCAGGATCAGAAAGGCCAGAAAACCGCCCGGCGCAGAGGATCACCACCGTGGCGCTGACCCTGAGCAGGTTGAAGACGTAGGTCTTCTGCCGCCGGATCGTAGCTGAAGCAGTAATCCATCACCTTGCGGATCGGCAGTGCCGCCGGCATGCCGCTGCCGCGCCTCGACCAGGGCCAGGGCCAGATCCTTGGGGAGGAAGGTTGAGCCGTACAGGTAGCGCACGATCGTGCCGTCCCCGGCAACCACGATGCTGGCCACCGGGTGGAGGAAGTCGTGCCCTCGACGCTGAAAACGATAACCCGACGGCATCGGTCAATCGGCTGGATACTGGCTGCATCACCGGTCAGAAAGCGCCAGCCGCTCTCCGGGAACGGGGCATGCATCGCGGACAGGTAGACCCGCTTGAACTTGGCTGCCAGTTCCGGAGTATCCTTCTCGTCAAAACTGACCGAGATAACCCGGTACTCCTCACCCGGCTTGCTCTTTAGCTGCGGGAGTACCCGCGCCAAACCCCACTGCAGATTATAGCAGACATTGGCGCAGCTGAAATAGACCGGCAGAATGATCGTCGGTCCGGTGACCAGATCAGCCAGCCGGACCGGTGTGCCGGTCTCATCCCGAAAGGTAATGTCGAGCGGGATCTTGGAACCAAGGTGTTCCGTAATGCCGACCGTTGCACTTTCATCAGGCCGGGCTGCCGTCCCCTCAGATGCACTCCGCGCGTCATCATAAACGAAAAGCATAAGCAGCACCATCAAAAGCGAAACCAGCCAACGGGGCAGGAGCGGCGTCTTACCGGCACTACTGCAGGCACTCTGGATGTATGAATCAGCCATGCTGGTCACCTCCTGTAAGTCGCTCGCCGAGCCCCGACGTCCTGAGCGTGCGCCGTTCGACCGTCTGACGGAAAACCTCTTCGGTCCCCCAGATTTCAATGTAGCACCGGGCGCGTGTGATCGCCGTATAGAGCAGCTCCCGGCTGAGAACGTCCGACAGATGGTCCGGCAGAATCAGCAGCACCCGGTCAAATTCCGACCCCTGGCTTTTGTGGACGGTCAGGGCAAAGGCGGCGTCGCTGGGGGGCAAACGGAGCGAGGAAAGGTGGCGCAGCCCCCCCTCCGGATTCTCGAACCAGACGACCTGTGTGCCGTCACTCTCCATGACCACCCCGATATCGCCGTTAAACAACCCCAGTTCGTAATTGTTCCCGGTGACCATGACCGGCAGCGCGTAGCTCCGATCGTTTTTGCGCTCTGCATCGAGAGCGCCTCTGGCAGAGCCTGTTCAGATTTTCTATGCCGAATGGTCCCGAGCGAAGCGGAGATAATATCCTGAACGAGTTGAGCTCTGCAAGCGCCTCCGCTGGAGATACGGCCTGGCATAAGCCTGCATACCCTTCCCGGACCGCGGCGCCAAAGGCCTCCTCAAACGCCCTGCCGGTCGGCAGCTGCCGCCAGAGTATGTCCGGGTATCGCCCGGATGTCAGCAGTTCAGTTGCGGCAGCGCTCTCTCCCCGTGTTAATCAAGCCGGCTCAAGGCGGCAATGCCGCTGTCGGCGCCGAAGCGGTAGCTTCTGGTCAGCTGTGTAACCGGAACGGTTGCCTGGTTCGCACTGTCGCAGATATCAGCCAGCACCGCGCCGGCTTCGACCGAAGCGAGCTGATTGCGGTCGCCGAGCAGAATGACCCGAGCATCGTCGCGGAGCGCCTCCAGCAGGGCGGCCATCAATTGAAGATCGACCATTGATGCTTCGTCAACCACCAGAATATCGCAGGAAAGGCGATTGTCACGGTTATGCCGGAAACCGCCCCTGCGGGTCTGCACGCCGAGCAGCCGGTGAATCGTGCGCACCTCGGTCGGCAGGCCATTCCTGATGGTCATCGGGAAACGCGAGGCGATCGGCGGCATGCAGGATCGACTGATGGAGACGCAGGGCCGCTTTGCCGGTCGGAGCAGCCAACGCGATCTCCAGACTGGAATCTCCCGCCATGTCGAGCAGCAGCGCCAGAATACGGGCCACGGTGGCGGTTTTCCCGGTGCCGGGCCCACCGGAAATAACCGAGAAGCGGTGGGTCAACGCCATCCTGGCGGCAGACCGCTGCAGATCAACCGTGCCGTCCGGCACAGGAAAATAGCGGTCGAGAGCGGCATCAAGCAGGGCTTCATGTATCGTCACCGGACGGCTGCGAGACAGAATGCCAGCGGCCACCTGTTGTTCATACCTCCAGCAACGGTGCAGATACAGCCGCCCGGCCGGATCCAGCACCAGCGGGGTATATGCCCCCGGTGCGCCGACGGTGTCGCACAACTGAAGGGACTCCCGCCAGTGGCTGATGTCGGAGGGGGGCGCTTTTCGTGAGGCAGGCAAAAGAGGGAGCGCAGACAGATCCAGCGCATCAGAAAGGTTGAAACAGGTATGGCCGCTCCCGGCATAATGGCTGGCCAGAGCCGCTCCCCACCAGAGCTCGTCACCGGGATGCCGGTCGATGCGGACGATAAAATCGGCAAAGTGAGTGTCAAGAGTCGAAAGTTTGATTGCTTCAGTCATGGGTACCGCCTGCTTGCCTGCCGAACGAGTCTTCGTACATGGTTCCGCTGTACACCGTCAGGCGATTTTTGCCGCTCCGCTTGGTGACGTACATCGCCTCATCGGCATTTACCATGATCGTGCGCACGTCACCCCCGTCTTCCGGATAACCGGCCACCCCGGCCGAAAGGGTGGTCGTGATGCTCTGTCCTTCAAAATCGAAGGGGGTGGTCGCCATGCCGTGGACTATGCGTTCGACCGCACCGATAACATCCTGTTTACCGGTCTCATTGAACATGATGACGAATTCATCCCCGCCGTAGCGGGCGCAGATATCGGAGCTGCGAACGTTTGCGGTGATCATCCCGGCAACCTGCTGTATCAGCTTCGTTCCGGCAAGATGACCGTACTGGTCGTTTACTTTTTTAAGGTTGTCGGCGTCGATCATACAGATCGCAAAGGGGCGGACATGCCGTATGGCAAGCTTTTCCTGTATATCGGACAGCAGAAAGAAATTACGCATGTTATTGAGGCCGGTGACATCATCCGTCAGCGACAGGCGCTCGACTTCACTCCGGGCCGCCTCGCTCTCTCCGGCCAGCGTGGCCCCCAGATGGGCAATCAGCATAAAGGGGAACAGTTCGAAGATATGGGTCAGATAATAGTTGAGCTCCCGGAAGTCGGCGGAAGCGAGCAGAATATAGGACGTAACCGCCAGAGCGGCCATGAAGTAGGTTACCCGTCGCCCCTGCGTAAGAGAGGTTGCCATCAGGATCAGGTAAATGAGCGACATGAACGGACTGGTTATTTTGCCGGTATACCAGCAGACCGCCACGATGAAAGAGAGAAAAACCATCAGATCGATAAAAATCTTCATGGCGCCGTATCTGCGGGAAAACACCCCGTAGCGGGCATTGAGGTTGTAGACGAACAACATGATCAACAATACCGCCAGAAAGACCATACTGGCGCCTTCCGTCGGCGACAGCTTCATGTCGAGCGCGACCAGGGCGATCAGCAGCCAGGAGATATTACCCATGATGCGGTCGTACCCCTTGTAGCGCTGCTGTGCGCTTTGGCTGGTATCTGTCTGCAGCTCTTCCATACCTGTATGCCTCTCTATCAAACGGCGGCTAACGTAATCACCGCCGTAACCGCATAGCGGGCAAGCTTGCCGGCTGCGACCAGCAGCGAAAACAGCCCGAAATTGATCCTCAGCATCCCACCCACCAGACAGAGCGGATCCCCGACCACCGGCAGCCAGGAAAAGAGCAGCGAGTAGACACCGAAACGGTGATAATAGCTGTCGGGCCCGTTCCTGCTGCGGCGGCGAGACCCGCAGGACCTTCTCTATCAGCCAGTTGCCGCCCCAGATCCCGATCAGATAGGTCAGGACGGCCCCCAGATAATTGCCGGCGGTAGCGACGGCAACTGTCGGCACCGGATCATATCCGCCCGCCAGCATCATCACCAGCAGCCACTCCGACCCGAGCGGCAGCAGCGTGGAAGCCAGAAAACTCACGAAGAACAGTGACAGATAGCCGGGCTGGTTGAGCCAGTCATGCAGCATGACAGTATATGTCAGAAATTGATTGTCAAAATGGCTCAAACCGCTACAATGCTCCCCGTCGACGGCTGTTATTCAGCATGTCTGGTACAGACATTGTAGCGATAAATTCAGTTTCGGCAAGGGGGAACCATGCTGAAGGGAAAACCGGCGAAAAAATATTCCCAGGCGGGGCGGCTGCATTCGATCATCAGGCTGCTGGAAACCAGGCGCGGCCTGACACTGGACGAGCTGGCAGAAGAGTGCGATGTCGACCGGCGCACCATTCACCGCGACCTGAACGCAGTGGAACAGGCCGGTTACTCGTTGACGACCGAGTGGAGCGACGGGAAAAAGGTCTACAGCTTTCTGACCAAATCACGCAACCTCCCCCCGATCACCTTTACCCTCCCGCAGTTGATGTCACTCTACCTGTTGCGTTCGCTGGGGGCCCATCTGGCCGGCACGCCGTTTCAGGCCGAGATTGACGAGCTGTTCAAAAGCATTCATTCAGTGCTTCCTGATCGCCACGCCGCCCATCTGGAGCGGATCGCACGGGTTTCGCTGCCGCTGCTGCACGGCGCCCGCGATTACTCCCCGTCGGCTCCCTTTGTCGACGATCTGCAGAAAGCGTTGCTGCAGCAGTACCGCATCCGGCTGAAATATGCCAAGAAGGGCAAAGAGGATGTCAATGACTATGAGGTTGATCCCTATACGCTGGTCTTCCACAAGGGGGGGATTTATCTGCTCGGCAATGCCCACAACCGTTCCGGCATGCGTCTGTTTGCCCTGGAGCGCATCCGGGGAGTAGAGGTCACCCGCCAGCGCTTCGAGATTCCGGACAGCTATCAACCGGAAGCCCATTTCAGCAGCGCCTTCGGGCTGGTGAGCGACACCCCGATGAAGGTGCGGGTCCGATTTTCCGCCGAGATTGCCCATACGGTCAAGGACCGGATCTGGATGCCGGGGCAGAAGATCAGCACCGATCCAGAGGGGCGGGTTACCGTGGAATTTGAGGCGGCGGGGCAGATGGAACTGGTGTCGTGGATTCTTTCCTACGGTGTCCATGCCGAACTGCTTGAGCCTGCGGAACTGCGCAAGGAGGTCAAGCGTCAGGTTAAAGAGATGCGTGAGCTGTATCGGGGCAAGGAGAAGGATGGCGAGAAAGCCGTGAAGAAAGGCAAACGAGTTTAAATGGAGAGGATCACCATGCGATCACCCGATACCCGTAACGCGCCACAAGGGCAGCCAACGACCATATTCACCCGGATATGTATCCTCGTTTGCACCGTCTGTTTTTTTGCCGGCGCTGCCTCTGCCGCCGAGGTGAAGAATACAAAGACCTATCAGCAGGGCACACAGATGGTGATTGAGTTTGATCTCGATGGGGACAAACCGTCAAACATAGCGGCGGTTTTTGGAATAAACGGGCAGATTTACACCGATACAAAGCTCCATCTTGAAGGTGACGTCAGCAGGAATGTTGACCCCGGCAAACAGCGCCGATTCCGGTGGAACGTTCTTGAAGATTTCCCGCAAGGCCTGACAGGCGGGTTCTCGGTTGAAGTTGCCGTAAGCCCGAAAAGTCTGGTAGAGGGCGATCTGCTGAAAACAAATAAAAAGATGGCCACGTACAAGAGAATTGAATCCGACAATATCGATGCAAAAGAATATCTGAGTACGATAGCGGTCGATCCGTCGCTCACCGATCTCGTGTCAAAATTTGAAGAAAACACCTTCAAGTCCTATGTGGAGGAGATAAGCGGTCCCAAATTCAACAACATGAAGTTATTCTGCGCCAAATTCAAGGACATCATCAAAACCGATAACCCGATTGACGACCAGACCTTTTCTCATCTTTTGTCTTCCAACGTCTCCATCTCCGGCAATGATTATGTAAAATACTTCAACTGCATCCTGGAACTGCTCGATCCCCACAGTTCATTCATGTCACCCGAAACGTACAAGGAAATGGTCACCGACACCAAGGGTTCATTTGGCGGCTTGGGACTCGAGATATCTATCACTGACGGAGCTCTTACCGTTGTCACACCTTATGAGGACACCCCCGCTTTCCGGGCAGGAATCAAGGCCGGCGACCGGATTATCAAGATCAACGGTGAGTTCACCGGTGACTTCACTATCATCGATTCGGTTAAACGGATGCGTGGTCAGAAGGGTACCACGGTTACCCTGACAATTATGCGCGCAGGGTTTGACAAGCCTGCCGATTTTTTGCTGGAAAGGGATACCATCAAGATCAAGAGTGTGCGGTCACGCCTGCTGGACTCAGGCTATGGATATATCCGCATCGCCCAGTTTCAGGAAAACACCTCTCAGGATCTTGAGAATGCGCTCAAGTCGCTGAAAGAGGCCAACCAAGGGAGGCTTTCCGGCCTGATACTCGACTTGCGCAATGACCCCGGCGGGCTTCTCAACCAGGCGGTAAAGGTGGCTGACCGCTTTATCGAAGACGGCTTGATCACGTACACCTATGGCCGTGAGAAAAGCAGCAGCATGCAATTCTCTGCTCAGGCTGGAGCCAAAGAACCGAACTACCCGATGATTGTCCTTGTCAATGCCGGCAGCGCCAGTGCCTCGGAAATCGTGGCCGGAGCCCTTCAGGACCGCAAGCGCGCCACTATCATGGGGGCACAGAGTTTCGGCAAGGGAACGGTGCAGACCATCATTCCGCTGCCTAACGACTCCGCAATGCGACTCACCACCGCCAAATACTATACCCCGAATGGCCGCTCCATTCAGGGCACGGGGATAACGCCTGATATCCCCTTCGAGCACCCCTCTGTAAACTACACGGGTGAAGACGCCATGATACATTTTGCCGAGCAGTATATGAAGCGCTCGAAAGGAATGACGGACCCGGCAAAGCTCCTTGAGATCGCAACCCAGGAAAAGGCGGAACACTTTTCGACGTATTTTCCCGGCTCGGCACAGGGCGTTGCCGCAGTTACTCCAACAGAGGAGCGTCCGGCCGTCATAGCTGGTCAGCATCAGATTTCGACTCCACTCCCGCCGCTGCAACGTAATAAGGCGGGAGGCCCCCTGGCGAAAGCGAAACCACCGGTTATCACCATTATTTCACCGGATGTGCAACGCGCTCTCAAAATCACTCTGAAATCATCTTCCGTCATGGTTACCGGCAAAGCTACTGTCGAAGGAGGCATTGCCGCCATAGACGTAAACGGCACGCAGGCCGATCTTGACGAGGAGGGTAACTTTTCTGCAGAAGCGCTGCTTAACGTGGGCGACAACAAGATCATGGTGACGGCTCTTGATACAAGAGGCAACAGGGCGACCAAAACGTTTACCATCGCTCGCCCTGCCGAAAAGAAGGCAGCAAAGAGCACTGCATCCGCACCATCATCTGCAACATCGGAAAACGCCAAAAATTATGCCTTGATCATCGGCATCAATGCCTACAAACATATTCCGCAGTTAAAAACTGCCGTTAATGACGCCAAGGCCGTTGCCCAGGTACTCAAGGAGAGCTACGGTTTTATGCCGGTGTTACTGCTGGACGGCAGGGCCACGCGTGAAAACATCCTTAATGAACTTAACATTCTGAAGAACAAACTGAATCCGAAGGACCGCCTACTGATCTATTACGCCGGGCATGGATGGGACGACAGGGAAACCGAAACCTCCTACTGGATGCCGGTGGATGCACAGCAAAACAACGATATCTACTGGCTGGACGCCAAAACCATTACCAACCAGCTCAAGCGTTCCCAGGCCAGACAGATTCTTATCGTCGCGGATTCCTGTTACTCCGGAACCATCTCGCGATCGTTCGATCCAAGCCTTGCCAGCACGGGCGCCAGGGGAGTGTATCTGCAAAAACTCATGGGCAAACCGGCCCGTGTGTTGATCGCCAGCGGCGGTAATGAGCCGGTGTCGGACTCTGGAGGCAGCGGGCACTCCATATTCGCTGATGTCTTCATCAAAACGTTACAGAACCCGTTCGATACCATTTTTACGGCAGAAGAGCTTATATCCCGGCAGGTAAAGGAGTCGGTGGCGGGCCGTAGTGACCAGACCCCGGAGTACAAAGTCATCCGAAACTCAGGCCATGACGGTGGAGACTTTGTGTTCGAGAAAATCAAATAAGGAACCGTCGCAAGGAAAGACATTATGACCGAAAAAACAGCACTCAACGACATCATCGCCGCCCGCATCGGACAACAGGGGCGGATCACCTTTGCCGACTTCATGGCGATCTGCCTCTACGAACCGGGGCTTGGCTACTATACCTCTCCGGGGCGCAAAGTCGGCGCCGAGGGTGATTTCTATACCAGCATCACCGTGCATGCCGCCTTCGGGCGGGTGATCGCCCGCGAGATCGCCCAGATGTGGCGCAGCATGGGGAGCCCGGACGGCTTTACCCTGGTGGAGTGCGGCGCCGGCAACGGCCGTCTGGCCTGCGATATCATGGATTTTCTGGCGGAGCGCGAGCCGGAGATGTACCGCACCCTGCGCCTGGTGCTGGTAGAGCAGGAGCCGTCGCTTGAGGCGGCGCAGCGCGAGATGCTGGCCGCTCACATCGATCGTCTCGCCTGGCTTTCCCCGGATGAATTTGCCTCTGGCGGCTTTACCTTCAGCGGCTGCCTGTACTCCAATGAACTGATCGATGCCCTGCCGGTTCACCGGGTCGTGATGACCTCCGAGGGACTGCGGGAGGTGTATGTCACCCTGAAGGATGACGAGTTTGCCGAAGAGGCCGGAGAGCCGTCCACGCCGGAGCTTGAAGCCCAACTGAAGCGCGTTGAGGTGGGACTCCATCCCGGACAGCAGGCCGAAGTCAATCTGAACGCTCCGAAGTGGCTGGCGGCGGCATCATACGCACTCACACGGGGCTTCATCCTGACCATCGATTACGGCTACCCCGCACCCGAGCTCTACGCGTCTCACCGCAAGCTGGGAACGCTGCTCTGCTATTACCGCCATCAGGTCGAGGAGAATCCCTACCTCCGCCTCGGGTTGCAGGACATCACCTCCCACGTTGATTTCACGACGCTGATGAAATGCGGAGAAGAGCTGGGGCTGCAGAACGTCTGGTTCGGGGAGCAGTACCGCTTCCTCCTCTCGGCCGGCATCATCGAGGAGATTGAAGAGATCGAGCGCTCCGCCATATCTGAAGAAGAGAAACTGCGCCTCCGCTTGACCCTCAAAAAACTGATCATGCCCGAAGGGGGTATGGGCGACACGTTCAAGGTTCTGATACAGTCCAAAGGCGTTGATGCCCCCACACTGCTCTGCCAGCGCAGGATCGGAGGGTGAATGCCACCGTCCACGTCTGCTGATATCCGCGGGATTGTGTTCGACCTTGACGGCACCCTGTATGTGTGCGATCGCTTTGCCGCCAAGATCCAGGAGGCTTCCGCAGCGTACATCGCCGGACTCAAGCAGATCAATCACGAGGAAGCGGAGCGGTTGATGGCCGCTACCCGGCAGAGGCTTACGGAAGAGAGCGGCATGGTCCAGACCCTGTCTGCGGTCTGCGCGGAGCTGGGGGGGAGCATTCAGGATTTGCATCGTCTCTTTGAGCGCACCCTGCGACCGGAGGCGTATCTTGTGCGGGACGAGCGGGTAATCCGGCTCTTGAAACGCCTTGCAGAGCGGTTCTCACTCTACATTTACACGAACAACAACCGTGTCCTGACGGCACGTATCATTAATTATCTGGGGCTGGATGATGGCATGATAAGCGGCATCTTCACGATTGACGACACCTGGCGGGGCAAACCGAATGAGGAGATGGTGAGGAGGGTATTGGGAGAAATCGGGCTCTCTCCGACCGAGGCGCTGTTTGTCGGGGATCGCTATGATGTCGACCTGCGCGTGCCGGAACAGCTCGGCTGCCCCGTGTATCTGAGCCAGAATCTTGAGCAGCTGTTGCGGCTGGAACAGCTGCTTACGTAGTTCCCTTCCTGAGATAGGCCAGCAGTTCCTGCATATCCTCCGGCGGTTCGGTCGTAAACTCCATATACTCACCACTCGTAGGATGAATGAATCCGAGACAACGGGCGTGCAGGGCCTGACGACCGAGATGGTTGATCATGCCCCGCAGCTGGGTGTCGGGGATGTTGTTGCAGCGCCCCCCGTCCGGGTACAGCGGATCTCCAAGCAGCGGGAAACCGGCTTCGGTCAGATGAACCCGGATCTGGTGGGTGCGGCCGGTCTCCAGCCTCAGCTCCACCAGCGAAACCCTTCCGTAACGCTCCTTTACCTTCCAGCGGGTGACCGCATGCTTCCCGTTTTTGGCCTTGCCGGACAAGCGGAGCCGCTCGGTCGGGTGGCGCCCGATGATCCCCTCGATCTTGCCGGTATCCTCCGGAGGAGAACCATAGATCAGCGCCTGATAGATGCGCTTGACGGTGTGGGCACTGAACTGTTCCGACAGCGCCTGATGGGCCCGGTCATGTTTGGCGGCCACCAGCACACCGGACGTCCCTTTGTCGAGGCGGTGGACGATGCCGGGGCGCAACTCCCCGCCAATACCGGCCAGATCGCTGCAGTGCGCCAGCAGGGCGTTGACCAGCGTGCCGCTGGTGTTCCCGGCACCGGGATGTACCACCATGCCGGCCGCCTTGTTGATCACAATCAGATCGCTGTCCTCATACAGCACCTCCAGCGGGATCGCCTCGGCCAGCGGCTGGGCAGGGAGCGGCGGCGGGATGTCTACCTCGATCTGCTCGCCCCCCTTCAGCTTCAGCGAAGTGCGCACCTGTTTGCCATCAACCAGCACGGAACCGGTTTCGATGAGCCTCTGGACCGCGGCACGGGATTCACCGCCCATTTCCTGGCTCAGGAAAAGATCAATTCTGGTCGGTTCGTGTTCGGGGGAGAACGTGAGTGAAAGATGATTCATGGATACCCTCAACCCTGAATAAACAGGGTACATTCGTTAACGAAGTTGTTTTCTGCCTGCCCCGATAAACGGGATACGTACGTTCACAACATTATTTCTGCAAACAACCTCTGAAAAGTTTTAACGTACTAAAACGCAGAAAACAACTTCTGGCTACCAATAAACAGCAAAGGCGCACCGAAACAGGTACGCCTTGCTGAAATAGTTCGTATGGCGGTTCGTTACCAGATGGATGATTCGATCTTGCCGGCCCGCTTGATCAGCACATCGACAACGGCTATCTCGTAGACCAGATCCGGATTGACATCGGTGGATACCCGGGAGAGAAAATGCTGCCGTCCCTCTTCAAGCTCGTCTTTAAGAACGTCAAAAATATTGTCGTTCTTGATGCCGTTCTCGACCTTTTCCTTGTTGTACATGGCCACGTCGGAGAGAATGGCTCTGGCCAGCCGCTTTGCCTGATCCGGATTATCAATCAAGTTCATGGATGATGTCCCTCATCTAATTAGGTTGCGACACAATAGCACTATTTTAATCGTAATGCAAAGTAGATGCTTGCATTTCCGCGCCGCGCCAGAATTGTCAAGGCGCCGCCCCGACCGGCCTGCTGGATGACACGGGCATATTCCGCTGCGGTAGGGGTCTTTTTACGGTTTATCGATACGATCACGTCACCGCGCCTGATGCCCGATTCAGCGGCGATCCCCCCCTGGACCGCATCGACGACCACAACACCGTCACCCTGTTCGGAATCTTCGACAATCAGGCCGAGCAGATCCGCTTCACCCGCCTGCTGACGACCGCCGCGCTCCTCGCGCTGCCGCTGTTTGGGGGCGCTGTCGGCACTTGCCAGGGTGATACTCAGTTCAAGCGCCTTGCCGTCGCGGAAGATGGAAATTTTCGCGACCTTGCCGATGCCCGCTTCGGCAACCAGCCGCTGGAGGTGGGACGGATCTTTGACCTCGTTGCCGTTCAGGGCGGTGATGACATCCCCCTGCCGGATACCGGCCTTGTCGGCCGGGCCGCCTTTCATAACATCATTGACCAGAGCGCCTTTGGCCTGTTTCAGCCCGAACGATTGCGCCAGCTCTTCGGTTACCGGCTGGATCGTGACCCCCATGTAGCCGCGGCTGACGCTCCCTTTCTGAATCAACTGGGAGAAAACCGGCTTGGCCATGTTGATCGGAATGGCAAAGCCGATCCCCTGTCCGGCTGCCACGATGGCGGTATTGATGCCGATCACCTCGCCGTAGACGTTCAGCAGCGGCCCGCCCGAGTTGCCGGGATTGATGGAGGCATCGGTCTGGATAAAGTTTTCGTACGTTTCAATGCCCATATTGGAGCGACCGGTGGCAGAGATGACGCCAACCGTCATGGTGCGGTCAAGGCCGAAGGGATTGCCGATGGCAATCGCCCACTGTCCGACCTCAAGTTTGTCGGAATCACCCAGTACCGCAGCCGGAAGATCGGCCGCATTGATCTTGATCACGGCGATGTCGGTTTTCTGATCGCCGCCGACCACCTTGGCATCGTACACCTTGTCGTTGGAGAGTTTGACCTGAATGCTCTCGGCATCGCGCACGACATGGTCGTTGGTGACGATGTAGCCATCCTTGCTGATCAAAAATCCGGAACCGAGACTCTTGTCCCGCCGGGTCTGCGGGGCGCCGAAAAAATCTTCGAAAAGTGGATTGGCTTCAAAAAACGGCTGGATGATTTTTTTCCGACTGACCGTCGAGATGTTGACGACGGAAGGGGTCACCTTTTTCGATACGGTGCTGAATGCCTTCTGGGTGGAGAGGATATCGGTCGGCACATCCTTTACCGGGGCCTCCGCTTCACCCCCTTTGCGATTCGATTCAAGATACAGCGGGGCTTCGTTTTTCCCGCTGCAGCCGCCCAGAGAAAGCAGCACTTAAACAGGTGGCCACGAGCAAAAGAGAGATGCGTGTCGGAGTATTCATTTTGAGCAATCCCCTGATGGAGTAAATTGAGTTAACCTGTCGAAACAGTAGTCAAATTTTCCAGGTGTGTCAAGGGATTCAGGCGCAATGTGCCTTCGAACCGTACGCGTTCTATTCAGCATAATTATGTTATTGAATCAGCGCTCCGTTTATGTAAAAGTACCCGCCAATCAAACAGATGGTGGGGGAATGTGATGACCGACATCAAAGCGCAGATAAAAGAATTCCGGATCGGCGAGAAGATCAGGGGACTCCGCCAGCAGAAGCGGCTGACACTTCAGGAATTGTCCGAATTGACGACGCTTTCCAAACCGCTGCTGTCACAGATCGAGAACCAGCAGGTCATCCCCCCCCTCGCAACCCTGCTCAAAATCGCGAAAGGGCTTAAGGTCGATATTCATTTTTTCTTCGAGGACGCCGGCAATCGCCAGAAATATGTGCTGACCAGACGCGAGGATGTCCGCGAGGATGAAAAAATCCCGCGGCCGACTGCCAATGAAGTCGCCAGGCCGTACGCGTATCACTCACTGGCCCAGGGGCTCAGACACAAACATATGGAGCCGTTTCTGGTCGAGTTCGAAAACAGGGAGTGGGATGATTCACTCTTCTTCAAGCATGAAGGCGACGAGGAGTTTATCTACGTCACGGCAGGGGAGCTGGATTTCCATTACAACAATGAAGTGCTCCGCATGCGGACCGGAGACAGCATCTATTACGATTCCAGCCAGCCGCACGGCTGGGTGGCGGTCGGTGACGGCAATGCCCGGGCCGTGGCAGTCATGTACACGAAAGAATAAGGGGACGCTACGTGAAGAAGCTGAAAACCGGCACAAACCTCATCCGAACGCTCCTTGCGCTCGGAATCATCCTCTCCATTATTGGTCTCTTCGCAACACTGTTGCCGGAAACCCCCGATATTATCTTTCTTGCGGCCCTCTACGCGTTCAACACGATCTTCATGGTGGCGGTCAGCTGGATCCTCATTTCACGCAAACTGGTCGTCCGCATCCGGCAGATCGCCGGTGCAATGAACAAGGCTGCCGAGGGGGAGCTGACGGAACGGGTCAGCTTCATGGGTGAATCTGAGATGTCCCTGCTGGCCGAAAACTTCAACTCCATGATGGAGCGGCTGGCCGGGGCGATCACCAAGGTCCACTCCTCCCTGCATGAACTCAGGAGCATCTCCGGGACCATCAGGCACCTCTCCGAAAAAGGGGTCTCCTCAGCCGCCGTTCAGTCGGAGGGTCTCAAGCAGACTTCCACGGCGATACGGGAAATAAACCGTTCCATCACGGACATCTCCGGCTCCGTCGTCACCCTCTCCAGCCTGTCGTCAAGCAACACCACATCCATGACCGACATGTCGCAGAGCCTCGCATCGACAACGCTGCACCTGGAGTCCCTCGTACATTCCGTTGAAGAGGTCAGTTCCTCCATCATTGAAATGGCGTCGGCCGTACGCCAGATCGAGGAGAACAGTGTCATTCTCGCCACAGACACCACCACTACCGCGTCGCTTGTCTGCGAGATGGACTACGCCATCAATCAGATCGGGCTCCAGGCCGCCGATACGTCCCGCATTGCCGAGGCGGTCAGAAAAGACGCCGAGGAGGGGTGGAAGGCTGTCGATGCAACGATTACCGGCATCAACGAGATTCGATCGTCATCAGCCATCACCTTTGACGCCATTGAGAATCTATCCAAACGGGTGGCAAATATCGGCACGATTCTCTCCGTCATCGATGAGGTGGCCGAACAGACCAATCTGCTTGCGCTTAATGCGTCAATAATCGCCGCACAGGCCGGAGAACGCGGCAAAAGCTTTTCGGTGGTCGCCGTTGAAATCAAGAATCTGGCCAAGCGGACCGGAAACAACACCCGGGAGATCTCCGAGATAATATTGGGGGTCAGGGAAGAGACGGAGCGGGCGGTAAAGGCCATCACACTCTCCGAAAAACGCATTTCCGAAGGGAGTGCGCTCTCGCAGCGCTCCGGCGAAGCCCTCCTCAAGATCGTTGACGGCATTCAGGCGGCCAGCAGCCAGATGATGGAAATCAACACCACGGCGATCAACCAGGCGGAAGCGAGCAAGGCCATGAGACTGGCAATGGACCGTGTTGCCGAGATGGTGGAGCAGATCGCCAGAGCAACACAGGAACAGAGCCACGGCAGCGAGTTGATAACCTCGGCGGTTGAACGCATGAGGGGACTTACCCGGGAAGTCATGCGTTCCATCAGCTACCATCAGAATTCAGCTTCCCAGGTTGTTAACGCCAATGAAGAAATCAATGTCATGGTTGCGGAAATTTGCGAGGCTTCCATGCTCCAGTCTTCCAGCGCCGAAAGGATCGGCGAATCACTCAAGGATTTCGAGGAATCAACCGACGTGCACGTCACCTCCACCCTGGTCATGGACGAGGTTCTGGTTAAACTTGCCCGGCAGATCGATGTCCTTCAGGATGAAATGGGGCGTTTCAAGGCGTAGGATGTCGTGTTGCAGCGGCACCACCCTCTGAAACCTGCATGTTCCTCAGCGTCCGCACCCGCTCAACCACCGGGGGATGGGAATAGTAAAATGCGGCGTAGAACGGGGTGCGGGAAGAGGTTGGAGAGATTCTCCGCCGACATCTTGACCAGAGCCGAAGCCAGATCCTCCGGTTTCCCGGTAAGATCGGCGGCAAAGCGATCGGCCTCCCGTTCGTGGCAGCGCGAACGCCAGGCCGAAAACGGTCCGAGCGGAAACAGGGCCAGTGAAGCAACAAAGCCGAGTACCACCATTTTGGCCGGGAGCGAAATATCGGCCGGTAACCCCAACAGCCCCGGCAGCCCCGGCCAGGCCAGCAGCTTGAAGCTGAGCCACGACCCCGCCAGTGCCAGAACCTCCGCCCAGAGCAGCCGTTTCCAGATATGCCCCTTTTTCCAGTGCCCGATCTCGTGAGCCAGCACGGCAACGATCTCGGCGTGACTCATCTGTTTGATCAGGGTGTCGTACAGCACGATGCGCTTGACCTTCCCGATGCCGGTGAAATAGGCATTGGAGTGCCTGCTCCGCTTTGACGCATCCATCTGCAGCACCTTCCCGACCTTCAGCCCCGCCTTCTCCATCATAGACCCGGATGTCATCCTCCAGCCCCTCCTCGGTGACCGGCTCATATTTGTTGAAGAGCGGTTCGATCACGTAGGGGGAGATGAACATCATGAACAGGCTGAAAACCGCCATGAAACCCCACACCCAGAGCCACCACTGCTGCGGGCTCCAGTTGATCAGCCAGAAGACGACGCGCTACCAGGAAGGCAAGCAGAATAGCGCCGATGGCCTGCGACTTGAGAAAATCGGTTATCCAGATGCGCGGCGTCGTGGTGTTGAAGCCGTAGCGGGCCTCGATTCGAAAGGTGCCGTACAGGTCGAACGGGATCCCGAGCAGTGTTGATAGCCAGGTCAGCAGCAGGAAAAAGAGGATGGCTGAAACGATCGGTGACGTACCCAGCGAGCTGACGAGATAGTCATATGTTGTGATCAGGCCGCCGAAGAGAAAGATGATCAGCAGGGCATTATCGAAGAGCGAATCCCACAACCCGAGACGGCTGGAGTCGAAGGTGTACGCGGAACTGCTGCGCAGTTTTTCCGCGTCGATAGCGCCTTCAAAACCTTCCGGCACCGTATCGCCGTGCAGCTTGAGGTACTGCAGATTGATGTATCGCAGCCAGTAGGTGAAGGCGGTGATGGCGGCAAAGAGACAGAACAGGGTGAGTTTCATTGGATGTATCCTTAAAAGAGAAGGGCGAGGCAGACGCTCGCCCTCACATTGATATACCTGCGTACACTGCTACATCAGCTTTACCACTTCCCTGACGCACTTGTCGATCCCCTCGTACACCTCGGAGATGTGGTTGGCCAGCATATAGGCGGGAGAGGTAACCAGCTTGTTCTTCCGGTCCACCACCAATTCGGTCACCTGGCAGGCCTGATGCTTCGCCCCGGTCTTGTCGATCTCGGCAGCGGTTCCGGCCTCGGTGCCGATCGTCACCGTCGGTGTATACTCCTTGCCCAATACTGCAGCGATGAGGGCCGGAGCGATGCAGACCGCTCCGATCGGCTTTTTTGCGGTTGCCATCTCCTTCAGCAGCCGGGCAACGTCGGGATTAACGGAGGCTGCGGCCCCCTTCGTGGCAAAATTGCACAGGTTTTTTGCGGCACCAAAACCGCCCGGAAACATAATGGCATCCAGTTCGGCGGCAGTGACCCCCTTGACGTCGCGAATGTTACCACGGGCTATGCGCGCCGATTCCACCAATACGTTGCGCTTTTCGCCCGTTTCCTGGGTAGTCAGGTGATTTATGACGGAAAGATCGACATTGGGCGCCATGCAGACGGCTGCGCACCCCTGACGGTCGATTGCCAGCAAGGTGATGACCGCCTCCTGAATTTCGCTGCCGTCATACACGCCGCACCCTGACAATACTACTCCGATCTTCTTCATGTTCATTCCTCCTTCCGGATAGGGATCTGGTTCCGCTGTCTAAGAGTGTGCCATATTCTCGGCCGAAGGCAAACAGTGATTTCCAGATCCGATTTTGAAATTCGAACTACCGGACGAACAACGGGATCGGGACAGCGGACATGGCGCGGGTGATGGCAGAAACAGGCCGTGACAGACGTGTCGGGGTGAGGGGCAGCCGAGAAGTTCGGCAGATCTGACCGGGGCAGGTCAGGCCGCTGCGGCTTTCCTGTTGAGTGAGTTGAAAACCATATCGAGAACGCTTTTCTGGCGCGCTTCAAACTTGTTCAGCACCGCCAGACAGGTACCCATCGGGCAGACACCATGCAGAAAATCCGCATCTCTTCCCGAGAGTATAACGATCCTGTTTTTATCCATTCCGGCACTCACCGCAAAGTTGAGGAGCTTGAGGCCATCCATGGCGGGCATTTCAAGATCAATCAGCATCAGATCATAGTTGCCGACTTTAATGGAATGGAGCGCCGACATCGGATTGTTGCAGATGTCAACCTGCAGCAGCGGGAAATTATCCGCTATATACGCCCCAAGAAAACGGGTAAAGGCTGGATCATCATCAATTAACAGTATTCTTCCCATAGCAGCTGATTATAGCGTATTCAGTGTGGCGGGGGAATAAAAATGATGTCAATGAGGACTTTCCAATCGAACTACTTTATGAGGCGGGTCGCGCGGCGCTGCACCGAAATCGGCACCTTGATGCCGATTTCACGGGCCTGGCGCACGTTGATGACAAGGTCAATCCGGTTGGGCCGAACAAGGGGAAGAAACTCCGTTTTTGCGCCCTCCAGGATCCGGACTGCTATTTCCGCTGCCAGATACCCCTGCTCCTGGGGATTAATTTCAAGGGAAACGACCGCGCCTTTTTCGGCGGCATCCGGCATGGTGGAGGCGACAGGTATTCTCCTGGCTTTTGACCTGGCGATAATGCGCTCGAACTGCTGGCCAAAAATCGACCCCTCCGTAACGACCACAGCTTCACATTTATCAAGCAGCTTGTTCAGCTCCGAGTCGAGGGATGCCGCCGTGGAGACGCTGCCTTCAAGCACGGTTATCCCGAGCGTAGCGGCGAATTTTTTTATATCGTCCAGCTGCTGCTGTGAGCCGAATTCACGCGGCGTATAGAGTACTCCGATACGCTGACAGGGACGTATACGCTGGAGCGTTTTAAGCAGTGTTACCATCGAGACCCGCGAACTGACTCCGCAGACCCCCTTAAGCGATTGTTCGGGCGCAAATACATCGGCGGAGACGACCGGAATTCCGGACGTCTCACGTACCGCCGCCAATGAAGCCGGAGCGCCATAGGTCACGATCAGGTCGGGACGGGAGACGTTCAGCTTGCGAACCTCAGCACTCCAGGAGAGCGGATCGGCATTGGGAGAATGCAGGATGATTTCTGTGGAAGGGGCCTTGAAGCCCTGGGCGCCGATAGACGCGACAAAGGCGCGATGCGCATCACGGTATCGGGGTTGATCGCTGCTCATGATTGCAACTATCGTGGTGGCAGATGACCGGACGGGGGTAGCCAACGGCACGAAGGCACAAACAATCAGGATAATTGTGAATAGATAACGCTTCATAGCCATCTTTACCAAAACACCGGTAACATAAGTGTTCGCAACGCAGAGCGGGAGAGTGACATATGTTTCTAGCTGAAAGTCGCGTAAGTGAGGGGTGAAATGCAGTATTCATGCCGTGTACTAAAATGTGTACTAGAACAGGTATTTTGAGTGGTTGGTGAAGGAATTTCGTTGGCGGAAAATAAAGCCGGAAAGCAGTAGAATAGCCACTATAACGCTAATATTGCTGGAGAGCACCCCGGCCGGATCAACCGCTTCGCCAACAACTTTCTCCAGGTCGGCGGTGGTTATTACCAGCAGGTTTATCAGTGTATTCACCACTTCAAAGGTGTTGTATGCGAGGAGCAGATACCATGTCAGGTGTTGGCGCTTCATAAGCCCCAGAAACAGGTAAAGACATATCAGGCTGTCGAAGAGGACCAGTACGCCAGCCGTTGTGCCATGGTAGATGGCTCCACAAAAGGGAATCGGCTGGCCGTAGCTGGAAACCGTCAGCAGAAAAAAGAACAGGTAGAGTCCTCCGAGCAGAGTCATTCCCAGCGGACGCCGCAGTTCGTGCTCGTTATGGATGTCGCTCTCTTCCACTTAACGTCCTTTTAGTACGTTTATCGGGGTACGCATCACGTATTTTTAGTTTTGCGCATGTCGCTGATGGCGACGCAGACAAAGATAACCACCAGGATAAATCCGCAGAAAATCCAGTCTGCCGCACTGAAACCAAACATGGTCAACTCCTCTTGAACGCTTCTGCCGCTTCGTCCATCAAGCCTATCTCCTGATAGCAGGTTCCGAGCAGATAGTACACCTCTTTCAGAGGAAACTGCTCGGCAAATACCGGGTCAGCCAGCACATCGTGAATGATCGCGGCCGCTTCGTCGCTGAAGCCGCTGTAATGCTGTTCGACGGCAACCGAGAGTGCCGTGAGATAGTCAAGCGGCGGCACCATCGGGATCTTGCCCGCCCGTATCCCGGCAACCCGCGCTTCCACCCGCGCCCGCTCCGCCGGCTCCAGAAGAGTGATGAGCGTGCTCCAGATTTCAGCCGCCTGTTCGTAACGACCCAAGGACGTACAGCGCTTCGCCGTATTCATACGCGGCGTGGCGATCGGCAGGATTACGGGTCACCGCCGTTTTCAGCTGTTTTTCAGCGGCATACCAGCAGGAGACGGCGTACTGCATGCTGGATAAACGGGACCCCTTGTCAACGTAGGCTCTGGCAATTTCCAGCGGCAGGCCGGCATTGTCCGGGTCAAGCAGTGCCATGATCTTGAGAAAATTGATCTTGCGGTCCAGATAGGGGGTGTCGATTTCTTTGGCTTCAAGCATGATGATCTGGCCACCCAGCTCGGAGACGATATGCGGGTACGCATCTTTCAGCACGGCGGCATATCCGGCAGCACCGGCGCAGTCCGGATTGAGCCGCAGGGCCTGGTACATGCCGCGACCCACCATATCGTAATCAGGCACGCCGCCCGTTTCCAACGCCGCGAAATCCTCCTCCAGCAACGGAATAGGCGGTTTGCCTTTCCACAGCACATTGCGACCAGGCCGTCTCTGCCGGTGAGCAGATAATCGTCCGGCGGGGTAAAATAGCTGATTCCGTCCAATGGCGTTGGTTGTATGCTGCTGTTTCTGGTTCATCGTTTCTCTTCCTCCCTTTCCGGAAAGGTGTTGATACCGGCGTGAACGCCGATCATCACGGTAGATCTGCACCTCGTCCCACGGTTGATCCATGATGCCGTCGTGAATAGCCCAGCTCCTCCCGCTCACGGTACGCTCCATACCCGGCATCCGAAAGGGGCTTGACCCGTCCAGCCGTAAAAAATATCGTCCCCCCGGGCTGAAACTCACGATCTATCTCCAGCATCAGTTGTTTGCCGCGCAGATAATCAAACCCGTATTTTTCATAGCGGATGGCGTTGTCGTACGTCAACGGCTCAGCCACGATCATCTGCATCCCGAGTGAATCGATGAAACGTTCCAGCAGCGGGAAAAAGGTGGCAAACAGCTGCAGCCCGCGATGGGTCTGATTGGGAAACAGACCCGCCTCGCATGGCGCGCAGCTCTTCGGGGATATTGCGCCCCTGGGACGCAAACCAGTTGTTCTTTCCGCTTTCATCGACATCGACGGCATAGCCGGGAGAGCCTGGATCACGAATAATACAGAAACTGAGCTCCATCTGGTGAAACGGGGTATCGGACAGTTCCAGAAAAAAAACCACGACACCGTCGTCAGGCTTCGACCGCGCCTCAATCCGCACCAGCGGCAACCCTTTCGGCGCAATAATGGTTATCAGCCGCTCCCCGACGGAGTTGCAGAGTGAATGTTCCGCCAATCCCAGAATTTCGCGCAGGCGCTGCGGCAGCAGAAGCGAATAGATGCGCTCCTTTTCAGGTTCATCCAGCCGGTTGATGGCCTGAAGCGAAGAAAGCGGTCGGCCGGCTGGCATCCAGCAGTTGGCTGTTATGCGGAAGTATCGCCATAGTTTCCGAGTATACCAGGGAAAATAGTTTCTTTTATGCGGGCAATACTTTTTTCCACCGCCGCCAGCGCCACGGCTCGTTCCCCTTCGTCTGCCCAGTGCATGGCGTCCAGCAGGACCCGGTTCCGGTAACCCAGCGGCTCAATCTTGTCAACAAACGCAGGCGGCAGGCGCGGGTTGAGTTCGACGTCGTTCATGATCGCCCAGGCAAGAGTCCACGCCCGTGCAGTGTTCATAAGGTCGTACCCCCCGCCGCCCAGCGCCACCCAGGGTATCTTGAGCCGCTTGATTTTCACCAGCATCTCGCAGTAGCTGTGGGTAGTGATCTCCAGATTGGTGAGCGGATCGGTGCGGAAGGTATCGGCGCCGATCTGGGTGACAATGATGTCCGGATTGAAGGCGGCGATAAGCGGGTACGCCACCTCGTCAAAGGCTTTCATGTAAATGGCGTCATCGGTATGAGCCAGCAGCGGCACATTGACGGAATACCCCCTGCCGCACCCTTCTCCGATTTCGTCCTCAAAACCGGTACCGGGATAAAAATAGATGCCGCTCTCGTGGAGCGATATGGTCAGCACCTGGTCGGTATCATAATACGCTTCCTGGACGCCATCGCCGTGGTGGGCGTCAATATCCAGGTAGAGCACCCGCCGCCCGCGGGCGACCAGCCAGTTTATGGCGATCACCGCATCATTCAAGTACGAAAAACCGGAGGCCTTGGCGCGATGGGCATGATGCCAGCCGCCGTTCATAGTTGAAGGCGATCTCGACCCCCTCCTCCTCCACCAGGCGAACAGCCTCGAAGGTAGCTCCGGCGCCCAGCGCGGCATAGTCATACAACCCCTTAAACACCGGACAATCGGCATCGCCCAGGCCGAACCTGAAATCGGCCCGTGATTCATCCGATGCACTGAAATCCTTGAGGCGGGCGATGTAAGCGGGGTCATGGAACGTCAGCACCTGTTCATCGGATGCCGCCTGGCAGTCACGGATCTGCATGTTCGGAAGTTCCAGCAAACCATAGGCGTCCAGCAGATCATACGCCAGCCGGTTGCGCTGCAGCTTGAACGGGTGATCGTCGCCAAAATTGAACGTGCCGAAAAGCGGGGAATATATCAGGGCGGTACGGCAGGGGCGCATCAGCGGGCCTCACGGCAAAATAAACAGATAACGTGTAACGCATATAAAAACAACAAGTACCCACAAAAGATTGTAAGTACTTGTCATGATTGGTGGAGATGGACGGGATCGAACCGACGGCCTGTACGTTGCGAACGTACCGCTCTCCCAACTGAGCTACATCCCCGGGGATATCAGAAAATCAGACGTTATTTTCCACGGTGTTATTGCAACAATGATTTCGTGATCGTACGTACCCTGTGTATCAGGGTTCGGTGTATTCTACCAGCGGCAATGTTATTGTAAAAGCGGCGCCTTGTCCAGTATTGTAAGCCTCTATCGAGCCAAAATGATTCAGGACGATGCGGTTTGCAATCGCAAGCCCAAGGCCGGTGCCATGATGTTTGGTGGTGAAAAAAGGTTTGAATATTTGTGACAGCATCTCTTTCGGGATGCCCCCCCCGGTATCCTCAACGGTTACAAGAACAGATACCCTGTCAAGGGATGTCTCCCCCAGGGTTAGAGTCAGCTGTCCCCCTTCCGGCATGGCATCACAGGAGTTTAATATCAGGTTGAGAAAGACCTGCTTCAACTGGTGCGCGTCACCCGACACCATCCAGGGGTGAGCGGCGCCGGAAAACGAAATTTTGATATTATGGTCATCAAAAACGGACGCGCAGCTTGCGAGGCAGTCTCTGGATAATTTCCCCGAGGTCGCAGGCGCTGAAACAGATGGTCGGCTTGCGTGAGAACGCCAGAATTTCAGCAAGCATCTTCTCCAGCCGGCTGACTTCCGAGACTATGGTGTCGGCATACTGGTGTTCCCGCGTCTCCGCCGGTAAAGACTTGAGTATCCGTCCGGCGAACCCTCCGATGGTAATAAGCGGATTTTTCAGCTCATGGGCCAGATTGGCCGCCATCTCGCCGATTGCCGCCAGACGCTCGCCATGCAGGAGGCGTTCACGGGCATCGCGCAAGTTTAGATGCGCTTCTTCGAGACGGTTATACAGCATCGAGTTTTCGATTGCCATGCCGGCCTGGTTGGCAAAGAGCTGGAGAAAATGCATATTGTTACTTGTGATTTCACGGGCAGAATCCGGATTGTCGACCACTATCATGCCGATAGTCGTTTCCCGGGCGACCAGCGGGACCGCCGCAAATGGCCCTCCGCACAACTGTCTGATAAAGTGGCAGATCTGGCATTTTTTGCAGCGGGTGTCATCAGAGTGGCAGAGACTCCGTTCTGCAACGATGTGATGTATGAGCGGGCAGTCGCAGTCGATGTCAATGCGGGTCAGGCGCACCTGCAGGCAGAATTCGTCCGACCGCTGCCGCGAAATCAATTCGTCGCTTATGTCCCAACGGCTCCCGAGGGCATCATGGCCACCGACAGTCTGCAGCCCCTCGGACAGTTTGCGTGTCACACCCAGCATACCTTGCAGTACGTCGGATTTTTCGTTACGCAGAAACAGAATGGAGCGCTCAAAGAGATTGGATGATGGCGTGGTAATTGCGGTAAGGATAAGATGCGTCAGCTTGTTGAGACGAATGGTGGAAAGCAGTGTGTTACTGAACTGGTACAGAAGTGTCAGTTCAGACAGACGATTATCGGTTTCAGGATGTTGAAGAGAATCATGAATATTCATATATGATCCTGCGTACCGTCATATGAGATCGATTACGATTAAATCCGGCGTTCCTTTTCTTCAGCGGCCATCTTGCAGTTGATGCACTGGGTGGTTACCGGTCTCGCCTTTAGTCGGGCCTCACCGATTTCTTCTCCGCAATCGTCACAAATGCCGAACTCTTTGGACTCTATGCGGTCGAGGGCATCTTTAATTTTATTGATCAGTTTCCGTTCCCGGTCCCTGATGCGCAGCTCGAAGTTGCGGTCTGATTCCTGCGTGGCACGGTCGGTCGGGTCGGGAAAGTTTAACGCATCCGAAGTCATCTCAGTGACGGTCTTGCCCGCTTCACCCAGCAACGTTTTCATCTCTTCATTGAGAATGTTTTTGAAATAATCAAGTCTTTCCTGTTCCATGGCTAGCTCCCAATTCCAAATAAACTGTCAGATTTTAGTGAGAATGGGTCAACAAGTCCAGAAAAAAATCGGACGAAGAAAACCCGGGGATGCCGGTTCCTTTTACAAAACTATTACATTCGCTATCACCGAAGCCTTGCTATGATGTGTCGGTAACATCAACCATCATCGGAGGCAGTATGGCACAGCCACTAAAAATTGGAAAGCATACCGTCCGCTATCCGCTTATCCAGGGCGGCATGGGCGTCCGGATATCTGCTGGACGGCTGGCCGGACATGTCGCAAAAAACGGTGGTGTCGGGCTGGTAGCGGCTGCAGGCATTGCTCTTAACAGCGGCCTCTATGATGGCAAGAATTTTTTCCAGGCAGAAACGGAAGCCTTTAAAGCTGAATTGCGCAAGGCATACGAAATTGCTCCCGACGGAGTTATCGGCGTTAATGTCATGGTCGCACTCTCCGACTTTGAACCGCTCGTCAAGGCGGCCATCGAAGGTGGTGCCAAGGTGATCGTCTGTGGCGCCGGCCTGCCGATGGGACTGCCGGAACTGACAGCCGACCATCCCGATGTGGCGCTGGTCCCGATTGTATCCTCACTTCGGGCGGCTCAACTTATCGCACGTAAGTGGCAGAAAGCCTATCACCGGCTGCCGGATGCCGTGGTGGTGGAAGATCCGGATACGGCCGGCGGGCATCTGGGTGAAAAGATGGAAAATATCGGAACCGGTGAGTACGACCAATACGCAACGGTACGTGAGATCAAGGCGTTTTTTCGCGATGAGTATGGTACTGCGGTGCCGGTGATTGCCGCCGGAGGAATCTGGGATCGGGCCGATCTGGAGCACGCGCTTGCCGAAGGGGCTGACGGAGTTCAGATGGCCAGCCGTTTTGTCTGTACCGAAGAATGTGATGCCAGTGACGAATTCAAACAGCGCTACATCGAATGCACCGAAGAAGACATCGGCCTGATTATGAGCCCGGCCGGACTGCCGGGACGGGCCATTTTAACCAATAAGGAAAATATCCGCCAGTACGATCTTGACCACCATACCCCCTGCCGCATGGGCTGCCTGAAAAAATGCTCTTACAAGGAGTCGGGCGAACGCTTCTGCATCGTCACTGCACTGGATCGCGCCCAGCGTGGCGATGTTGAGACCGGTCTGGTTTTCTGCGGGACCAACGCCTGGAAAGCCAACCGGATCACAACCGTGCAGGCCATCTTTGACGAACTTTTTGGTGACGTACCGGGAAAATAGTGCACGCCCACATGGCAATACGATCCTGCCGGGCAGAATGTGTGCATCTGATCTGCCGGTGTTATTTTCTGCTTGACTTGTTTCGCCCATGTATCTATATTCCATAACTCTTTAAAAATCAGAAGCGGATGGAGATGGCATATGTACGCAGTTATCAAGACAGGTGGAAAGCAATACAAGGTTACCGAAGGCGAATTTCTCAAGGTTGAAAAACTTGAGGGCGAAATCGGCGACAGCATAGAATTCGCTGAAATCCTTATGGTGGGTGGAGAAAAGACGGTTGTGGGCGCACCGCTCGTTGCCGGGGCTTCCGTAACAGCCAAAATTGCTGTACAGGGCAAAGGCAAAAAAGTCCTCGTATTCAAGTCCAAGCGTCGTAAAGACTCACGCAAGTTGCGCGGTCATCGTCAGCACCTGACCGTCCTCAAGATCGAAAAGATTACTGCTTAATCAAAACCGCATAAATATTTTTCCCAGGAGATACGGAAATGGCACATAAGAAAGCTGGTGGTAGTTCAAGAAACGGCAGAGATTCAGGCGGACAGCGTCTTGGCTGCAAGAAATTCGGCGGCGAAAGCGTCAAAGCCGGTAACATCATTTATCGTCAACGCGGCACTCAGATTCATCCCGGCAACAACGTCGGCTGCGGCAAGGATTACACCCTGTTCGCCCTGATCGAAGGCGTGGTTGCATTTGAGCGCCTTGGCAAGGATCGTAAAAAAGTTTCGGTATACCCGAACTAACGCAGCGTCTTTTTATAGTTCATGCAAGGCCCGGAAGATTACTCTTTCGGGCCTTTTTCTTTCCGCCCTCACACCTAAAACAGCATATCATAACTCAACAATCGGTTTGTATAATCCCTCATCCTGGTGTAGTATCCCCGCTTGTATAATTTTAAATTCTCAGCCAAACAGGTGATCACCATGTTCAAGTCCAGCCTAACCCGCAAGATCATCATCATCATCGCTGCCACACTCTTCGTGGGCTTTGCTGGTCTCGGCATCCTCTACAATCTATCTTGAATATTCCTCCACCATCGACCTGCAGAGGAAAAATGCTCGCCAGTTGGCATCTACCGTCACCCACGATATCCTCAATCAGATGATTAAAGGCGATATGAAGGATTTCGGGGGATATGTCGCCGAAATCAAGACCAAGGGGGGTGTCGCCGGCATCCGGCTGTTTAATGCCGACGGGAAGGAGTGGGGGAGCGGGACGGTAAGTGAGGAGATGCGCGCAGCCATCGCTTCCGGGTCACCCAGGGAACTGTCAGCCAGCAAAGAGGGGAAGCGCTTTCTTGATCTGGCGGTTCCATTGGCGAATGAAGAGCGCTGCCGTGGTTGCCACAAGGGCGATTCGAAATATCTGGGCGGTGTCATTCTTACGACTTCCCTTGAAGACGGTTTTGCTTCGGCGCTGCGCCTGACGCTGGTCATGTCGGCGGTTGGCGTGTTTTTCTTTTTTGTCATGCTGGGAACGTTATATGTTTTTTTCAACCGCACCGTGGTTCAGCAGATCAAGGAGCTCTATAAACAACTGGGAGATCTGGCCGGCAGCGAAGGCGATCTGACCAAGGTCCTTGAGGTCCGCACGACCTGCGAGATCGGGCGACTGGGAGAAGAGGTCAACAACCTGACGGCGAAAATACGCAATACTTTTTCCGAGTTGTACTCACAAACCTGCCTGATCGGCACAAACGTCTGCGAGTTGGCTGCCGGTACAGAACGGACACTGAAGATGACCCAGGAGCAGAAGGATCAGGCCGTTACCGTTGCCGCTTCTTCGGAGGAGATGGCCCAGACGATTCATGACGTAACCGAGAATACCCACCGGGCGGCCTCGCTCTCCAGCGCCGTTGACAGCGCCGCCAACAGCGGCATGGCGGTCGTGGAAGAAACCTGGAACTGCATGCAGCAGATCAGCGAGAGCGTGAATGGCACCCTGGTGATCATCCGTGAACTGGAGGCCGCCTCCACTCATATCGGAGAAATGGTTGTTCTGATCGAAGACATTGCCGATCAAACCAACCTGCTGGCCCTTAACGCTTCTATTGAGGCGGCCCGTGCCGGCGACGCCGGCAGAGGCTTTGCGGTAGTTGCCAGCGAGGTAAAAGGGCTGGCTGAAAAGACCACCACTTCAACACGCGAGATCAAGAGGGTCGTGGCAAATATTCAGAAGACCAGCCGCAGCGCAGCAGACATGATCGGGGCGGAAAGTGTGCTGGTCAAGACGGGGCTGGCCAAGGCGGAAGAGGCTCGTGACAGCCTGGAAAACATCAAAAACCATGCGAACGAGTCGCGGGTTATGATCGAGCAGATCGCTACCGCTTCCGAAGAGCAGAATGCCACTACAAATCATATTTCTGAAATGATTCATCTTGTTTCTCAGAGCGCAGGGGAAACATATACGATGATGCAACGTACCAGCGAGGGCTTTGCGACGTTCTCAGATGCAGTTGAACAGATTTACGGGTCGGTTGGGAAGTTCTCCGTCGGCAATTATCACGATTCCGTGAAAGGCTACATTCGCGAAATGGAGGTCCAGGTTCAGGCTGCCATCGAACAAGCGCTGAAGGAGCGAACCATTACGCTTGAGTGCCTTTTCGACAGAAATTATATACCGATTCCCAATACCGATCCGCAAAAATATACGACCAGATTCGATGCATTCTTTGACAAGGTTATTTCACCGATACAGGAAACGATCGTCAACCGTGACAACAAGGTGTTGTTTGCCATCTGCGTCGATAACAACGGCTATCTCCCCTGTCATAACCTGCGCTTCACCAAACCGTTGACCGGTAATCTTGAAACCGACAGGAACAACAACCGTACCAAACGGATGTTCAATGATCGCACCGGCATCCGCTGCGCCCGCAATACGGATGGGTTCCTGCTGCAGACCTACCGGCGCGACACCGGTGAAATTTTAAATGACATGTCAAAGCCGCTGGTTATAAACAACAGGCATTGGGGCGGAATCCGCATCGGGTATCTGGCACCGAAATAGCCCCATTCCGTGCCGATGGCGATAGTCGCGTGATCTGTCGTTACGTGCCGATCACCGGTGCCGTGAATGTTTCCCCTTACGCCCGTTTCTGAACTCCCAGGGGGGCTGCGGATTCGACTCTCTCCAGAGTCCGGCCCGGCGTGAGCGGGCCACGCTTTCCGCTCCGATATACTCGGACTCGTACGGGGCATGCAGATACTGGCGATACGCCCACGCCATCCCCTCCGCCACCATCTCGCGGTTGATGTCCCTCCCCTCATAGCGGATAATCGCCACCGCACGTTTATACTGATCGATGTCCACAATTTCTGCAGTGACCCGCCGCCCCATGACCTTGTACATCAGCGTGCGCCTGGCTATATCGCCGAACGGCTGTCCCGGCTTATCGGGCTTTCTGGTCTCGGGAGCGTCGATGCCGTACAGCCTCACCTTGAGCCTGCTCTCCTCGCGGGTGGCCAACAGCACGGTATCGCCGTCGTAGACCGCCTTAACCATACCTTCTATGGTTCTTCCGGCGTAGGCGGTAGTTGTCAGGAGCAGGATGTTCAGAATAACGACCAGATATGCTCTCATTTACACCAACTCCGCTGCATAGTTGAATTCGGTCGTCCCGGGAAGCTCGCGTCCCGCCTTGAAAGCGGCGATGATTTCACCCCACCTCTCGCGAGGCTCTTCGCTCAGATCGATCACAAACGAACTGCACCCCTTCTGCAGTAATTCACCATGCCGCGCCGTCAGCGAAAATGGCAGTGAGGAGCTGATCGTCTGCAGGCCGTCATGGCTCGTCACGCGGTAGGTTTCTCCGCGGTCCGAACGAAGCGGCGTATTGGCGTGCACGTCTTTGATGCGGATCTTGGTGGTCATCACCGGCAGAGGTGAATAGACCATCAGCCGCCGTTCGATGTCAACGCCGGCCGTGAGCAACTCGGCAAGATTGGCGCTGTCGTCCTCCAGATAGAGCGTTGCCGCATTAGCGCCAAGTTCCCGCCAGGCGGCCAGCGCCTGGCTGTTGAGCGAAAAGCAGCGGTGCCAGGTCGAGATCTGCAGATCTTCAAGGCCGCGCAACAGGTCAAAATGGGACAGATTGGCCGCCTCGAAACGGCGGAAACCGGCGCGGTACAGGGTGCGGAGCGTGTCGCGATACAGCGGGATATCACGATCAAAGAGTATGAACGGGAGCTGCCAGATAATGAGTTCTTCCGAACCGCGCATGCGCGGGACGGCGGTCGGAATCTGGTGGATAGCCGCCTTTGTAGAGCGGCAGCACCGTCGCGTCAGCGCCGTTTTGAAGCGGAAACCGCCACTCTTTCGGGTCAGCGACAACAACCGTCAGAGTCTCGCGTGATGCGGGACGATGCGTGGCGGCCTGCACATCCGCCAACTCCTTCAGAGCGCCCTTACGCGCAGTTGCGAGCTGTTCCCGGAATACAGCCGTGGATGCCTCGTGCAGCTGCTGGTAAAACCGGCGGCGCAGATCCTTGAACAGAGCCGAAGGGATCAGGACCGCCGGGAAATCTGGCGCCTCCAGCGAATCGAGCCGGAACGGGGTATCACCGCATTTCGAGAACTGGCCGGACAGAACCGCCTGCATGTCGCCGCTGCGAGCCGGTTCCAGTGGACCGAGCGGGAAGCTGAACTCGTGGTGATACCCCGCCACCGAGGCAGAGATATGAAGCTGTTCGTCCTTCAGCGAAACGACCAGCCTGCAGGGGAGTTTGTCTCCCTGCGCCCCTTCGAGCCTGCGCTGGCAGGCGTTGTCACTCAGGGTATAGGCTTCCCTGGATGACACTTTGTAGATCGAATCGCCGACGGAAAAGCTGAACGGCGTCTCAACCTCCACCAGACTTCCTGCCGGGGCCTCCATGCTCTTCTTGCGATTGAGAATCATCTCGCGCACGGTCCAGGCCTGCCCGGCCATGTCGCTTTTGGGCTGAGCCCGCAGACGGTCCCCGACATAGAGCGTATCTCTGGTTTCAAAAATCAGGCTCTTCCCTTTGATGCTTTTGATCTGACCGATAAAGCGCCCGGTGCCCACCCTTCTGCCAGGGGTTGGCGATGTCATCCGGTTGCTGTGAAGCCAGAAAGCCCTTGGTCGGAGTGCGGCCGAAGGAATATTTCAGTATCCCCTTGGCGGCAGCCAGCGCCTCCTTGTGCGATTTTTCCGGGGCATCGAGCACGGTGCGGTACGCTTCGACCACGGAGGCGACGTACTCGGCCGATTTCATCCGCCCCTCGATTTTGAGCGACTTCACCCCGGCCTTGATCAGGTCGGGGAGCAGATCGATCGCCGACAGGTCGCTGGTGGAGAAGTAGTGCCCCTCCTTGCCGCGATGGCTGTACAGGCGGCGGCAGGGCTGGGCGCAGCGACCGCGATTGCCGCTGTGGCCACCCAGCAGTGACGAGAAGAAGCATTGCCCCGAGATGGAGAAGCAGAGTGCGCCATGGACGAAGCATTCAATCTCGACCGGTGTGGAGGCGGCGATGGCGGCAATTTCATCAACCGCCAGTTCACGCGCCAGCACGGCCCGCTGGAAACCGAGCTCCTCCAGCATCTTGACGCCCGGAGTGTTGTGGATCGTCATCTGGGTTGAGGCGTGCAGCGGGATGGAGGGGAAGTGATTGCGGATCAGCCGCGCCACCGCCAGATCCTGCAGGATCACGCCATCGACCCGCATCCCGGCCAGTGCAGCCAGCGTATCCACCAGCTGCGGCAGCTCCTTCTCCTTCACCAGGGTGTTGAGGGTGATGTAAATCCGCCGGTTTTGGCCATGGGCATAGGCCAGCATCCGCTCCATCTGGGCCAGCGAGAAGTTTTTGGCGCGGGCTCGGGCTGAAAATTCCTGCAGTCCGGCATACACGGCATCGGCACCTTTTTCCATGGCGGCGAAGAAGGATTCCAGTGAACCGGCCGGAGCGAGGAGTTCGGGTTTTGTTTGTAGTGTCATAAGGTCTCACAAAGTGAAAACGCCCCGTTCGGGGCGTTTAAAAGAATCATCTGGAGCGAGTGATTTTTCGTGAGAGCAAGGCTGTCGAGTCGGTGCGAGGAGGCGTACCACTCGGTACGCCGCACAAGTGCCGATGAAGACTTACGCAGCTATCGCGGAAAAGCAGTCGCTCCATCTATTTCTCCAGCAGAATACGCAGCATCCTTCGAAGCGGTTCCGCCGCTCCCCACAGGAGCTGATCGCCGCAGGTGAAGGCCGACACGTACTGCGGTCCCATCTTCATCTTGCGAACACGGCCGATCGGCACGGTCAGAGTTCCCGAAACCGCAGCCGGAGTGAGTCCCGCCAGAGAATCAGCCTTGGTGTTAGGGATCAGCTTGACCCACTGGTTGTCATTTTTGATCAGGTTCTCGATCTCTGCAATCGGCAGATCCTTGTTCAACTTGATGGTGATAGCCTGGCTGTGGCAACGCATGGCGCCGACGCGAACACAGATGCCGTCAACCGGAATCGGAGTCGTCGTGCCGAGGATCTTGTTGGTTTCCTGAAAACCTTTCAGCTCTTCACGGCTCTGGCCATCCTCAACTTCCCGGTCGATCCAGGGGAGCACATTTCCGGCCAGCGGGAAGCCGAACTCTTTGGTCGGGAGTGGACCGTCGCGCAGAGTGGCGGTCACTTTCTTGTCGATTTCCAGAATCGCCGAACCGGGGTTCTTCAGCTCTTCGGCTACAACTCCGTTCAGAACCCCCATCTGCGCCAGCAGTTCACGCATATTGGGTGCGCCGGCACCGGAAGCAGCCTGATAGGTCATGGAGCTGATCCATTCCACCACGCCGGCGCGGAACAGCCCGCCGAGCGCCATCAGCATCAGGCTGACGGTGCAGTTGCCGCCGATGAAATCCTTCTCCCCCTTGGCCAGCGCGGCATCAATGACGTCACGGTTGACCGGATCGAGGATGATGACGGCGTTGTTCTCCATGCGCAGAGTACTGGCGGCATCGATCCAGTAGCCGTTCCACCCCTGTTTGCGCAGTTCAGGGTGAACCGCCTTGGTGTAATCGCCACCCTGGCAGGTGATAATCACATCCAGCTTCTTGAGCTCGGCGATGTCCGAGGCGTCCTTCAGGGTGCCCGCGTTCATGGGGGCCGGCTGTCCAGCCTGGGAAGTGGTGAAAAACACCGGTTCGAAGCCGAGAGCAAAGTCGTTTTCTTCCTGCATCCGCTGCATAAGAACCGAACCAACCATACCGCGCCATCCAACGATTCCGACTTTCATTGCTTCTATTCCTTTTCTGATTGAAGTGAGTATTACAGATTTGCGATTATTGCCGCACCTATTTCCTTCGTATTGACCAGCTTTTCGCCCGCCTTGTTCTGGAAAATGTCAGCCGTCCGGTATCCTTGATCAAGCACCTTCTCCACAGCTTTGTCAATGGCATCTGCAGCGTCCAGCATGCCGAAAGAGAATTTGAGCATCATCGCAGCCGAGAGAATCTGGGCAATCGGATTGGCAATACCCTGGCCGGCGATGTCGGGGGCAGAGCCGCCGGATGGTTCGTACATGCCGAATGTTCCCTCTGCCAGCGAGGCTGAGGGGAGCATGCCGAGCGAACCGGTCAGCATGGCGGCCTCATCGGAAAGGATGTCGCCGAACATGTTCTCTGCCAGAATTACGTCAAACTGCTTGGGCCATTTCACCAGCTGCATCGCCGCATTATCGACGTACATATGGGTCAGTTCGACATCCGGATATTCCTTGGCGATGCCGATGACAATTTCGCGCCAGAGCACCGATGAGGAGAGCACGTTGGCTTTGTCGATTGAACAGACCTTTTTGTCTCGCTTGCGGGCCGCCTGAAACGCAACATGCGTGATGCGTTCAATCTCCGGTACGGAGTAACGCAGGGTGTCAACGCCGACCCGCTCACGCCCGACCCCTTCGATACCTTTCGGCTGGGAGAAATAGATGCCGCCGGTCAGTTCGCGGATGACCAGAATATTGAAACCGCCACCGATCACCTCTTCCTTGAGCGACGATGCACCGGTCAAGGAGGGAAAGATGATGGCGGGTCGCAGGTTTGCATACAGCCCGAAAATCTTGCGGAGCGGCAGCAGAGCCCCGCGCTCGGGCTGTTCATCCGGCGGCAGAGTCTCCCATTTCGGGCCGCCGACCGAACCGAACAGAATGGCGTCGGAGGCTTTACAGATATCAATCGTACTCTGCGGAAGCGCCTTGCCTTCCTTGTCGATACCGGCCCCCCCGACGTTGGCAGGTGTACGTGTAAAGGTTACGCCACATTTTTTCTCTACCGCATCAAGAACATTAAGCGCTTCAGCCATGACCTCAGGACCGATGCCATCGCCTGCCAGAACCGCTATTTTATACGTTTTGCCCATAATTCCCCCAGTAAGTTCTCATCAAAATCTGAATCTTATTATAATAATTTTCACGGCACCGTTTTGTCAAACTAAAAGCACATGCAACCGGCACGTGTTCCGCATATGTACGCTTCCTTTTGCGTAGATTCTAACGCGCGGTTCCGATTCCGGCCGGACATCAATAAGTGTTGAATAACATTCCTTCATCCCGTACAATGGCGCAATTTCCGGGTAAGGTGGTGTCCTGTGAGCAATCTGCTGTTAATCACTGACGTGGCGCGTCTGCGAAAGATTTTCGGGCGTCTGACCGACGACAAAAACATTCGTCTCCGGGTCGTCAACAACCTTGAAAAGGGTGGCGAAGAGATCGCAATCGAAAAGCCGGATGTGGTCTTTGTTCAGACCCATTTATCCGGCCTCTCGGCCGATATCTTGCTCATGCACCTGAAAAAACAGCTGGGGCGTAAGCGGACGCGCTTTGTGCTGCTGGCTCCCTCCAACCAGATAAGCGACGCAATCCTGAAACCGTATCAGGGATGGCTCGACACGTCGGCAGAAGATGTTCAGCTGCTATCTGAACTGCACCAGCTTCTTGCCACACTCCTGAGCAAGCCAAACAAAAATGAGGAACTTGCAGCGCCGGAACCAATTGCATCGGCAGACTTCAGGCCGCAACCGCCAGGCGGCGCAGAATCTCCCGCTCCCTCCGGCCACGCGGCGGTCTCCGAAGCTGCTCCTCCGCAACAGGTCACCACCGAGCTGCAGTTTCCGGTTGTCACCCCGGCCACCCCCGAACCATCTTTGGAGGAGCAGGGCATCACCTACGCCCCACGCCGGCAATTAAAGGTCTATTCCGAATTCAACAGCTCCTTTGATAATGCGGTCAACAGCACCCCTGAACCCGAAACGCTTGAACAGGCGACACCCTCTCTGACGCATGACTGGGATGCCGAGCACATAGATACCGTTGAAACCAAGCCGACCCGTTCAAAAAGGGGAGCTTTTCTGCTCTGGCTGGTGCCTGTCATCGTTGCAGTCGTTGTGATAACATACCTGCAGCAGCGAAAACCGGCCCCCAAACCGGAACCGAACACAGCCAAAACAGCACCAGCGACGGTTGCGGCACCTGCCGCACAGGTACCCCCTCCTCCAAGTGCACCAGCGCCAACTCCAGCACCTGCTCCAGCCAAAGCGCCCGCAGCAACTACCCCTGTACCTCCGGCAGTGGACCGGATGAGTGACAAGGCCGTGCTGTCAGCCATTGCAGAAAACCGCGGGGCGAAGAACCAGACAACTCCGGCACCCTCAGCAGCGCGGCCAACAACCCTGCCCGACTTTATCCCGCGCTATGCCCTTGACAAGCAGTTCAGTGCCGCCAACCCCGGTTGGGAGCGATACAAGGGACGGGTCACCGAATTCAAAGTACTGCGCGAGGCCCAGGCCATCAAGGCCATCCAGGTAATTGACCGGGGCGGACAGGGCGTACCGGAATCATTTATGAAGGCGGTGCTGAGCCAGGTGACGAAAAAACCGGCCATCAGCATTGACTCTACCGAGAAAAAAGAGGGGTATGAGATTCAGCGCGGACGTATTGCGGACAATATCAAGGTGGTTTATTACCGCGACGAAAACGGCGGGAAATTACGGGCCTTCGTGCTGACGTGGCAATAAATCCACGGTAGCAAATCTCGCATAGTGATCAAAAATTTACATTTAAGAGTCTGACACAAACAAGGGTTCCCGGCAGTTGCCGGGAACCCTTGTTTGTTTTGGTCGTTCCAGTTTGTAACGGTTACGTAGCGCATTGTATTCCTCCAGCACCATTTCCATTCCGTTCAAAGCAGCATCCAATTTCCTCGAAGCTCAACTTAATCGCCAAGATTCCGGCACTGGCGATAATAAGTATAAAAAAATTAAAAACTATTTTTATTTAATTGACTCAAACGTTATTTTAAAGTAGTTTGGCGCGCATTAATTGTATTGTTCAAATTTAAACTCAGACCGATGACTTGGAGGTTGCGCAAAGCTGTCTAAGTTGATTATGCCGCAACGCACGGCACACGCCTGTCAGCCTGCTATGCATTTAATGTCATCCGGAGGGTTTCATGTCCCGCTTGTTCACGCTTCTTGCGGTGGTTGCATCCATATATCTATTGCCTGCCCCAAGTAATGCTTCTACAATTGCGGCTGATCTCTCACGCACGGCGACGGGGATGCGCGTGGTTGTGTCCCAGGCCATAGTCAAGAACCGCTCGGGTCAGCTGATATCAACCGAATTGTCACGCTTGACCACGCTTCGCGAGGAACTCTCCGCGTTGAAGCTGCTTTACACAGAGCACAAGGCGTCCCTTGAAGAGCACGTGTCCGCTCAGGGGGGCAACGCCGCTGACCGCCAGCAGTCAGTGTCGTCAACGCTTCCGGCCGCACTGGGCGATCTGCTCGCCGCGCTTGATGTTGTGATCGGAAATGGCGGAACTGATGGCCTGCAGCAACTTCTTGATGCCATCAACAGACTCGTTCCCAAACGTTCCCGCCCGCTGCTGGGGGCGCTCCCCTACAAACACTCCAATTATCCACCCCGAGACCCCGCTTCATCTCCCGTAGTCAAGCCCGCTTACAAAGGCGGTGATCGCACCGTCTACGCCGCTGATACCGCTGCCAGCCCCGACGCTCCCATTTCTAAGGAGATTGCCGATCTGGCCCAGTCGCTCCAGTGGAATCCGGTTCTGATCTATGAATGGGTCAAGAATAGCGTGGACACAGAATGGTACTGGGGGAGCATGAAGGGGGCAGGAGAGACCCTGCGCCAGAAGAGCGGCAACGACGCAGATCAGGCCGCGCTGCTGGTGGCGCTCTTACGGGCCTCCAATTTTCCGGCTCGTTACGTGCGGGGCACCATCGAATTCTTTCCAGACTTGAACAAGGCCAAAGAACCTCACCGGGCTGGATGATCCGATCAAGATTTACACTTTCCTGCAAAAGGCCGGTATCCCCGTCAAGCCGGTCATCTCCGGCGGAACGATAACCAACTTTCAGATCGAACACATCTGGGTCGAGTCTTTCATTCCCTACTCCAACTATCGCGGCGCGGCAATTGACGATCAGGGCAAGATCTGGCTCGGACTGGATACCAGCATCAAGCCCCAAGGGTATACCCGCACCCAGGGCGCGGGCATCTCTGCAGATATCCTGTCAACCTTGCGGGACAACTATCTGAATGCCGTGCAAACGGTGAGTCCGCTCGATTATCTGAAAGGAACACTCAACGACTCCCTCGCGACGAGCCAGCCGGGCAAGAGCTGGAGTGACCTCAAGGACGGCGTAACCCTGATCCCCGACATCCTCAAGATCATTCCGTCCAGTCTCCAGTTTAACCAGATCGCCATCACCGGAGAATACCAGTCCTTGCCGGACGAGCTGAAACACAAAGTCGCCTTCACCGGGACATCCAATGGCAATGACATGTTCTCCATCACCCTCGACGCTCAAAAGATTTCCAATAGAAAAGTTGCCCTGCGCGCCGAGCCGGAAACAGTCGAAGACCAGAATACTATCGACTCCTACGGTGGCCTTGACAACACCCCGGCCTACCTGGTGCGGTTGCGTCCGGTACTGACCATCGACGGCGAACGGATCATCGTCGCACAGGACGGTCTCCCTATGGGAGGGGACTTTTCCCTCAACATCGATGTCATCACCCCCAACGGTACGGAGCGGATCACATCCAACCAAATCGCAGGAAACCTCTCAGTCATCGGCGTGGTTTCCCAGAAGGCTGCCACACCTGCTGCCATTGCCGATACGGATGACGCCGAAGCCATTCTGCACAAGGAGGCGATCGGCTACATTGATCGCTGGAACAAATCGGAAGACGACCTGGCGTCCCTGCTCGGTCAGAGCGTCTCTCGTCCCGCGGTCACCATTGCCACTGTCGGGGCACAGCTTGAGGTCACCCGGTTGATGGACACCCCCCACGACATCCAATGGAAAGGCCTCTTTCTGGATGCCGGGTATAAGCGGATCGAAATCGTTGGCCGGAACGGTAACGAGCGAGATTTCATGCGGCTTTCCGCACTGCAGGGTTCGATCCTGGAGAACCGCATCTTCGAGGACGACCTCAAGGCGGATTCGGTTTCTACGGCCAAGCTGCTGCAACTGGCAAAGGCAAACAGCACTCCCATCGTCTCCATCGACAGAACCAACATCGACGCGATACTTCTCACAATTCCCTTCGACGATACAGTCAAGGCCGATATCGTGAATGCGGTTAATCAGGGGCTGACGGTTACCATTCCACAAAATGAAGTGAGCTACCTGGATTGGAGCGGTATCGGCTACATCAAGGAAGACCCGATAACCGGCGAATCGGGATGGATGCTGTCAGGGAGTGTTGCCGGGGGGATGACGGCAACTCAATGGGCAAACGAGTACATTGTCGCACGCCTTCGAGCCCCCTTTACACCAACGCCCAACCAGGACCCCCAGTCCGCGGTCAGGATCGTAAAAATACCGGTTTCCGACCAGCAAGACGGGATCGTCAACAAACCGCTGGCTATGCCGTTGGCCGTGCTGGTTCTCGACGGGCGAGGGAAACCTGTCCTCAGGGCACCGGTTACGTTCAGGATTATTGATGGCGGCGGCAACTTCGACGGTAACCAGAGCATTCCCGCCACAACCAACCAGCTCGGCATTGCCTATGCTGTGCTTACACTGGGCAAGAAGACTGATGGCAATCCCGGCTATGCGAACCTCCCCGGCGCCGCAAATTTGACCCAGGTGGGGGTCAACTCAGTCACCGCCTCCGTAAGCGGCTCCGCCGGTACTATTCAGTTGGAGGACCACTTCCTCGTCTTGGCCTGGCCCGATGTACCGGTAAACATCGTCAAGTCACTGGGAGACTGGAATAGCGCCATTGCCAACAACCCTGCCGGCAGTCTCGTTGCCCGTGTCGTCGATCAGTTCGGTAATCCGGTCTCCAATGTCCCGCTCAGTTTTAAGCCCGCTGCTCCCCAGTCACGTAACCCATTCGTACCGCTTCCCGCGGATGCCCGGAATGTAACTTTGTATCAGCCATCCACATGCGCTGTGGCCTATCCACTTTACGGAGACTGTGTAACCCAGCCGAACCTGACAATAAAGACAGATTACATCGGCGCCGTGGTCAACACGATCCTGGGGAACAGCGTTGATACCAGCTATACCGTTCGCGTATCCGCACCGGAGATCCCAGCATCCGACTTCACCCTGTTTAGCGAAGGAACGCGAGGAGCGACAGGCGACTACATCCCGCCCGGTCTCTATATCCGCAGCCTGCAACTTGTCGATAACACCGGCCGCCGCATCAATGCCGCCAAAGCGGGGCAGCCCCTTGCCGCGCCGCTTGTATCGGAACTATTCCTCATGCAGGACAGCGTAACGCTTGCACCTACTGATGGCGGAAAGTGGCATCTCTCATGGAGCGGTCTGGTCACCACCAAGCCGGTCAGGGATGGCAACGTAGTATACAAGACAACGAGCGGCAGCCTGTCCGCTACCCAGAATCTCCAGAACGGACGCTACCAGGCAACCTACATCACACCCGGCGTTCCGGGGACAAACTTCGTCCAGGCTTACGGAGTGTTCGACATACGGGCTCCCCGCGTCCTGACCACCAAATTCGTGAACGGCCCGAGCTACCTGCCCGGCTTCTCCGGCATGGCCACTGATCCAAACCTATTCGGCACATCGCAGCTTACCATTACCGAATACCCGACCGGCGACCTCATCTGTGACAATACCGGATGCAAGCTTCCCGAAGTAATGGTAACGCTGCAGAGCGGCCAACAGCCGGTGTTCTTCTCAGCACAGCCGGGCGATATCCGCATCGACGGCATACAGCAGACAACCGACTACACCGTCTACGGCGTAACAACATCGCTAACCCTGCAACCAAAGGCGATCCCTGTTACCAGCGAAGGTTACGCTCGCAGTGATGCCCGCATCAGCTACACCATTCAACCGCAGGAGTACACCCCACTCTCCGTGGATATCGACATCTACGAGAACAACACCTACGTCGGCACAGTAGCAGGCAACAACGGCCTTGCCACCATCTATGCCGGGACACAATTTGACATCACCAAAAGCTACACCATCCAGGCAGTGCTTAATCGCGGCAGCACGGCGGATATAAGAAGCGAAATGGTAAATCTGTCTCTGGCATTAGGTCTGCTGGTACCGGATTACAACCACAACCGCAAGATCGAACAGGATGACATCGACCGGGCAGCCAACGGAGATACATTTTACTTCTGGGTGAATGATGATGACGGCAATGGGGATACCGAGGGGACGGGAATACCGGGAAGCGGAAATAACGCCTTCAGTACCTCTATACCCGGCACTCGTGATCTGGTGGACTGGTTCCCGATTTATCTCAATATCAAGCCTGTTGTTGACAAATATAGCCCTTCAACCTATCGCTACGCTCTCAAGACCGCCTCTGAGCGCCTTAAATTCGTTTACAGTAATAACCTTACAAGCAGTACCAGCGGAACCTATCTGAGCGATGTGCCGACAGCTCAGAGGATGGTTGGCAAGCGAATTAACGAAATTGTCAACCTCGACGTCCGCGGAGGACTCGCATCCTATATACTCAATCCTGATTTTATTGCATCTATAGGGACATCTGGCAATGGGATAATTCTTGTTGAAGGCACTGGGCAAAGCACCTCACCGCTGGTGCTTGATGTGTACGATCCGGACAATAAGGTTGTGTTCAGTGCCTCTCTTAATATCAGTATCGATGGGATTGAGCAGATGTTCAGGCATGTTAACCTCATACAGGCAATAGACGCGCCCAATGCGCCGTCGTTGGCCTCCGGGAGCGGGGGAGAAATAAACAGGCTAACCAAAGATGATTTTACAAACAAGCAGCAATTCGAAGGTTTTGACGTTCAGAACGATGACAAATATTTTGTTCTTTTGCATGGATCCAATGTAAACGGGCAAGCGGCCCGAGGCTGGCACGCCGAGCTGTTCAAGCGCCTCTACTGGGCTGGCTCAAAAGCACGTTTTGTCGGCGTCTCATGGTACAGCACTGACGGTCCGGATTGGGGCTATTACCCGAACGTAGTTCATGCCTTTGAAACAGCAGAAATACTCGGTCCGAAGCTGAAAGAGGTTGTCGGTAATTCTCCGGTCACGCTTATGGCTCATAGCCTCGGAAACATGGTGGTTTCAAGTTACCTTGCCGATCACTTTCAAATACCTGTAAACCAACTGAATGTAACTTCCTATCTTATGTTCAATGCTGCCGTGGCACTTGAGTCCTATCTGGGTGACTATACCGGATATGGAAATGGACAATTGAACAAACAATTTGGCCCAGAAAATACAATGGTTCATTCTGACTGGTTTGGTTATCAAAGACGTTTCGGAACCAGTGAATGGTATCAATTATTCGCTGGAACAAGTGATGGTCGTAACAAGCTTACCTGGCGCAACCGCTTTGCAGCACTACCGGAAAGTATCAAGTACGTCAATTTTTTCTCAAGCGGTGAAGATGTTCTAGCCACGTATTCTGGAATTCAACCTTCTCCATCAGATCTTATCAGCTTCGATTTGTCTCGAAATTCTTGGGTGTTGCAGGAGAAATGGAAAGGTCGGCCCTTTGGTTTGGCGGGATCTGATTACATGGGGTGGGAATTTAATCTTTCCGATGATCAGTATAATCCTTACTTAAGAGGACATCTTGATTCTTATGATGCTAATCTTAGCATAACTGACAATAATCAATTGATTACACGTCCGTTCTTCCAGAAGATAGCGCCACCCGGTGTTGAAAGTGTGTTGTTTTCAGATACATTTGTGGACTTTTCAGCTATCAAACTCAATTACAATAAGTTGCTGACATATGCGATACCGGCGTTGAGTACGGCAACTGGAGGCTGGGGGGGGGCTTCCTTAAAAGATTTAAGGGAGACTATTGAGATATTAAATATGAACCTAGAAAAGGATAATAGCACTTGGCCCGTTTCCAGGGATAACCAATGGTTACATTCTGATATTAAAGATATAGCCCTTCCATATGTAATATCTGTAATTGATGAAATAGCAAAAAGAGGAGATTTGAGATGAACTTAAAGATAAATATCGTTTTGGCAGTATCAATATTGATGATGGCTGTAACAGTTAATTCGATAGAAGCATCATTGTTTGATCAAGCTAAAATAACTATTAAGGTGATTGATGAACATGGTGCGCCTGTTGAACATGCTGAAGTTAGAATTCGATTTCAGATTAATTCTCAAAAAAAATATAATGGAATTGATGGAGTTACTAAATCAGATGGCACAATTAGCGGAACTGCATCCACTAACGGTCACGTTGGATTTAAAGTTATAAAAACTGGTTATTACGAAAGTTGGAGTTCATATGATTTCAAGGATAAATCTACTATACGTTGGGAACCCTGGAATCCTGAAATTAAAGTAGTACTAAGAAAGGTTGAAAACCCCGTTCCTATGTATGCACGAGATACGAATAAATCAAGAATAGAAATTCCAGTAATTGGGAAAAATGTCGGGTTTGACTTGATTGAGTTTGATTGGGTGAGGCCATACGGCAAGGGAAATGTAGCTGATATTTACTGTAATTTACATATCCAAAGGTTTGCACTGACTGATTACGAATATAACGTAAAAATAACCTTTCCAGGGCAATTTAATGGGTTACAAAGTATCGAAGAAAATTTAGAGCGAGGGAGTGAATTTAAATTACCACGATTTGCACCGGAGGATGGTTACAAAAAAGAACTATACGTATTTATTGATCGTAAAACAGATAAAGTAACCAAAAAGTCATATAAAGAGAATATGAACTATATTTTCAGAATTCGATCAGAAGTTGAGAAGGGTAAGCTATATAAAGCGATGTATGGGAAAATATTCGGTGACATTGACATCGGGACAAAAAAAGAAGGCAACGCTTATCTTGAGTTTAAATATTACCTGAACCCTGATTACACACGGAATCTTGAATTTGATCCAAAGCGAAATTTGTTCTTGAACTTGCCGGATCGCGAACAGGTGAGAATTAAGTAAATCGAGAGTGGTCAGCCCTCGACATGGGACAAAAGCATAATTAAGCTATCCGTCAAAACTCCAGAAGGGGAGTGAAACGTGGAAAGGCTACTTTATGGCCTGCCGCCAACTAAATACAGGTTCTATGCGGCAGTAACGTGAAAAGGAATAACCAATAAACAGGAGAGCAGCATGCCGCGAGTAGCACGGGGATTGGCCGATGGGCTAATCTATCACATCACAAACAAGGGTAACGGACGCCAGCAGGTCTTCCAAAGCGAAAGCGATTACCGTGCATTCGTGGATCTGATGGTTGATGCCAGTGAACGGTATCCCGTCAAAGTGCTCGCCTGGTGCATCATGCCGAACCACTATCACCTGCTGGTGTCGCCCGAACGTGCCGAAGAGCTGAGCGCCTGGATGCAGTGGTTCATGACCAGCCATGTGCGCCGCTATCATAGCCATTACAGAACCAGCGGCCATGTCTGGCAGGGAAGATACAAAAGCTTCATCGTCCAGGAGGACGCTCACCTGCTGACAGTGGCCCGTTACATAGAAGCAAATCCCGTGCGGGCACAAATCGATTTCATCGGCCATGGAATGGCAGTGGTGTTCGCACATCTCCCGTGCTGTTGGGGATCACGCGCATTGCGGGAAAAAATGCCGGTAAAGCTTCCAGCCGACTGGACTGACTACGTCGATCAGCCGCAAACTGAGAGCGAACTGGAACGACTGCACAACAGCATCAACGGCAAACCCCGTATGGGTCGCCGGGATGGCAAGAACGGATTGTCGAGACCTCGGGCTTGAATCAACCCTGAATCCGAGGGGTAGACCGAGAAAGTGGGGACAGGAAAAGTAGCCTGTCCCCTTTTTATTTCATTAAAAAAGGAGTCATCATGAACCGCACGCCATTTGTCTCAATTCTGATTGCAGCATCTTTGTTCGCAGCAACCGCCTTTGCCGCCCCGCTGGACAAGATCCAGTTCATCAAGGTATCCGCACAGGATTCCAAGGCGGTAATCAGGGGCACCGACGGCAAGATGCAGGTCATAAAGCCGGGTGATACGGTGGTGGAGAACGTCATCGTCAAGCAGATCATCCCTGGCCGCATCATCCTGGAAGAAAAGACCGACAAGGGAGTTGAAACCGTCATCGTTCGTGTGGACGGCAGCAAGACCCGCATCGAGCGGCTGCGCAGAAAACCGGAAAATGGGCCGTTGCTGGTGGCACCGTCCGGGGCCGCGAAGTAATGGTAGAACGCGCTTTATTCCTTTGGACGCGAGCGGCGCTCAAATTCATCGGAATTTGTATGTTTTGACCCAGGGGGATTCCGTCATGATGCCGTATAATTCAATCATCTCCAGACTATGGAGGGGGGCCTTGGCTTGTCTGCTTGTTGCGGCCTGTCTCGAGGCCGGTCCGTGTTTTGCCGATGACTTCACCGCCCGACATTTGGGCGACTACGGCAACGTGACCGTTATGGAGGTGAGTGGAAATTACGATGCAAAAAATCCGGACGGGAGTGTCAACGCATTACCACGGCAGGCCATTGCCAAGGAATTCTTCCGACTTCACAAGGATGAGTACGACTTTGTCGTGGTTTTTACCAATTTTGATTTCAAGATGCCCTCAGCAGAGGTGGACGGTTTTTATGAGGGGACCAAAAACGATATCAAGGGAATTGGCAGAGAAACTTTTGATAATACGGCCCTGTATGGCAGCGCCGGGCATTTGCAGGGCACCATCGACATGGGCACTCTGGCGGGCAAGGTCAGTAACCCTCTCGATCCCAATTTTGAAAATACCCTCCGCGTACTCGTCCATGAGATGCAGCACCGCTGGGGATCTTATGTCCGCTTTATGGATGCCTCCGGCAATGTCAGCACTGCACTGCTGGGCCAGGACGGCGCTCATTGGAGCTATCTGCTGGATTCCAAGGGATCGGTGATGTACGGGAACCCGTGGCAGGACAACGGGGACGGCACCTTTACCGCCTTAGCCGGGCGGAAGTACTACAGTCCGCTGGATCTCTACCTGATGGGAATGATCGACAAGTCCAAGGTACCACCAATACTGCTGATCGATAATCCGGCCATTGATCCCAAAAAACTCCCGGAACCCGGGACGACTATCACCGGCGCTGCCCGTTACGTGAAAATAGATGACATTATCGCCGCTGAGGGAGAACGCATCCCCAACGCCACTGATTCACAAAAACAGTTCAAGACGGCATTCATTTATGCCGTTTCACCGAACAGCTTCAAATGCGATGACCTGTACGGCATCGAGAATATCCGCAACGGCTACCTGACCCGTTACTCCATCCTCACCGGCGGTAAAGGGTTGGTGCAGGTTGCCTCCACACCCAAGGATAACCTGGCGGTCAATCCCGGCATCCGTTCGGGTTCGTCTACGCCTCGCAGCTTGCCGCCGAGCATTGACAATGCCGTGACATGGCTGATGAACCGCCAACAGAGCGACGGCAGCTGGGCTGAGTTCCCCCTGACTACCGAGCGTGACACAGCCGAGTCAGTTACTACTCTTCAGCACTTTCCGATTGCCGTACAATCATTCCAGACCGGATTTGCCTGGCTGGGCAATAATTCATCCTCTAACACCGACTTCCTTGCGCGGCGCATCGAGGCGTCGATACAGGCTGGCAGCGACAGTTCCGCTTTGGTGCAGGAACTTCTTGCTCGCCGTAACCGCGACGGCGGTTGGGGGAGTAACCGCAACTTCATCAGCAGCTCAACCGATACGGCACTGGCCCTGAAAGCTCTGGCTGTCGCAGGCTACAACGACGGTACCGTTACAGGACCGGCCATCGCGTTTCTTCAGGGAACCCAGAACGGAGACGGCGGCTGGAGCGGCGATGATGTTTTCAGCACGATCCAGCCCACCACGGCGGTGTTGACCGCTTTCAACTTTTACCGAAAAAACACCTCTCTCGATTCGAATCTGACCAAGGCAGTGGCATTTCTTGCCTCAAAGCAGAATCCAGACGGCGGTTTTGGCAACAGTCCCAGTACGGTCTACGACTCGGCCCTGTCGGTTATTGCCCTGCAAACGTCCGGTGCCGACAAGACTTTGTCTGGCCGCGGGGTCAGTTACCTCCTGGGGCAGCAGTCGGACAACGGTGCCTGGTTCGATAGTCCATTCCAAACTGCGCTGGCCGTAAAGGCGGTATGGGCGGCCACGATAGATCCCGATCTCTCTATCAAGCCTGAGGATATTTCCATTATACCTGCAACGATAACTACGATCCCCACTAATGCCGTACTGAGCGCAACGGTCTGGAACCTGGGACGCAACGACGTCTCGCAAGCCAGGGTTGCGGTCTATGACGGGATCGTGACCCCGGAGAAAAAGGTCGCTGAGCAGATTGTCGCATTCCCTGGCCAGTCGCCGGTAACACTGACTTTCTCAATACCGGTAACCGATAGCAAGGGGCATGTTTTTTATGTTGTTGCGGATCCGGACAATCAACTGGTTGAATCCAACAAGAACAACAATAATTCAGCAAAGTCCCTGTTGTCCGAGATCACCTACGATTTTCAGGTGCTGGCGTCCGACATCGCGACTGCACCCAATCCGGTGGATATCGGCAAGGACGTGAAAATAAGCATCAAGGTGAGCAATAGCGGCACTTCCGATGCCTTCAACGTGCCGGTGAGGGTCTTCATCAACCAGCAGGGTGCTCCTCTGGAGATTGCCATGTTCAGTGTCGATCTTCCGGCCGGTGGGGCGGCAGTCAAGGAGACGACGTGGAAGGCCAGTCAGGCGGGTGTCAACCAGTCGCTCACCGTGCAGATCGATCCGAACAACACCTTTAGCGAGACGAACAAGGATAACAACAGTGCGTCTGTACCGCTGACGGTGAATGCATCTACCTTACCCAACCTGTCAGTTTCCTACAAAGACATGGTCATCACCCCCACTCCGGCACGCGAAGGGGGCAATGCATCCATATCCGTTCTGGTGAAGAACGACGGTTTCTCCACCGCCCAGAACGTCAAGGTCAACGCTTACAAAGGGACCGCCTCCAACGGCGGCACCTTGTTGGGAAGCCAGGTGATCCCGGTGATCCAGACCGGACAGTCGCAGCTGACCACAGTCGTCTGGCCGGGCATTGCCGTAAATGGCGGTCAGCTGATTACCGTTCAGGTGGACCCGGACAACAGCATTCAGGAGATTTCCAAGGAGGATAATTCTACCTTTATAAACCTGGATGTTTTGAGCCTTCCTGATTTAGCTGTTTCCACAAATTCGGTTGTAATCAATCCGGCTATGCCCAAGTCAGGCGACACGGTAACAATTACAGTAAACGTACAGAACGGTGGTGATCAGGAGGTTAGTAACGTCAACGTTCAAGTGAAGGAAGGCGGGACCATCATCGGCTCCACGGTCATCCCGCTGGTGAGCGGCAATTCCCAGGCTTCAGGGGCAATCGCCTACGTCAATGCGGGCCAGACCGGCTCCCATCAGATCACCGTGACGGTGGATCCCGAAAACCTGATCGTGGAGCGATCCAAGGACAACAACAATGCCATCAGGTCATTCAGCATCCAGGATGCCAACCTCTCGCTGACAGAACCATACATCTCGCCCAATGGAGACAGCGTCAAGGACACCACCGACTTCTCCTTCAGATTGGCGGCGTCGATAAAAGTCAGTGTCCAGGTAGTCAACACGAAAGGGATAGCGATACGGACTTTCAGTGGCGGAGAGTTGGACAACACTCCTGGAACGACAATTACCTGGGATGGGAAGAACGACGCCGGTTCGGTTGTGGATGATGGATCGTACCAGATCAAGGTGATTAATGCCAACAACTCCATGCTGGCGAGTTTGCCGGTGGAGGTGGACACCAACAGGTCACAGTTGGCCGATGCAATTGGAACCCCATACCTTCTTCAAACCAATATGACCTGCCAATTGCCGTTCACCACTAGCTATTGGAACTGGCTCCCCCATGACAGCGGTGTATCGTTCAGCAATGACTACGCGATACAGGGTTACCAGTCCGGATCCTATCAAATGTCGCCTACAGGAGAGGACGTCCGGAGGATAACTCCCGATAACTGGTCGGACAGCAACTACGATTACCTTGTAGATCCAGATTCAAGCGTTTCTCCGGATAGCGCACGAATTGCGTTTGTCGTTTGGAAAAAAGAAAAAATCAGTGGGAACGAGAAAGAAAGCATTTGGGTACAGGATATGGATGGGCAGGGGCGCAGGGAGGTTGCTTCAGGGCTTGATTTGAATATTGGTAACCTGAAGTGGTCTCCAGATTCCAAAAAATTCGTATTTGCCTATGGCCAGATAAATTATTTGGGATACTACGCATACGAGCTTCGCCTTGTCGACACTGAAACGACGAATATGGCCACCATTGCCGAAGGTTACCCCTATTGGTATACAGATGGCATGGCTTGGTCTCCAGACAGCAGTTCTGTAGTGTATTCGGTTAATATTCACTGCAATGCCGACAAGAGTCATTGCGACAGCAATAACGAAACGCTCAATGTGTCGGATGTAAACGGCGCAAAACGAGTCATTTATACATCAACCAATAATATATACAGTTTTTCCAATTTGCGGTGGTTTGCCGACGGCATGTTTATGGCCGAAGAAACCCCTCGATATGGCACGGTACGGCTGATGCTTTTCAATACAATCGACCCTGTGACCCCGATTGTTTTACAAACAAAATCCGATTACCCTACGTATTACCCGGTTTTTGACATTAATCCTGACCTTAGAAGCATCGCTCTGGTTTCAAATCAGCAGTCAGGAACTAATATAAGCAGAAGACTCAAAGTGGTTGGATTGGATGGAGCCGTTGTAACTGATCAAGATATGGGTCTGGTCTTGCAAGGTTACAATGGACCTACTGACAATCCTGTTTGGTCTCAGACTGGTGACAAGCTTGCCTACATAGAAAGAGAGCTTCAATCAGCTGACAACAAGGTTTACGAAAACCTTATTGTCTTTGATCGCACCAGCAGTGAGTCAACAAAGCATACAATTGCCGTTTCCAATCCTCCGACCTTCGATAATTACTCCGGCAACACCGTCTCCTTTAAGGTGAACCACCTGGTAGCCTGGCTGGCGGATAAAGTGACCATGCTGGTCGATACGGTAGACGGGTTTTTTGCGGTTAATACTGAAAGTGGTGCTATAAGCAGCATTCTTCCTATCGAACAGGGTGTAAACGATCCAGGCGTTAGCGTATCTCCGGGTCAGCAATATATCACCTATTATAAGAATATTTCCTCGCCGGGAACCTGTGCAAAGCAGAGTGGGCAGGACATATGGAGTATCAGCTCGTTGCTTAATCTGACAGCTGACCTGAATATTACAAAGAATACTTCTGTAATAAAGCTGAAAGGGATTGCCACCGACAAAAATTTTGCCGGTTACAGGATGGAATATGCCGATTTGAAGTCGCCTAGCAGCTGGAACCTCATCATGCCTCCATCCGACGTGCCGGTTGTGAACGATACTTTTATCGATTGGATTCCGCCCAACGAGGGGGCTTTCAATGTCAAACTTACCGTTTGGGACAAGGCGGGGAATGAAGCAGTAGATAGTAAACGAGTAGCATGGGGCATTTCAACGCTGGTTACGGGCCTGTATCGCGACAATGAGTTCATTGCCCCCAAAAACCCCGACAATCCAAAAAACACGGTTACGCTTCACTATACCGCTCTCGGTGCCGTGCATCTGGAATTCACCATTGTGAACGAAAAAGGAGCTGCTGTCAGGGCTTTTACACGCGACCAAACGGGATATGCCGTCGATTCAATTATCTGGGATGGTAGAGACGAAAACGGCCAACTGGTTCCTGACGGAAAATACACCTTCAAGTTATTTGATTACGAATTCATCGTAGAGGTGGACAATACTCTGCCTGACGCGAGCATCGGCCTGAGTCCAATCAATTACAACTCGAAAGACAACTACTTCTATGCAAACTTAACTGCAGCAGCCTCCGATGCGCGGCTAAAAAAATGGACCATTCAGACCGGCGAGGGAGAAAACCCCAGCGAGTGGACCGATATCGACTCGAACACGAAGGCAATATCTGATTATATTCTGACATACGACAACGGAAAAATTTCATATCTTAAGAATCGCCGTTTCCGCATAGTGGTTGAAGATTTTGCCGGCAACCGCAGCACCAGGACCAGCGAAATAGTCAACAGTCGTGTAGAGCTGGCATCTATTGGGGGTACGTTCGTGCCTCCCAATCCGCAAACCAGTTTCACTTTCCAGAAAGATAGACAGTATATTCTCTCAGGCTTCGAAACGCTCCCTGCAAAAACGACTAAGGTTACTTTGCAGTATTCAGAGGGGAAAAACACCTGGATCGACGTCCAGGAAGGATCCGATGGCGGCTTTATTTCATTCGTATGGCAACAATCAATCACTACGATCAAGCCCTATGCGCTTCGTTTCAAGGTAGTATCGGAAGGCGGTGCGGAAAACTTCTCTGGAATCATAACGGCCAATGAAACTTTCAGTGCTTCTGCAGCGTGCGGACCGAGTCTCTTTGGACAGAACGATCTGTTTGAACAATTGCAGAAACTGGATGTCGCCGTTACCTCTGATACGGGAAAGTCTGTATCGCAGTCGTATGTGGGAAGCAACGTACCCAGCGGCATTTTTGGCCTGCCGATGCCAACGGATGACAACCCCAATAACCCATCAAAAAGCTTCACTGTATTGATGAGTGGGGCCGGCATAAGCGGGAAAAATTATACGTATTCTGGTGGACTTACAATACCGAAATGTACTGATCCCACCGACCATAGCGGATCAGTTGTCAATCCTGTTGACATGCTTGGAAGTATCGCCGGAGGCTCCACAACACCATTTGATATAATTTATCCTGAGGCACTGGCCTGCGGTAAGGCTTCCGGCGAGATACAACTTCCAACTGAACGTTTGTCTATCGCGGGAGCCACGCGGGTGGATTATCTCGTTAAGGTTGGCAATTCAACACAGGTAATAGGAGAGGTGAACATCGAAGTCGAAGGGCCGCGGCGTGTAAGCATTGACTCGTCTCTCCTCCCTTCCGGGAGCTACCCACTGTCGGTGATCGTGACCAACAAGGACAACACCCAGAAGCAGACGGATCTGGGGAAAGTGATCGTTTTCGATACTGAAGCCCCCCTGGCGCAGTTGATCCTTCCGGCTTCACCCTGCCCCGTCAGGACCGCCACACCCAAAGGGACTCGTCTTGGTGTTGAAATAAGCGGAAGCGCAAAGGACAACATCAGGGTCGCGCATTACACGCTTTATTACGGGATTGGAGAAAATCCCTCATCCTGGTCTCCGGCCATGTCAACGGGAAGCGATGGCGTCAGCAAGTCGATATCCGGCGACGGAGCGGTCTCGGGACAACTGGGGACATGGGACTTCACCGACATTCCCGGTACGGTGTTCACCCTCAAACTGGAAGTGGTGGATGCAGCCGGCAACAAGGGGTGCGCTACAGGCGTCGTCAGGGTTGACCGGGAAGTCAAGATCAACGGTTATACCCTTGCGCCGCTTGCCTTCTCACCGAACAACGACGGTAACCTTGATGTTGCCACAGCCGGATTTAGTCTCGATGAACCAGCAACCGTGGATCTCTCTGTAAATACCATAATCAAAGACGCGAACAGCTCGGATACGCTTGGGACTGTCCTACGGCGTATCCAGCCGGGTTTGAAACTGAACGCAGGCGCTGCAACCTTTAACTGGGACGGCAAGGGCGATTCTGGCGCAATACTTCCCGATAATCGTTACGGAGTTTCCCTGACGGTCACGGATGCTTGCGGCAATACGGCATCTCAGTGGAAGACGGTGGAGTTGGACAATACTCTACCATCGACCTCCATCGACTATCCGCTCCCCGGCAATCCCCTGCCGCCAGGCGTCATGATTGAGATCAAAGGTACTGCAACCGACTCGCACTTCAAATCATACGTTCTCGAAGCGGGTGCGGGCGATACCCCCACAACATGGAGTACCGTGGCGACTTCCGACAAGCCGATTGCCAATGCCGTCATAGCACCCTGGAATACCTTTGGTCTGAAGGATCACTGGACCGTGCGCCTGACAGCTGAGGATACGGCCGGGAACAAAAAAATCGTAACCTCGACTATTGACCTTGGTGTGCGGAAGGAACTGGTCAAGAGCCTTGACGCCACGCCCAAACTCTTCTCCCCCAACAACGACCAGAAACTGGATACCAGTCTGATCTCCTACGAGGTGGCTGACGCATGCAATCTCAATTTCGATATCCTGGACGGATCCGGCCAAGTCGTACGGACGTTTACCCCCGTCACAACCGCTGTTGCCGGTAAAGGAAACTTGGTCTGGGACGGCAAGAGCGGCCCTGGTTCCACAGCCCCCGACGGCTTGTATACCGTTCGGCTGGTAGCCTCACTAACCGCTAATCCTCAGGTTACGCAGACAGAAACCATCTCGATTAACGTTGATACGACAACGCCGGCAATAACCTTAACAGACCTGACCGACAAGTCCTTCCTGAACCGGACGGACCTTTCCATTGCCGGTACGGTCGACGATGCAAATCTGGTGAATTACACCATCACCATCGCCGGGCCTTCCGGTACGGCTACGCTCGACACGGGAACGCAGAATCGAACCAATTATACTTTCGGCCGGATTACCGATCTTGTCGAAGATACCTATACCCTGACGGTCGATGCAAAAGACCAGGGAGAAAACTCATCAAAACTCGTCCGTACCTTCACAGTCGACCGAACCGCCCCGAAAGCCACTCTGGATACCCCCAGGAGCGGAGACTACTACGGCAATACCAAAAATGTAATCGACATCTCCGGCTCCATAGTCGAGAAAAATCTGGACCGGTACAGCCTGCGCTACGGTGTCGGTGAGACGCCGACAGATTGGAAAGAAGTGGTTGGTGGAAATACCGCGCCCACGTCAACTAAACTAGCCGCGCTCAAGGTTGGAAAAACCGACGGTATTGCCGACGGTATCTATACATTATCTCTTTTCGCAAAAGACAAGGCCGGCCTGGAAGGTGAGATCAGGACAAAGATAGTTATCGACAATACCTCACCGCAGGTGGTGATCACCTCGCCCAGTGACGGCGCCTATGTGACAAAGCCGCTCGATATCACGGGGACTGCAGCAGATGCATACTTTGACAGTGCAACGTTGGAACTGGCGGCAGGCTCTTGCGTCTCGGCAATCAACTGGGTGGCAATCAAGACGTCGAATGCTACGGTTCAAGATGGCATCCTTAATTCATGGAAAATCCTTCCAGCAGATGGCGAATACTGCCTCAGGCTATCGGCCGCCGACAAATCGGGCAATAAATCCGATACGAAGACAGGTTTTAAAATCGACACCCATCCTCCTGCAGCTCCGCAACTGACGGGCAAGATCGACAATAAGGTTGATGCCGTGCTCTCCTGGACTAAAAACTCCGAGACTGATTTATCCGGCTATAACATCTATCGAAACAATCTAAAGATCAATACAGCTCTTCTGACCGATATTTCCTATCGCGATCCATCTCTCAAGGAAGGCAGCTATACCTATAGCGTAAAGTCAGTTGATTTCGCAGGAAACGAAAGTGACCCTTCAAACGTAATCGCCCTGAAGATTGACCTGACAGGCCCGACAGTGCGAATATCGGCGCCTTCGAACGGATCCACAGTATCCAGCCTTATTGATGTCAAAGGAACCGCCTACAGCCAGGACGACTTCAAAGAATACCGGGTTTATGTCGGTCAAGGGGGGAATCCTTCCAGCTGGACTCTGATCCGCCGTTCACCGCTGCCGATCTCATTCGGATCGTTGGCCCAGTGGGATACCATCACCAGTCAAGATGGCGCCCAATTCACCGTTAAGCTTGAAGGGGAAGATCTTTCCGGCAATATTTCCACAACGCAGGCCACCGTCACCATCGACAACACACCGCCCAAAGCGCCGATACTTCTCGCGACGGCAGCAAGCAGCGCCGACGTAACCCTGACCTGGAAAACCAACACAGAACCGGATCTGGCCGGTTATCTATTGTATCGCAATGACCAGCTGGCCAATGTGAAGGGTATTGTCGCAGGCAATCTAAAACCGTATCTCGTTACCGGAACGGCCTACGTGGACAAGGCACTTCCAGACGGCACCTATCGTTACTACCTGGTAGCAATGGATCAGGCGGGCAACAGCAGCGATCAATCCAACACCCTTGAAGTGACCATTGATACTCATCCCCCCCATATGACCATCACTGATCCGGTATCCGGTCTCAAGTTCGATGCAAAGCTGCCAATAAAGGCTGAGACCCCGGACATTGATATCGCTTCGGTCCAATTCCAGTATAAACGGTCACAGGATACGGTTTGGACAAATCTCGCATCTCCTCTTGTCAGGTCTCCTTTTATCATGTATCTCGATCCAAAATCGCTGGGCCTTGCTTATGGCGGCTATCAGTTGCAGGTGCTGTCCGTCGACAAGGGCGGCAAGTCTGATCCGGCTCCGCCAGCTGTAACGGTAACATATACAGACATAACTCCACCTGCTGTGCCCGCTTCTCTTGCTGCCAAAGTAAACGGAGCGGACGTAACCTTGACCTGGAGCAGTAACACCGAGTCTGACCTGAGCGGCTACAATATTTATCGCTGGAATAACGGAGCTAAAACCAAATGTAACAGCACTGTCGTTAAGATCCCAGGCTACCTTGATCCTGGAGTGCCGAACGGGAGCTACAACTATGAGATTACAACTGTTGATATTGCCGGTAATGAGAGCAATCCTTCAGGACAAGCAGCGGCTCTCGTTTACACACCACTTGTTTCACAACCGTACACACCAGTCAAAATTTCCTCTCTAGTCCTTGAAGGAAGCAGTGTAATGCCGGGTTCCACGGTTGAAATAACGATATTGCAGACAGGTGGCGTAACGGTTAAAACATCCGTGGCAGCAGATTCGGCCGGTTTCTTCAAGTTGGAAGGGATAATTTTGTCTCTTGGTGAAAACCGCTTTACTGCAGTTGCAACCGACCTTGTCGGCAATGTCAGCAAAAGCTCTGACACAATCGTCGTGTCCTATGGCGTAGCGCCGGCAGCGCCGACAGGTCTGGCAGCGTCCGTGAGTAATTCCGATGTGAGTCTGACCTGGAACAGAAACAGCGAACCGGACATAATCGGTTACAATCTGTTCCGCGACGACGAAAAGGTGAATACCGCCGTGGCAGTGACGGGGGGACAGGCCTCAGCGTCCTTCCAAGACTATTATGCCATGCCCGAAAATGCCATAGACGGTAATTCCGGCACATATTGGAGTACCCCGTACGGTTATGGGACGTTCACTCCCGCCTGGTGGCAGATGTCGCTCCCGACGCCGGAACTTATCAACCGGGTTGATATTAATTGGCAGCTGGGAGATTGGGACTACGCTAACAGCAGATACAACATCCTTGCCGGCAAAGATTACGAAATCCAGGCATGGACGGGATATAATTGGCTCACCTTGAAAAAAGTGAGCGGAAACAACCAGCAGTACAACACGATCGACATCTCTCCTTCTTATCGAACTAACCAGATAAGGATCGCTATATCGTCAACCACGGATCAGAACGATTCCAAATATGTCAAAATAAAAGAGATCAAATTCCATAAAGACAACCTGCTCTCTTCCACCAACTATACGGACCCGGGATTGTTGGACCATCGCTACAGTTATACGCTGACGGCAATTGATCAGTATGGTTTCGAAAGCAGCCCCTCGGCACCAGCTACCGCAGCTGTTGGCGACCTTGAACCTCCCGGCCCGCCGACTTCTCTCACGGTCGCGGTGCAAGGGAGCGATGTCCAGCTCTCTTGGGTGCCGCCGTCACCGGTAGCGGTCGACCTGGCCGAGTATCATATTTTCCGCGAAACAGGCTCCGGTTGGGTTGATTGGGCTACCACGCAAACCTCTTCGCCAAACTTTGCCGATACAAATCTGGCAAACGGCGTCTACCGATATCGGGTCACAGCTAGAGACCAAGTCGGCAACGAAAGCTCTCCCTCCAATGAAATTAGTGCGACGGTCCAGATCGTTCCTCCGCCGGCCCCTCTTATGCTGACAGTTTCCACTCCTCCAACCGGTGGCGTGCTGGATCTTGCCTGGCAGATCCAGGCTGGAAACAATCAGTATTCCTACAATGTTTATCGTTCACAGACCGAAGCTGGTCCCTTTAGCCTGCTGAACGTTTCAAACCTATCCAGAAACAACTTCCGGGATTACGGTCTTGTCAACGGAACCACGTATTACTATCAAGTAAAGACACTGGACGCTAACGGTAACGAAGGTGGACCCAGCAGTGTGTCTTCAGGTGTCCCCCGGGATCAGGTGAGCATGCAACCGACCATCTTAATGCCGACCATGGCCGGTAAGCCATTCGTTACCACGGCAAACAGCGTAACTCTGGTCGGATATGCCGAGCCTGCGGCTCAGGTGAACATAATGGGGAATGGCTCTACGCTTGGCACTGCGACTGCTTCATCCGTGGATATGCAAACCGATACGCCCCTTACCATCAATGCCTATGGAGCAAGCTTGACTCCAGACGGCCGGACATTGGCCTATGTGGATTTTTCCGGTTATCTCCAACTTAAAAACATGACTAGCGGCGAAATCATTACCGTGCCGTTGGCAGGGATAAGGAGCTTCTCATCTGGCACACTGCAATGGTCACCCGATAGCCGTTATCTGCTGGTATCTGGGAACGACAACTCATGGAGAAGCCGGATATTGCTCTATGACCGAGACCTCTCCAAGACCCGTCTCTTGACGACCAATGAGACGCTGTCCGAATGGGGCGCCACTTGGTCGCCGTCCGGGGATGCCATCATCTTTGCTGGTCTGGCCGCTAACGGGCAGAATGGAATCTGGAAAGCGCATTCCAATACCGTTGGAGCCACGCTGCTGGCCGGCAACAGCAACCCTAATTACCTCAAAATATCAGTTAACGGTGACTATATAGCGTTCTTCGATGATGCAAATCTCAATTTGCTGTCCCTCTCTAATGGCAGCATCAGACTGCTGGACGACAATACCGACGGGCAGAACGCTGCGTGGTCGCCGGACGGATCAAAGTTGGCATACGTCTCCTACCGAGATGGTGGCAATGGTGAGTTCTATCTGCTTGACCCTGTTGGCGGAACTTCATCCCGGCTCACATACAGCGATTCAGACGGATATTTTGCCTCATGGGCGCCGGACGGCAACCAATTGGCATACGCCACCTGGGGCGACACAGGTGAGTCAGTACGTATAGTGCAACAAGACGGTAATGAGAGGGAAAAGCCTGCTTCACAGGGTGGAATGTTTGGAATGGAATGGCGGAAAAGCGGAGAGTTACTTTCCATAGACAACGTGGGAATGCATAGCATAATCCCCGCTGGAACGTTTAGTCTGTCCAACGTCAGACTGGCCCCGGGAGAAAACCTGCTCGTGGCAGTCTCAACAGACACTCCCGGAAACCTAAGTGTACCTTCGGAGCCGATCTCAGTAGTGCTTGACACCGGAGCGTGGCCTGACCTCGTCATAGCCGACAGCGACATAACCCTCTTCCCGTTGTTTCCCAAACCAGGCGAGGATGTGCTCGTCACGGCCACCATGCACAACCCCACCAATAACGCAGTGGATAACGCTATCGTCGAGATCTATCTCTGGGATGGATCGAGTGATGTCACGATCCTCAAGTCCGATATCATCCCACATCTGGATGCCAACGGAGAGGGAAGCGTATCGGTCCGTTTCAACGCAGGCACGACCATCGGCACTCATACTGTAATCGCTGTTGCCGATCCAGCTAATCTCATTACCGAGGTTTTGGAAAGCAACAACTACGCTTCAAAGGATCTGATTGTAACCGACCAACAGCGGGTGTTGATCAGCACTACGCTCAGCTCTTCTCTGTACGGGGTTAATCAGGACGCAACAATCGGTGTAACCCTCATCAATAGCGGCACAGCAACCTCGGGGACTCTGAAGGTCATGATCGAGGATAGTAACGGCACCCTCGTCAAGCTGCTTACCAGCCAACTCCAGGACCTGCCTTACGGCTTGGATCAAAAACTTTCATTTGCCTGGAATACCGGTGCAACCTTCATGGGTTCCTATAAGGTGCATACGTTGGTGGTAGATAACGCAGGCACAACCACCTTGGCGGAAAGCAGTACCCCGTTCAACATTCTGCCCGACGTAGCAGCCAGTGGCACGGTGACGACTGACAAGCAGTCGTACGGAGCTGGCATGCCCGTCGTCGTCAGTGTCACCTTCCGAAATAACGGGGCAAATTATGTCATTCCGCAACTGAAGGGACGAGTGCGTATTATCGATACCCAGAATACTCAGCTCTTCGGCGAAGAAAAAATCATTACCAACCTCCTGCCATCAATGGAAGGCAGCTTCTCGTCCATCTGGAATACGGGACTGTCGCCGACCGGCACCTATACAGCCGTCATTGACCTTTCAGTTGGAGATCAATTGTTGGTATCCAAGTCATCGACATTCACTATCCTGTCACAGGCTCTCCTGAAAGGGACTCTCTCCGTCGATACCTCCGTAGTTCAGCCCGGTCGGAGTTTTATTTCAAACTATACCGTCACCAATCAGGGTAACAGTACCGCAGTTGGAACAGTTCGCGTAACCTTGCAAGATCCCGATAGCCAGACTATGGTGACCTCTTCAGAACAACCAGTCAGCATTCAGGTAAATGGCTCCATGTTGAAGAGCGTTATCTTCGACACAACCGGTCTTACACTCAAGACTTATCAGGTCGCTCTATGGTTCAAAGCCGATACAACCTGGCAAAATATTGCCATGACGACCATTGCCGTCAAGGATGGCATTCCGCCGACAGTATCGACCATCTCGCCTCAGGAAGGTATGAGCTACTCCAAGGAAGTCGCTCTCGCTGTTTTTGCCGTTGACGACGCTTCTGGAGTTGACCATGTGGAATACTCTCTCGACGGCGGCGCTTGGAGAATTCTACCGCTTGCCGATCCTTCCAGGGGTAGATACTCCACTGTCTGGTCTCCAACTGCCGCGAATAACGGCGGGCATATGGCTTCCTTTAGAGCGGCCGACCGGGCCGGAAATACCAGTCAGCCCGTTTCCGTGAACTTCGTTGCCCTGTCCGACTCCATTCCACCGGTTCTCTCGGTTTCCACGCTATCCGACGGCTCATACACTAACAACAATATTCTCAATATCACAGGTACCGTTATAGACGATGTTGGGGTTAAGGGACTTCAGGTTAACGGCGTCGACGTCCCCTTCAGTACTGACGGCAGCTTCAGTTATGCCCTGCTGCTCGTCTCCGGCCCCAACCGGGTTGAGGTCAAGTCAAGCGACCTGGCTGACAACCTTGCAAGCGACGTTCGCACGATCAACCTGGACCAAAGGGCTCCGTTTCTGACCATATCCACACCGGCAGACAACAGTAAGACCGCCACGGCGCTCATGGATGTCACCGGGACTGTCGATGAAAGTTCCTCTGTCGTCGTTAAACTCGGCGGAATAGTCCAAGCCCCGATCATGAACGGCAATGGCTTCACGTCTCCAATCACGCTCGTTCCCGGCATCAATACCATCGAAGTTACCGCAACAGATCAGGCGAATAACATCAGCACCCAGAAACGTACCGTGATCTACGATGACCAGAAACCATCATTGGCTATCACCGAGCCAGGACAGGATATACGTACCAATCAAGCTACGCATCTATTGATCGGTACCGCCTCAGATCCATATGCATCTGTCACGGTCGGCATAGCCATGGATGGACAGACGTACATTCCGTCTGTTGTGGCCGGTCAGTTCGAACAGCTTGTCAGCTTCAGCGCTGAAAAGAGCTACGCAATTGTGGTTACCGCTACCAACGAGGTAGGTAGATCAGCCACCATACAGCGCAATGTAATTTATGACATCTCCTCACCGGCACTGATTATCAACCCGGTTACCACTCCGGTCACCCTGACGGATCAAACGATAACCGGAACGCGAGAAATCGGACTTTCCGTCACCGTAACGTGTCTATCTGCCACAGTCGGCACAGTCAGTTACCCGACTGATACTACCTGGAGCGTTGAACTTACCGGCCTGAAATCTGGAGACAATACCATCAACGCGACCTCCGTTGACCCGGCCGGTAACCCCACTACAGTTGCTACGAAGATTACGGTAGCGACATCTGTCTCAAACACCTTCTCGTATGCGGTGTTTGCAAGCAAGAGTGTCATTTTGTCGGGCAGTAGCTACCTGGATAGCTACGTCGGAAGTCCATCGTCGTATGTCGCAGGTAAGTATCAGCATGGAAACGTTGGCATCGACTCTACACAGTTGTGCGGAATCAAGCTGACCGGTGGAACAATGGTCTACGGAAGCGCATCAGTTGGGGTGGGAGGCAGTCCTTCAACTGCGGTTTGTACAACGATTGGCACTTCTGTGACCGGCGGTAGCAGCGCCTTGGCAGTTACTAAAGCATTGACTCCAGTTGCAGCTCCGACTGGATACACAAGCCGCGGATCCTTGAAACTCTCAGGCATCGCCACCAAGACTTTGACCACTGGTACCTATAGATACAGTTCGATTACTCTGAGTGGGTCGAGCAAGCTGAATACCAGCGGTCAGGTTACCTTGATCGTCGATGGAAACATCTCGGTCTCGGGAGCGGCAGATCTTGTGGTCACTTCCGGCTCTGTCGTGATCTATATAAACGGGACGAAGCTCGATGTTAGCGGTGGAGCCTTGGTCAACATGACGCAGAATCCGTCTAATTTGATCATTTATGGATCATCGGCTCTGACGACGGTCAACCTATCCGGAGGTACCAGCCTGCATGGCCTTGTCCATACTCCAGCAGCGACTGTGAATATAACCGGAAGTCAGCAGACCTTCGGCGCGATCATCGGTAATACCATTGATCTTTCCGGGGCATCGTCAGTCCATTATCCGGAAGGTTTATAAATAAGAGCCTCCCCCACAATCCCTAAGGTTGGAACTGACCAGTTTTCAGGGGAAGGTCAAGACTCGCCATTACATCATCAAGAATTAGACATTATAAAGGGTTCCCGGCAAATCGCTGGGAACCCTTTTTTTTGTGCGGTACTCCGGTTATAATTTATTTATCTGCATACTGTTCGGCAATTATCCTGAACTCATCTGCCAGTTCCAGAAATGCGTCAACGAGGTCCGGATCGAAATGCGTACCCTTGCCGGTACGGATGATCTGGACGGTGTCGTCGTGCGTCATCGCCGTCCGGTAGACCCGATTGCTGATCAGTGAGTCGTAGACATCTGCGACCGCCATGAGCCGCGCAGAGATCGGGATGTTATCACCGGAGAGACCCTGCGGGTATCCTGAACCGTCCCACTTTTCCTGATGGGAATAGGCGATTTCCTTGGCGCAGTTCAAAAATTCGACCGACAGATTGAGCTGATCTTCGGCATGCTGGATGGCATCCCTGCCGATAGTGGTGTGCGTTTTCATGATATCAAACTCTTCCGGTTCGAGACGTCCCGGCTTGAGCAGAATCCGGTCAGGAATGCCGACCTTGCCGATGTCATGGAGCGGTGCGGATTTATACAGCAGCGTTATGTTGTGTTCGGTCAGGTACTCGGAAAAACGGGGGTTGCTCTTCATATTCTCGGCAAGCAGCTTGACATAGATCTGGGTACGATGAAGATGCTTGCCGGTATCGTTGTCGCGGGTCTCCGCCAGAGAGGCAATGGTCAAAATGGTTACATCCTGGATCGCCTGCACCTCCCGGGTACGTCTGGCCACCTCCTGCTCCAGAAAAAGATTCTTGTCCTTAAGGAAGTCGGCCGAGGCTTTCAAGGCAAGCTGGTTTCTGACCCGCACCATCAGTTTCATCGGACTGATCGGCTTGGTGATATAGTCCACCGCACCCAATTCGAACCCCTTTTTTTCATCTTCGGTTTCAGTCATGGCGGTCAGAAAAATCACCGGAATATCACGAGTACTGGCTTTTTTCTTCAACTGGTGGCAGACGTCGTACCCGTCCAGTCCCGGCATGATGATATCCAGCAGGATAAGATCCGGCAACGATTCGGCTTCGAGGATACTGAGTGCCTTTTCACCATTGTTGGCAACCTTGACACGGTACTGATCTTTCAACAAGCCGCTCATCATGGCAAGGTTCTCTGGCGAATCATCGACGACCAGAACTGTAGCCTTTGAATGTAATTGATGGGTAGTGTCCATGCTCGCTTCCTTTATGGGGTGAGGCCGGCGTGGAGCATAGCCGTTCTCAGATTCGACAGCGCCCGGTCAAACTCGAAACTCCTGATATCACCTTCGATGGCAAGAAATTGTCCCTTGAAAGCGGCATACAGAAGAGACGTATGTTCTTCAACCAGATCCAGGGCTTCAGAATCGTTCTCATCCAGCAGCTTGGCCAAGCGGGTACACACAGGATGCAGTTGATTGAGGTCACCCGCACCGGTTTTTGTAGTATCCGGCTCTATGAGCGGGAGTTTCAACTCCAGTTGTCCGATCAGGTAACCAAGTAGCATTTCCATGGCGCCGATGCGGCTGTGCGCCTGCTCTGCAGATGCTCCGGATTTGATTGTTTGCTCCAGTTCCTCCGAAGCGGTTTGCAGGTGTACGGCACCAATACTGCCGGCAACCCCTTTGAGGGTGTGTATCAGGCGTTCTGCTGTCGTACGATCTTGTGCCTCGAGAGCCGCCCGAATTTCGCCCCCCCCATTCCTTATTTCCCGAAACAAACAGCCGCAGCATTGAAAGATAGATTGAAGTCCTGCCCATCAGGCGCTGCAAGCCATCGTTTACATCCAGACCATTAATGTCATGAAGTACGTGCATCATGTCATGTGACTCTTCTGCTGTTGACGGGATGCCGCTGCCACCCGGATCGCGAGGCTTGATCCATGACAACAAGGACTTCCACAAATCATCGGGTATGATCGGCTTAGCGATATAGTCATCCATGCCACAGGCGATACATTTTTCCCGGTCACCTTGCAGAGCATTCGCAGTCATGGCAATGATGGGTAGCCGGGAGTACCCGAGTTTGCGAATTTCAGCGGTTGCCGCCATGCCGTCCATTACCGGCATCTGCAAGTCCATGAACACCGCATCGTAGTCGGTTTCACGAACCTTTCCGACGGCAATCTCTCCATTTTCGGCCATATCCACTTCCAGACCGGCCAATCTGAATAACTCGGCAGCGACAACCTGGTTGATCTCGTTGTCTTCTACAAGCAGGATCTTTGCACCTGCGATGGCGGAAAGGCTGTCAAACAGCAACGAGGCGGCGCTGTCAGGGAGGGCGCTCTTTACCTGCGCTTTTGAGATGACATTGACGACGGTATCGAACACATTGGACGCCGTTACCGGTTTAATCAGCACATGATTAACCACGACTGCGTCATGTGCCGCCTGCAATAGCTCGTCCCGGTCGTAGGCGGTCACCATCAGCACATACGGAGAAAACGACAGCCCGAGTTGCCCGATGCGCCTGAGAGTCTCGACACCATCCATTTCCGGCATGTGCCAATCCATAAACAGGAGCTGGAACGGCCTGCCGATGGATTCAGCCTCTTTGAGGCGATCAATGGCAATTGTTCCGCTGGCAGCCAGATCGACCTGAAACGACATGCTTTGCAGAAGTTCCGAGAGTACGAGACGCGCACTCTCGTTGTCATCCACCACCAGTGCCCGCCAGCCACGGATTCCCTGTTCGGGCAGTTGCGTGACCAACTGCTTTTCGCTTCCGATACCCAGCCTGGCCGTAAACCAGAAGGTAGACCCCTCACCGGGCTTTGAGACGAGGCCGACATCTCCACCCATCAGATTGGCAAGCTGTTTGGATATCGCCAATCCCAGACCGGTACCCCCGTATTTGCGGGTTACTGATGAGTCAGCCTGATGAAAGGTCTGGAAAAGTTGCGTGCACTGTTCCTCTGAGATGCCAACGCCGGTATCGCGGACCGCGAAATAGACAACAACGTCGTTCCCGCTGTGCTCCTGGACCCGGACGGAAATTACGATCTCCCCCCGCTCGGTAAATTTTACGGCGTTGTTGACATAGTTGGTGAGTATCTGTCCCAAGCGGAGCGGGTCTCCCACCAGATTGCGCGGCACCGCACGATCTATGTCGAAAATCAGCTCAAGCCCGTTTGCGCTGGTTTTTTGAGCAATCAAGGCGGTGACACTTTCCAATACCCCTTCCAGATCGAATTCGGCCTGTTCTATCGATAATTTGCCGGCCTCGATCTTGGAAAAGTCGAGGATATCGTTAATGATGTTGAGGAGGTGGGTACCCGAGGAGAGAATCTTGCCCAGGTAGTCCCGTTGCCGTGGTGCCAGGTCGGTCTTCAGGGTCAGGTGCGACAGGCCGATGATGGCATTCATAGGGGTGCGAATCTCATGGCTCATATTTGCGAGAAAATCGCTTTTGGCGCTGCTTGCCCCTTCTGCCTGGATTTTGGCTATTTTCAACTCGCTGGTGCGCTCTTCAACGAGATCCTCGAGTAATTCATGATGCTTTCTAAGCTCCTCTTCGCGCTCCTTGATGGCCCGGGTCATCCGGTTGAACTCTGCAGTAAGTTTGCCGAATTCGCTGTTGGGTGAAATGACCACTACTTCAGAATGTTCACCTCTGCGGATGTCTTGTACGGCATTGATCAAGGCACTGAGAGGGCGGGTGGCCAGTGAAACCATTGCATAGACAAGAGCGATGCCCGCCAATGTGAAGACTATTGCCAACGCGGCGCAACGGGCTATGAAATTTCGTTCCGATTTGCCCATGACCTCTTTGGAAAGACCGAACCGAACCCAGCCGATATGCTCTTTGAGAGTAGGGGTGGCAACGTCCTTTTCCTCCAAAAGGAACAAATCTCCCCTCGCTTTGACGGCGACAACCGGGACGAGAAATTCGACGACATCCGGATGCTCGATGAAAAGCAGCTTCGCGGGGTCAAGTGCTGCAGGATCCGTTTTGAAAGGCGTCTGAGCTCCCTCCTGGAGCAGCACTTCCATACGTTTGTTCAGGAATGCGACATAGACAACATCCTCGATATCCATTACGGATAACGCGGTGTTTTTCAGCTGTTCCAGATTTTCCGACAGTACGGGCAATTCGGCGTTTCTGGCGACAATGGTCGATATGGTCTCGCCCTTCTTGATGATTTCGTTACGGAGGATTGCCCGGCCGGCCGAAATCGACTGCATGGTATAGACCAACGACATTATGATAATCGTTGGTATCAACAGAATCAGAGCCTGCCCGCGGAAAGTTTTTGGCAGGTATTTCTGCATCAGCAGTACGATCTTGTTATTGCTGCTGACGTGCGAGGTCCCGCTGTCGTTCCGTGGTTCACTATTCATTGTCTGCCTCACGGGTAAACCTTTTTGGCCCTTTTCAGCATCTCTTCGGGGATCGTGATGTTCATCTTTTTTGCCGTATTGGTGTTGATGAACAGATTGAATTTTTTCGGCGGTGACGCTGTCGGAACATCGCCTGCCTCGGCCCGCACCAGGGTCTTATTCACCTTTTCCCCGATCTGGCGTCCCAGCCCCTTGGGCTCGAACACAAGGGCAAACAGTGCGCCCTGTTTTACATTTCCCTCGGAAAAGCCCAGCACCGGAATACTTTCTCTAAAGGAAAACAGAAACACTTTCTCCATCAACGATGAAGTGAGCAGATTGGCATCAGGAAGCAGCAGTAGTGCATGCGAATTTGGCGTCCGGTTGACGGCACTCATAAATTCCGGCGAGCTGTTGACGCGATGAGCGTTAACGTGGGATCCCTCGACATCCAGAAGAAAGTTCATCAGGCTGTGACTTCCGACGACCGAGAGGTGGGATATGGAAGGGAGATATCTTTTGGCGACCGCAAAATATTCGCTGACCGGGGTGGACATGTAGACGCCGGTCATGTTTGCCCGGCCGCTTTTGGGGGGTGCGATCACCAGGCCATAGACGATAGGAATCGGGTCCCGTAGACGTGTCGCCTCGGCAACCGCTTCAAGGCCCAGTGCGACAATGACACGGGGATTTTCACGCCCGACAACGCTTTCGAGCCGGCCTTTGATGTCTCCGGTGGCAAACTCCTTCGTCTGCGAACGCACAACCGCCTTGATTTCTGCAGCGACGTCGGCAACCTGCCGGAACTGAATGTCGCCAATTATCAGGACGTCTGCCGCCGACGCACCACCCGTGACGACCGGCAATACGCTCAGCAGCAAAGCGAGTGGTACCGCCCGCCGAAGCACATTGTAAACATATATGAAGGGACTGAAACTCACTATAGTTCTTCCTGTCGTGTCGCTCGGCTGTCTCAGAATTTACAGGAGGCGGTCACAAAGGCCGAAATCCCTTCGCGCGGGAAATCTCCGGGTACCTTCTGCAGCGCTCCCGAGGTATCAGGATCGCTGAACCGCTTGTCGAAAAGGTTGCGAACTACCGCCTGGATCTCCAGGGTTTCAAAAAAGTTCTTGAGCGTTACCGCCAGATCTACAGTCGTATAGTCGGGTACCTCCGGACGGCTGTCACCGGCGGGACGCGGCCGAGGTCCGGTCCAGAGCAGGTCGCTGTGCAGGTTAAGGTACTTGAACGGTGCATAGTTGATGCTGGCCGTGCCACGATGTGACGGTACATACGGGAGACGACTGTCTGTAGTGGCATCCCGGGGGTCCTGGAAGACGTAGGTGGTCTTCCAGTTCACATTTCCGGCGAAGCCGCCGTTCAGGCCGAACTCGACCCCCTGGGTCTCGGTCTTGCCCAGGTTGGTATAGAAGGCTGTCTGTGGCGAGGAGGAAACCGTGACAATCTGGTCATTGATTGTGCTGTAGAAATAGTTCAGGTCGGCGGCAATAAAGCGGTTGAAGCGATACGTAAGGCCGGCCTCGTAGGTTCTGATCCGCTCCGGTTTCAGGTTGGCATTCCCCAGCAACAGCGGATTACTGACGCTGTACAATTCTATGAAGTTGGGAGCACGAAAGGCCTGGCCGTACAATAGCTTCAGATCGGCATTCCCCAGAAAGTTCCAGACCAGGCCGACTCGCGGATTGGTGGTGCCGCCAAAATCGTTGTAGTGGTCATAGCGCAGACCGGCAGTCAGGTTGAGGTCTTCGAACAGCTGCCATTCGTCCTGAACGTAGGCCGCCCAGGTTTCCCGCGTCACATCCCTGTTCCAGTTGGGGCCGCTTTGCAATGAACCGAGATAGTTCGGCAACGGCGATGGCGGAGTAAAAGAATAATTTTGCAGGGTTCCGGTATCGTATTGCCGCAGGGCCTCATACGACGCCCCGGCGATCAGGTGGTTATTGCTGAACAGATCCCAGTCGAATTGCTGCTCAACACCGAGGGTACGGTTCTTGACCAGGGGAATACCGATGGCGCCATCGGGGAACGTCCCTAAAAAACCTGCGGGAGCGATCTTTATCCAGCCGTCCTGATTGAGGTAGTCGTAGCGCAGTTTTGTCGTTGACGCGATCGCGTCATTGACCTGCAGGTGATAGGCCAGCTCGCCCCAGTAGTTGTCGATGTCGTTGTGACTGCCGTCGGTCAGCGTGTAGTTGTATCCGATATAGGAACCCATCTGTTTCAAGACAACATGCCCCTTGAACGTGAGGTCGCCGTAACCGACTTTAAGGAACGCATCAGTCTGTCTGAAGCCCTGGTCGGTAGTGCCTGGTGCGGCTGAAAAGGGTGCCAGTCCAGGGGTTGTCGACAACAAATCGGCCCCGACCCGCAGCTTGGGCCCGATGGTTCTGTAGTGGTCGAGACTCGCTACAACGTTGAATTTGTCGCCGATTGTAGTACCGCCAACCATGTTGCCCTTGTAGGTATCGAAACTGCCTCCCCCGGCCTTGAGTTCCAGTCCGTCAATCTCCTCCGCATCACGTGTGATGATGTTTATGGTAGCGACAAAGGCGTTGCTGCCATAGAGGGCGGAACCTGGCCCGCGTACTACCTCTACCTGCCTGATATTCTCAACAGGCACTTCAGCCTCTGCAAACAGGCCGCTCCCGGTAAAGTTTTTGTTCAGCGAATGCCCATCGATCATCAGCAGAATTTTTTCGTTGAGCGGCGTCCTGATGCCGCGCACCTCAACCATGGGAGAACCATACTCGTTTAACGATATGCCGAAACCGGGTACCATTTTCAGAATATCGAGCAGGTTGCGCGCCCCCATATTGCGGATCTCATCAGCAGTGATGATGGTCGCTATGGCTGGGGCCCTTCGGAGCGACGTGGTTCGCTTGGTGGCTGTCTCCATATCCTTCTCCTCGAAAAACATGAGGAGTTCGTTAGCGACGGGAGGGGTGCTCGAATCGCTGTTCCCTTGTTTCAGAGTGGCTTCATCGCCCCCCCAAACCAAGCTTCCCATACCCAGCCATGCCGCCATCGTTGCAAAAGCTATAAGAGTTCCGCTTTTCATACCCCCCCCCATAATATGCCGTTTCAGAACCTGCCAAACACAAAGCATCGCGGCTGTTTTGTCTATTCGGCATTGTGATGGAACCAACGCGTGAGGCCCGGCATGATAAATGTAAGTTGTTTTTTAGAACTTTGGTTGTTTTATGACACTTCCAGAAGCAAGTCAATATCTATGAGATTCTAATCGATATTTTTTAACTATTATACTGTGGGGGCTTTGTCGTGTGAGTTGAGAAGAGTGTTGGGGAGTTGCTAGGCAACACCTGCACAGAAGTGTATAATATAACCATGGAAACAGTAGACACATACAGTATCGGGTTCTTTGTGCGGGGGAACTTTCACTTGCTTTGCCACGAGGGGAGGGGATATCGATTCCACGTCATTAAGCCACATGGAGATTACGAACCGGTGATATTGGACTATATAGTGGCTCGCAATTTCATAGAAACCCATCCGGTATGCGCCAACATCTCCCACCATGACATACGGATCATTCATTGCGGTGAAGTCCAGAATATCCTCGATGGCAAGTCTGCTGCAAGTAATGTGAAATCACTAAGCCTTAGCAGCGAGGAAGAGGAAGAGGAACCGCTGCATTGATTTATCCACCAGCTTCGAGATGATGGGCGCCTTGGAGGGGCGTTTACCCTACCCATACAGAGGAGATGCTGCGCGAGAGAAGGAAAAGAGTGGCATGAGCCGTCATGCACGGAGAGAAGAGTTGTACACCACCCGCAGACAGGTATTCACCTGCCCCCACTGCGGCGAACGCATCTCCATGATTCTGGACCTCTCAAGTACCAGCGCTACATCAAGTGAAGTCTGCTGCAACCCTCGAGATAAGCTATCAGGCGGAAGAAGGTCAGATCGTCTCGTTCCAGGCCGGGCTCGCTTGAGCGGGCAGAAGGCGAGTAATGAAATACAAAAAAAGGTTCCCGACAGTTGCCGGAAACCTTTATTTTTTGTGGTGCCCGGGACTAGACTCGAACTAGCACACCCTTGCGAGCACAAGAACCTGAATCTTGCGTGTCTACCAATTCCACCACCCGGGCAAGTGAGTTGCTTTCTTATCATTTCCATTTTTTTATTGCAAGCACAAAAAAGCAAATTCCCCCAAGAAAGCCCGAAAAACTTGACAAATAGTCATCCGTAGTGATATCAAAAGTGTTCACATTTTCAGATATCTATCGGAGGAATCATCATGGAACGTACATTCGCAATCATCAAACCGGATGCAGTTGAGCGCAAGCTGGCTGGCAAAATCCTGGCAAGAATCGAAGAAAAAGGCTTCACCATCGCCGGAATGAAAAAAATCCAGCTGACCAAAAAACAGGCTGAAGGCTTTTACTACGTGCACAGCGCACGCCCTTTTTTCAATGACCTGTGTGCTTTCATGTCCCGTAGCCCGGTAATCGTACTCTGCCTGGAAAAAGAAAACGCCATCGCCGACTGGCGCACCCTGATGGGTGCAACGAATCCTGCGAATGCCGAGCCGGGAACGATCCGCAAGGATTTCGCCGTCAACATCGAGGAGAACTCATCCCACGGTTCCGACGCTCCTGAAACTGCTGCGTTTGAAATTCCGTATTTCTTCAGCGCACTGGAATTGGTATAACGGCTCGCAACACCCCATAAGACGCAAAAAAGGCCCTGCAATCGCGGGGCCTTTTTTGTATCAGATCAATACAGGATCTACTCAGCCGAAATGAGCTTCGAGCGCCTCAACCAGGGCCTCCAAGGTGGAAACTTTCGGCTCGATATCTACCTTAAGCCCCAGATCACGGCAGCTTTTTGATGTGATCGGGCCGATTGACGCGACAGCCACCCCCTTCAGCATATCCAGCATCAGCTCTTCTCCCAGCATGGCGGCCAGATTTTGAACCGTTGAAGACGACGTAAACGTGATGCAGTCCACCGAGCGTTTTTCCAGCGCAAAGAGCGTCTCGGGTGGAAGCCGTTCCGGAAATATGTTGCGATATGCCACCGGGCTGTCCACATGTGCCCCCATCCGCTTCAGTTCGCGGGGGATAACGTCACGTGCCTTGTCGGCGCGAGGGAAAAGCACCCGGCTTCCCTGCATATCCAGGCGGGAAAATTCGTCGACAACTCCTTCGGCTTTATAGTCGGTCGGCACCAGATCAGGCTTTATGCCAAACGAGCGAATCTCGTCAGCTGTTTTTGGACCGACCGCACAGATCCTGCAGTCCGCCAAGGCCCTGGCATCCAGTCCCAGCGCATCCATCCGCTGAAAAAAGAAACGCACCGCATTGCCTGATGTCAGCACCAGCCAGTCATAACTCGGCAATTCGCGAATAGCCAGATCGAGCAGCTGCCAACTCTCCGGCTCCACCAGACGGATGGTGGGGCATTCCAGCACCGTTGCACCGCGCGTCGCCAGCTTGGCGGAAAACTCACCGGCCTGTTCGGCGGCACGAGTGACAATGATCTTCTTCCCGCACAGTGTGCGCTTGTCAAACCATTGCAGCTTCTCCCGCAACGCCACCACTTCGCCGACAATGGTAATCGCCGGCGGTTTGAAACCACACTACTTCGGCCCGGTCGGCAATATCAGCCAATGTGCCGACCAGCACCTGCTGACAGGCGGTTGTAGCCCAGCGTACCAACGCTACCGGCGTTTCAGGTGATCTGCCATGTTCCACCATGCGCTGCATATTGCGCCGCAGAGTGGTAATTCCCATATAAAACACGACCGTACCGCCCCCTAATGAAAGACGATCCCAGTCGATGTTTGATTCTTGCTTGTCCTTGCCTTCCTGGCCGGTGACAAACGCAACCGAAGCGGTTATGTCGCGATGGGTGAGCGGTATCCCGGAGTATGCAGAGGCCCCGACAGCTGCGGTGACGCCGGGAACAACTTCAAAAGGGATTCCGGCGTCGCGCAGCGCCTCGCACTCTTCCCCGCCGCGGCCAAACACGAAGGGGTCGCCCCCCTTCAGACGCACAACGACCTTTCCTGCACCCGCTTTTGCAACCAGTAAGCTGTTTATCTCGTCCTGCCCCTGATTGTGCCGCCCACCGATCTTGCCGGCATAGATGCGCTCGGCATTTTCGGGAGCATGAGTACAGCAGCTGTTCGTTCGCCAGATAGTCGTAGACCACCACCTCGGCTCTTTGCAGACATTCGACGCCGCGCAGCGTAATCAGGGACGGGTCGCCGGGACCGGCGCCCACCAGATATACGATTCCGTTACTCACCGATCGACCTCTGATACACCTCTTCCAGAATTGCCTTGCCGCCTTCGGCCAGCAGCTGATCCGCAAGACGGATACCCAACTGCTCGCATTCTGCGACCGGGCCGCTGATTTCGCCGCGTACCGAACGCTGGCCGTCAACGGCAGCGATAAAACCGACCAGCCGCAACTGACCGTCGCTGACCGTTCCGTGTGCCGCTATCGGCACCTGGCAGCCACCTTCGCACCGTTTGAGCAGGGCGCGTTCAGCCCGGACCGCGTAGCTGGTGTCGGCATGGTTAAAGAATGCGATTGTCTCGGTTATGACCGGATCTGCCAGACGGCATTCGATCCCCAGAGCACCCTGACCGATGGCCGGAATGGAGAGTTCGGTGTCCAGATATTCGCCGACGCTGTCGGTAAACCCGAGGCGCTTCAGACCGGCAGCAGCCAGAATGACCGCGTCCAGGTTGTCCTCGGTAAGTTTTCTGATGCGGGTCTCTACGTTGCCGCGAATGATGCACATCTGCAGATCGGGGCGCACTTTCAGGAGCTGGGCCTGACGGCGCAGGGCGCTGGTGCCGATGCGGGCTCCCTGCGGCAGATCGGCAAACTTTAGATTACGGGAGATCACGGCATCACGCGGATCTTCACGTTCGGTAATACAGTGCAGCCCCAATCCTTCCGGAAAGTCGGTCGGTACGTCCTTCATGCTGTGTACGGCGATGTCGATCTCACCGCGCAGCATGGCCTCTTCAATCTCCTTGACGAACAGCCCTTTGCCGCCAACCTGTGCCAGAGGGACATCCAGGATCTTGTCACCAATCGTCTTGATCTTGGTCAGCGTGACTTCCATACCCGGATACCGCTTCTCAAGTTCAGACTTGACCCAGTTGGCCTGCCAGAGGGCCAGCTGACTGGCACGGGTTCCGATACGTATCTGTTTGGGGGGCATACTATTCTCCATTTCTCTCGTGAGTGGTCAGCAAATGTGGTGTCATTATTCTTCCAGTTCCAGCTCTTCATCGTCCCGCTGCAATGCTTCCAGTTCAAACAGCTGACGCAGGGCATCGATATACAGATCAACCCGCCCCCCCTGACCGGCCTGTTTGAGTGCAAACGTGGGGGCGTGAAGCAGTTTGTTCATCATGGCAAGCGTAAGCGCTTCCAGCCGCTTCTCGGCATCGGGAGGCAACTCCTTCCACCCGGCAATGGTCTTGTCAAGCTCGGCCCTGCGTATCTCATCAAAGCGGTTACGCAGGGCAACAATGGTGGGGGTAACTTCCAGCGTCGAAAGCCATTTGTGAAACTGACCGATCTCCTGGTCGATGATCTCCTCGGCTTTTTCAGCCTCCAGACTGCGCTGGGCAAGATTGGCCTGAACTATCTCCTGGAGGTGGTCAACGGTAAAGAGGTAGGCATTCTCGACATCGTCAACCTTGGGGTCGATATCCCGCGGCACGGCTATATCAATAAAAAAGATCGGTTTGAATCTGCGCCGTTTGATAACCTCTTCGGCGTCCTTTGGCCCGATGATGCAGTGCGGTGCCCCGGTAGAGGACAGGACAATATCGGCCCGATGGAGATGTTCAAAAAGCGATTCGAAAGGGACCGCCTCGCCGCCGAACTCCTCAGCCAGACGTTCTGCCCGCTCAAAGGTGCGGTTGGTGACCATCACTCCTTTCGCGCCGCTGTTAAGGAAGTGCTTGGCTGCCAGCTCACACATTTCGCCGGCGCCGATCAGCATGACGGTCTTGTCTGAAAGGTCGCCCAGAATTTTTTTGGCCAGTTCCACGGCGGCAAACGCGACGGACACGGCGGAAGAAGCGATTTTTGTTTCGGTGCGCACCCGCTTGGCAACCGAAAATGCCTTGTGAAGAAAGCGATTGAGAATAATCCCCGAAGATTTGAATTCAGCGGCATAGCCGTAGGAGGTTTTGATCTGCCCCAGAATCTGCGGTTCGCCGACGATCATCGAATCCAGGCTGGAAGCAACCCGGAATACATGGCGGATGGCGGACTTCGGCATGATAACTGTACAGGTGCGGTTCGAGCGCTTCAAATGGCAGGTGATGATACTCGGCCATAAATCGTTTGATACGGGCTATGCCGCCGGCAATATCACGGGTTGTGGCATAGATCTCGACCCGGTTACAGGTAGAGACAATCACCCCCTCAATAATGCCCTCCAGCTTGATCAATTCGCTGAGCGGTTTTTCGATCTGGTTGGGAGAAAAAGCCACCTTTTCACGAATCTCGACTGTAGCAGTTTTGTGAGAGAGGCCGACAACGATGATATTCATGATTGAGAACAGTCCATGAGTGATTGATTAAATTACTGGAAGCAAGGCTACCAGACGATGCTGTGCTTCATACCAAAAAATGTGAACAACACGACGATAAAACCGAGAATCGAAAGGATGGCGGCACGTTTTCCGCGCCAGCCGATGGTAAGACGACCATGCAGGAGCGCCGCATAGATAAACCAGATGATCAGCGACCAGGTCTGTTTGGGATCCCATACCCAGTAGCTTCCCATGGCCTGTTCGGACCAGATGGAACCGGAAATGATGGCCACCGTCAAGAGCGGGAAACCGATCGTCAGACAGCGATAACTGATGTCGTCCATTGTTTCGAGCGATGGAAGTTTCTGGAAGAGTGCCCCAAAATGCTTCGTTTTGAGAAAATAGCGCTGGATCAGATACATGACCGCAACACCGGCGGCGATGGTGAAACAGGCGTAACTGGCAAACGCCAGCAGCGCGTGAATCCAGAACCAGTTGCTCTGTAGAACGGGGTGAAGCTGGCGTGCCTCCGCATGCAGAGAACTTGAGGCAATCAGCATCATGAGTGCAACAGGGGTAATAAAAGAACCGAGTGTCGTAACCTTGTATCTACGTTCAAAAATGATAAAACCGCCAACGATGGCAAGACTGAAAAATGACAGTGATTCCTGCATGTTGGTGAGCGGCAGATATTTCATTTTGCTGGCCAGATGAATTGTCGAGAGCAGATGTGCGATAAAACCGGCAGCCAGTATACGGCCGGCCCAGCGTGTCAGCGTTGGTGACGTACGCAGCAGACAGGCAAGATATGCAGCGGTAGCACAGCCATATAAAGCCACGGTCAGAAAGAAAAACATATGTGTCATGGCAATGATTCCTTGCGTTCAGTGAGCTCGGCGAGCAACCGCCTGGCAAGCGAGCGTAAAACCTGCTGTATTGTATGTGCTGGAACTCCCGTTCGTCAACAGCTTTTCTCGTTCTGCGGCCAGCTGATCAAGGATCATTCCATATTCGTCGCCGATATGTTCGGCAATGCAATCCCGTACATCAACGGCAAAGGTCGGACAGCGGCCACCGGTTGAAACCGCTATCTCCAGATCACCACGCTGCAGGATTGCCGGGAATGTGCAGTCCCCCGCCGCCGGATTGTCGGCAACGGCGACAAGAATCCCCCGTGTCACGCGCATCGGTGCATACCTGTTCGTTCACCTGAGCATTGTCAGTGGCAGCAATCACAAGAAACGCATCATCCAGATCTGCTGCGGTGTATCTGGCCGATTCTTGCTTCAAGCAGCCCCGAATCCCTCAGGACGGCAATTTCAGGGCAGATATGCATGGCCACCACCCTGACTGAAGCACCGGCCGTCAACAGGGTACGGAGCTTGCGTAGAGCAACGGTTCCGCCACCGATAATAACCGCAGGCTTGCCATCCATCTGTATGTTAAGCGCCAGTGTGGACATCACAGTTCCTCCATGAAGCGCAATCATACTCTTCTCATGTTCCCTTTTCAACGATATGCACGTCAACCGAGTTTGCTCTTGATTTTTTCACTGCCTGGTATATCATCCAAAAAAGTTACCATGTACTCAAAGGAGAATTACAGATGGCCAGTGAAAACGTACTCGCATTTACCGATGCAAATTTCGACCGAGATGTGTTGCAGTCCGACATTCCGGTACTCGTTGATTTTTGGGCTACGTGGTGTGCCCCTTGTAAGGCGATTGCACCCCTTGTTGATACCATTGCCGATGAATATGCCGGAAAAGTCAAAGTGGGCAAGGTTAATGTCGACGAAAACCAGGCAACTCCCGGAAAATACGGTGTGCGGGGCATCCCTACCATAATTTTGTTCAAGAATGGTGCCGTGCTCGACCAGGTTGTCGGAGCAGTTCCAAAATCGCAACTTGACGCACTGATCGCCAAAGCGCTCTAGAGGCACATGAACTACATATCCTCCTTCATCAGAATTCTGCTGGTCATCATTGCCGCATCATTCCTGACCGCACCCGGTCCGGTTGATGCGGCTCCACGACCCGGGCAGCCCGCCCCGAACTTCAAGGTAACCTCCACCACCGGTCAAACGATCTCTCAGGAAAATTATCGTGGTCATGTACTGATACTTGATTTTTTTGCCACGTGGTGCCAGCCATGCCGCCAGTCGATACCGCATCTGGTAGAGATGAACCGCAAGTACGGCAAGCAGGGACTGCAGATACTCGGCTTGAGTGTGGACGAAGATGGGGAACGGGTAATCAAAGCTTTTACCGATGAGTTCCGGGTCAATTATCCGCTGGCGTTGGCAGGAGAGTCGACGACGGCTGATTTTGGCGTCAGGTCCGTGCCGGTCATGTATCTGATCGACAAAAAAGGAAACGTTGTTGAGATGTATCGTGGGCATACTTCCGAGAGACAGCCCGCTCCATGGAACTGTCGATCAAGCGCCTTCTGGCAGAGAAGTAAATTCCTCAGGATACACTACCTGTATCAGACATAATCCGCAGGCCGGAGCCGTGCTCCCCGCCTCTTTTCTATCCCCCTCCTGCAGCAGCCTGTCTATGTGTGATGGCGTAAAGCGGCCCTTTCCGATGTCAACGAGTGTTCCGACCATTACGCGCACCATGTTTTTCAGAAATCCACCACCGGTAACATCAATGGTAATTCGACTGCCCTGACGGATGATCTGAACTGAATCTATCCGTCTGACCGTAGTCTTCGCGACACAGTTAGAGGCGCGAAATGCCGCAAAATCGTGCATGCCGACAAAACGGACGGCGGCTTCTTCCATTGCGGCAAGATCGAGCGGTTCCCGGACCTGCCAACTGTACAAGCGGTCAAGTGGTGAACGAATAGGGGAATTGATGATGGTATAGCGGTACTGCTTGGCATGTGCCATGGTAATCGGCTTGAAGCCCTCCGGCACAATGCGGGCATTCTGAATGGCAATATCAGCGGGTAGAAAGCGGTTGGCACCTTCCACAAATGCCCGCAACGGCAGGTTCCGGCTCGTCGTAAAGGCGGCCGCCATGGCAAGGGCATGTACTCCGGCGTCCGTTCGGCCGGAAGAACGCACCTGTACCCGCTCTTTCAGCAACTGCTCAAGCGCTTCCTCAACAACCTGCTGTACCGCCAATCCGTTTGGCTGCACCTGCCAACCGGAATAGTTTGTGCCATCGTAGGCAATTGTCACTAACACGGTTGGCACGCTAGTGCCCTGATCGCTCTGAAGCCTGTACGATCAGATTATCCAGTTCCGCCTCGCCAAAACTATACGTTTTGCGGCAGAATTCGCAGGTCACCTCGGCGCCGCTATCCCTTGAACGCATATCCCGCAACTCCTCACTTCCCAGAGTAAGAAGGGCCCGCTCGACCTTTTCCACCCCGCAGCCGCAACGGAAGAAAATGTCATGAGTTTCAAGTACCGTATAGGGTATGTCACCAAAAAGCTCCCGTATAACCCCTTCAGCTCCACCCTCTTCAAGCAGCCCTGATAATGCGGGCAAGCCGGCTATCCGTGCCGTGATCTTTTCAAGTTCACTCTCGTCTGCCTTCGGCAACGCCTGGACCAGAAAACCGCAGCAGGTGGTGATCAACCCATCTTCAGCCAAGGTAGCACCCAACCCGACGGCAGACGGGGTCTGCTCCGAGTCGGTCAGATAATAGGCCAGATCCTCGCCAACCTCACTGCTGACCAACTGCACAACACCCGGATACGGTTGTCCCCCTGAACCGAGATCCTTGGAAACTGTCAGGAATCCGGCCTTGCCGATCAGTCCCGCCACATTCCATTTTCCCTGCACCGGCTCCAGATCGGCTGCCGGATTTCCGACGCAACCGCGCACCGCTCCGTCACTGTCGGCTTCAATGATCATCTTGCGGAGCGGACCGTTCCCCTCAAACTTGAGAGCTATACGCTGACCGTCCTTGAGAAGAGCGCCCATCAGCGCACCTCCCGCCAACCCCCTGGAAAGTGCGATACTTGCCGTCGCTGATGTCTGTTGAAGTGCACATATTTCGCGTGCCAGCACACCGGCATCGCAGACAAGAACCCTGATGCCGCCTGACAGGCATAATGCCCGAACGATTTGATCAGCCATAATATTACGAGACCTCTTTCAGTAAGTTGAAGTAATTTCCACCCCAAAACGCGGAAAACAACATCGTTAACGCGCTTATCCCGTTCACCGGGTGCCAGTAGAGGTGCGAACGGCACCGTACACTATACTACTGCAGCAGGCACAAAAAAAGCCGCATCTTTCGATGCGGCTTTTTTCGGTGTTCGCTAAAAGCGAATTACTTTGCGGCAGGAGCAGCAGGAGCAGCAGGAGCAGCTTCTTTTTTCTCTTCAGCTTTTTTCTCAGCTTTTTTCTCAGCTTTTTTTGCTTTTTTTGCTTTTTTTGCTTTCTTAGCAGGCTTAGCTTCTTTCTTTTCAGCAGCAGGAGCAGCAACGTCAGCACCAGCAGCAGGAGCAGCAGGCTTAGCAGCATCAGCAGCGAAAACAACAGCGGAGAAAGAAACAGCTACGAGGGCGGCTACGATTGTGGACAGAACTTTTTTCATTTGTACTACCTCCAAAGGGAATGTGTTTGATCTGTTGTTGCAGGCTGCGTGCCAAAAAAATAATTGCCATAACCGCTCGTTATTAGAGGCTTCGCTCCGTCTGCTCCGCCTAATCACCCTGCGCCGACTACCTCATACACAGCAATTGATACCTTATATGCGGCATGTCGACAAATAAAACGTCCCGTACATGCAAGCTGGTCACGGTTTAATATTGCCCGTAATAATCCCGGTACCAGTCAACAAATCGGGCAATACCATCTTCGATACTCGTGTCAGGCCTGAATCCAACCGCGTCTACCAAATCGGCAACATCGGCATACGTCACAAGAACCTCACCCGGCTGCATCGGGAGAAGATTCTTTTCAGCTTTTTTGCCAAGACACTCTTCCAGCAGTTCAATGAAACGGCCCAGCTCAACCGGCTGATTATTGCCGATATTATACACGCGGTATGGGGCGGAGCTTGTTGCCGGGTCAGGCATTTCGGCATTCCAGAAAGGATCGGGACGCGGGATGTGATCCATTACCCGGACAATCCCTTCGATGATATCATCGATGTAGGTGAAGTCACGCTGCATCCGCCCATGGTTGAACACGTCAATCGGGCGCCCTTCCAGAATTGCCTTCGTAAACGTAAAGCAGGCCATGTCAGGCCGCCCCCAGGGGCCATAGACCGTGAAAAATCTCAGACCGGTAACGGGAAGGGTAAACAGGTGGGAGTAGGTATGCGCCATTAGTTCATTTGAGCGCTTGGTAGCCGCGTAGAGCGACACCGGGTGGTCAACGGAATGATGCTCCGAAAATGGCACCATGGCATTGGCACCGTACACGGAACTTGACGACGCATACACTAGATGCTTGACGTTAGTCCGGCGGCATCCCTCCAGGATATTCATGAAACCGGAAATATTGCTGTCGATGTAGGCATACGGGTTTTGGAGCGAATAGCGGACCCCCGCCTGGGCGGCGAGATTAATGACATAGTCGAACTGCCCGGCCTGAAACAACTGTTCAAGAAGTGTCCGGTCCTCCAACGCGCCCCGAACAAATGCAAAACCGGCCAGCCCGTCCAGGTTGGCGAGGCGCGCCTCTTTAAGAGAAACGTCGTAGTAGTCGTTCAGGTTGTCACATCCGGTAACACGATGGCCGAGCTTCAGCAGCCGCTGCACAAGGTGAAAACCGATAAATCCGGCAGCGCCGGTCACAAGAATCGTGCTCATCCGGTTTTCCAGTCCAGGCTACGATACCGAAGCACCGTGGCGATATATAAAACGGCACGCGTTCTCAACCAGCATTCCCCTTCAAAAACGGCATAATTTTGATTATCCCGAACATCACCTTACTCCCGGTATCCGCCGATCCGAGAAAATCCGAGAAAGGAATATAATGCAGGAACTAACAAATTTCCAGGTTATATTCCACTATCCTGTCGGGGCTCAAACTATCGGTTCTGTTACCGGTTCTTTAGTCTTTTTCAGCCGTTTGGGAGTTGCCCGAACCTTTACACCCGGGACACTGGCGGGAATTGGCACAAAAGAATCCGGATCGCCCGGCTGAAGGATCGTGTAATGAGAAGAGGCAATCTTCCTGGTGATGCCGTCACTGAACTGGATAGTCGCCTTGAAAGGGAACACCTCCACCACCTTGCCGACACCCCATTCAATTGCTCCGGCATGGCTCACTATGGTACCTCGTTTGATAATCATGCGTTCTCCTTGTCTGACTGGGTTAACAACTACCACCCGCTCAATAGCTGAGATACGGAATTAAGGCGTAAGGATCTTACCGGCTGTTCCTGAGAATTTGACTACGGAAGTGGAGGGAGATGGCCAGAAAACAGAGACGGTACGAAATGATTTCGGCTGGTAGGTCAATTGGTTAACTGTACGCTGTTATCACATTAATAGATAGGTAATATTACATCGGGTTAAGGGTCAAAGCCGGCAGATATTCTTGGCAGAAGCGGCGAAAGGGGGCGATTGTCCGTTCTCTCGTTAAATGGTTCCCGTTGGAAAAATTTCGCTACAGCGCTGCTGACGAAAAGATGACACCATATACTTTGTTAACAAGCCGATGTTGCGTTTTTCCCCAATCAAACCGACCCATTCAGTCAACGGCTATCCGATTCCCGTTTTTTCCGCAGCTGCTGCCAGATCTATGAACGTAACATCCTGGGTCGTTACGCTACAATTTGCGATGGTCTGCGACGGTATGGGTAAATTCCTTACAGTCAAAAAAGTGTCAACGCGTCTAAATCATCCCTATCCGGGATTAATTACGCCATGCATGATTGCCGTTTATCAGTATCAGTTCGCCGAAAACAAACGTAATACATGCGGCATTCAGGCATGTTACAGTTTTTACCATTCGTTCGGAGCACTAATAAGAGAGCAAAAGACATTGCCAATTGCGACCAGCAGCAATGGCACACCTTATGCAAATATTCTGATTAACAAAATAATGATATGAAGCGGTATTTCCGGAAAAGAGAAGAGTAATAAAAAAACAGCAAAGGAGCGGGGACAAGAACATGCCGTGGTATATAAATCCAATATCTACCCGCAAGGTAATCAACAGAATAGCCGACCGCTATTCACGCGGCTCACTTCAGGACCTACAAAGTGTGCTGGACCGGGCTACTCAGAGTCTGTGGACCAAGCAGGAATGCTACTATAAAAAGATCCAGCGCAAAGAAGAAGTAACGAGTTGCAAATCGACCCGGCCAGTGTAGCGCAGCATCTTTCCGATGCAGGATACGCAACTGATCGTCAGTGCGGTCAAGGCCGGCCCCTTTCGGGAAGTCTACAGGATATACGATTTTCGGTCGGAGAGTCGGGGTGATCGAGCTGTTATAGAGGTTCTTGATAGGGCAGGCACCCCGCAGGACAACATCAATAGTAGAAATAGGCACCCACGACAGCCCACCCCAGGACGCCAAGCGTAACCAGGCCACACAACAGTGCCAGAGCCTGATCGAAGTAGTTTTCCCGCCGGCGTTCGTTGTAGCCTATGAGCGCACTGACAACAACTCCGCCTATGATCCCTCCGCCATGGCCCCAGTTATTGATCCCCGGAAATATCAGTCCAAATATAAAAAGACTGATAACCCAACCGCTCACCTCGCGGTATACTGAGCTTCCATAGACCCCTCCCCTGCTTTTTCCGTAATAGAGCAGTGCTCCAATCAGGCTGCAGACGGCTGCCGAAGCACCGATCGTGAACGGCACCCCGGCCAGGTAAGAAACCACGTATCCGATGACACCACCCACTGTGTAGATGCTGAACATGCGGCTGGCACCGTACTCGTTGGATACCTGAGGTGCTATCTGTTTCAAAGCCATCAGGTTGAAAATAAGGTGCAGAATACCGCCATGCAGATAACTGGCGCTGATCAGCGTCCAGTAGCGGCCGAAGTGGTCAATCGGATACGTACCGGTTGCGCCCAATATCAAAAGGTTGGTCTGTCCGGGAGAGAGGAAACCACCGGATCCGCCGGTGCTGATGCTTAACACGAGTGAAAGGGCAAAATACAGCACATTGGCAGTGATGATGGCTTTTACCAGCCAATCTCCATCCATGGCACCGCGCGACCAGTTCATGAACTGCCACCATGAAGCGGAACGGGATGTGCCGCACCATGAACAGGTTGTTTCTTCACTGCCTATCAAACGCCTGCAACGCGGGCAGAGAATCGCTCGTTGTGTCATCAGAATTCCTCGCTACTTCCGGCGTAAGCGCCTGAAGTGCCATGCACCACACGTATTCCAAAAAAACGCTTCAACATACCCCAGTAGATACTGACCTGTCAAAGAGCAACATCCTTCAGCCCTCATCAACCAGAAGTATCGCCTCAGCCAGCTCCTCCAAAGAAGCCACCGCCAAGTCGGACAACTCCGGCCAGCGAAAGGCGCCGCTACGATCCACATGAATGGTGGCGGTGCCTGCGGCGCGTCCCACCTGCAGGTCGAACAGGTAGTCGCCCACCATCACCGTCTCGTCCGGCTCTCTCCCCCAGGCGGCGAGAAGCTTCCCGATCCCCTCCGGATGGGGTTTGGGCGCCGCCTCGTCCCGGCCGAGGATGTCGTCGGAGGTAAAGTACCCCTTAAGACCGATCTGGCCGAGCGTATGGAGGGCAATCTCCCGCGTGTTGCGGGTGAGGATGCCGACGCGGGCGTCGCGCCGGAGCAACTGGTCGAGCAGCCGTCCGGCGCCGGGGGCGGCGGCGGTCTTGTCGGCCAACTCATACTCGATCTCGATCAAGCGGGCGTGTCGTGCCTCGGCTTCATCGGTCGGCAAGGACGCGAGAAACTGGAGGATGTCGGCGTCGCTCTCCGCCATGCCGAGCGCCGCGCGAATAGCGGGGAAATCGTGTACCGGAATGGTCAATGTCCCGTCCAGGTCAAAGATCCAGCAGCGCCGGGTGAGTATGTGATGGTGAACCGTCATGTCCTCAGAATACCCTTTTCCAGCCATTCCGGCAACGACCGACCGCTTTGAGCAGGTGCGGTTGTTGTTTGTTTAACTTCAATAGTCAAGGGAATTGATATAGTATCGGTACCGCAAGGGCAGGTAAACTGTTTTCCGGGATAAAAGGAAGAGTGAAGAATGTCGTTACCTGAAACAGAACAACAGAACGTTGACACACTGCTGGGGCACCTTTGCGAGCAGCGGACGATACCGGATCAGGTGACGTTGCACTTTGACACCAGAGGCAACAGAGTCATCCTGACCGAGGCCCGCCCACTCTTCATTGACCCCGCTGTCTGGAATGAAATCAAAATCGCCCAGTTTGAGTACGACCATAAATCAGGCAACTGGACATTGTACTGGTTTGACAGGAAAAACAGACGGCAGCCGTACCCTACCGGAAGAAACAAGGATGTTCTTGAAAAGCTGATACGCGAGGTTGACTCGGATCCGACCGGGATCTTCTGGGAGTGAACCTCGCGGAGCCGCCCGTCTTAGTCTCATAACGTCGAAATCCAGATCCCCGCTCCCATAACCACACCGGTGTCGCAGGAATTAATCCAGAGCACCTTGCCCGGAGTAACGGTCGAAAAACGGCAGACAAAAGGCGGCCAATTGGCCTCCTTTTGAAATTGAGCATGATGCCGCCAGGCAAACTTCCCAAAAATTATGGTCATGCTGCCGGAGACGTCGATCAGATGCGGCGACACCCCGAAGCACTCGTCGAACAGGGAGATGTGGGTGAAGTTGTCCAGATTTTCGTCGATGAGCGCGGAGAGGGCTGGCACGCTGGTCCACTCCCTCGACAGCCGCTTGAAGCGACGATGGCTGTCCTCGTCGGTGTCGCGGGCGTTGATGTAGAGCACCTTGCCCGGCTGCAGGCAGGGGTAACGGTCGAGAAACGGCAGACCGAAGGCCACCGACATGGCCAGCTGGGTCGCCAGAGTCGTCTTGCCGAAAACACCGCTGGCCTGCAGTGATACCAGGGCATTGGCCGGAATCAGTTCATCCATCAGGTACTCTTCCGGGTTTGGCGGGATGACCGCGCGCTTCTGCCATTCTTTGATCCCCAGTTGCTGGGCAAACGGGTTTTCCTCGATCTTCAAATTGACTGCGATAGTCATGGGTGTAGTACCTCTGGGAACGCGGCGTATGATGGGCAGTGACGATGGTTTCTATACTTGACAGTAAGAAGGGGCGGCAAACAGCGTAATTCATCACCCGGCTTTCAGCACGGCAAGGATGTACTGCAATGCGTGGCGTCCCGCTCAATTGGTTGCAGCAAATGGTTGTGTGCAGAGGTGTGCGATGCCCGAAGGAACGCTCATTTGCCTACTGTTTGGTATGGTGCTGTCGGCAGCGGTGGGCATAGTCGTGTATTGTCTGCGGTTGGCCCGTAAATACAAAAGGATTGAAGCGGACATGCAGTGTATCTATGACGGCACGCTGCACCATGTTGTCGATATTGTTTACGACAGTAACGACTGGTTCCTGCGGAAAGTCCGGCTTCACACGGATGTCTACCCCTACGTCGTTGATGTGCTGATTTCAGAGGTCCGCGATAAAAATGGAGTATGAAAACGGGTATGATATCCGACCTTCATAACTCGTACGTCATCCCTCATTCTTATTGAAAAACAACCGCCGACTCCCCCGTTGTGTACAGCTGAATGGAGATTTTATCCTTCTGCACGATCATGTCGTTAAACTTCAGATCTTTAATATCCCCCTTGAGAAACACATGTTCGACCAGTTGCATCCGGGCAAGCCCTTTTCCGGCCATCTGGCGGGATTGCTCCAGTTGCCCGGTCAGATTCATATTGAGTTTCTCCTGGATCATGCTTCTGATGGAACCGTGAAGTAACCAGTCAGCCGACCGGTGCAACAGGCTCTCGGTCTGCATGTCAAAGTCCACATCCTCCACGGAAAAGACACCGGTTTGCGGGTTAAACACCGGCTTGGCGGTCAGATAGAACACCCCGTCAAACGAGCCTTCCGTCTGCAGCTTGACGACGATCTTGTCACCGTTACCGTACAGGTCGAAATCCTTGATGACGATGCTTTTCCCGTCGGAATCGAAGCGCTTGTTGAGCAGCAGGGTCGATGCGATGGCACGCAGATCCTTGTAGTAGAGATCTGCATTCAGGGCGATGCGGAAGGTCTTGTCAAAGGTCGTGACGCGTTTGAGGCCGGGCAGGGGAAGCAGAGGCCGGGGAAGCGGCTCCGGGCCCACCACCAATTCGGCCAACGTGCTGATGCCGACGCTCAGGCGCACCCTGTTATTCTGGGCGTACAGCGGGTACAGCATCACCTCGCGAGGGGTCAGCGTCAGCCAGGCGCTGTAGTTCTTATCCAGCAGGACCGGCTTCTGAACAGTATTCCAAACCTTGGCAACCTGCGTCTTCAGAGGAAACAGATCGTTGAGTCTTTTGTGCGACCAGATCGGACACCACCTTCTGCAACGGCTGGGTAATCCCCTCCATGATGCTGCGCGGCTTGAACGACAGCGGACCGATGCCGATCTCTTCGGCGAGCAGATCGCTCAGCCCCAGGTAATAGATCTCCGTATGCAGTCGCCAGTCAGGCGTGATGTCGGCCTTGGCCTTGAATTTCAGCTTTAAGGGAATGGCCGACGTTTCGAACATGCCGTAGCTGAGCGACAAGGTAATCGGCAGGGTGACATACAGGTAGTTATCGGCGGCGCTGACAATGATCGTCCCATTGCGGACCACGGTGGCGCTCAACCCCCTGGTCTTGGTCGAACCTTTGTACAGCTCTTTACGGACCGTCTGGTTCAGGACTCTGGCGAGGTCGTCCGTCGAGGCCTCAATCGGTATGTTAAGTGTGGAGGGTTCCTGTTTCAGCACCGTACGAAACGCATCGTCTCTGGGGCGCTCGGCGGCAAGAGGCGCAACTCCGGCGCAGGAACAGATGGTGATGGCGAGTAGTGGCAGCAACAGCAGCGTTACGGGCCGTTTTATTGATAACATGTAAATCCTCTCCTGCTTCAATTCCAGACTGGTAATTATAATTACTATATTTACGTCGTATCCCTGTTTCAGGTCAATATAGTTTTACACGTGGTGTAATTGACCGGGTTCATCCAGTGTCACTTTTTCCACCAGATTATGAGGGTTCCGCAAAGGATGCCGCCACCACCGGGTGGACGATGCTCCCCCCTTTCAGGTTTAGTGCCGAAGCCAGTTCCGGAGAGACCCGGACCGCCTCATCGCCTCCCAGGCGCGCCAGGAGACGGATATACGGCAGCGTGGCGTTGACAAGGGCCTGAGTCGATGTGCGGGGATAGGCCCCGGGCATGTTTGCCACGCAGTAGTGGATGATCCCTTCAACACTGTAGACCGGCTCGTCATGGGTAGTCGGATGGCTGGTTTCGACGCAGCCACCCTGATCGATGGCAACATCTACGATCACTGCCCCCCGCTTCATCCAGGCAAGCATGTCGCGAGTCATCACCACCGGCGTCCTCCCTCCGGTTACATACAGAGCTCCGACGACGATATCGGCCGTGGCGATCTCCTCCAGCAGGGAAGCGTCATTGAGGATACGCCCCTTCACCACCCCCCTGAATACCTGATCGATATCGCGCAACCGCTCGATCCCCCGGTTCAGAATTACCGTCTGCATGCCGATCCCTGATGCGATACGGGCAGCCCCCGCTCCAACCGTTCCCGCCCCGATAATAACGATCCGGGCCGGCTGCACTCCGGGTACTCCGCTCGGCAACACGCCATTACCCCCCAGTGGCCGCTGCAGATAAAAACTTCCTATCAAGGGCGCCATCCGGCCGGCGATCTCGCTCATCGGCACCAGAAGCGGTTTTTGCCCGTTCTTTTCCAGGGTTTCATAGGCAAACGCGGTGACCTTTCTATCCAGCAGCAGTTTGGTCAACTGACGGTTCGGTGCCAGGTGCAGATAGGTGAACAGGATCTGTTCGGCCCTGAGCAGATCATATTCAGCGGGAAGCGGCTCCTTGACCTTGACGATCAGCGCGGACTCGCCAAACAGCACCGCGCGCTCCACCACCCGTCCGCCCGCCCTCAAATACTCATCGTCGGTAAAACCGCTCCCCACTCCGGCCCCCTGCTCCACCAGCACCTGATGGCCGTCGCGGAGCAGCTCGCGCACCCCTTGAGGAGTCAGGGCCACGCGACACTCCTGCGCCTTTATCTCACGTGCCACACCAACAATCATGTTACGTCACCGCCGTACAAGAAATTTTCGTTTCCGGTACCCATAACCATAACAGTGAAGAGGACGTTGTCAAATACCAGGCAGGCCGTTGAAGCCGGACTCCAAGCCTTCTTTTGCATGATTACCGGTCACCCTTGTATAGAACATGATCATATCCGCTATCTGATTCATGTTCAGTGCAAGGCGATAACTCCCTGAGCGCGCTGAATGCGTGACTCGGCGAGTTTCAGTATCGGTTGGCATGGATAGTGTAATCCCAGTGGCAGGGTGACCGGAAGTAAACGTCACCACAACAACCTTCAAACTCTGTCAACCAGGCACCCACGCCCCGCTCTCAGCCATGAGATGCGGGGCGTTTTTTTTACCGTTGGTTGATGAATAGACATGAATGGAGCACACGGCTCAAAAGGCCGGGGATCATGGTGCCAGCGCAGCCGCCATGAGGCGCCTCATTTCGCCACCCCGATACACGCTGGCGTCCACTTCGACGGACGAGGGAGACTCATATGAGACAGATTGCGATTTATGGAAAAGGCGGCATCGGCAAGTCAACCACAACCCAGAATACGGTGGCCGGTCTGGCGGCAATGGGCAAAAAAATCATGATCGTCGGCTGTGATCCCAAGGCCGACTCCACCCGCCTGATCCTGCATGCCAAGGCGCAGAACACGGTCATGGACCTGGTGCGTGAACTGGGAACGGTCGAGGACCTGGAAATCGATAATGTGATGAAGATCGGTTACGGCGGTGTCAAGTGCGTCGAGTCCGGCGGACCCGAGCCGGGTGTCGGCTGTGCCGGTCGTGGTGTCATCACCGCCATCAACTTCCTGGAAGAGAACGGCGCCTATACACCGTGACCTGGATTTTGTCTTCTATGACGTTCTGGGCGACGTTGTCTGCGGCGGGTTTGCCATGCCGATCCGTGAGGGCAAGGCCGAAGAGATCTATATCGTCTGCTCCGGCGAAATGATGGCCATGTATGCTGCCAACAACATTTCCAAGGGTATCCTCAAATATGCCATCATCCGGCAAGGTCCGCCTGGCAGGACTGATCTGCAATGCCAGAAAGACCGACATGGAGTTTGAACTGGTCTCCGCCCTGGCCGAAAAACTCGGCACCCAGATGATCCATTTCGTACCCCGTGACAACCAGGTACAGCGGGCGGAGATGCGCCGCATGACCGTCATCGAATACTCGCCGGAACATCCCCAGGCCCAGGAATACCGGACCCTGGCGCAGAAGATCAACGACAACAAGATGCTGGTCATTCCCACTCCGCTGGAGATGGAAGAGCTGGAAGAGCTGCTGATGAAGTTCGGTATCATGGAGGCAGATGATGAAGCCAACGTAGGCGTGGCCGAGGCAGCATAACACGTAAACACGCATAGACCTGTTCTTCTGGAAACAATAAGGGCCAGGCTGCTTTTTCTGATCACGCAGCCTGGCCTCTCTTACTGCACGTTGAACACCAGCATATCGCGCATTTTTCCTCAGACATCCCCTGTTACTCATTCAGCAAAAGCAGTCCCATGGCCGCCTATTGAGCACTATCTCACACACGGAACCTGACATTGCCCACTATCTCTTGTGTCAACGATGATTTGCATCTATGATTGGCGCCCACCGGTGAGTGTTGCCGCACAACATCTGCCGGCATTTCGTATCAGGAGGAGAGCGCATGAAGAGGTTTTTAGCGTCAATGGCAGTTCTGTGTATGGTAACGGGAACTGCGTGGGGCGCGGCAGTACGGTCGGGCACGGTCACCCTGGAGGTGGACCTGACGTCCCAGCCACAGGGCAAGGAGGCCCGCGTCTGGGTACCGTACCCTTTAAGCGATGCCAACCAGCAGATTAGCGACATCAAGGTAAGCGGCAATTTCGCATCATCCGGGGTGTATGCCGACCGGACCAGCGGCACACCGATTCTGTATGCCCAGTGGCCCAAGGAGGCGGCCAGCCGAAAACTTTCATTCTCGTTCCACGTAGAACGGCAGGAGATTTCCCAGCGCATCCTGCCGCAAAGCGAGCCGAAATGGAACCCCGGCGACTACGCCGAATACCTGCATCCGACCAGCCTCGCTCCGATCGACGGCGAAATCAAGTCACTGGCCGACCGGATCACCAAAGGCAAGAGCACCAACCTGGAAAAGGCTCGGGCGATCTACGACTGGACCGTGGAGAATATGTACCGGGACCCCGCCACCAAAGGGTGCGGCCGGGGTGATGTCTGCCAGCTCCTCAAAAAGCCGGGCGGAAAATGTACCGACATCTCGTCGGTCTTCATCGCCCTCTGCCGTGCTTCGGGGGTGCCTGCCCGCGAAGTCTTCAGCATCCGCCTCGGCAAGAAACCGGTGGAGGACATCACCACCTATCAGCACTGCTGGGCCGAGTTTTTTCTCCCCGGCTACGGCTGGGTCACAGCCGACCCTGCCGATGTGCGCAAGGCCATGCTGGTTGAAAAACTGGAGCTGGACAATCCAAAAACCAGGGAATACCGCGCCTACTTCTGGGGCGGCATCGATGCCTACCGGGTGGTACTGGCCAGAGGGCGCGATCTGAAACTCGAACCACTGCAGTCCGGTACACCGCTCAATACCTTCGGCTACCCCTACGCCGAGGTTGGTGGCACACCGCTTGATTTCTACAATCCCAAGGATTTTTCCTATCGCTACACCTATAGCGAGAAATAAGCGTCTAAGACCATACGCATGTAAAAGGGGCCATGCTGCTTTTCAAAGCTGCATGGCCCCTTTACGTAATGCTTCCAACAGGCTCCCCACCCGCCCCTCCTCACAAATGCTCATTAATTGACCGGGATCAAGTACATTAAACCCGGCATTCGCGCTATAATGGAGTCATGGAAAAACGCTCGATAACGAGCCTCCCATACAAAGGAGAAACACCATGAATGAATCTACACGCGAACGGATAATACCCTCTTCTGAAACAACGGTCGGTGCAATGGTTGCCGACGATTTCCGGACCGCCACGGTCTTTGAAAAGCACGGCATCGACTTCTGCTGCGGCGGCAAGATTCCGCTCGACGCCATCTGCAGGGAAAAAGGGCTCGATCTGGCTACGATACTGCAGGAGATTGACGAGGTAAGGCACACCCCGGTCGATCGAAGCCATAACTATGACGCCTGGGCGGTGCCGTTTCTCGCCGATTACATCGTCAACACCCACCACGCCTATCTCGACGAGAATACCGCGCAGATCGCGGTCTATGCCAACAAGATTGCCGAAGTCCATGGCGCCCGCCATCCCGAGGTGATCGAGATTGCAGCCATCTTCGCCAAGATAGCCACCGACATGGCGGCCCACCTTCGAGAGGAGGAAGACATCCTCTTTCCGGCCATCAAGCGGATCGATGCCGCCAGAAAAGCCGGTAATACTCCGGAGACTCTGGATGTGGAAACGATCAGGGCAACCCTCGTCAAGCTTGATCAAGAGCATCAGGAAATCGGCGATGCCATCCACTCAATACGCCACCTTGCCAACGGGTATACGATACCGGACGACGTCTGCAACACCTTCGCGGTCACGTACCAGAAGCTACGGGAGTTCGAGGACGACCTCCATAAGCATGTCCACCTCGAAAACAACATCCTGTTCCCGAAAGCGGCCCGGCTTTAGTACGTCAGAAACCACTTTCTGCGCAACATGGAAAGGCGGCCAAACGGCCGCCTTTATTGATCATAAAAGTACTGAAATATCGGTGACTCAACGCTCCCACGTTTAGGTATTAATGCTTGCCTTCCTCGATCATTCTCAGTGAAAATTGTTGATGGTGCCATGTGAAATCGCTGGCATGGATTAGACTTGGATTTCGCTTTACACCGTTATCCTGAATTCAGCGCCATTATCGATGTTTCGCACGGTAAGCCTTCCCCTCATATTCTTCTCAATGATGGCCTTTGACATGAAAAGGCCTACGCCTGTTCCCAGCTGTGGCCCCTTGGTGGTAAAGTAGGGGTCAAAGATTTTGTCCAGGATCTCCTCGGGTATTCCTCCAGCATTATCGGCAATTGTTACGACAGCACAGCCATCTTCACTCCATATTGTGATCGTTACTCTGGGATCGTCAATTTTCTTTTCAATCAAGGCGTCCCTGGCATTGTTCAGGATGTTGATGAGAACCTGTGCAAACTCATTAGGATATCCATTTATGACGGGAGAATGCTCATCGACGATTTCGATACTGATTTTCGAGTTTTGCAGACTTCCTTCCAGAAGTGACAATGTATTATCGATCGTCTCACGCACCTTGAACTCAATCATTTCCTTATCCGGTTTGAAGTAGTTCCTGAAATCATCAATAGTCTTGGACATGTACTGGATGAGTTCCATCGAGCTGTTGACACATTCTTCCAGAAACTCAATGGTCAATTCCTCGGGGTCATCAATCAGCGACAGTTGCTGGACTGTAAGCCCAAGAGTGTTCAATGGCTGACGCCACTGGTGGGCGATATTTCCGATCATTTCCCCCATCGCAGCCAGACGGCTTTGTAGCAAAAGAAGTTGATCCTTTTCGCGGAGTTCTGCCGTACGCTCTTCAACTCGTTTTTCCATTTCGTCATGAGCATTCCGTAGTTCGGTCTCGGCCCGTTTAGCCTCAGAAATGTCGTTGAAAAGGATAGCAACTTTGCGACTGTCTTGCCCGCCAACACGGTAAGCATTCACATCGTACCAACGATTCAGTGCTTTCGCTTCGTTCACAAAATGCACTGGTTCGCCCGTCATAGCGACTTTCCCATACATTTCAAACCAATGCGCCTCAAGTTCCGGCGCAAGCTCGCGCATCAGCTTCCCCTGTGCATTCAGCAAACCGGTTTGAGCTTCAAATGCAGGATTGATTTTCAGGAAGCGATAATCAATGGGATGATCATCCTCGTTGAAGAGCACTTCGATAATGCAAAATCCTTCATTCAGCGTGTTGAAAAGCGTGTGAAACTGTTCTTCCGACTGGCGCAGCGCTTCTTCCGATCGCTTGCGCGCGGTGATGTCGTGGGCGATATGCACTGTACCGATCGCCACTCCCTGATCATCTTGAAGAGGGGTCGTGCTGACCCAAAAGTCCCCTCCAAGGCGCTCTTCGTAAATCTCTTCCACGTGTTGCCGGCAATCCCTCAGTGTTCGGGTGTGCGGACAGAACTCGGGCGGTTCGGACAACCCGTGAACGGTTTCGTGGCAGTGAGACCCAATGCACTCCTTGAATTTAAGACCGAGACGCCTCGCCATCGCTTCATTGACCCGCAGAATCCTGTGCTGGTTGTCGATGATTGTGATCAGGTCTGGAACACTGTCGAAGGTCCATTCCCACTCCTTCTTGGCGCGTTGTAGCGCCTCCTCGGCCCGCTTCTGCTCTGTTATGTCAATAATCACGGCGCGGCACTCCTCCTTTGATTCGGAGACAACTGCCTCGACCTGTACAAAAAACGGAGAATGCCCTTTTATTAGGAACTCGAACTCGCATTTTTCTTTGTTCTCACTCGTGAATACCTTATCGAGGAATGCATGGAAAGCCGGTCGGGTTTCATGAGAGATGAAAAGATCCATACGCTGGCTGGTCAGCAAGGAGCGCTCGACCTCCAGGAATCTTGCGCCGGTGAGATTGACTGCACGGATAATACCTTTGCGGTCCAGATTAAAGTAACCCACCGGAGCGAAGTCATAGAGGTCGCTGTATTTTCCCAGCAGTGCCTCCATCTTATCCCTCTCGTCCCACGCCCTTCGAAGTTCTTCATTCTGCATTTCCAGCTCGATCTGATGAACCTGCAACTCATGGATAAGTCTCTGCGATCCAACATCCGTCGGGAAAGGCACGGCTGGGCTTTGTTCAGATCGCAACTGTAATTCCGAAAGATGGCGTAGTTCGGTGCCGAGTTCTGGCAGACGTTTGTCTTTGTCGATTCCCATTGTTCACACTCTTGATGATTGCGCAAAGAGTATTTAGACGGATAATCCATGAATTATATAAATAACACTGATAATAAAATAATCAACCGTTCCATGTAGCATAATTACCACGTGAAGAGGTCGTGTAAAATTATCAGACCGTTAGACACAGAAAAGGCGGCCAAGCGGCCGCCTATATGGTCATCATCTGTTCTTCTTCTGTTCATGGAAGCCTGACCCTGCGGCGGTCGTAAAGCCGCCCGCAAAATCGATTACGCACATGCTTCCAAAGCGTGGGTGAGGTCCGCAGGCGATCCCGGCGGTTTTGAACTCTGTATTGAAGGTGTTGGTCCGGTGTCCCCGGTCAGGCACTCCGTCGTCGATGATCAGTTGTATGACCATGTTCCGGGCACCTTCGGGGCCATAGCCGATGTTTTCGCCGATCTTTCTGTCCCATTTCCCGTGGCGCTCGATCCGTTCCCGCATCCCGTGGCTCTGCCTGCCGGTATGCCCGGTGGCGCCGGAGCCCCCCTGTTCCTCGGCGAGTTCGGCTGCCGCCGCGGCAAGCCCCCCCGACCAGGTGAGCGGCGGCAGTGGTTTCGCGCGGGAGAGGAATGTGATCGCCTCATCGACGGCACGTACCCCCTCGCTGGTTTGCATGCGGGTTGTGCTGCCCGGCAGCACATAGTATTTCCCCCGGAACTGCCTGCGGAACTCACGGAGAAAGCCGGCATAGCTGCGCGGTTCGGTGCGGGCCAGATTGATCTCCGCCAAAACCTGCATCCCCATGGTACGATCCACGGCTGTGGCCGGGGCGGCAAGTGCGAGGAGCGCCAACATAGTTACACAGAATAGTCTCATGGTATAACCACCGATGAACTGCTTGCTATTCCCTCTTCTTGCTGTAAAACCCGATCAGAAAATCGGCATCTTTGGGTGAGAGATCGAACTTGAAGACCGCTTCATGGACGAGCGGCTTGACCGGCTGGTCCGGATTATCCTGAAGGTTTCCGGATATCCATTTTACGGCGCGGCGCAGATCTTCTCCTTCCGGCAACAGATCATGCATGGCTTTGCCTCCTCAAATATTCCTTCTCCGTCATCAGCTCCAGCGTGCTCTCCACCCGGTCGATGAACAGCATCCCCTGAACATGGTCGAACTCGTGCTGGAACACCCGCGCCAGGAAGTCGACATATTCCACCTCCCGCAGCTCCCCCGCCCTGGTCAGATAGCGCACGCCGATCCGCGTGTGCCGTGAGACCAGGCCGCGCAGGCCGGGGATGCTGAGACACCCTTCCCACCCTTTATTTTTCTCATCCGACACCCAGAGAATCTCCGGGTTGATCATCGCCGTCGGCTCCATCTCCGGCGCGTCGGGGTAGCGCCGGTTCGGTCGCGACGCAACGATGAAGAGGGAGAGCGGCGCATACACCTGCGGTGCGGCGATCCCCACGCCGTCAGCATCCGCCACGGTCACCAGCATGTCTTCGATGAGCGCCTGGAGAGCAGAGTCTGCCGGATCGGCGATCTGTGCCGCCACCCCCCGCAGGACCGGTTGCCCCAGCTGGGCTATCTGTCTCAGAATCGGCATGACCCCTCCGTCGTTACAACGAAAACGCCCCGCCACCTCATGTGAGATGGGGCACCTTTGCCAGCAGCTCTTCGTGCGTCAAAGACTCAAATGCCTTCTGCCCCAGCCCGGCCTGATTCCTTCGATACACATCGAAACGGGGGGCCCTGCTGCTATCATCAGCGGCAACGAGTCGCGTGGCGATGATGCCGACATCGGCCAGTTGTGGCTGGACGCAGGAGTTGGGACACCCGGAAACGGCCCACTCAAGACCCTGCGCCCGAGTTCCGGCGGCAGCCAGGATCTCTGCGGCAACGTCGCGTGTCGCAGCCAGCCCCATCCGGCATTCGTGATTGCCCGGACAGACACGCATGGTGACGTTGGAGTCAGCGGCGGCGGTGAGCCGGCTCTTCTCCCGGAGCGTGACAGCCGCCTCCTGGGGGAGTAGGCCCTCGGCCAGCAGGAAGGCGATGTCCTGATCGGTGGTCACCATCAGGACGCCGTCGGCGTGCGCATCGGCAAACACGGCAAGACTCCGCAGTTGATCCGAGGTGAGATTACCGGCAAAGAGCGGTACTTCAAGGCGATGGCGGCGAGCCGGTTCGGGGACCAGATGTTCGGCAAGACCGGTGGCCGAAGGGAGTTCTTCGCCGAAAACCGCTTCCTCTTTGATCAGCCGGACGAGTTCCTCCTGGCCGAACTCTTGTGCCAGGAATTTAAGGCGCTTGGGAGGCGGGGCATGGGCGGTGTATACCGTAATCACCGCCTCGATGATCGGGATAAGCCGTTCTTCGGCAACATCTTCTGCCAGCAGAAAGCCGGGGCGGGGCTCGCGACCCAGACCACCGGCAATCCAGAGATCAAACCGGACGCGCCCCTCCTCAACCCTTGAGAGCACCAGCCCGACATCCTGGATCAGGTGCCGACCGCTTGAGACATCGGCCTCAATACCGATTTTGAATTTTTTCGGCAACCGTTCAAACCGTGCATTGCCGGTGAAGTGGCGATGGAGGCGCCGTGCCACGGATTCGAGGAGGGGGAACCCCTGCGCCCCCTGGCTGCCGCAGGTAACACCGCGCACCGCTCCTCCGCAGGCGCCGCGCGAAGTCAGACCGGCCTGTGCCAGTTCCCGCTTGACCTGCAAAAGTGCATGTTCTGCAAGCCAGTGGATCTCCATGCTGCCGCGGGAGGTCAGATGGATCGTCCCGCGCCCGAAGCGCTCCGCGACCGTGGCAACGGTACGGGCCTGAAGAGCAGAAATCACTCCCGCCGCCAGTTTAACCCGCTGCATGAAGAAGTCGGTCTGGCGTTGTTGATAGATGCCGTCAAGGCGATATTCCGATCCAGCGTGGCTCATGTCGATTCCTTTGTAGTGCATTGATGTAATCCGTGATAACCGGCAAACTCCTGCTTGAGTGTCACGGGGTCTTCCGATCCAGACTCCGATACTGAATCGCCTCGGCGATATGCTGCTCGTGAATGGTATCGCTGCCATCGAGGTCGGCGATGGTGCGGGCGACCTTGAGGATGCGGGTGTAGGTGCGGGCCGAGAAGCCGAGGCGGTCGGTGACCAGCTCCAGCATCCGGTTGCCGCCGGCGTCCAGTTCGCAGTATTTCTTGATGAAGCGGGGTGTCATCTGGGCGTTGCAGTGGATTTTGGTCCCCTTGTAGCGCTCCAGCTGAAGTTCCCGCGAACGCTCGACCCGCCGGGCAATTGCCGCCGAACTTTCCGCCTCGCCCCGATCGGCAAGATCGCGGTATTTGACCGCCGGGACTTCGATGTGGATATCGATCCGGTCCAGCAGCGGCCCGGAAATGCGGGAACGGTAGCGGTGGATGGCAACCGGGGTGCAGGTGCAGGGATGGGTCGGATCGGCAAGGTAGCCGCAGGGGCAGGGATTCATGGCCGCCACCAGCATGACCCGCGCCGGATAGGTCAGCGACAGCAGCGAGCGGGAGATGGTGACTTTGCCATCCTCAATCGGCTGTCGCAGCACTTCGAGGACGTTTTTCTTGAACTCGGGGAGTTCGTCCAGAAAAAGCACGCCGTTGTGGGCCAGGGAAACTTCGCCCGGCTTCGGGGTTGTGCCGCCGCCGATCAGGCCGACGTCGGAGATCGTGTGATGCGGTGAGCGGAACGGTCGACCGCCAGCAGCGCCCGCTCTTTCTCCAGCATACCGCTGACACTGAAGATCTTGGTGGTTTCGATCGCTTCGTCAAACGACATCTGGGGGAGGATGGTCGGGATCCGGCGGGCAATCATGGTCTTTCCCGAACCGGGAGGGCCGATCATCAGAATATTATGACCACCGCTGGCGGCCACTTCCAGGGCACGTTTGGCATGTTCCTGCCCCTTGACCTCGCTGAAATCCTCGCCATATTCGCTGCCGCTGGAAAAAAGCGCCTGCAGGTCGACCCGGCACGGCTCGATGATCTCGCGACCGCTCAGAAACTCGACCACCTGGGAAAGGGACGTGGCGCCGATAACGTCAATCCCTTCGACGACAGCCGCTTCAGGGGCATTTTCCGCCGGCAGAATCAGGCCGGCCAGACCGGCGCGCTTGGCGGCAACCGCCATCGACAGGGCACCGCGAATCGCCTTGAGCCCGCCATCCAGAGACAACTCACCCAGCAGGATATAGTCGTGAAGCCGCGGCCCCTTGATGACACCGGTGGCGGCCAGGATGCCGATTGAAATCGGCAGGTCGTAGGCGGCCCCCTCTTTTTTGATATCGGCCGGCGCCAGGTTGGCGGTGATGCGCCGGGCCGGAAAATCATAGCCGGAGTTTTTGAGTGCCGCCTTGACGCGATCCTTGCTCTCCTTGACCGCACCATCCGGCAGGCCGACCGTGGCAAAAGCGGGCAGCCCGGGGGCCAGATCAACTTCGACATCCACCAGGATGGCATCAATACCGATCAGAGCACTGCTGAAAACTTTTGCGAGCACGAGTAACCCCCACACCAACAATCTGAATTTTGAATTGTAGATTTTAAATTAAAATCATTTAGAAACCAACATCAAAATTCAATAGTGCCATTAAGGTTTTAACATGATGAAACCCATCTGTCGGCCCGAGTCGTCCTTATCCCTGCGATATGAAAAGAATTGTTCACTGTGGCAGCAGACACACTGGTCGGAGAGCTGAATCGCGTCCGCCTGAAGCCCGGCCAGCTGCAGCAGTTCACGGTTGGCAGCGGCCAGGTCGAGCTGCCATTTTCCGGGACTCTTCAGCTCTGCGCATGAATCCCAGGAGATGCCGCCCTGTTGAAATGCCTTCTTGACCGGCTCGTCAACTTCGTAGCAGCATTTTTGAATGCAGGGGCCGATAGCGGCGTGAAGCCGGGCCGGGTCGGAACCGAATTCCGACTTCATGCCGGCCACGGTCTTGGCAACCAGCTTGGCAGCAGTACCTTTCCAGCCGGCGTGAACGACGGCAATGACCTTGTTATCGGGATCGCAGAGCAGAATCGGGGCACAATCCGCCACGCAGACACCGATCATGACCTGCGGCTGGTTGGTTATCACCGCATCTCCTTCAACGGAGAGGAAATGGCTGTAATCTTCATTTGGCTCGTTGATCACCAGAATGTCACTGCCATGAACCTGGCGCGGCGTCACCAGCGCCTCCTGGTTGACACCGAACGCTCGGGCGAGCAGGCTGCGATTCCCCTCGACATTTGCCTGCTGGTCCTGCGTGTTCATTCCCAGGTTGAGCGAATTGTAGGGGGGGCGCGAAACGCCTTCATGACGGGTGGTAAAGCCTTGCGTCGAGCAGGAAGATCCGGGAAAATCTACTTCAATAAACTGGATACGGTCGATACGATGTAACTGCATGGTACTTCCTCCAACCCCGATAAACGGGATACGTGCGTTAACGAAGTTGTTTTCTGCAATGACCTGCATAAAAACAACTTCTTACTAACTAAAATTCCTTTTGCCTTCTAAAGCGAATTAGGCTTTACTACCCTGACTGCGTTGCCGCCTGACATAGACCGTCACCAGAACGGCACTGAACAGCACAACCCAGATCAGGGCGTGATGTGAATACTGCATGATCAACTGCTGGTTCTCGCCGATGACATAGCCGATGAGCGTCAGGATGGTGCACCAGAGACCGGCGCCGAGCAGGGTATAGAGGGAAAACTTGAGGTGATTCATCCCCGCCACACCGGCCGGAATGGAGATCAGGTGGCGGATCACCGGCAGCAGGCGACCGATAAAGGTCGATATCTCGCCGTGCTGCAGAAAGAAGCGCTCCACCCGTACGAATTTATCAGGGGGAATCAGCACGTACTTGCCGTATTTGAGGATCAGTGGCCGCCCCAGATAGTGCGACACATAGTAGTTGATATATGCTCCGATCAGGCTGCCGATGGTGCCGCACAAAATGGCAAGAGCCATGTTCATCTGCCCCTGGTAGGCCAGATAGCCCGCCGGAGGCATGACCAGCTCACTCGGCACCGGAATGATCGAGCTTTCCATCGCCATCAAGAGTAGAATGCCGGGGTACCCCATAGCGCCGATCGTCCCCAGCAACCACTGAATAAGGGTGTGTATCATGATAAACTCCCTTTAAAATTAGTCGAATACCCTTTATACCCCAACTGAACCATTCGGGCAACAGCAGATAGGAGCTGTATGACGGAAAACAACACCAACATCCTGAAGCGATTAGCGAACGAAGTCCTTATCGGTGACGGTGCCATCGGCACCATGCTTTATGCCAAAGGGGTCAGCCTCGACAGCAATTTTGAGCACCTGAACCTGATCCGCCCGCAACTGGTGGCGGAGCTGGCTCGCGACTATATTACTGCCGGATCCCAGGTAATTGAGACCAATACCTTTGGCGCAAATGTTACCAGGCTGTCCGCCATCGGGCTGGGTCACAAGGTGTCGGAGATCAACCTGGCCGGGGCCAGAATTGCCCGTGAAGCAGCCGGAGCTGCCGTGCTGGTGGCAGGTTCTGTCGGACCGCTGGTTCCTCTCAAGGGTGGGGATCACGAACTCGGCTCCGGGCAGATTGAGGATGCCTTTCGTGTTCAATGCCGGGCGCTGGCAGATGGGGGGGTTGATTTTCTGCTGCTGGAAACCTTCACGTCTCTCCAACAACTAAAGCTGGCGGTAACGGTTGCCCGTGAAACCGGACTGCCGGTAAGCGCCTCACTGGCCTTTCTCGAAGGTGGCCGAAGCAGCGACGGCAGCTCAGTTGAGAGTTTTTGCCAGGCGATGGCGAGCGGTGGCGCCGACATAATCGGTGCCAATTGCGGGGCCGGGCCGCTGGAACTGCTCAAGGTGATCAAGCGGATGGCGGCGCTGACGGACAAACCGATCAGCGCCTATGCCAACAGCGGTTTTCCTGAGTATCTCGATGGCCGGTACATCTACCGTGCGACGCCGGGTTACTTTGCCGACATGGCAACCGAGATGGTTGCTGCCGGGGCGAACCTCGTGGGGGGATGCTGCGGGACGACGCCCGAGCATATTGCGGCGCTAGCCCTGGCACTACGCGGCAGTCGGCCGGCCATACGAAGCAAAACCCCGGTTATTTCCGTATCCGAGCCGGCAGTGACGCCGCCAAAAGCCGCCTCGTTTCTGGACAACTGGGGAAGCCGCACCGTCATCACCGTAGAACTCGACCCGCCCAAAGGGCTGGACTGCAGCAAAATCATCGCCGGTTGCAGGCGCCTGAAGGAAGCGGGAGCCGATGCCATCAACCTGGCAGAAAACCCGCTGGCACGCCCCCGGATGGGGAATATTGCTCTTGGAAACCTCATCCAGCGAGAGGTCGGCATCGAGGTCATCGTGCATATTACCGGTCGCGACCGCAACCTGATCGGCATGCAGTCAGACCTGATGGGGGCCAGTCTGCTCGGCATCCGTTCAATACTGGCGGTGACCGGCGACCCGGCTGCAATGGGTGATCATGCCGGTGCAACCTCAGTGTTCGACCTGCACTCATTTACGCTGATCAAGCTGCTGAGCGACTTGAACAACGGGGTCAACGCGCTCGGTAATCCAATTGGCACCGGAACCGGCTTCACGGTCGGCGCCGCTTTCAATCCCAACACCCAGAACATGGCTCTCCAGGCCCAGCGGCTGCGCAAAAAGATTGCCGCGGGCGCCCGCTTTGTCCAGACCCAGCCGATCTACGATCCAGCGGTTCTCTTTGCAGCGCTTGAGGCGACCCTCGACTGCACGATTCCGTTTCTGCCGGGGATCATGCCTCTGGTCAGCGAACGCAATGCCGAATATCTGAACAATGAAGTGCCGGGGATAACCGTGCCGGACGCCGTCAGGGCCCGCATGAAGGGGCTCGACAAAGAGTCGGGAGCGCGGGAGGGGCTGGCGATAGCCAAGGAGTTTATAAACGCAACGTGTGGTACTGTCGGAGGGTATTATCTGATTCCCCCCTTCGGCAAGTACGAACTGGCGGTCGAGTTGATCGACTACATACATTCGCTTGAAAGGAAGTGACCTCAATGAAACAATGCTACCGGTATGTGATGATATTCGTGGGCCTGATGCTCTGTTCGTGCGCATATGCACAACAGGCAAAACAAACCGGCATCCGCGAGGAGTTTGACCGGAGCGTGAAAGCCTATAACCGGATGGTGCGCTGGTATGAACTTGAAAATGCCGTGATGACCTACGCTGATTCGGAACAGCTGGACGAGTCCCTGAAGCAGGCTGGAATACTCAAAAAACGAGGCATCTCCATTACCGATTTCCGCATTATTTCCACACGGTACGTTCCTGAGAATCCTGAGAAACAAACGGGCGATGTGGTAGCGGAATTCGACTATTACATCCTGCCGTCAAACAGAGTTAAAACGATTTCTTATCATCAGGAATGGGTCTATCGGGAAAACATTAAAAGCTGGAAGCTTAAAAACGGGATACCGGCCTTTGAATAATTCCAATTTCACATAAAGAATGAGATCAAGACGGCAAGGATGAGGCGACGAGGCGTACTTGAGTACGTCGAGGAGCCGAAGACAAAGTCAACGAAGATGTCGCCTTGATTTGGAATTGGAACGAATATGACGCTATTAGAACAGCAGATTCAACAGTTCTTAACCTATCTTCACACCGAGCGTGATGTCTCTCCACACACCCTGGCTGCCTATCGCAGCGACCTGGCGCAGCTGCTGGTGTTTGCCGTACGTGAACAGGGAGAGGCTGTCTCTGCCCAGGGCATTGACCATCTGTTGCTCAGGCGCTATCTGGCAGGGCTGGCAAAGGACACCAAAAAAAGTTCCATCGGCCGCAAGCTGGCCGCCATCCGCTCCTTTTTCCGCTTTCTGCTCCGCCGCGGCACGATAGCAAAGAATCCCGCCGAACTTATCGCCACGCCGAAAAAAGAACAGCGGCTCCCGCTTCATCTCGATATCGACCAGGCCACCACCCTGATGGAAGCTCCGGACGATGGGCAGAAATACGCCCTGCGCGACCGGGCTATTCTGGAATTGCTCTATTCAAGCGGTCTCCGTGTTTCCGAGTTGACCGGACTGAATATCGGGGAGCTTGACCTGGCAGGCGGTATGGTTCGGGTGACCGGCAAAGGGGGAAAGGAACGCATCGTTCCGGTTGGCAGCCGCGCACTGGCAGCGCTGCAGGAGTATCTTGATGAGCGGAGCGATGACGCGGACCGAGGTGCCCTTTTCCTCAATACCCGCGGCGGTCGCATCAACCGCCGGAGCGTAGCGCGGGTCGTCGACGCCCATGTCATGAAAATTGCCGCCTTCAAACGGATTTCGCCACATACCCTCAGGCATACCTTCGCCACCCACATGCTGGAAGGTGGCGCCGATCTGCGCGCCATCCAGGAGCTGCTCGGTCACGCCTCGCTCTCAACGACCCAGAAATACACCCATGTCAGCATCGACCGTCTGATGGAGGTCTACGACAAGGCCCACCCCAAAGCACATACGAAAAACGGGGAATAAGTCGCCTCATTCCCCGTTCCAACAGCTGCTGCAGATCTGCTCCTACCCTATCTGGACTTCGACCTTATCCCCTGCACTCACTTTGAGCTTTTTCTCAATACCGGGGCCAACAACGACGGTGCCGTCATACTGCAGCTCCATGTCTTTCATAACCATGACCGGAAAGGTACCGCTCGTGCCGGCAGCGGCATTTCTCAGGGTCAGTTTCTTGAAGGGAGTATTGTAAAAATTGGAGATATATTGAGAGGTGGGCTGGCTGACGGCAACCATGCCGAGCGAATCAAAACTGGCGCTGGCCTGTTTATTGGCCAGATGACTGATACTCATCCGCAGCAGGCTATCGTCCGGACCTGAGCCTTCAACGAGCGGATTGCTGGGGAGCTTCAGGAGCTTCGCTCTGGAAGTTTTGCTTCCAGTTTCTTTACGGCAAGATTAAGCGTTATCGACAGAACCTGAATATTTATATTGTTGGCGCACAACAGGAAGAGCAGGGCTTCAGGAAATGCTTTGACGAGGACTCGACCGTCTGAGTAGCGTAAATCGAGAAGGTCCAATGTTTGAGATATCTGCAGGCCATACGAGCATTCCAGGGTCAGTGAAGCGGCCTTCTTGAGTGACGCTGCATCGATAAGCGCAGGAAAAGCATGGGCAAGCACATCCCCCTTGTGACTGAAGAGAGCGCTGCCAATCACTCCGTCTACGCTGTTTATATGCTGCAGGATCTCCTTCATGAGACTGTTCCCCTACTTGGTCGGCACAAATGCAGTCTTGATCTCGGCTTCAACGCTGTCCAGGTTGCAGTCAGGCTTGACTGCGATGCTCAAATAGTGCTGTTTGGAGTCATATAATAGCAGGTGATAATTTGTTGTATGGACTGCGGCCGCCTTGATTTCGCCCAACCCCATCAACTCGCCGATACTGTTGCCGGTCTTGGCCAGGAAAACACCCTTGGCTGCCAGCGCAACCGCTTCAATACTGGAGTCCTGAACCGGAGAGCCCTGTTTATCGAGTAAAACGGCATAGGTGATGTTATTTATTTCCTGCAGACGGGCCGCTATTTTACTCATCGTGCGGCGGGGCGTTACGGAGGGACCGGCAGTTTTATTTACTGCTGCACCCGCAGTTTTCTTCATCAAGACGCCGCAGTGCTTCGAGCAGCAGAAAATCGGTGCGATAGTGGATGGTGCAGACTTTGGAAGTCATTTCAGGGTGGATACTAAACGTGCCTCCCGGCCATTTGATAATTTCGTAAATTGCCTGTTCGCCCGATTCATCACCCTGCTCGGCATGGATTATCTCGCCGTCGACAAAATAAATGACACCCTGGCTTTCTCCATACTCTACAGAAATTGCCCCGGTATATTTATTGTGCCCTTTCAGCTGAATGACATCAGTCAGGGAAAGACCGGCCACTGCACCTTTGAATCCGTTTACGTTTTGAGACATCGTGACCAACCTGTAGCTGGGATAACGTCCATATCTGTCAATTCAAATGAACACCGCTATATAAACCATAACTAAGCCGCAAGTTCAAGTACGAAAGTACGTCGGGCATAGAAAAACCCCGTCGGTATCCCGACGGGGTCTCTTTATGCCTGGGCAGCCGAATCTGTCTATTCGCAGAGGTCGAGCTTGATATCCCAGTTCTTGATCTTCATGGTGCCGTTCTTCTCAAGATTGAGGTGCATCTTGAAGGCGCGGTCCCACAGCTGCGGCTCGTGGGCAACCTTGCGACGCAGACATTCCGCCAGGGCCATCTCGTAGTACTCGGTCAGGATCGGCTTGTAGTCAGGATGGGCACACTTCTCGATGATAACCTTGGCACGGTCGCGCGGGCAGAGTCCACGTAAGTCGGCCAGACCCTGCTCGGTAACGACGCAGTCCAGGTCGTGCTCGGTATGGTCGATGTGCGAGCAGTGCGGCACAACGCAGGAGATACCGGTCGGATCGGTCTTGCTTGGACGGCTTGAAGGAGTATGCATCATTTTCAGGATAGCCGTTACGCAGGAAGTCGCCGGAACCGCCCAGGCCGTTGATCATACGGGTACCGCCGACCAGGGTGGAGTTGGCATGGGCATACATGTCGATCTCAACCGGGGTGTTCATGGCGATGCACCCCAAACGGCGGATCGGCTCAGGAGCATTGGAGATTGAGAGCGGACGCAGGGTGATCTTGTCGAAATATTTGTCCATGTTGTCGAAGAATTTCGGGAAGCCCGGAGTCGCCGAAAGTGAGAGCGAGCAGGAAGATGCGTGATCCAGCTTGCCCGAGTCGAACAGGTCGAGCATGGTGTCCTGCAGAACCTCGGTGTAGACCGACAGGTTGTAGAAAGGACCCTTGGCCAGACCACCGATAACGGCGTTGGCGATGGAGCCGACGCCCGACTGGAGCGGCAGCAGGTTGTCCGGCAGGCGGCCGGCTTTTACTTCCTGGGTGAAGAATTCGATGATGTGGCCAGCGATAGCCTCCGAGGTGTCGTCCTGCTCGGCAAAGGCGCGACCCTGGTCGCGCAGCTTGGACTCGACTACGGCGACGATCTTGTTCGGATCACATGGGATCGAAGTGGAACCGATTCGGGATCCCGCAGTTGGTGATATTGAACGGCTGACGGTTAGGAGGAGTTCCCGGTGTAAGCAGGTCGTGGATCCCCTCGAAAGAAGGTTGTCCGGTGTTGACCTCGATGATGATCCTGTCGCACATCATCAGGATCTCCGGGATAACGCCGCAGGATGAAGTCGGAACCAGGCCGCCGTCTTCGGTGATGGCGGAAACTTCGATGATGGCCAGGTCAAGTTTGCCGGTCGGGGTGTCTTTGGTGTAGAAGCCGTAGCCCAGATCCTGGGCAAACAGGGAAAGGTGCTTGTCGCCCATGCGGATGCGCCCTTCGTTGATGCCGGCAGCGATGTTCTTGCCGGTCTGATACGGCCAGCGACGGTCGATCATGTCGTTTTCTGCCCAGCGGTTTTCGGTTTCAGCTCCGACGGAGGCGCCGATGAACAGATTGAACTTCCATTTGCCCTGCAGGTTGTTTTTCTCAACATGTTCTGCAACAGCAATAGGAACAACTTTGGGATAACCGGCCGGGGTAAAGCCGGACCAGCCAAGATTCATACCAGGTTTGAAGAACTGAATCGTTTGCTCGGCCGTCATGACCTTGCTCAAAAGGGACTTGTGGCGTACGCGGTCCTGTAGAGTACCGTAATTCTGACATCTCCTACCTCCTGTTTGTTTGTTGTGTTTACAGGCAGAAACCTGTCGTTGAAAAGCACTGATGCGCTAACAAAATATAAGGCAAAAAACAGTTAATAATTCAAGAAGTGTTATGGTAATATGTTTCGCTCGGCAAGCAAGTAGAACCGGATTTTACGCATACGACCCTGTTTCGTCAAGCTAAAAATGTATACAGGTATAGACTACTTCAACTTTCGTAATCAACCGCCACGATTGAGGAACAGACCGACTTCATATGCGGGATTACTTCTCCGGCGTGATACGGATGAATCTGATAAGCCTGCAGATCTTCCAGCGAGTCGAAGCGGGTCGTAAGTGCGATATCGTACGAACGCTCCGATCTGATCACATCGACACCGACTTCGAGGTGGCGCAGCAGGTCAATCTTGCCGTCCATGCTGAGCAGCTTGTTCCGGGTAGCCGTCAGATTTTCAGCGGAGGGATCCGCCAGTTTGAATAAGACGATATGAGTAATCATTTGTGTGTTCCTTTCATAGCAACGAGTCTGAAGCAGGGTTTCCTGTATACAACGACGACATGAAGCTGTCAATGTGACTGTCTGCCTTCAACATAAAAACGGTCTATGCAGGGGGTAAAAGCGGTCGCAGAAATACCACATACGCTCCGCTGCCACCCATTTCGCGCGGAGCAGGAGCAAATTCCAGGACTGTCGCCCGCCCGGCATCACGCAGCCACGAAGCGACAGCCTGATGAAGCACCGGTTCTTCGGGAGAGTGATTCCCTTTGCCGGTAATCACCAAGACAGCCTTTTGACCTTTCTTCTGGGCCGAGTGCAGAAAGCGAGGCAGCGCCTCCAGAGCCTCCTCACGCGTCAAGCCGTGCAGATCGAGCTGATGACTGACCGAAACGATCCCCCGTTTAACCTGGCGGAGCCGGTTACCGGCCAGCGGCTGCAGCTCACCCTCATCAGGGACAGAATCCGTAAATTTTGTATCCAGCTTCAGCCTGCCAATCTCCTCCAGAAAGGCCCCCTCTTCGACAACGCTAAGCTCGTCCCCCGTTTTTTTGGCCGCTTTCTGCAGAGGATGTGAGCCCGCCTGAACCGTCTTTTTACCGGAGGATTGCAACGGCCGCACGTCCGCCACCGCCTGAAGAAACAGATCCAGACCGTCATCCGCCACTTCCGGTGTCTTTTTTGTGGCGGGCTTGATCGGCTCTGCCGGCAGCACCTCCGAAACAGCCATCCCCTTCAAGGTACCAAACGGGGTGACATGAAACTCTTTCGGTTTGGGAGGATTCTGGTGTTGTTGTTGTTTTTCTTTGCCACCACGTCAGTCCTTAGATACCAGCGTTATTTCAATCCGGCGATTCTTGGCCCGACCTTCTTTGGTGCTGTTGTCGGCAACCGGTTTATGTTCGGCAAAGGCTGTTGCCGACAGATTGCGAGGATCAATCCCCTGCTGCTGCAGGAATTTGGTGACATTGATGGCGCGGGCAGCCGACAACTCCCAGTTTGTCGGAAAGGTGCGCGCCAGCCCGCCCGTAATCTGAACCGAATCCGTATGTCCCTCAATCCGGATCGCTTTATCAGTGACATTTTTCAGCGTTTCAACCATCTTGTTCAGAATATCCAACCCTTCCGGCTTGACATCGGCCCTTCCGGAATCAAACAGAATGGCCGCCTCCATGTTAACCGTCAGCTTACCCTTCAGCTCCGATATGGTAACCTGCCCCTTGGCAATCTCGTTCTTCATGTTGGCAAGAAGCTGCTCATATGTACCGCTGACCTCTTTAACCTTCTCCTCTTTGGCTTTCTGCAGATCGGAAATATCATCGTTCAATTTTTTGTTTTCAACTTTCAGTTCCGATACCTGTTGGCGCAACTCACTGATGTTTTTTGACAATATGTCTGATTTGGCTTTAAGAATCCCCTCCAGCTGCTTCTTATCCGCAGCCAGAACAGCAGCATCATCAGTGAGCCTGTTAAACTGGGTTCTCAGCGCAGCATTTTCCAGAGTCAGTTTTTTGTGCGCCTTCTGCAATTCGGCTAACTCTTTGGACAAACCGTCAGCTTCCTCAACTTTTTTCACGTAGGTGCTTTCCGCAACGAGGCAGCCGCTGACAGACAGCAGAAACAAGACAGCGGCGGCAAAAACGAGCGATCGTTTGATCATGAACAAACCTCCAGCAAATATGTACCGATGATGAGCGTATGCCTTATAGCATACAATCCCGATTATGGTAATGCTGAATATGCAACTTCCTGTATTCATGACGGCTTCTAAACCTGCTCCAGCTTGACATGGTACCGCTTTACCGCTACAAGAAACAGCACGTATCAGGTAAAATTTGAAGCGATGGAGAGCAGATGGCAGCCAGAATATCATTTGTAGGCGCCGGTCCGGGAGCGACCGATCTCATAACTGTCCGTGGCGCACGACTCTTGCGGCATGCCGATGTCGTCATCTTTGCCGGCAGTCTGGTGGACCGGAAACTGGTGCAACTCTATGCAACCCGGGCCGATGTGTATGATTCGGCCGGGATGACGCTCACCGAGGTCATTACCGTCATGATGGATGCCATGGCATCGGACAAGAGCGTCGTCCGGCTGCACACCGGAGACCCGTCCATTTATGGCGCCATTCAGGAGCAGATGGAGGCGCTCGACAGACTGGAGATCGAGTATCAGGTCGTGCCGGGCGTAACCAGCGCCTTTGCCGCGGCGGCCGCGCTCAAACAGGAGCTGACCCTGCCGGAGCTTTCCCAGACGGTCATTTTCACCCGTGTCGAAGGGCGCACCCCGGTGCCGGAACGAGAGCAGCTGCAGGCAATCGCCCAACTCGGCGCCACGATGGTGATCTATCTTTCGGTCGGCATGGTCGAAAAGGTCGTTGAGCAGTTGCTGCAGGGCGCCTATACGCCGGCCACCCCTGCGGCGGTCGTCTGCCGGGCCTCGTGGGATGATGAGCAGATTATTCGATGCACCCTGGCCGATATGGCCGAACGGGTGCATGAAGCCGGCATCGACCGCCAGGCGCTGATCATCGTCGGCGATGTGCTGGCAGCCCGCCGCGAAGGGCTCAAGGCCAAATCACTGCTGTACGACAGCGAGTTTTCGCATGGCTTCCGGGAAGGACACGTTGCCTGACATGCGTATCGCCGTCATTGCCATAACCAGAAGGGGAGCCCAGCTGGGTCAGCGGCTGCGGCGAAAGCATGGCAGGCCTTGAACTGTACGTATCCCGCCGCTATGCCGGTCAGGCCGGTAACCGGTTGCAGCTGTTTCGAACCGGCAGAACTGAAGGAGCTGATCGCCTCGCTCTGGAAGGAGTACGATGGTTTCGTGCTGATCATGGCAACCGGTATCGTGGTGCGCATGATCGCACCGCTGCTGGAATCAAAAGAGACCGATCCGGCCGTTGTGGTCATGGATGATGCCGGCAGATTTGCCATTTCGCTCCTGTCCGGACATCTGGGGGGTGCCAACGAACTGGCCGAGCGCTGCGCCTTCGCCTCCGGGGCCCGTGCAGTCATCACCACCGCCACCGATGCCAATGAGCTTCCCTCCTTCGACATGCTGGCCAAAGAGCAGGGATGGGTCATCGACGATATCAGCCGGGTCAAGACCCTCAACACCCTGCTGCTTGATAACGAAGAAATTGCCATCGTAGACCCGACCGGACAGACCCGCACCTGGCTGCATGGCCGGGGCAGGGTCACCTTTTACGAAACCTTTGCCGAGGCGACCGACCAGCGCGGCGCGCGGTTTTCTGTTTGTCACCAATCGTCACCTGCCGCCGCAGATCAGTCCGGAACAGCTGCTGATCCTGCGCCCCCGCAACCTGGTGCTCGGCATCGGCTGCAATCGCGGCACACCGGTTGATGAGATCGAAGAGTTTGTTGCGCTTCACCTCAAGCGGCTGTTCCTCTCCCCGAAAAGTGTCTGCTGCATCGCCTCGGTTGCTGCCAAGCGTGACGAAGCCGGACTGATAGAATTTGCCGAGCGCCTCGGTGTCCCGCTGCGCTGTTTTGAAAGTGATGAGCTGAATCAGGTTGACTTTCCCTCGCCACCATCGGAACATGCCCTGGCGGCGGTCGGTGTCGCCGGTGTCGCAGAACCGGCCGCGATGCTGGCCTCCGGCGGGGGACGCCTGCTGCTGAAAAAGGTCAAATCCGCGAATGTCACCCTGGCGGTGGCGGAACTGAAGGAAGGGTAATCAGATATGACGAATCGACCGATTATCGCCATCACCATGGGAGACCCCTGCGGGATCGGCCCGGAAATCATCGTCAAAGCGCTGCAGTCACCGGAGGTCGCGCAGATCTGCGTCCCGCTCGTAATCGGCGACCGGTTGGCGCTGGAACGGGCGCTCTGCCGTCTGCGGCTCCCCGCTGAAGATCCGCGAAATGACCGCCGCTGAAGATGCGCGGGCTGTTCCGGAAGGCACGCATCCCCCTGCTGGCGCTCTCGCATCTGTCGGAAGCGGACATGGCGTACGGCGTTCCGTCCATCGCCGCCGGGGATGCGGTCTACCGCTACATCTGCGCTGCGGCGCAGCTCTGCCTGGACGGCCAGGTCGCGGCCATGGTGACCGCCCCGATCAGCAAGGAAGCGATGCATCGGGCCGGCCATGACTATCCCGGTCATACCGAACTGCTGGCCGAACTGTGCGGAACGGATAACTTTGTCATGATGCTGGCCGGTGATGTGCTGCGGGTCAGCCTGGTGACGATCCATGAGGCGCTGCATGATGTCCCGCGCCTGGTCACGTTCGAGCAGGTGCTCAAGACGATTCGCATCACGGCCGAAGGGGTTGCGCGCCTGACCGGCAAAGGTTCGCCGAAACTGGCGGTGCTGGCCCTCAACCCGCATTGCGGCGAGGGCGGGAAGTTCGGCAGCGAGGAGACGGACATCATCGCACCGGCGATCAAGGCGGCCCGGCAGGCAGGGTATCGATGCCGAAGGGCCGCTGTCGGCCGACACCCTGTTCCATTTTGCCCGGCAGGGTGGCTATGACGGCGTGGTGGCCATGTACCACGATCAGGGGCTGATCCCGCTCAAGATGCTGCACTTCGACGATGGCGTCAATATCACTCTGGGGCTGCCGATCATCCGCACCTCGGTTGATCACGGCACCGCCTACAACCTGGCCGGCACGGGAAGGGCTTCGGAGAAGAGCCTGCTGGCGGCGATCAGGATGGCCGCCGGGATGGTACGATAACGAGTCATTCTTCGAGACGTTGGTGCAACATTCCGCTTCAGACGCCCAACCACATTGATTTTTGAGACCCCACAATAACCCATGATCATTTCCGCCAGCAGACGCACCGACATACCCGCTTTTTATGCCGACTGGTTCATGAATCGGGTTCGGGAGGGGTACTTCTACCGGGTCAACCCCTTCAACAGCAAACAGGTCACCGGATTCAGCCTGAAACCGGAAGACGTTGACGCCATCTGCTTCTGGACCAAGAACCCGCGGCCGCTTATGAAGCATCTGGATGAACTGGACGAGCGGGGCCTGAACTACTATTTCCAGTTCACCCTGAACCCCTACGACAACACATTCGAGCCCGCTGTTCCGCCTCTGCAGGAACGCATCGAAACCATGACCGAACTGGCGGAACGCATCGGGCCGGAGCGGGTGGTGTGGCGCTATGACCCGATCATCCTGAGCAGTATTTCTCCGGTTGCATGGCATCTGGAGCAGGCTGAACGGATTGCCTGTCAGTTGAAGAACGCCACCTGCCGGCTGGTGTTCAGCTTTTACGACTTTTACGGCAAGGGACAGGGGAGGTTGAACAAGGCATTGCAGGGCACAGGTATCATGGTGGAAGACATCGCCGCGCCTGATCACCGGGAATCGCTTGAACTGGTTGCACGGGGCTTCAAGGGCATCGCCGATCGCCACGGTCTGCAGATATTCTCCTGCAGCGAGGAGGCAGACCTTGATTCCATCGGCATCCAGCACGGCGCCTGCATCGACGGCAACCTGATCAGGACGCTTTTCGGCGTCAATGCTGCGACCGGCAAAGACAGGAACCAGCGGGAAGGCTGCTGCTGCGTTGAATCGGCTGACATGGGCATCTACAACACCTGTCATTTCAGGTGTGCGTACTGCTACGCCAATTTCAACGAGGGGATGATCGAAAACAACTGCCGGAAGCATTACCCGGACAGTCCGTCGCTGCTCGGCCGCTACGAAAGGAAGATCGAGATCAGGACACGGGATAATCAGCGGAAGCAAAAAAATTGCACCAGGGGCCGGCAGGATCTTTTCTGACCGGTAATCCGTATCGGAACCACAATAGTATCTGCTTTCCACTTGCACTGGCGGCCCGTTTTTCGTAGACTTCCATTTATGACAACCTTCGAAACCATATCCACAAAAGTACGCGCCGGTCAGCGCATCACCCCTGACGAGGCGTTGTTTCTGTTCACATCAAACGATCTGCTCGGCATCGGCGAGCTGGCCGCAGCGGTCAACGCACGCAAAAACGGCGCAAACGTGTATTTCAACGTCAACCGGCATATCAATCCGACCAACGTCTGCATCAACCGCTGCGCCTTCTGCGCCTTCTCGCGAACCGCCGGCGAAGATGGCGCCTACACCCTGGCACTGGACGAAATCTGCCGCCGGGCTCGCGAAGCGGAGGAAGAAGGGGCCACCGAGGTACACATCGTCGGCGGCCTGCACCCCGACCTGGCCTTCGAGTTCTATGAAGAAACCCTGCGGGCCATCCGCCAAACCGCACCGAAACTGCATATCAAGGCGTTCACCGCCGTTGAGATCGAGTACTTTTCCCGTATTTCCGGCCTTACCATTGAAAAGGTGCTTGAGCGCCTCATCAGCGCCGGACTCGGCTCCATGCCGGGTGGCGGCGCCGAAATCCTGGTAGAAGAGGTCCGGCAGAAAATCTGTCCCGGAAAAAATTTCGGGAGCTCGCTGGCTGGAGATCATCCGCCTGGCACATCTGGCCGGCCTGAAAACCAACGCCACCATGCTCTACGGCCACCTTGAGAGCGCATGCCGACCGGGTGGCACATATGGAGATGCTGCGGAGCCTGCAGGACGAAACAGGCGGTTTTCAGGCCTTTATCCCGCTGGCATTCCAGACGGAAAACTCCGACCTGAAACTGGATATCAAGGGGACCTCCGGCCTCGACGACCTCAAGACGCTGGCGATTGCGCGGATTTTCCTCGATAATTTCGACCATATCAAGGCCTACTGGATCATGCTGGGTGAGAAGATCGCCCAGGTTTCACTCGCCTTCGGGGTCAACGATCTGGACGGCACCGTCGTCGAAGAAAAGATCGGCCATGATGCCGGCGCCAAAAGTCCGCAATCACTGACAAAAGAGGGCATCATCCGCCTGATCAGAAAAGCCGGAAAAGTACCTGTCGAGCGAGATACCCTGTATCATCCGATTCGCAGCTACTGATGCATTCCGAGACTACCACGGACGAATCCGACGTACCTGTCTCGCTGCTCTCCCCTTTCGACACAAACCGCTTTACGGGCGCCGTCCGCCGCCTGCACACCCTGTTCGATATCTACGCCAGCACGTGCCCGGCGCCGATCCCCGCTCCGGGGCTGGTCGTCACCCCGGAAATCCGTACTCAATGTGAGCGGTATCTGCCGATTGCCGGCATAGCCGCCATCTACCATCACCTTTACGCTGCCGCACTGACCTACCCACCCATTCTATCCAGCACACCGTTCCACAATTCCTTGAGCTGGGCCGACAGCTTCGCCGCCCTGCCGAGGCAGTTCCAGTTCAGCGCCAATCCGGCGCGGCTTCTGGAATCTGTATTGGCTGATGACCGCCAGCTGACCCGGTTTCTGTTCGCCTCGTTCCTTCCCGGTCGTTTCTATGGCGGCATCGGGCGTTATCCTGGACAGCAGAAATTTATCAGGGAGTGGCTGACAACCCGAACGGGAGAGGACCTGCACTGCCTCGATGCCGCCTGCGGCACCGGCGAGGACACCTACGGTCTGGCGCTCCTTCTGTTAGAGGAAGGGTTTTCACCCGAAAATATTCGGATCGACGGCTGGACATTAGAACCGCTGGAAGTCTGGGCTGCCACTCATCGCCGCTTCCCCCACGACCAACGCCGCGAAGCGCTATTTCGAGAAGAGACCTCCACTCTCTTTGAACAGGGATTCCAGAAAAGCATCCGTTTTCGCTGCGTTGATCTAACCACAACTCCCCCTCAATCTCTCTTCGCCGGCGGGGGAAGAAAACTTCGACCTCATCATCTGCAATGGACTTCTCGGCGGACCGATCATCAACGGCAAAGAACAATTGGAGCGGACCGTCAGCAGCTTGGTGAATCTTCTTGCCCCAAACGGCATCCTGCTGTCAGCCGACAACTTTCATGGCGGCTGGAAACAGAAATGCCCGCAGACAACGTTGCGGGCACTGTTTCACGATAAGGGGCTTGAGACATTCGACGCTGGGGAGGGAATCGGCGGACATATGCGGTGACCCGTTATGTACCGCTTCCACCATGTCGCCGAAGGGTCATGCCGGCTCATCACAGATTTCAGGCAGTTATGGGTTCAGCAGCAGCGACACCTCGTGGATGTATCCGCAAAGGATATCGGCGTTAACCCGTCATCTACCGCTTCCAGCATGTCGCCGGTCATGCCGGCTCATCACAGCGTTCATGGCACGTACCGTTCCTTCTGCACATCCAGATTCTCTCCTCTCAAAACGGTCATCGTGCAGGGGCGTCCGGCCAATTCCTCGTGTACCCGGCCAAAGGTATCAGCCGTTACTACATGGATTGCCAACGAAGCTGCCAGTTCATCGAGAAGTTTGTCAACACCGGGCAGCAGACGACCATCGACAGAAAGGGTTCCGGTGAAGTCACAGATGAGATGTGCAAGCTCCAGAACCCCAAAGCCGGGGATATCAATTTCAAGCATGTCGTTCTCCTTTAATTGACACAATCAGCGCAACAAAGAGAAATGCCGACAGTGTCGCTGTTGCTGCACCGAAATAGAAGGTAGCCGCTGGTGAAACACGATCCCAGAGCAGGCCGCCAATGAGACTGGCGGGGAGCGTGGCAAGCCCAACGGCTGTTGCATAGACGCCGAAGGCGGTTGCCTTGAAATCCGGTGGAATGATGGTGGCCAGAAAGGCCTTCTGAATCCCTTCGGTAAGCCCCATGAACACCCCGTACAGACCGAACAGCACCCAGATTGCGGCACTGCTCTTGGCAACCGCAAAGCCATAGTAGAGACCGGCAAACAGCACGAACCCCAGCAGGATGAGCCGCTTCTTGCCGTATTTGTCCGCCGCAATCCCGGCCGGAATGGCTGACAGCGAGTAGACGAGGTTGAACAGCAGGTAGACCGCCGGGATCATGACCGTTGGGATGCCGACCTGCTCCGCCCGCAGGATCAGGAAGGCGTCGCTGGAATTGCCCAGGGCGAACAGGGTCGCTATCACGATGAAGAACTTCACCTTCCAGTCGAAATGCTTGAGGGTGAAGTCGGGGGCGCTCCACAGACGGCAACGGCGACCTTTTCTTTTCCTTGATGAACGCAATGATAATCAGAACGGCAATGGTGCCCGGTATCATGGAGAGCCAGAAGACCATCTTGTAGTTGTTGTTGTAAAGCTGGAGCAACATGAGGGCAATGGCCGGGCCGACCACCGCCCCCATGGTGTCCATGGAACGGTGGAAGCTGAAGGCGCGGCGCCAGATGGGTTGTTTCCGTCGATTCGGCGATGATGGCGTCCCGTGGCGCGGTGCGGATACCTTTCCCCAAGCGGTCAACGAAGCGTGAGGCCAGTACCTGCTGCCAGGCGCCGGCCAGGGCGATGATCGGGCGACTCAAGGTGGAGATGGCATAACCGGCGAACATCAGGTTCTTGCGCTGCCCGATCCGGTCGGAAAGCCAGCCGGAAAAGACTTTGAGCAGGCTGGCGGTTGACTCGGCAATCCCCTCGATCAGGCCGATCATGGACTTGTTGACCCCCAGCACGTTGGCCAGGAAGAGCGGCACCAGCGGATAGATCATCTCTGAGCTGACATCCATGAAGAAGCTGACCAGTCCCGTGAAAAAGACGTTTTTGCCGAAGCCGAAGTATTTCTTTTCCTGATCCATCTCTGTCCGCATTTCCTATTGCTCTGACTCATCAGCAAGAACGGTCTCCGGTTCGGTATATTCATCTTCCGCCGCTTCGATAGCATGTAAGCTGCGCGCACTGATCGCCCAATGCTCGATATGCTTATAGAGAACGATCTTGTCTTTTAACAGGCTGCCATGCTTGCGGCAGAAAAGTTCCAGCTCGTCACGCGGACCAATCAGCTCAACATACAGGTTCATAGACGGGTTTGGCATTTCCAGGTCTCCGGATTGCACCGTGCCGTTTCCGCTGAAACCGTAATGGGTATGATGCGCCGTGGCGTTCATGAGGCCATCCTGCTTGGCCGTCTTGATGATTTCCTTGTACAGCGGCGCACTGCCGGATAACCAGTTTTTTAGGCCCTTGCCGGTTTTTTTACTGCGTTCCCCCTGCATCATGTAGATGCGAACTTGTCCGACTTCACGGACATCAACCTGGTGACGATGTGCCATTTTTAATCCTCCGTTTCTTTATCTGTTTCAGATGTAGCTACGTTGCTGCGGCGCCTGGCAAAGTATGTTCCCCAACCAGGCCGTAATTCTCGTGTGGTTCGCAGAGAATCGCCGAGAGGCAGATGCGCTAAATCCAGCTTCGGTGTGTGGATACGCTGTGACAAATAGATGCCGGAATGACCACTTAAAAGATACGACAGAAAACAGGCAATGGTAAAATAGAGCGTGTATTGCGAGCCGAAAAGCTCGATTCCCATCAAGGTACAGGCGAGCGGCGTATTGGTAGCTCCTGCAAAAACGGCGATGAAACCAAGCCCGGCGAAAAGATCGACCGGAGCACCCATTAGCTGTGCCAGTGTATTGCCCAGCGCCGCGCCGATGAAAAACAGCGGCGTCACTTCGCCCCCCTTGAAGCCGCATCCCAGCGTCACGGCGGTGAATAACAGCTTCCACCACCAACTCCAGGCATGTGCACCCTGAGGCGAAAAACACGAGAGAATCGTGACCGTGGCGGGGTCGGACGAACTTACACCCAGGCCCAGATAGTCACGTGTGCCAAGCAGGTACACCAAGCCGATAACCAGCAAGCCGCCGATGACAGGACGCAGGAACGGGATTGCGATTGTGCGCTTGAAAATATGATTGATGCTATGGATCATTTCGGCAAACATCGCGCTGACCAGCCCGAACGCTACGGCAGCTACCACGACCTTGGCGGTCAACAGCCAGTTCAGCGGCGCTCCGCCCAGTTCCGCCGCAGCCGGCGAAATCGAATACTGGGTGTGGTGAATACCCCAGACTCCGCACGACCAATCGCCAATGATGGCGGCAATGAGGCAAGGAATGAGGGCATCGTAGTTCATGCGCCCGACGGCCAGGACTTCCATGGCGAAGACCGCCCCGGTCAACGGGGTGCCGAAAACGCCGCCAAACCCGGCAGCGATACCGGCCAGGAGGAGCGTCCTCATATCAGCTTTGCTCAGCCGGAACCAGCGTCCGATGGTCGAAGCGATGCTGCCCCCCATTTGCAATGCTGTTCCTTCTCGGCCTGCCGACCCACCGAACAGGTGCGTTATGACTGTTGCCGCTAAAATCAACGGCGCCATTCGACGCGGAACAACGATGCCGCTATCGGCGTCTTCGTGCCCGTGTATAGCGTCCATCAACAGGTTGTTGCCCCCTTCAGACACATGTCCGACGCGGCTGTACAGGAGGCTGATTCCGGCTCCGGCCACCGGCAACAGAAATAACAGCCACGGCGTTCCAATCCGCAGTTGGGTGCCGCGTTCAAGCAGCCACAAAAACAATGCACAGGCCGAACCGATGACAGCGGCAACCGGTGTGGCCAGGCACACCCACTTCAGAATGTATATGCCCAGAGACAAGTGTTCACGCGGGCTCCAGCGAAAAGGCATGGTGTTTTCTCCGTATATTTTGATTCAATACAAATGAGGGGCTTATAAAAAAAAGACCCCTACCTCGCATTTGAAGTAGGAGTCATTAGCTTTTGAAAGCGGTTTTGGCGAACTCCATCGCCGTTCGAATTTTCGTGAAATTAAGCTATTGCGCCAACATTGTCAATATACAAAGTATCGTGGCATGAAACCTAGAATCAGAACCTGATTAACAGCCCGCCCCAGGTCAGGCCGCCGCCGAAGCCCATGGTCAGAACCAGGTGGCCCGGCTTGATGGTGCCGTTGCGCAGGTTTTCGTCCAGCACCAGCGCCACCGAGGCGGCCGAGGTGTTGCCGCAGCGGTCCAGGTTGAGCAGGAAGCGCTCCTTGGGAAAGCCGCTCTTTTTGGAGATGAAGTCGATCATGCGCACGTTGGCCTGATGCGGGATGATGTAATCCAGGTCAGCCGGGGTGATGCCGGCTTTTGCGCAGAGTGTGTTGATGATGTCGGGGATGACCTCGGTGGCAAAGACGTAGACCTGCTTGCCGGCCATCTGGAAAAAGATCTCGCGGGCATCGATCGTCTCGGGGGTGACCGGTTTGCGGGAACCGGAGGAGGGCACCTGGATCAGCTGCCAGCCCTTGCCGTCACTGCGCATGTAGGTGTGCTGGATGCCGACCTTTTCGCGTCTCCGCCGCTGCTCAGGATGGCTGCTCCGGCGCCGTCGCCGAAGAGCGGGCAGCTGTTCTTGTCGTTGAAGTCGAGGATCTTGGAGTAGGTGTCGGCGCCGATGGCCATGACGGTCTTGTATTTGCCGCACTTGATAAAGTTGTCGGCAATTTCCAGCGCATAGACGAAGCTGGAACAGACCGCGTTGATATCAAAGGCAAAGGCGTTTTTGGCGCCGATGTTTTCCTGCACGATGCAGGCGGTTGAAGGCAGGCTCATGTCGGGGGTTGAGGTGCCGACGACGATGCAGTCGATCTCGGAAGCGTCAATGCCGGCGGCTTCCAGAGCATTTTTTGCGGCAATGGTGGCCAGATCGGAGGTGGCCTGATCGGCATGGGCAAAGCGTCGCTCGCGGATGCCGGTACGGCTGAAAAGATCCACTCGTCGGCATTTTCCACCAGATAATCAAAATGACTGTTGGGTATCACCCGATCCGGCATGCATGAGCCGCTGCCGATGATTTTTGAAATGATCATTGTTTCCCCGATTCCGCTCGCCTATGACGAGTGAATTTCATTATGAATAAAGTTTTTTATTTATCTCACAAAATAACGCTGTTTGTCAAGATCGGCACACGACAGCAGTCTACTGCTCACCTTTGAGTCTGAGGATATCGACTACAGAAAACGCCCAGAGCAGAAAAAACGCCGCAAGAACCGCCTTGCCAAAGCCGGTTGCCCCGTCAAGTGCCTTCATCACCTCGGCTGGCGTTATACTGATCGCCCCGCCGGCAATCTGAGAGGCGATCACCGGTGAAAGTCCCCGCAGCAGGACAAACAGCGCCAGCAACAGCACCAGGTTGACGAGTACGATAATAATTCCACCGACCATTTTACGGCCAAGATAGAGCTGACCGAGTCCCGGCAGCACCAGGGCCGAGAGCAGCAGAGCCGTCAGTTTTTTGTTCATAATCTGTTTCCTCTGTTTCCGTATGGTGACAATTCGGACTTCAAGCGGCGGTGACGTCATACCGTCTGGCCAACCGTTTCTATTTTGACTTTGGCTGAGCATTAAGGCATAGTAACGTCGATTTTACCCTGTATTTCAGGAGCGCACCGATGGTTCTATTTGCAAACATACTGCTGGCACTGGCCAAACTGGTTGAACTGGCCAGCGGACTTCTAACTCTCTACAAATATATTCTGCTGGCCAGCGTTATAGTCTCATGGGTTAACGCCGATCCCTACAACCCGCTCGTTAACTTTATCTATCGCGTCACCGACCCGATACTGCGCCGCATCCGGCGGCATATGCCCGACACCGGTATGCTTGATCTGTCACCACTGGTCGCCTTTGCCGCGATCTATGTGCTGCAGATTATCGTGTTCGACACCGCCTACCAGTATCTGATAAGCACCAGCATGTCCCTCAAAATGGGCAATTGACCCACAGAATGCTGGCATCAAAGTCTGTTTCGGTACTGAATGTTCCGCAGTAAAATAACTCAAAAAAAAACCCCGGAGAGTATCCGGGGTTTTTCGGTTTTGAAGTGAAGCCGGCCTTAAATTCTTGTTACGTTCGCGGCCTGAAGCCCTTTCGGACCCTTTGTTACTTCAAAAGTTACTCTATCGCCTTCTGCAAGGGATTTGAAACCTTCGCCTGCGATTGCGGAGAAATGGCAGAATACATCCTCGCCACCTTCCTGCTCAAGAAATCCAAAACCCTTGCTGTCATTAAACCATTTTACTGTTCCGTTTACCATGTGCTTACTTCTCCTGATTCTTCTTAATGATTTTATCCGGAAATATCCGAACTTTTGATAACTTATCAGTTCCGCGCAAACGATGTCAAGTAAATTAAATTCATGGTCAAATATTTATACATTAATAACCGACTCGTCATCTGTAGTTACGGCTCAAACGTGGAACAAGCCGTCCCGTTAAATGACACAGCCGCTTCTGATAATTTTCGGGCCTGCGCCACTGGTCTCCAGCCCCTTCAATCCAGTTGATGACAACTCCATGACGCTCCATCCGCCGAAACCAGTTTCCCTGCCGTTTGGCAAAATTATGGATCGCACTGTTCAGCCTCTGAAACATATCGTTTCTATTCATTTCGCCCCGAAGATAGGCACCCACATAGCGGTACTCAAGCCCGTAATAATCAAGCCGTTCCCACGCTATACCGCTGGCATGCAGACGCTCCACCTCTTCTATCATGCCGTTATCAAGGCGCTCCCTCAGCCGATCAGTTATGCGACGGCGCAACGCTTCGCGCTCCCAGTGAATCCCGATGACGATAGATCTGCATCCGGGGAAGTGGCTCGCATGCTGAACGGTTTTCGATCTCTCCGCAGGCAATTTCGATCGCCCGGACAGTACGCTCCCGATCCAGCAGATCTGTACTGTTATGCTGATCCGGCTTGAGTCGCCATAATTCATCTACCAACTCGGCATCGGTTTTCAGTCGCCAGCTCGGCCCGCAGAGAGTCGTTATGCGGTACTTCAACCATGCGATAGCCACGCAGGACGGCATCCAGATACATGCCGCTCCCGCCGCACAGAATCGGAACAGCACCTGCGGGCGGTGATCTCTGCAAAGGCATCCAGAAACCTGCGCTGGAACTCGAAAACGCTGAATTCTCTCCCGGCATCCAGAATATCGATCAGATGATACGGCACCGTACCATATTCATGGAGATCCTTGCCGCTGCCGATGTCCATTCCCCGGAAAACCTGGCGCGAGTCAGCCGAGATGATCTCTCCGCCACACTCCTCTGCCAGAGCAACGGCCAGGCGCGTCTTGCCGGATGCGGTCGGGCCGAGAATGGTAAGCATATCAAGTGATGTCTCCGTTTCAGTCATCGTGCAGCCCCCTGTAGACTGCTTCTGCCGTTGCCCGGCTCATTCCCGGGACAGCAAGAATTTCTTCCAGCGCCGCCTCCTTCAGGCGCTGCAGGCTGCCGAAATGTTTCAGCAGTGCGGTACGGCGCTTTGGGCCGATCCCGGGAACAGCTTCGATCCCCGATGCAATCCCCTCTTTGCCGCGCAATTTCCGATGGTACCCGATAGCAAAACGGTGCGCCTCATCACGGATTGCCGCCAGCAGCAGCAGCGGCGCAGAGTTCTGACGCAGCACCACCGGATTCTTCCTGCCGGGAAGAAATACCCGTTCATCACTTTTCCGGACAACGGGTGCCGAAGCATCATGCAGAACGCGGCTCTTGGCCAGCGACACCAGATCAAAACTGCCTGTCAAGCCAAGTTCCGCAACGATCTCCTGCACCGCATTCAATTGGCCGATCCCGCCATCGACAACAACAAGGTCGGGCAGGCCATCTTTTTCTCATGCTTTCGGCGCGAAATCGCCGCAAAAAAACTTCCCGCAGCATGGCAAAGTCATCCTGACCGTCAACGGTGCGGATGCGGTAATGGCGATAGTTATGCCGGTCGGCCTTGCCGGACGTGAACACAACACAGCTCCCCACCGAAAAACGTCCCTGAATGGTTGAGATATCATAGCACTCAATCCGGCGCGGAATCCGGGTCAACTGCAGCCGCTTGGAGAGATCAACCAGCACCGCCTCGGCTGTAGCCTCCTTCTCATCGCGCTCCCGGTAGGCAGACATGGCATTCTTGCCGGCCAGATCGACCAATTCCCGCTTCGTTCCCCGCTGCGGGAGTGAATAGCGACACCCTGCTCCCCTTCAGTTCCCCGAACAGTTCGGCCAACGCCTCTCCATCCTCGATGTCCAGCGGCAGCAGAATCTCTTCCGGGATAAACACCGCCCCGGTATAATACTGTTGCAGAAAGGCAGAAATGGCGGCGGCATCGTCCAGTTCCCAGGCAACGCTGAACAGGCGGCTCCCGGAGAGCACCCCGGCGCGGATGAACAGCAGGGCCAACTCGATCCGGCTCCCGTCACGGTAGAAACCGACCACGTCGCTGTCTCCACCGCGCAGCACTACTTTCTGCTTTTCTACCGTCACCTCAATGGAGCGGAGCAGATTTCTCCAGCGGGCGGCCTCTTCATACTGCATACGCTCCGAGGCATCGATCATGCGCCGCTTGAACTCGGCGACAAGCTGCCGTCCCTTCCCCTCCAGAAAGAGCATAGCTCCGTTAACCAGTTCCGCATAGGCTTCCCGTGTTATCAGGCCATGGCAGGGGGCGCTGCACTGACCGATCTGGTGGTACAGACAGGGGCGTGTGCGGGACATGCAGGTGGCAAGCGGATAGTGCCGCAGCGGAAACATGCGGATCATCTGCCGGAGTACCTCCCGTGCCGCCGAACCGGAAGAATAGGGGCCGAAATACCGGGCCGCGTCATGTGGGCGTTTGCGCACGACAGTGAAACGCGGAAACTCTTCACGCGGGTCAAGACGCAACGAAAAATAGGTCTTGTCGTCTTTTAGATTCAGGTTGTAGCGGGGATGGTGCTGCTTGATCAGAGTATTTTCCAGCAGCAGCGCCTCTTTCTCGGTATCGGTCAGCACAACTTCGATATCAACAACTTTAGCCATCAGAAATTTGACGTGATAGCGCGAATCGCCTGACTGCATTGAAATATGAGCGTACCCGCTGCCGCAGACTGCGGGCCTTGCCGACATATATTATTTCACCGGCGGCATCGCGCATCAGGTACACCCCGGGCGAGGGCGGAAACTGCTGTATCTTTTCTTCGAGGCTCATGATTGTCAATCCTACCTGTTTGCATCTTGAATGGGAAGAGTCTTCATCTGCGCGTCATATGCCTAATTTTAAGGCAGCTGCTGATTATTAAGGCAGCAGTATGGGTGCGGGCAACAAACCATATGCCGTATAATCGTGCAGTTACCGAATTAATGTGGTTGGCCGCATTCTTGCTTCTGCCCACGACGCTCAATGACGAGCAGACAGACACCAATGGGGGTAATTCTGTATGGAAACCATGTCAACGATGACAGGTCTCAAGAGTAGTGCCGATGTTCTTTTTCTGATGTTGGGCGCAGTAATGGTATTCGCGATGCATGCCGGTTTTGCGTTTCTTGAAGTCGGCACGGTACGCAAAAAAAACCAGGTGAATGCCCTGGTGAAAATTCTCACCGACTGGTCGGTTTCAACCGTCGTCTACTTTGTCATCGGTTTTCCGATTTCCTATGGCATTTCGTTTTTAAAACCAGCCGAAGAGCTACTCGGAAAAACTCAAGGCTATGATCTCGTTCATTACTTCTTCCTGCTCTGTTTCGCAGCCTGCATACCCGCCATTATTTCCGGCGGCATTGCCGAACGCGCCAAGTTCTGGCCGCAGGTAATCGCTGGGGCAATTTTTGCCGGGCTTTCCTACCCGCTATTCGAATCGCTGATCTGGGGACAAAACTCCTCCGGTTTGCAAGCGCTGTTCAAATCATTCGGAGGAGCAGAATTTCACGATTATGCCGGTTCAGTGGTCGTCCACTCCATCGGCGGCTGGATCGCTCTTCCGGCAGTCCTGATCCTTGGACCACGCATGGGACGGTATGTCCGCGGCAAATCGCACCCTTTTCCGGTCAGCAACATTCCATTTCTGGCTCTTGGTTCATGGATTCTGGCAGTCGGCTGGTTCGGCTTCAATGTCATGAGCGCCGGAAATCTGGAAAAGATATCCGGCCTGGTTGCGGTCAACTCGCTGATGGCAATGGTTGGCGGCATTCTTGTCGCACTGGTCGTCGGCAAGAATGACCCCGGCTTTATTCACAACGGCGCGCTGGCTGGCCTGATTGCGGTCTGTGCCGGCAGTGACATGATGCACCCGCTGGGAGCCTTTGTGGTTGGCGGAATCGCCTCGATAATATTTGTGTATGGGTTCCACTTTGAGCAGGAAAAACTCAAAATAGACGATGTACTGGGAGTATGGCCTCTGCACGGAGTTATCGGCACCTGGGGGGGCATTGCCGCCGGCATCTTCGGCCAGAAAGCTCTCGGGGGAATAGGTGGCGTGAGCTTTATTTCACAACTCGGCGGGAGTCTTCTCGCGGTTGTCTTCGCCCTGGCCAGCAGCGTTATAGTCTACGGAGTTCTGAGCAAAACCGTCGGTATCCGCCTCGATGAAGAAGATGAATATCGCGGTGCAGATCTCGCCATACATAGCATCGGAGCATATCCGGAAGACAGTATTCGCTGATTTCGAAGGTAATCGTTTCCAGTTGATTGAATCCTCTGGAAACCCCGTGCCATAATGGTTGCTAACGTGCTGACATACCGTTTCTTTCGTTGACAATGGCGCAGAGAGGTGCTACTTAAGAGGCATTTTACCTGCAACCATATCTGCTCTCCGTGCGCCGTCAGCTGCGTAGCCGGCCAAAAGAGGTCAATTACCGTGATATTATTGAAATTATGCCGCAACATCCTCCTCCAGTTTCTGGTCGTCTCTGGTCATAATTTCATCCCTGATCGTTCCTCCCGCTTTTTGTCAGGAAACTGAGGATTCTCAGGTTTTTATTGCCGGATTTAATGCCTACCAGCAAAAAGATTATGCCACCTCAATCGAAAAAATGAACGAGGTGCTGCAAAAATACCCCGACACCCCTCTCAGGGATATGGCGCTGTTCTGGCTTTCCCGATCATACTACAAAGCGGGCAACCAGCAGGAGGCTGCCCGTTATCTTTCTCAGTTTTCCAAAGAATTCCCTGATAACCCGCTCAGGAACACCGTTGAAGACGAGCTCATCTCTCTTACTGCCCGCTATGAGAAAGGTGAAAAGTTGCCGGGCGGAGCGCCTCTGGCCACACCGCCTGACCAACTGGCTGCCCAAAAGGCAAGAGCCGAGAAAGAGCGTATTGCTGCAGCAAAAGCTGAAGAGGCAAAGCTGGCTGCTGCCGAATCTGCACGTGTTGCCGGCCTCAAGCTGGCCGAAGAGAAGGCTGCTGCCGAAAAGAAGGAGCTGGAACGTGTAGCCGCCGCCAAAGCTGAGCAGGACCGCTTGGCCGCCACCAAGACAGAAGCGTCACTGCGGGCTGAAGCTGCCGCTGAAGCCGCGCGTATCGCTGCACGGAAAGCCGAATCAGAGCGCCTTGCCAAGGCACAGGCGGATCGGGAGCGTGTAGCGCAGGCCGAGGCTGAGCTGACTCGTACGAATGCACTCAAGGCAGAAAAAGAACGCAAGGCGGCAACGGAAAAAGCAGAGCGTGAACGAATCGCCCTTGCCAAAGCTGAAGAGGCCAAACGGGCTGCGGCCGCCGAATCTGCCCGCCTGGCTTCCCTGAAGGCCGAAGAAAAGGCCAAGGCGGCAAAACTGGCGTATCGCGAGAAAGCGATTGGCCAGTATAAAGCTATTATCGATAAATTTCCTGCATCCTCCGCCGCAGTCACAGCTGCAGCAAAACTCCGAGAACTGGGTGTTGCTGTTGCGCTGCCTCCCCAGAAAGTCGAAGCGCCTCTGCCTGAGAACGCTCAGGTATTACGTCTCGAAGTTGCACAATTTGCCGGTTTCGAATTTAACTTGCTCTCCCGCCCGGATGCGTTCGCTGTTGGTCGCACCGTTTCAATTCCGTTCGAAGTTATCAATCGTGGCAACGGCAATGACTCGTTCTATCTTGAGTCAGCCTTCCCGGCTGATTTCAAAGCCCGGTTTGCCTCCGTGGCTGCTCCGGGCACTGCAATCAGCCAAACACCCGACCCTTGCACCTGGCGAGTCTTTTAAAGGGGTCATCGACCTTGTTATTCCGCCCGGCAGCATCGACGGGCTGCGCATTACGTACCCGGTCAAAGCCGCGTCGCGCTTGATGGCAGAAGCCAGCCAGTCGCGCGAAGTCCGCCTCGTTGCCTCCGCCCCGCTCCTGCGGGCCGTCCTGCGCACCGAAGTAACCAAGCCTCTCCCGGGTGGCAAAGTCGTGTATCGCATCGCCATCCTCAACGTCGGCTCGACCGCTGCCCAGGATGTAACCTTCCGCCTCAACTTCCCGCCGCAGCTTGAGCCGGTTGACTATGCTGCCGCCGGATTCAGACAGGAGATGAAATCTGCGCTGATCATCGACGGATTGCAGGTCAAGTCCGGAGAAAGCCGTGAGTTCAGTGTCGCCTTTCAGCTCAAGAGCGACTCATTGGCCGGGCAGGAACTGTCAACCCGTGCCGAACTGATTAACAACCCTCTCAAAACCGCCGTCTCCTTTGTTTCAAACATGGCCTACGTGGAGGCGCAACGAAGCATCTCCGTTCGTACCGGCTCGGACCGCCTGGTGGCAATTCCAGGCCAAACCATCAGCGTCCCCTTTGTAGTCACCAACACCGGCAACATCCGTGAAAAGTTCAAGATAACTTCTGTCGTCACCGGTGCCCAAGACGCGGTTGTTTTTAACGATCTAAACCGTGATGGCATCCGCCAGGCCAGTGAGCCGGCGATAAGCGAGATCGGTCCACTGGCGCCGCTTGAAGAGGCCAGCGTCGTAGTAGAAATCAAAACACCAACGAGTGCTGCTGATGGCAGCCAGGGGAATGTCCAGATTTCATTTGTATCAGAAGGGGACACCACTCGTTCGGCATCGGGGTCAACTCTACTGGTTTATTCGAGGCCGGTTTTGAAGATGATTATGACCGGTCGAGACGGTCGTCTCAAGCCGGGTGATGTCGCTTCGTTCGATTTAACGATCACCAATAACGGCTCTAATCTTGCCCGGGTAGTGGAGTTGCAGAGCGCCTGGCCCGAGCAACTGGAACTGGTGGCCGCCGACCCTGCCACGAGCGCCATCAGCAATGGAACAGTTATCTGGCGTTTCAAGGATACGGGGGCCGGTGAAAAACGAAACATCAAAGTTTCTTTCAGGGTTAAACCGGGCACCAGTGTTGGCACCGCCCTCCAGGTGAAAAACATCCTGACCTACGAAGACCAACTGGGAAACAGGTATTAATATGACACCATGCACCCGCTCTTTGACTGTTACCGCCCTCATAATCTGCATGGTACTGCCAGCGTGGGGACAAGCAGTATCTGCTGTATGTTCCACAACCGCTCACCTCCGATCAGAAAGCCCCTGTGCAGAATGGCATACTGGTTCAGGAAATTGAGGTTCGGAAGGGTGACACCCTGTATGACCTTTCCCGCAAGTTCAGTGGTCACGGGATGTATTTTCCCCAGATACTTCTGTTCAACTCGATTAAAAATCCTAACCTGATTCGTACGGGAGATACGCTGAGAATCCCGGTTTCGAAACGTGAAGCGAACGTTTCAGAGCGGACCGATTCGAAACCGGCTGATGCTTCTCGCAAGTCCGAAACCTCCGGAGGCAAGAACACTGCAGTCAAATCAGAATCACACCCCCCTGCCCGACAATCTTCGGCGGTGTTGCCAGATTCTGCTCGGGGTACCGAGCTCTCTCTGAGTGATTTAAACACCGGAGGAAAGAGTAAACATAAAGCGAAGCGCAAGAAAAAAGCTTTGGCCCATACGAAGAGAGATCAGGCGCGCAAGTCTCCTTCGGTTACACCGCTCGTGTCACCACTCCCTTCACCCTACAAGGGCGCTGCCGTCACCCCGGCAATAGATACCGCCACCGGACAAAAGCTTTTCGAAGCGGCGGTCAACGCGTATCGAAGGGAAGACTGCCGTACCGCTCTTGAACTGCTTGATCGCTACCTGGCTGACAACTCCGGCTCACCGCTTGCCGCCGACGCAAATCTGTACAAGGCCGACTGTTATTTGAAGCTGTCTGCCCAATAAGACGGCGGCGAAATCCGGGTTTTTGACTTCTTCAACGAACCAAACACACCGCTTGTCCCTGTATATGAGGGTATGTTACACACACTACGAGGTTGATACACAATGAAGATCTCTCCGCTCGACATTCAGCAGCAGCAATTCAAGGTAAAAACATTTCGGGGCCTTGACCCGGATGACGTTGATGCCTTTCTACAAACTGTCGCAGGCGAGATGGAGAGTCTGATTCGCGAAAACGACCAGATGAAAGAGCAACAGTCACGTCAAAGTCGTGAGATGCTCGATTTGGCTGGAAAAAGAGCGTGAACTGCGTGAAACCCTGCTTTCTGCCCAACGTGTAATTGAAGAAATGAAGGCCAACGCCCGTAAAGAGGCCGAGTTAATCGTTTCAGAAGCCGAGATTAAAGGCGAACGCATTGTTGCTGATGCCGAACGGCAGCTGGGCCAGTTGAAAAGCCAGATTGAAGAGATTCGTCGGCAAAAGATACAGTTTGAGATAAGCTTCAAAGGATTACTCGAAAGCTTCAGCTCGGCAACTCTCTTGCAATGAACCGGACTGACCTCCCCTTTGTCACCTCACTTAAGAACGATCTTATTCTGTGCGTCTATATCCAGCCACGCGCCTCAAAGAATCAGATCTGCGGGATTCAGGGAGAGGAACTCAAAATAAGGCTTACCTCTCCGCCGGTTGATGGAGCGGCCAACAAACTCTGCCGCGAATTTGTCGCCGATCTCTTTGATGTATCGAAATCATCGGTTGAGATCATCTCGGGAGAAACATCCCGCCATAAACGTCTGCGGATTCACGGCAACCATCCCGAACAGTTCATCACACATATTTCTGATATCAAAGAATCCCTGAACACCGGGCACACACATTGAAAGGATGTAACCATGGCACAGGCTAAATCAGGCGACAAAGTAAAAGTTCACTACACCGGCACGCTTGAAGATGGGTCAGTTTTCGACTCATCGGAAGGCTATATTGATAAGCCGAATGATCAATCATGCGGCTGCGGCAATAAGAAGGATAACGATGATGGGTGCGGGTGCGACAGCCACGCTACTGGTCCGATGGAGTTTGTCATTGGCGCCGGACAGCTGATACCGAAATTTGAAGAGGCAGTGATCGGGCTTGAGCCGGGCCAGAGCGTAACAATCACTATTCCTGCAGACGATGCATACGGACAGCGCGCCGAAGAGATGGTGGCAGTCATTGAGCGGAGTGAAATTCCGGCTGAAATCAAACCCGAACCGGGTCATCAGATGGAAGTAATTCTGGAAGATGGGTCACCTCTTCCGGTTCTGGTGACAGAAGTCACCGATACAACCATTACGCTGGACGGCAATCACCCACTGGCCGGGCGCGACCTGACCTTTGCAATAACGTTGGTGGAAATCCTGTAGAGCGTTTCATGCAACAAGCGTCAAAAAGGCCGGTGACAGTCTGTCACCGGCCTTTTTATGTTATGCGACTTGGTTCGGAATGGCAGAATTACTGCTGCTTTCCGGTTGCAACCGTTGATCCCGGCAGGCTGTACTTCGAAATCCTTGGCACCCTTGGGAAGGTTGGCAACGACGACGACGAAGGGAATCGACTTGCCGGGAGCAACCTCCATGTTTGCCAGCGAATCGCCAAACTGGTTGGCCATGGCCGCCTCGATCTTGTCAAGCGGCAGACCCTCCAGCTGCTCATCCGTCAGCGGATTTCCACCATACGCCGTCTTGGTTGCAGATGACTGTGTCCGGCAGCATCGAATACCGTCACTTTGACCTGCAGCGCGGCCCGAGGTTTTGGAAATTCATTGAGCGCCTCACCTGAAATCACCAGCAGCTCTCCTGCTTCATCATTCTCTATAAAGGCAGCTTTCACGGCTCGTATGCCAATATTTGCCGGTCTCCGGGGCAGCTGATCTCCGTAGAAGGGGAAAACGAAGAATATCCGAAATAGCCGAGAGCCGAAATAACCAGCAGCGCAACGACCGCGATCACTCCACCAGAAAGCGGACTCTGCTTGCGCCGTGAAGCAATCGAGAGTGGCGGCAACTCCTGCTGATCACGAGAAGAATCTTCCGCAAGAAACGACCGCTTTAATTCATCGTCTGCTGATGTATCTTGAGCTTCAGCCAAGGGAGCAAACAAGATTTCCTGGGACGGTTTCAGATCATCCGGATTTACCTGCTGAACCGCCACCGACGTAAGCTCGTCGCCAAAGTCAATTTCGCCCAGATTGAATGGCGCATCACCAGGCTGATCAAGTGAAAATGACGTGCCGCTTTTACCGCCGGAATCTTTGCCACTCATATCCATCGATTCGGCAAAACTGTCACCTTCAAAATCAAAGGAGATGGTGTCGCTTGAAGCTTCAGGTGCGGCCTGAACAACCGCTCCGAACATATCATCGTCAGAGAAGTCAAGCCCCTGCGGAGCCGGTTTCTGTGGTGCAACCGGTGCAGGCACGACTGCCCTGTCGGTAAAGTCATCTACTGACAGAGTAGATTGTCGGGTCGAAACAGGCTCCGCATCACTGTCGCCAAAATCAAAACCAGAAAAATCAACCTCACCACCGAGGCTGCAGGTTCAACTGCCGCCCCCGGACCATTTTCAGTACCGGTAATATCAACTGCATCTGGTTCAAACGATATGGCGGAGGCATCAAAAGATGACGTTTCAAACGAACTAAAATCAGTCGATGCGCTGTGTAGAGCAGCATCTCCAAAGGGTGCGGAGTCCGCGGAAATATCCGAAACAGGTTTCTCGGCAGAGTGCCGATCTTCGGGAGTTGCATCCGTCGTTTCATCCTGCACATCAGGAGAAGAAAAACCGGTCAATCCCTCTTCCGGGTCAAATGACTCCGCTTCCGGCTCTTCCTTCCGTACCGTAAACACATTTTTACACTTGGTACAGCGGACTTTGACGCCCTTATCCGTGACTCTGGAATCGTCAAGTCGAAATTTGGTCTGGCATTTTTCGCATTGGATTATCATCTGCGACTCCTCGATGATGACAGCTTATTTCACGGCAATCGTACCAAACTATATAAAATTTCGTTAGTCCTATATCAGAAAGGATTGAGGGTGTCAAATCATTACTCTGAGATATTTCGACTATTTAGTCAGGTTTTGCGCACAGATTCCGACAATCGGACATGAGATGCAACGGCTTGGATCCTTGCCGTCACAGCCGTCGCTGATACCGAGATGAGCCAGAGAAAAATCATATTTAACCGGATCGGCAGGATCAAAGACGCGCAGGGCGGACGTAATTTCCTGTGCCATGCGCCAGTCGGCAGCCTTTCTGTTCGGTGAAGCCGAGATAGCGGCTGATGCGGCTGATATGGGTATCGACCGGAATAATCAGCTGTGCCGGAGATACCCCGTCCCAGAACCCAAGATCGATGCCGTCCGCCGGGCGAACCATCCAGCGCAGAAACATGCAGAGTCGTTTGCAGGCGCTGCCGGAGGCCGGGGCGGGAAACAGGAACGGAAAATAGGAGTCGGGCGGGATGTTGTCGGTCCCGAAGACCGTCTGTATAATCCAGAGCCAGTACCGCAGCTGAATAGCGGTTCAAGGAGCCGCTCACATCCTCATCGGCAGCATGGTGACCGCGCAGAAAAAATGACTGGATACTGCCGGCCTGCTTCACCATCTGCCGCATTCCCCACAAGAGCGCGCAGAGATCGCGGCCATCGTTGAAGCGATGCTTGAAGCCGGCAGAAGGTCCGCAGACCGTTCTGGGGATCAAACTGTCTCCACATAGCTGCGCGGTGAACGGCCCAGCTCGGCGAAGATAGATTCCAGCGTGCGCAGGATGATGGCTACTGAGCCGTAGGCAAATGATGAGGCGATGACCGCAGCAATTTCCCGATCGGCCGGGTCGTGGTAGCGATGGCAGAAGGAAAGCGGGTCATTGGCCAGATGCTGCGGAGAGCGGGATGCGTAGAGCGCGTCGAGCGTTGTTTGTATGTCAGACATCCGCCTCTCGCAGAAACTGGGCGGCATCCTCGGGCGAGGTCGGGTTGATGTAAAAACCGGTGCCCCACTCGAAACCGGCCACCTGGGTCAGACGCGGCACCAGCTCGATGTGCCAGTGATAATCATACTCCAGCGAATTCCAGTGGTCCGGTTTGCCGGGACGGCGATGCATGGGGGGGGCGGTGTGCAGAATAAAATTGTAGGGTGCATCACGCAGCACCGTCTTGACCCGCAGCAGCATATCCTTCATGGCCACCGCCAGTTCAGCCAGCTGGGCATCGTTCATCAGGGCAAAGTCATGGCTGTGACGCTTGGGAAAGAGCCGCAGTTCGAAGGGTGAACTGGAGGCATAGGGGGTCAGGGTTACAAAGTTGGAAAACTCCTTTACCACGCGCACCCCTTCACGCAGCTCAAACTCGATCAGATCGCAGAAAATGCAGCGTTCCTTGTCGCTGAAATAATTGCGGGCCACCTTCAGCTGGGTACTGGCCACCGGCGGCAGCAGCGGCACCGCGATCAGCTGGCTGTGGGAATGATGCAGGGTGATGCACCGGCCCGGGTGCCGTGGTTTTTGAACAGCACCATGTAGCGAAAGCGGAAATCCTTGCGCAGATCGAGATAGCGATGCACGATAGGCGGTCAGCACATCGGTGATCTCGTTGGCGGTCAGATCGGCCAGCGTGCGGTTGTGGTCGGGAGTTTCGATGATCACCTCATGGGCGCCGATGCCGTTCATGACATCATACATGCCATAGCCGCGGTTGTTGAGTTCACCCTCCACCCGCAGGGCCGGGTATTTGTTGGGAATCACCCGCACCCGCCAGTTGGCGGCGTTGGGCAGGCCGCTGGGGCGAATGGCAAAGATCTCCGGCGGGGTTTTGTCCTCATTGCCGTAGCAGAACGGACAGGCGGTCATGCCGCTCTGCTCCGGCTCCACCTGAAAATCACGCGGCCGGCGGCCACGCTCGGTGGCAATAATTACCCAGTGCAGTTTTATCGGATCCCAGCGAAGTTCTGACATGTACTCTCTCCTCAAGACATTCAGGTTCAGAGTATCACTCAGTTCCGAATGTGCAGCTGCGAACACTGACCGATCTATATCAGCCAATTATCCAGTTCTATCTCCGCTCCGGCATAATACAGCATCAACGGCGCATCGGTCGGCCAGCGGCCGATCTCCTCGTTGTCGCGCACCAGCGAGACCGAGAGCGAAAAGCTTGCTCTTGGGATCCAGCTTGCAGTATCGCCAGCGGAATACTGATCTCGCAGGTCTTAGCAATCTTCCAGTTGCAGTAGCCGCTGGTCGGCATCCAGACATTGTTCTCCTTGACCTGCAGCAGCCCTTCGTCGTTGCTTCATCTGCAGCGGCAGACGGTATTCACGGTCGTAGATCAGGTGCAGGTTGAGCACGTCGCTCTCCCTGCAGCAGGCGGGACAGGTCCTGAATGCCGTCGATCCGGAAGAAAAGTGACTTCTCGTTATAACCGTAGTAGAAACTCTGCAGCATCCGGTCGGATGAATGCATGGCCGAACCCTGGCGGGTCAGGTCATACAGCCCGGCGGCCAGCCATTCAAAGTAGTCGCTGATCCGGCCGTTGATCTCCGGATCGATGAAGGCGGCCGGCTCCCGGATCAGTCCGGCCGGGTTCTTCTTCTTGATCGGCTCCAGCAGTTCGCGGGGCGGGTCCTGCCCCAACAGCCGGTAGATATTCATCAGGTGCTGGCGGAAGAGCCGGTCGAAACGGTCGCTGTGCGGTGAAAAATGGTCATCGCCGTACCACCAGAACCAGTCGCTCCCTTCGGCGGCATACAGAGAGCGGCAGATCATCTCGGCCGTGGCGTCAGCAGAAGGCTCACCGCTTTCAAGAGCCGCAGCGACCAGTGGATTGCCGGAGACGGCCGCTTCACGGGCCTGCGCGATCAGATCCCAGGCCAGATTTTCCTCGGGATGGCCGATCCAGATGCCGTAGTTGCCGTTGATCCACGAACCGGGAAAGATCGTGTGCAGACGGCCATCGAAACGGGTCTCTGTCAAGCACCTCCTAGCAGGTGGTCAGGTGCAGCGTGGCGCGATTCGGCAATGCCCCGGTACATCCCCTGCAGAAAATCATAGGCGTTGTCGGGATAGTATTCCCAGGCATTCTCACCATCCAGAATGATCGGGACGACACGGCCCTTCCCGCCGACACGGGACTTGATGGCGTTCAGGCGCCCGCACAGATCGGCCACGGCGCGCTCGGCCTCCCACTGCGAATAGGTAAAGCCGATCAGGTCGGAAAGCTGGTGGTCGCGGAAGAATGCGCCGATCTCACCCTTGCTGCTGCTGAAGCGCCAGGGTCGGTAGAGCCGCTCCTTATGAGCACCAAGACCGCCATCCATGCTTTTCGCCAGGATTTCCTCATCGGTGGCAATCCAGCGAATACCGCTCTCGGCGATGATCGCCAGCGTCTCGTTGCTGACAGAACCCTCCGAAGGCCACATTCCGGTCGGGGTGAAACCGAATATTTCGCGGAAATAACTGATCCCGCGGCGGATCTGGGCGCGGGCATCCTCGGGATGGCGGAAAGCCGGCCGCGGGGAGGGTCACGCGCGGCATGGCGGTCTGGGCCAGCTGCGGATATCGCACAACAGCGGCAGGATCGGGTGATAGTAGGGGGTCACCGACAGTTCGATGCGCCCCTCTTCGTGAAGGCGCTTGTAGAGCGGGATAATCGCCTGCAACAGTTCCCGCTGGGTGGCAAAGAGCAGTTCCTTGTCGGCGGCGGTAAAGTTTTCACCCTTGGCAACCAGATCGGCAAAAACCGGATAGCGGCGGCGGGCCGCCTCACCGGTCCAGGCCAGGAAGAACCAGACCTGCAGATCCAGCAGATCCTGATCGCTGAAATGCCTGACCCGTTCGCGGGCACTGCCCGGTTTTCCTTCGCCGGCCATGTAGAGCAGTTCCAGATAGCGCCGGGACGGCTCGATCATGTGCTGGCGGTTGGCGGAGAAAAAGTTCTCCAGCAGGAAAACCCGGTCATCCTGGCTCAGTTCGGCCGGAGCTGCCTTCCCTTTTCAAGAAACGGATCGACGGCGGTGCCGGAGGCATACTCCAGCAGCTGCTCGATCAGCGACGGCACCAGATTGAAGACCGCCTTGGCGCCGGGCGTATCCTCGACAATGGCCGGCATGTCGAAATAATCCTTGATGCCGTGCAGATAGGTCCAGGGGAGGGCGTATTCGTTTTTGAGCGGATCCTTGTAGTACGGCTGATGCATGTGCCATACGATGACCACGTCGAGGGGGGTGCAGGGCATACTCGGTTACACCAGCTCCTTCTTCCACGCGACAATCTTCTTCTCATACTCGCCGAGCAGCCTCTGGGCCGACTTCTGGTCCTTGGCCTCGGCCACGATATGGACCACCGGCAGATACTGGTCCGGCAGCACCAGCACCCACTCGTCGCCGAAGTGCACCTTGATGCCGTCGATGAAGGTGGCCTCCTTTTCCAGGCTGTCCTCGCTCATCTTGCGCATGATGCCACCCTTCATCTCCCAGGGGCAGGGGAGGCTGGTCTGCAGAAAGGCGCTGCGCGGGACATCCGAGAGCGCCTGGGACAGCGGCACTCCGCTGGCCGCGCTCAGCTCCATCAGCTTGGCGATGGCAAACATGCCGTCAAAGGCGGCCTGGAAGCGGGGGAAGGCAAAACGGCCGTCCGTAGTGCCGGTCAGGACGATTTCCGAAGAAGAGGCATACCTCCAGCATGGCGCGGTCGGAGCTCTTGGTGCGGATCACCTGGCACCGCTTCTGCTCCGGCCATCTGTTCGATGGTGGAGGGAGCCTGCACCGGCACGGCGATCGTACCCTTCTGCCCGCTCTTCATCAGCAGCGCGACGGTCAGGGACAGCAGTTCAATGCCGGTGCAAATCCGTCCGGTTTCATCCACCAGGGTGATCGCCTCGGCGGTGGGGTCAAGCCAGAAACCGGCCTGGGCTCCAAGTGACGAAACAATTGTCGAAAGCTGGCTCAGCGCCTGCTCTTTTTCCTTGGCCTGGACCCCGCGCCCTTCGTCCACATAGGCATTCAGGGCAATGACAGAAAAACCGAGTTCATTCAAAAGTTGCGGCAGTGATCTGGCTGGCCGGGGAAAAGCTGAAATCCACCACCACCGTGCAGGCCGACTTTTTTAAGCAGTTCGCGATCAAGTGACCGCAAAAAACCTTCGCGATAAAAATCACCGACATTGTTGATATCGGTGATAACTCCCGGTTCGGTATGGTGCGCCCGGCGGAAATTTTCCTTGAAAAAGGTGCGCTCCACGTTCTTGCCCATGTTGCTGGAAAAATCCAGGCCGTCACCATCCAGAAAAACGATCTCCAGCAGGGCCGGGATCGTCCTGTGCCTGACGGAAATGAACCCCGCCAACCTCGCCGAAGGTCTTCAGTTTGTAGCGCAACAAGCGGCAGTGAGGTCATTTTCATATCGCGCACATTGACGCCGGCCGAGAGCAGCCCACCCACGAAACAGCGCTTGAGCATGCGGGACGACGGGATTGGAATCGCGGCCGGCCAGTACGAAGCTCCCCTTGGGAAGCGAGGTGCCGTAGGCGCAGCCCAGTTTGGCCAAAATTCCGGAGTCAGTTCCACGTTGGAGAGCCCCTTGATGATGGCCCCCTCAAAAAGCGCTTTTTTCCACTTTTCGCCCCAGATCATATTGGAGGTGACGGTGGCACCGGCCTCGATGGTCTTCTTCGGCCAGATTTTGACATCGGCCTTGATGACCGCTTCATCGCCGATGGAGGTGTCGTCGGCAACGATGACCCCCTCTTCCAGAACCGCCCCCTGGCCGACACGCACGTTGGAGCAGATCACGCTGTCGGTGATCTTCGCCCCTTTTTTGACGTAGGAATTATCCCAGATGACGCAGCGGTTGAGCTTGACACCCGCTTCGATGGTGCAGTTGCGGCCGATGACCGAATCCTTGATGCGCACGTCACCCAGCACCTGGCTGTTGTCGCCGATCACGACCGTTCCCTCCAGACCGGCGGCATGTTCCAGCTTGACATCAGCGCCGATCCGCAGATCCTTGCCGACAAAATCCTGCTTCGGCTCGTCGATCTTCAGGTTGACCCTGCCCTTGAAAATGTCGTGGTACGCCTCGCGGTAGGAATCGGTGTTGCCGATGTCACGCCAGTACCCCTTGGCGGTCACGCCGAACAGCGCATCCTTCTTTTTGAGCATCAGCGGGAACAGATCCTGGGAAAAATCGAAGTTTTCCCCCTCGGGATATATTTGAGGATCTCCGGTTCCAGCACGTAAATGCCGGTATTGATGGTATCGGAGATCACCTCGCCCCAGCCCGGCTTCTCCAGAAACTGGGTGATGCGCTTCTCCTTGTCGGTGATGACGACGCCGAACTGGAGCGGGTCCTTGACCGAGGTCAGGGTGATGGTGGCCTTGGCCTTGTTGTCGTCATGGAAATCAATGATCTTCTTCAGGTTGAAGTCGGTCAGCAGGTCGCCGCTGATCACCAGAAAGCGCTCATCCAGATACTTTTCGGCCGCCTTGACCGCCCCGGCCGTCCCCATATCCTGCAATCGGGGTGACATAGGTGATCTTGACGCCGAAATCGGAGCCGTCGCGAAAGAAGTTCTTGATATAGAACGGCTGGTGGTAGAGCAGCATGACCAGTTCGGTGATATCGTACTTCTTCAGCAGCTCGACGATATGCAGCATGATCGGACGGTTGAAGAGCGGGATCATCGGTTTGGGCATGCTGCCGGTAAGCGGCTGGATGCGGGTGCCGAAGCCACCGGCCATGATGACGGCTTTCATAGTGAGCACTCCTTGAGTCATAATAAATATGAAGTCGCACTGTGCTTCAAGGGAGGGCTATTCTTTATCCTGGCTACGTCACGCTTTTGCCTTCTGCGCCTTCTTGGCCAGTACCCGGGCAATTTCCTGCTTCAGCTCGGTCAGATCGCCGGACTTGACCACATAGCCATCCGCCAGCCAGGCCGAAAAATCATCCTTGTAACAGGAGAAGGCCGAGCAGAGGATCACCGGCATATCGTGGCGCTCCTTGACCAGCTTCTGCAGCAGTTCGATACCGCTTTCGTTCTTCAGCTTGATATCCAGAACCGCCAGATCAAACGTGCTCCCCTGCAGTTTTTCGGTCGCCTCGGCGATGCTGGCCGCCGTTACCACCTCGTACCCTTCATCCTTCAGCTCCTCTGCGTACAGCAAGCGGATATTGGCTTCATCGTCTACTACCAGTAGTCTGCTCATGGTTGTTCCTCCTTGCGGGTGGGAAGTGTGATGGTATAGCGGATTCCTTCAGGCAGGTCTGCCTGCGCAACAAATGGAATCCCCTGTTTTTCCAGCATGGTTTTGCAAAGCGCCAGCCCCAGCCCGGCTCCCAGATCACGGGTTTCCGAAAACGGCACCAGCAGCCGGTCGAGTTCTGCCTGAGAAATATGTCGACTGCGATCTTCAATCCGGAGGATGACGCAATCCTGGCCGCTCTGCAGAGCTGATCGCAATCGAACGATCTTCTCCAATACCGTTGATATCATTTTGCAGCACGGTCCGGAGACAGTAGGAAAGCTGTTTGAAGTCGATATAGACCGGCGGCAGATCTATGCCCGGTGACATAGCTGGTAGCATAGCCCAGCGACGTCATACTGTCGGCAGTGTCGCGCAGCGCGGTTTCAACCAGCTGGTTCACATCCCAGAAGTCCCGGGTTGGATAGAGCGAATCGGAATAATTGAGAATTTCATCCAGAACCCCTTCCAGTTGCCGGGTCTCGGCAACAATCGATTCGATGAAGGTCGCGTTTGGGGTCGGATTCCGGGCTGTTTTTGAGCATGGAACGGGCAAAGCCGCCGATAATCATCAGCGGATTACGGACCGAATGGGCAATACTGGAGGTAATCCGCCCGACCAGGGCCATCTTTTCCATCCTGACGATCAGTTCCTGCTGTTCCTTCAGCTTTTTCCCGGCTTCGGTAACCCGGTTCAGTTCAACCTGCAGCTTGTCGTACAGAGAGGCCCGTTCAATGGCAAAAGCAACCGGAAAACCGAATGTTTCCAGCGAATGCATATCTTCATCGGTGATGGTGCGGTGGGTGATGCAGTTGTCGGCGATGATCATGCCGACCCGGCGATTGCGCGAAATCAGCGGCATCAGCAGAAAGGTATCAACCCCCAGCAGGTGGGCCAGTTCCGGCGGGACATCCGGATGCTGAAAGGCATCCTCGATCATAACCGGATGCTTGCCGTCCAGTGCCTTGATGATGAATATGATCTTTGTTGGAGAGCGGAATCGTCAGCTGTTCCAGGATATCGTGAAATTTGGCCCGTTCGGAGGAGAGTTTGTTCAGGCGGAAATTCTGGGCCAGGGTCTGCAGATCCATGTCGTTCTGGAGGATCTCGTTCCAGACCTGGCTGGCCTCCTCCAGATTGCGAGGACCGATCGCCAGATACCCCTTCAGCATGCCCGCTTCACGATCGCACAGCAGCAGGAAGGCACGGTTCATGCCGAAACCCTTGCCGGCGGTAATGGCGGTCAGGGCCACCGAAAGCACCTCCTCCAGATCAACCGAGCTTTGCAGGACAGACCCCAGTTCATGCAGGAAGCGGATTTCCAGGGTTTTGTTGTCGAGAAAGCTGACCAGGGACTGGATCTGGGTCTTTCTGGCGGTGGTATTCGGTAAGACAACTGGCGAGAAGCGGGGCCAGCGGGTTGGCATCTTCGCGGAATCTGATTCAGATCGTTTGAAATTGGGGCAGTCACAGCATTTTTCCAGGATCCGTTGCCGCTTTGAAACAAGCAGATCTTCTTCGCCCTCGCCTACATTCGGGCAATCTCCCTGCTCAATCACATCCCTGTTCCAGCAGCAACATTCCCGATCCACACAGAACCTCGTCAGATGTATCAGTAGTTAGAAGTTATTTTCTGCAGAAAGCAACTTCGTTAACACACGTATCCTGGTGTTCAGGGCTATGATCGAATTATAGCAGGCAATAGCGAGTATGCAATCAGGCTACCTGGTTCTAGATCTGGCATTACTTCACATTCCAGGTTGTTCCCTGCGCTGAATCCAGCAGCTGAATCCCCTTTGCCAGCAGCAGATCGCGAATCTCGTCGCCACGTTTGAAATTCTTTGCGCGCCGCGCTTCGGCCCGTTCGACAATCAATCGCTCGATCTCGTCCGAGGTGATGTCGATCTGGTCGGCCTTGGCAGCCTTGATCCCCTCCAGCCAGACGGTCGGCACGGCAGTAAACAGCCCCAGCACACCGCCCGGCCTCGACGAACAGGTGGCGGACATGCGCAATCAGCGACAAGGAGAGCGGCGTAACCTCCTTTGTTTCCGCCAGAAAGCGATTGGTGGCCCGCACCGTTTCGAACAGGACACCCAGCGCCTGTGCACGTGTTGAAATCATCGTCCATCGCTTCGACAAAACGGGGAATGAACTGGTCGACCTTTTCCTGCAGTTCCAGGCCGACCTGCGACAGGTTCTCAACAACGGCAATTTCAGCCGAAGGAGACTGTCCGTTCAGTATGCTCATCCAGAGCCGCCAGACAGCTGTAGATCCGCTCCAGCCCGGACTGGGCCTCATCCAGATTCTGATCGGAGAAATCGATCGGCGAACGGTAATGGGCCGAAAGAATGAAAAAACGCAGCGTTTCCGGATCGTACTTTTCCAGCACCTCGCGGATGGTGAAAAAGTTGCCCAGCGACTTGCTCATCTTTTCGGCGTTGATATTGACGAAACCGTTGTGCAGCCAGTAGCGCACAAACTGGCAGCCGTTGGCCGCTTCCGACTGGGCGATTTCGTTTTCGTGGTGCGGGAAACACCAGATCCTTGCCGCCGCCATGGATATCAAAGGTCTTGCCCAGAAATTCCATGCTCATGGCCGAACACTCGATGTGCCAGCCGGGACGACCATTGCCCCAGGGGGATTCCCACCACGGTTCGCCCGGTTTGGACGCCCTTCCAGAGGGCAAAATCCATCGGATGGCGCTTTTTGTCGCCCACCTCCACCCGTGGCGCCGGCCTGCATCTCCTCCAGGTTGCGCCCGGAGAGCTTCAGATAGTCGGGGAAGGTCTCCACGGCGTAATACACGTCGCCTTCGGACTCATAGGCATGCCCCTTGGCGATCAGCGTCTCGATGATGCCGATAATCCCGCCGATATGGTCGGTGGCCTTGGGTTCCACCGTCGGCTTGGCCAGTCCCAGTCGCGCCATATCCTCGTCAAAGGCCTGAATGTAGCGGTCGGCGATCGTCCGGTAATCGGTCCCTTCCTGGTTGGCGCGGTTGATGATCTTGTCGTCGATATCGGTATAGTTGCGGACGTAGGTGACATCGTAGCCGGCATATTTCAGATAGCGGAAGATCATGTCGAAGACCACGCTGGCGCGGGCATGGCCGATGTGGCAGTAATCATAGACCGTCACCCCGCAGACATACATGCCGGCCTTGCCGGGGATCAGCGGGACGAAGAGCTCTTTTTCACCGGTGAGGGTATTGTAGACGCGCAATGCCATGCCTACCGATCTCCCTTAGTGCCGGATGTAGCCTGCACCCACCACCTCACACGCAGCATCCCTCTCAAGGTCCCCTTTATCTCGTCCAAAATGGCGCTGTCTTCAGGCGACATCTTGGCCAGGTATTCCTTGATGAACACCAGAAAAACCGAACAGAAGAAGGCTGTCACCGTCGAAAGAATCACGATCAGTGCCCGTTTTGGCTTGCTCTTGCGAAGCGGCGGCACCGCTTCGTCAAGCACCTGTATCGACGACGAATCACGGGCTTCGTTGATCTTCGCCAGCTCGAACTGCTTGGTAAGCTGCTCGAACAGAGCCTCCTGGGTCTTCAGCTCACGCAGGCGGCGGATATATTCCATACCGATTGAAGGGGCATTTCCGACCGAAGGAATAACACCCCCACCCCACCGCTGCCGCTCATCAAATTCAACTGACTCTTCAGCTTGTTTATTCCTGCCAGCAGGGTTCTAACTTCGGGGTTTTCATCGGTCATGGAGTTTCTGAACGCCGCCAACTGGACCTCTTTGGAGATAATGTCCGCCTGCAGGCTGGCAACCCCCTGGATGGCGGCTGCGGCCTGGCTGTCGGCCTTGATCGTCTTGTTCTTTTCCTGGAAATTTTTCATCTCCTCTTCGGCCGTTTTCAGATCCTGCTTGGCACGACCAGCCGCTTTTCCAGAAAACTTCGCTCGGTGCTTGCCTTGGTCAGGTTAAGTTGCAAACTTATTTTTCTGAAGTTCATCAATGAACGTGTTGGCCAACAACGCTGCTTTGGCAGGATCTCTGTAGTCGGCGGTGATCGTAATCATGCCATCCTTGCCGGCCTGAAACTTGACTAACCCTTGCAAAGTCGTTCTGGTTGAATCTGTATTTTTCGATTTAAACTCTGTATTCAGGTCAAGCCGTTTGATGACCGCATCAGTAACTGTGCGGCTTTTCAATATTCCCAGGTACAGGTCTGCAGACCCCCCTCCCAGTCCACCCGCCAACCCTGCCAATCCGCCCCCCATCGAGGCGAGCAGCGCCGCAGCGCCGCCCCCGCCGGAATCCTTCTGCGGCGGCAGCAGTGTTGCCTTGGCGGTGTAGACGTTCGTAAGTGTCAACGAATATATAACAGAGAGAACCACGGTCACAGCTGTGATCTTGGCAATCAGCGGCAGGTTACGGACAACCACCCGCAGCAGTTCCAGCAGGTTGATCTCTTCTTCCCCCTCCATCTGTGGGCGAATATCTGTTGTATCACTCATATCCCCCCCTATCTCATTCCAATTAGAACAGTGCCGGCAGTCAAGGCAACATTTGCCAGAATCTGGGTTATATCCTTGATCTCCCGCATCCATGAAATCCGTTCCAGTTTTTGCGGTACAACCAGGGCATCACCCGGCTCAAGAGATGACGAGAGGAAGCCTCCGAAACCCCAGGAACGCCCTTCATCGCTCCATTTAAAACCGAAGGATGACTGCTGACGGCTGAAGACGGTGCCATCCGCCCGGATTATATACATCTCTGACGGATCAGCATCGTCGACCGGCCCACCCGCTTTATTGAGATAGCTGTCAACATCCCGCCCGGCCAGATAGACAAAGGAGGTCGGGTTATACACCTGCCCCAGAACGCTCACCACACCGGGACGTGGCGGAATCTCAAGCTGGTCGCCCCCCTCCAACTCCAGGTCATAATCCCCCTTCTTCAGCTCTTCAACGGACGATAAGCGCATTACCACCCGACCTTCAGCCTTGAGTTCCTTCATCCGCTCCACACTCTTCATTAAACTGTCAAGGGCAGCCTTGGTAGCATCAAGCTCTTCCTTTGATGACGAGACCGATGCGAGGGCCGCCTGCTTTTGCAGGATATCTTTTTCGGACTTGATAATGATCTCATCCATCCGTTTCTGTTGCGATTCACGGGTAGAGCGCCGCGTAAATTTAGCCCCGCGCAGATAGGCCTTGTCGGTATAGCCACCCGCCCGGTTGATCACCGAGCTCAGCCGTTCACCACGCGCCAGCGAGTAGGCGCCGGGAAAACGCACCTCTCCCTTGAGCATCACAAATTTGTCAGTCGCTTCCTGCCAATCGGTAACGCCACGTACGATCAGGACGTCATCTATCTGCAACGGCAGATTGTGCGCGGGATCACCAGCCAGCGCCTTGCTGAGATTCAGCTGCACCCTCGTCGACTGCGCCTTGTCACCGACAATTACAACCCGGCTCAACTCCGCCTGTTCAAGAAACGCATTCCGCTTAGTACTTCCGGCGGCCGTCACCAGATCGCGCACTGACATGCCGGGAAAATAGTCATATTGGCCGGGGTTGATCACCGCGCCGTTGACTGCCACCCGGGGTTTTTCTTCCATCTCCCAGCGCGAAAAGACCTTGACCGTGTCCTGTTCCTGCAACAGCAGGTTATCGGCCTGATTTCCGGCCAAGGCGCGACGCAGGCTGACGGTAATCAACTCCCGTCGATAATCGGGTGGCGACATGCGGGTAATCTCTACTGAGTCAAGATACGACTCTGGAAGTAAGGTCCGCGTCGAAGGTATCAGGTCAGTCAAGCGCATCGAAGGGTGAAACTGATACTCCCCCGCCTGTTGGACGTTCCCCTTAAGAACAACAATCTGACGAACCGCTGCCTGAACCGGAAACACCTTGACCATGTCACGGTCTTTCAATTCAACTGTTCCTAATTCAATCTTAGGATCGCCGCTTTTCAGTGAGTAATCGAGCGCGATCCGCGAACTATTATTTTCGATCCGTTCAATCTGAATTCGCCCCAACGAACCGCTGGCTGCGACTCCACCCGCCATCTGCAACATTTCAGCGAGGGTCGTTTTACCGTTCAGCTCGTAAATTGCCGGACGGCGCACCTCGCCTGCCACCGCCACGACAGGACCAATCACCGGGACAAAAATCGTATCACCATTTTGCAACTGCACATCCTTGTTGCGGTCACCCGAAAGGAGCATGTCGTACAAATCAACCGTTGCAACGGTCTGACTGCCACGAGTTATTCGTATAGTACGCAGCGAGCCGTTTTGCGAAGGGCCACCTGCAGCGGCCAGCGCGTTAATAACCGTTGCCAGTGAACTGACCGGATAGTTGCCGGGCGCTTCAACCTCACCCACCACATACACCTGAATGCTCCTCAGCTTGCCGAGCGTTAAACTCATCTCGAAATTTCGATATGAATGACTGAGCGCTTCCTTTACTGCAGCCTGGGCTTTGTCGAAGGGAAGTCCCCACACTCTCACCGGTCCGACTTTGGGGATAACCAAATCGCCATTCCTGCTGACAATTAATTCCTGGCGAAGATTTACGGCACCCCACACGTTGAGGTTAAGCACATCCCCCGGGCCCAGCTGGTAGTCAGTTGCTGCCGGCATCGCATCTATAGCGCTCGTCAGTTGAAGGCTGTTTTTAAAAAAATCATAGCCAAATTGCTTCAGCTCGCGACGCATCGGCTCTTCCTCAGTTTTGTCAAGCATAGTCGAGACCTTTTTTGAAAAGGACTTCTCAATGCGCGACCCCTGTTCTTCGGCAGGCAACGGAATTGCCTTGATTTCATCGGATTTGAAGAGTGTCTGCTGTTCCCGGTCAAGGGCAATTACCTGAATGAAATAGGGCTGGAAATTTCGTAACTCTCTCAGGACAAAATCGGTCCCGGTTCCCACCATGATACTCTTTAACAACTTCCCGGATTCAATTCCGTAGCGGATAGTAAACCGTAGCGGCTCGCCATCAATTCTGGGAGCCATATCAAGCAGTTTCCAGCTCAGCTTGACAAGACCATCCCCCGGTTCAGCCTTTACTACAACCGATGGTTTCTTGGTTTTCTGCTTGGCCAACTTCTCCTTTGTTCCAAGGATATCATTATCCTCCTGTAGACCCTTCGGACTCTTCAGATCCGTGCCCTCAGGTGGCTGCAGCTCCTGCTGCAACTCACGATCTTCAAGCGCTTTAATCATCTGGTCATCTTTGGTCATTGGCCCGACCAAACGATTCCCGGTATCTTGTACAGCGGGTGTTGGTGTGGTTGGCTTGGTAAATGTGGTTTCAATTTCATTTGCAGGAGCAGCATCCGCGCCGCCAACAGCTATCAGTAATATTAACAAGGGCAGAAACAAGTAGTCGAGAAACAGTTTTCATTATACAAAACTCCTATTTAGGTAATCGTCTGGGTACCAGTATATTTAAAACAAGCGGGAATAATACGTAGGATGGGGTAAAAAGTCAATATATTGAATTGGCTCAATACATGTATCGCAGTTCAAGCTTCAGCAGCTGGTTGGTCTGCTCGGCACCACTCACCAGATTCAGGTTGGTGACCTTCTCTATTCCGTATTCCATCTGGCCATCTATGTCACCGTACAGTGGCAGGGACCAGAAGATGCGCCCGGCATGCTTTCGCTCGATAGCCTGACCCGCTACTCTTCCGACCATACCACGATTTGTATAAAAATACTCCAGGGCCAGGTTGTTGCGCACGCCGAACCAATGGCTGTAGCGGGTAAAAAAGTCCTGGGTGGCCCCTCCTTGCGAGTCACCCAGTGGCAGCCCCTTGTAGGTAGCTCCTGCTGGAAAGTCCCCTGTGTAAAGGATTTGATTGCCTTGGAAAAATTCGAAACGTAAATCATCCTTTCCGTCGGCGGTCAGACGCGGAATATAAAAACCCTGCAACATAGCTCTCTACGATGGGCCAGAAGGCGGCGGCATCGCAACCGGAAAACTCTCCGTACAGTTCTGTGTTACGCAGCCAGGGAATACGGTAACGCGCCTCAAATCCTGCATTGGCCTTGGAGTTATCTGAACTCGTTCCGCCAATAAGACCACTCACCCAATCATGGAGGCTGTTATTGACCCCGGGACCTCCCTGCATGCGGCCAAGGTTCAAGCCAATTTCGAGATTTTCAATTGGCTTGGTACTAAGTTTTAAGGCATAGAACCAAGGTTGATAATCCTGCCCGTCGCTAACTGTCTTATCCAATTGAGAGAAGATAAAGGCATATTTCAGGTCACCAAGCCAGGAAAGCCAGCCGACACGAAACGGCTCAGGGCTCGAAAGCTTGGCAATGGTGAGGTTTTCCGCATTGTTGCTCAGAGTAATGTTATTGCGATATCCCAAACCCAGCCAGTTTTCATCCTTGCCCACTTCAAGTTCGAGTGCTCCTCCACCAAACTTGATATACCCTCTGTTGAGCCTTACTGTTGTGTCGGTCCCCTCAGTGAGCACAATAGGTTCGATCAAAGCGGCTACCTTGTCACTGACGTACCCCTCAGCTGCCCAACGCACCTCACCATTGCTCCCACGATGATAGACAACCCCATCATTGTTTTCCGAGAGTGGGGTGCCTTCGGTACCAACTTGCGTTATTACGAGATTTGGCGTTTTTGGGCGAAGGCCTGATCCGATGCCGAACACACCATCATTGCCGGGATCATGTACAGGACGCACGTAATTGCGTGGGATACCGTCCAGGTAGACATAGCGCAATAGCATGGACGACACCGGGTTGTAGTCGAAAAGCTGCGGTTTCTTATCAGGCAGTTCTCGTAGAGATACTTCGCGAGGTATCAACTCGCGAAGCCGAGCTATTAATTGATCGGTAAACCCAGGTGCATCGCTTTGCTGCGTGCTCAGGTTCTGTTCCGCTTCCAGCAGCAGGCGAGCTGCTTCAGCCTTGGAATAGGGTTTCAGCCCCCGGATATCAGAGTGGATTAGTCCCAAGCCAGCCAGTTTTTCAAGATAGGAGTATATTGGACTATCAAGAGGGATGTTGGCTGATGAAAGGGACCATGAGGATGTAGCAATAAGCATAAGAATGCCGGGAACAAAAATAATAATACGTGCCATGCTACTTCCTTATGGGGATAACCTTTGTTGTAGTGGCAGTTGCTGGTGGAAACAGGTCTGGACGCACACGTTGAAATGTCGGCGGCGCTTCGCCGATAAAACTGTAGGTAGGCTTAAATTCCGGGACCAGCCGTTTCAGGGATTCTATCAGCTCATCGACAAGATCTGAACGTGCCGCTTCATACATCGTGTCAAGTTCATCCCTGACCGGCTGAAGATCAATATGAACCGGTGCCAGCACCTTGATCTTGTTGTGGGCTGTCGGCAGAACACCTTCACCATCGATCAGCAGCTCTTCGAACAGCTTTTCACCCGGACGCAGACCGGTAACAATGATATCGATGTCTTCATAGGGGGTCAGACCCGACAGCCTGATCAGCTCTTCGGCCAGATCGATGATCCGTACCGGGTCACCCATATCCAGCACCAGAATCTCGCTGCCGCTCCCCATGCTCCCCGCCTGCAGCACCAGTTGCGTTGCCTCGGGAATGGTCATGAAATAGCGGATGATCCGTTTGTCGGTTACCGTCACCGGCCCACCCTTGGCGATCTGTTCCTTGAACAGCGGGATGACGCTGCCGTTGCTCCCAAGCACGTTGCCAAAGCGCACCGTTGTAAACTTGGTGCTGCTGCCCCGAGAAAGCGCCTGGATGTAAATCTCTGCCGCTCTCTTCGTAGCCCCCATTACGTTGGTCGGGTTAACCGCCTTGTCGGTTGAAATCATAACAAGGTTACGCACCTTGTAATGATGAGCGGCATCAGCAATGTTGCGCGAACCGAATACATTGTTCAGCACCGCCTGGGTCGGGTTGTACTCCATCATCGGCACATGCTTGTAGGCGGCGGCATGGAACACCACCTCCGGGGCAAATTCATCAAATGCCCGCATTATCTTGTCACGGTCGCGCACATCGGCGATCAGCGGCATGATTCGAACTCCGGGAAAGCGCGCGATCAGCTCCTTTTCGATCTCGTAGAGCGGAGTCTCGGCCTGATCCAGCAGAATCAGTTTTTCCGGGCTAAACTGGGCCACCTGGCGACAGATCTCGCTGCCGATGCTCCCCCCCGCGCCGCTCACCAGCACGCGTTTGCCGGTCAGGTAGCCGCCGATCAGATCACGATCCAGCACAACCGGCTCCCGCCCCAGCAGATCCTCGATCTCGACATTCTTGATCTGTGATACCGTCAAGGTGCCGTCAATCAGCTCACCGATACTGGGCAGCGTTTTGAAGGTCACATTGGCATTCTTGCACGAATCCATAATGCTCCGATGGTCTTGCCGTCAGCCGAAGGCATGGCGATAATCACATCTTCGATCTCGTTCGCAATAATCAGTGATTTAAGCTGTTTTGCACTGCCCCAGTACCGGAATTCCATGCAGCTTCATCCCCTTCTTTTCCGGGTCATCATCGACAAAACCGATCACGCTATATGCGGCATGTGGCTGGCGCCGGATCTCCTTGAGCAGCAGGCTGCCGGCTTCACCGGCACCGACAATCAGTGTTCGCGGCCCTTCGCAGCTCCTGCTGAACCACATAGGTTTCCCGCCAGATACGCCAGACCAAGCGGCTGGCGGCCAGACAGTGCAAAGAGCAAAATCCAGTCAAGAACAAATATGGAGCGGGGGATCGGGGTAAATTGCCGCAGGAAAAAAACGGCAGAAACGGCCAGAACAGAAGAGAGCGTCACTCCTTTGAGTATTTCAACGGCATCCTGAACCGAGGCATAGCGCCACAGGCTGTTGTAAAACCCGGTCACAACAAACACCAGCGGCTTGACGATCATGACGACCAGCAGACATTCCCAGAAAAGTTCCAATTGTTGTTGTGGAAAAGTAAAATCGAAACGAAGCAGGAAAGCCAAGCAGAGCGCAAGGCTGATGAGCATGATATCACAGATAAAGACTATTAAGCGGCGTTTGGTAAGCATAATTGTCCTGGTACATTATTACCGGTAGTTTTTAAAGGAGTGATTCTACAGGTGGATTATTGCTGATGCAAATTTATAATATTCCCATTACATAAATACCACGGATAATATAATTAGTGTCCGTCCGGAAACCCTCGTTTTGACGCGACGAGGGTTGGGCCGCTGGGGAATTATCCTCGCTGATTGGTGCGACTCAGTATTTTTCAGCTTTTTGATCCGTTCTTTCTCAATTCCGGACGCAGTACTCCCTTGGTCGAGACGATTACGCCGCTTTTTGTGCTTTAGGCCCGCTTTGTTCTGGCTAGCACCAAGAGGTTATAGGAGACGACGGAACTCCAGACGTAGACGGAGTAGTTCCTATACCTATCATCTAAATCGATGCCTCTTTCATTACCTTTTCAACAGCATGGCAGGTATCAATCATATCCGCTTCACTCAAATTTGGATGAACAAGAAACATGAGGCTAGTTTCTCCCAGTTCTTTGGCTACAGGCAGTCGCTCAACCGGGCCATAACCAGCATCGATGAAGACCTTTTCCAGATATATTTCGCTGCAGCTGCCGCTGAAACATGGGATACCCTCTGCATTTATCGCATTCATAATTCGGTCACGGTCCCAACCGGAAACAAGCCTCTCTGGCCGGATAAAGACATAATATTTGTACATGGCATGACCTATTTCAGGAGGAGCGGGTGTTATCCGTAATGCAGGGATATGAGAAAATGATTCCGTTAAAATGGCTGCGTGCCGCTGGCGTGCTAACGTCCAGTCAGGCAACTTGCGCAGTTGCACCCTTCCTATGGCAGATTGCATCTCTGTCAGTCGCCAGTTGGTGCCGAACGATTCATGCAGCCAGCGGAAACCAGGAACATGCTCGCGATTATAGACAGCATCATAACTCTTGCCATGATCCTTAAACTCCCAGGCCTTGCGCCAGAGAGATTCGTCATTGGTAGTCAACATTCCACCCTCACCGCCAGTGGTCATGATCTTGTCCTGGCAGAAAGAGAAGGCTGCCACATCTCCCAGTGAACCGACCGGTCTCCCCTTGTAAGTGGCGCCGTGTGCTTGGGCGCAATCCTCGATGACTTTCAGCCCATGCTCCCGTGCGAGCTCTACGATCGGATCCATATCGCAAGGCCAACCTGCCAGATGGACACAGATGATCGCTTTGGTGCGGGGAGTGATGTGAGGTCGGATTGTTTCAGCCGTAATATTCTGGCTAACCGGATCAACATCTGCCAAAACCGGAATCGCCCCGCGCATGACGCAGCAGCTTGACGAAGCAATGAACGTCCGCGGCGTGACAATAACCTCGTCGCCGGCGCCGATTCCCAGAGCATACAAAGCCAACTCCAGAGCGACTGTGCCATTTGCCAGAGCAATGGCATGGTTACATCCGGCGAATGCTGCAAACTCTTTTTCGAATTCACGTCCCTCCGTTCCTGTCCAGTAATTGACCTTTCCGGAGCGGAGCGGAGCGGTTGCAGCCTCAATTTCATCCTGATCAAAGTATGGCCAGGGGGCGAAAGGAGTTATACGGAGCGGCTTACCGCCGTCCATTCCGAGTATCTGATTCAAAATTCCTCCAGAGTTTTAATATATCTTGCCGGACTTCCAGCTACCAACGCGTAGTCGGGCACATCGCGAATAACGGTAGAACCCGCTGCGACTATAACGTTATTCCCAACTGTCAGATTAGGGATGATAGTCGCTCCTGCGCAGACAAACGTCCCATTGCCAACGCTAACTGTGCCACACAAGGTAGTTCCTGGCGCAATATGTACCCCATTACCAACGGTGCAATCGTGGTCGATGCTTGATCGAGTATTTACGATAACATTCCGGCCAATTCGACTGTCGGAATTTATAATCGCCCCGGCCATTATTACGGTTCCAACAGCAACTGTGACCCCGCGCCCAATCTGTGAGAAAGGATGAATAGCTGAAACCAGATCAAACCGACTATCAGTAAGCCAGCGCGCGACAGCAATCCGTGCTCGGTTGCTGCCAATGGCGACAATTCCGCCACAGATCCGATCCCGAGCCTCAAGCAACTCCTGCTTTCCCCCGATTACATGATAATCATAAAACTTGGAGCCCTTCAAAGCTGGGTCCTCATCAACCAGAAATACGATTTCATATAACCCTTGACGCTCGATGATATCAATGACCACCTTGGCATGTCCGCTGGCACCAAAAACGAATATTTTTTTTCGTTCATCTTCCAATTTCATTTTTGTATCTTTCAATCCAAAATTGTCACTGAGTTCCTTTAAATGATTCCATCGTCGCCTGTCCATTCTGGCTGATCCCTTCCCGCTTAAATACCTTGTTAAAGGTCATCCAAAGAATTTTAAGGTCAAGCCAAAATGATTGATGGTCAACATACCAAACATCCAATTTGAACTTTTCTTCCCAGCTGATGGCATTTCGGCCATTAACCTGAGCCCAGCCGGTTATCCCTGGACGCACTTCATGGCGGCGAGCTTGCTCGGGTGAGTAGAGCGGCAAATACTGCATTAATAGGGGGCGTGGCCCGACCACACTCAAATCGCCTTTGATAACATTCAGCAACTGTGGCAACTCATCTAAACTCAGTCGACGCAACGATTTTCCGAATGATGTCAGACGAACTTCATCAGGTAGAAGTTGCCCATCTGAATCACGCTGATCAGTCATGGTACGAAATTTATACACATAAAACGGTTGTGCATGCAACCCCGGACGTTGCTGTTTGAATAGAACCGGAGAACCAAGTTTTATCCGAACAAGTATATAAGTAACCAACAATATTGGGCTGAGTACAATCAGCCCCAATAATGCGAACAGCGTGTCAGAAAGTCGCTTCATCCCCAATGGGTTATCCTCATGATTCGGCGAAATGCTTTTGTGATGCTTATATCCAATTCAAGCAACCATTTCAATGTTGATACACCTTCTCTAGAAAATTGACAAAACGGTCACCAAGATCTTTCCGGTCAAATTCTAGGGCAGCTAGCGCACGGGCGTTTATTCCCATCTGCTTCGTCAAATCAGGATTATCAGCCAATTTTTCAAGCACCTCGGCAAAAGAATTTGGGTCACCTGGTACTACGGCACTTCCACAATTATTTTCCGTGATCATATTAGCCAACCAACCAGGATAATTGTTAATTACAGGCAAACCAACAGCAATGTAATCAAAAAATTTATTAGGAGATGTCCCAAAATAAAAAGCGGGAATATTATCAAGTATCATAAGTCCGGCGTCCGCTCCACGCAAGTACGCCGTGAGTTTCAGTTTAGGAACCGGATCCAGAAACAGGCAATTGTTAAGGCCCTCATCAACTGCCCTTTTAACCAGAGCCGGCTTCAACCTTCCGTCCCCGATGAAGACAAGCTTTATGTCGTTCCGGCCCTTCCGTTTTAATTCCGATGCAGCATCAAGAACAGCATCCAACCCATTGGCAATACCATGGGCTCCAGAGAAGATCGCAAGAAAGTCATCTTTATCAACACCGGCTGGTCGCAGGATCTCTCCGTTATCGGGGTCGAACAGATCAAGATCGCAACCGTTCGGCACCATTCCCACTTTTTCTGAGTGAATCCCACGGCGAACAATTCCTTGAACAATCCCTGGTGAGAGACCGATACAAGCTTTTGCAGCGTGATAAGTCAACCATTCCAAAACACTCATGGCAGAAAGTACCAGTGGATTGGTAATGACCCCCATTTCCCGAGGAAGCTCTGGCCAAAGGTCGCGCACTTCAAAAACGAACGGTTTCCGGCGAAGAACAGTGGCGACAACTCCGGGAATACCGGCTGTCAAAGGAGTCGATGTTGCAAAGAGCAGGTCATATTGTAACTGCAATGCTAATTTTACGCTACGCCAGGCGAAGAGAAGAAAAATCCAGGATCGTTTAAAAAAACTGTCATAGTTAGAATACGGCAGACAAAATTCGATGACATCAATATTGTCAACGACGCCCCTGCGCATACCATTGACCGGCTGCCCCAGCAAGCCACTGCTGGCCATCTGACCGTTACCGCACACCATCGTAACCTTGTGACCGCGTGTGATCAACCTCTGGGCCATTTCGTATGATCTGGTACCAGTAGAACCGGCAGGGGTTGAAAAGTGCTGATGAAAATAGAGTACTCGCATATCAACCCTTCAGAATAATTTCAGTAGTGACTTCCCCGCTGCCTGGCAGGAACTCAACCTCAAGAACCGGCAATTCAGTTTTCTGCAGATAATACCGTGATTCCCACCCTGTAACAAGTTCGAACCGTTTTAACGTTGCAGACGTAATAACGCTCAACTGCGCATGTTTGCCAGAACAGACTTTGCCTTCGAGTTGCCATTGATCGGGCAGCAGTCTCCAACGCAAGATGGCACGCTCTTTAAATCCGTCGATTTCGTCGATGATCTTCCAGCAGGCACCTTTAACGGTAATTGTCCTGCGGTGCCAGGCTTGGTACCTGTCGCGATAGGCACCTGTCCAGCTTAAAGATCCATTATGTTCCCGGATGCCGGTACACTCGCTCATTGAAAGCCAGTCACCAAACAGAAACCGCCCAAGTCGTGGCATTTGATTACGGTCATCAAATTGTATGGAGTTATGTGATCTGGATCCGGAAAAATAATCGACCCATTGCGGGTCGGTGTTGTAGCTGTAGGTCCCCCCGTCTCGCAGGATATTTTGCCCGTTGTGCCATAGGTCGAGGTGCAGGCAATCTGCATGACTGGGGCGAAACTGGAAATGCGCAAAACGGATCAGGGCATGGTCGTTGCCGCTACGTAGCATAACATCGCCCCCTTGTTCATGAACAACAGAATTTATGTCTGTACCGGCGGCATCATAGCTGGCATCCCTGTCCAGCCATTGTAGTGGCTCGTCCCATGGACCGGCACCATATACCCGGCAGTTATTGAACAGGAGAGATCCCAGTTGGACAGTAGGGCGAAAATCACGGTACGATGTGCAGGACAGGTTATAGAGACGGGCACCATCATTCGCCCCCATATTGGGGGCATCACCCGTGTCAACGTCCGTCATCTGGATCAACCACTCAACGGCAGCACGGCAACGCTCCACAAACGGGTCACTGAATGGTTCATCTTCAAACTCCTGACGCCATATCTCAGCTTGGCACAGCGTATCAACAAGAACGCGGTGATAATTGACGGAATATTGAGAAAAGCTGCCATCTGCTGCAACAAGATGCATGACCCGCTCTTCCAACAGGCTTCTCCCTATATCCCGCCACCGTTGTGCCTGCCGATGCAAAGTTACAGGCAGAAGAGGAGCCACTTTCAGTAGCCAACTGCCTCCGACATAGAGGGCGACCGCTTCAGATGTGCCATGGTTATTATTTTGAGCTATTGCATACTGGACTGTTGTCCGGATACGCAAGCAATGAAGTTCAATCAAAGCAATGAGGGCTGGAGAAGGTACATGATGAGTGCCAAGCAGAAACGAACCCAGCATTAAGTTTATAATGCGGATCGAGGATTCCTGGCCGCATTTCCAGTTTGGGCCGGCATTGAACGGATTTCGAATAACCCAGTCATGAAGCCACTGATTGAGATTATCAATATAGCGGCTGTCTCCACTGACGCGCCAAGCTCTCGCCAGCAAAGGCACCCATTCAAAACGCGATGCTTCCCATACAGTTTTGATGTCGGTAGCGGAAAACTCTTTTAACTTTGACCAGTGTCCAACAGGTGATAAGCGGTTATCGCTGAACGGGTCAAGAAACCAGTCTGGGGGCGAACCAACCTGTTTCAACTCGTTGGAGAAATAACACATATTCCCGATGAGCAGTGCATCAGCACGCTCAAATAAAATGACTTTGGACTCAGATGAAATGGAGGGAGCAGGCAATGTTTCAGGAGAAAAAAAGAGACTATTATCATCCCAGTTGCGAATTGGTAATATATGGCGATATAAACCGATTTTGCATGCAGCACGGTAAACCGCGACTTGAGTTATTGATGTTATTCCTAACTTCCAGAAGGTTTTCAGCTTTACGGGGATCAAGGAACTCATATCTCCGAGATTTCCACCCAACGCCCTTCTTTCAAAGAGATCATGGCTGCGAAACTTGCTTTGGTCGTGTTGATTATCTCATCGAATGGAATCAATGGTTCTCCACCAGAGGCGACCCGGTCAAGCAACAATCTAAACTGTTCGGCGTGGCCCTTGTCCTGCTTCGCCTTTGCATGTGAAAAACCATTGAAACCATGCCCTTCGAGGGTACGCCAATTGTCCATAATCAAAGAACGCTCCTGAGAATGCACTTCGACCCGTTCTTTGGAATAAGACTTGCTGCCATTGGCAAAATAGTTGATCACGGCATTGGAACCATTTGCATAACGCAATACTATACTGACATTATCGGTATTTTCCTGCGGCGCGGTGCCAAGAGAATTCATGCAGACGGCGACAACCTTGCTGCCGCTCAGATAACTGCAGAGATCAATGAAATGGCACCCCTCGCCAACAATGCGGCCTCCCCCACTTGCAGATCATGCACCCAGGAATTGGCTGGAATGAACCCGGCATTCATAGTGGCCACTATATTGACCGCACCCTCACCGACAAGAGACTTCATTTTTTGAGCAAACGGGGCAAAACGTCGATTGAATCCAACTGTTAATACCGGTAGTTTTGAATTTTGAATTTTGAATTTTGAATATGTTTCTTCAATTTCGGCAAGCTCCTCCTTATTGAGGCAGAGCGGCTTTTCGACAAAGACATTTTTCCCGGCCTTCAGAGCATCAACCACCATGGAAGCATGCAGGTTGTGCCTGGTGGTAATCATCACCAAGTCAACTTCGTTGTCAGACAACGCCTCCCGATAGTCCGTTGCCGCGACGGTAAACCCGGCACGTTTCGCCAGAGTACTTGCTGTCAGGCCCCCTGCTGACACGATATACTTCAGCTTTGCTTTCAGCGGTTTCAGTGCCGGCAGCACCGTGGCACTGGTAAAATTACCAGCACCGATTATTGCTATCACTCCCTTGCTACTGCCAAAGGGTCGGCTGTCAATGGTTACGGATGTGCGGACATTCACTGCGTCATTATACATCAACAGTGAGGCGATCGATCCTGATCGGCCGATAGATCCGTAGATCTTGTCATACTCCGCAATTGGGACTCTTTCGGTGATCAATTGCCCGACATCCAGTTGCCCTGAGGAGACGGCATTGAGGATTGCCTCAATATTTCTCTTCTCGGTCCATCGTACGAAGCCGATCGGGTAGTCATGCCCCTTCTGCTCATACTGTTCATCATATCGACCGGGACCGTATGAACATGAGACCTGAAAGGTAAGCTCTTTTTCGTAAAACTCAGCCCTGGATATGTCAAGCCCTATCACGCCAACGAGCACGATCCTGCCGCGTTTACGACTCATGCGGGCCGCCTGTGATATGATCTCGTTAGTCTTGGCAGAGGCCGTAATCAACACCGCATCGGCACCAGTACCGGCGGTCTGCTCCATCACGTACTTGACCTGGTCGGTCCCGCTGGCCGGGTTGACGGCCATCATCCCGAGCCGGTTGGCAAGGTCGACCTTTGACTGATCAAAATCGAATCCGATAACACGACAGCCATTAGCCTTGAGAATCTGTGCGCTTATCAGTCCTATCAACCCCAGTCCGATCACAACAACTGTTTCGCCGAATGCTGGCTGCAAAAGGCGGATACCCTGTAGACCTATTGAACCGATTACTGCAAAAGAGGCATCATCATCAGATACATTATCGGGGACCTTGGCACAGAGGTTCTGCGGTACGCATACCAACTCGGCATGGGGACCGTTCGATGCGACCCTATCGCCAACTTGAAATTCGGTCACACCGTCTCCGACGGAAATCACCCGCCCGACATTACAGTAACCGAGCGGTAAGGGCTGGTTCAGCTTGTTGAAGACCGCTTCCAAGGTGGGAAGAAAACCGTCGCTGCGGATTTTGTCCAGAACCATTTTGACCTTGTCCGGCTGTTGTCGAGCCTTCTGGATCAAGCTGGCGTTCCCAAACTCCACCAGCATCCGTTCTGTTCCCAGAGAAACAAGTGAACGGGAGGTCTGTATCAATAGATGGCCTGAACGAACCAGCGGAGCAGGAACCTCCTCGAGGATAGTTTCGCCGGATTTCATATTTTGGATAATTTGCTTCAATGCGATGCCCCTATATCTAATAGCTTGTCTTTCTCGTCTTTTCCCGGATAACTTATCAAAACAGCACGATATATCCCTTTGAACACAAACATGCTTCCGGCCGCCACACCTATAACACCAACAGCGTCGATCAACTCCCGCATATGATCAATAGTACCAGCACCCCCAAGAACAGATATCGGACATGTCACCGATTCACGTACTTTCCTTGCAAGATCCAAATCGTACCCGGCCATCTCACCATCACGATCGATAGAGTTGATAACTATCTCACCAGCTCCCAACTCGACAGCCTGCTGACAAAATTCTAATAGATGGATCTTGCTTTTTTCATGACCGTTGTGGGTGTAGACCGTATAGCCGGAAAACAGCTTATTCCTGCGAACATCAAGGGTAACTACAACGCTTTGAGCCCCCACAGCATCGGCAATTTCCTTAACAAGCATTGGCCTGTGGATAGCAGCAGCGCTGATAGAAACTTTTTCGACTCCCAGAGCAACAATCCGCGCTGCCTGGCCAGCGCTGGTAATACCGCCGCCATAGCAGAGCGGCATTCTTGATTCAACAGCAAGGCTGCGCAGCAAGGCAAAATCAGGTTCTCGTCTCTGTACAGTCGCATCAATATCAAGGAACATCAACTCATCGACTTCCTTTTCGTTGAATATTTTAACCGCATTCAACGGGTCGCCAACATACTTGGGGTCCTTAAACTGACGGGTTTTTACGAGACCACCGTCTTGACGCAGCAAACATGGGATTATTCTGGATCTGAGCATATGTCAAAACTCCGCAAAGTTACGAAAAAGCGTAATCCCGTTTGAATGACTTTTTTCCGGATGGAACTGCATCCCGAAAACATTTCCGTGTGCAACCGCGCAGGGCAGTTGATTGCCATACTGAACCGTTGCAGTCACGTCATCCGATTCTGCGGCATCAAAATAATAGCTATGCAGGAAATAGAAGCCGTGCTCCAGATCAACGCCTTCAAACAATTTCGATGGCTGGGTCAAAGTCACAGAATTCCAACCCATATGTGGAAGGCGAGGCCCTGATGTAATCCGGCTGACATCAATCTTGCGCACCCGGCCTCGGATCCAACCCAAGCCGGACAATACACCCTCGTCGCTAGACTCCCCAAGTATTTGCATACCGACGCAGATGCCGAGGACCTTTTTCTTCTTTTCAAGCACCTGCTCATTCAGCAACTCGACAAGACCCGACTCCTTAAGATACTTCATTGTCGCGTCAAAAGCGCCAACGCCTGGCAGGATATAGCGATCGGCATTTTGGATTTCAATGGTATCGGATGTTATCAGGTGAGGTATTTTAAGCTGCTTGTAAATATTGGCGATCGCGGCAAGATTGCCGGAACCATAATCAATTATCGCGATCATCGCTTCACCGCACGCTCAATGCCAAGTGTTTTCAGCACCTTTGCACCCAAATCAAACAGCCATTCCTGATTTTTGTAATCACGATAGGTTTTGAGAGGCATTTTGTGATAGTGGCGCAGTTCATCAACTGATATCCCAAGCTTAGTCGCAATATATTCAAAATCCTCATCAATTGTCGCAGGATCAAAAGCTGGCTTTTTCAACATGGCAAGCGCCTCATCACGACTCATCTGCCCGGTCAGAATAAGGCTTGAATACTGGACACGTCGCGTGTCGTAACCAAAGCGGGTCGGCAACCAGTATCCTTCATAAAAACGCGTAAATCGCGATTCAAAATGTTTCTGAGGATACGGTCGCCAACCATATTTTTCGGAAAGGACCTTTATAGCATTTTCTTTAGTGTATGGCAGATAGTTTAAAGGCTTAACCACCTGAACACCCTTTATATAGCGCAAATAAACCTTGTGAAAAAGTATACTGCTAAACGGATAGGTGTTGAGTGGCCTGGTGCAGAATTTACTTTGAATATCCCTGATCTGAGCCATGTCTGTGCCATAATAGAGCCATTCCTTGGGATTGCGGACGCATTCGGTCGCATAATTGCCGCCGTTCAGGATGTACTTGATATTGTGCTTGTTGGCAAAGTGGTAAAGTGTTGCAACGAATGCATGGTCCTGCGGAACATCCAGGTGCGGCACCCCCGATTTAAAAAATGCCAACTGAAAGTCCTTCATTTCCTCCCAATTTATGACCTCGGTATAAAGGTCCAGCCCGAGTCCATCTACCAGCATCTGAATATTGTTGACAGCGATATCAGTGTTCCAGCCTCCATCCACGTGAAAAACCAAAGGACGCAGGTTAAACTCAGACACCGCCAGATGCAATAGGAAGGAACTATCCAACCCCCCACTCATGCCCATAATACAATCAAAAGGCTTACCCTTACCGGAAGCCTTTATTTCTTCGACCTGTTTTCGAAACATTTCCTTGCCGACGTCATTCGGGTACCAGTTTGGAAGAGTATCTCTTTTAAATCCATTGCAGTGGTCACAGACGCCATTCTCGTCAAAAGTGATCTGGCTATCTGTGGTGTCCATTACACAATTTGTACAAATTTGATAGTCTCTTTGACTCACCGTCGTTTCTCCATATAATATTGATGCTTAAATGCTCATATCAGATATGATTTGTTGTATCTTTGTTTTTCTATTCCCGTATGAATAATTATCTACAATTCTTTTTCGTGCTTTGAGACTAAACTCGTGTAACTCTTCCTCGCTATTCTTTAATAAGTTTATTATTCCAGCAGCAACAGATTCAGGATCGTTGTGATCAACATAAACCCCACAATCTCCCACAACTTCAGGAAGTGCTCCCCGCTTACTTACAACGACAGGCGTTCCGCAACTCATAGCCTCGGCCACTGCTACTCCAAAAGTTTCAGTATCACTGATTTGAACGTAAACCTTGGAAACTTGGAGCCATTTGGCAACTGCTAAATTATCTATGCTGCCGATGAGTTCGATATTGTTTTTTATGCCAAGCTCAACTGTCAATTGTGTAAGGCGATGATATGCATTGTTTTTACCACCGATTATGACAAATTTTTGATCGGGGAAATCCCTCAAAACAGAGGGAATTGAACGGATAAATATCTCACCCCGTTTAATTTTTACTACATTTTCATCAAGGTTGAAAATAGATGTCACATATAACCTTGGATCAGTTGAGATATTAAAAGTGTTAGTATTTATGCTGTTATGCACCACTATAGGGGTTTTTGCCCCCAAGGTGGTTATATCTTTAACCATGAAATGGGAGACGGCCAAGACCTTATCAGCAAAGCGAAGACACAATCGAGTGGCCAGCTTTTTGTACCATGGTGTAGCCAGATACCCCAGAGGCTGTTTCGAGACCGAATCCCGGTAAAACATCGCTTCGTTGCCACCAGCAACGACAATAATTGGTTTACCGGATAGACGTGCCTTGACCAGTGGAAAAATACTCCCACTTGCCCACCAGGAAAAATACAAATCACACCCCAACGGAATTTCACTGAATGAGGTCGTAATAATTACGTCGTAACCCAACTCATTGAGGATGGTGATATCTTGAATGGAATACTGTTCTTTCTGAAGTTGTTCCAAGCATTCATTTGAAAAAAAACATACTTTTTTGATCACGAACTTACTTGCTCCTTAGAATAACTGTTTCTAAGATATCTAATTGATAGCATTATTTAAGCCATTTTGTAGGCTGAGAAAAATCTTCCTTTAAATACTTAAAGCAGCTATCCTTATCAATGCTATCAATGTTCCTTAATTCTACCAATATTCTCATAATCATTCTGAATATTTGCTTAAAGCTATATCCGTAACGTATTTTGATCATCGGCACTGCATATCCAAGATTCAATAAAATAATGATCATAAACTTGAACGTGGATGCATACTGCCTGTTATTAATTAGCCTTGACAAGTAATGCAAATAAATATAGCCCATGTTGTTAATATTCAACTTGTTAACACTGCCATTAACTTTGTGGTAAATGATTGAAGAAAAGCAGCATGCCATTTTATTACGATTTATCTTCTGCCTGAAAGAGAAATCCAGGTCTTCTTCACCAAAGAAAAATTTTTCCGTTAAAATACCTGTAGTTTGGGGCTTGAACAATAAGGCACATCCCGTGATGAACGAAATATCCCTGAATCCCTTTTGAGGCACCTTTGATATATGTTCGCCGGCAAAATAATATTTTCTGTTCCCAAACCACATAACTTTTCCGCCGCAATTCCATATTCGATCGTTGGGATCGTAATACCTGATTTGCGGCGTAACAGCGACATACTCTTTATTGACATTCAGGAAATCGACTAGTTCGTCAATTGAATTCTTCTCAACTACGGTATCATTATTCAGAAGCATCGCATACGATGCATTGACGCGTAATGCATACCTGAGCGCTACGTTGTTTCCCGCAGCGAAACCCAGATTTTCATTATTTTCTACAAAAACCAGTTTATTGCTTGCGAGTGTATTGTTAAGATCATCTTCTAACTCCGGTAAGCCTTCGTTCTCAGCTTCTTGCCTATTGTAGTACACAACCAAATCATAATTTTCATTACACCAAGTTTTTAATTCCTGGAGATTCTCTTCTTCAGAGCCGTTGTCAACTAATACAGTTGTGTATTCTGCACATCTGCTTTCTTTAAGTGATTTTAAACATTCTATTGTGTCTTGGGTTCCGTTTCAATTCAGTACAACTATTATGACATTACTATTCATATTGGCCTTTAGATCTTTAAAACAAAAATTATAGTTAGCATTTTTGTTGGCTTCCGAATTCCGGTTCAGTGGTATTAGAAACAGCATAGACGACTACATGTGTTTCGGGGAGGACAGATTTTGGAACCGCCTTTTTAAAATAGGCATGCCATCCTGAAAGCAAAGGAAAAATGCCCAATATAAAAATCGTGTCAAATGAGGAAAAATATGGATTGGATGAAGCAGCTATACAAAAAATAAGAGTACCAGTCACTATTGCAAGGGCCTCGGTCTTAAAGCCATCAAAACGGCGAATTGCAATTAAAGCCTTTACATAATACACCCCAAACAAGGTGAGGACCGAACCAAAGCCAATCAATCCGCCATTAAATAGAGCTTGGGCATATGTAAGTTCATATAGCCACGGATATTCAGAGGCTCTTGTTACATCAGCAGAGCCACCGAATCCAGACCCCAAAAGATATTTTTCAGAAAAACCTTTAATTAACGAATTGTATTGATCCACCCGTACACTATTACTCTCGAATGCGGAACTAAACTTTTCAATAAGCGATGTCATGTCAATTATGTCCGTAAAATAAAGAAACCCAACGATAACAATAGGAAACACTAATATAAACAAAACCGGTAGACGCTGCAGTTCAATTTCATTATTTTTTAAATTCAGAAAAACAATCCGTCTCTGAATCTCAAAAAGAAATGGAATTATAAATAAAAGCATTACTAAAGCACGTCTTCCAGAAATAAGCGCTACAAGAATACTTAAAACGAGGAGACTCCACATCATAAGTTTCGAGTAATTTATTGATGTCTTCTTTGCAAGCGCCATTATGTAAACTATCGGAATGATGAAAAATAATGAGTTAACGTTGTTTGCACTTACATCTGTGTAACCCGGATGAATAGCTGCGCCTATAACCATTTCCTCTCTAACGCTATCTGGGTAAAACTGAAAGTTAAAGATAACTTCTGACAATGAGATCAAGTTTATAAACACTATGAGCCAAGCTGAAACAAAAAACGACCTGATCATTAATTCAAGATATTTTCCATCCTGTAAAGCTACAATCAATGTGCAAATTATAATTGAATATAACACGTAGAGTTTAAACGAGTCATATAAAGCTTGTTCAGGATTGCCATTTACCGCTCCCAATAAAATCCAAGCAAGAGATACATTTGATAAAACCATATAATAGAATATGGTTTTGAGTGATTTAATTTTTATTTCTTTTTTAAATAAGGCGATAAACACAAATATTATGATTGGAGTTAAGATTATATATTTGATAAAACTGAACGAATTCGGAAATGCGAACATTGAAACGAACAGTAACGTGATCAAAGAACTGATTACTTTTGAATTATGGAATTTCTTCATAATGGGTTTCATCTCTTCAGTCAGGACATTGTTAGCTCACAACTGTATATGAACATAGTTTATAATCGAATTTCCCGATTTGTTTTTGTTCAGAAGTTTTTTAGTTTATGTACGTTAGATAAGAGACACAATTGCTAGTGGCAGAACAATTATGCGTTGAGAGCAGAGATGCCCTGGGAACATTGACGTTAGAGGGTTTAGATGCCACCTCACCTTAACCACTTATGGGTATGCTCATGTCCACTCTTTCAATGCTTCTGGATTTGAAATTCTTAGATAAAATTTAATAAATATATTTAAAATAAAGCATGGTATCACGGAAATAAGCAATGCCAATAACTTCCACCATAAAGCTGAATCCTCTTTGGAAATATATTTATTAAATAAATTTATTGAATAAGTACCCCCCGCCCTATAAATAGCTAATTCTTTTAATCGTTTAATAGATGTTAATTTATATTCGTTTCTCGTTTGTTCCGAAATAAGTTTGAACGAGCAAAGAAGTTTTGGCCATTTAAGCACCCATATTTCAAATGCTCGTGAAGTCCATTGAGCATTTCCGAACCTAATCATGATAAATGGTTTGGCAATTACTAAAGCTGGAGTAGGTAAAGCCGCTTGAAATATCACCCCTAGATGAATAAATTCTGTTCCATAATATCTTTCTTTTTCCCGCTGCATCCAGAGTTCTTTATTTATAATTACTCCGCCAATAAATGATAAGTATGGAATAGTACATTTAAAAAGTGCCTCTAGTTCTGCCTCAGAATAAACCTTATTTACATTTAGCTGAAGCTTACTGTTCGCAATAAACCTCGATAAATCCTTGTTTCGGATCTCTGAATTTATTACAATTAAACTATAATTCTTATCCAACTCTGCAAGTACAGCGCTTATTGCGCCGGGTTTTAGCAGGTCATCGTCTGTAAACAACCAACACATTTTGCCTAGAGCAAGCTCAACAGCTTTATTGTAATCTTGATCAACTCCACCCTTGAATGGTAGCCGTATATAACGAATACTACCACACCGCACGAGGTAATCATGCACTACATTTTCTGTGTTATCGGTGGATGCGCCGTCAACAATAAGTATCTCAACCCCTTCCGTCAATTGAGGAATAATGCTGTCAAGTGTCTCACCGATGAAATCAGCTCTATTGTATGTGGCAATGCATATCGTAAGCTTTAGCGTGTTCATAATAATGTTCATTCCATTTCGCGGATATAAATTAAGCTATGTTTGCAATGGAACAGTTCCCAAAGGAAAGGCTAAGCGGCCTATTCAGCTATGCCCATACGGGACCAGCATAGTCGGTCCACAATATCACACCCAAAGGGCACGAGTTTCTACTTCACACTAAATAATTTCAATTTCAGGTAAGGGAAAAATGAACTTCCCGCCCTTTGCAAGATATTCTTGTTCACGGGCCAGAATGGTGTCTTTAAAATGCCATGGAAGCACCAGAAAATAATCTGGTTTCATCGCCTTAGCTTCTGCCTCGGACACGATCGGAATATGAGTACCTGGAGTAAAAGATCCAAATTTATTCTTCATTAACTTCTGCGATAAATGGAATCTGCTTCGTGGTCAGACCACAAAATTGTAATAACACATTACCTTTTGTGCTTGCGCCATAACCAAATATTTTCTTCCCATCTGCCACCAAAGCTTCGATTAACTCAGTCAGGTTTTTTCGGTGTCTGAATACTCGTTCTTCAAAATCACGATATGGTTTTGGTGTATCTAGCCCCATATCCATCTTCCTGTTTAAGAAGCCAATCAATAATTGGTTTATTTGACTTATATGACTGCATCTTTCTTACAGGCGGTAACGGCAAAACTACCACCATTGATTGAATTCATTTGAACATCTATCACCCGCATTCCACACTGTTCCAGGATGCTCTTTACAACTTTAAAAGAATAAAATTCCAAATGCTCATGGCAAATCGTGTCATAACTATTCGTTCTCAGCATACTTGGCATATAGCTTTGCTCAAAGTGCCAAATGCCATCATCGGCCAGGCACTGTTCAATATCCTTTACAAAAGCCATCGGACTTTCAAGGTCATAAAACATGGCAATTGAGGTAATTATTTTTGCTTTGTCATTTTTAAAGATATTTTTAAATTTTTGTGCCGTAAAAAAATCCGGGATTAGTGTTATATCGTTGGTGTAATATTCCTTAAATTTTAAACCTGTCGGATCAATTCCTACCTTTTTACAACCAGAAGAATAAGCCTTTAAAGAGGTGGCATCATTACTTCCAATATCAATTACCAAATCATTATCAGTAAGATTTGCAAGGCGCTCCAACGTTTTAATTTTTTGTCCAAGATGACTCACCATTGAGGCATTTAATCCAGAACGGTAACCATAATTATCTCCATACATTTCATCTAAACTGTAAGACTGCTTCATCTGCAATAATCCGCTATCAGGACACCAAACTAAATCTAGTGGACCTTTTGTTATTTCTTCGTCGATTGATTTTGGGAAACACGCCCGTCAGATATTGTTCTCCCAGTGATAATACAGTAATTAAGTTCTTGCTTTCACTAATTCTACATTTATTTATTTCTGTGTACATGTTTATCTCCTTTTGAAAAATTATCTAAGCTGCTCTAACTGGAATTCGACCATTTCTTTAACCAATGAGGTAAAAGGTATGCGAGGCTTCCAACCACAAGAATTTATAATTTTTGAATTATCACCGATATACGGCATACAGAAATTAGATTTTAGCTCTGTACCTTGGAATACATATTTTTCAGCACTCAACCCTACAACGGAAAATGCCTCTTTCGCAAAATCCATGATTGTGCGAGGCTGACCTGTTGAAATGATATATTCATCTCCAACTGACTGTTGAAGAGTAAGCCACATTGCCTCTACATAATCTTCAGCCGCGCCCCAGTCAACTACTGCCTTTAAATCACGCAGAACAAGCCGTTCGCCCTTCCCGAGCTTTGCCATTGCTGCAGCACGCGCTATTTGAGTAGTAACGAAACTATCTTGTCGACGGGTTGATTCATGATTGTACAAAATACCAGCCACTGTAAAAACATTATGGGTTTCGCGATAATATCTACACAACAGAACAGCAGTACTTTTGCTTATAGCATACGGAGTGTTCGGACGGTGCGGGGTTACTGTTGTTTGTGGACATTCATCTGGAACACCAAATATATGAGCACTTGCCGCATAAAAGAACCTGCAATTTGGCAAATCAGTCTGTATGATTTCCAATACTTCATTGGGTGTAATCAAATTAACCGCTAGAAATGGAGACATTCTGCCGGCGCGATTTTCATGGCCTTGCGATGAAAAATGGTGCGCTGCCAGATAATAAATTTCGTCAGGTTTTATTTCTCTTACACACTCTGCTAATTTACCGGTTTGTGACAATTCAATTTCAAACAGTCCAGCCATCATTTGCCTTTGCTCAAGGCAAATATTTAATATAAATCGATCTGCGCCATAAACAGCATAGCCTTTTTTCGCAAGCAAGCGAGTAAGATAATAACCATCTTGCCCTGCGGCACCAACGACTAATGCACTCTTCATAAATACGCTTCCTTATCCACCGTCTGCGACAACACATCCGATGCCATATCTAAAGCGAGAGACTCAATTCTTTCAGCAGCACGGCCATCAAGATGATAAAACCAGTGGTACAAAAAACTCTCTCTCACATGAGAACGAGCGTCAACAAGCTCTTTAATTTTACCATTACTAATTGAGCCCAGAAAAAAAGATATCTCTTCGTCGCTTTTTGCAACAAGTATTGCCTCGCAATTGTCAAGAGGGTTAGACGGATTCCCATTAGGATATGCGAGATTAATAGTTATTTTGTTCATGACGAGGGAGTCAAACGTTGTGCTGGAATAAAATGTTACAAAAGCATCAGCAGCTTTTATTAAATTACGAATGTCCAAATGTTTATCAATAAAAATAATATTATGTTTGCCTTTAGCCATAGATATTAGTTCGTTAGGATCATCTCCGGGATGTGGTTTGACTACCAGCGTTATTCCACTTGTATCTGATGCAGCGTTAAACAATCCATTGATCATTTGATGACGTATAGCAGAACTACTAAATGCACCAAAATAATACGGTTGTGATGCAAATAAAACCAACTTCTTTTCATCTGCTATGCCATGTTGTTTTCTAATATCCTGAACGAGTTCAACCGGCCATGAAAGCACACTGTCATAACGAGCAGAACCAGTTACGGTCATCTTATTGGAAGGAATCCCACGATCAAGCATTGCTTTAAAGTTCTCGTCACCGGTTACTGCCAGATGATCTGCAATGAAAAAATCCCATTCAACATTATCGATTCCATAGAAGCTAAATTGTATTTCAAGAGTCTTTATCCCATACAATTTACCTGCGAGACAAAAAATACGTGTAAGAGGGTTATTCACATCTGGTGAAATAATCAGAGTCGGTCTGTGACAGGAAACAATATGCTTAGCAATGGCCACATAAGCCAGTAAGCGCGGCAGATACGCTTGAAACAGCCAATCAAATAAATGTTTAACATCACTCCATTGAAAACCACTTACTTCAACCATTTTTTTTAGAACAGAAGGTTCTGAAAGCTGGATAATGGCCAATTTAAGAGTCTTGCGCATTTTGCTGATGTCATAATTTATTGAAAGAGGCCAATGTTGCCAAACGGATTGTCGAATTACGTCAGAATCTTCAACATTTATATTCTGTGCTGAAAACATGTCATCCATTACCACTACTGATGATTCTGAGCGCATGGCAAGTTTAGTCGCAACTGGATAAAGTGTTTCACGAGATACATAATGAGTAAAGCCAAGACACAAAAATGTGTTGTCTTTTGGCCAAGAATCGCATCCAACCGTGCTGGAACTCATTCTTGCTCTATAGATATTTAAAGTATTTTTCGTTTTTCTTGCTTCATTTACTACAATTCTCTTAAACTTGGCTAAATGAGATATTCTGCGAGAAGACTTCGAGACCAAGCCGGGAATGTAGCTCACTGCTAATACTGAAGAGGCGACACTCCACATTGAAATGCCTTCAATAGTCAAAACATCTTCGAGCGTTCTGCCATCTTGAAGGCGCGATTGCCCCCATGCTTTTACAATGGCTGCGGATTTGTGAAATGATTGAGTAAGGTCAGTCATTTTTTCTACAAACGATGTAAAATGTAGGGGCAATAAAGTGCAATATTGGGGATTCTGTTCTATCAATCTTTCTAATTAATTTAGAAATCGATTTGGAAAATGTTCTTGCAAGCAGCTTCCCAATACCAAACGGAAGGCAAAGAAAAGGGTATATAATTCCTCCTGCTTCACAACGTAATATAGAATTTCCTTCACGTTCAAATGCGTTGCAATATTCAGCGGCGTTAAATGAGTTTTCATAATGTGGAAAGTCCCGAAAACTTCTGATAACTATTCTGTCAAAATTGCCTAATAAAATATTCCGTACAAAATGAAGTGGAAACAAAGCAATGTTCATTATCATTTCAGTTGAAAATTTCTTTGGTATTATACAGTGAATTTGTATGCCACCTGGTTTTACAAGTTTTGTAATTGAATTTATAATTGGACGTATATCTTCAAAATGTTCGAGCAAACCGAAACTCATGACACAATCGAAGGACTCATTTGGTATCTTTGAATTCAGCAGGTCATCTTGCAAAAAAGTACCTTTAGCATTACAGGCAGCGAAATTGTCTTGTGCGAGGCGCACAGCACCAGGGGCATAATCAGAACACGTAACGTCAAAGCCACGCAAGGAAAGATATAGAGACGTCCTTGCACCGCCACAGCCACACTCAAGTATTTTTGCCTGATGTGGATTAGCCAAATAGCGTTCAATATCTTCGCTCACAAATTCATTTTGAAGAGTATTGACGATATTAGCTGGGGTAATTAACTCTTCACTATATGTTGTAGGTAAATGCTCATAAGATTTATCCCAATTTTCAATTTTGTTTCCTTTTCCTTGCATGTATTACGCTCCTTTATAGGTGTAAAAATATGAATGTTATTCATTACTATGTACGTTACTTTTATTGAAAAAAACCGACTTTATGCTTGCAAATAGACCACTGTTACGATTAACCAGCCAAACAACCGGTAGAACCACAGCACAAAAAATAAGTAATTTGATTAACGCTGAAAGCAAATGAGTTTCCCAATTAAAGGAGGAGGGAGAATATATATTTGTAGCTTTGAGTGCAACTATGGTAGCGGTAAATAATAGTAATACTTCTGTAATAGTCCAAATGATTTTAGCCAGCTTATCCCCGGAGAGATATAAAGCAATAAATAAATAACCAATGCCATAGATGGCATAACAACAAATAGTTCCATATGCGATGCCATATATTCCATAGCCTAAATAGAGAAGACACCCATCTACAATCAGGCCAAGACATATTGCACCTACCTGAATCATGACTAAAGCATTTTGGCGATTGATTGCTATTACAAAACTGCCGGTGATAGGAGCGATTGCCAAAAAATATGCTCCCGGAACAAGAATTTCAATCAACGGGATTGAAGTGATGTATTTCGGTAATAGTAGTTTTATTATTACGGGTATAAGAATGGTTGCCGCGCCAATCAGAAAAATCATCAGGGAGGCAATTACTCGCATAGGGTTAAGCAAATAACCGCAAACCGCAGCAGGATCGTGCGTTTTTGCAAATCGCTCCAACATCCTTGGGTAGAGGACATTTGCAGCAGATGTAGGCACAAGTCCAAGCAAGTTTGAAGCCATGATCCCTAACGAATAATACCCTAAAGATGTGCTGGATAACTGCCAGGCAATCAGCCATCGGTCCACGGTTAACAAGACCATATCCATTAAGCCAATAACTATTAATGGAAGGCCTGCAAGAAAAGATTCCTTAATTAAAGTTAATTTAACACTGAAAGTAAATCGGTATTCAGCCTTTAATACCCAGTACAAGACCACGATTACATATGAAATGCTAAGTCCGTACAGTGCGCCCAAAAGTCGCTCGTGAGTAACATATGCAAACATCACAACAAGTATTGAAGAAAAAAATGAGAATAGCACTATACCTTTACTAACAAGATTAAAGCGACTATCTCCCCTTAGCATACAAAAGTAAAAGACATATACCATCTGAAGCACTATTACAAATGCAATTATTCGCGTTGCAAAAGCATATATGGGGGCTATCAGGAAAGATGTTATGAGCAACAAACCACCTGCGCTAATTCCCAGGAGGAGGTTAAACCAGAACACACTGTCCTTTAGTTCGTCGATTTCTTCAAATTTACCAAGACCTCTTAGGTAAGGTATCTTTTTATTCAGGCCATGAAGTATTCCCAAGTGGGCGTTAGCACCGTAACCAACAATAACATTCATCAGATTCCAAACACCCAGCTGTGCAGGGCCTAACAGGATAGGGATCAGCAAAGTGCGTAACAGACCCAATCCTTGAGCTAAAACTGTAGATGTCAGATAATGCGCAGAATCTTTAATGATCTGTTTTTTGCTGCTTGCATTGCTAGGCATTATACAAGACCAGCAACAAAATACCTGATAATCTGTAATCCACCTTTACCACTTTTTTCAGGATGGAACTGACAACCGTATAGATTGTCTTTTCTTATTGCGGCCGCAATCAACTGTCCATTGTAATAGCAATCCGCCAGCCTGTGATCGTGCAGAGCAGGGATTGCAGTGAACGAGTGTACAAAATAGAACGATGACTTTTCAGGTGTGTTGTTAAGTATTGACCCTTCCCAAGAGATGCCCGCTGGAAAGCAGATTTCATTCCATCCGATATGTGGTATTTTGTGCGGAACGCCATCACTACCCATCGCAGGAATCGCAACAACGTTGCCGGGGATCAGCCCTAACCCCTCATTTGCCCCAAATTCTTCGCTCTCATCCAGCATCAACTGCATCCCCAAGCAAATACCAAGAAACGGTCTTTCTTTAGCTGCAAAAGATTTTATTGGCTCAACCAGCCCACGTTCAGTCAGACCAGACATCCCATCAGCAAACGCTCCTACTCCAGGCAGTACAAGATAATCCGCGCCTGTGATCTTCGCGGGATCATCTGTTAATACGATATTTGCGCCACAATGCTCAAACGCACGGGCAACGCTCAGGAGATTGCCGATCCCATAGTCAATGATCGTTACTGTTGGCATGGAAGCTCTCTCCTGACATGTATGCCCCGCTTTAGGGCTTCATTGCGGATATCCCGCACCGTCATTTTTTTGTAATGCAACGCTCCCGCAATTGCCACCGCATCCGCCTGACCGACCTTAACCACCTGCTCAAAATCGTCGACAGTTCCAAACCCGCCGCTGGCTATTACGGGAATCGGGACGGCTCGCGAGACTGCGGATGTCAGTTCGCAGTCAAAGCCCCTTCCGGTCCCTTCCATGTCTACTGAGGTAAGGAGTATCTCTCCAGATCCCAGTTCGTAGCCTCTCTGTGCCCATTCCAAAACATCGATGCCGCTTTTTTCCCTGCCGTTGTCGTAATACACTTCCCATTTACCGGGAGCAGTTCGCTTCGCTTCAATGGATAGAACCATGCATTGTGCCCCGAACTTCTGTGAAATTTCATGAATCAGCTCAGGACATTTTACAGCAGCGGTATTCACCGCTACTTTGTCGGCGCCAGCCCGCAACATCTCGCGGGCATCATCAACAGAGCGAATGCCGCCACCGACCGTTATGGGGATGAATACGTCCTGGGTTGTTCGGCGGACGATGTTTAGCAGACTGCTCCGCTCATACAGACTGGCAACGATATCAATATAAATAATTTCGTCAACTCCCTGCTTATAATAATTCTTGGCAAACTCGTTCGGATCGCCAAGCTTGCGTAAACCTTCAAAATTGATACCCTTGATCAGGTTTGGTCCTTTAATATCTAACCTTGATATTATTCTTATATTGCTCGCCATGTATGAATTATTCTCCAAATACGGTATGTCTTAATTTCCAGGTACCATTCTGCAACTTCCAGAGGTGTGGTGATCGGAACTGATCTGCAAGGCTCATATAATAGTCTTTGTCCATTATCGGTTGCTCAAACATTTTAGACGCTATTGGAAATTCTTTTTCTGGAATGCTTAAATATTTAAATATTTCATCTGCAAACCGCTCCGGAAACTCCCCGTCAAATTTTTTGACCAGTGCAACCCCTTCTTCTCTAGTAATATCTTCATTACGGATTTCCTGGGCGGCGTCGTATGTGGCGCGACCGATGCCAAATTTTATGAAAGTCGTGTGGTAGTGAAAGTCATCTATGCGATCGTCAATACTATTGTATTTGCTATAGGTGCCCGGCGTTCTTTCGGGCGATGCCTGGAACCCACCATTTTCCACCGCATAATAATAGCACTCCTGTGGGTGCCATTTCAGATAGTAACCAAGATAATGCACTTCAACCTTGTTTTTTTCGATCAGCTCAGGGTTTGCTGGATAATATGCTTGAAGGTCATTGTCATCCAGACCGAAGCTTCCTTTAAGATCGCTTACCGAGGTCCCCCCGAGGTATACCTTACTTTTATCTCCTGCAGTGAAATACGACCAGTCGCGCTTTGCAGTGGAGGTATCGGCGATTGGATTACCATATTCTGCTTCGTTTTCACCGTAGAATACGAGCGGGATATTGTGCAAGATTGCCATCTTGGGAGCCAAAGATTTCTGGCCAAACATAAACGGCTGGAAAGGATGAAAAAGGTTTTCAACGGCCAGCCTTGTCACCAAGCGGTGGACCCGCCCGTTGGGTGTACAAAGGAAGTTGTCAAATCCAGCATGAAGCCATGCTTGAAAATTTTTCCAACCCCATTCCGTATAGACGTGCGGCGCCCATGTAACTGTCAGTGGGTGCATTCCATACTTGTACTTGAGCACGTGAGACTGAAAAAAGCTGTCTTTTCCACCTGAACCGGGCACAAGACAGTCGTATGAACCATCCTTGCTGCGATAACGGTCACACAACTCCTTCAACTCCCTCTCTCGTTCATTCCAGTCAATGGCGCCTTTCTTTTGCTCTGTTACCTTGCAGGCATCGCAGACACCATGTTCATTAAAATTGATAGTCTGCTTTTTACTTGCCTTGGTATGCTCGTACTCAACAGCTGAATTGGGACGCTGGTTTGAAATAACACATTTTGTGCAAAACTTTACTTCATTGGGAAGTCCGTATTTGGCTTCCAAAGAATCCTCCGCAACATTAAAACGGGCAATGTCAACTGGGGGGGGACCGGGTGTTTTTTCACTTTAAACCTCCACTCAAAATAATAGTTGAAATAGCTAAATCAGTTTCTGTATCGATGTCAATTGAACGATCTTTGGGCATGGTATAAGCCACAGTTTCATCACTTACAAAGGCACGTTTCCTTAACAGCCAACTGACTTCTGCAACATACACTGCGCCGTTAAGGGCATATACAGGGGGAATATCCTGCCTGCAGGTGTACCCACCTTCAAGCAACGGCACTAAATGACCTGCACCGTCGACTGAGTACATCCAGTAGGGACTTTTATCCGCTTCCACCACCGAGACACATGCATTGGCGTTTCGGCTAACCATAAGAGCAATAGCCCCATCAATATCTTCAACCGTTCGTAATGGCGATGTCGGCTGCAACAGAACAACCAGATCATACGCAAACCCACTTGTCATAAGTATGTGGATTACAGGAGCAATCCCTGGAGAATTGTCCCGTGCCAGTTCAACTGGTCTCAAAAAAGGGACTTCTCCCCCCCCACTGAGTTGCTATATCAGCGATTTCCTGATCATCCGTTGAAACAACAAGTCTATCGATATATTTAGATTTTTGGGCTTCTTCTATAGTCCAGCCGATGAGCGGCTTACCAGCTACCTCACGTATATTCTTACGTGGCACTCCCTTGGAACCGCCTCGCGCTGGAATTATTGCCAGAACGGTTTTATTTGCTATCACGAAAACACCTCGTCATAATCACCATTTGCACGTTCAAAATCGTCCTTGCGCCCTATATCCAACCAGTATTCTCGAATTGGAAATGCAGTAGTTTCCAACTGTGCTTGGAGTAACTTGTCAAAAAGGGCAGGCATATCAAAATAATCGTTATGGGGCACCCTCGAAACGGCTTCGGGATTGAGAACATAGATGCCGGCATTCACAAAAAACTGATGTACCGGCTTTTCCAGAATGTTTCTCAGACGATGGTTGTCAAGTTGTACGACACCGAATGGCACTTGAAATTCATATTCACGAACACACATGGTGGCAATCGATTTGTGTTCTTCGTGAAACTCCATGAGATGTTTGAAATTTATTTTTGTGAGGACATCTGCATTCATAACAAGCAGCGGCAATGTTGGTATCTCAGGAAGCAGACCGAGGGAGCCTGCGGTGCCAAGCCTTTTCTTTTCCTCAATATACTTGATTTCCACGCCCCAGCGGGAACCATCTCCAAAATAATCCTTAACCATGCCGGCTTTATAGTTAACTGAAATATAGAAACGTTTGAAGCCATACTCAATGCAGTTTTCAAGAATAGTTTCCAAGACTGGCTTGTTACCGACTCTAAGCAACGGCTTAGGACAATCCTTTGTAAGTTCGCCAAGACGAGTTCCAAGCCCTCCCGCCATAAGCACAACAATGTTGTCCCGTTCCTGAATGCTAATCAGTTCATCCCAGACATCCATGCCAACTACGCATCCGCTTTGATCCACAAGTGGTATCTGCCGCAATTGCTTGGTTTTCATTGCTGCCAGGATAGCTTCTCTGCTTTCGTGACAACTTGCAACCGTTGGCTCGGTAAACATTATTTCACTTGCGGGTCTGTCAAGAGAGATTCCCTTTAATATAGCACGCCGTACGTCGCCGTCGCTGACAGTTCCAAGAAGTTTATGTTCATCATCAACAACAAGAGCTATTTGGAGAGAGCCTGCATCAATGATCTCTATAGCCTTCATAATGGTAGTTGTTGGGCGTATCAGTACATCTTTCCAACGATTCATGCAAACTCCCGTGCAGGCACTCCGCGCACCTTTGCACCATCAAAAATATCTTTTGTTACAACAGCACCGGCCGCGATCAGACAACCAGTGCCGATAGAAAGCCCCTGGATCACCGTAGCTCCGGTGCCAACATGACTACACTCTCCGACTGTTACACCTCCGGACATTGTCACACCGGGAGAGATGTGGGCATGATCACCGATGATGCAATCGTGATCCACGGAAGCACGGGTATTGATGATACTGTTGATACCGATGCGGCAGCCAGGTTGGATGACCGCACCGGCCATAACTTGTGCCCCTTCTCCGAGAACAACGTCCGAAGCAACAACCGCAGACGGATGGACAACCGTGGCGAAGTTATAACCCAAACCCTTGAATCTTTCATACAGATGTTGACGTATGGTCGGAAGGCTTACTGAGCCAAGACCGTTTACAAGTTGGACCTGAGAAGGGGGGACTCCATCAACAACGTCGTCTCCCCCAAGTACAGGAACCCCAAGGATATTGGCACCGGCCAACATCGGGTTCGGGTCAACAATGCCCGTAATAACGGCTGACGACGCAAGCAGGGCATCAATCAACACTTTGGCATGACCACCTGCTCCCAGGATGATAACTGGCAAGCTCATAAACTAACCGCCTCATCAGCAGAAAAGTCACGACTTGCCTTCCTGTTAAGCAGCTCCCAATACTGCATGGGAGACAGCCCATTCCCCGGACGTTTGACTGCAAGGGTTTCAGCGGAGAATTGCTCACCAGACGTAATCGTACTTGCAGCCACTAGGCTTTTCCTTGCTACACCCATATTCTTTAATTCACATGATGTTGGATGTTTTCTTCCGGAGCCAAGCGACTGTTCGACCATGCGAATAGCAGCTACCATCTGTTTCAGTTCGTCCGGTTCAAGCGAAGCTTTGTGATCAGGACCAGGCAGAGTACGGTCAAGTGTGAAATGCTTTTCGATGACCACAGCGCCACGGGCAGCAGCGGCAATTGATACCGCAACGCCTTCCGTATGGTCTGAATAACCAACCGGCAAGCCGAAGGCGCCTCTCAGGGTATCCATTACCTTAAGGTTTACATCTGCAAGTGGGGCTGGGTATTCAGTAGTACAATGCAGCAAGGTCACCTTGTTTTGCAAGATTTCCTGCCCCTCAGCAGAACAGTAAGCAGCACTAAAAGCTGCTATTGAAGGGCTGCTCTCGTGTAGATAACCAAAGGCCAACACACCAAGCGCATCTTCAATCTCACCCAAAGTACTCATTCCAGTAGAAAGAATCACCGGTTTTCCGGTTTGGGCAATTTTGAGAAGCAAAGGCGCGTTGGTAATATCACCAGAGGGAATTTTAATACATGCGCAGATCGAATCGCCCTGCCAGGAGGTCCACGCTTTCAAGATCAAATGGTGTTGAAAGAAACTCTATTCCGCAAACTTTGCAATGCTCAATCAAAATTTCATGGGCAGTTCGTCCAGTTCCAGCTTACGAATCATCTCATGCTGGGATTCGTCAACATCAGTTGTCCTAGTCTGATATTCTGCTTTAGGCGCAGAGCGGCTCACCAACTTGTCCGCTTTGAAGGTCTGGAATTTGACCGCATCGGCACCGGCTTCAGCGGCAACCTCCACCAGTTTTTTTGCCATTTCGAGGGAACCGTTATGATTTACCCCCGCCTCGGCGATTATGTAGGTGTGGTGTGCTTGCATCGATGTCTCTCAAAGATCGTAAAAACGTTTTGTCGTGCTACGATCGGCTTTCTTCAGGTGGTCCTTAATGTGTGACGGCTGAATCACCATAACCATAGAGTGAAACATCCTGCTTACTCTTCTCCCGGAACAACGGAGAAAGGACTTTATTGATTGCTGCAACTATGGACTCTGTCGTTTCCAGACAGTCAACGATCGAATCGGCCTTAAGACGCCCGGACTGACGGTCACCGATGTTGACGGTTGGTGTATTGCAGGCAGGTGCCTCAATAATGCCGCTTGAAGAGTTGCCGATTACGGCATCAACAAGCTGCAACGCACTCAAGTAACGCACCTGCCCCATGGAGGTAAATACAGCGACACGCCCTTTATTGCGCAGTGCGTATTCATCGATCATCTGTCCAAGTATTCTGCCATCGGTGTCTGAGTTAGGCTTGGTAAAAATGATTCTTGCGTCAGGGAAATGATCAAGCGCATCAAGAAGAGCCTGCATAGCAACATGAGGTGCAGTTGCATCCAAGTGTTGCAGGGTGATACGTGACCAGAAAGCAGGTAGTACCCAGTTCAAAGTTTATGCTCTGTTCAAGCTGAGATTTATCCAGCAGCTGCAAACGTTTAATATTTTCAATGCCAAGCGCTCCAACATTGAAAACCGTATCCGGATGTTCACCCAGCTGAATGACCCGGGTGCGATACGGTTCGGCAGCCACAAAATGCAGCTGTGACATCTTCGTGATGGCGTGGCGGATGCTTTCGTCAATGGCACCTTCCGTTGTCTCTCCGCCGTGGATATGGGCCACTGGAATCCTTGCCACCAGCGCAGCCTGGGCGGCTGCCAGAATCTCGTAACGGTCTCCCAGAACAACCATGATATCGGGCTTCAAGCGATCCAGTGCATCGGCAAAGCCGATCACTCCAAGGCCGATTGATTTGGCAATTCCGACCGGGGTGTCGCTGGAAAGCAGCATCTCGACCTTGGCATCGATGGTAAATCCGTCTTCCTCAATAGTCTTATAGGTGAGACCGAACTCCGGCGAAAGGTGCATGCCGGTAACAATTAATCTGAAGCTGTAGATCAGTATCAGCCTGAATCTCTTTCATCAGCCAGTAGAGCAAACCATATTCGGCTCTGGTGCCGGTAACGACGCAGATCTTACGCATTGGTCAAACCTGAGCCTAAGTATGGCGCTACTGGGGATATTGATCAGCCGCCGCTCCAGGCTTTCCGCAACCGACAAATCCATTCTCGGACAGTCTGCAAACATGGGCAGTTTGTGCATCAGAGTCCAGGCAGGACGGGTCATGATACCGGCATCATTAGTGGCTTCCAGCAAGGCATCCCGTTGTCCGGCACACTCCTCATCAAGCAGCAGGGTATTAAGCCAATAGTTGCTCTGGCTGTTGGCCGGTTCCGAGAAAAAGCGGATACCGGAGATACCGGTGAAGGCTTGACGATAGCGCTCCGCCAGGTCGCGCTTGGCAGCCAGAAAGCCAGGGAGCTGTTCCAACTGGGCACAGCCCAGGGCCGCATTGATATTCGGCATACGGTAGTTATAGCCGACCATGTCGTGATTGAACTCCCAACGGTGCGGCACTTTTGCAGTGGTAGTGATATGCTTGGCCAGACGGCCCAGCTCTTCGTCATTGGTCAGGATTGCTCCGCCGCCACCGGTGGTGATGGTCTTGTTGCCGTTGAAACTGAGGGCAGAAAGCAGGCCCCACTGTCCCGTATGACGTCCCTTGTAAAATGAGCCAAGTGATTCAGCCGCATCTTCGATCAACGTGATATTGAATCTCTGACAGACTTCCAGCAGCGGATCAAGGTCAACCGGATGTCCAAAGGTATGCATCGGCACCATTGCCTTGATACGGCGACCGGTCAGACGGTTGTAGCATCCATCAGGCCGTTGCTCTGTAATCTCTTCCAGGTAGTCTGCAAGCTTGAGGGGATCAACTCCGAGAGTGATTCTCTTCGCTGTCAATAAAATGAGGGATCGCTCCACAATAGGAAACCGCATTGGCCGTTGCAATAAAGGTTAAAGCCGGCATGAGAACTTCATCATCGGCCTTCACCCCTGCCAGCAGCAGACAGACATGCAAGGCCGCCGTGCCATTGACAACAGCAATAGCCCGCTTGACTCCGGTGTATGCAGCCAGCTCCTCTTCAAACCGATCTACAAATTTGCCGACCGAAGAAACCCAGCCGGTATCAAGACATTCCTTGACATATGCCCATTCGTTGCCGCCGAAATCAGGTTCATGGAGTGGCAGAAATACATGCCTTGGCGGCAGGACCGATTGCAAGGCATTGAGTACGGCCTGTGTGCTGAAGTTGGTGGTCATATATTGTAACGATCCGCCTTGTAGCATGCCAGATTTTCGGGTTTGGTAAACCATTCGATTGTTTCCGCCAGTCCACGCCGCAGACCATCCTTACCGGCATACTCAGGTTGCCATCCTGCCAGCGCCAAGGCCTTTTGGTTATCAGCCCAGAGCCGCTCTACTTCACTCTTATCAGGGCGCAGACGAACATCATCGGTTTCAATCTCGATCTTAACATTCATGATATCGGCAATCATCGCGACCGTATCACCAATTGAAATTTCATAGTTGCTGCCGATGTTAATGACTTCTCCCACCGACTGGTCTGACTCTGCAATGGCGATAAATCCCGCCACCGTATCAGCTACATAGTTGAAATCCCTCGTGGGGTGCAGCGAACCAAGCTTGATTTTGCGGGCTCCGTTGGCGATCTGTGTGATGATGGTGGGGATCACAGCACGGGCAGACTGGCGAGGGCCATAGGTATTAAACGGACGGATTATCGACACCGGCGTACCAAATGATGAATAAAAGGACATGGCAATCTGGTCAGCACCTATCTTTGAGGCAGAATAAGGCGACTGCCCCTGCAGCGGATGCTCCTCGGTGATAGGCACAAAACGGGCAGTACCATAGACCTCGCTGGTTGAGGTATGGACTACTTTTGAAACGCCAAGCTCACGGGCAGCCTGTACGATGTTGAGAGTACCCTTGACGTTGGTGTCTACATAGGTATCAGGTGAGTGATAGGAATATGGAATCGCAATTAAAGCCGCCAGATGAAGAACAACATCGCATCCTTTCATGGCCGTTCTCACACCATGAGGATCACGGATATCGCCAGCAAAAACATCGAGTGACTTTTTAATCTTCGGTGCAGACTGATCAAGCCATCCCCATGAGTTAAAGGAATTGTAGAGAACAAAGGCACGCACATCGTGACCACGACGCACAAGCTCTTCAGTTAGATGGGAGCCAATGAAACCATCGGCACCGGTTACAAGGATTTTTTTCTTTTTTAGATCCAACTCAAAATACCTCATTAAGATTTACTGACTGGATTACCTATAGTAGTAACGTGCCTAAACAATGGCGTTTAAACGGTTGTCAAACCAAATCTCTTGTTTTCTTGATTTTTTGAATAATTGAAGACTTGTCAGCAAGCTTATTAGCGCCAAATCCCTCTGGTGTCTATCACAACTTTCTCTTTAAAAAGTTCACGATCAATAGTTTTAAACTCCTGATGATCAACGAGCACTAAGAGAATATCGGCTTCCGTCATTATATGGTTTAAACCATATAATGGGAACTCTATGAATCCGCTATTCACATTTGGCTCGCATGCTAAAACGGTTGCAATTCCACTAGCAATCAGTTCACGAGTTATTTCCAAAGCCGGTGACTCGCGCAAATCATCAATATCGGCCTTGAAGGCAAGCCCCAAACAACCAATGACCGGATTCTTGAATCTCTCCGCTTTAGCTTTTACTTTTTCTATAACCCAATGCAATTTGCTGTCATTTACTTCTCGTGCTGTTCTGATAAGCCGAGCTTCATCAGGTGCAGCATCAACTATAAACCATGGATCGACCGCAATGCAGTGACCACCGACGCCAGGTCCCGGAGTTAAGATATTTACTCGGGGATGTTTGTTGGCTAGTTCGATAAGCTCCCACACATTTATACCTAACTTGTCGCTGATTATCGACAACTCATTGGCGAAAGCAATATTTGTATCACGATAGGAGTTTTCTGCCAACTTAGCCATTTCTGCTGTCCTAGCATCAGTCAAGAATATATTCCCATTGCAGAAGGTCTTGTAGAGTTCACGTGCAGCTCTAGCAGCCTCATTAGTAATTCCTCCAATGATTCTATCGTTATCAACTAGTTCTCGGATAATATGTCCAGGCAGAACTCTTTCAGGACAATGGGCAACATGTACCTTTCCAGACAACTCCGGACGGCCTTCAGTAATTAATTTACTGACCTTCTCCGTCGTACCAATTGGAGAGGTGGATTCCAGTATGACTAGATTGTTTTCTCTCAGAAAAGGTAAAAGTGCAAGAGTAGCAGTTTCGACATAACTTATGTCAGGCGTCTTGGGATTCTTATCCGTTACCTTGAATGGAGTTGGTACTGCGAGAATAAACGTCTCCGCCTCTTCTGGAGTTAATGAAGCCTTCAGTCGCCCGCTATTGACTGCTGACCTAACAAGAATATCAAGATCCGGTTCCACAATATGAATATTCCCAGAGTTTATTGTAGCAACAACATCTTCACTAATATCGACACCAACAACCTGATGTCCCTTGGTGGCCAGCATGGAGGCTGTCGGAAGTCCAATGTATCCCAGTCCCATAACAACAATCTTTTGAACCTTTTTTTGCATTAGATCCTGTACTCCCCACTCTTTAAAATTTTTACTATACGTTCCGATGAGTTGCCATCGCCATACGGATTATGTGCCATCGCCATCACTTGATATGCCTTCTCGTCAGTCAATAACCTAGTTGTTTCCAATACTATTCTTTCCTTGTTTGTTCCCACAAGGATGACAGTACCTGCATCTACAGCTTCCGGTCGTTCGGTGGTCTCACGCATTACCAGCACCGGCTTGCCGAGAGAAGGGGCCTCTTCCTGAACGCCACCTGAATCCGTAATGATAAGATGACTGCGGTTCATTAGGTAGACAAAAGGTAGATAATCAACCGGATCTATCAGGTGAATATTAGAATATTTATCATCACCAAGAATACGGTTGACCGGTTCCTGAACATTAGGATTCAGATGTACTGGATATAGGATTTCAACATTAGGATGCAGTTCGGCGATTCCTGCAAAAGCTTTACAAATGTATTCAAAACCATCTCCAAAATTTTCCCTCCGGTGACCGGTTACAAGAATGAGTTTTTTAGAAGGATCCAAAAAAGAAAAGCGCTCTTCCATTTCTCTTCTGATTAACGAGTCGCTACTTAGCCGATCAACTATAGAAAGCAGGGCGTCCACAACAGTATTGCCCGTTACATGAATGGTATCCGGGGACACACCTTCTCGTAAAAGATTGAAACGAGCGGCCTCGGTTGGAGCAAAATGAAGGTCGCTAACTGCTCCAGCAATTTTTCGGTTAATCTCTTCAGGAAAAGGGGAATATTTGTTTCCAGTCCGAAGTCCTGCCTCGATATGTCCTACTCTAGATCGGTTGTAGTACGCAGCCAATGATGCTGCCAATGTGGTTGTCGTGTCACCATGCACAAGAACAATATCTGGACGTTCCTTCTCAAGAACAGGCTTTAGCCCTTTTAAAACGTTACAGGTAAGATCACACAGATTTTGTTCCGGCTTCATAATATCCAGATCATAGTCAGGCTTTATATCAAACAGACTCAGAACTTGATCCAGCATTTGACGATGCTGTGCCGTTACACACACCTTACTTACAATAGAGTCGCAACTCTTTTCCAGTTGTTTTACCAAAGGAGCCATTTTGATGGCTTCTGGGCGGGTTCCAAATATTGTTAGGACTTTCATTAACATATACCAACTCTAATGGATTTATGCTCGAGTGTAACGCACGTTGTAACTGCACAAATCAGAAACTTCTTTACTCTTAATATACTTGACTAGGTTACACGATTCCTCACCCCTGCATCTCAATCAACGAATGATCACCGATATTCATCTTGCGGGCCGAACTGATCAGCTGGACATTATCCCCCAGAATGGTATCGGTGAGTACCATGTTGCGCACCACCGAATTGCTGTTGATAATGCTGTCGCAAATAATGCTGCGTTCAATCAGACTGCCGCTTGCTATTGAGACGTTGGGACCAATCACGCTGTCCTTTAGGGTAACGCCGCGTTCAACATGCACCGGGTCAATAAAGACGCAGTTGACGGCTTCGCCATGTACATGATGGCGCCCCTTCAGCAGATAGGCGTTGGTTTCCAGAATCGTCTCCGGTTTGCCGCAGTCGAGCCAGGCATCAATCTCGGGCGCCTTCAGACGACAACCGTCATTGATCATCCGCATGAATACCGGCGGCAGGTAATATTCTCCCTTGACCATGTCACCGGCGTCAATGGCTGCAGTCAGATACTCCATGAATCGCGGGCCGTCTTTCAGATAGTAGAGCCCGACCTGGGCCAGGCGTGAGACTGGCGTGTCCGGTTTCTCGATCATGTTGACGATCACGCTCTCTTCAACCACATTCACACCGAAGCGCTGGTAGTCTTCCACCTCTTTGGAATAAATCAAACCGTCACAATCTACCGCCAACTGCGGAATCTTCGTGAGGTCGGTGTCGAAGATGGTATCGTTAAAAACGATCAGCAGGTCGTCTCCGGGAACTACCTGCTCATTCGCCAGCCATACAGCATGGGCCGGCCCTTTGCGTTCCTTCTGGATGATGTAGGTGCAGTTCAGATCGGGAAATTTCTGTCTCATGAAATCTTCGATCTGTACACCATGTTCATCGACGATGAAGATGTATTCGGCAGCGGCAAGCGGGACCAGGCGTGCGATGATGTGCTCAAGCACGGTCTTGCCGGCCACATGTACCAGCGATTTTGCCTTCGTATGGGTGTGGGGACGTAACCTGGTCCCTTTGCCGGCTACCGGCAGTATGACTTTCATATTTTTACCTTCTCACGCATCGTGCTGACAATCTGTCCTATCACCTGAACATATTCAGGCAGACGCTGTCGGATCGTTTCAGCCATCTCCTGGCGATATATATGACTAAGCTGATTTCTGTCAGTGATTGCCCGGATAAACAATTCGTAGGTTTCATAATCGCAGTAGCCTGCTTCTACAAACTCCTTTGCAACCGACTTCGGAGTGACTACATCAACCCCATCGACCTCAAAAAGAAATACCTGCACTGTTTTCCACAACAGCTCGACAGTGAACTCGAACTTCTGAATCTGTCCTGATTTAATATTGTCGGCTACCAGCTCAGGAAACAGCGACGGTTCAAGCGTCAACGCATCACGAAAGTTTGCCAGCGCCGCTTCCAAATCGATCAGTTTATGCGTGAACTTTGTTTCCATATAATGACCTTTTCCATGGCAATGTGTCGAAAATCATTTGAAGTCGCATCGATGTTAACAAGGTCGACATGGTGCGGTATCACGCTTTCTTCAAGCTCCGACAATAGATGGTCTCTGACTTTAGTGAACAATGGTTCACTTAATCCACTGAAACCTATGTCGATATCAGAACTTCTGCGATGTACGCCGCGCGCCCTTGAACCAAACAGGAAGACGGTGCAGTCAAGGTTGGATGTTACCCGAAGTACAAGATTTCGCATCTGGTCGAGGTAATCCAGCTCAGTCGAATCTTTGTGAGTTGTTTGTGCCATCCTGATTCCTAGTGTCAGCAAACCATCCGTATTGGTCATTCAGTTCCCACCGTTATCGGCGTCAACAGAAATTCAGTGATAAACCGGTACTGCTCGTTTTTAACCAGCTCCATCACTCTAAACATGTCTATATTCATGTAGTCATGGACAATCCGGTTGCGCAGACCAATGGCGGCATTCCAGGCAGTCAGGTCGCTGGTTTTTACGATGCCGAGCTCTGCCAGTCCAAGGAAACTATCGTAGGCTGACAATGGCACCTGTTTCCCTGCTGTCTTGAGAAGCTGTTTCGCCTTACCGATCGCGTTTTCGACCAGCACTTGGATTGCATGCAGTACACCGTTTTGCTCAAGACGGGATAATGTGCTTCCTGCAACGAGGGTCATACGGGCCTCATCCAGCAGGGCGGTCTGCTCCTGAGCGATAAGGGCGGTTTCTGACTGGTACAGGTCAAGCCGCATAGGTCTGCTCCCAATATTGTTCTTCAAGCTCCCGCCATGTCCGTTGCAAAAAGCGGTGCCAAGCTAGGCTATCTCCACCTTTGAGCGGGATACCGTCTTCAGCGACTACCGCCCGCATGGTAAGCCGGGCAGTGGGAAGATCGATCAGATCAACGGCCTGATCAGGCACCCCGAGTGTTTTTGCAAGAGTTCTACGAAGCTGTTCGGTAATGGCAAGTTGCTGGACAAAATTTAGTCCACGCCTCCACTGGATCGCAATATCCCAATCGCTGTCCGACCGAGCAGTGCCGGTTGCCCGGCTCCCGATCAGGATCGCCAGTTCGAGGTCGGCTATTGTATTGAGCATATCAGACAGCTGCAGATTAGCTCCGTGGAGAGTGTTAGAAAGTCCGGCATCGGGACTATTATCAAACGGCTGAGTGGTCATCTTCCACATCTCCTCCGGAACAGATCGGCTCATATCAACAACTTTCAATCTTTTTAACCGCCGAACACGCCGATAAAAGCGGAGAAAGGCAGATAAACCGGGCAAAATCGCTTAATCTTTTGGGGTAAATCTAAGGCTTTATAACCAAAGACTGGTTTGGTTTAACTCGGCGTGCATCGCTTAGAAGCGCCTACTTTGCGGCGGTTCCAGTCAAGAATGTTATGTTTTATCACCCATCTGCCCGCTTCTCACGTTCGGCAAGTGCGAAGTCGGCATCGGTCATCATATTCACCAGCTGCTCAAAACTGGTTTTAAGCTCCCACCCCAGCTGTTTCCTCGCCTTGGTCGGATCGCCCAGCAGCAGGTCAACTTCTGCCGGACGGAAATATTTCGGGTCGATCCGGATGACGGTGTTGCCGCTCTTTGTGTCGATACCCTTCTCATCCACGCCGCTCCCCTGCCATTCCAGAGACATGCCGAGGCGCTCGAAGACTTTTTCGGCAAAGGTCCGTACCATGTAGGTTTCGCCGGTAGCGATGACGTAATCTTCCGCCTTGTCCTGCTGCAGCATCCGCCACATCGCGTCGACGTAATCTCCGGCAAAACCCCAGTCGCGCTTGGCGTCGATGTTACCAAGATAGAGGCATTCCTGCAACCCCAGCTTGATGCGGGCGGCGGCGCGGGTGATTTTGCGGGTAACGAAGGTCTCGCCGCGGCGGGGCGATTCGTGGTTGAAGAGGATGCCGTTGGAGGCGTGCATGCCGTAGCTTTCGCGGTAGTTCATGGTGATGTAGAAGGCGTAGGCCTTGGCACAGGCGTAGGGAGAACGGGGGTAGAAGGGGGTGGTTTCCTTCTGGGGAGTCTCGACCACCTTGCCGTACAGTTCGGATGATGAAGCCTGGTAGAACCGGGTGTTCAGGCCGGTTTCACGGATCCCTTCCAAAATACGCACCGCACCCAGACCATCCACTTCGCCGGTGTATTCCGGGATGTCGAAGGAGACGCGGACATGGCTCTGGGCACCCAGGTTGTAGATCTCATCCGGCTGGATGTTGCGCAGCAGCATGTTGATCGAGCTGGCGTCGTTCAGGTCACCGTAGTGCAGAAACAGCCGCACATCCTTTTCGTGCGGGTCGCGGTAGATGTGATCGATGCGGCCGGTGTTGAAGGATGAGGAGCGGCGCACCATGCCATGGACTTCATACCCTTTGGCGAGTAGCAGTTCCGCGAGATATGAGCCGTCCTGGCCGGTGATGCCGGTAATAAGCGCTTTTTTCATTGGTGGTTTCCTCCGAAGATTTTAGACAGCCGGCTGTCGCGACCATCACGCATTGTTATTTCCCCAACAGGGGGCTCATGACCTGATAAGTCAGGTAGGCGACCAGCGCGGCCGCCGGGATGGTCAGAACCCAGGCTGTCACAATCCGTTTTGCGACATTCCAGTTGACTGCATTAAGGCTCTTGGAGAGTCCGACACCCAGGATTGATGATGTGACTACATGGGTGGTGCTGGTCGGGAGCCCCAGCATCGAAGCCCCCAGAATAACGCAGGTGGACGAAGCATCAACGGAGAAGCCGGTCATCGGCTGCAGTTTTACGAAATCACGACCGACCGTCTTGATGATGCGCCAGCCGCCGGCTGCAGTGCCGAGCGCCATTGCCAGCGCGCAGGTGAGCTTGACCCAGGTCGGCACTTCGAAGGTTGGTATCGCACCGTAACTCAAGAGGGCCATCGTGATGACCCCCATCGACTTCTGTGCGTCGGCAGTCCCGTGTGAGAACGCCATCGTGGCCGCTGACAGGATCTGCATCTTGCGGAAGCCGCGGTTCACTCCGGCCGGGGAGCGGAATTGCAGGACACGTGAGAATATCACGACAAAGATAAATCCGGCGATGACACCCAGGATCGGGGAGAGTGATCAGCGCCAGAATGATTTTTTTCAGTCCGTCCCACTGCAGCGCCGATGAGCCGGAATGAGCGAACACCGCCCCGATAAGCCCGCCGACAATGGCGTGCGATGACGACGAGGGGAGGCCGAAGTACCAGGTCATGACATTCCAGATGATTGCGCCGATGACTCCTGCCAGAACCACCATCTGGGTGAGATTCTCGGCACTGGCAATTCCGGTGCCGATGGTCTTGGCTACTTTGGTAAACGCCATCGCACCGGCAAAGTTGAGGGTTGCGGCCATAATGATGGCGGCCTTCACCGAGAGTGCCCGGGTGGAGACGCTGGTGGCTATGGCGTTGGCGGTATCATGGAAGCCGTTGATGTAATCGAAGAGAAGCGCCGCCAGGATGACCAGGCAGAGCATCACCAGAGCCGGATCAACCATTCTTTACCACCACGCTTTCAAGAATATTGGAAGCATCTTCGCACCTGTCGGTCGCCTTTTCGAGCGTCTCGAAGATTTCCTTCCATTTGATCAGCTGGATCGGGTCCTTCTCCTCATCAAACAGCCGGCTGATAGCTTCACGCGAGACCCGATCCGCCTCATTCTCCAGGGAGTTGATCTCCACACAGGCCTCAAAGATCTGTTCGTTGGTCTTTTTGCCAAGCATGGCAACCGCCTTGTCTACCGCGTGGCACGACTGCAGGATGATGAATCCAAGTGACTTTGCTTCAGGTGGAATGGCTTCAACGTTGTACATGATGATCCGCTGGGCGGAGGCGTCAATCAGGTCAAGAATGTCATCGAGTTTGGAGGCGAGCGAATAGATATCCTCGCGATCAAGCGGCGTTATAAAGGTTTTGTTAAGGGTCTGAATGATCTCGTGAGTCAGGGAATCCCCCTTGTGCTCGATATCCTTGATCCGGCGCTGGCTTTCGAGCGGATTTTCGAAATTGTCCAGCATCTCCTTGAGCAGTTTGGCCCCTACAATTATATTTTCAGTCATCTCCTTGAAAAGCTTGAAGAATTTTTCTTCTTTGGGAATAAATCCGAACATGCATCCGCCTCCGTTGATTTTTGTGCAGACTGTGTTTAAAACTTATGATTAGTAGCACACGTTACGTATTTTTTACAGGATAAATTTACTTGATCCCGCCATCAACAGATTGCCTTTGCCGTTAAGTTGCAGTATCTTCCATGTTTCCCACACACAAGGAGTATGACATGAATCTGTTCCATGCCGCCGTTCTCGGCACCCTGCAAGGTTTTACCGAAGTGCTGCCGATCAGCAGTTCGGCCCACCTGATCCTGATCCCCTGGCTGTTCAAATGGCCCGAGTCCGGCCTGACCTTTGATGTCGCGCTGCACCTGGGAACGTTTCTGGCACTGTCACTCTATTTCTGGCGCGATATCATCGAGCTGGTGGTCTCTTTCTTCGATGTACTGGTCACACGCAAGATGCGCAGTCCCGCCCAGCGATTGCCGTTTCTGATCATTGCCGCCACCGTTCCGGCCGCCGTGGTCGGCAAGCTGTTTGAACAGCAGGTCGAGGATATCTTCCGCACCAATCCGCTGCTGATCGCCTCATTTCTGATCCTGTTCGGACTTGTTCTGGGGGTGGCCGATGGCATGGGGCGTAAACGGCGGGTACTGGACGAGATTAAACCGGCCAGCGCAATGACGATCGGTCTTATGCAGTGCCTGGCGTTGATTCCGGGCGTGTCCCGTTCCGGCATCACCATCACCGCGGGGCTGATGCTCGGCTTCACCCGCGAGAGTGCCGCCCGGTTTTCATTTCTGATGTCGTTGCCGATTGTGGCCGGTGCCGCCCTGCTCAAAATCGTTGCACCTGCTCAAACATGGTATTCCGGCCGGCGATGGTCTGCCGATGCTGGTCGGGATCGCCTTCTCGGCAGTGACCGGCTACATCAGCGTCGCTTTTTTGCTCCGGTTTGTGCAGAAGCGGAGCCTTGCACCGTTTGTCTGGTACCGGGTTATTCTGGGGGCAGGGTTGATTATTGCCTTACTGTCGGGTTTCAAGGGATAGGATCTCCCCCTTTGTCAAAGGGGGATCGAGGGGGATTTCATGAGCGGTGGCATCAAGGAGTGGCCCGAGGACGAACGTCCACGTGAAAAAATGCTCAAGCGAGGTGCTGCGACCCTCTCCGACGCTGAATTGCTGGCGCTGATTATCAGAAGCGGCGATCCCGGCAGCAGACAGAGCGCAATCGACCTTGGGCGGGAGCTGATCAAACATTTTAGCGGCAACCTGCGGGAGTTGGGGAGCGCCGACCTCGGCGAACTGTGTGCCATCAAGGGGGTTGGGCTGGCCAAGGCAACGAGCATCAAAGCCGCTTTCACCCTGGCGTCACGTTTTCAGGCCCGCAAACTGGAACGGCTCGACCGTTTCACCTCCCCGCAGCAGGTCTTCGACTATTTCCATTATAAATGTAATCTCCACCAATGTTACTTTCATGTTACATAGCTAATATTATTCCGTTTTATACAATGTAACAGATTTCACCACATTTTTTGTGAATTGCTCTTCCTTCTAGTAAACCACACCACTGTTACATGTATAATAAGCAAGCCTGTGTACTATTTTCGAAAAGAAGAACCATCTCCAGCTACACGTATAGTTTAGCAGCATTTACACGATGCTTGCGTCCAACTGCTCAATAACCGTCTTCTTGGTACTCTTTCTGATGCGGCATACGAAGTGTTTTTCTTCCTCCTGCCACTCATCGAAGTTTTTGTGACACTGGTAGTAGCGGTCCATTACGCCGGTTTGGCCTGGTTCTAGTATCTTGCCGACAAAGGGGCGTTCATCAGCTTTGCCCGATGAGAGATGGATCTTTTCCGGAATGGCACGGTTTAGATCGAACCCGACGTGGACTTTCGCTTTTTTGCTGCCATCCCGGTAATCGGCCCATTGCATTGAGGCTACTGCGTCGATCAGGGAACCATCGATTGCCACCAGATTGCCAAGGCGCGGATGCAACACTGGAAGAAGCTTGTTAGCCTTAGACTGCAACAAATGATACATCTCGCTGAGCTGATCCAGCGCCCTGGTGTTCATCGCTTCAAAGAAGGTACTTCGGCTGACACCCTCAGGTGGAGCAATATGAGAACGAACAAAGTCGTCCTGTGCCATAACCTGTAAGAGCTCGCGTCCTGATTCGTACTCGTGGAGATGGAGATACACCAGCGCTTTCAGATGATGTTCAAAAGTAAAGGTCATTGGTCTGTTACTCCTTGAGACCATTGGGGTAATGGAAGATACCTCATCAAGGGCTGGTTTGAACAGACGAGTTCCGAAATCGCCGCAAGGAATTTTTTCTGGTTCGGGAAAGGGTAGCGACTCCTTTGAGGCTTTCCCTCTAACTGCAACCTTACCAGCACGGGGATTCTTTGCAACAGTTTTCATCTTCTCATCTGCCGCCTCAGAACGGGCCCTGCGGGCGGCAGTAAGCCTAATTTGTGATTCTTGTATGGTTTTTAGTGGGCTTTCCCTGTTCAGGCTTCATCAATGGGCGAACAGGCAGTTCGACAGATGGATCTAACTGCAGCTTCAGCAATCTCTATCCCGAAGACATCGGCAATCCCTGACGAAGCAATCCTGCGGCGGGAAGTTCCGGTCTTTGCCGCATCAGTGATTGCAGCAGCCACATCGACAAGTTCTTCATGGTTAACCCCGCGCAGTACGAACAACATCTCCGGCGATTCGTCCAGCCGTGCGCCTACCCCATAGAGCACTGCCGCCACATGTTTGCACATGCCGGCCCAGTCTGGGCAGTCGCAGTCGAATTTCATCTCGCCGGGGAGTGGAAACAGGCCCTCTTTACGGTCCGTAACAACTTCCATGACACCATGATCGAGTTTTCCGCGCAGTAGATCGATCAATGAACCGATTCTCCCAGAACAGGAATGCTTTACGGATTCCCATCTTGTTGCTTTCAATGGGTTGATGGTTATGGCAACCTTGTACAGTTCCGAACCGCTGACAATCGCCTCTATCTGCCCACCCTTGATTTCCAAATGGCAGACCGAGCCGTTTCTGACATAACTGCGGCCACGGGGAAGGCGATTGGCGTAGTCGCTGAACGACTCCATATGATCGCACCACCCCTTTCCCCAGAAGGAGGCAGCAATCTTGCGACCGGAAAGCTGCACCGGTTGCACCTTCACCCCTTTCTTCTTCAACTTTTCCATCTGCTTCAGGGCCTTTGCCCGTCGCTCGGCAACAGTCACGTAAGGTGCCCAGCCATAGTAACTCATGGATACCGTCTCCTTTTCACAATCCGGCCTTATTGATATCTAGCGCAACTAGCCTGAGGAGTGCCGCATCATCCATCTCAGTCAGCATTGTTTCGGCGCCTTCAAGTAGTTCAGTCGCGAGCCCGGCCTTAGCAGTAATCAGTTCATCGATCTTTTCTTCAACCGTCCCTTTGCAGACAAACTTGTGCACCACGACATTTTTTTTCTGGCCGATTCGGAAAGCCCGATCCGTGGCCTGGTTTTCCACTGCCGGATTCCACCAGCGGTCAAAATGGATGACATGGCTTGCCGCAGTCAGATTAAGCCCGGTACCACCTGCTTTCAGCGACAGAACAAAAAAAGGCGGACCATCCTCATGCTGGAAGCGGTCAACCAGCTTTTTCCGCTCCGCCACCGGTGTGCCGCCATGCAGCACCAGACCGGGCCGACCGAACAGGGTGGCAAGGAAGTCGGCCAACGGCCCAGTCATCTCGCGAAACTGCGTAAAGATCAAGCACCTTTTCCTGACGCGAAGCGATTTCTTCTGTTAATCTCCCGCAGGCGGGCAAACTTACCGCTTCGCTCTTCGGCATAGTCCCCGTCGCCAAGCGCCTGATCCGGGTGATTGCATATCTGTTTGAATCGCATCAGCGCCGAAAGGATCAGGCCGCGCCGTTTGATCCCCTCCTGCTGCTCCTTCGAGGCCTCAGCAAGATTTTTGACCGCTTGACCGTAAAGCACTGATCTGCGCCTTGCTGAGCCCGCACCAGGCCGCCATCTCGACCTTGTCGGGAAGATCGTGAAATTACGCTCCGGTCGGTTTTGAGGCGGCGCAGGATATATGGCTGCACCAGGTTCGCAGTGGCGCATATGATGGCGGCTCATGCTTCTCCAGCGAGCTTGCAAACTGCTTGAACCGCTGGCGCTGAGCCGAGCAGACCGGGAGCAGATGAAATCGAACAGCGACCAGAGATCGGAGAGCCGGTTTTCAACCGGGGTGCCGGTGAGGACTATCCGGGCTCTGCCGTACAGTGCTTTGACCGCCTTTGCCTGCCTGGTGCCGGGGTTTTTGATCGCCTGGGCCTCGTCCAAGACGATCAGGTTCCATTTCAGCTTTTTGAGCCACTCCTGGCGTTGCAAGCATCCCGTAGGTGGTAAGCACCGCATCTGCACCGAGTCAGACCGGTTTCAGGGATCGTCGGAAATCCGTTCGAAGCTCCTGTCGATCTATCTCCGAAGGGTGGAGGGAAATGACCCTCAGCGAAGGTGCAAAGCGCTCGAGTTCGCTTTTCCAGTTGGCCAGCAGCGAAGCCGGCAGCACGAGCAGGCTTGGTGTGTTTCTTCCTGCTACCCCCTTTTGTGCCAGTAACAGGGAGATGACCTGAATGGTTTTTCCCAGCCCCATATCGTCGGCCAGGCAGGCGCCAAGCCCCAGTTCAGAGAGGAACCAGAGCCAGTTGAGGCCGGTCTGCTGATAGGGGCGCAGTGTCGCCTGCAACCCGGCTCCGGCCTGCACCGCAGCAAGCCTGCCCGGTTCCCGCAAACCTTCCAGCATCTCCCGCAGCCGGTCGCCCGCTTCTACAAAGGCCCAGCCGGATTCTTCAAGCATTGGATCATTTCCGGAAAGATCCCGCCGGGCACCGGCCAGAAGCCGCATCCCTTCAATGAACGAAAGCCCGTCATCACCTGACTTCGGCCTGAACCTTTTGCCAATGGTCAAGAGCCTGGCGGAGCTTCTCGCCGTCTACCTCCACCCATTGCCCGCGCACGAACGCCAGTCCTCCGCTGGAGGCTGTCAAAGCAGCAATTTCGTCCCGGGTCAGCTCCGCACCGTTCAGGGTCAGCTGTACCCGGAAATCAAGCAGCGCCTGTGCCGAAAGGGTTGTCGCCAACACTAGAGCCGATCTGCACCTGGACCTTTGGACGAGGTCGCTTCTTCCACCAGTCCGGCAGACGGACAACGAGGCCGCTCTCTTCCAGAGCGGCAGATCCTTCAGCAGCAGGTATGCTTCATCAGGTGTCCAGGCCATCGGGTGATAGATGTCGCCGCTTTCCAGCAGTTCCTTTACCCATGAGCATCTGTTGCCTGCTTCGTAAACCGGCTCCAGCAGACGCAGGAGAGCTTCTTTATTGTTCGTCCCGGCATATTCACGGAGCGCCTGATTGAGCGGCAGATGTTGCGCCCGTGCGTTTTTCCCGAGACGAGGGACATAGGTAGACATGAAGGCAAACGGAAATTCAGGATCCTGTTTATTCTCTGCCAGATGGAAACAGACCCGCCCCACTTGCCTCCAGAGCGGCGCATGCTGGTGGAGAAAATCCGGCAAGGCCTTCCGGGTTTCCGACGATTGCTTTCAGCACCCAGTCATCCAGAGCAGACCAGATGTTGGCCAACACATCGGGGGTGCAGTATTCGCCGCCTGGCATCGGTGGCAGGTTCAGATGAAGTGTCGCCAAGGGTTGATGCATCCGGGAGAGGCGAGCGGCTCAAGGCGTTCCATCGTCGGCTGGCTTTGACAGAGCTGAAGCAGGTAACGGGCGCCGAAATCACGCCAGAATATCCATGTCACCCGCCGCCTGAAAGAAGCCGGTGAGATCATGGGGATCAAGGTGCTGGATCACATCATCGTCGGTGACGGGGAATACCTGAGTTTCGTGGAGCGGGGACTGCTTTAGCAGGTTGCCAGCGCCTCATCCGCGGCCCGCTGGGCCGCCGCCACACAGTCGTTCAGACCGATGCCGCGATAGGAATTGCCGGTCAGGATCAGGCCGGGATGCGCCTTACAGCAGCTCCTCCAGCGCCTGCAGCCGTTTGCCGTGCCCGACGGTGTACTGCGGGATGGCCTGCGGATGGCGGAAGACCCTGACAAATGACGGCTCGGCATCGATTCCCATCGTCGCCTGCAGATCCCGCCTGACCCGCGCCACCACCTCATCATCACTCAGCTTGACATATTCCGGAAAACAGGCCCCGCCCATCATGCTGCGCAGCAGCACCTTGCCCTCCGGCGCCCGGTTCTCGAACATGCTCGAATCCCACAGGGTGCCGAGGGTGCTGCGCCCTTCCTTCTTCGGAATCAGATAGCCGAAACCGTCCAGCGGATGCGCTGATCCGCTCGCGATCGTAGCCGAAACAGACCACCGTCATGCTGGCGTAGGGGATCTGGCGCAGTACTCCGGATATGCCGCCATCCAGACCGGCCAGCATCTCGGCCGCGGCAAAGGCCGGTGAGGCCATGATGACCAGATCGGCCTCATGTTCGCTGCCGTCGCTGCACGTCACCCGGTACGGGACACTCTCGCCCTTTCTCCACCGCAGTGACGACAGACTGCCCGGCCTGACGATCCCGCCCAGCGAAGCCGCCAGGGCATCGGACAGATACTGGATCCCCTCGCGGAACGAGGTCAGCACCCCGCCCGGTCCGGCGGCGCTGGAAACGACCTTGCCTTCGGCCATATCCTTTTTCTTCTTTTTGGCCAGCATGATCATGGCCCGGATCAGCCCGCCGTATTCCCGCTCCAGTTCGGCGATGCGCGGGAAACAGGAGACCAGCGACATGGTCTCGGGATCGCCGGCAAAGATGCCCGACACCATCGGCGCAATCAGCTTGTCCAGCGCCTCCTTGCCCAGGCGGCGCCGGCCGAAGTCGGCCAGGGTTTCATCCACGCCGGCCGGAGCAGGCGCGATAAACGGGGTCGGCTCCAGCGCCAGGCGCAGCTTGCCGGGCCAGGAGATCAGGCGGCTTTTCAGGAAGGAGGGGCCGCCATCCGGCAGCTGGTGCAGTTCGCCGCCGGAAAAGATGAAGCGTTTGCGGGCGTTGTCGTTGCTGCGATGCAGGTTGCTCTCCACGCCGATGCGCCCTGCAGAGATCCAGCGTCTGCGGCTTGCTGTCCAGAAAACCGTTCGGCCCCCATTCACAGGTATAGCCGTCCTCCTTGATGCTCCAGATCTTGCCCCCCGGCCGCTGTTCCTTTTCCAGCAGGGTGATATCCAGCTCTTTTCCGGCGGCCTGGGCCTTGGCACGCAGCAGCCAGGCCGTAGACAGACCGGATATGCCGCCGCCGATGATGATGATTTTTTTCATAGTGGTGATTCCTTTCTCTATCGCACTGCGGCTGCTCTTAGGCAGAAAAACTCCCGGAGGGGTGAAATAAGCAATGTCCCTTGGTTGTTGTGGTTTCTGGTTTCAGGCTGCCAGTTTCAGTTGTTCAAGTCCTTGGAAATAAGCCTCATCCGGTGTCAGTTTGTCAAGAGATGTATGTTTTCTGGTTACGTTGTACCAGTTGAACCAGTATGTCATGTCTTTGGAAAGCTCGGTTCCCGTTTCATAAACGTTCAGGTAGATTCTCTCGTACTTCAGCGTGCGCCAGAGCCGTTCGACGAAGATGTTGTCCCTGAAACGCCCTTTGCCGTCCATGCTGATTTTGATGTTCCAGGTCTTGAGCACGGACGTGAATGCTTCGCTGGTAAACTGGCAGCCCTGGTCGGTGTTGAAAATCTCCGGGGCGCCGTATTTGAACAGAGCTTCTTTGAGCGCCTCGACGCAGAATCTGGTATCCAGCGTATTGGACAGTCGCCAGGACAGAACCTTTCTGGTGGCCCAGTCCATGATCGCTATCAGGTACATGAATCCCCGTGCCATGGGGATGTAGGTGATATCAGTTGCCCAGACCTGATTGGGCTTGTCAATGGTCATTCCCCGCAGCAGATAGGGATAGACCGGATGCTTCGGCTGCCGCTTGCTGGTGCCCGGCTGGGGAGCCAAGGATTCAATACCCATGATGAGCATCAAGCGACGAGCACGATCTCGTCCCAAGGGTGCTTCTGGAGTCGTGAGGTGGTTGGCCAGTGAGCGGCTCCCCATCCAGGGTTGCTCCATGTAGAGCTTGTCGATCCGCTGCATCATTTCCAGATCACCGGAACGAAGACCAGAAGCGGGGCCACGGTAATAACTGGCACGAGGCAGCCCCAGAAGCTGACAGCGGCGTTCAACAGAAACCTCAGGATGGCCGGTGGCGATCACTTGTTGTTTCTGCGCCCGGCCAAGTTCAGCCCGGGCAGATGTGACAAAAAATCATTCTCAACCTTGAGCTTGCCGATCAGGCGGTGAAGCTCGGCCACTTCGCCCTCATGGTTGACTTCTTTCTTTTTGCCCTTGCCAAAAAGGTCAGAAGCATTTGCAATCAGATCCTGCTTCCAACGGGTGATCTGGGTCGGGTGAACCTGGTACTCGGTTGCAAGCTCCGCCAGGGTCTTTGACTCCGATAGGGCGGCCAAAGCGACCTTGGCCTTAAAAGCTGCGCTGTGACGTGTACGATCATTCATTTTGAACACCATTTTGTGTAATTTTGTCTCTGACGGGTTGTCGTTGGTAAGCTGTAGCAATTTAGCGGATAGTTTGCCAAGGGTTGATTAGAGTCAGGCCATTTATATGCAAGAAGTCTTTTATGTTGCGTGTGGCGAGGGAATAGCCGTGCGCTAAAGCAATGGCAGCTATCAAGGCATCCTCCGTGGAGGCTGCTTGTCCTGCCCTGCGTCTCCCAGAAACAATAGTCGCATAGTTACTCACACATTTTTCGTCAAAAGGGAGACATCTTCCCGCAAAATCCTGAGAAAACATCCCATCTGCAGCCAGTGCAAGAGCATCACGGCGTTTCCCGGCAGGCAATAGTGATATGCCAAGCATAATCTCCGCTTGAGTGATTGCACTGACGTAGAAAAAGTCAGCTGAACGCCTCTCAAACCAGTCCATGACCGCTTGCTCAGGATGGCTACGCATTAGTTCTGATATAACATTTGTATCGAGGAGAATAGATTCTGTCATTGGCTACTCACCGAAATCCGGGGGATTACGAACCTCCTGTCGCGGCGGAACAGGCAAAGCCTCAAGATCCAACGTTTCAAAACGGCGGTGTATGGCAATCGCAAGGTTAGTCTCATTAGACGGCATATTCAGGGTCTGCGCCAAAATGGTTCTCGCTTCAGCTTCCATGGAACGCCCATGCCGTGCTGCCTGCAAGCGCAGTTGCGCCTTCAGGGTATTGTCAAGATTTCTAATGGTCAGAGATGCCATAATCTTTTCCCCCGTATTGCAATCATTGAATGCATTGTAATCAATGATTGCAGGCATGGCAATAAAAAGAACGGTTTGTAGACATCAACTGATTTATTGCAGATACCCATTATTTTCAGAATCTGTTTAGTGACTGTTTATTTTGACGTTTCAGCCAATTGTAAATCACAGATATTACACAACTTCTGTCGATGCTAACTTTTGTCATTTCTCAGCACTGCGGCTGCTTCTTGGGTAGAAAAACTCCCGCAACTCTTCAGGTCATGTTCCCTCGCAATCCGGGGAAACATCCTCCGTCCGGTACCATTGCCGTGCCGAAGCGCCCGACTGGTGGGGGGATGGGAGTGTACGTGGTGTGGGGAACTTTACTGGAAAGTCCGGCAGGCTCCTAGAACTATTTTCACGTTTTCGAGAATATTTGGGTGTAAAATAGACTCGTATAAACAACCCGCATCACGTGAAAAGGAGGAACATCACATGAAAGCGATTCGTGTACATTCTTTTGGGCCACCTGAAGTGATGAAACTGGAAACCGTTGCCGATCCTGTGCCGGGCCCGGGCCAGATAGTAGTGGATGTAAAAGCGGCGGGGGTGAATCCGGTTGATACGTACATCCGTTCGGGGCTCTATCAACCTGACCTGAAATTGCCCTACACTCCCGGTCTCGACGCAGCCGGGGTGATCACCGCCATCGGTGACGGTGTCAAGCACCGGTCCGTCGGTCAGCGGGTCTATGTCGCCTGGTCGCTCACCGGTACCTACGCCGAGCGGGTACTCTGCACTGAGTTCCAGACCCACCCGCTCCCCGATGCGGTTTCATTTAAACAGGGAGCAGCGATCGGAGTGCCGTACGGCGCTGCGTACCGGGCTCTCTTCCAGAGGGCTGCAGCGCAGGCCGGCGAATCGGTCCTTGTGCATGGTGCCAGCGGCGGTGTGGGGATTGCAGCGGTCCAGCTGGCGAGAAAGGCCGGCATGAGGGTAATCGGCACAGCCGGAACGAAAGAGGGGTGCGAACTCGTCCTGGCCCAGGGTGCGCACCACGTACTGAACCACCGCGAGCCGGGCTATCAGGAGAAGATTCGGGAACTTACCTGCGGTAAGGGAGTCGACGTGATTCTGGAGATGCTGGCCAATGTGAACCTCGACAATGACCTGCTTATGCTGGCAACGTACGGCAGGGTTGTGGTCATCGGCAGCCGGGGGCGCGTGGAGATCGATCCGCGCAACACGATGAAGCGCGAAGCGACCATACTTGGCATGACGCTCTTCAATGCGACTCCCAGGGAGCTGGCAAGCATGCATGCCGCATTCGTAGCCGGACTTGTCGATGGAACGCTACGCCCCGTCGTGAGCAGGGAACTCCCCCTGGATGAGGCGGTGACTGCTCACCATGCCGTGATGGAAAGCAGTACCCTGGGGAAAATAGTTCTGCGTCCCGGACAATAATACATAAATGGAATGTTCGGCTCGAATGTCCGAAACTCTGCCCCGGCCCCGTCGCCGGCCGGGTGGAGGCCGGTCCCGCTCGCCTGATGCCCTTATGATCAGGCGGCACACTCCGTCTCGGTACGACAAAAAACGGCGAGATTATCCAGTTGATCCTGACGCTCGGCCGAATCTGCCGCAAGATGGAACCTGTCGATGACAAAACCGATCCTCTCGAAATAGCCGATTCCTTCACGCAGAACCTGCTGACACGAATCCCCCTCGACGGCGTCACATTCGGGAAGACAGATCAGCACCTCACCGCTGGAATTCATCAGCCAGGCCACGTACACCAGAGACTGGCCGCCTTCAGTCACCAGACAGACGAAACCATCGCATTTCTGGACCTTCTTTCCGTTCGGAGCCGCATGGACCGTGTTGTAGGAGCGATAAATCTCGACTACATCGGTTGACAGGGAATAGGGGATGCCTTTTAACAATTTGTCCGGAAGAAAATTAATTGATCCGGTAGCTTCACCCGAACCGAACAGATCGGAAGAAAAGCTTCCCTGTTGACAGACGGGAGAGGTCTCTTTCCGGTCATCCGCGGGAGGAGGGGCGGCATGGGTACCTGACTGTACCAGCGGCACCCCGGTTGGCGATGCGATGACCTCACGCGCCTCGGTCAGCTGGCGGATCTCCTCCTTCAAAGCCTGTAATTTTTTTATGGCCGCCGCGCGCTGCGACTGGTTAACCTGCTGTTGCCGCTCGATTTCTCCATACGCCTTGTTTTTAATGTCCGTCGCAATTTTTTCCAACAGGAGCTTCTCGGCGGTCAGGGAATCGACCTTTTTCTTCAGCAGCTTGAGCTCGGCCGAGGCATTGCCTTCAAGGGCATCCATTTCCTGTAATGCCGATTCATTTTTTGCCTTCTCGGCGGACAAAGACGCGTTTGCACCGGCCAAGGCGGCCCGCAAGACCTCGGTTTCACCGGAATTCGTACGATCAATACCGGCCAGTTCAGCCGTGAGCCTGCTTATTTCTGCCTTCAGATCAGCTGTTTCCGCTTGATGGAGATCGGAGACCTTCCGGGCTTCCCGGAGCTCGCGGCGAATACCCTCAGTTTCTTTTCTGGCCTTATTAAGCTCCGCCTGTTCGGACTTCAACGTTTCGTGTGCTGATTCGCTCTCGTGTTTATGGAGTTTCTGCTCCTTCTTGGCTTGTTTTGCCTCATCCTTCGCGTTCTTCAGACTTTCCATGGTACTCTTCAGCGTAGTTTTAACGCTGCCGAGTTCTTCACGCAGCTTCTGCAGCTCCTTTTCCGCACTGGCAAGGGCAAGACGAGCTACTTCCCCTTCCTCACCAATGACAGCAGACTCCTTGTGCACCGCATCCGGCTCAACCTGCAGAGCAGCACCGCCCCGGTTTCCGGCAGGGGCAGGCGGCTCATCGATGGGAGCCTGTGGAGCGGCTGCCGCCGCAAGCAGACGTCCCCTGAGCTCCTTCAACTCGGCTTTAAGCTCCGTTTGCTCTCGAGACGTCTTGAGGATGATCTCCTTTTTCTCTGCGGCCAGAGCTTCAAAAGCCATTTTAGCGGCATCAAGCTGCACGGCGAGGGTAGGCTCCCGCATGACCCTGATATCTTTTATGATCACTTCCCGGGTTGCCGTACTAAAATTGAGATCGACCTGTTTCATTTCAAAGCCGAGGGTTTCAAGAAATCCCTGGGCCTCCAGCAAAATCGCCGCAAGCTTTTTATGGATCAGGCCTGAACGGTTCGGCAATAAACACGAGGTTTGATTTCAACTGTTGGTCATGTAATGCCAGGTACACACGATGAAGGTTATATTCGTGGACAACACAGATGAATGCGTCATAGAGATGTCCATGGCAGTACTCTGCGGATGGAACGATGGGATGGATAGATCGATGGAGCGAAAGGAGATTTGACTCTTCAATCTTCAGAAAACTTCTGGTGAGGTCAATAGAAAAGGTCATCGAAAATGCCTCCCGGCCTTTCCGGAATGGACCGGATTGGCAGAGACCTTTCGGCACCCCCAAGATACACGGGTGACGAAAACTGATATTTCGGTACCCGGCTGTCTCATAGAGACCCTAAGCTATCCGCCCCGTCATCGCTGAAGGTTTAGTCTTATCGTTTATCAGAAGGTCGAAAAAATATGTAGTGCCCTTAAATTACAGATTATATTCTTAAAATACAAGCAGTTTCGTTAGTTCACCATAAAACGGTTCCGCCGATGCAGGTATACCCTTGAAAATTCAGTAAAACGTCGTTTCCGGGATTGATATTTCTCGTGATCTCCCACCATGTACAAAAAGGGGACAGGCTGCATTGCCAAAAGCAGCCTGTCCCCCTTTTCTTCGCGATTGAATGTCAATCGCCAAAACAGGTATGCACACTGCGGGCGCTCTCGATCCAGTCATGATCGAGCGGCACCGTCTTGCGTTTGCCGACGACGTCCTTGAGCGCTACCGGCTCGACACCATCACCCCGGGCCGCCACCATGACGCCGAAATCGCCTTTATTGATCAGGTCGGCACAGGCCGTACCGAGGCGTGTGGCCAGCAGACGATCTCCCGCCGAAGGTGTTCCCCCGCGTTGCAGGTAACCCAGAATCGTCAGGCGTGATTCCAGGCCGGTGAGCTCTTCCAGCTGCTGGGCCAGATGCAGGCTGTTGCCCGGCTTGCAGCCGTGCAACCGCTTCCTGGGCCTGCTGTTTTTGGTCTTTCTTCTTGCTCCCCTTGTCCTTGCCCGCCTCAGCCAGTTTGGCGGCGACCTGCCGGGAAATGGCCCCTTCGGCCACGGCAACGATGCTGAAACCCTGGCCGCTGTGACTGCGCCGCAGATTGCCGCGGCCACTTTCTTCACATCGTACGGTATTTCCGGGATCAGAATCACATCGGCCCCGCCGGCAATGCCGGCCCCCAGGGCCAGCCAGCCGGCCTTGTTCCCCATCAGCTCCAGCACGAGGATGCGATGATGGCTGTGGGCCGTGCTGTGCAACCGGTCGATCGCCTCCGTGGCGATTCCGAGAGCGGTATCGTAGCCGAAGGAGACATCGGTCATGGCCACGTCATTGTCGATCGTCTTGGGCAGGGTAATCACGTTCAGCCCCTGTTTCATCAGGTGATAGGCGTTTTTCTGCGTGCCGCCACCCCCCAGGCAGACCAGCGCGTCCAGGTGGTGCTTGCGGTAATTGTCGACAATGACCTCGGTCATGTCCCTCAACTTGCCGGCAACGGGCATGGCGTAGGGCTTGTCACGGCTCGTGCCCGAGAATGGTGCCTCCCAGCGTGAGAATGCCTGAGAGCGCCTCCGAATCCAGCAGTTGGGTCCGGTTTTCCATCATGCCGCGAAAACCGTCACGGAACCCGATCACCTTCATGCCGTAACGTCCCAGGAGGGCCTTGCCGACCCCCCGGATAGCCGCATTCAGTCCCGGGCTGTCACCACCGGAAGTCAGGATGCCGATCATTTTGCTCATGGCTGGTTGTCCTTTCCGTCACCAGATTGAACCTGCACACCGAACAGAGACGATTATACCCGAAGGAGTCAATTAATCCAGCAGGCCCGCCATCTCTTCCTTGAGCGCCACCCCGGAAATGCCGCGCCGCATGGCTTCCCCGGTCAGGTAGAGCAGCTTTGCGGCGGCGTCCCCGTAGCCCAGACCTTCCGGCGGGCGGATGTTGGAGATGCAGTTCCGCTGCGCGTCGCTGTTGCCCGGTTGCGGTGCAAAGGTCAGGTAGATGCCGAGGCTGTCGGCGGCGCTGAGGCCGGGACGCTCGCCGACGATGATCACCGCCACCCGCGCGCCAAGAGCGCTGCCGATGTCGTCCGCCAGGGCGACGCGGCCGTTGGCGACCAGGGCCACCGGGGCGATGCGGAGCTGCCGCGCCCGGCAGCCGGTCCACGATCGCCTGCAGCAGCGGTATCCCGTGCCGCTCGACGGCGGTCGAGGAGAGGCCGTTGGTGACGATCAGCGCCACGTCCGTTTCAGCTGCGGCGACACCCCTCAGCCGGGTGCGCGATGCATCCGATGAGAACCCGGCCGAGGTCGGGGCGCCGGAGATACTCGCTCGCGCCCTGTGACCGGCGTATCGAGGATCAGCGCCTGTTCGCCAAGCCCCCGCACCTGTTCGGCAAAGGAGACGATGTCCCAGGGAACGTGCACCGCGTCCCGCGCCTCGGCATGGGCCAGCTGGAACGCCAGCTGTTCCGGCGTCGGAACGGCGTGTCCGGCCCGCCCCAACGCGATGCGCGCCTGGGTAAAACGGCGCAGGGCACACCACGGATCGGTCATGGTATGCCCCCTGTCAACTCGGTAATAGCTTCGAGCAGGCGCGGCGAGGGTGTGCCCCGGTCTCAGGGCGTTGTGCCCGTCGAAAATCCCCATGCGGTTCAGCCACGCCTCGAATTCAGGCGCGGGGCGGAGTCCCAGCACGCGGCGGAGATAGAGCGCGTCATGGAACGAACTGCTCTGGTAGGCCAGCATCACGTCGTCGGCCCCCGGCACCCCCATGATGTAGCTGCAGCCGGCCACGCCCAGCAGCGTCAGCAGGGTGTCCATGTCGTTCTGGTCGGCCTCGGCGTGGTTGGTGTAGCAGACGTCGCACCCCATCGGCAGCCCCAGCAGTTTGCCGCAGAAATGGTCCTCCAGCCCGGCGCGGATGATCTGTTTGCCGTCGTACAGATATTCCGGCCCGATGAAACCGACCACCGTGTTGACCAGCAGCGGCGAAAACGCCCGGGCGACGGCGTAGGCCCGGCCTCGCAGGTCTGCGCGTCGATGCCGTGGTGGGCGTTGGCCGACAGCGCGCTCCCCTGGCCGGTCTCGAAATACATCACGTTGTCGCCCAAAGTGCCGCGCCCCAGCGCCTGGGCCGTGTCGCGGGCTTCGGCCAGGAGCGCCAGGTTGATGCCGAAGCTTTTGTTGGCCGCCTCGGTCCCGGCGATGGACTGGAACACCAGGTCCACCGGAGCGCCGCGGCTGCATCAGTTCCAGGGTGGTGGTGACGTGCGCCAGCACGCAGGATTGGGTGGGGATTTCATGGCGGAGGATGATGTCGTCCAGCAGGTGCAGCAGCTGTTCCACGTTCTTCGGGCTGTCGGTGGCCGGGTTGATGCCGATGACCGCGTCGCCGCTGCCGTACAGCAGCCCGTCCAGCACGCTGGCGGCGATGCCGCGGGGGTCGTCGGTCGGATGATTGGGCTGCAGCCGCGTGGAGAGCCGCCCCGGCAGGCCGATGGTGTTGCGGAAGCGGGTGGTCACCGTACAGCGCCTGGCCGCCGCGATCAGATCCTGGTTGCGCATGATCTTGGAGACCGCCGCGGCCATTTCCGGCGTAAGCCCCCGGCGGACCGCTGGCGATCTCCGCGTCGGTGACGGCATCGGTCAGCAGCCACTCGCGCAGCTCCCCCACCGTGAGCGACGAGATCGGGGCGAACGCGGCCGGGTCGTGGGACTCGGCAATCAGCCGGCTGACCTCGTCTTCCTCCGGCGGAATCAACGGTTCCGCGAGAAACGTCGTCAGCGGCAGATCGGCCAGCAGCCACTGCGCGACGGCCCGCTCCTCTTCCGATGCTGCGGCGATCCCGGCCAGCTCGTCCGCGGACCGGAGCGGCGACGCCTTGGCCAGCACATCTTTAAGATCCGCGAAGCTGTAGCCGCGCCCTTTGTAGTTTTTGGTGTATTTCATGCCGGTCAATCTCCAGAGGATGATTGTTTTCTTTCACTCTCTTCACCCTCCCGCTGGCCCCATCACATCAAGGGTGGGGGGAGGGGGAGAAACACAAGCCTTACATATAACCTCAAGCACTCCCTCCGGATTAGACAATATTTCGTTATTCCAGAATCGCAGTACCGTAAAACCCTGAGAGTTCAGCCATGCAGTTCTTTCATTGTCCTTTTCCTTTTCAACTGCATGTTGCCCCCCATCCGCCTCGATTACCAAGTTGCGCTCGTAACAGACAAAATCGGCAATATACCTGCCAATCTGTTCTTGACGACGGAACTTCAGGCCATGAAGCTGCTTTGTCCGCAGATGTTTCCAGAGCAGTTTTTCTGCATCTGTAGATTCCTTTCTCAATTTTCGAGCTGTTTCAGTAAGATTCAGGGACATAGTTCGCCCTCCTCGCCCTCCTCGCCCTCCCCCTAACCCCCTCCCATAAAGGGCGGGGGGATCTTTTACTCCCTCTCCCCTTGGTGGGAGAGGGCTGGGGAGAGGGGGAGACCACCAAACGATTCTGATCTACTCTCCCACCTGAATGATCTTGTCCGTAATCTCCGTAAAGGCCACGTCGTGGCTGACCAGAAACAGCTGGTCGTACCAGTGTTCGGTCACCTCTTCGCGTCCCACGTCGATGGCGCGGAAGGCGTGGGCCAGGTTCTCCCGCCGGGCCGCATCCAGGTTTGAGGTCGGCTCGTCGAAGAAGGCCACCCGTGCGCCGATGGTCTGCAGGAGAGCCAGGCGCAGGGCCACCACGGCGCTCATCATCTGGCCGCCGGATAGCTGATCGTCGCTTCGTTCCCGGATAGCCCCGTCTTGCATATCCCTGAGGACGATCTGGTAATTGTCTCCCCAGTACAACTCCTCGTCCGATTCGGCAATCGTGCGGTAGATCCGGTCGGCGCGCAGGCTGATCTCCTCGCGGAAGCGCTCCGAGAGCTGGGTGGATACGTTCTTGAATACCTGGTTGCGCAAAAATTTGACCAGCTTTTCCTTTTCCTCGAAAGCCTTGATCTCAGCCTGTTTGGCCTCGATTTCGTCCTTTATCTTGTTGAGTCGGACTATTTCGGCATCCAGGCGCAAGGCGTTTTTATCCAGGTCAATGATCTGCTGGCGTAGCGTGGCAACCTCGGCAAGCAGGCGTTCCTTGTCCTGACGCAACTGCTGGAGTATTTCCGGCTGAAAACTTCCCTTCTTTTCCTCCAACTCTGTTTGTTTGCCTTTTAGCTGTTCTGCCAACACATCCATATGACCCTGCAACTTCTGAAGGTGTTGAAAACGAGTTTCCAAGTCCTGGGCCACATTCAGGTTGGCGGTGTAGGCGTCCCTGGCATCCTGATGTTTAAGGCGTTCCTGTTCGGCCTGAGCGATGTCCGCATAAAGGTTTGCAAATGCCTTCAGATCGGCCTTACGAGCTTCAACCAACCCGGACGCTTCAGCCTGCTGCTTTACTATCGTATCCAGTCCGGCCGCACGCTCCCGGTTTTTGTTGCGGCGCTCCTCCAGAGCCGGCCACCTGCTTGTCCAACTCCTGCAGGCGTATCGAGCGGCTGTTCAACTCCTTCTCGGCAGCTTCGGCATCTTTGAGTTGCAGGGCAAGCTGCTTGAGTTTCTCGTCCAGATCAAACGACTGGCGCTCCAGTTCCGAAATACGGGTGCTGAAGACATCGCGAGGCGCAGAACCGGCAATATTGCGGCACTCTTCCTGAAAGACGGGGCAAATACCTTCGGCCAGCTTCTCCTTACCCTCCAGCAGGCTTTCCCGTCGCCCATCCAACAGGGCGCGCTGTCCCCGCTGTACCTCAATCTCCTTGCGTAGTTCCGTCACGCGAGCAGCCACAGCGGCAAGTTGCGCATCCGGCTGCAATCCCGTGCGATCGGAGTTTATTTTCTCCTGCTCAACGTCCAGTTGTTTGCCGGTTTTGTCGATCTCGCCACGCTCATGCTCAAGCTTCTGGGAAAAGCGCTGCGCCTCCTTTTCCAGACCGGCTATCTCCTGCTCGATGTTCCTCCGCTGGTGTTCCTTCTGACGCAGTTCGAACAACGTCGCTTCAACCTTGTCATAGGCCTCTTTGCCTGCCTTGGATTCTTCCACCACTTTCAGGGACTTTTGGCTTTCCTCAACCCTGACCTTCTGCTCGGCGATCTTAGTCTTACCCTCCGTGATGCGGCTATCCAGCAGCCTGCACCTCATTGTTTAGTGCAGTAATCTCCTTTTCCCGCACTTCCAGCTCAACCAGGTGTGCATCCAGGGTTACAAGCTCCGCATTCCTTCTCATTCAACCCCTTCTGTCGGGCGGTCAACATCGCTTCTGATCGTTGCCAGTTCGGCTTTCTTTTCCGGCAGTACCGCCAATTGTTCCTGTTTGCCCGCCACCTCGGCCGCCAGAACCTTCATTCGCTCCTGTACGGCCGAAAGCAGGCCAGCTGGTCCCCTTGTAGGTCTTGCGCCAGGCATCGATGCCGAGAATCTCGTCAAAGGCCTCCTGCCGCTTGGTCGGCTGCTTGATGACAAAAGGGCCGAGGAAGTCGTTCTGGAAGGGACCGATCACCAGCTTGAACTGTTCTGCCAGCGGCCGGCCATTGTCGAGCCCGAGCATTTCCGCAATCCGCGCCTCGGTCTCCTCGATGCGGGCATGATCCTCCACCTCGAAGCCGTCGCCGTTCTCCTTTGCCAGCAGCCACTTGACGCCGGCTCCGACGGTCCGGGTCACCCGCTAGGTTTCGCCGTCATCGGCCTGGAAGACGACGCTGATCTCTCCCCTTTTCGTGCCGATGGAGAGGAAGCGATCCACGTTGGAGACAAAATCCGGGCATCCACCCCGAACAGGGCATAGCCGATGGCCTCGAAGACCGTGCTCTTGCCGGCGCCGTTCGGGCCGGAAAGGACATTGATCCCTGCGGAGAAGGAGAGTTCCGTATCGCGGTGGGACTTGATATTTTTGAGATGAATAGAAAGTATCTGCATGGCTATGACTCACGGGAGAGAAGGCCCAAAAGCTCCTCCCCCTCCACATCTCCCTTCATGACCTGATCGCGAATGGCCAGGGCCAGACTGACCAGTTCATCCTTCCGCTCCTTGTAACTGCTGTTGGCGCTGATCAACTCCCCCAGCACATCCCGTTCGATCTCGGCCAGGCTCCGCTTGACGTCTTCACCCCCGCCGCTGCGGGTCACCAGTGAGAGGTGGTTCTTGATCTCCACGTGCAGCGGGTTGCAGATCTCGTCCAGGGCCAGCCGCAGCCGTTCACGGCCCAGTTCAAAGGGATGGAAGGCCACCCGGCCGGTGAGCCTGACTTCCAGCAGCGGGCGGCGCTCGTCGTCTGTCTGGGGCAAGTTTCTCCGTGATCTGATTGCGGAAGCTCTCCAGGGCCTGATCGGCGTTCTCGGCCCCGTCCAGGTTGATGGTCGCCACCAGCATGGGGCGGGGCGAGGTGGGGCGGAATTCGTGGCTGATAGTGCCCGTCCTCCACACTGACCAGGTAATACCCCTTGTCGTACTTCTCCTCGCCGAAGTTGACCCATTCCGGAGCGCCGGGATTGAAGGCATAGGGGCGGCCTTCGGGAGTCTGATGATGTAGGGTTTGTGGCCATGCCCGAGGGCCACGTAGTCGAAACCTTCCGCCAGCGGCAGCGCCTCTTCCGGCTTCATGTTGCCGATCTCCACCGGCGAATAGGTCCAGACACCGACATGGAAAAGCAGCAGGTTGTTCTCGGTCGTCACCGCCTCGCAGATGCGCGCCACATGGTTGCCCGCCTGGGTGCCGATGTAGCCGAGGCCGTAGATATTGAGCCCCTTGATCTCGATATGGCCGCCCGTGCCGGTTTCAGGATCGAACGGATCGAAGCGGTAGCCGCCGTTTTCGGTGCGGGATGGACGCAGCAGGCGGATGTAGCCCATCTGCGACAGCGCCTCCATCCACGAGATGCTGTCGCGGCGATGAATCCAGTCGTGGTTTCCTTCGACGGCGATGCAGGGGATGCCGGCGTCCTTCAGCGGTTGCAGGGTTTCGATGGTGCGGGCAAAGGTGCGGGGGAGGATCTGGCCGGTGTGGAACAGGTCACCGGCGATCAGGACAAAATCAACCTGTTCGGCAATGGCGTCAGAAACGATGCCGCCGAGCATACGGAAGAAGTCTTCGTAGCGTTCGGCTTCATCGGCAGAGGTGCGGTATGTTTTGCCGAGGTGGATGTCGGCGGTGTGGAGGAAACGAATTTCTGTCATGCCACTTCCACTTGACTTGCAAAATCAAGAATAGCTCTACATAGAGTATTTAACGTCGCTGAACTTTGTCCGTCGTTATCCTGTTCATCCCTGTTAAATAAAAAGGTTTGTCATTCAAAAAACAGTCTGTGTGACCTCTTCGCCACCGCCATTGGCCTTCTGTCGATGAAACCTGCGATATTCGAGCTTCGGATTTCCAAAGTTAACCAAAAGTCCAACCTCAATTTCCGTGGCCTTCAAATAGTTGATGGTCTGAGCCTGATGCTCCGGCGCCAGAGCCTTCACTGCCTTAAGCTCAAGAAGAATCCTGTTTTCAACAACGATATCGGCGCAATAATCGCCCACAACCTGATTCCTGAACCTTACCTGTAACGGGACTTGGGACTTCGCTGCAACTCCCCTGTCAGAAAGAGCTATGAGCAACGCCTTCTCATAGACAGATTCCAGAAAACCTGCACCAAGCTCATTACTCACATCGAAGCAGGCGGCAATTATTTTCTCCGTCAAATCTTTGTGGAGCATGACATTCCTTTCAAGCATCCCACCTCTCCTCGTTCACTCCCCATACACCACATACCCTCGCCGCGGCGCCTCAACCTCGCACCACCCATCCGCATCAACAGTCACCGGCTGCGGGTTGTACACCATATCCTTCCCCCGCCAGGCCAGCGGCTTCAGCACCTTCCCCGGAAAACCGGTTTTAACCCGCTGCCTGATCACATCTCCCGAATTGTTCAGCGCAAACACCAACCCCGGCTGATCCCCGGCGCCGGTCCGCTCCATGGCGTAGAACAGGTCATCCACGTACAGGATGTTCGTCCCGCCGCCGGCGTGGCTCTCGTGCACCTGCACGAGCCTCTCGATCCCGCTCGGCTCCCCCGGCTCGCCCAGTCCGTATCTGAAATAATCCTTCCAGTAGACGCAGGGATACCCCTCGTGGGTCAGGATGTAGGCGTAGGCCAGCATCTTGTCGCTGATGATCTCGGGGGGCTCGTCGCCGCCGCGGAAGTCGTGGTTGTCCACGAAGGTGACCGCCTCGAAGGGACGGTCCTTCATCAGGACGCCGCCGTCGGCCAGGGTCCGCAGGCTGAATCCGGGCAGGTCGCAGAGGTCCTTCAACCGGTAGCGGAGCGGGAAGTCGAACGCCCCGACCCGGTTGGTGGCCCACTTGTTGACCGAATCGAGCCAGCTGTCGATGAAATCGTCACCGGCCCAGCATTCGCCGACGCCGAAGATATCGACTATGACGTTGTCCCGCGTGTACTGCCGGTCGTGGATCGCCCGCACGATCCAGGCGCCGAACCCCTTGACGAAGTCGTACCTGAAGCCGTCGAAGCCGATCTCCTCGACCATCCACTTGGCATGGTTCAGGATGCCGGTGGAGACGCGGGGGTTGATGTGGCAGAGGTCCGGCATGGTGCCGAACGTGACGTCGTCCATCTCCATGTAGGGTGAGGGGTTGAAACAGGTCCAGTCGCGGGTGAAGATGTTGCTCTGCGGGGTGAATTTCGTCCACCGGTTCTGCTGCAGGATCGGGTTGAACTCCTCCGCATCGGCGCCGTTGTTGTGATTCAGCACCAGGTCGGCGTACACCTTCATCCGCCTGGCGTGAACGGCTTTGGTCAGCGCTTTCAGCTCTTCCTTCGAGCCGAACCAGGTCCGCTTTTCTCCGGGTATGACGCATTTCTGCGCGTAATCGCCGAGGTCGTAGTAGTCATAGACGTCGTACCCCATCGACATGCCGCCGAGGTTCGACGCCTTGCCGGCGGGGGGAAGCCAGAGCGCGGTAATACCGGCGCTGTGAAGTTCATCAAGCTTGGTCGCGACGAAGTTCCACCAGGCGAACTCCTGCTGCTCCTCCCGTGGACAATCCCAGTAAAAGGCCTGCATCAGAACACCCATGACTATTTCCCTCCTCTGTATTACCGGCTTTTCGGCTCCGTTCGTACGATGGGACACCCGTTGTGATGAATGCTGCGTAAAGCGTCATAGTGAACCTTTTTTTCCGTTCATTCAATACATCTTTGGACTATATCCATGTACCCCCGTTAATGCAGGTTTCTTTACTTTTGCCGTATCGGATATGTCACCGTTGACAGCAGACGCAACTGCGCTTACAGTTCTATAGATGTTCACGGATTGAAAGGATGAGGAAAACTATGGCGCAGGTTGATTATTACAAGGTACTCGGCATCGAAAAAGGGGCCTCGGCGGACGACATCAAGAAGGCCTTCCGCAAGCTGGCGGTCAAGTATCACCCCGACCGCAACCCGGACAACAAGGCAGCCGAGGACAAGTTCAAGGAGATCAATGAGGCCTACGCCGTGCTCTCTGATCCGGAGAAGAAACAGCAGTACGACACCTTCGGCTCCAGCGGCTTTCACAAACAGTACAGCCAGGAAGACATCTTCCGCGGGTTCGACTTCGGCAATGCCTACAAAGATATGGGTGGCGGCGTTGGCGGGGGAGGGGCGGATGACATCTTCTCACGCCTGTTCGGCGGTGCCTTCGGGCGCGGCGGCGGAGGGCGGGGCGGTTTTCGGCCAGGCCCGCAGCGGGGGGGCGACCACGAGATGGAGCTTACCGTCACGTTCCGGGATGCGGCCCAGGGTGCCGAAAAGCAGATCGCGTTCCGCCGCAACGGCCAGCGGGAAGAGCTGAAGGTAAAAATCCCGGCCGGCGTCGATAACGGCAGCAAGATCCGCATTACCGGCAAGGGAGCCCAGGGGGAGGGTGGCGGTCCGGCCGGCGACCTGTTCCTGATCATCCATGTCCTGCCCGACCCGGTCTTCATCCGCGACGGGGGCGACCTGTTTGTCGAGCGCTCCATCCCGTTCAGCGCCGCCTGCCTGGGGATTTCCCTGGACGTGCCGACGCTGGAAGGTGACAAACGGATCAAAGTCCCGGCCGGGATTCAGCCCGGCACCAAGATCAGGCTGAAGGGGTGCGGCATCAAATCGCTCGGTTCAAATGCCAAAGGGGATCTGTACGTGAAGATCGGGGTGCATGTTCCGGAAACGCTGAACGGTGAACAGAAGAAGCTGGTGGAGGAACTGGCGGAGAAGGGGCTGTGATACCGCGCACGCTATAGACATGTACAAAGCTCCGGGGTGGTAAAACCCCGGAGCTTTTTTTTGTGGTTATTTTGCTGCCGACAGCATCAACACCACCGCATGGGCCGCGATGCCTTCACCGGACCCGCTGAAACCGAGTCCCTCTTCGGTCGTCGCCTTGACGTTGACCTGGGTGATGCTGGCATTCAGCACGGTGGCAATGTTTTCCCGCATCGTCTGGATGTGGGGCGCCATCTTCGGCATCTGGGCGATGATGGTGGCATCCAGGTTGCCCAGCCTGTAGCCGCGCTCCTCGGCCAGTTCCATGACATGCGCCAGCAGTTTCAGGCTGTCCGCCCCCTTGTAGGCCGGGTCGGTGTCGGGAAAATGCCTGCCGATATCCCCTTCGCCGATCGCCCCCAGAATACCGTCGGCAATGGCGTGCAGCAGCACGTCGGCATCGGAATGCCCCAGCAGCCCCTTTTCCCACGGGATCTCCACCCCACCCATGATCAGTTTTCTGCCCTGCCACCAGACGGTGGACGTCGTAGCCGTGTCCTATGCGCATACAGTGTCCTTCCGGTAAATCTGTTGTTACGATTCGAGAAAATCTCCATTCAGCATGTCCTTCCGGTATCTGTGGTGTTACGAATGTCGAGAAACGCTCCAGATGCAAGGCTTGTGAGTTTCGAGGAATGAGGCGTACCTGCATGACAGGATCGTTCGCTATGACTCTTCCATTCTCAGCCAGCTCATCTTTTCGGGTTACGACCGCAGTGACGAGAGACGAGCGTAACGCAGCAGATGACTTTTATCGGATTCGTCAGCCTTCCGCCTTCAGATCCCGCGCCATCAGCTCTATCACCGCCTGCCGGGCCGGTTTGTCCTCGTGCAGGATCTGATAGGTCTTCTCGACGATCGGCATCTCGACGCCGAGGCGGCGGGAGAGCTGGTAGACCGATTCGGCGCTCTTGACCCCTTCAGCCACCATCCGCATCTCGGCCAGAATATCCGCCAGTTTCATCCCCTGCCCGAGTTTGAAACCGACCGTGCGGTTGCGGGAAAGGTCGCCGGTGCAGGTCAGCACCAGGTCACCCATACCGGCCAGACCGGCAAAGGTGGCGGCCTGCGCCCCCATGGCCTGCCCCAGCCGGTTCATCTCGGCCAGCCCCCTCGTGATCAGGGCCGCCCGGGCATTGTGGCCGAAGCCGAGGCCGTCGCAGATGCCGGCGGCAATCGCGATGACATTCTTGACCGCGCCACCCAGCTCGACGCCGATCACATCACTGTTGGTATAGACCCGCAGACAGGGGCAGCTGAAGGCCGACTGCACGCGGCGCGCACTGACATCGCTGCGGGAGGCGGCCACGATCAGCGAAGGGAGCTCCTGGGCGACTTCGCGGGCAAAGGTCGGGCCGGAAAGCGCCACATAGCGGGTCAGCGCCTCATCGCCCAGCAGTTCGCCGCAGATCTGGGACACCGTCTGGAGGGTCTCCAGTTCGATCCCTTTGGACGCGTTGGCGATGATGGCATCCGGCGCGATGTACCGGGCAAGCTGCTTCAGTACGCCGCGCATAACCTGCACCGGCGTCACCAGCAGGATTATGCTGCGCCCGCTGACCGCCTCTTCCAGATCCCCCGTGCAGACCAGAGTCGGGTGCAGGGTGATACCGGGAAGATAGAGCGAGTTGGTGTGGCTGGCATTGATCTCCGCCACCAGTTCAGGTTCATACGCCCAGAGCACCGTATCGTTGCCGTTGGCGGCCAGGCGACCGGCCAATGCCGTTCCCCAGCTCCCGCCGCCGATTACGGCGATCCTCTCGACGTTAGTCATCGTATTCATCGTCATCAGACCCTTCCTCCAGGCGCGGATCATACCCCTCCGCCAGCGTCTGCCGGGCGGCGTCCACACTGTCCAGCAGCAGCCGCCGGATGAACGGGTGGCGGCTATCGGGCAGGAAGCCCCCGACGAGACTCAACGCGGTGGCCAGGGTCTTTTGCACCGTGGTTTCATCACCCTCGATCTGCTGCAGATAATCGGCGGTCAGCAGCAGCCGTTTGATGATATCGGCCCGCCGCGGCACGATCAGTTCGTCACAGCAGCGGGAAATTTCCTTCTCCAACGCCTCCATCGGCACGGTGGCGGATCCGCTCTCCCGTTCCAGAGCGTTGAAACGATCGGCAACATCATACAGCGCCGTGTCGGTCAACACCCATCCTTCAAGGCCCGGCTCATCGAAGCAGATCGTTGCTGGCGGCAACATGGCCCGGAATTTTCTCGACGATATCCTCCAGATGCGTGAGCTTGAAACGGGGGATGTATGCTTCGGGTTTCAGAGAATCGGGGCGGAAGAGACGCATATCGACGTAGAAATCGGGGGGGAGGTAAAAGCCCGCCTCACGGCTGCGATGGAGTGCGTCACGCAGTGAAGCCAGCGCATAGTCGGATTCAACCGGCGTCAACATCTCGCCACCGGCCACATCCTTCAGGATATGACCGTACTCCTTTTCATCTTTCATGCGGTAGCTGATGGCGTTCAGCATGCCGTCCGCCTCACCGGTCAGGATCAGCATGGCGGCAAACGCCTGGTTGTCGAGCCGCCAGGAGAACCAGAGGGTCCGGGAGCCGTAGAAATCGACCGGCCCGGCATACACTTCGTGGAAGGGGAGCGGCTGCTGAAAGGAGTGCGGCAGTGCCAGGGCACCGCGGATGCCGGTAAACGAGAGCCGCCGGATACTGCGACTGATCATGGCCGCCAGATCCCCTTCGAACCGCGCTTCGGCACGTTCAAGAACATCCAGGGCATAGCCGCTTTTTGTACGTCCCAGGGCGCGTATCGCCTGGAGTACGACCTCCTCCTTCTCGAAAGAGAGCAGGATCTCCAGGAGCGCCACCGCTTCGGCGGAACCGGTGTCGGAAAGGCGGCATATCATCCGCTCGCGGAACTCGTCGGCCACATCCAGAAAACTGTCGATAAAGCGGACCAGTCCCGCGCTCACCATCCCTGAGGCAGTCATCGACAAACCCTTCCAGCGTGGGGGAGCCGTAGCCGGTCATGGAGGCAAAGGGAGGGGCCGTGACGTCAATGCCGCTGTCGTGCAGCACATCCAGCAAGGCCAGCTTGCCATCTTCCTCCAGATCCTTGCGCTGCAGGGTGATCTGGATCAGTTGATCCATCCAGGCCGAGGTGTCGAAAAAATCCAGCATGCAGGTGTAGCGATACAGCGCGGTGCCGTTCTGCTCGCGCCAGAGCTTGCGCACCAGCGGTGAAAGCGCCCGTTTGCCGGACTTCTGCAGCCGTCGGCCGATACGCTCCATCTGCTCGCCGGTCAGGTCGTCCCGCTTGAGGAAGTCCAGCAGGCGGTTGATGCGGCGCCGTTCACGCAGCGTTTTGTCGAGTTTCATTGTCATCGTCATGGTGTAGAATGCCTCAATTCCTTCTGATTCAGCGACACAACTGTATCACACGAACGGTATGAAAGGCAATGCCGGGAACGGACGGCGGCACGAGCCGGACAGTTATCTGATACCATCATCTCTGCCGGCGTGTCAGAACGATAGCTGCCGCCGGCAGCGTCAGCAGCGCGAACAGGGCCGTGAATCCGACCCCGAAATTGGTCGCCCAGCCGATGGAGGCCAGTGCGGGATAATCGGCAAACGCCAGGGAACCGAAACCGGCGATGGTCGTCAGCGCCGACAGAAACACCGCCCGCCCGGCCTGGATGAAGCTGCGCCTCCCTGCTCCTGCGGGTCATCGCCCGTAACCCGGTGCCGGATGTGCAGGCCGTAGTCGCTCCCCATCCCGATGATCGTCACCAGCACCATGGCGTTCATGAAATTAAGCCCCATCCCGCAGAGCGCCATGATCCCCAGCATGGCCAGCGACCCGGCGACGACCGGGAACATGGCGTAGAAGATCCCGCTCGGTGATTCGAAATGGGCCAACAGCAGAAACAGCACCAGCAGGCCGCCGATCAGGAAGCCCCAGCAGGAAGCTCTTCCTGACCGAAGCGGCCAGTTGCGCAGCTCACCAGGTCCACACCGGTAACCCGCGCCGCGGGGTCGATGCCGGTCAGTTCGCGCAGAAACGCAGACTGATCGAAACCGGCACCCGTGTAGTACAGGTACAGCAGGGCGTGATACCCGTTCGCATCCTTGATCAGGTGGCGATCCACCACTCCCCGCAGCGGCGATGCCTTCAATCGGGCGATGGCCTCCTCCTCCGGCACCGGTGTCAGCGCGTCGGCGGATGAGAACGCGGCAATGAACGGCTGAAACGGCCCCGTTTCGAACCCCTGTCTGATCAAGCGCGGCGTTCAGTCCGGCCACTGGCAAAGCACCGTCCACTCCGTACCGAGATGGCCCGGCTGATCTCAAGCTGCCTATCCCGGTTATTCAGTATCTGCCCGAGTGAGGACCAGCTGCTGATGCGTCCCCTCTGCTGCCAGCTTCGGGCCAGCTCATCAACACGTGCCGCACGCCGCAGCACCTCTGCCAGTTCCTTCCCCTCCACCGCCACCAGCAGCTGTTTTGGTGCCAGACTCAGGTGACGCTCGATCTTCTCCTGGGCCAGAAAGGCCTCGGAGTGACGCGGCTGCAGATTTTTCAGCTCGCCGTCGAAGAAGGTCCGGGTGGAGGCCGCAGCCATGAAGATGATCACCAGAATCGAAATCGCCACCACCGCACGGGGAAACCGCCCGGCCAGTCGCCAGACGCGGCGCAGACCAAGCCCGGGTATCGGGCGGTAATCGGCGGGAAAGCGGCGTTCCATATAGACCAGCAGCGGCGGGAGAAAGAAGAAGGTCGTGTAGAGCGAGAAGACCACCCCGAGCCCGACCAGCAGCCCCAGTTCGTACAGGGCCCGCACATCGGAGACCATCAGGGCGAAGAAGGGCACCGCGGTGGTGGTGGCGGCGGTAAAGAGTCCGTGTCCGGTATCGACCACCGCCAGACGCAGCGCCTCATCTGTACCTACGCCGGCCGCCCGTTCACTGTGAAAACGGTCGTAGAGGTGGATCGAATAGTCGGTCCCCAGGCCGATGATCAGCGCCATGAAGGCGAAGGAGATGATATGGATCGAGGGGAGCAGCAGCCCGGCCACCCCCAGCGCCAAGGCGACACCGACAGCGATGATCAGCGGCAGGAGCAGCGTGGGGAGGATGCGGCGGTACACCGCGTAGAAGATAGCCAGCACCACCGCCAGCGACGAGAGGATGCAGGCGATGATGTTGGACTTCATCGCCGCCTCGTCCAGCACCGCGCTGATATGGGCGCCGGCGCAGGAGATGGCGACCGTCGATCCCCGGCGCGCCTGGTTGATGGTCGTCACCAGTGCGCGGGCAAAGGCCATATCCTGCACCGGTCGGGCCGGTTCGGCGATCATGATCAGCACCTTGCCGTCCCGCGAGAGAAAGTAGGGGGAGGTGGGGTCCAGGTCGAGCGCCTGGCTGCCGGCCTTGAGTCGCGGCAGGATCAGATCCCGCAGATAGAGCGGGTCGGCGCTGGCCAATCCGGTCATCGCGCCGCCGAACTGTCCGGCCAGGTCGGCCTGGATACGGCGCAGCGAGTCGTCCACCGAAGCGGGTGCAAAGCGCTGCAGCAGGGCGGGGACATCTTCCGGCCCGATAAACAGCTGCGGACGGGTCACGGCGTAGGCGATGAACGCGTTAAAAGCGGCGCCCTCGCTCTCGTCGAAGACCCGCCAGGTGATGCGCCGGAAGGCCGGCTGCCCGTCTACCTGCGCCAGGCGGAGCCGTTCGGCGAAGCGCTCCGCCTCGCGGGGAAGCGCCTCGCGGTCCCCCTCCAGCAGAAAATAGGCCTCATTGGCGCTGCCGGTCCACTGCAGCGAGTCGAGCAGGAGTTTCAGCGCCGGCTGGCGCGTCGGGAAGAGCTGAAAGATGTCGGTGTCGAAGCGGGTGCTGCAGATCACGGCGACCGAGAGCAGCAGCGCCAGAAAGAAGGCGCACAGGACGGCACGGGGTCTGGTCGTGGTGGTGCGGAAGATCCATTCCAGATGGCGGCGGGTGAGGGCATTGAACGTTGAAGTCAGTTTTGAGGTGATCGTGCTGAACATCCGGCTCTACAACCCCTGGATGGCGGACAGCGGCAGAACGGTCATCCCGTCGAGGCGAGGCGCAAAAACGGCATCTTCAAGGGGGGTGTTGATCTCCGGTTCATCAAGCGTGATCCGGATGCGGTCGCCCCGCCCGTTGCGCAGATCGAGTTCCGCGGCAGCCGGGACACCGTTAACGGCGAAATAGCCGCCGTACGTGACATGATCGCCGTCGGAGGATTCCTTGGATGCTACCAGGCCGTGTGCATAGGTCACCTTTTCGGTAACACCCTGCTTGTTAACGCGTTCCACGGTGCCGCTGAACCGTTTATCCTCGAGGGGATCGGCATCCATAACCCAGCGCATCAAACGCCACCCCTGCAGGCCTCCCTTGTCGGGCAGTTCGTCGAAACGCCCCACAAAGGCCGTCGACCGGGAGGGGTACATCAGCGTGATGCGGTCCCCCAGGGCAAAGACCTCCATCATGGTCGTTCCGAAGGGTGAGAGCACAACCAGATGGAGTTGATCGGGGCGCCGATAGACCAGGTAGCCGCGCCCCCCCATACTTTTGTCCGAGGTATGAATCGAGAGGGATACGGCGGATGAGAGCGTCTCCACGACTGCACCCGGACGGTAGTCGACGGGAGGGGTCGGCATGGTGGCGCACGCGGTGAGCAGCAGAAGCGGAAGCAGATGTTTCAGTAATCGGTATAACGGCATGATGGGCTCTTTCATTGCTACAAGGTTCTATTCCAGCCGGAAATCCCGCTCGGTCAGGCCGACATTGCGCCGTACCTTTTTCAGGGTCATGGTGGCCCGGTCGCCGTTCCGCTCGTTGATGACCAGCCGCCTGATCGTGCCGTCCCCGAGAAAAACGATGGCAATATCCTTGACCTGCCCTTTACCTGAAGGGGCAATCGTCACCGTATAGACGGCATTGGTCAGATCGGCCTGCACCGCCACCCCGTCCGGCAGCGACGTGACCGGGGCAGCCAGCCTGGTGAACCACTGTTTCAGCCCCTGTTCCGGCGGAAGCGCGATCCTGGTGGGGGACGTGTCTCTGCCGGAAACCTGTTCGATGATGCTGTCCCGCAGCAGCATGCGGCTGCTGTAGGGGGGGGCTATCTCCATAAAAAACAGGTCGGGCTTTTTAAAGCGGAGCGAGCCGTTCATCACCATGGTCCGCTTCATCAGGGAAAGCCGCTTCTCCTGGGTTATGTCGGCGGTAAAATCGGAAATACCGGCAAAGCCGCGGCGCAATGCCTCCAGTCCTTCAACGGGGGAGATCGCACGGGCCTGGCAGGGTGGGGGAGTCAGCAGGAGCGCCACCAGCAGCAGAAAACATACGTGAACCTGCCTGATCGCGGTCATACCGTCCCGATCCCCAGTGTCAGCTGCACGGCGAGGAGTTGGCCCGCTTCGCTGACAACGGTGCCTTCAACCATGAACAGACGCCCGAACGATTTTATCACCCTGGCTGAGACCGTCAGATGATCCCCGACAGCCGGAGAGCCGGAAAATTCGGCATGATCGATGGATGCCATAAAACCGCCCTCCCCCTCCGTCCGGGCAACAACAATGCCGGCCAACTGGGCAACGCATTCGATCATCAGAATCGGGGGAAAGCCGTGGGTCGAGGCTACACCGGTATGGGCAACTCCCCGCGTGCCCGGTTCCAGCTCGATAATCCGGTCGAGTAACAGGAAAGGGTACCGGTGCGGGAGATATGCTGCCGGGTCGGGATTAAACAGAAGCGCCTCCGCTGAACCGGATGGCGAAGTACGGCCCTTCGGGTGAGGCAGCCAGGTGCAGGCCCGGCTGGCCGGCCTGGAGCGAGGCCAGCAACACAGCCATGGCGGTGCCTCCCATGGCCAGCGAGCTGCCGATGACGCGCCCCGTTTCTATCGAAGGGATAGTGCCGACAGACTCCCTGAATGCCGGGAGAAGGGGGGCCGTACCCGAAAACGATACCAGCGCCGGGGAGGGGAAGCCGTTCATGAGCAGGTCAATACCGTCCCGTTCGTGACCGGCGATCAACAGTCCGACCGTGCCGATGGAATCGGCCCGACCCTTGACCAGAGCCCCCCGTCCGGCTGCGTGTCCGGCGCTCTCCAGCACAAGCATGCCGCACCCCTCGCCAAAGGCCGCGGCATACCTCCGTCTCTGTCCGGTAGCGGTAAACCCCGAGAGCATCAACGGCAGCAGGTCATCGACCCCGCCGGTCAGCATGATGTCGGCCCGCCCCTCGGCGATGAAACGGCAGGCCATCATGAAAGCCGACTCCGCCGAACAGAACCGCTGAACCTGGGTCACGTTGGGCCCTTTCAGGCCATGTTCGATGGAAACGTTGCTGGCGGGCGCGTTGGAGACCGTGTTGGGAAACAGCATCGGCGACAGCCCCTCCACACCTCCGGCAAAATATCCCGTCAGAAACTCGGCGGAATTGGCAACACCGCCAAAACCGCATCCGAGTGCAATGCCGATCCGTTCCGGCCGGAGAGTCTGCGTGTCGATGCCGGCATCCTTCGAGGGCCAGGCCGGCGGCGGCCACGGCAAACTGGCTGCAGCGATCCATCTTGCGTGCCTTCAGCGGCGGGATAAAATCGGTGGCCTTAAAGCCGAGCGCCTTACCCCAGCGATCGCTCCTTCCATCCGCATGTTCCGCAGGAACCGGTGTCAGGGCATCCCGGCCGGAGCGGATCAATTCCAGGAGCGGTTCCAGACCGTTTCCGGCAGCGGTTACCGCCGAAAAACCGGTCACAACGATATCTGTCAAGGGGATGTTCATAGTGCCAGCACCAGAGAGGTAATATTGCCGCCAAAGGCAAAGGAGTTGGACATGGCCAGGTCGCAGTCGCTGGAACGCAGACCGTCATGGCAGTAATCCAGGTCGCATTCCGGATCGCGTCCCCGAAAATTGAGGGTCTGCGGGATGATGTGCTGATTGAGGGCGATCACCGTCGCCACCGCCTCGATAGCACCGGCCGCCCCGAGGCAGTGGCCGGTCATGGCCTTGGTGGACACCAGCGGCACCTCGGCAGCATGGTCGCCAAAGACCTGTTTCATGGCGTTTGATTCCACGACGTCGTTGAGCGGCGTGCCGGTACCGTGGGCATTGACCCACCCCACCTGTTCAGGCTCAACCCCGGCTGACTGCAGCGCCTCCCGCATGACCCGGGCGGCCACGACACCGGACGGTTCCGGTGCAGTCATATGCCATGCCTCGCCTGCCAGGGAATATCCGAGTATCGCCCCGTAGATCCTGGCACCCCGTGCCAGGGCGTCTTCTTCTGCCTCCAGGACCAGACAGGCCGCCCCTTCACCGAGTGAAATACCCTGGCGGCCGAGGCTGAAGGGGGAACAGGGCTCGGCGTCGACCACCCGCAGCGAGTTGAATCCGGCAAAGGTCAGCAGGGAAAGAGCATCGGCACCCCCCGCCAGCACCGCCTTCTGTTTGCCGGTGGCCACCAGGTCGGCACCCCAGCCGATGGCGGTGGCCGACGATGAACAGGCGGTGGTAACGGTTCCCTGGTAACCGGCCAGCCCGAAGGTTCGAGCCAGCACCGTAGTGGTGGAATCCGGCAGAACACCCCGCAGCAGGTCGGGTGACGCCTTCTGTCCGGCACGATCGGGATTTCAGCCACTGCTCCGCCTGGAACATGCCGGCCGCCCCGGCTCCCATCGAGACACCGATCTCGTACGCCGAATAACAGTCCGTAACACCGCTGTCTTTGAGCGCCTCTCCGGCGGCGATCACCCCGAACTGGTCGGACCGTGAGAGCTTGCGGGCCGTCATGCGATCAAAATAGTCCCGGGCATCATACCCCTTGACCTGGCAGCCGATCCGGGAGGGAAAGGCGGATACATCGAACAGGTCGAGCGGGCCGATGCCGCTGCTGCCGTTCAGCAGGGCGTCGGTAAATGCCGGCACATCAGTGCCGATGCCGCAGAAGAGCCCCAGACCGGTTATGACGACACGTTGTCTCTTTATCATACGATTCCGCCATCGACGATCAGCGACTGTCCGGTAATATAGGAGGCCCGCTCCGAGGCCAGAAACAGGACCGCGGCGGCCACCTCTTCGGGAGTGCCGATGCGCCCCAGGGCCGAGCTTTTCACGATCCTGTCCACGATATCCTGCTTGAGGGCGGCCGTCATGTCGGTCCTGATCAGACCGGCCACCACGGCATTGACCCGGATCCCCATCGGCCCCACTTCGCGGGCAAGCGATTTGGTAAAACTGATGGCCGCCCCCTTGGAGGCGGCGTAGTTGGTCTGACCGGCAGCCCCGCTGATGCCGGAGATGGAGGAGATCGTGATGATCGAGCCGCGGCGGCGGGCCAGCATCTTGCGCACCCCCCACTTGCAGCAGTGAAACAGGGGGTACAGGTTGGTGCGTATCACGGCATCCCAGTCATCGTCGGCCATCATGGCCAGAAAGCCGTCCTTGACGATCCCGGCGTTGTTGACCAGGACGTCGATGTGTCCCGCTTCCAGCGAGGCGGCGTTGATGACGCTCTGGGCGCCCTCTGCGCTGCTGACATCGGCCTTGATGACGACAATCGACCCGGGGAGGTCGGCAGCTTCACCGGCAAGAGAGCGGGCAGCCTCGTCATTGCTCAGATAGGCGGCGAACACCTGCGCACCGCAACGGGCAAAAGCCAGGGATATGGCCCGCCCGATCCCGCGGGTGCCGCCGGTGACGACAACAATTTTGTCTCTGAATTCCATCGCTACTCCGGAGAGGTTCCTGAAAAAGTTTATTATTACCGATAACCGGGAAGAAAGTCCAGCGGGGAGGAGTGGAGGAGTGCGGGAGCGCAGATTACATCGGGTGTACGCGGCTCCTGCCCAGCCGCTTCATCAATTTCCAGAGCGGCCCCTTGACCGGAAACATTCGCAGGGCATCCAGCATGGCCGAGCTGATATTGACCTCCAGGCTGGGGACGATCCAGGTACGGCGCTTCATGGCTTCCTGTGTGACCAGATCGCAGAGCCCGTCCCTGATCGCAGGCGAGATATAGAACAGCGGCTCCAGCAGGGACTCCCCCCCGGCGATGATGCCATCCTTCAAAGCGACCTGTTCCATGGCGGTGCCCGGATAGATACGGATCCCGGTCATGGTGATGACTGCCGTCGGATCAACCTCGTCCATCAGGGCAAACGTCTCCAGCACGGTTTCCCTGGTCTCACCCGGCCCGCCGAAGAGGATGTAGTGGGCAAAATCCATCCCCATCTCATGACAGAGACGCGATGATTCGCGGATGGAGTCAACGGTGAAAGACTTGCCCAGGGCTTTGAGCATCCGGGCCGATCCGGAATCGCTGCCGAATTCGACCGCATCGCATCCGGCATCCTGCATCGCCTGCAACAGCCGCGGCGTGATGAAATCAGGGTTGATGAAGGCCGACCAGTTGACCGGCAGCCGCTCTGCGACCATTGTCCGGCAGAGTTCCTCGGCAAAATCGGGCGGGTAGTTGAAGATGTCATCGACGAAATAGAGGTAGCTGACGCCATAATCGTCCACCAGGGTGCGGATCTCGGCGATGATCTCGGCGATCGGGCGCAGGCGCATGCAGCGCCCCTCCAGGAGGGGATAGGTGCAGTAGATGCAGCCGAACGGGCAGCCGCGCTTGGTCTGCAGGTTGGCCATCCCCCCTTCACGGTAATAGCGGGCCACATCAAAGAGGGTGCGATCGGGTGTGCCGATGGCACCGACCGGGAGCGGCGGGATAAAATCTGCCCTTCCGCGGAGCACGACCCCCGGCAGCAGGGCGGCGTCACCACCCGACTCCAGACAGGCCAGCAGGCGCGGCACAACCTCTTCCCCCTCCGCGGCGACGCCGTAATCGGCACCGACGGCGGCAAGAACCTCGACCGGCATCAGGGAAAATCCGGAGCCGCCGATAATCGTCACGGCGCGGGCCTGGCAGAGGGCAACGATGTCCCGCACCCCGTCCAGGTAGCTGCGGCTCCCCGGCCAGGTGACATTGTCCAGGTTGCGCAGGGAGATGACAACGGCATCGGGTTGATGTTCGGCAAGTGCAGAGGAGATGGCCTGCGAAGGATCTGCTTCAAAACAGAGGTCGAGCGCGGCCAGCAGGTGACCGGCGGCTTTCAGCGGTCCGGCCAGAGAGGCGAGCCCGATCGGGAAGACCGGATAGGGATCGCGTTCACGGTTGGCGGAGATCAGCAGAACCTTCATCGCGCCTCCAGCCACGCCAGCAGGCGATTGACCCGCTCGGCGATCACCGGCGGGAGCTGAAACTGGAGCACGCCGTCCAGATCGGTCAAGGCGTGGGTCGTCGTACCGGTGGCCATTTTTTACCGTCAGGACCGACGATGGTAGTGACAAATTCGAGGGTGGCGGTCTCGCTCCGGCGCAGCGTGGTCTGGATCGTCAGTTCATCGTTAAAACGGGCCGGGCGCAGAAATTTCAGCTCAAGGGCGACCACCGGCCCCAGATACCCCGCTGCCGCCAGCTGCAAGGCATCGAGATCGAACCGTCCTGCCAGGGCGTTGCGGCCGATCTCCATCCAGGCCACGTAATGGCCGTGCCAGGCCACCCGGTAGGCATCGATCTCGTTGAAACGGACGGTTATCTTGGTTTCGTGATATCTCATGTCTCACTATCGATCCAGCGGTTGAATTTGGAGAGCGCCGAGCCGGCACCCACCTCTTGAAAACGTGTCACCCCCCGGGAGCGGAGGGCGCGGTAGGTTGTTTCCCAATACACCGGGCGGCAGAGTTCATCCACCAGAAAGGCGGGGATGGTGGCGGCCGTCAGGGTCGTCTGGCCGATATGCTCCACCAGCGGGATGTGCGGTTCGCGAAAGCCGTACTCAGCCACGATCCGCTGCAGATCTCCGGCTATCTCCGCAATCAGCGGGGTATGGAGCGGGGCGTCACAGGCGAAAATGCTCACCGAAAAGGCGCCGGAGGCCGTGGCCTCAACCAGTGCCGCCTCCACCTTGTCCCGCTCGCCTGCCAGCAGAAAATGGCGCGAGGTGTTGTGGTTGGCAATATGAACACCGTTGTTGGCCGCTATCGTTTCCAGTGCCCCACGGGTCAGCCCGATGACACACCCCAGCGCATACTCGCGCCCGTTCCCCATCTGCGCCAGGCAGCGGCCGATCCGCCAGGTCAGTTCAAGGGCCGTCGCACTGTCAATCGAGCCGGATGCCGCCAACGCCGGATAGATCCCCATGCTGTGCTCGGCAATCAGGTCCGGCCCGCCACCCCGGCTCGTCAGCACGTTGGCACGATACAGACTGATGCAGGCACCGAAGAGCTGGAGCCGGACACTCTCGCTGAGATCCGAAGCCGACGTGCCGCCTTCAAGGGGATTGAAGCCGGTCGTTTCCCGGCAGAGCAGGGCGATGTTCCGGAATTCGGTATCATCGGGCGGCATGTCAGCGAAGGCTATCGGCTGTCCCGGAAACATCCAGCAGATCATGCGCCGCTCCTCTTGCGCCGGATGGCCGCGCGGAAACCGATATTCATCGGCCCGAAGACCTGTACCGAACGGTGCAGCTTGAAGATCCGGCGATACATCGAGGGGAATGAATAAAACGAGCGGTTGAGCCAGTCGTACCCTTCCTGCAGCTGCTGAACCGTCATCCCCTTCGGCTGGAAGTTGATGTGCTCCATGTCGTAGTCGCGCCAGTCGCTGGAGATGATCCGACCTTCCGCCTCCAGACGGCGGCGGACGGCGGTACCGGGATAGGGGGTCAGCAGCGGGAAGATGGCCGCCTCGAGACGCGCATCCTCGCAGAAACGGAGCAGTTTCGGAAAGATCTCGGGGGTGTCGCCGTCATAGCCGAGCACAAAAGAGCCGAGGATACCGATGCCGTTGTCACGGAACGTCTGGGCATCCGCCATGAACGAGTGGGCCCGGTTGGTGACCTTGCCCATGGCGGACAGGGATTCCTGGTTGAGCGACTCGAAACCGACGAACATCCCCAGGCAGCCGGACTCCCCGGCGGCACGCATCAGCTCGCGGTCGCCGGCGAAATCGATCGGCGCATGGGAGAGCCATTTGAAACCCATCCCCTTCATCCCCTGGAAGAGCGGCAGGGCGTATTTGCGGTCAGCCACGATGTTGTCATCCACGAAAAAGATGAAGGAATTGGCCTTGCGCAGTTCCTGCAGTTCGGCCAGGACCTGATCCACCGGGCGTTTGCGGTACTTGCGCCCGTAAAAGGCGGTGACCGAGCAGAATTCACAGTCAAAGGGACAGCCGCGGGTGGTCTGGATGGTATTGGTAAGCAGATACCCCTTGCCCTTGAAGATCTCGCGGCGGGCCACCGGAATATCGGCCATGCTGTATCATCGCATCCGGCTTGTAGAGACGCTGAAGCCTCCCCTGTGAAAAATCGGCAAGCAGTCGCGGCCAGACGACTTCTCCCTCACCTACAACGACGGCATCGACGTGGGTGAGCGCCTCATCCGGCAGATTGCTGGCGTGAAAACCGCCCATGACCACGGTCTTGCCGCGGCTCTTGAAAGCGGCGGCGATCTCGTAGGCGCGCGGCGCCTGGGGGGTCATGGCGGTCAGCGCGATCAGGTCGGCATCCGTATCGAAGTCGATCGGTTCGGAATGGTCATCGCAGAGCGCCACCTCCCATTCCGGCGGAGTGACGGCGGCAATGGCCGCCAGTGAGAGCGAGGGAAACCTGAACGCCAGTTCCCCCCACAATCTCCCCTTGGGCCAGCCGGGGGAGATAAAGAGCACCTTCATTTGCGGTGTTCCGCGATATACCCGGCCATGCTGCGGACCGAGGCAAAGACCGTGGTGCCGGTGGCGGCGTCGGGAACAACCACGCCGAATTCCTTCTCCATGGCGACCACCAGCTGCAGGGCATCGATGGAGTCCAGCCCCAGCCCTTCGCCGAACAGCGGGGCATCGGTCTCGATCTCATCGGGCGACATCCCCTCGATACGCAGGCTGTCAATGATCATCTGTTTTACCTTTGGAATCAACTCGTCACTCATCCATAGTCCTCTCTTGTATGCCTTCATTGTATCTGATTCGTGAATTCTTCCCAAAAATCATAAAAATTATACCACTGGTCCGGATACTTCCGGATGTAGCGTTCAAAAACGGCTGCCAGACGCTGCATGCCGCTGCGGATGGCCTCGCCGTGCTGGCCGTGGCCGCCGCTGAAGTAGATCGCCTCCTCCATCACTGTCGCATATTTCCCGTTCTCCAGCGGCACGAACACCGGGATGACCGGCGCGCCGCTGGCAAGTGCCAGATAGGCGGGCCCGACCGGTATATCGGTCGGCCTGCCGAAAAAATCCATCCTGATCGTGTGGGATGAGCCGTCACGTTCGCCCAGCAGGGCCAGCACCTCGTTGCGCCGCAGTGCGTTGACCGCCTCGATGATCGCCAGCGGCGACGTATCATCGCGGTCCACGTAGATGAAGCGGATACCGCGCTCCTTCCTGACCGCCTCACGCAGCTCGTTTACCTTTTCATCCGGCTCGCGGAAGGTCAGCACGTTGACGGTATACCCCAGATCGGCCAGGCCCAGCCCGCCCAGCTCCCAGTTGCCGAGATGGGGCGAAACCAGAATCGCGCCGTTACCGGCCGCCAGTGCCTGCTCCAGCGGTGCTCCGCTGCTGCGACGCCCGATCAGCGCCTGGAGTTTTTCCCCCTTTAGCCGCATCATCAGCATCACATCGCACCAGTTGTGACCGAACTTGCGGAAGGTTGAAAACACCAGCCGTTCCACGTTACTCCTGCCGGTGACCACCCGCAGGTTGGAACGCACCGCCCGCCGTTTATCCGCCAGCAGCAGGTAAAACAGTCCGCCCCAGAAAAAGGTGAAGGGCGGGAACAGCCAACGCGGCACCAGGATGGTAAACAGTTTGATAAAGAACAGATTGAGACTGCTGTAACAGTATCAAAAAAACAGCTCCCACGCACAGAGTGCCAGCTTTCTGAAGGTCAGCTTGCCCCTGCCGGCAGCCTGCTTGAACCCCTGGGTGGCTTCGTGCGAACGACGGTAAAACCTCACAAAAGCCTTGATGAGCAGAAACTGCAGGTAATGACGATTTATCAGCGGATGGCGGAAGACGAGGTGCAATCCATCGTAAAACTTCCAGCGCCGGCAGAAGATGCGATCCTTGATCTGCTCATAGAGCTTTGTGCCGGGATACGGGGTCAGGATGGAAAACTGGGCAATGTTGGTATTCAGCCTGACCGCCAGGTCAATCGTCTTTTCCACGTCAGCGGCGGTCTCGTTCAGGTTGCCGATGATGTAGCTGCCGTAGGATTCGATCCCGTTTTGCTCTCAGGATTTCCACGGCCACGGCTAACATCGGTCGCCTTGGTGTTCTTGCCGAGGGAGTTCAGCGTCTCCTCATTACCGCTTTCAATGCCGAGATAGACCGTTGTGGAACCGGCAGCCGCCATTCTGGCGACCATGGCCGGATTTTTCACAATGGTATCGACCCGTGAAAAATTCCACCATTTCAGGTCATACCCGCGCTCGATGATCCCGTCGGCGATCTGTTCGACCCGCTGCGGCGCAAGGGTGAAGTTGTCATCCATGAAGCAGACGGCCCGAAAACCGTAACGGTTATAGACCTCATCCAGCTCGGCCAGCACCGATTCGGCACTGCGGTAGCGCCATCCCCTGCCGAAAAAGCTCGAGGATGAGCAGAAATGACAGGCGCCGGGGCACCCGCGACTGGTAACAATCGGGGTTATGGGACGGTCGGCCATGCTGGCCCGGTACCGGTGGAGATCCACCAGGTGCCGGGCGGGAAACGGGAGGGTTTCGACATCGACCGGATCGGCGGCAGGAGTCTCGATCAGGTGACGACCATCCTTGATGATCAACCCTTTTACCGAGGCGACATCATCCCGGTTTTGCAGCGCGGTCAGGAGGTTGGCAAAGATGAGTTCCCCTTCCCCCTTGACGATATAATCGACGCAGCCGGCGGCAAAAATATCGGCCGCCATGAATTGCGGATGGGGACCGCCCATCACCACCGGCCTGCCGATCGCAGACACCCGGCGGGCGATGGCAAGCGCCTTGCCCGCCCTGGTCGTATCAGCCGAAATCCCCACCAGGTCGGCCCGCCGGATATCCCCGTCATCCAGATGTACGCCATCGGCGGCCAGATCCCGTACAACCACGGTGTGCCCCGCCTGTTCAAGGGTGGCGGCAACGTAGAGCAGACCGATGGGGGGGAGGCTCAGACCAAACGTGTTAAACACGCTCAGCGAAGGGGGGTTTACCAGCAGGACATTCATGCTTTGCTTCCGGTTTTCCTTGTCTGTGCCGGATGCCCCTTGAACTCATCCTCCCAGACCGGATCGGCAATCTCCGCCATAGGCGCGGGAGTAGTCATCCATGCTTGTCCGCCAGACCGGTAAAAATCTCCTCCGCCCCTTCATGGGTCGGCGTAGGCGCCTTCGATGGCGAACATCTCCCGTCCGACGTCAGGTTGATCGATCAGCATGCAGGGGCGCAGCAGGTTGTCATGCTCACCCTGCTTTCGCCGGATCTTCCGTGAAAAACGGCGATGCCAGCGCCTCGTGCATGGTTGTCCGGCGGATATTATCAACGGCAAAATGGCAAAAGACACACGGCTCGATATCGCCGTTGGCATTGATATGAAAATACTTGCGGCCGCCGGCCAGACAGCCGGAGATCATCGGCCCGTCATTCCAGAAATCGATGAACAGCATCGGCTTGCTGTCGCGGATACTCGGCCACGCTGCGGCGCAGGCCGTCCCGCTGTTCGGGGGTGGGCATCAGTTCCGGTGTCCGGCTTTCGTCCCACCGGAACATAGGAAAAGAGCCACAGGGCAAAGACCCCCTTGTCCAGCAGCATGTCGATGTACTCGCCATTGGTGATGATGTCGGAGTTTTTGCGGGAATGGGTGAATGAACCGCAGAAGGAGAGCCCCCCCTCTCGCAGCAGGTCCATGGCGTGCATGACCTTTTTGAAATGCCCGGCGCCACGGCGTTCGTCGGTTTCCTGCTCGTACCCTTCCAGCGAAAAGGACGGCATGACATTGCCGACTTCGGTCAGTTTCTCAACCATCTTTTCATCGATCAGCCCGCCGTGGGTAAAGACCAGAAAAGCCATGTCGCTGTGTTTCTTGAATATCTCGAAGATGCCCTCCATGTAAAACGGTTCACCGCCGGAGATGACGGCGAAATAGATCCCCATCTCCTTCATCTGCATCAGGATCGAATCGACCTCATCCAGGGACAGTTCCAGAGACTTGCCGTAGTCGCCGGCATAACAGCCGTAACAGTTCAGGTCGCAGCTTCATGGTAGGACTGATGACCACCGTTGAAGGGGGATAGAAGCCGTGTGTGTCGGCCCACTCCTTGCGTTTGTTGGTGCCGTTCAGCAGGTGATTGATGGCCAGGTTGCTGATCCATTTGTCGCGCTGGTTGGGGTGCAGGTCGCGCAGGATCCGGCGGGGAAACTCGATACTCGGGATGCTTGTCCCGCACCAGTCCGCGGATCCAGCGGATGCGTTCCTTGTAGTAATCCTTCTTGGGGATCATCTCCATCAGATGGGTCATCTTGATCAGCGTCTCATCCGATGAGTTGGTCGCCATGGACAGGAGATAGGAAAGCACCTTTTCTTTGGTATAATTTTTCAGGGTGTTGATCATTTGACTAATGCCTCGTTACATATTGCGTAAAAATGTCATGCTGATATTTACCGTATCCTTGAATGGCCGATAATGGCTGGTTGCGCGGCCATCGGCAACCCGTGCGGCAATCGGCAGGGAACCGACCGTAAAGCCGCTCTTCCAGGCCTTCAGCAGGATTTCCATCTCCAGAGCGTAGCCATCTGACTTCAATGACACGTTGTTCAATACGTCGCGTGAATAGTACCTGAAACCGGACTGACTGTCGGTAATCTCAAAACCGGTGCGTTTCCAGATGCACCAGACACCGACACGGTTCCAGAATTTGCGGAGCCCGGCCATCTGTTCGAACTGGGAGTGACGGGACGCAATCAGGATACCCCATTGTCCGCTTTGTGCAGACGCGACCAGCCGCGGGATGGCTGAAACATCATGCTGGCCGTCGGCATCAATCGTGACCACACCGTCAAAACCGGACTCGAGCGCCCAGGCAAAACCGGTTTTCAGCGCCGCTCCCTTGCCGAGATTTCGCTCATGCCGGAGCAGCGTAATCGGCAATCCGGACAGCAGAGCTGACGTATCATCATCCGAACCATCATCGACCACCGCCACCGGCAGGCGATGCTCCAGGCACTCACGAACCACCGCCAGAATGGTTTTCTCAGCGTTATATGCAGGAATCAGGATACATGCTGCCACTCGTCTACCAGCTCCTTGAGGGTGATGAATCGATAACGCCGGAACAGCTCCCTCAATCGGGGAGTCGCATCCGTTCGGGTCCCATAGGATACGAACCTCTTCAGAGCGGGGCAGGTCAAGCCGGGGACCGGCAGGGTCCACCTCACGGGGATGAAGATACAGAACAGCCGGATGATGTCTGCGGTTAAGCGCTTCAATTGTCGCGCAGATCATCCTGAAAGGAAAAAACCTGAACCCCCATCCGCCACCGGTCGGCAGGTTACCGATCAAGGACCGGGTCACCATCGGCGGAATCTCCCACAGCCCTGCTCCTTCACCCTCAAGACGGTAGGGGGTGCGGCTGCCGCGGGAATTACCCACAAACGGAAGCGGGTTGAGACTTGAATCATACAGATAACCCTGTTCCCGCAGGATGGCAAAGGCCCAGCCGGTTCGCTCCGACAGAGACCATTGCGGCGCCCTGTAGCCAAACGGCCGCTGCCCGGTCTGCTCCATCAGTATCCGTTCGGTGAGCTGCAGTTCATCCCGAAACTGTTGCGGCGTCAAATCCGACACCAGACGGTGTGAATAGCCGTGAGAAGCTATTTCATGCCCTGCTGAACAGATCATTGGCGCTAAATCCGGATCGTTTTCGGCCACGGAACCCAAGCATGAAAAACGTGGCCTTCTGACCATGCTCGACAAGCAGAGCCAGAATTATTTCCAGGTTACGGCGAACCCGCCATGTCTCGCGAGGAGGAACAGGTGATAGCTCCCCCTGGTCCACAGACATGGTACCAATCCTCTACATCAACTGTTAAAACATTGTGCGTCAGTAAAGTCACTCCGATACCTGTCTATAAAACGATTAATTGTTACATAACTAAGTGATATCAAGTCAATATATCTATCCTATCCCGGATAAACAGGATGTGGTAAGTTATCAATCAGTTTTCTAAACGCGCATGATTATCAGCCGTACCTAAAATCAGCAATGATTACCCTGCGAAAACATATTTTTAACTTTTGTTTCAGCGTTGTCACCACATCGCTGACAACAAGCTTTCTGTCCGTCAGCGACTTCAGGTAAAACGGTACAACGCAGCCACAGCGGTCACAATCGGCCTTGGGACCAAGCATGCACGGTTCTTTCATGCAATCCCGTCCGGTCCCAGTGCAAATGATTTTTCAGCAAACGGGCATCTGTCGGTGACCGACCGCGACCTGTCGGATTTCATCAGCCTGAGAGCACGTTCCGTATTGACGATAAAATCCCCGTAGACCTTCTTCTTTTCAATCAGAAGCTCAAGTACCCGGTCCTTTTCATCCCATCCAAGCCATAAGGAGTCGTCAAGTCCGTCTGACAGGGGTAAAAAAGCTGAACACCATGTTTCTGACCTTTGGATTTCTGCTCCACTCCTCCAGAGATGCGAAAATCTCGGTAGCATTGTCACTGGTAATACAGTAGGCGATGGTGATCTTCAGTCCTTCTGTCGCGTCTATGTTCTGTTTGATCGTATCGTAAAGCCCCGGCAGGTTGCGCATTTTGTCATGATTCTCCCTCCCCCCGTCGATGGAAATATACCAGCTCACATCTTTCCAGTCGGGGAGCGGCAGCGTGCCGTTGGTGGTCACGCTGTTATGCCTGAAGTACCGTCTCCCCAAGTCGATGATCGGCAGACGGAGGAGCGGTTCCCCCCCGACCCATGTGCACTGGAAGGAACGAAAACCATTCGCCTTCATGCTCTCGAATTTTTCTCTCCACTGCTCAAGCGACCACTCGGAAGAGTGGTCCTGTTCGAAAAAATAGCAGTGATCGCAACGCAGATTGCACCGGTTGGTGACATCGACCGATCCGAAGCTGTTTTTGGGGATGCCTGAGAGGAAGAAGCCGAACTGGGCAAGATTGTAGAGCGAGAAGAGCGGCTTGGGAGGTCTCGGAACGAATGTAGAGTGTTTCATGCCCCCCCCTAAATTATAATTTTCTTTATATCGGGCAATTAATCGCAATTTGTCAAACTATATCTGAACAGAAATTGTGTTGCGTGACAGCAATTCAGATTCAAAACCCGCTACTCTGTGCTATAGATAATCACGCCTCCTCCGGAGACCTTATGAAACCGGAAAAAAACATTTCCAAGCGGAGTATGACGCGTGAAAATAATCCTCCTGCACCCCTACGGCAGCAACTGGCTCAGCGGCATGAAAGATATCAGCACGGTATTCAACCTGATGCCGCCGCTGGGTATGATGAGCATGGCGGCCGTACTCGAACGGGCCGGCATCGACGTCGAAATCATCGACTGCTACGCAACGCCGATGCCGCTCGCCGAGCTGGTCGAAGAGATCATCCGGCGCGGCCCCGACTGTCTGGGCATATCCACGACAACCTCCTCATTCAATGAGGGGTATCGTATCGCCGCTGCTGTAAAGGATAAGGCGCCGCATATCCACACCATCTTCGGCGGAGCCCATGCCTGCACGATCGGCGCACCGCTGCTGGATTCCTTTCCCGCCATTGATTGCCTGGTGATCGGCGAAGGCGAAAACACCATGCTGGAACTGGCGCAAGCCGGATTCAAGGGGATCGAGCAGATTTCCGGCGTGGCCTACCGAGATGCGAACGGCACCGGTGTTTTTTCGGCGCCGCGTGAACTGATCAAGGAGCTTGACGAACCTCCCCTTCCCCGCCTACCACATGCTGCCCCAATTCCCCCGGCGCTACAACCTGCCGCTCTTCAGTTATCCGACGGCGCCCAACACCAGCATCATCTCCAGCCGCGGCTGCCCCTATTCCTGCTCCTACTGCGACCGTTCGGTATTCAGCCGCGGCTTCCGCTTCAACTCTCCGGAGTATATCGTCGAGCATATGGCAATGCTGAACCGCGACTTCGGCATCCGGCACGTCTTCTTTTACGACGATCTGTTCACCTTTGACCGCACAACGGGTGGCAGAGTTCTGCGCAATCAAGGAGCGCAAGGGATTGAAGGTCACCTATAACTGCATCGCCCGCCTGGAACATGTGGACGAGGAACTGCTGGCGCTCCTCAAACGCTCCGGCTGCTGGCAGGTCAATTTCGGCATCGAGTCGGGCGATCCGGAAATCCTGAAACAGCACCGTAAATTCTTCGGACTGGACGAGGTCGGGCGCAAGCTGCGCATGGTCAAGGAGGCCGGCATGCGCGTCAAGGGGCTTTTCATGGTCGGCCTGCCGGGCGAAGACGAGACCGCCATCCGCCGCACCATCGATTATGCCCTGTCACTTCCGCTGGACGAGATCAATGTCACCAAGTTCACCCCCTTTCCCGGCGCACCGATCTACAATACGATCCGAGAGCAGGGGGAGTTCAATGAGAACTGGGATTTGATGAACTGCATGAACTTCGTCTTCGTACCCCACGGTATGACCAAACAACAGCTGGAGGATCTCTACGACGAGTTCATCCGCCGCTTCTACCACCGCAGCACCATCACACTGGGGGTATACGAAAATGCTCTGGAAATCGCCCCACAGCATCCTTTCATTCATGCGGCACCTGCCCGAAATCCTGTCCTTCGAAATGAAGCAGAAATGGTAACGGCGCACACTGCGGCACTCTTCAGACACGTACGTAAGACTCCCACTCTCTGAACCAGCGCCGTTATGTGTACGGTACCAAAGGAAACCACGTGAAATCACTCTGTGTCGCCGCAGTGCTGCTTTTTGTTTCAGTTGCCGGAGGATTATGCCAGGAACATGCTGTCGGTGTCGCCACAGCTGACAGCGAGTTCGGAGGGCTCACCGGTTACGGCATAACCCACAAAAATTTCGGCGCAACACGCACCCAGGTGCAGACGTGGGATGCCATTGCCCGGTTTGGCTGGTTTCTATCGGATGAGGTTGGAAAGGAGAAGTGGTACCAGGGAAGACACGAACTGCTGCTGGAACTGCCCTATCACATGGCGGTAGACCACGGTGGACGGTCCATGGCGGGAGGATACGTCCTGGGAAGCTGGAAATTCACCGGCCTGAAGGATTCGGCGCCCTACGTCTTCGCCGGTGGCGGCCCGCTCTACGTAGACCTGGGGCTGCCGACCATGGGATCGAAGCTCTGCTTCAGTTACCAGGCAGGAACCGGCCTTCAGTATTTCCTTAACAACAACACGGCCCTGACACTGGAGTACCGCTATCATCACATCTCAAATGCCGGAACCGCCACCCCGAATGAGCCACTCAACTCCAGCAAATTCCTGTTGGGGATGACGTTTTTCCGTTAAGGCCCTGTTCCTGTCCGGCTTACCGGTCCGGGGCAAATAAAAAAACCGGGGCGCAACTGATGTGTCGCGTCCCGGTTCTGTTTTAGACTATGTGAAGGTGTTGCTCGCTACACCTCTGTTTCACCCTCTTCAGTCCCTTCATCTCCCTCTTCCATATCGCCATCCCCTTCGTCTTCATCCTTCTCGGCCAGACGGGCGACAGCCACAACCTTCTCGTTGTCTTCGGTGTTCATCAGCGTGACACCCTGGGTATTACGGCCGATGACCGAGAATCCGGACACCGGCACCCGCAGGATCTTGCCCTGGTCGGTGATCACCATCAGGTCGTGGTCGTCCGCGACCTGCATGACGTTGACCACGGAGCCGTTGCGCTCGGTGGTTTTGATCGTGATGATCCCCTTGCCGCCGCGCGACTGGTCACGATATTCGTCCAGGTCGGTGCGCTTGCCGAAGCCGTTTTCGCAGACGGTGAAGATGGTCGAGCCGACCGCCGTATTGTCGACGATCTCCATGCCGATCACCCGGTCATCCTTGGCGAGGTTCATGCCGCGTACCCCGCGGGTGACGCGTCCCATCGGGCGGACATCCTCTTCGTTGAAGCGGATGGCTTTACCGTTCCGTGAAGCCAGGAAGATGTCCTTGGTGCCGTCGGTCAGAGCCACGGAGATCAGCTTGTCACCGTCGTCCAGATTGACGGCGATGATGCCGCCGCTCCGGACGTTGGAGTAATCGACCAGCGAGGTCTTTTTGACCACACCATTCTGGGTGGCCATGAAGAGGTAGGTGTTCTCGCTGAACTCCTTGACCGGCAGGATCGTGGTAATCTTTTCATCGGCCGAGACGTTGACCAGATTGACAACCGCCTTCCCTTTGGTGGTGCGGCTCCCTTCCGGAATTTCGTAGACCTTGAGCCAGTACATCCGTCCGGCGTCGGTGAAGCAGAGCAGGTAATCCTTGGTCGAGGCGATGAAGAGCTGCTCGACGAAATCCTCCTCTTTGGTCTTCATGCCGGTCTTCCCTTTGCCGCCGCGACGCTGCGAGCGGTACAGGTCAACGGCGCTCCGCTTGATGTAGCCGGTGTGCGAAATGGTGACCACCATCTCTTCGTCCTCGATGGTGTCCTCCAGCGAGATATCGGCGCTCTTGTCGGCGATCTCGGAGCGGCGCTTGTCGCCGAAACGTTCACGGATCTCGGTCAGTTCGGCAACGATGATCTTGAGGATCTCGGTATCGGACGCCAGAATCTCCCGCAAACGGGCGATCAGTTTCATGATCTCTTCGTACTCGGCGATGATCTTGTCACGCTCAAGGCCGGTCAGGCGCTGCAGGCGCATCTCCAGAATTGCCTGGGCCTGGATCTCGGAGAGCTGCACCGAACTTTCAAAACCGACCGGGCGCGGCAGGTTTAGCCGTGTCAGGAATTCGGGATCGGCAAATTTCCCCTCCATCAACCCCTGTTTGGCTTCGGGGGGGGTTTTGGACTCGCGGATCATCTCGATCACCGCATCCAGCCAGTCCAGGGCGATCTTGAGACCTTCCAGGATATGGGCCCGGGCCAGCGCCTTTTTCAACTCGAAGTTGGTCCGGCGGGTCACGACCTCGCAGCGATGCTCGACGAAACAGTCCATCATCTCGCGCAGTGTCAGCACCCGAGGACGGTTGTGGACAATGGCCAGCATGATGATGCCGAACGAGACCTGCAGCTGGGACTGCTTGTAGAGCTGATTGAGCAGCACCTCGGCGTTTTCGTCCCGCTTGACCTCGATGACGATCCGCATCCCCTGACGGTCGGACTCGTCGCGGATCTCGGTAATCCCTTCGACCTTCTTCTCCTTGACCAGCTCGGCGATCTTCTCGATCAGGCGGGCCTTGTTGACCTGGTACGGGAGCTCGGTGACGATAATCGCCTGACGCTCCGAACGTTTGGACGCCTCGACATGGGCCTTGGCACGGATCTGGATGATGCCGCGACCGGTGCTGTAGGCATCCCTGATACCCTGGCGACCGTAGATGGTGGCACCGGTCGGGAAGTCCGGCCCCGGAACCATCGCCAGCAACTCCTCAAAGTCGATCTCCGGGTTCTGGATCACGGCGATGATGCCGTCAATCATCTCGCCCAGGTTGTGGGGCGGTATATTGGTGGCCATGCCGACCGCAATACCGGTCGAACCGTTGACCAGCAGATTGGGAAACTTGGACGGCAGCACCGTCGGCTCCAGCATCTCCTCGTTGTAGTTCGGGACCATGTTGACGGTTTCTTTGTCCAGGTCGGTCAGCAGTTCGTGGGAAAGTTGGCGCAGGCGGATCTCGGTATAACGCATCGCAGCCGGGCGGTCACCATCCACCGAACCGAAGTTACCCTGGCCGTCCACCAGCATGTAACGGAGGGAAAAATCCTGGGCCATACGCACGATCGTGTCATACGCGGCCGTATCGCCGTGGGGATGATACTTACCGATAACATCACCGACCACACGGGCCGATTTCTTGTACGGCTTGTTGTAGTCGTTGCTCATGTCGTACATGGCGTACAGGCAGCGCCGGTGAACCGGCTTGAGACCGTCGCGCACGTCAGGCAGTGCCCGGCCGATAATGACCGACATGGCGTAGTCCATGTAGGAACGCTTCATCTCATCTTCAATGTTAACCGCTATCTTGTTGACTGGGATTTCTGTTGGGGTCTGCATTGGTACCTCGTATCTGCTATTCTCATCAAAACGATTGAGAAAGGTAATGTAAATGTTTGTAGGATGACTCGATTAGGAGTTTACTGGTAACGTCTTTACAATAAATTAAAAACCGTTCAGCCCCATTTATCGCATCGAATTTCCCCCATTGTTGCCTCATTCCTCCACAAGTAAATAGGGGGATATGCGCACGATTTCAGGAAGATCCGCCTTTGAAAAACAGTCGCTGACCTTACCACAAATTCTCTGACAAGAGAACCCTATTTATAACGTAGTACCATGAATTAGAATTAGGCGAGTTGCTTGACGTTGGCGTTTTCATACGCCGATTGATATCCCATGGTCAATTGCCCGTTTCTACCCTATGTCAGTTTTCTAAATCTTGCTTATTGGCTAAATAATATCCCCTTGATATCATGCACTTATTAACCGTATTTACACTCAGAGCCCCTTGTTGAGCACCTGCACCCATTCTTTTTTCAGAATCATACCTGCACTCTGCGAGGTCTTGTTGGGCTTGTGCCACAGTAGTTGAATCTCTTACCCACACATTTTGACTGGCACAACCTGCGCACAATACAGCCAACAACGCAACACCATAAACCCTCATCGCCACCCTCCCTTTAGAACGGATAACAAGTAATGAATACTTGTCGTGAGAAACCACACTAGTTTTATCTCCAAAAAACCGTACGCATTATAGCGCACCTGATTGTCGGGCATCAGCACACTGCTTCTTTGACATTATTACAAGTGCTACCCCTCCGAGAATTCCGGCAGAACTCAGCAGGAGCCTGAGGGTGATTGTCTCGCCGAGAAAAATGACGCCTCCCACTGCCGCTACTACAGGGACGCTCAACTGAATGGTCGCCGCGTTTGTCGCCTTCAAGCCTGGCAGCGCAGCATACCAGATTGCATATCCCACCCCCGAGGCCAGCCCGCCAGAAACGACGGCATACCAGATCCCGGCCCCGTCCAGAGAGGCATCGGCGACCGTGATCACATACAGGAGTGCAGTGAAAGGAACGGCGCGCAAAAAATTGCCAGCCGTTGCAATCATCGGATCACCCGACCCTTTTCCTCGCAGGGAATAGATACCCCAGGCAACTCCGGCGGTCACCATTACAAGCGAGCTGGCTACCGGCGGGGCCGATAACCCTGGAAGCAAAAGAGAGATCAAACCGGCAAAAGCAGCACATAACCCGGCGACCTGTACTCCCCCCATTCTTTCTCCGCACCACAGGCCATAGCCAATCATGGTTGTCTGGACGGCACCGAAGAGAATCAAGGCACCTACAGCGGCAGGCAGTTTCACATAGGCACATGAAAAACCGGCAGCATAGACAAACAATGCCAGAGCGGACAGCCAGCTTCCCATCAAACCATTCAAACCGTCTGGAATGCCTCGTGCGCATACAATCAACCAGAGCACAGCCGCACCGGAAATAATACGGATGGTCGTAAAGCTGGCCGCATCAATGCCGGTATTTTTGAGCGCCATTCGGCACAGCAACGAGTTTGCCGCGAAGGCAACCATGGCGAGTATTACGAGCAAAGCTGTGCGTGCAGGCAACCTCATATTGCAGAGCCCTTGATACCGACGAGTGCGAACCACGTCACCCCGGGAAAATCCCTCATTGATCGATGGTGTATACCACTAATTGCGCAATCATTCTTGCAAGAAATTGAGTAGGGCTTCGTGGAATCTGTCCTTCATCTCCAGGTGGGGGATATGGCCTGCATTGGCTATTTCTACCAGCTTTGCCCCCGGAATCAGCCCGGCTGTTTTGCGACCAAGTTCGGGGTACAGCCCGACGTGCGGCAGCAACTCCTTTTTCACACGGGCCTTGCCTACCACCGTCCGGTCTGATTGGCCGATCACGAGAAGCGTCTTTACCTTTACGTTGGCAAATTCGTGGCACACCGGCTGTTCATAAATCATTTCGTACGTCAGTGCCGACGACATTGCCATACGGGGATACTCTCCACTCAGCCTTTGGCGGATGGCGACCTCGGCAAATTCCCCAAACTCGGGCAGCCAGCTCGCAAAATAGGTTCTATGGTAATTACGGATATTTTCAGGGTTTGCTTTCAATTCATTCCTGTATTGTTCGTCGACTGAAACGAAGGGGACGAATATGCGGTAGTCCTCCAGTCCGATCGGATTCTCAAGGACAAGCCTGGTTGTCACATCAGGATACATCAGGGCGAAGCGGGTTGCCAGCATCCCCCCCATGGAGTGTCCGACAACAGTCACTTCCTTGATACCCAGGGTATCCAGAAGTTTCTTGGTGTTCCCGGCAAGGGCATGAAAGCTGTAATGGATGTTGGGTTTCGACGACTTACCAAACCCTATCTGATCGGGAACGATGACCCGGTAGCCTTGTTCTGTGAGAACCGCAATCGTGTCCTTCCAATAAGCGCCGAAGAAATTCTTCCCATGCAGAAGCATCACAGTTTTGCCGTTTCCATTTCCTTTCGGCGCTATATCCATATAGGCCATCTTCAGGTCCTGCCCTTCAATGACCAGTGGCAGGTAACTGACCGGATAAGGATACGGGTACCCTTCCAGAGTGATCGAGAGGGGCGAACTCTTTTCGGCGTGCACGGTTCGGAGTGACACAGCGGCGGTTGTTGCAATCGCAAGGACGATCAGCAGGGTCAGGCGGGGTAATGAGCTTGATTTTTTCATTTCATCCCTTTCAGGTGGTTCACATCCACCGGTTGTGTCGTATCTTGTCACGCTGGAGTTTACAGGCTGGTACCGGCTGTTTCTCCTCACGGTTTTTGGAAAACCATACATAAAAAGGGTAGCCGCGATTGGCTACCCTTTTTATGCATGGCAAAAACACTTATTGGGGCCAAAAAAACACTACTTGGGTACCCTACTACAGCCAGGTTTAAATATCCAGGTTGACGACGTTCAGCGCATTCGTTTCAATGAATTGGCGCCGCGGCTCAACCTGATCGCCCATCAGGATGGTAAAAATTTCGTCCGACTCGACGACATCCTCGATCTTGACCTGCAGCAGCACGCGGTTTTCAGGGTTCATGGTGGTTTCCCAGAGCTGCTCCGGGTTCATCTCGCCCAGACCTTTGTAGCGCTGGATGGCCAGCCCTTTTTTGGCGTTTTCGAGGAAGAAGTTGAGCAGATCCTGGTGGTTGGTGGTCTCAAACAGCACCTTTCCCCCCTCCTGCTCGACAAAGGCCCGGCCATCAGCCATGGTCTCCACGATCCGGCGGTGGTTGTCTACCAGGAGCTCATATTCACGGGTCGAGAGCACCGACAGCGTCTGCTGGTCGATGATGGAGCGGATATTGCCGATCCGGAAGGAGATGCGCTGTTCCTCTATCTGGTACTCCGAGCCTTCGGCCAGCGCCTTCATCCCTTCCAGGTACGGCACAATCTGAGACAGCTCTTCAAGACCGGCCGGTACATTACTGCGGATGACAATCGAAAGCAGTTCGGGAGAAATCCCCTTCTTGACAACCTTGTTGAAGATGGCACGGTTTTCGATGAACTGCTTGATGACCGGGATAATCTGCTTGCCGTTGTAGGTACGATCACCCTTTTCAAGGCGCAGGGTCAGCTCTTCAGACCCTTCTTCCAGCAGAAATTCCTGCATGGCGTGTTCATCGCGCAGGTACTGTTCTCTTTTGCCGCGCTTGACCTTGTAGAGCGGCGGCTGGGCGATGTAGAGGTGACCGCGTTCGATCAGTTCGCGCATGTTGCGGTAGAAGAACGTCAGCAGCAGCGTCAGGATGTGTTGACCGTCGACGTCGGCGTCGGTCATGACGATGATGCGGTGATAGCGCAGCTTGGCGATATTGAAGTCGTCCTTGCCGATGCCGGTGCCGAGCGCCGTGATCAGGGTGCGGATCTCCTGCGAGGAGATCATCTTGTCGAAACGGGCCTTCTCGACGTTGAGAATCTTTCCCTTGAGCGGCAGGATCGCCATATTTTTCCGGTCACGTCCCTGTTTGGCCGAGCCGCCGGCCGAATCACCTTCGACCAGATACAGTTCGCAGAGCGCCGGATCCTTTTCCTGGCAGTCGGCCAGTTTACCCGGCAGTCCACCCATGTCCAGAGCACCCTTGCGGCGGGTCAGGTCGCGGGCCTTGCGGGCCGCTTCACGGGCACGGGCGGCTTCAATCGACTTGTTGAGAATATCTTTGGCAATCTTGGGATTTTCTTCGAGATACACCGCCAGACGCTCATTGAGGAGCGATTCGACGTACCCTTTGACCTCGGAGTTGCCCAGCTTGGTCTTGGTCTGCCCTTCGAACTGCGGCTGGGGGATCTTGACCGAAATGACGCAGGTCAGACCCTCGCGCAGGTCGTCGCCGGAAACCGTAACCTTCTCGTTTTTGAGCAGGTTGTTGGCCGCCGCATAGGCGTTCATGGTACGGGTCAGGGCAGCCTTGAAACCGGCCAGATGGGTGCCACCCTCATGGGTGTTGATGTTGTTGGCAAAGGCAAAAATCTTCTCGTCGTAGGAGTCGTTGTACTGCATGGAGACTTCCATCTCCACCCCCCCTTTTTCACCCTTGAAGTACATCGGCTTGGGGTTGATTGCAGCCTTGTTGCGGTTCAGATACTCGACAAAGGAGTTGATCCCCCCTTCGTAATGGAACTCGTGGGATTTACCATCGACCCGTTCGTCGCTGATCTTGATCCGCACCCCGGCGTTAAGAAACGCCATTTCGCGGATACGCTGGGAAAGGATATCGAAGGAGAATTCGGTCGTCTCGAAGATTTCCTCATCCGGCATGAAGGTGATCTTGGTACCGCGTTTTTTGGTTTCGCCTACCATCTCAAGCGGTGCCTGAGGGTCACCGCGACGATAGGACTGACGGAATATCTTGCCGTCACGACGAATTTCCAGCTCAAGCCATTTGGAGAGGGCATTGACGACCGAAACGCCGACCCCGTGCAGACCACCGGAAACCTTATAGGAATCGTTGTCGAACTTGCCGCCGGCATGCAGCACCGTCAGAACGACTTCGGCGGCCGATTTCCCCTCATTCGGCATTATATCGGTCGGGATGCCGCGACCGTTGTCGACAACCGTTATCGAACCGTCGGTATTGATGGTTACTGAGACATCGTTGCAATAACCGGCCAGGGCCTCATCAATCGAGTTATCGACGATTTCATACACGAGGTGGTGGAGACCGGCACTGGAAGTGGAGCCGATGTACATGGCCGGTCGTTTGCGTACCGCCGACAGCCCTTCCAGAACCTTGATATTTTCAGCACCATACTCTTCGGAGCCGTGTGTTACATTTTCCTGTTCACTCATGCGGTTAACTTCCTTCAAACGTCAGATTGCCGTCTTCGACATGAAAGACGGCGCAGTGTGGTGCAGCCTCCAGCAGAGCCGGAGACCGTTCCGTTGTTGTGATAAAGACCTGAATTTCTCTCGTCGTCAGGAACTCCATCAGGTTATGGTTCCTGCGGGCATCAAGCTCGGAGCTCATGTCATCCAGCAGCAGCAGCGGCGCTTCGCCAAAAATATCCTGCAGGTTGTCCATCTCGGCCATCTTGAGCGCCAGGACAAAACTTTTCTGCTGTCCCTGCGAACCAAATGCTTTGAGCGGTCGCTCATCCAGCACAAAGGTCAGATCATCACGATGCGGACCGGCTGTTGTTGTTCCGTAGCGTTCGTCGGATCGCTGATGTCGTTTGAACAGCTCCAGCAGTTCCTCGCGGATATACTCCCGTTCTGTCGACTGTAACCCCGTCCGGGTGATAGCTGAGGCGGGATGTTTCGCTCGTCACCTGCTATGGTGGCATAATATTTCTGCAGTTTGCCATCCAGTACGGCAACAAATCTGAGCCGCCGTTCAATAACCTCTGCTCCCGTTTCAGCCAGTTTTTCGGTCCATATATCCAGACCGGTTCTGTCAGAACTTTTCAGCAGATGATTGCGCTGTTTAAGAATCCGCTGATACGAGTGCCAACAGTGCAGATACCCGATATCACCCATATAGACAGCCCGGTCAAGGTAGCGACGCCTGGATTCAGGCCCCATTCTGACCATGCCGGTATCATCGGGTGAAAACACCACCGCGTTCAGTTTGCCATGCAGTTCAGATGCTTTATGTACCGCTTTTCCGTCAATTTCCACCTTGCGACCGGCTGCTTCAATAACCAGCCGTAACTGATTCTCAATACCACCTGATTCAACCGTGCCCAGAATCTGAGCCTGCCGTTCACCATGCCTGACAAGCTCGGGCAATCGCGATGTTCTGAATGAGCGGGGACTTCCCAGCAGATAAATTGCTTCCAGCAGATTTGTCTTACCCTGGCCGTTAAGGCCATACAGCAGATTGAATCGTTCACCCGGTTCAATATGAACAGAACGTATATTCCTGAAATCGGCAACCGCCACGGAGCAGAGACGCATCAGCCGCTATTAAAGCCTCATCGGCATAATAACGGCAAGAAAACTGTCAGAATTTTCCGGAACAATAATCGAAGGAGAAAGCTCGTCCTTGAATTTCATTTCAACCCGTTCTGTTTCGGCAACGGCAAGAACATCAAGGAGATAGCGGGCATTAAATCTGACTGAAATAGGTTCTCCGGTAGTAGGCGACATCCAATTCTTCCATGGCATCTCCCAACTCCGGATTACTGGAAGAAATTTTAATGCCCGCCAGAAGATATTTCCAGCATGATACCTTTGAATTTTTCACTGGAAAGAATCGCCATACGGCGCACGGAATGACTGAAATCTTCCTTGTTGACGGTCACAACCTGTGTGTTAGAGGTCGGAATAACACGATTGTAATCGGGAAATTCTCCATCAACCAGGCGCATGACCATGTATGAATCGCCCCGTTTGATAACGGCGCTGTTGTCCATGAAACCAAACAGCAACGTTCCGCCTTCTTCATCGGTGATCTTCTTCATCTCAAAGACACCTTTTTTCGGCAGAATGACACCTTTCAGAAGTTCCGGTCCGGCGGTTCCTTTCAGATTACCTGAAGCGATCGAGAGACGATGACCGTCTGTAGAAACCATTTTAAGGCTGTTACTGCCGTCAGGACGTACTTCAACTTTGGTAAAAATTCCGTTAAGATTATATTTTGTTTCATCAGTGCAGATGGCATACGAGGTTCTTTCAATCATTCCGCGCAGCAGAGACGTTTCAATTTCAAAGAGGTTTTCTTCCTTTACATCGGGAAAATAAGGAAATTCATCCGGTGAGAGTCCGACGATGTTAAATTGAACCTTTCCGCACTTTATTTCGACCCAATCGTTGTCTTTCGTTAAAAACGAAATTGGTTGATTCGGAAGTTCCTTGACAATTTCATATAATTTTTTTGCAGAAACAGTAATTTTTCCAGGGGTAACAACTTCAGCCGAATAACTGCTTTTCATTCCTACTTCCAGGTCCGTTGCAGTGACAAGAAGAGATGTTTCGGTAGCTTCAAGAAGAACATTTGATAAAATAGGCATTGAAGTTCTTTTTTCAACAATACCTTGAATTTTTTGCAGCGACTTCAGGAATTGCTCTTTTTCAATTTTGAATTCCATGTACGTCCCCCTTTTAATAACATAGTAGTATGTTTATAAAATATTTAAAACCTTTGTAGTATATTGTTGGTCCTGTGGAAACTGGGGATAACCCGGTAACAGGCTTAATTGTAACGAGTAACTATCATCTGTTGCCTGTGTATACTGAACGATATGTTCTGCACTTTTGCACAGCGTAAAAAATTATCAACAGTTGTTCACACTGAATCAACAGGTTTTCCTTACTTGAGAAGTATACGTCTTATTTCATCAATAATTTTAGATAGTTTAGGATCATCTGCGAGTGCTTTATCTATTTTTTTGTAGGAGTGTATGACAGTTGAATGATCTTTTCCACCAAACTTTAATCCTATGTCGGGATAGGATGATTTAGTCATATCTCTACAGAGCCAGATGGCTATCTGACGTGCCTGCACAATATTTTTTAACCGTTTTTCCGACTTCAGGTCAACTACCTTCAAATCAAAATAATCAGCAACAGTTTTTTGAATTAATTCAACAGTTATTTCTTTATGCCTGTCACCCAGAATATCTTTAAGATTTTCCTTTGCCATATCCAGAGTAACCGGAATATTCTGAAGACTGCTGAACGCACCGAGTCGTATAAGCATTCCTTCCAGTTCACGGATATTTCTGGTATCACTTGAGGCGAGAAAATAATAAACATCCTCCGGAAAAAAGACCCTGGTTATTTCTGATTTCTTTTTCAGAATGGCAATTTTTGTTTCCACATCAGGTGGTTGAATATCAGCAATCAGACCCCATTCAAATCTGGATCTCAGACGTTCTTCCAGGTCGGAAATTTCCCGAGGAAATTTATCCGACGTAATAACAATCTGTTTATGGGCATCATGCAGAGCATTAAATGTGTGAAAAAATTCTTCCTGTGTTCCGGTTTTACCGGAAATAAACTGAATGTCGTCAACCAACAGTACATCAACAGTTCTGAAACGATTTCTGAATACATCCATTTTTTTTAAACGGAGATGATTGACCATTTCATACATGAATTTTTCAGCAGAACAGTAGCAGACATTTAATTCCGGTGAATTTTCACGGATAGTGTGTCCGATTGAGTTCAGCAGGTGACTTTTTCCAAGTCCGACACCACCATAGATAAAAAGAGGATTATAGGTATCAGCAGGATTATTGGCAACCGCCATTGCTGCAGCATGAGCAAATTGATTGCCGGTTCCGCTTACAAAAAGATCAAACGTATATTTTTGATTGAGTGGAGTAAATACCTGTTCAAAGGGGGTGTTTTTGTAAGCGGCAGGTTCGGATTCGTTTTTAACAACAAAATCTTCTGAAATGTATGGCTGGTGTTCTTCATCAGCTCTGATGATAAAATTAAGAGTGACCGCATATCCGGATGTGGCAGAGAGTGCTCCGGTCAAAACCTTCAGATAATGGTCTTCCAGCCACTCTTTTATAAATGAGTTGGGAACAGACAAAAAAACGGAGGAACCGTCATGGTGGCTGTAATGAACCGGTTTTATCCAGGTGCCAAAATCGGCTTCCGACATGACTTTTTCTATATTTTCAGTTGCTTGTTGCCATGCATCTAACATCAGTAAAAATCACAATTCATGGTAGTATTTGGTTATCAACATCGATATGTGGCGTGTAACTGCTACAAGATAAAGCATATTATTACTCTGTGAGTACAGATATTTAATAGAGTTTTCAACACTATTGTCAACAGCTGTTGATAACTATTTAAATAAACAAAAACAGTATGTTAAAGTGTATTTCGGATAGAATTAGGCTTATTGAAGGTGTTGGAGAATAGCAGAGCCGACCCTCTTTTTCAAGGCAAATCAATGTGAATGAGTGTCATGCATGGATATAATATAAAACTTGACACAAGAGGGGAGTTGTGTTTAATAACCCATTTCCTGAAAAATAATTTTGTAGAGGTAAATCAAGATGAAAAGAACGTATCAGCCAAGTAATACTTCACGCAAACGTACCCACGGTTTTCTGGTAAGAATGGCCACAAAAAATGGTCGTCTGGTTATTAAGCGCAGAAGAGCAAAAGGGCGTAAAAACCTGTCAGTAAGAATCGCAACAAAATAACTTCTGTTCTTGCGTGATTGTTGACACAGCGGCCACATTTCCAAAAACGGCACGTTTGCGGAAGCGAGCTGAATTTCTTCAGCTCGCTTCCGCACAGCATAAAACGACAGTACGCGGTTTTCTTGTTGTGTGGCGTGAAAATGATCTTCAGATAGCCCGACTGGGTATTACTGCAAGCAAGAAAATTGGATGTGCAGTTGTTCGTAACCGGGTTAAACGGTATCTGCGAGAATTCTTCAGGCATAATCGCTTTGGGATGGCAGCCGTGGATGTTAATATTATTGCCCGACGAGAATCGGCACAAATGACGTATTCTGATATTGTGCGGGAACTCAATAAAGCCTTCCGGTTTATAGGCATATCCCCATGTTCAAGAGCTGTCTGCTCCTTGTAATCAGGTTTTATCAGAAGATGATTTCGCCGCTTCTTCCACAGACCTGTCGTTTTTATCCCTCCTGTTCCGAGTATTCCCGTGAGTCCTTAATTCGGCATGGTGTTGCCAGGGGTTTGCTGCTTACCGTTGTCAGAATATGTAAGTGTCATCCGTTTCATCCGGGCGGCCACGATCCGGTACCCTAACACAAAGTAATAGTATTCAGGAGCCTCGATGGAAAAGCGCGCTTTTATAGCTGTAGGTCTTTCAATTGCTGTTTTTTATCTGTTCTCCATGCTGTTTGGTCCGGATAAACAGAAGGTTGTACCTTCTGCCCCTCAGAGTGCTTCTTCGGTGGCGAATAATTCGGCACCGATGAGTCAACAGCCATCGGTACCCCAAAATCCTGCTCCGGCTCGCGGGGCAATCGCTCCCTTCAAACGCCCCTCAAAAAGATATCAGTGTAGAAACCGATCTCTATACGGCGGTATTTTCTTCTCGAGGAGCGAGCCTCAAGAGTCTGACGCTGAAAAATTACCGTGAAGAAAACTCACCTGCATCAAAAAAAGTTACCCTTGGAAACTGATGCTGATCCGAATCTTTATTCATTTTCGACGAGAGCTACCGGCTTTAATCTTCCTGACAGCACTGTGTTTACGCCTGATGCCGATGGGCTCAAGATTGAAAAAAACGGTTCCAAGCAGCTTACATTCAACTATATTTCCGGACAGGGGTATACGGTTCGTAAAATATATACCTTTTCGTCAGGTGCGTACGGCATCAAGCTGGAAACCCAGGTCTTTAACAACTCTGCAGCCCCGTTGGTTGGCGCCATTCAACAGATAATGACCTACCCGGCGGAGCCGAAAGTCAAGAATAACCGTTTCGACACTGCCGGATCATACCTCTTTTCAGACAACAGTCTTCAGTCCAATAAAATAAAAGACGTTTCAAGTGCTTCAAAGCGCTATGACAAAACAATTCAGTGGTCCGGTTTTGCCGATAAGTATTTTCTGAATGCGATTCTGAGCTGAAAAAAACAGCATTGCGTCCGTAGAGCTGAAAAAGAATAGTGCCGGTTATTTTGAATCTATCGTTTCATCCCCTCAGTTTACGGTCAATCCAGGTCAGTCAGCAACCATCTCATACCGTCTTTTTGTTGGACCTAAAGATATCGATGTTCTCAAAGCGCAGGGCAATTCGCTGGAGCAGTCGCTTGATCTGGGCTGGTTTACTGTTATTGCCAAGCCACTCCTGTATACTCTGAAATTCTTTTATCAACTATGTCGGCAACTACGGAATCGCAATCATAATCATTACGATTATTCTTAAGGCGTTCTTTTTCCCGCTAACCCACAAGAGCTACAAGTCAATGAAGGGTATGCAGAAAATTCAGCCCGAAATGACGAAACTTCGGGAAAAATATAAAGATGATAAAGACAGCATGAACAAAGCGGTCATGGAGCTGTATCGCGAACACAAGGTTAATCCGATGGGTGGCTGTCTGCCGATGGTCGTGCAGATACCGGTTTTCTTTGCGCTCTACAAATCGCTGATGTTTTCCATTGAGCTCCGTCACGCTCCTTTCTTCTTGTGGGTTACCGATCTTGCCGATAAAGATCCCTATTATGTGACACCGGTTATCATGGGCATCACGATGTTCGTTCAACAGAAAATGACACCTTCACAAATGGATCCGATGCAGCAGAAGATGATGCTGGCCCTGCCGGTTGTGTTCACGTTCATGTTCCTCAGCTTTCCTTCGGGACTGGTACTCTACTGGCTGGTCAACAACGTGTTAACCATCGGCCAGCAGATGTACATAAACAAGCTGGTTAAAGATTAGTCCACGGACTTTGGAGTAACGTGTCATGTATATCCGCGATACGATAGCGGCTGTCAGTACCCCTCCTGGTAATGGCGGTATCGGAATAATCCGGGTAAGTGGTGATCAGGCCGCTACGGTCGGAAATACTATTTTTAAACCTGTTTATGACGGTGGCCTTGTGAGCCACCGTTTTTCTTTTGGTACTATCTGCGACAGCAGCAACCGGCGAGAAGGTTGACGAAGCAATGGCGGTGTATATGCGCGCTCCCCGCTCATACACGCGTGAAGATGTACTGGAGCTCCATTGTCATGGCGGATGGCTTGTTGTCGAACGGGTGTTGGCGTTGGTACTCTCGTGCGGCGTTCGACTGGCCGATCCCGGTGAATTTACGCGGCGTGCGTTTCTTAACGGACGTATCGACCTGATCCAGGCCGAAGCGGTCATGGATATCATCGCTTCAAAGAGTGAAGCTGCTCTGCAACTGGCCCAGAGAGCAGCGTGAAGGCGCACTTTCGAAGCGAATCGACGATGTCCGTGTCTGCCTGCTTCGGGCGCTTGCTTTAGTGGAAGCGTATATTGACTTCCCCGATGACGATCTTGGTGAGACTGACGTAGCAGCTATTCGAAATTCAGTTGGCGAGGCTCGGAGCATGATTGACGGTCTGCTCTCTACTTTTGAAGAGGGGCGGATTATGCGGGACGGGATATCGGTCCTGATCGTTGGCAAGCCAAACGCCGGCAAGTCGAGTCTGCTTAATCGGCTGCTGAATGAGAACCGTGCGATTGTCACTCATATACCCGGTACAACCCGTGACATTATTGAGGAGACAATAACGTTTGAAGGACTGTCAGTCCGACTGCTGGATACGGCAGGGATTCGCCATACCGATGATCTTGTAGAGCAGGAAGGCATCAGCAGGGCTCTCGAAAAAATCCCGCAGGCAGATCTTGTCCTAGCCGTTTTTGATGCTTCCCGGGAATTCAGTCACGGAAGATCAATTGATCTTTGATGCGCTGGCAGAATCCAGAACGATAGCGGTGCTCAACAAGACAGATCTTCCTCAACGACTCGTTCTGCCAGATGAAGAACGTTTTGTTGCCATCGTCAGAATTGCTGCGCTTTCAGGAGATGGAATCGATCTGCTCAAACAGACGGTCTGTAAGCAGTTTCTTCACTCGACAGCATCAGACTCACGTGAATTTGTGGCGCTCTCCAGGGCCCGTCACCGTGATGCGCTGGTATCGGCAGAACAGTCACTGCTTCAATTCTCTGGACGGGCTTCAGGATCGCAATCTGGAGCTCCTTGCGCTGGACCTGCGGGGTGCTCTTCAGGCTGTGGGAGCTGTTACCGGGCAAACCGCCACGGATGAAGTCCTCGACCACATATTTTCTTCATTTTGCATCGGGAAATAATGCCATGTTTCACGTGAAACATATTCTAGTTTGCAGGCCGCACTCATGATGACCTATGAACAAATATACGATGTAATTGTTGTCGGCGCCGGACACGCAGGGTGCGAAGCCGCTCTGGCGTCTGCCCGTATGGGGTGCCGTACGATGCTGCTGACGATCAATCTGGATGCGATTGCCCTGATGTCCTGTAACCCCTCGATAGGTGGTCTGGCAAAGGGGCATCTGGTCAAGGAAATTGATGCTCTGGGCGGCGAGATGGCGAAGAATATAGACGCTACCGGCATCCAGTTTCGCATTCTGAACACTAAAAAGGGACCTGCCGTTAGAGCATCGCGTGCCCAGGCCGACAAGCAGCTCTACCGGCTTCGAATGAAGCGGGTTCTTGAACAGCAGAACAATCTTGACCTTAAACAGGGCGAAGTCACTGCATTGTACCTTGAAGAGGGTGCAGCTGCGCGGCGTCGAGCTGCAATCGGGCATCAGGTTTCTTTCGCAGACGGTTGTTGTTACCACCGGCACGTTCATGCGCGGTCTTATCCATATCGGTCTGAACAATTATCCCGGTGGTCGTGCCGGTGATCAGCCATCGGTCGGTCTGTCGGATCAATTACGCGCACTTGGTTTTCAGGTTGGCAGACTTAAAACCGGGACACCGGCGCGCCTTGACGCTCGTTCAATTGATTTTTCAAAGCTGGAGACTCAATACGGTGACGACCCGCCATTGCCGTTTTCCTTTTCAACCGACCGGATCAGCTATGCCTCAAGTCCCCTGCCACATTGCGTACACCAATCAGCGCTCGCATGACATTATCAGATCCGGCCTTGACCGCTCGCCGCTGTATTCTGGTATTATTGAAGGGATCGGCCCACGCTACTGTCCTTCTATTGAAGACAAGGTCGTGCGCTTTCCCGACAAGGATCGTCACCAGACGTTCATCGAACCGGAAGGACTTGACACGATCGAAGTCTATCCAAGCGGCATGTCGACGTCGCTTCCGATTGATATACAGATCGCCTTTTACCGATCCATCGTCGGCCTGGAACGTGTTGAAATAATGCGTCCGGCGTACGCCATTGAATATGATTACATAGATCCGATTCAGCTGCACAGTTCACTTGAAACAAAAGCGATCAAAAACCTCTATCATGCCGGCCAGATTAACGGTACCTCCGGCTATGAGGAGGCGGCTGGGCAGGGGCTCATCGCAGGCATCAATGCGGCGCTGCGCGTAAAAGACCGTGATCCGCTCGTACTGACGAGAAGTCAGGCCTACATCGGTGTCATGATCGACGACCTGGTGACGCTCGGCACGAAAGAACCGTACCGTATGTTCACGTCTCGTGCGGAATATCGGCTCTTGCTGCGCGAAGACAATGCCGATCTGCGGCTGAGGGAGTTCGGGTACCAGCTTGGACTCGTGAGTGAGCAGGAGTTTGGGCAGTTTGCCGAAAAGCGGCGTATGATTTCTGAAGAGCTGGACCGAATTGCTACGACCCGTCTGCAGCATTCAGACGATGAGCTGGAAGTACTTGCCCGGCATGGCCTTGAAGATGTCCAGAAGGGTACGACGCTGGAGCATCTGCTCAAAAGATCGGATATCTGTTATGCCGACCTGGCTGAACTGGACCATGTTTCACGTGAAACACCCGCTGTGATACGTGAGCAAGTTGAAATACAGACAAAATACAAAGGATATATCGATCGGCAGATGGAGCAGGTGGAGCAATCAAAAAAACTGGAAACGACGCGTATCCCGGTAGACCTTGATTACGCATCGGTGAAAAGTCTGACAACCGAAGTCCGCGAAAAGCTCTCCAAGAACCGACCTGATACTCTTGGTCAGGCATCCAGAATTCCGGGTGTTACGCCGGCTGCGGTTTCTATTTTGTCAATAGCACTGAAATCTTCTTCTTGGAAGGGCAATGCCGAGTAATGCATTCAATTATTGGCGACATAATCGGACGGGAAACGCAATCGATGCAACTGTCACTTTCGACTGACGAAATCCGGTCGTTTGAAGTGTATGCTGCTGAGCTAAAAAAATGGAACAGCAAGGTCAATCTGACCGCAATAACGAAAGACAACGAGATTGCGATCAAGCACTTCGTTGATTCTCTCGCGCTTGCTCCTTACATAACCGCGGATGATCGATTACTGGATATAGGATCGGGAGCTGGCCTTCCGGTAATTCCCTTAAAAATAATCAGGCCGGATATACCGATGGTCTCTGTAGATGCTGTTGCAAAAAAAATCCATTTTCAACGTCACGTCATCCGCATCCTTAATCTGAAAAATATTGAAGCGATTCACGCGCGGATTGAAGATCTCCATAAAACTCATCGCGGCTCATTCAGCGTCATTACCTCACGTGCATTTACCCGGCTTGATCGTTTTGTCTCATTGGCTGCACCACTGCTTGCAGAGAATGGAATGCTCATAGCCATGAAGGGGGACTCATGCTGATGGTGAAATTGCTGAAAGTGATGAGGTCGTCAGCGCCGGTGGCTTTTCGGTGGTATCGGTACATCGTTATGCGTTGCCACAAAACATGGGTGAGCGGGTGCTGACATTCATGAAACAGTGTAAAGCCCCATGACATGAGGGTTGAGAGTGGGCGGCTCCAAAAAAGGCCACTGAAGCTTTAACAGGCGATTTAAGTATTGCGCCTTGCGTTTTTGCCGTTGTGTTGTTATAGCGAGAATTTGGGCGAATGGTGGCAAAAAAGCTGATTTCAGCTTGAATATGCCGAGAATAAGTTGCAGATGAACAGAATCTGCACTAGAGTAATCCACTTCAATGCGTCACACATGCAATCAATCGAAAATACGGGATCAGTGGCAGTCAATGGACGTACGCATATATTATGAAGATACCGATGCCGGTGGTGTCGTGTATCATGCCAATTACATCAAATATATGGAACGGGCGCGAACGGAGTATTTTCGTAGTCACGGTTTTTTTGTGGCGGAACTTGCCAGGGATGGTTTTGTGTTTCCGGTCGTACGGCTTGAAATAGATTTTAAGGCTCCCGCTCTTCATGATGATCTTCTTTCTGTTTTGACCAGCCCGGTTCGTGTCGGCGGCTCATCCGTGACACTCTGCCAAAAGATAGTGCGACAGAATGACGGCACGCTGCTGGTAGAGGGGATAGTGACACTGGCCTGCATAAGTCCGGCTTTAAAAGCCCGGCGGATACCACTGGAGATTCGCCACATGCTTGAAGCAGAACTGGAGAACATTGCGTGAAAACAACCGATGTTGGGAGAATCGAGCGTGCAGCTGCCCTTGACCTGTTGCTCAACGGGGATCTGTTGGCTCTTGGGAAAAAAGCTGATGAACATCAGGCGGCAACTTCACCCTGACGGCGTGGTTACCTTTGTTGTTGACCGCAATGTTAACTATACCAATATCTGTGACTCGAAATGCTCGTTTTGCGCCTTTTATCGGACCAAAGATGCGGCGGATGCCTATGTTCTGACCAGTGAACAGATCTATGAAAAGATAGCCGAGCTTGTGGCGCAGGGGGGCACCCAACTGCTGATGCAGGGTGGACTTAACCCCGACCTGAAAATCGACTTTTTTGAAGAGCTCTTCCGAGAGATCAAGAAGCGGTTTCCGACAGTACAGAATCATTCCCTTTCACCGGCGGAAGTGACCTGTATTGCTGCAAATTCGGATCTGACACTTGATGAAACGCTGCTCCGTCTCAAGAACGCCGGACTCGATTCGATTCCTGGTGGCGGGGCCGAGATACTGGTTGACGAGGTGCGTAGCAGCATTTCGCCCAAAAAAATCGGCTGGAAACAGTGGGGCGAGGTCATGCTGAAAGCCGCGCGCCTCGGTATGCCGACAACCGCCACGATGATGTTCGGCAGTAGCGAAAAACCGGAAGATATTGTCGAGCATCTTTTCCGGGTGCGTGAGACTTCAGGATCAGGGAGGATCGTTTACGGCCTTTATTCCCTGGACCTACCAGCCCGGCAACACCGAACTGGGGGGAACTACCGCCACCGGGGTTGATTATCTGAAGGTGCTGGCCCTGTCGCGGATTGTACTGGATAATATCCCCAACATTCAGGCCAGCTGGGTTACGCAGGGCGCCAAAATGGCTTCCGTGGCTCTTTTTTTCGGGGCCAATGACCTTGGTGGCACCATGCTTGAGGAAAATGTAGTGGCCGCTGCCGGCTGCAGTTTCTGCATGTCGCAGCATGAAATGATCACCCTGATACATGGTGCCGGATTCCGGGCGGCCCAGCGTACCACAACCTATTCGATTATTCGGGAGTTTCCGGTTTGAGTTCTTTCCATAGGCAGGCTGGAACCTGCGAAATAATTACCACTGTGGCGCGGTTGGCCGAAGTTGCCGAGCATCCTTTCACAACAGACGGAAATTGCGGTTGATTTGGAGATGGATTCTCTCCATCACTATCGTGAAAAAGTCTGCCTCGTTCAGATTTCAACCCGTCAGCAGAGCTGGCTGATAGACCCGTTGGCGCTGACGTCTCTCGCGCCGCTGGCTGCCCCGCTTGCCAATCCTGGACATCATCGTCGTCATGCATGGCGCCGATTACGATATCCGCTCGCTGCATCGGGACTTCGGTATCGAAGTGTCAAACCTGTTCGATACCATGATAGCCGCCCGGTTTCTGGGGCATTACCGAGTTTGGTCTGGCAGCGCTGCTGAGAGCGCGCTTCGGTATTGAACTGGATAAAAAATACCAGAAGGCCGACTGGAGTAAACGCCCCTTAAGCCGCGAAATGTGCGCCTATGCCACAGCGGACACTTCAGATCTTTTGCCGCTCTACGATCAACTGCGTGCAGAACTGACAGACAAAAACAGGGTGGAGTGGCTGCAAGAAGAGGGGCGGATAGTGTGCCAGGCGCGCGTATCGGAAAAGGATGGCCCGTTGTTTCTCTACTGCAAAGGTGCCGGCAAGTTGCGGGGGCATACTCTTGCTATCCTTGAAGAGCTGCTACAGATGCGGGACCGGCAGTCGGAACTTCTCGATCGGCCACCTTTCAAGGTGCTGTCGGCCGATACCCTGATTGAGGTAGCCGAGAGCAGGCCTCAATCGCTGCACGAGTTGTCACTGATCAAAGGCATGACCTCAGGGCAGCTCCAGCGGCATGGTGCCGGGATTTTATCTGCTGTTGAACGGGGCATTGCAACACCTGAAAACGGACTGCCCCATTTCCCGCGCAGCGCAAAAAAAGAGGTGTCGGAGCGGGTCAAGGAACGGCTGAAGAACCTTAAAGCATGGCGAGATCGCTACAGCCTGCAACTCGGTCTCGATCCAGGAGTTCTCGCGCCAAATTGGCTGCTTGAAGCGGTTGCCGATACCCAGGGCCCGGCAAGAGAAGAGCTTGACGCCATTCCCGGTATGAGGGAGTGGCAAAAGCGGCTCTTTGGTGAAGAGCTGACACGTATACTTGCGGCGGACTAAGCTGATGAAACCACGCTGCGCCATCGGGTCTGATGCGACCCTGCTGCATCGGGAACAGTACAATCGGGCAGGTTTCACCCTGATCGAAATTGCGGTGGTCATGTGTATAATCGGTATGGTGATGCTGCTGGTCATTCCGCGACTCCCCTCGTCAGACCGGGAAAACCTGAAGATATCCGCCCTGACCCTTGCCTCAACCCTTCGGTATATACAGGAGAGGGCCGCAACGTCCCGAACTGGCTATTATCTTGCTTTGGCACCTGGAACGGAATCAGTACGGATTGTTGAGATCGGCGGTGACGGAAGCCCCAAAGAGCCTTCGGACCCGCTGCTGCAGAAATCGCCGGTGAAAGAGGGTATTACCGTCGCCGATGTGCGGATCCCGCGACTGGGCAAAGTGAGCGACGGGGAGGTGAGGGTCGATATCGGCGTGGCGGGAATCCGGGACTATGTCACCATACATCTCCGCTCATCAGCGGGGCAATTCTGGACGGTTATGGCGTTTCCGGCTGGCGGCAAGGTCAAGGCTTTTGAAGGCTACCTCGAGGATCCGCCATGAGAAGGGCCTCGGGTTTTACGCTTCTGGAAGTTATGGTGGCTCTGGCGATTATGGCCGGTGTCATCCTGACTGTGCTGAGTTCGGTTAACTATCATCTCGAGATCATAGCCAACGAGCGCGACAGTACCACGCTGACTCTGCTGGCCCGGAACCGAATCACGGAGTTGGAACAGGCACCAGCTAAAGGAGAAGGGACGTTTGCCCCATCCCATCCGGAACTGACCTGGAAAGCCGATCTGCAGCCTACCGAGCTGCCCGCTCTGCAAAAGCTGGTGGTCAAGGTAAGGCGTGGCAGTGATGGCAGGGAGGTGACGCTTGTCCGGTATCTCGCGAAATAGCGGCTTCACCCTGCTTGAAGTTTTGATAGCGGTAGTATTGCTCGGTATTCTCTCAGCGGCGCTCTACGGTAGCTATTTTAGTGTCATACGGGCTAGAGACCGCGCTTCAGCCGGAATGGAATCCCGGCGGGAACTGGGCACCACACTTGATTTGATTCGCCGGGAAGTTTCATCCGCAATGATTAGTCCTGACCCGAACCAGCACCTGCACTTTGTGGTGCTGGATCGCGACAATTTCGGTGCGCCGGCATCGACTCTGGAGCTGACTACCATGCTGCCGCCGGATGTGCAGGTGCGCGGAGAGTCGGGAATCGTTGACGTCATCTATCGGATCACGAAGAAAGATACAAAACTCATCCTGACACGCCAGGAGCAGGATCTTATTTACATAAATAACACAAACACGAGCACAGGCACAAACAGTGCTACGAACAGTGCTACGAACAGCGGCTACCCACAGATGGATCAGATCAACTCCTTTCTGGTCGAGTGCTTTACAGGGTCACAATGGGTCAAAACCTGGAATAGCGCCACCCAGGGGCTGCCCCAGAGTGTGAGGGTGACCGTACAGGTGGATGATGAGGGAAAGCCGGTAGAATTTTCGATGGTTTCTACTCCGCGAGTGGGCAGCCCATGATGGCACGGCTGAAAAACGAATCTGGATTTGCCCTGATTTTGACGCTGGTCATAACGGCATTAATGGTGGCGGTACTGGTCGAAATGATCCATCAGGTGTATGTGGACACCTCACTCAGCCGTGGTTTTCGTGATGGACAGCAGGCTTCAATACTGGCTGAATCCGGTGTGGAAGGTACTGTCAAACTGATGTCGGTGTTTTTTCCTCCCACCGCCATAGCTACATCGCTATCCGACGTATGGGCGAAACCCATCAAGCTCGATGATGAGTCTGGTTCGTTGGCCGTTACGATCACGGAGGAAAGTGGTAAAATCAATATCAATGACCTGGTGCGCCCGGATGGGACGTACAATGTTGATACGCAGAATGCATTATTGAGACTCGGCACGATTCTGGTTCCGCAACTTCCGGGATATATCTGGCCCGCCGTGGCGGATTGGATTAGCCCGCCAGGCAGTACAACACATCCCGGTGGGGCAGGACCCTCTTATTATGGCGCGTTGAATCCGCCGTACAAAGCCCGGAACGCCCCGCTGCTGACGCTGACGGAAATGTCTCTGGTGAAGGGGGTTGCGCCGGAAATCTCCAGAAGATTAAGCCCTTATTTGAGGACATTCTCAGAATTCAACCCTACAATACCGAGCCTGGTCAACATAAATACCGCCCCTAGGGAGGTGCTGCAGGCGCTTGATAGTAATATTGATGTTCGGACTGCCGAGAGAATCATCGAACAGCGGAACATAAAAGCATTTGGAAGCATAGGGGACGTTTATGCGCGGGTACCCGGAATGAGCCCAGGTCTGGGGAAGGTGTTCGGTGTCAAAGGAAATATATACAGGATAACTTCCGTGGCCACAGTGAAGGATTCGATCCGGACGGTTGAGGCGGTTGTGCGGGTGGGGACGCCTGCGCTCTCATATAGAATCCCGACCGGCTTTTTGTCGTGGCAGGAATATTGACGAAATACGACTAATTCAGCAGATGAAGGTGCAGACATACATGGATTATTTAATTCTACAGGCTGAAAAAACGCGGCTGACGGTTGCCCATTTCGGGATGTCGCGCCGTTCCACAGAACTGATCGGGGCCGCTTCGCTCGTCCTGGACGAAGAGCGGTCACTGGCTGACGCTGTCCGGTCAATAGCCGAAAAAATGACCGGGTCCCCGCGTGTTATACTCTGCCTCCCGCCGGCTCTGTTTGCGCAGCGTGCCGTGTCGCTTCCGTTTAATACTCTTCGCAAGGTCCGCGAGGTGTTGCCTGCTCATCTGCAGGGCGAGATTGCCCTGCCGGTCGAAGAGCTTGCGCTGGAGGTTATGCCGGTCGGAGACGGTCAGTTTCTCGCATTGTGGGCTCGCAGGATTGATATCAGTACGGCAATCGCACAGTTCCGGGAGGCCGGCATCGAGCCGCAGATTGTCACGTCACTCCCGTTTGCACTGGCCGGACTGCCGGGAGTCCCCGCCGACAGTGCCGTATGCGATGGAAGTACGCTGGCACGTCTGCAGGGGGGGCGACTGACTTATTTCCGTGCCTTTAATTCAGATGCAACCGCCTCGATGATCGCAGCGACACTGTCGGCGCTGGAACTCTCCGGAGGTGCGCTTCCGCCGAAACTCTGTCTGATCGGGCCGGTGGCCGGCGGGCTTGCCGATGCCGATACGCTGCCGTTGCCGGTAGAAGCTTTAGAGGCTCCGCCGGAGCTGGGGCATCTGTTCAAAAACGATGAAACTTTTCACCAGTTGGCAGGACTCTATGCTGTGGCGCGCGCAAGCCATGCCGGGGCGCTTCCCGATTTCCGGCAGGGAGAACTCGCCTGGACTGCCGGGGATGCGAAGTTGCGTAAGAAGATTCTGTTGACCGGAATACTGGCGACGATAATCATAGTGCTGCTGTTTGCGAACAAAGGACTTCAGTACCGTGCTGCCACGGCTGATTTAGTATCTCTGAACAAATCGATTGCGGTGATCTATCGCGAAATTTTCCCCACCCGGGCCAAAGCGGTTGATGAAATTTCCGAAGTCAAAGGGGAGATCAAGAAACTGGCCGGTGTGGAACGTTCAGGCAGCTTTCTTGATATTCTGAAAAAGATGGCTGATGCCAAAGGGAACAGCATTAACGGCCTCTTTGAAGCCGAGTTGGAGGGGGCCAGTCTGCGTATAAAAGGGGACGCCCGTTCCGCTCAGGCGGTGACTGAATTCAAGACGGCGCTCGCCCCTCTGCTGGCTTCTTCCGAACTTGGTGAAGTCAAGAGTCGACCTGACGGCACGGTCGGCTTCACTCTGACGGGAACACTCAAGGAGGGGGCGAAATGAGACCTCTGGAGATTATCCGTGACTGGTGGCAGGATCTTGATGGTCGCACACGCCTCTGGATCGGCTATGCCCTGATTGTGCTGCTTGCGGCAGCGGTCGGCTGGTCGGCGCTGAGCGTCAGGGTGCAGTCGCTTGAAAAGAAACGCTCTGCCCGTGAAAAAGTCCTGAAGGAACTGCTGCCGCTCAAAGTGGCATACCTGGCAGCCCGCCAGTCATCCGATCAGTTGAACGGGCGTATCGCCTCGCTCCGTCCGGACGACACACCGGCCAAAATCATCGAAGACACCGGCATCAAGGGGAAATCGGTTAAAATTGTTCCGCTCAAGGGTGAAGAGCGAAGCGGCTTCACCGAGGATGCCGCCGATGTCCGCATCGAAGGTTTGACCCTCAACGAAACCATCAACCTGCTGTATCGACTCGAAAACGGGAATAGTCCGCTTGTTATTAAAAAAAGTAATGTCCGGGTTCGTTTTGATGACCCGTCCCGATGTGACCTGGCATTGATTATTGCTCTGCTTAAGCGGGCACCCGGTCCGGCAAAATGACGAGGGGTGCGTTGTTGGTGCGGAAAGCTGCTCTGCTGGCTACGGCCCTGGTGCTATTTCTGCTGTTCAGTTACTGGCTCTTTCCTACGGGGAGGATTGACGCCCTCCTCGCTCAGGTTTTGTCCAGGCAGGGACTAACGCTTGCCCCGGCGGTTCACAAGACGCTGCTTCCCGGTCTGGCGTGGGACAACATGGTGCTGTCGTCGGAACAGGGGCCGCTGCTTAATTGTGAGCGGCTCCAGGTAAGGCCGCTGCTGCTTCCTCTCTTCATCGGGCGGGCCGTTGTTTCCGGGGGAGCAACGATAGGCAGGGGGCATCTGGACGTCAGGTATGCATTGAATGGCAAAGCCGCTCTGGATCTGGCCGCAGACGACATCTCTCTTGCCGATATTCCTTTTTTCAAGAGCGTCCTCGGAGCCAAAGCGTCAGGCACCCTCTGGAGCCGGGGTACGCTGCAGCGCGGTGCGAAAGGGTTGAGCGGAGAGCTGAAACTGGAAATAAAGCAGCTTGAATTTTCCGGGGTCAAACTGGGAGCGTTTTCGCTCCCTGACGCCGCCAACATGAAAACGCAGGGGATGGTACGGCTTAGTGACGGTAAAGCCCGTCTGGAGAGCTTTACGCTTGAAGGGGACGGCGTTTACATGCGGCTTTCGGGTGATTTCCCCTCTGGTGCCGATGCTGCCGTGGCACCGCTTAACATGAACATGGAAATTATGCCCAAACCGGAGTTTCTGGAAAAGCAGAAACTGGTGTTTATGCTGCTCGCCAAGTTTATGACCTCTCCCGGGGTCTATACCGTGCCGATCAGGGGCACACTGTTAAAGCCCGAGATTCAGTAGATGAGAATCGGCCTGCTGGGCGGCAGCTTCAATCCGATTCACAACGCTCACCTGCGCATTGCCGGGGCGGCGCAGGCCGCCTGCCTGCTTGACCGGATCATATTTATTCCGGCGGCTGATCCACCGCACAAGCCGGTGGCGGGCGACGTTTCATTTGAACATCGCTCCGCAATGGTCAGCATGGCTATCGCCGGTCGGCCTGATTTCGAGATGTCAACCATCGAGGCGGAGCGTGGCGGCAAGTCATATTCCATCGACACGATCCGGGCATTTCGGGAGCGGTTTCCGGGTGACGAGCTCTATTTTATCATCGGCGGCGATTCGTTTCTGGAGATCGGCTCGTGGCACCGCTATGCCGAGATATTCCGCCAGTGCAATCTGATCGTCGTCGAGCGTCCCGGCCGTCCGGTTACCGACCCGCTTGCCGCCCTGCCGGATGCCGTCAGGGGAGAGTTCACCTTCGATGACAGCAGAGGCCGCCTGATGCACCGCTCCGGCACCGCAGTCTATTTTGTAACGGGCGCGCCGCTGGAGCTCTCTTCAACCGAAATACGTCGGCTTGCCGCCACCGGAGCCGACATCACCCCGTATGTACAACCCGACGTAGCAGCATATATCTCGCAGCAAAGGATCTATCACCAATGCCAGTAAAAAAAACGACCGAAAAACACCGTAAAAACGAAAGTTGTCGAAAAAACGACCCTGACCGCCGCAGAGCGCGCCCTTAAATGCGCCGAACTGGCGTATGACAAAAAGGCGTATGATATCTGTGTGCGCGACATCTCACGGGTTTCGTCGATTGCCGACTACATGGTGATCATCTCCGGTTCGTCGGACAAACAGAACCAGGCAATCGCCGACAATATCCGCACCGGACTGAAAAAATTCGGCAAGATCAACGACATCGAAGGCGCCACCGATGGCAAATGGATCGTCATGGATTACGGTGATGTACTGGTGCATATTTTCCATGACCAGATCCGTCGCTATTACGATCTGGACGGCCTCTGGGGCATGGCGCCGGAGCTTGAGTTGCCGCCGGAGATCAAGGCGGCCCGCAAGGTATCCGATTTTTGAAAATCAAGGTACTGTGGGTCGGCAAGAGCCGTGATCCCTGGGTCAAGGATGCGATCGACGAATACGCCGGTCGTATCCGGCGCTACACTCCGCTGGAGCTGGTCGATATCCGCGACGAGAAGGGGGCCGAAGCCGAGGAAATGCGCCGCCGCGAGTGCGAACGGCTGGAGAAGCAGATCTCGCCCGGCGCCACCCTGATCCTGCTCGACGAACGAGGCGAACAGATGGACTCCCCCGGTCTGGCCGCCTTCGTCGGCAAGCAGCGCGACAGCGGCACCGGCGAGCTGATCTTTGTCATCGGCGGCGCCTACGGTTTCTCCGAAGAGTTCCGCCGCCGCGGCAAGCTGCTGGCGTTGTCGAAAATGACCTTCACCCACCAGATGGTGCGGGCCTTCCTGCTGGAGCAGATCTACCGGGCGTTTACTATTTTGAATGGCGAACCGTATCATCATTGATCCGAAAGGACGTACCCATGAAAAAACCACTCGTGCTGATGATCCTCGACGGCTGGGGGATCAACCGCAACCCCGCCCACAACGCCGTTGCCCTGGCGAAAACCCCCAACCTGACGCAGTATTTGAGCGACTACCCGCATGCCGAGATTCGCACCTCCGGGATGGCGGTCGGCCTTCCGGACGGGCAGATGGGGAACTCCGAGGTCGGGCACCTGAATCTGGGTGCCGGGCGGGTCGTCTACCAGGAACTGACCCGCGTCACCAAGTCCATTCTGGACGGCGACTTCTTCACCAACCCGGTTCTGCTCGATTGCATCGCCAAGGTCAAGGCGTCCGGGGGGAGGCTGCACCTCTCCGGCCTCCTCTCCGACGGCGGGGTCCATTCCCATAACACGCACCTCTACGCCCTGCTGGAGCTGGCCAAACGCGAAGGTCTGACGGAGGTGTTTATCCACTGCCTGCTGGATGGCCGCGATACCCCTCCCCAGAGCGGCATTGAGTATCTGGCGCAGCTGGAAGCAGAGATTGCGCGGATCGGCGTCGGTAAAATCGCGACGGTGATGGGGCGTTATTACGCGATGGACCGCGACACCCGCTGGGATCGGGTTGAGAAAGCGTACAACGCAATGGTGCATGGCCTGGGCGAATTGTGTGCCACGGCTCGGGAGGCTATTGAGCAGAGCTACGCCTCGAAAATACACGACGAATTCGTCGTACCGGCTGTTATCTGTGAGCATGGTGCGCCGGTTGGCATGGTGCAGGATGGCGACGGCTTCATCTTTTTCAACTTCCGTTCCGATCGGGCCCGTGAAATTACCCGTGCTCTGGCGCTTGACGACTTTGAAGGCTTTGTGCGTCACGGCAGACCCGCGTTGGCGGATTACGTCTGTCTGACCGAATACGATGCCACCTTCGGCCTGCCGATCGCGTTCGGTTCCACGGAGCTGACCAACATCCTCGGCGGCGTCCTGGCTCATGCCGGGTTGAAGCAGCTGCGCATTGCCGAAACCGAGAAGTATGCGCACGTCACCTTCTTCTTCAACGGCGGGGTGGAAATCCCTTTTCCGGGCGAAGACCGCGCCCTGATCCCGTCACCGAAAGAGGTCGCCACCTACGACCTGAAACCGGAGATGAGCGCCGTTCAGGTGACGGACAAACTTCTGAAGCTGCTGGACCAGGATATGTACGACGTGATCATCCTCAATTTTGCCAACTGCGACATGGTCGGCCACACCGGCATCGAGGCGGCAGCGATCAAGGCGGTCGAAACGGTGGATGCCTGCGCCGGGCGGATCGTCGCCACGGTGCGGGAAATGGGTGGCGCGGTGCTGATCACCGCCGACCACGGCAACGCCGAGCAGATGCAGGATGAAAACGGCGAACCGTTCACCGCCCATACCACCAACCCGGTCTGGCTGGTGCTGGTGGATGACAGCCGCAAGGGTGTGAAACTGCGCGAAGGTGGCCGGCTGGCCGATGTGGCGCCGACCATGCTGAAGATGCTGGGGCTTCCCCAGCCGCAGGAGATGACCGGGGAGAGTCTGTTGTGAAGGTCGGGAAAATGTAAATATGAATGTGAAATTCAAAGCCGTCTGGTCCAGTGTTAATCTGGTCAGGCGGCTTTTTTGTTTGGCGCGGAATATTGGTGGCGCGGGAAGTTAAGTGTGGTGTATATAATGAAACCATCATAACCGTATAACTTGTATGTGAGACTCAGGGATTTTGTTCTCCAGAGAAGCTCTGTTCGACTGGAGAAATGTTCCATTTGGGAAGATCACCGGTTCACGCGCACGCGCGCGTGAACCGCTTAATAACGAGTTGTGCAAATCAAGTTTTATTAGGTTGTGACATGATTGCTGGTTTCCTACTGAGTGGACATGACAATGACTCGTTTATGCTTGGGGAGGATTCCGTAAAGGTAACGACTCCAGAGGAACGAGAATTCTATCATTGGCGAATTGCCTTAAATGGCGCCCTGCATCCGGCAATTTGCCAAAAGTGTGGCCGGAAAACGGATCCAAATTTTGTTAATCCAGACTTCAATCTCCGCAAAAAAAAGATGGACATCAGTTCCACCTATGATGGCTACACTATCGTATCAGAGCGCTTTCGAGAGTTTTGCGTCTCACAAAAACTCACTAACGTGGAATTTGTAAGTCTCCCATCGCAAGTCGGGCACTATTGGCTTCGACCGCATATCATTCTTGAAATTGATTGCACCAAATCGTTAGACATTAAGTTCTTATACTACTGTGACTCATGTAAAGCATATGCAGGTGTTTTTGGCCCGATGGGATTGCGATTTGTCGGCATCGAATCAATAATTCCTTATGGCCTCTACCGATCAGATATAGAGTTTGCCCAGTCACATGAGCAGAGTTGTCTTAAGATAGTCAGTCCAGAGTTGGCCGCATCTATAAAGTCTCAGAAGTTTAAAGGGGCTTGCTTAAATAAGATTGAATGGTGAACGATGCACAACATGCCACTTCACCCGACAAGCGGGTGAACGGCTAAGCCGTTAGGTGGCAAAGATGAGAAAAAAACTATTTACGATTATGGCACTGACCATCTTTAGCAACGGTTGCATTCCGTTTATGACAAATGATCAGAATACGGCCATCTGGGTGTCAAAAGAGAAGCGGATCGAAAGCTTTAAACGCGAACAAGATCTTCGACTCGGAAAAGAGTTTTATACTCCGGTGCCAGAGTCGGATTGGTGCAAAACTAATCAATGCTTGAAGGTCGAAGATTCCATTATGGAATACATAGAACGTCCTATTCGAAAGGATGACTCGTCAGGGAAATGCGTTATTGCATGGCGAGTGGATGCAAAACAAAGCACGGGAAATTATCAGCATGGAACAGGGCCGGTGTATTACGGCCTTGGTAAGCGATTGAACTGGCGCTACATCAGCAACCCTGAAGACTGTCTCACTACGCTTAATTTTTGGGGTCCATTTTTATGATCACACCTAACCAGGCCCTTGGACACCGACCGGGGCTGAGAAGCGCCCCGATGCGGGTCAAGGCCCGACCCGTTAGACTAAGAACAGAGAAAGCATGCATCCTTTAATCGATATGTTCTAGAATTTTTCCTTAAGTGTTACCGTTTCAAGATCAGGATGCGTATCAACCATGAACAACAGAACTCGGACTGCAAGTTGGGCAGTGACAATTATTCTGGCCGCAACATGCGCTTATGCAAAACCGCCGGAAGCAGATCATGATAAGCCGGCCCAAGCACAAACCCATGCCGCGAGTAACGCGATGGAGAGGCTCCACCACGACCCGAAGCGTCACAAGATGCGGCAACTGGCGCGGGTTGGATTTACGGTGCAATCCGGCGAATATGCGGATATCCATACGGTTAAAAAGATTATTGCCGCGCTGAAGGATGATGGGCGGGATGCCTTTTATTATCGCGGTAAAGCCGGCGGTTATATTGTCCATATTGGCGACTTTACTACGCGGAGAGCGGCGACCGTAACAGGCAGCAGACTGAAAGCGAGCAAGGTCATTTCCAGCTATACCATTGTCAGACCGAGCGCAACGATGGAAGCACCCGTTGCCCAGCATGGCAGACGGGTGGCGCGAACCGGCGACAGCATCAGTAGACAGGCCACCTATATAGAGCGGCCAACCGGCAAGGTGGCGCCTAAACCGTCGAAGCGTTGGTGGGAGACCAAGCCGGCCGGAGGTGTCTCTGCCTTCAACAATCATTCCGGAGGCGCGGCGGCACTAACAGGTCCGGGCGTTTCCGACATTGGAGTAATAGCCGCGAGGACGGCGGAACGTTTCGTAGGCATCCCGTACCTCTGGGGCGGAAACACGGTTGTTGACGGGTTGGACTGCAGCGGCTTCGTTCGTGCGGTCTATAGCCTGTGCGGTTATGCCTTGCCGCGGGTCGCCCGCGATCAGTACCGGCTCGGCGAGGCCGTTACGCCGGCGCAGATACGGGAAGGCGACCTGATCTTCTTCGGGCCTTCACCCGACAATATCAAGCATGTCGGGATGTATGTGGGAGGCGGCCAATTTGTCCATGCCCCGAAACGCGGGGATGTAATCAGGATCACGCCGATTACGGATGAGAGCTACGCACCGCGAATCATGGGAATCAGAAGGTTTTTTTGACGCTCGAAGTAAAAGCGGTTTGGGCAACAGGCCGTACGCACTTGACAAAACCAGATAAAACCAACGGCGAGAACACAGAATATTCAACAAACGGCAGCACCGGTCAGCGGGAAAAAGCCCCCCGCAGAGCCGGTGTGCCTTATCACGTTCGTCCTTTACACATATACGGAGGTCGCCCCATGAAGCACCTTTTCCCGCTCTTGGTCGCCATTGCATTTTCACTGGCCGCCTGCACCTGCCTGCAGACTTCCTTGCCGCTCACCGACCAACTGCCGCAGCCTCCGCTCTCGTCGAGCGTTTTCGCCGGCCACGCCCAGGCAGCTCGCTTCGTCGCCGGCAGCTGGCAACGGGTTCCCGAGCACGACTACGATTTTATCGTCATGGAAAGGCGCTTCGCCGAGCACTGGGAGGCGGTCAAGGAGATTCACCGCCGCCACCCGCGCTACGACGGCAGGGCCGGTCCGCGGGACCAGACGCTCTATTTTACGGTCCGCACCTCGACTACAGCTGACGGCGGCTTTGACCTGGCTGTGGAAGGGAGCCTGGGCTCCGGCAAGGGGCATATGGGACCCGAAGGAAAGTTGGTCATCGAGCTGACTGCGGCGGACCGAAGATGGTTTGTCCCTTTCAACACGGTTCGCATCAGCCAAAGCCGCAAGGAGGCGGACGGACGGCTCACAGAGTCAGTTGAACTCTTTTTCCGTCAAAACGGGAAGGATGTCCCGTTCATGAGGATGATGGAAGAGGGGATCGTCTACCTGCCGACTGCCCCGTGAGGGCAGTCGGCAGGGGCCAACCCTTGAAAAGAGAGAGGTCTGATAAAAAGGCGAGTTACATTTAACAACGATTCAGAACAGATGATAACCAATAAATCAGGTGGATGGTATCCAGCATGAGCCTATTTGAAAAAATCGAGTTCGAAGCGATAGAACCGCAAGAAACCGAGGATATTCCGCAATCTTCACGGAAATGGACCGACGAGACGTTCGTTGTCGAATATCCCTGGTCAAAGAAGATAGTAGCCCTTTTAGCCTCTCTTTGTGCGGTGCCGTTGTTTCAGGCCTTCACCGAAGACGGGCTTTTCGCCTTTGAAGTGCTTATGATCGTTGGATTTGTCATAGGACTCTGGTACCTGAGCGACTTGATCCTTACCAGTACCATCACCTTTTCCCCGGATAAGATCGTTAAAAACGGATACATTTCACAAACCGAAATCCACACCGATGAACTGGTGATGGATGTCAACGAGCAGAATATCCATTTTTTTCACGCCACGGAAAAGAACATCCGCGAATCCGTGAAGATCCGCCGCTTTATGGTCACAACCGATGATTGCGCGGATGTCCTCAAGTACGCGGCGGACGTCTATCATGTCACCGGCAAAAGAAAAACGGGTACGTCGGCAACCGGGAAAAAAGGAAAAAGCAGCCTCGCACTCGTCGAATATCATAACGCGGTGTCGTCCTATCGGATGACGACCGTTTATTTCGTCATTTGCTCACTGATCGCGCTCTTTACCGCCGGACTCACGGATAAGTTTTACGGCCTGGCTCCGGAGCTTCCCGCTTTCCCCGCCCGCCTGATATGTATTGCCCTTACAATCATAGCCTTCTTCATGCAGAAGCGCCTGGCATCAACGGGCGTCGTCAAATCCAAGGGAGAGCCACTTGAGGTGCGGCTGAAACAGGCAGAAAACTCTTCTTTTCTCAGCGCCATTGCGGCTAATGGAGTGGTGTTGCTCGGTCTCGTACTTTTCCTCATGTTCGGCAATCTGTTCGATTTTTACCTCTTTCTGTTGGTAGGCGTCCTCTACTTCGTTGATTTCTATCCCCGTTTTTCGCTCTGGGAAATGGCGGTCCGTGATGATGCGCCTGCACCTTCCATAGAAGTTTCAGCACCCCGGAGAAGGTCGCTTCAGGTCTCGCTAGTGCTCATGGGGGCGCTCGCGGTCTCGAGTTACGGGGAAAGCCTGAACTATCTCTACACGAGCCGCAAGGACTGCGTTGACGATTGGGGGGATGGGCAGGATTGCCGGGAAGTACCGGCCGGAAGCGGCCACTATGGGTCTTCCCATTATTATGGCCCACGATACGGAAGTGGCGGCAGATCAATCCGGTCGGTCGGGGTGGGCACAATCAGCCGCGGCGGTTTCGGCTCACTCGGTTCATTCCACGCATCGTTCGGAGGGTAAGGCGTGCAGCGGATATCGATACAGCCACGCATGGGGTGGCAAGAGCGGGTCGAGTCGGCGGGAATGGCCTACCATACCATCGACGACGAACCTACTGGGACGAATCCGCCTGCTACCGGTTCACCCGCGCGAGATGGACACGCTCGATGCTGGCACCGGCGGAATTGCACTCGCTCTGTCTCCAGGCGGTGGAACAGGTCATCCGGCAAAACCTGTTCGCCCGCCTCCAGATCCCGGAGCTTCGTCCCCGCTGATCATCGCTCCTGGGAGTTCGATGAGCCGTCCATATACGGCCGCTTCGATCTGGCCTACGACGGCGCCGGCGCCCCCAAACTCCTGGAATACAACGCCGATACCCCCACGGCGCTCCTGGAGGCGAGCGTGATCCAGTGGTTCTGGCTTCAGGACGCTTTCCCGCTGCCGACCAGTTCAACTCCATCCACGAAAAACTGATCGACTTCTGGCAGGAGCTGGCCGTACCTCAGCGTGACCCGCATCCATTTTGCCTGCGTCGAGAAAGCATCGGAGGACCTGGGGAACCTGGAATATCTGCGGGACACCGCCATTCAGGGCGGCTTGCAGACGCACCGGTCTGTTCGTGGAGGAGATCGGGTGGGACCGCGACCGGCTCCAGGTTCGTCGACCTGGACGACGCGCCGATTCGCCACGCTTTTCAAGCTGTACCCGTGGGAATGGCTGGTGCAGGAACAGTTCGGCCGCTACCTTGCCGATGCCGGACATGCGGATGATCGAGCCGGCCTGGAAGATGATTCTCAGCAACAAGGGGATACTGCCGATTCTCTGGCAACTCTTCGAAGGGCATCCGAATCTTCTTGAGGCCAGCTTTGAGGATCGCCCCCTGACCGGTGATCACGTGAGAAAGCCGCTGTTTTCCAGCGAAGGCGGCAATGTGATGATCCGCAGCAACGGGCGCGAAGTCGGCACTGCCGGGACGTACGGCAGTGAAGGGTACGTCTTTCAGCGCTATGCGCCACTCCCCAGTTATGACGGCAACTTCCCGGTGATCGGCTCATGGATGATCGATGGCGAACCGGCAGGAATCGGCATCCGCGAGGACCGTACCGAGATCACCACCAATGGCAGCAGATTTATTCCGCATTATTTCGTGGAGGTTTGATATGAATACGTTAGCAATAGCCGAATCACTGGGAGGATTGAACGATTTCTTCCTCAATTTTCTGGCGTCCGTGGTGCTGGTCGCTCTTTTTACGGTCGTATATGTCTGGATTACGCCCTATGCGGAGTTCAAGCTTATACATGAGGGGAAGGTCGCGCCGGCGGTCAGCTTCAGCGGCGCACTTCTCGGTTTCGTGATACCGCTCGCGAGTGCTATTACACAGAGCATATCGTTTCTCGACATGGTGATCTGGGCGGTAATCGCCCTTGTGGTCCAGGTGCTGGTGTTTCTGGCACTGCGCTCCTGTTTTAAAGACCTGTGCCGGGGTATCGGCGCGAATGAGCTCGCCCCGGCTATTCTGCTCGGCGTCCTTTCATTGGCCGCCGGTATCCTCAATGCCGCTTGCATGACGTATTGAAGCGGGTTCAATGCCCGTTGAGCGAATACATACCATGAAGTAATATCCGAATTACCGGAGGCCCCATGAAAACCGCAAAAATCCCGGCAACCAACCAGGAATTCCCCATCGGCAAGATCGTCTGCCTGGCGCGCAACTATGCCGAGCATGCCAAGGAACTGGGCAACGAGACCCCGGCGGCGCCGGTGCTGTTCATGAAACCTGCTTCGTCGGTCATTGGCGACGGCGAAACGGTGCGGATACCCGCCTACTCGCAGGAGTGCCATTACGAGGTGGAGCTGGCGGTCTTGATCGGCACAGAAGCGCGCAACGTGGCGGCGGACAGGGCGCTGGAGCATGTCGCCGGGTACGGCGTGAGCATCGACATGACGCTGCGCGACGTGCAGAACCAGCTGAAAGCCAAGGGGCTCCCGTGGGAGATCGCCAAGGGGTTCGACACCGCCTGCCCGCTGTCCGATTTTGTCCCGGCTGGTGCGGTGCCCGATCCGCATGCGCTGAATCTGAAACTTGCGGTCAACGGCGAGAGGTCGCCAGAATGGCACTTCGTCCGACATGATCAACCGTATCCCGCAGATCATCGCCCATATCTCGGCCATCTTCACCCTGGAGCCGGGTGACGTCATCCTGACCGGCACCCCGGCCGGGGTCGGCCAGGTGCGCGCCGGTGACGTCATGACCGCGGAGATCGTGTCGGTAGGGCGCTTGACGATACCGGTTGCATAACGTACCGTACAAACCATGCGAAGCAATCACTTCACGCATAAGAATCGGCTTCCCAGGTTCATCCGCCTGCTGAGAAGGTTGCGCCCTCTGGAGCTGCCGGTCACCCACCGTCACAACAGTGTCGAACTCTTCCATGACGGGAGACAGTTTTTCGAGGCGCTTTTTGACGCCATCCGCTCTGCCGAACATACCATCCTGCTGGAATACTACCTCATACACCACGATCATATCGGCACCGGGCTGGCGAATGAACTGGCGGCTGCGGTGCAACGCGGGGTCACGGTCAAGCTGATCTACGATTATATCGGCTGTCTTGACACGCCCACGTCATATTTCAGAAATCTTTCCAAGCATGGGGTCAAGCTGCTCCCGTTCAATGTCCCCTCTTTCAAGCGCGGGTTCTACTGGTTCGATAAACGGGATCATCGCAAGATGACCATTGTCGACGGTACGTTGGCCTTTCTGGGGGGATTCAACATCGGTGATGAGTATGCCGGCTGCGTGGCCGACAAACTGAGCTTCCGGGATCTGGGCTTCAGTATCCGGGGCGATGCGGTGGGCGAACTGGAGGCGATTTTCCATGACACGTGGAACGGTGAACAGGACGCAAAGGCCCCGCAGGCGCCGGCAGAACGGGTTCGCCACTCCGGCAGGAAACGGGGGGATGCCGCGGTCAATATCATCAGTGGCGGCCCCCGTCAGCGGCGTTCCTACATCCGTGAGGCGTTTCAGGTCAATATCGCCTCGGCTGCCGAAGAGATTCTGATTGCCACGCCGTACTTCGTACCCGGTCCGCGCATCATCCGCTCCCTGCTGCGGGCGGTCCGCCGGGGTGTGCGGGTGCGGCTGCTGCTGCCGGCCCGCAGTGATGTGCCGCTGATGCTGTTGCTCGGCAGAAGTTCATACGCGACGCTGCTGCGGGGCGGGGTTGAAATTTTCGAACTGGAACGCGAAATCCTGCATGCCAAGGTTATGCTGATCGATGCCGAGCGGACGGTCATCGGCTCGGCCAACCTCGATCAGCGCAGCTTCCATCGCAATTATGAGATCAACTGCCTGGTGGATAACGTTCAGTTTGGCGCGCAGATCCGGGCGCTGCTGCTGGAGGAGATCGACGGTTCCCGTCCGGTGGAGCTGGATGTTCACGAGCGGCGCGGCTTTGTTGATCCGGGTCATGGAACGGATAGTCAGTCTGTTCGGGTGGTTTTTGTGACGGTCGGTCTGATCGACAGCCATTGCCATCTCGATCTGGAACCTCTCAAATCAAGGTTGCCGCACATCATGCAGGAGGCTCAGGCTGCCGGAGTGCAGGGTTTTGTCGTCCCCGCTGTACATCCCGGATGGCTGGCCCGGAATCTCGGCGCTGGCTGCGGAAAATCCCCTGGATTTTCCCGGCATACGGCATCCATCCGATGCATGCGGAACTCGTGAACGATCAGGTTCTTGACCAGCTGCTGGAACGTGCAGCGCAGGGGGTTGCCATCGGCGAAACCGGGCTTGATCCCGCCTATCAGGTGTCGCTGGAGCAGCAGGAACGGGCGTTTCGGGAACAGCTCCGGATTGCAGTCACGCACGGATTGCCGCTGCTGATTCATTGCCGGCGGGCGTTTCAAAGGGTGGTGGCGATTCTCCGCGAAGAGCGTGCCGATCAGGTGGGGGGAATCATGCATGCCTTCTCCGGCTCTGTGGAAATGGCGCGCGAGTTCATCCGGCTCGGCTTTGCCATCTCGATTTCCGGGACTGTCACCTGGCATAATGCCGTCAAACCGCTGCGCGTCGCCCGGGAACTGCCGCTGGAGCATCTGGTGCTGGAAACCGACGCCCCCGATATGACCCCGCAGCGGTATCGCGGACGGTTCAACCGTCCGGCCTGGATAACGGAAACGGCGCTGCGGGTAGCGGAGGTGCGGGGGATATCTCTGGAATCCGTTGCTCAGATGACGACGGCTAATGTTCGACGCATCCTGCGGCTGGAGGGCGATTCTGCTTGAAGCTGTATTTTAGCCGAATGCTGTGGTACTATTGGCGAAGTTATGAATTACTAAGGAGCGACTCAATGAAATATGCCCTCTTGCTTCTGTCCGCGTCGGTTGTCACCATCAGCGGCTGTGCCATGTTCACCGCCTGGAAAAGCATCCCGCCGCCGGGTGGCTGTGACCAGTGCCACACTACGGCGATCAGCGCCAACTGGCAGGTGACCTACAAGGCGGCCAATGTATCCGATGAGCGTGGGCGTCTCCCCTTCCAGACCCCCGAATACAACCAGCCTGTCATTGTGGGACACCAGTCGCCGCTGGAAGAGAAAAAAGTGGAGGAAACGGCCTGTTTCGACTGCCACAAAGCTCCTACTCAGGCGCATAAGGAACATAAAGGGCGCTTCCACCACTAATTCCAATTCCATATCAAGGCCCTATCTTCGTTGGCTCGTCTTCGGCTGCGGGGCGTACTGAAATGTACGCCTCGCAGCCTTGATATCATCCTCGATCTGGAATCTGCAGGCTAATCACCTTCGCGGCTGAAACGATAGCCGACCCCGCGCACCGTCTGGAAATGTTTCGGATGCGCGGGGTCCGGTTCAAAGTATTTGCGGAGCCGGACGATGAAATTGTCCAGTGTTCTGGTCTCGGTGTCGCTGCTGTAGCCCCATACGGACTGCAGCAGATCGCTGCGATGGATGGCCACCCCCTCCTTCTGGAAAAAAAGCGACAGCACCCGCACCTCCATCTCGGTCAGGTCAATCTCTCCCTGGGCCGTTCTGGCCCGGTACGAAAGCAGAAACACCTCGTTATCGCCAAAGCGATACCCCTCCTCAACCGGTTCCGGTCGATACCATGAAGAACGCCGCAGCATCCCTTTGACCCGCAGCAGAAATTCCACCAGATTGAACGGTTTGGTGAGGTAATCATCGGCACCGTTTTCCAGCCCCTCCACCCGGTCGGCATCGTCGGAGCGGGCGGTCAGCATCAGAATCGGCACACGCGGATCGAGCGCCCTGATGGCACGGCACGCCTGAAAACCATCCATGCCGGGAAGCATGACATCCAGGATAACCAGGTCGAAATGCTCGATTTCAAGAGATTGTCAGAGCCCGCTCGGCGGTTTCAAAATGGCTGACCCGGAGCCCCTCTTCTTCCAGATTGAAACAGATGCCGCGTGCCAGATGAATTTCGTCTTCAACCAGCATGATATGTGGTTTGTCGTCAGTCATTGAGTTAACCTCATGCCGCGGGAAATTTTACGGTAAACGTGCACCCTTTGCCCGGTCCGTCGCTTGTTACGCCGACCGTGCCGCCATACCCCTTGATCACGGATTCCACGATGTAGAGACCAAGCCCGGTGCCGCGGACGTTGTCCCCCGGCGGCTGAGACGCGATAAAACCGCTCGAACACCTTTTTCTGTTCTTTTCTGTCGAGTCCCCGCCCATGATCCTGCACCGAGAGTTGCAGCGATGTCCCGGTTTTGACCAGTCTCACCACGATCTCCGGACTCTGCGGCGAATAGAGCACCGCATTTTCAAACAGGTTGCGCAGCACCATACTCATCTCTTCAGGATCGACCAGCGCCTTGAGTGCAGGATGCTGCTTCGAATGAGATGCTGCCCCCCTGCGGCAGGGTGGCCCGTTCGCGCTCGACATGTTCCTCCACCAGTTGCGTCAGATCGGTCAACCGTCGTTCGGACTGCTTGCGGCGCTGTTCCAGGCGGGCGGCCATCAGCAGGTTGTTGATCAGGTAATGGAGCCGGTCGGTGTCGGCCAGCATGGTGCCGACAAAAGAATCGAGCGTTCTTCAGACGGCTTGCGCAGGCGGATCGTCTCCAGATGGAGCTGGATGGAGGCCAGCGGCGATTTCAGCTCGTGGGTCACCTGGGAGATGATGTTGCGCTGTTGCAGATACAGGTTCGACTGGCGGTTCCAGTAGACAAAGATCACGTACACGCCGATCAGGATCAGCACCAGCATGACCAGCCCCTCGACCATGACCGGCCAGTTGGCCCCCTGCCCGAGCAGTTCGGGGCGGTATTTTTCGGCCAGTTCGCGGAACTCGCGATGCTTGCCGATAAACCAGTAGATCCAGAACACGACAACGGTGATCCAGACCAGCTGGATGGCGATCAGGGCCATGATCGGATGGAAGATGCGGCGAAGAATGTTCATGATTTCAGCCACCTTGTGATGATGATCTGCGTGTGATCGTACTAAAATGTCTCGGCTGATCGTTTTGCCTGCTTGTGCATCAGGACGCTTTCTGTTACATTTGCGCCGCTGAAACAGAGTTATAAATACCTTCCGGAGAGTATATCAATGGCCAGTTCAGATTTCAAGAAACTTAACCGGCAGATGATGATCTACCGGATCGTCCAGACCATATTGACCGGGCTGCTGATCGTCCTGGCGATATTTTTCCAGAGTCGGCTTACCGCCCTTAACAAGCCGGAGCCAGTTCGTCTGCAGTATAGTGGTGTCGATCGTCGTACAGTTGCTGCTGATATGGCCGGTCTACAAGCTGGCCTGGCGCGATGCCGGTGTCGAGATCGAAGGGAGCGCAGCCGGCCTGACCGACCGAGCAGCTGGCGCGCTCTGCGCAAAAAACGGCTGATCGGCGATCTCTGGAAATTCTGCGGCGTGGCGTTCTTCATGGCCTTTGTTGCGCTTGTTCCCGGATGTGAAGAAAGTCGGTCGGGGCGATACCGGTACTCGCCGCCACGATCTTCTCGTTTCTGCTGACCTGCCTGATGTATTTCCAGTGTTTCAACTTCAGCGCTAAGAAACGGATGAAAGCATTGTAGGATACTGCACATCAAAATCCACGCTCATCCGCCCACATTGGGGCACCTATCTCCCAGAGTGAGAAGCGGTCAATGACTCATCCCGTCTCCTTCCGTGGAGAGGCTGTTTGAAGGCCGGCTGAGGTACTCCTTGAAAAACTCCTCCATCCTTGTAAACAACTCCGCTGAATCCCCCCTGATCAATCTCCGTATCCGGCAGCGAGCGCAGAAAAATCCTGCCGTAACTCTTGTTCAGTCACCCGCCGGTCCAGGATCAGCACCGCTCCGCGGTCATCGCGGCTGCGGATCAGGCGGCCGAAACCCTGGCGGAACTTGATGACCGCCTGCGGCACGGAAAAATCACGGAACGGGTCGCCGCCGTCGGCCTTGATCTTCTCGGCGCGGGCCTGCTGAACCGGTTCGGTCGGCACCTGGAACGGCAGCCGGGCGATGATCACCAGCCGCAGCGCCTCCCCCTTGACATCAACCCCCTCCCAGAACGAATCGGTGCCGAACAGCACGGCATTCCCCTCCTTGCGGAACTGCGTCAGCAGGGCATGGCGTCCGGTTTCCCCCTGTTTGAGCGAGGTCAGCCCCAGACGTGCCAGCTCCGGTGACAGAGACTGGTAGACGCGGTTCAGCAGATCGTAGGAGGTGAACAGGATAAAGGCGCCGCCGCGTGAGATCGTCACCGCCTTGCAGGATATGGTTCTCCAGCGCTTCGCGGTAGCCGGGCGCCGTCGGTTCCGGCATCTCCTCCGGTACGGCGACGAAGACCTGGCGGGCATAGTCGAAGGGCGACGCCAGCTGCAGTTCGGTCAGGCGCTCTTTGGGGAGCAGGCCGAAACCGGTGCGCTTTTTGAGGTAGCTGAATTCGCCCCCCACCGTCAGCGTGGCCGAGGTGACGATGATCGTCTTGAGCCGGTCGAGGACGGTCTCCTTGAGCTGGTCCGAGATATCGAGCGGCGCGGCGGTGAGCCGGGCCTGCACGCCGCGATTGCCGCGCCGGGTCTCGATCCAGCGGCAGTACCCTTCGGCTTCGGTCGTGAAAAACAGCAGCGCGTCGGCCATGGCCTGCAGTCGCCCTTCGATGCCGCCCGTATCCAGCAGCTGGTCGGCCAGCTTTTCCTGCAGCTTGTCCGGCAGATCCTTCGCAGCGCCGCACCAGGGTGCGCAGGGACGAGGTATAGTCATTCACGGCATCGGCCAGCGCGTGCAGCCGCTGGCGGCACTCCTGCCAGAAAGGCGTGCGCTCCACCTCGGGGGTGATCCGCAGCTTCTGCTCCCGCCCCGCTTCGCTCCCCGCTCTCATGTTCGACGCTCAGCGCCAGCCAGTCCATGGTCTGCTCGGTCATGCCCGGCCAGATCGTGGGCCTTGGGGAGCAGGTGGCTTTCCAGCAGTCCCGACAGCTCGGTGTAGAGCCCCTCCTGGATTCCGGCAGATCGCGGGTCATGCGGGTGGAGATGATCGTCAGCAGTCCGGCCCGGTTGGCCTTCTGGGGCACCAGACGCTGCAGCTGTTTGAGGATGCCGCTCCGGGCGATCGTCAGCGACAGGTGGCTGGTGGCCACATCTTCCAGATGGTGCCCTTCGTCGAAGATCAGCCGGGTAAAGGGGGGCAGGATGGCGGTGGCGTCGTAGCCGGTCTCCTTGCGCAGGACGATATCCGACAGCAGCAGGGCGTGGTTGACCACCAGCACCCGGGCGGCCGACGATTCGCGCCGGGCCCGGTAAAAGAAGCAGCGGTTGAAATGCTTGCAGCGCGAGCGGCTGCACTGGTCGGCCTCGCAGCAGACCTCCTCCCAGGTGCTGCGCGTGCGGCGTGAAGGCCAGATCGCTGCGGCAGCCGTCCTGGCTGCTGTGGCTCCACTCGATGATGGTGGTCAGCTCGGCCGAGGATTCATCCGGGAAACAGCGACGGTTCCGCCTCGGCATGTTCCAGCTTGCGCAGGCAGGCGTAGTTGCTGCGCCCCTTGACCAGTGCCGCCTTGAACTCCACGGCGGAGTTGCGCGCCAGAAAGGGGAGGTCTTTTTTGATCAGCTGTTCCTGCAGGTTGATGGTGTTGGTGGAGATGACCACCCGCTCGTTGTTGCGCACCGCCCAGAGGATGGCCGGAACCAGGTAGGCCAGCGATTTGCCGGTGCCGGTGCCGGCCTCCACCAGCACCACCCGGTCGCTGTTGAAGGCCTCGGCCACGGCAAAGGCCATGCGCACCTGTTCATCGCGCTGCTCATACCCCTTCAGGTGGGCCATCATGCCGTCGGTGGCAAAGACGCGGCCGATCTCCTCCAGGGAGAGCAGCTCCCCTTTTTTCTCGGTAAAGGGGGAGACCACCTGATAACAGCGGCTGCAGTCGTTGTCGATGATGGCAAAGCCGATGCCCTGGTTGCCGGCAACCGAGGCGATGTCCATGTCGGCCGACGAAGGGGTCAGGTCGCCGGAGGGGTGGTTGTGAATCACGACGTCGCCGCAGGAGGCGCGGGTGATGATGGCCGGTACCGCCACCTTGCTGCCGCGGGCGATGGTCTCGGCTTCGCAGACGACGCCATCCACGTTGGTGCGGCCGATGAAGAAGACCTCGTTGCCGCCTGCAGCGGCAATCTCGTGGCGCATCAGGGCGCGGCAATCAGAGGTAAATTGAGTTTCCATAAGGTGTCAGCACCATAGCACAGCACGCAAAAAAAGGCACCGGTGAAACCGGGTGCCTTTCTCGAATACGCGTGATGTGAAGGGTGAGAACTGTCAGTTCAGCAGAAGCCCGACCACTCCCGCTCCCAGGATAACGACCATCGGACTGACTTTTGTCCATTTGAAGATCGCAAAACCGACCGCCAGGATCACAAATTCCTTTACGGCCCGGAGAGTGATGAAACCCCCAGGTTCCAGGCCGCTGCCGCCACCAGGCCGACCACCGCCGGCAGCAGGCCGTCCAGGGTGCTGCTGATGATGTCGATTTTCTTCAGGCGGTGCGTAATTGCGCCCGACGATCAGCATCAGCACGACGCAGGGGAGAAAAATGACAGACCGTGGCCACCAGGGCGCCCGGAAAGCCGCCGGCGCGGAAACCGGTAAAGGTGGCCAGCATCGCCAGCGGGCCGGGGGTCAGCTGCGAAAGCGCCAGGCCGTCCAGAAACTGCCGCAGGGTCAGCCAGTGGTACTGCTCGACCATGATGTGGTTCAGGAGCGGAATCAGCACGTAGCCGCCGCCGACAAAGATCAGGCCGATGCGGAAGTAGATCCAGGCCAGGGTGAGCAGGGAGGTCATCAGCTGTGCCTCCGGCGGATATAGGTGCTGCAGCCAGCGACCAGAGCGCCGCCGCCAGAAGAATCCAGGCGGCATTGAGTTTGAGGAATACCGATGGCGCCAAAGGCGGCAAGTGCCATCAGGGCGCCGTTGCTCCCCTTGATCTGCTTGCGTCCCATATCGATGGCCACCACGACGATCAGGCCGATGATCACCGGGTTGGTCCCTTTGAGGGCGGCCTGCAGCTGGGGCAGTTTGTTGTAGGTGAAGTAGAGCCAGGAGAGCAGCGACACCAGCAGAAACGAGGGGAGGATAAAGCCGACGGCCGCGATGATTCCGCCGCGGATGCCGCGCAGGTGGTGACCGGTAAAGGTGCAGACATTGAGGGAAAATGGCCCCAGAATCTGGCCGAACGCCAGGCCGTGCAGGAACTCCTCGGACGTGATCCATTCCTTTTCCCGGACGCAGATCCGCTCCACCAGGGCCACAATGGCCATGCCGCCGCCAAAACCGGTCAGGCCGATCGTGGCAAAGGTCAGGAAAATTTCGGTCAGGCTTACCTTTTGTACGTTGTCACTCATGCCGGATGTATAGCAGGAAGAGCGGAGTGGCGGCAAGGGAGAAATAGACAGGGTAAAATATTGCCTGAATCCGCTGCGCCGTGGTACAAATAGAATCCATTACCATCCATCCTACCATCTGCAAGGAGTCTCCCATGTCCTTCCGTACCATCGAATGGCGCGATGACACCGTGATCATGATCGACCAGACCCGCCTGCCGGGTGAAGAGATCTACAACACCTATACCGATTTCAAGTCGGTTGCCGAGGCGATCAAGGGGATGATCATCCGCGGGGCACCGGCCATCGGTGTGGCAGCCGCCATGGGGGTTGCCCTGGGGGCGCGGGCGATCATCGCCGATACCCATGAATCCTTTTTTCGCCAGCTGGAGAATGTCTGTGACGTCTGGCCCGCACCCGTCCGACGGCGGTCAACCTGTTCTGGGGCATCGAGCGGATGAAGCGGGTCGCCGAGGCCAACCGGAGCAAGAAGCCTCGACAGATCCGCGAAGCCTCAAAAAGGAGGCGATCCGGATCGAGCAGGAGGATCTGACCATCTGCCGCAACATCGGCAAGTGGGGCGCCACCCTGATTCCGGAGGGTGCCACGGTCCTGACCCACTGCAATGCCGGGGGGCTGGCCACGGCCGGCTACGGCACCGCCCTGGGGGTTATCCGTGCCGCCCATGAGGCGGGCAAGAAGATCCAGGTCTTTGCCGACGAGACCCGCCCCTGGCTGCAGGGGGCGCGCCTGACCGCCTGGGAGCTGATGAAGGACGGCATTCCGGCGACGCTGATCTCCGACAACATGGCCGGATTCTTCATGAGCCGCGGCGAGATCACCTGCTGCGTGGTCGGGGCCGACCGGATCGCCGCCAACGGCGACACCGCCAACAAGATCGGCACCTATTCCGTGGCGGTGCTGGCCAAAGAGAACAACATCCCCTTCTATGTGGCCGCCCCGGTTTCGACCCTTGACCTGACCCTCTGCCGACGGCAGCAAGATCCCGATCGAAGAGCGCCCGGCCAGCGAAGTGACCCACATCAAGGGGATTGCCATTGCACCGGAAGGGGTCCGGGTCCGCAACCCGTCGTTCGATGTGACACCGGCCCGCTACATCACCGCCATCATCACCGAAAACGGCATCGTCAGGGATGACTACCGCAGCGGACTGCGCAAGATAGCGGGCATCTGACATGCATGTTGAACGTTTCTCCCAGGATTTCAGCCGGATCATGGCCATCGCCGATCCCGCCGAGCAGCTGGCAGGAACTGGCCGTATTTCTTGAATCCCACGGTTATCTGTACGGTGCCCGCTCGGCCGAAAATATCCTGCTGCTCCAGCCGATCTTTCTCCGTTGAAACGCTGCACCGCATCGTCGTCAATGCGCTCTCCTGACCCCTTCGCCGGATCATGGCGCTCAACACCTTTGAACGGCTGGCCGGCGGTCATCCCCCCCGAAGATCTGGCCGAACTGGCCGAGCGCAAGAAACGTCTGGCCCAGTGTCTTCTGCTCTGCGGTTCATCACCCTTTCTGGTCAACCTGATCTTCAAAACCCCCGATACCTTGCGCTGGCTGTTTCTGGAAAACGGCATCGACCTTGCCCGCTCCGCCGAAGACATGCTGGCCGACTGTGCAGGCCACGGTGGATGAATCGACCGATTTTACCGCGCTGCAGAAGGTGCTGCGCTGTTTCAAGCGGCGTGAAATTCTGCGCATCGCCGCGCGCGACCTGAACGGACTGGCCCCGCTGGAAGAGGTGACGCGGCGAGCTTTCCGACCTGGCGGCGGCAACGCTGCAGGTTGCCTATGAGGTCTGCCGCCGCTGCCTGATCCGCGAGCATGGCATCCCGCTGATGACGGAGGACGACGCGGTCCGCGCGAGGCAGAGATGACCGTGATCGGCATGGGCAAGCTGGGCGGCAGGGAGCTGAATTTTTCCTCCGACATCGACATCATCTACTTCTACGAGTCGGACAAGGGGGAAACCAGCGGAGTCGAGAACGGTTCCGGCGGCAGGAAAGGGGTCGTCTCGCTGCATGCCTTTTTCAACAAGCTGGGAGAGATGATCAGCAAGGCGCTGTCGCAGGTGACGGAGGACGGTTTCGTCTTCCGGGTCGATGTGGGTCTGCGGCCGGAGGGCAAGTCCGGCGACATGGCGGTTTCGCTCCGCTCGGCCGAGATCTACTATGAATCGTGGGGGCAGTCCTGGGAGCGTACCGCCATGCTCAAGGCGCGGCCGGTGGCCGGTTCGCTGGCATCTGGGCGAACAGCTGCTGAAAATGCTGCAGCCGTTTGTCTACCGCAAATATCTCGATTACAACCTGATCGAGGATATGAAGCAGATGAAGCAGAAGATCGATGCCTCGCTGACCCGTTCCAGGGAAGGGGAGATCAACCTCAAGCTGGGGCGGGGCGGCATCCGCGAGATCGAGTTTTTCATCCAGGCCCTGCAACTGGTCTATGCCGGCAAAAATCCCGAAACTGCGCGAGCGCAATTCGCTCAAGGCCCTGGATACGCTGCTGGCGGCCCGCCTGATCGGCGAAGAAGATCATCGCAAGCTGTCGCGATGCCTACCGCTTTCTGCGCACGGTCGAACACCGCATCCAGGTGGTGCAGGAACGCCAGACCCACAACCTGCCGGCCAAGGAGGACGAAATGCTGGCGCTGTCACGGCGGAGCGGCTTTCTGCGCGCCAACGGTCTGGAGCGTTTCCGCGAGGTGCTGGAAGAGCATCGCGGCAATGTCTCCGTCATCTACGGCAACCTGTTTCATTCCCGCGACGAGAAGCTGGAGCAGGAGGTGCATCCCGGAGGTGCTGTTTCTTCCTCGATCCACAAGGCCGATTCCGACCTGGTCAAGGATATGCTGGCGGAACGCCATTTCGAGGATGTGGAGCGGGCCTACGACAACCTGCTCTCCCTGCGCAGGGGGCCGGTAAAGGCCAATCTGACCGAACGGAGCCGCCGGCTTCTGGAAAAGATCACGCCGCTGCTGCTGCAGGAGCTCTTCGAATCTCCCGACCCGGACATGGCGCTGACCAATCTGGAGCGCTTCCTGGCCGTCATCGGCACCCGCTCATCCTATTATGCCCTGCTGGCCGAAAACCGTGAAACACTCAAGCTGCTGGTATCGCTGTTCGGCATGTCCGAGTTTCTCTCCAAGATCCTGATCGGCCACCCGGAACTGCTGGACAGCCTGGTGGCCCGCAGCGATGTCATCCGCCGTCAAAACCAGGGAGACGATGGCAGGAGGAGCTGGCCACGCTGCTGGAACAGAGCGACTATTTCGAGGAACAGCTGGATGTCCTGCGGCGCTACCGCAACGAGGAATTTCTGCGCATCGGCCTGAACGACATCCATGGCAGGCTGGGGCAGGGTGAGATCACCACGCAGCTCAGCCTGCTGGGCGAGGCCTGTCTGGCAGCGGCCTTCCGGCTGGCGGTGCAGGAGTTGAAGCGCTTCGGTCGCCCGATCTGGCAGCGCGACGGGGATGAGCAGCCGAGGCCAGCCTGGCGATTATCGCCATGGGCAAGCTGGGGGGCGGCGAGCTCAACTACCACTCCGACCTGGACATCATCTTTGTCTATGATCACCAGGGATATACCGACGGCGAGAAACAGATCTCCAACCATGAATATTTTGCCAAGCTGGCCCAGAAGATCATCTCGATCCTGACCATGCAGACCCGCGAAGGGTATGTCTACAAGATCGACACCCGCCTGCGGCCGTCGGGCAATGCCGGCCCGCTGGTGACCTCGCTGGAATCGTTCCTCGACTATCACCGCAAGGAAGCCCAGATCTGGGAGCGGCAGGCGCTGACCAAGGCCCGCGTGGTGCTGGGCGATGACAGGCTGGCCAGCCAGCTGCATGATGTCATCCGCCAGACGGTCTATGGCTGCATCCATTGATGATGACGGCGCGCCAGGAGATCCACCGCCTGCGGATGCGCATGGAAAACGAACTGGCCAGGGAGAACGGACGGCAGCTACAACATCAAGACCGGTCGGGGCGGCATGGTGGATGTGGAGTTTGCCGTGCAGTACCTGCAGCTGCAAGCATGGCTGCCGCTACCCGGAACTGCGCACCACCAGCACGGTCGTGGCGCTCAAGGAGATCAGCACGCTGGGACTGCTGCCCGAGGGCGAGTGCCGAAACGCTGCTGACCGGCTACAAATTTCTGCGCAAACTGGAGAACCGTCTGCGGATCATCCATGACTATTCGGTCAACGACCTGTCCGGGCCGAGAATCTACCTGAACAAGCTGGCGCGCCGGCTGGGGTACGATGCCAAACTGAAGAATCCCGGTGCCGCCCTGATCTGCGATTATGAGGAGATGACCGGCAAAATCCGGGATGTGTTTGACCGGCTGTTTTTGATAAAGGAACAGTGATTGTGCCGCCGTTCCTCAATCAGGTGCGCTAACCGGAATCTAGGTCGCAGAGTCCGTCAGGGAGTCGTGGACAGGGATAAGAGGGTACTATGTTTCACTCTTTTGATGCTACGGGTTTTCGGTTGCCAATACCTGACGTAACGCCTCATCAATCTTTGATACATCCACGACCGTGTTGAAACAGGGGCCAAAGGGGCGCTCGTTGAGGATGCCGATGACCGGCAGCGGGTAGCAGTCCTTGATGCCGGAGGTCAGGTCCCGCTCGCAGGCCACCGCCAGCACCAGTTTCGGCCGTTTTTCCACAATGACCTTGCGGGCCAGCGTGCCGCCGGTGGCAACCGAAATATCGATGGAATACTTTCGGCCGATATCCACCAGCCCCTTGATGTTGCAGCGTCCGCACTGAACGCATTTGTGGATGTCGCCGGTCACCTTGATCTCGCAGTCCAACAGCTGGATGCAGTGCGGCAGCAGTACCAGAATCCGGTCCGGCTTTACCTTCATCCGCTGGGACATCACCAGGCTGTTGTTCATGGCGATAAAAGACTGGCGGATACGGTCCTTGTCGAGTCCGATCACCCTCCCCACAAATTCGATCACCGGCAGCAGGAACTTGATCACCACCAGGCGCATGAAGCGGGTCAAGAAGATATCCTTGCCCAGTGCGGTGGTCAGCACCAGCAGGCCGGTGCCGAGGATGGCCGCGCCGGAAAGCGCCACCATGATAATGCCGACAATGTGCGGCAGATTGGGGTGAATGTTGGCCAGACCGCGGTTGGGAATCCACCAGGCCAGGAAGATAACGGCGACCACGATCAGGCAGGTAACACCCATCAGGGTGACAAAGAGCCGTTTGCGTGGTGGTGTGGTTGCTGTTTCCGGTGTGTTTGTCACTGTATGTGAACCCTCGGACTGCCCGTTTCCCAGCAGAGTCCCGACGGAAACGGGATAGCCGGCCAGAAAACTGGTGCTGTCAAGCCGTTTTTTGCCGGCCAGCTGCAGCTCCTGTAAGAAAAGACTGCCCGATTGGCAGGCCACCTCAAATGCCCTTTTGCTGCCTGCAGTACCGTTCCTGGCTCCCCGGAACCGTCGCCGACGCTGGTGCGGAAGATTTTCAGCACCTGATCGTCGATAGTGGTGCAGGCACCCGGCCAGACCGCAAGACCGCGCACCTGGTTGTGGATAGTGCGGGCATCGGCATGCCAGTTGATGATGCCATCCTCTTTTTTGAGCATCGGAGCATAACAGCTGTCGGCGTTGTTCTGCGGCTGCGGGACAAGGTCGCCTATTGCAAGCCTGTCGAGCGTTTCGGCCAGCAGATCGGCTCCCATTGCTGACATGCGATCATGCAGAGATGCGATGTCTTCGTTTTCATCCAGCGGGGTTTTCTGGACCAGCAGCATGTCGCCGGTGTCAAGGCCGACATCCATCAGCATGGTGGTTACGCCGGTTTCAGTCTCGCCATTGATGATGCACCAGTTGAGCGGTGCGGCGCCACGGTAGCGGGGCAGCAGCGAGGCGTGGACATTGATGCAGCCGTGCGGCGGAATATCCAGCAGCGCCTTGGGAAGAATCTGGCCAAAGGCGACGACAACAATAACGTCCGGTTTCAGTTCGCGGATGATGTCAACGAACTCCGGGTCACGTACTTTGAGTGGCTGGTATACCGGAATGCCGTGTTTTTCGGCCAACTCCTTGACCGGTGGCGGCATCAGTTTCTGTCCGCGCCCCTTGGGGCGATCCGGCTGGGTGACAACCGCCACAAGATTCTCGCCGCGGTCGATCAGCTTCTGCAGGGTCGGGCAGGCAAAGTCGGGTGTTCCCATGAAGATGATGCGCCAGCCGGTCATCGTTTCTCCTCTAGCCGCTTTGCGGGCTTTGCGCTGGAACAGTTCACGCTTGAGGGTCGAGAGGTGATCGACAAACAGGATGCCGTCCAGATGGTCAATTTCATGCTGAAAAGCGATTGCCAGCAGATCTTCCGCCTTCCAGGTCTGCTCAACCCCTTCGAGGTCGAGCGCCTTGACGATTACGCTGGCATGACGTCTGACATTGGCGGCATAGTCGGGTACAGAGAGGCACCCCTCTTCTTCGTAGGCTTCTCCTTCGGCATGAACAATGACCGGGTTGATGGCGACGATCAGATCGGGCGGTTCGTTTTTGCCCGAGATGTCGATAACAATGACGCGCTGGTGGACACCGATCTGAGGCGCTGCCAAGACCGACCCCCGGAGCATCATACATGGTTTCGGCCATATCCCGGACAAGTTCCCGGATCGAATCGGTAATGATTGTTACCGGGGCAGATTTTTTCTTGAGCTCGGGGTCTGGGTAGGTGAGAATGGTGCGAATCATTACGTAGCGTATCCTTCATTGAAGTAATAAGGTTGCAATGATACTATTTCAGAACGATAAAATCAATTTTCATCTTGAAGTGTAAACAGAGGTGCGGATATGACGGATCCGGTCAAGGGAATAAGCGGGACTCAGGGGACTTCATGCAGGGGGGCATTACAGCGGCGGCAGTCTTTCTGAGGATCATAAAAAAAGACACGCAAACGCACCACAAGCCGATTTGATCGAAATATCGCAGGATGCCCGCGATCGTTCGACAGGCAAGACAAGGAAAAATATTGTGGAATATCTGAAAGAGCTGTTTGGGTGATAGTTTGAAGAACATGGGGTGGCTGCAACAATCAGTTAAAAAAACTCTTATCCTTTTCGTATGCCTCCATAAATCGTTCCAGGAGAAACTCCAGGTGCTGTTCGTTCAGGTCCAGCCTCTGTGCCGGTACCGTTTGCAGAAGATCCAGTTCGTCATTCGGTTCGCGCATGCCGATTCCCACCTTGTGACAAAACAGATTGGCGAGACCGACAACACAGGTCAGGCTGACCTGATATGAATCCTCATCCTCTGCAAAATCAAAGGTATGATGGTTCAGTACGGCATGCATCAGCATGTCGGGAAAGTTCCATTTTTTGATGACCAGCCCGCCGACTTCGGAATGTGTGTAGGAATACACCTGCCGTTCGGCTTCCTCAAAGGTGAGCCCGTCATTGTAGCATCGCTGCATGGCATCCTGAAACTGCGTGCTGTTCATAGTAGTTCATGATTATCTTGCCGATATCGTGAAAAAGTCCACCGAGAAAAGCTTCCTCTTCACTTACCAGGCGCGTTTCCTGGGCAATGATGCGGGCTGCCAGTCCGGCGCCGAAGGAGTGTTCCCAAAGCATTTTTTCGGTCAGGCCGTACGGCTGGTATACCTGTTTGACAGATGCGGCAACAACCAGGCTCTTCAACGTGGCAAAGCCAAGAACTACGATCGCATGAGAGAGGGTCTGGATCTGGCGTTGACAGCCATAAAAAGACGAATTTGAAATTTTCAGCACGCGAGCGGCAACAGCCGGGTCAGAAGCAACGACCTTGGCCAGCTCTTCAGCCGTTGCACTTTCACTTTCGATAAGCTGCATGACTTTTGTTGCGACAACCGGAATAGTCGGTAAGTCGCTGGCGGTCATGATCATTACTTCGAGTTCTCTGTTCATCACATCCTCAACGGCCAAATGTCCTGAAGCCGGTGGCACCGGCAAATAAGAGTAGCGGCATTATCCACATATTGCAGGAAACAATCAAGTATTTAGGCAAAACAGGACAGTAATGGGGCTGTGGCTTAATTGAGGTTACAAAGCGAGGCACCTTGCATAAATGGCAAGTGCCCCGCTTTGTGCAAATAAAACGAGGTCTTGGGCAAGAGCGAGGTCATGAGGCTATTATGCACATTGATACCGAAATCGCTCAAGGCACGAGATGAAAATCAGTAGTGATCTTCAATCAGCTCGAAATATGCCTGAGGGTGTTTGCAGACCGGGCAGATCTTCAGCGCTTCCTTGCCTTCATGAATGTGGCCACAGTTGCGGCATTTCCATCGTACGGTCTCTTCTTTCATGAAGAATGTACCGTGTTCTACCTCCTCCAACAACTTGAGGTAGCGTTCCTTGTGTGCCTTCTCTATTTTGCCGATGGCCTCAAAAACATGGGCAATATCGTTAAAACCTTCGTCTTTGGCTACCTGGGCCATGCGTGGATACATGTCTGTATGCTCTTCAAGCTCTCCGGCTGCCGCTGCTTTCAAGTTCTCTATTGTTGAGCCGATGCCGTCAAGGTACTTGAAGTGTAGTTTTGCGTGTTCTTTCTCGTTCTCTGCCGTCTCTAAAAAGTACTCTGCGATCTTCTCATACCCTTCCTTTTTAGCAACAGAGGCGAAGTAGGTGTACTTGTTACGAGCTTGAGATTCCCCCGCAAAAGCCTCCATAAGGTTTTTCTCTGTTTTGGTTCCTTTGATTCCGGACATATGGCATTCCTCCTCTGATTTTATCCCTTCATTGCGTGTCGCAACAGGTCAAGCAGCGTTTCTACGTCCATTCCCGCGATTTCTCAACCTTTCGCGTTATGACCGTATAATCCGGTATACCTTTTTCAGATTACCTCAGATGGAAAAAAATGCAACAACAGATGAAGAGAGCAGAATGTCTTCGCTTACAGAATAAAGGCATGCCGGGAAAACAGCCCGATCATCATGCGTTTAGTTGTGTTGGAATCTGGTTTAGCCTAAATTATTGAAATATTGTCGAATGGTGTGTATAATCCCGCGGCACTACCGACTAAAAGTTAAGGAACCGCCTGTTATGAAGATCCTGCAAACATACCTGTTGCTGCTGTGTGCCGCACTCCTTTTGACCGGGTTTAACTGGGGATTTGGCTCCGATTCCTGTAAAGATGCGCTTGAAGTCGCTGGCACGCTTGACACTATCCGTGATGAGGCCCAGAGGCATCAGGCGGAGGCAAAGATTATCGCTAGCTGCCCGGATGGCGCCGCCGCGCACTTTGTCACCGCACTCCAGATGGAGCGGGTCGGCAACGTTGATGGTGCTATTGAGGAGTACCGAAAAACGTTGCAACAAGCGCCTTCTTTTGCTCGTGCCAGTGGCAATCTGGGGGTGCTCTATGCCCAAAAAGGGATGAACGATGAGGCGTCAGTCGAACTGACTCGCGGACTCTCTTCGATCTCCAGCCCACGGTACCACAAGGCGATGGCGCAGGTATTTGCTGCGCAAAAAGTCTATCCTCTGGCTGTCTACCATTACAACGAGGCTGGACGAGAACTGACCGGACGATGTATCCATATTTGTCGGCCTGGCAGAGATCTACGCGGCAACAAACCAGACCGAAAAGGCGTTGGAGGAGTATCGAAAAGCTTTGACCGCCGATCCAGCTTCGGCGAAGGCTCATATCGGTATCGCAACGATCAACCTGCAGCACGGCGAGCTCGATAAGGCACTTGAACAGCTGAAACGGGGCGAGGCCGCCGCACCGCAGAATCGCGACATTCATCTGATGCTGGCCAGTATTTATGAAAAGAAGGGCGATGCAAAATTGGCGGACTACCATTCGCTGCTTGGTGGGAAAAGCAGGCTTACGCAGACTGCTCAAAAACCGGCAGGGCAGTCTGAAAACAGCGGTGCTGATAAGGAAATTGAAAGCCTCAGAGCCGCCATCAGGGAGCATCCGGAAGATACGCTATCGTATGAAAAACTCGGCCATATCTACCGGGCGGCAGGCAAAGATGCAGAGGCCATTGAGGCCTATCGTGAGGCGGCACATCTCAACAGCACCAACAGTGATGTGTATCTCAATCTGGGCATTCTGTACGAAAAGAAATCTCAGTTCGATGAGGCGGTAGTAGCCTACAAACGGGCAATTAAAGCCAATCCGGCCAGTGCCGAAGCTCATTTGCGACTGGGTGATATCCGCTTCGATCGCGGCCTGTTTCAGGAAGCGGTGGAGCAGTATTCCGAGTTTCTCAAGCTGCGTCCCGAAAGTCCGGATATCCATCTTAAACTGGCCCGGATATTTGCCAAAAGCAAAGAAGCCGGCCTGGCGATTTCGTCGTATAATTCTGTACTCACCTACAGCCCGAATGATGGCGATGCCAATCGGGAAATTGCTGCCCTGTACGCTCAAAAAGGGGACAATGACAAGGCCATTGCGCATTACAAAAAAGCGCTGGCCACTCATAAGGACGACAGTGAAGCGCGCACCGCCCTCATATCGCTCTATGTGAAAAATAAGCAGTATGACGAGATCACTGTGTTGCTTAAAGAGGCGGTGGAATTAAGCCCCGATGATCCGGTCAACCACTACAAGCTGGGACTGATTTATGATTTTAAAAAAGAGTATGATAATGCCATTGCTTCATACAAAAAATCGATTGAGCTGAAGCCGGATAATGCCAGGGCGCTTAATGCGCTTGGCCGTCTGTATATGAAAACCGGTCGACTGAACGAGGCTAAAGAGACTCTTGAAGCGGCAAAAAAAGCCGATCCCACCATGGAAGAAACCGCGGTGTTACTTAATAATATTCGTGACGAGTTCAACCCCGAACCGCGAAAAATAACGAAGGGCAAAAAAGGAAAAAGCAAAAAAGGTAAAAAAAGCTCAAAAAAGAAAAAGACCAAAAAACCTGTAAAAAAACAGTAGGCTGCCAGCGTAGACACAGTAACGCTTTCGAACTATTTCGACATCCCGGCATTCCGCGACTGGAAACATCATGACAGCTCCGAGCGGTACAGATTCCTACTTCCCCTACGATATCCAGATTATCCTCACATCACTGGCGGTCCCTCGGTTTGGGACCGCTTTCAAGCGGCATTAAAGAGCGTGGTATCCCCCACATACAATTTTACCGACAACTGGCTTTCAAGCTGAACAGCGCCCGCTCGCCCGGTTCCACCATTGTGCATGCCGGCGAACTCAACCTGTATGCTTCTCTTCAGAAAACGTTGCGCTACCTGATCGACGGTGTCGCTCAGGCTCCGTCATCATTCCTTTTGATCAATGCGCTGAAATCGGGTGGATTCGAGCCCTCCGGTGATCGTTTCCGGGCTACGGCAGGGCGTTTTGTGGAGTTGTTTCCCTCTGCTTCAGTCCTCGAGGGGGGCATCGAGCCTGGCCGCTGGTTGGCTGATACGCTGCGTAGTCCCTTGCGCACACATCAGCTGCTGCGGGAAATGCTGCTGCTGTGGCTGGCGGCGACCAATCCGGCTATCGAAAGTTTCAGGGAGCTGGTCGATGACCGGGCTCTGGCCGCATCGTCTCAATACCCGGGTATTATCGAGGCGTTTGATCGTTCGCTGAAGGAGGGGCCGATTCTTGCCAGCAAAGGGTGCACTCTGATTGAGGCCCTCACTGCGGCGATTACAGCTTCTCCAGACTCTCTGGCCGGTCAGGTTGCCTACCTCCGCGAGCAGTGGCAGGATCTTTTGCCGCCCGAGTTACTGCATGAGGTGGAGATCGCCCTTGATATTCTGCAGGAAGAACAGCGGGAGCGCGGGGCGGTGGGACCTGGACCGGCTCCTGTACTGGAGTTTCGGCGTGCCGGACATCCCTCTGCTGATCATGCAGGCGCAACCGGGGCAGGTGGTGTTTTTCACGGGTTCGATTATCCCGAGTATGAGCACTTTTCATCCGATGCCGACTGGATGTCACATGTCGTCCTGATGGCCAAGATGGTGTATGTCTGGCTCGATCAACTCAGTCGCATCCTACGGCTATCCGATAACCCGGCTTGACCAGGTGCCGGATGCTGAACTTGACCGGCTGGCGGCGCGTGGTTTTACCGGACTCTGGCTGATCGGGTTGTGGGAACGTTCTCCCGCATCGCAGCGGATCAAACAGATCTGCGGCAATCCCGAGGCTATCGCCTCGGCCTATTCGCTGTACGACTACGAAGTGGCCGCTGACCTTGGTGGCTGGGAAGCGCTGGCAAACCTGCGGGAACGTGCCGGCCACCGTGGTATCCGGCTGGCCAGTGATATGGTGCCGAATCACACCGGCATCTACTCCCGCTGGGTGATACAGCACCCGGACTGGTTCGTCCAGACCGACTATCCGCCGTTCCCGACCTATCAGTTCAATGGCGAAGATCTTTCCCACGATCGGCAATGTCTGTCTACAGATCGAGGACGGCTACTGGAACAAGAGTGATGCCGCCGTGGTGTTCAAACATTATGACCGGCGACAGCGGGCGGACCCGCTACATCTATCACGGCAACGACGGCACCAGTATTCCCTGGAACGACACCGCCCAGCTCAATTACCTGATCCCCGAATTGCGTGAGTCGGTCATCCAGACCATTCTGCATGTTGCCCGCAATTTCCCGATAATTCGTTTCGATGCCGCCATGACGCTGGCCAAGAAGCATTATCAGCGCCTCTGGTTTCCGCTGCGCGGCCTTGGCGGCGGGAGTTCCGTCTCGCGCCGAGCATGGCATGAGCAAGGATGAATTCGATGCCGTTTTTCCGGTAGAGTTCTGGCGTGAGGTGGTGGACCGGGTGGCGGTTGAAGCTCCCGGAACGCTGCTGCTGGCAGAGGCGTTCTGGATGATGGAGGGGTATTTTGTCAGGACGCTCGGTATGCATCGCGTCTACAACAGCGCCTTTATGAACATGCTCAAGACCGAGGAGAATGCCAAATACCGCACGACCATCAAAAACGTACTGGAATTCAACCACGAAATCCTCAAGCGTTTTGTCAATTTCATGAACAACCCGGACGAAAAAACTGCGGTTGCCCAGTTCGGTTCACAGGGTAAATATTTTGGCGCCTGCGTGCTGCTGTGCCACCATGCCAGGTTTGCCGATGTTCGGTCATGGCCAGATCGAAGGGTTTCATGAAAAATACGGCATGGAGTACAAGCGCGCCTACTGGGACGAACAGGTCGATGAGGGGTTGGTACGCGGCCATGAAATGTGGATTTTCCCGCTGCTGCGCCGCCGCTGGCTCTTTTCTGGGTCTGAAAACTTTGTTCTGTATGACTTTCATGCTGGTGATCACGTCGATGAAAATGTGTTTGCCTATTCCAACCGGGCAGGCGAGCATCGTGCTCTTGTGCTGTATCATAACAGTCATTCCATAACCTCAGGATGGATCAGGGAATCGGTTTCTTTTCTTGTCACTGGCGAAGGTGGCCGTCTCGACAGGACATCGCTTGCGGATGCGCTAATCGCGTCTGGTGAAGATAACTGTTATCTGGCGTTCCGGGATCAGACCGAGGGGTTGGAATACCTCCGTTCGATTCGCGAGCTGCGTGAGCAGGGGCTGTATGTCGAGCTCAAAGAGTACCAGTTCCACGTCTTCATGGATTTCCGGGAGATCAGTGATGACCGGCATAACTCATGGGGAGACCTGCATGCGAAGTTGAATGGGTCGGGTGTCCTCTCGCTTGAAGAAGAACGCAAACAGATGCAGTATGGTGAGCTGAACTGCGCATTCCGGATAATCTTTGAGTTACTCACAGGGGACAGACAGGTAACGACAGATGCGGAACTGCAGCAGGCGGTTGACCTGTTTCTGAAAAGTGCCGGCACATACGAACCGGGAGACAAACCGCGTGCACGGAAGGTTTCCCGGAGGAAAAGTAAGGCCATTGGGCAGTTTGCCCGCTTTGCCGCACTTATAGATCACAAGACAACAGCGAGCGATGCTCGCTCATTCCGGCTACGTATGACCGCCGGATTTTCTGATAAAGCGGCTGAGTCCCTGCTGCTGGCCTGCCTGATACTTCGTGAGACCACGCTTGACCCCGTTAGTCTTGGACTTGACTACACGCTGCGGAAGTTTTTGCAGCGTGATGGGGATTCCGACTTCAGCAGTCGTGGAATCGAGTTATTGGCTGCGTTGCTGGAGTGGTGGCGGGGGGATGGACGGGATTCCACTGCGACTGTACTGAAACAGATGCAGTGGCTGTTTACACCCGAAGCGTGTCGAAAATATCTGTTGATCCATGAAAACAACGGGATCGAGTGGTTCAACAAGGAGCGCTTTGAGGAGCTTTACGAGTGGGTAATGCTTCTTCTGCTGGTAGATGGATGCGACGACCCCCTCTCCGCCAGGATCATTTCCTTGAGGATGGGTGAAACGGAGCGCGCGCTCCGTCTCGGAGCGAAGCTGGCACAGGATGTCGGCTATCGCAGCAGGCTTTTTTCCGAACTGTTGGAGCAGGCTGTCAGTCGGCGGACTCCAAAAGATAATAAGCCTGCGGCATGATCCGGAAACGGTGTGCTCTGAATGTAGAAAGGCCGACAATGATGTCGGCCTTTCTACGTTCAGAACGTATTGTGCAGGGTGTCAGGCAAAGGGGTTTCTGATGGTAATCGTCTGATCGCGACGCGGTCCGACCGATACCAGTACAATCGGGCACCCGGCCAACTCCTCCAGGCGCCGCACATACGACTGGGCATTTGCCGGCAGCTCTGCAAAGCTGCTGGCTGCAGTAATATCCTGCTTCCAGCCGGGGAGCTCCTCGTAAACCGGCTGCACATCTTTCGAACAGTTCCAGCTGGGCCGGAAGGGTTTCCAGAGTCTTCCCGTCACAGGTATACCCGGTGCAGACTTTGATCGTATCAAATTCGGACAATACATCGAGCTTGGTCAGGGCGATGCCGGTCAGGCCATTCACCCGGACAGCGTAGCGGATTACCATGGCGTCAAACCAGCCGCAACGCCGCGGCCGGCCGGTTGTTGCGCCGAATTCGCCGCCGATCCTGGCGAAGTTCTTCACCGACGGCATCCAGTCAGTTCTGTCGGGAAGGGGCCGCTGCCGACACGGGTTACATATGCCTTCGATATGCCGATGATTTCGTGAATGTCCCGCGGGCTGACGCCGGAGCCGGTGCAAGCGCCGCCGGAACAGGTCGATGAAGAAGTGACAAAGGGATAGGTGCCGTGGTCGATATCGAGCAGCGTCCCCTGGGCTCCTTCGAAGAGCGCCTTCTTTCCGGCCTTGAGATCCTTGTTGAGGATCAGGGCGGTATCGGCAACGTAACGGCGCAGGACATCGGCATATCCCTGATACTCGGCGAAGATCTCGTCAAAGCTGCAGGGGGGTTCACCCAGAAAATTTTCCAGCAGGAAGTTCTTTTCAACCAGAAACTCTTTCAGTTTGCGGGCAAACGTGTCGGCATCGATCAGATCCATCAGACGGATGCCGCGGCGGCCGATCTTGTCTTCGTAGCAGGGGCCGATACCGCGTCCGGTGGTGCCGATCTTCTTGTCGCCGCTTTTTGCTTCGCGGGCGATATCAATCCGTTTGTGGTACGGCATGATAATGTGCATCGATTCGGACAGCAGCAGGCAGGCATCATCCTTGATCCGGCCGGACTCCTTCAGTTTGGTGATCTCCCTGATGAATACCTCCGGGATCGAGAACGACACCATTACCGATAATGCAGCGCTTCCCCTCGTGCAGAATGCCGGAAGGAATCAGGTGCAGGACAACCTTCTCGTTGCCGACCACCAGCGTGTGCCCGGCGTTGTTTCCCCCCTGATAGCGGACGACATCGTCGGCATGCTCAGTATAAATATCGACGACTTTACCTTTTCCCTCATCGCCCCATTGGGCGCCTACAACAACTACGTTTGCCATGTTCAGTTTTCTCCCTGGCTTTCTTCGATATAGTTCATAAGTCCCGGACGATCAATCATACTCTTCTCGATCGGGATCGTACAGCCATCAATGCTGCGGACGGCCTGATACGAATCCTGGTCGTCGCCGATAACAAGCATGCAGCGGATATTCATTTTCTTTGCATATTCCAGTGATTGTGCATAGTCGCGGCGAATGATGTCGCGGGCGGTGGTATATCCCAGAGAACGGAGCTGGCGGGCAATCTGCAGCACATTCCGCCGGTCGTGACAGGTGTTGAACAGCAGGAAATCGGTGGTGGCACACCCTTGCAGCTCCGGTCGGCGTTCGACCGTCTGCAGCAGATTGAGCAGATTGAACGTGAACCCGGTGGCCGGTGCATCAAAGCCGTACCGACCGGTCAGGTTGTCGTACCGGCCGCCGCTGCAGACCGGTTCGCCAAAACCGGTAACAAACCCTTCGAAGGTGATGCCGGAGTGATAATCAAGCCCCCGTGTTTCCCCCAGGTCAATCGAAAGAAAATCAGTGACGCCGTGAATATCAAGAATGTCCAGTACCTGTTGCAGATTCTCAAGAGCGGCGAGCGAGCGGCGGTTGGTTACGATCTCATGCGCTGTTTTCAACACGTCCCGCCCACCGAACAGACGGGGCAGCGCGGCTGATTTCACGCGCAGAGTCGGGAGAAACCGGATGCTCTTTGAGCAGGGATGCCACTGCCGAGCTGTCCTTTCGCGACACCGCTTCACGCAGTTGTTGAAGTGGTTCACCGCTCAAGCCGGAGGCCTGGAAGACCCCCTGGCAAAACTCGACCTGCCCGAGATCGATGGTAAAGTTTTCCAGCCCCAGAACCTGCATGGCCTCAATCGCCATGACGATCATCTCGGCATCTGCCTCAGGCGAGTCAAGGCCGATCAGTTCCACGCCGGTCTGGAATATTTCACGACTGCGGCCGGCCTGGATTTCAGTCTGGCGCAACACCCGCTCGCTGTAGCTGATGCGGTGCGGCAGCGGCAGAGTGGTCATGCGGGTGGCCGCAATACGGGCAATCTGCGGAGTTATATCGGGAGGGAGTGCCAGCAGTCTGCCCGACTGGCGATCGTCAAAACGGTAGGTTTTACCCTTGAGCTCATCGCCCATGCCGGTGGCAAGCACATCTTCATACTCAAGCCTGGGGGTAATAATGCGCCGGAATCCCCATAATTCGAATACGCGCAGCAGGCTGACCTTCAATAGAGCCGATTTTTGCGGCCGCTTCCGGCAGGAAATCACTTACGCCTCGGGGGAGTGCTATGTCGTTGGGTGAAAGTATCATGCATCCTTTCAGGGTGCGAGTTTAGTAGGCAGGCGACAGGATTAGCCTCGAAGCGGCATAACTCTGGTGCGGGAAGCCGAGTTCGCTGCAAACCAGAGATTGTTGCAAAATCCTGTTGTCATGTCAAAACAAAAGGCTAGCGCGCTGGAACTATTTCGTCCGGTGCAGGTGCCGGAACAGCGGGTGTCTTAACTGACGGTGCCGATGGCGAAGCTGGAGCCGGTCCGGGTGGGACAGGTTTCTCGGTTGCTGCGCCCGGTTTCAGTGATTCATCAGAAGGAGGCAGCGGTTTACCGTCTGCCGCCACACTTTTTGTCTGCTTGTCAACGGAGTACTTGACCAGTGAGGTCATCTCATCAAACAATCTCCCGTAAATTTCCGGCTCATCGGTTTCACGGAATAACAGGTCGCTCTTTTTCTGCTCAAGAGTCCGGCGAATTCCGTCAATAGATCTTGAAGCGTACCTCCGTTTTCCGGGACACGTTTGCTTCCGACTCGCTGAAATCCGGATACTGGAGGTTGACCAGCGGGTAGTACGGCAACAGTCTGCCGCGGAAATTCGGATATTCCCACAGAACCGTGCCGTCGGGGCCGAGTATCTGGGCCGTCATCGTCAAAAAATTATAGTTGGTTTCAAGTGATGTCATCAGGTTGCTGGAGTAGATTTTACTGGTTTTGGTCAGCCCGCTGACAACGATCAGCATGACGGCATCCAGGCGATTTTTCTTTATGTAGGCGCCTATTTCGTCGTTCTTCCAGAAGTATTTGTTGTACTGGGTACCTGCATCATCCCGTTTTTCGCGCCGCGCCATCAGTGAGCTGAACAGTTGTCGCGGCTCGTCAGTCAGCAACGTGACCGCATAGAAGTTGTCGGTGCTCTTGAGTTTGCGAACGAGCAGTGGTTCGTATTTTCGATTGAGATCGGAAATGAGCGGATACCAGAAAATCTTTTTGCGGGTGGATGATGTCGGAATCGGCATCCATGAAAATCGGTGCGACACCGAGCACCTTTACTTTTTCAGCAAAATTTTCAGTCGGGACGTTGAAGTGATTCTGGGCGCAGCCGAGCATTGTTCCGGCAACAAAAAGTAAACCAACGACGAATCGTTTCATGAGAACACTCCGAGTGTGGATAGATGTGGTGTTGTTTCCATCCGGAAACCAACGCATGACTTTATACCAGAAAACAGGGTTGTTTTCTACTCAATTTGAGAACCGTGCGGGGAGTCGCCACTGCGCGGTGTGTACTCAATTTTATTGACAAAATACGGCGTTATTTCGTATCGTCATGCAACGAACCTGCTTATCGAGAGTGGTGGAGGGAAAAGGCCCTGCGAAGCCACAGCAACCGGTCATTAGACGCCAGGTGCTAAATCCTGCCGAAAGGCAAAGATGAGAGGTGTGCTGTGCTGTTACCAGCCCCTTCTCATCTGATGTGAAGGGCTTTTTTATGTCTGAAGGGTACATCACGGAACAATCAAAAACCTTTGAATCCGGCATCCGCCTCGACAGCGGGCGGATACTTGCTCCGATCACGCTTGCGTATGAAACGTACGGTACACTTAACGAACTGAAAACCAATGCTATTCTGGTCGAACATGCCTGGACCGGTGATGCACATCTGGCCGGAAAGACGGAACGCGTCGGAAACCAAACCCGGCTGGTGGGATGCCATCGTCGGACCCGGTCGCCTGCTCGATACCGACCGTTATTTTGTCATCTGCTCAAATGTCATCGGCTCCTGTTTCGGCTCTACCGGTCCCACCTCAATCAATCCCAAAACCGGCAAACGATATAACCTTTCTTTTCCGGTGGTCACCATTCGCGACATGGTCCGTGCCCAGAAACTGCTGGTCGATGCGCTTGGTATCGAGCGACTACTGACGGTCATGGGGGGGAGCATGGGCGGGATGCAGGCGCTGGAGTGGGCGACGCAGTACCCTGACAGCATTGCCTCGGCCATCGTTCTGGCTACAACACCGCGCCCCTCACCGCAGGCTATTTCGCTCAACGCTGTCGCCCGCTGGGCAATATTTAATGATCCCACCTGGCGCAAAGGTGAATACAAATACAATCCCAAGGACGGTCTGGCTCTGGCCCGCGGCATCGGCCACATTACCTTTCTTTCAGATGAATCTATGAACGCCAAGTTCGGCCGCCGGTTTTCAGCCCGGGACGGCAAGTTCGATTTCTTTGGCCAGTTCGAGGTCGAGCGCTACCTGAATTACAACGGATACAATTTTGTCGATCGCTTTGATGCCAACTCTTTTCTCTATCTGGCCAAATCTCTGGATCTCTACGATGTCGCCTGGGGGTATGAATCGATGGCAGAGGCCTTCAGCCAGATTCAGGTGCCGATTCAGTTCTATGCGTTCAGCTCTGACTGGCTCTATCCCCCTTATCAGACTGAAGAGATGGTCACCTGTCTCAAAGAGCTCGGGAAAAGCACGGAATATCATCTGATTACGTCGGCATACGGCCATGACGCCTTTCTGTTGGAACATGAAACCTTTGCTCCGCTCGTGCGGGACTTTCTCGGGCGGGTGTGAAACAGTGACTACGCGTGATACGAAAAATCCGTCAGCTGAATTCAAGGATGATCGCCTCTTCAGAAAGTTGCGCCATGGTGTCGGCAAAGCTATTGCCGACTTCGGCCTGATCGAAAAGGGTGATCGAATTGCTGTGGCGGTTTCCGGCGGCAAGGATTCCTACACACTGCTTCTGATTTTAGAGGAGCTGCGCAGAAGAGCCCCGGTGCCATTTGAGCTGGTAGCGGTCAATATCGACTCCGGCTATCCCGGCTACCGTACCGATGTCATCGAAGGTTTCCTCCGGGAAAACGGTTTCAACTACCGGATGGTGCCTAGTGAACATTATGCCATCATCAAGGAAAAGCGCCGTCCCGGTTCCTCTTATTGCTCGATCTGCTCGCGCCTGAAGCGCGGAGCGCTCTACGAAGCGGCCCAGTCGATGGGGTGCAATAAACTGGCGCTCGGTCATCATCAGGATGATTTTATTGAGACCCTGCTGCTGAACCAGTTTTTTGTCGGTTCACTCAAGTCGATGTCTGCGTCCATGCTGGCCGATAACGGCATAATTACCGTAATCAGGCCTCTGGTCTACCTCGCTGAGGAGGATATCATCACGTTTTCCCGTCAAGCGGAGCTGCCGGTTGTCTGCTGCTGTTGTCCGGTCTGCGGCACTGCAGACATGCAGCGTAAACGGATGAAACGCCTGCTCAAAGAGTTGCAGGCCGATATCCCGCATGTCAAGAGCAGTCTGCTGAAAGCCCTGTCAAATGTTCACCCCCGCCATCTGCTTGACCCTTTGCTGCGCCGGGATACAGCGGGAGCGGTAAAAACCGCTGCCCTTCATGTCAGCCGTGCTCAGCTTCCCGATCCGGATTCCCATGTCTGCCAGCATGTCGAGGGTTGAATACCAGCCACCGACAGCCACAACTGCGATACCTGCTACCATGATTGCTTCCATAGATGCTCTCCCCGTTTCGTTATGAGCGGAGTATAACAAAGAGATACGACAGAATATGTCATTAGTAAGTTAGACGTTATTTTCTGCACTCTTCTGGCAGAACATAACGTCGTTAACGCACTTGTTTGTTTATCGGGGTTTGGAAAGCAGAAGAGGTGGTGCCAACTGTTGTGACGGAAGTACATCCTGAAAGGGTGTTGGAGGGTGCGGTCGAGGACCCGTTGCAGAACGGCCCCGACGCAATATTACCGGCGTGAGAGAGTCGTTAGATGATACGGTTTGTGATGGCGTACACGGTGGTAATCAACCTAGGGTTCACCGTGCTCGGCATCTGCTGACAGCATGACGATGTCAACCCGCCGGTTCTTGGCGCGTTCTTCGGGGGTGGCGTTGTCGGCGATCGGTCGGAACTCTGCATAGCCGGTCGCCGATACCTTGTTGGGATCAATATCGAAGTTTTTCAGGAGATACTTCAGAGCATTTGTTGCGCGCGTCGTTGACAGCTCCCAGTTGGATGGAAACTGAGCTGTACTGATCGGGATGTTGTCGGTATGACCTTCGAGCCGCAACGGATTGTTGTACTGAGACATCACTTCAGCAATGGTGTTGATTAGTTCATATGCCTCAGGTTTGATTGTTGCCTGGCCGGAGTTGAAAAAGCCGGCTTCCTTGAGACTGACGATCAGTCCGCGACGGGTTATTTCCAGAGTTACCTTGTTTTGAGCGCCCTGTTTAACGAGATACGCATCTATCGATGATTTGATCTGGCGAAAATCCTTCTCTTCCGCCCGTGTCTTCGCTTGGCCGTTCCGCGCCCGACTGGTCGGCGCTACTTTCACCTCTGGTTTAAGCGATGGAATGATGGTGATTGCCTGCGAGGGGATTACATTGACCTTCGGGGCAGTAGCGCCGGCGGTCGCCATGCCGAAGGATTGCTGAATGGCTTGCATGACCTCTTCGACCTTCTTCTTGTCGCTTTGCCCCATCGCATACAGAACCACGAAGACGGCGAACAGCAGCGTAATGAAGTCGGCATAGGAAACGAGCCAGCGCTCGTGGTTGGCATGTTTTTCCGGTTCTCTTTTGAGTGCCATGTCGGTTAGTGACCGCCTACAAAGGCCATCAGTTTCTGTTCAATGAAATGCGGGTTTTCGCCGTTCTGGATGGCAATCAGCCCCTCCAGAATCATGACCCGCCGCAGTACTTCCTCTTTCATCCGTATTTTGATCTTGTTTCCAATCGGCAGGCAGACAATGTTGGCAACTATCAGGCCGTAGATGGTGGCCACGAACGCGACGGCGATACCCGCCCCGAGCTTGGAAGTATCGGAAAGATTTGCCATGACGTGGATAAGACCGAGAACCGCTCCGATAATACCGATAGTCGGAGAGTATCCGCCGGCTGCCTCGTAAAATTCAACCGAGTGTTTGGTATGATCTTCGTAGGCCATGATGTCTGCCTCAAGCGTTTCGCGCAGCTTTTGGGGATCGATGCCGTCAACAACCAGCGATATCCCTTTTTTTATGAAGGGATCACGGGCAGATTGAGCCTCCTGCTCCAGCGAAATCAAACCGTTGCGCCGGGCTTTGGTGGCATAGTTGATAATGTCTTTTACCACCTGCTCGTGATCAACTTTTGTGGGAAGAAACGCGGTCTTGACACTTTTAAGTGCCGTAATGATTGCTGGCAGCGGGAAAGAGACGAACGTGGCGCCAAAGGTGCCTCCCAAAACGATCAAAGCGGCCGTAGGCTGTATCAGCGCAGATATATGTACGCCTTCAATAGCGGCGCCACCGAAAATGGCACCGAAACCCATTACCAACCCAATAATAGTTGCTAAATCCATATGCTAATAATCCCGACTGTGGAATGGAGTGTGGTTCTGCCCGCCCGGGAAATCCGGGGAGGCCTCTTCATGCAAATCCCTGGACCAATGTGACCGGTGGGCTAAGGGCGCGCCCGAGATAGCGGCGGGCTGTAGGAAGCGAAGCGCGGCGTGAAATTCTGGCACGAAAGGCGACCACCCGGCTTATGATGGTACTGGCCCGGTCAACAACAATATACCGGTTGCCGTTAAAAAGCGTAATGACGGTGTCCGGAGTCTCCTCGATACAGATGATATGATCCGGGTTCAGGTACATTAGCTGTTTATCCAGTCGCGTTACTGCAATCATGTAAACCCCGCTAGACTAGTGAGTATTTTCTATAAATATCAAAAGCCGTATAAGGTCAAGAACTTTTTGCTCTTAAGGTGCCTCTGATACAAGAACCGGTCAAATCATGGCGTCAATCGCATCAAAGTCGATATGACGCTCAGCGATCGAATTGATAAGCTCTATTTTTTCCCGATCTTCGGGACCAATTTTTGAAACATGTTCACGCAGCCGATAAAAAATCTCCGATGACGTCTCTTCCATACGAATGTAGGGGATGTTGCTGTCATCGATAATGCGCTGGGTGATATCGGAAACCGGCACATGTCCGCCGATAACAAGACCGGCCAACTTTTTCTTGTATTCAGGGATATGATGCAGTGATGAGGCGGTAACTAACAATTCGTCACGAGAACTGGTTACAATCAGCAGGGTCGAGTCATCCAGGTTGTCGATAACGCGTTGCGATGATGCTGCTCCAAGCTGAATTGTATGGCAGAGCCGACTCCGGTCGGCAGGATCACCTTTGAGGGGTAGCCCCAGAAGATCGGAAACATGGAAGCAGTGTCGGATCCGCCAGCGTCGGCAGATAGTCGAAGGCACTTGTCACCATAATACCGCTTCCGGCAAACGCTTTCACGAGATAGCCAAGAGTATTTGCCCTCTTTTCGGGAACCAGCTTATTGGCCATGATGATGCGCACAGTCAGCTTTCTCCCGCTGATAAAGCGCCAGATTGAGCTCAACGGCGTCAATAACATTACCGATCCCGCCGCCAGTCACCAGCAGAACCGGTGCGTTCAGCTCAGCTGCTATCTTCGCATTATTCATGCCGACTACCGACCCGACTCCGCCATGACCGGCTCCCTCGATAATCAGGAAATCATACTTTTTTTCCAACTCATCACACGCCGAGCGAATCGCCCTGCGCGGCGCCTCCGAGTCAATCTCGCCGTCAAGAAACCGTCGCGTTGTTCCCGGGGACAGCGTCACCGGAGACATGAGCGTAACATCCTCTTCAACGCCGAACACGCTGGAGAACATGGCAGCATCCTTGTCAACGATCGCACCGTTAAACTCGATCCATTTGGGTCCGATCGGCTTCATGAACCCGACCCGCTCATACTTTTTACGGGCCAGATGCATCAACGAGAGGCTGATGGTCGTCTTGCCGCAATGCTGACCGGTGGCCCCTATGAATATCTTCTTGCACATGACAAATCTCCTGTAGTCCTGCACGGTAAACATGGATAACCGCGTTAACACACAAATCAGGGTGGTGATGCGATGCTCTCGAAAAAGTCGTCAAAGGCATCTTCACCGGAATGAAAATGTAAAAAACGAACACCCATTCCGCTTTTTTTAACCAGATGAAACAGGTTTGCCGGTACTTTTTTTGCCCACATGACACGCGCCTCCAGCTTTACCCTGCTCCCTTCAGGGAGGTCGAACTCGATTTTTATCTTGGAGTTGGGGGGGATGATATTGGGGGTTTTGATAAACATGCCGGTCATGGAAATATCTTCCGTAAAGGCGACCCTGACGGCCTCATCAATGCCAAAATAGATCGACATCCGTTTCCTTATGCGTCTGATATCCCGTTTATCTGCCAATCGTTTTGTCCTCATGCGCCCGATTTGAAGGAATGAGCCGCGCGCATGCCGCACAGCATGCCAGAAATATACCAGTAACTTCAATAGATAGCAGGGCATGCGTATAAAAATAGCCATCAATTGATGGTGGCGGTACGCGACTAAAATTGAATTGACAGAGCAGCAGCAATCATCTACCTTGACACAAAGCTAGGGGAGTTTCGACTGAGAGCGGTTATATTCCGCGACCCTTCGTACCTGATCCGGGTAATGCCGGCGTAGGGAAGCGCGACCGATTGATGTATCAAACAAGCCGCTGCTGCGGTTTTTTTTGTTTGCGGAGGGTGACATGCGGATTGTGCTGAACGGAGAGCCTACAGAGACGGCGGCCGAGTCCACGGTCGAGACGTTGCTGCTGCAGCTCGGGATCAACCGGGAGCGGGTGGCGGTTGAGTTGAATGCCGACATCGTTCCGAAGGCCGACTATGAAAAGCAGCTCCTTTCGGATGGCGATAAAATCGAAATAGTCCATTTTGTTGGCGGAGGATAACCGGTATGACACAGACATCGGATAAATTGATCATTGGCGGGCGGGAGTTCACGTCACGCCTGATGGTGGGCACCGGCAAGTATGCCAGCTTCGAGCAGACCGCCCGGGCGCTGGAAGTATCCGGAGCCGAGATTATCACCGTGGCAGTGCGGCGGGTAAATCTCGATCGCAGCAAGGAGTCGCTGCTCGATTACATCGATCTTAAAAAATATACCCTGCTTCCCAACACCGCCGGCTGCTATACGGCTGATGATGCGGTGCGTACCTGCCGTCTGGCCCGCGAAGCCGGCATGTCGGATTTTGTCAAGCTTGAGGTGCTGGGAGATGAAAAAACCCTGTTCCCGGATAACGAAGAGCTGCTTAAAGCCGCAAAGATTCTGGTGGCGGAGGGTTTTACCGTACTTCCCTACTGCAGTGACGATGTGATTGTCTGCAAAAAGCTGGAAGACCTCGGCTGCGCAGCGGTCATGCCGCTCGGGGCCCCGATCGGCAGCGGACTCGGCATCCGTAACCCTTACAATATCCGTATCATTCTTGAAAATGTCAGCGTACCGGTCATCGTGGATGCCGGGGTCGGTTCCGCCTCCGATGCCGCGATTGCCATGGAACTCGGATGTGCCGGAGTTCTCATGAACACCGCCATCGCCGGTGCGCAGGATCCGATTGCCATGGCGGAAGCGATGAAGCTGGCGGTGATCGCCGGCAGATTGTCTTTCAAGGCTGGTCGGATTCCACGTAAGCTCTACGCCAACGCTTCCAGTCCGCTGGACGGCATGATCGGGTAACTTGCGCATCATGATGCAGAGGGCTGATTTCAAGCTGTATCTGATCTCGGATCGACATCAGACCGGTGGCAGACCGCTGACGGACGTTGTGCGCGAGGCGCTTGATGGGGGCATCAGAGCTGTTCAGTTGCGTGAAAAGGATCTGTCCGGGAGCGAACTGTATCGGTTGGCCGCGAAACTGAGGCGCCTCACTTCAGATTTTGACGCCCGTCTTATCATCAATGACCGTTTGGATGTAGCTCTGGCGGCAGAGGCCGATGGTGTTCATATCGGTGTCAACAGCCTGCCGGTGAGCGTTGTCCGCCGGGTGCTCGGGCCGGATAAAATTATCGGTTACTCCGCTCATGGCATCGATGAAGCTCTTTCTGCCCAGGCCGATGGTGCCGATTTCGTCACCTTTGGCCCGGTGTATCCCACCCCCTCCAAGGCGGGCTACGGTGAGCCCTGTGGCGTCAAAATACTGGCTGATGCCGCCGCTGCCCTGGAGATACCCGTTATCGGTTTGGGGGGTATCTCACAGAAAAATATCCTGGAAGTGCTGTCTGCCAACATACAGGGCATCGCTGTTATTTCGGCTATACTAACCGCCGCAGACCCACGCGTCGCCGCCGCATCCCTGCTGAAAAAGATCGAAGAGTATGCCCAACACTCCTGACGAACGGCTCCACCCACAACTTCACATCAATTCCTACGGCCACTATCTGCGTCGCCGCTTCGGCTTCCGGATCAGCAAGGTCAACGTGGATGCCGGTTTTACCTGTCCCAATCGTGACGGCAGCAAGGGGACCGGGGGCTGCATTTACTGCAATAACATATCGTTTTCTCCCAAGGATACTCAATCCGTAGTACCGCTGGAGGAGCAGATTGCGGCGGGGATGGCCTATCACCGCATCCGGCTCGGCTCCGAAAAATTCATCATCTATTTCCAGAAATACACCAACACATACGGTTCGGTCGAACTGTTGTCCGATCTGTATCGCCGGGCTCTTAACCATCCGGATGTGATTGGCATTTCAGTTGGTACGCGCCCCGACTCGCTGAGCGATGAAGCTCTCGATCTGTTGACGGACATTGCCCGGACAAAATACGTCTGTCTTGAACTGGGCTTGCAGTCGATGGATGACGCCATTTTGAATCGCATCAACCGCGGCCATACTCTGGATGATTTTATACGGGCAGTTAACCGGGCGGCCGGTCGTAATTTTGACATCTGTGCCCACCTGATCCATGGGTTTCCCGGGGAGAGTGCGGCGGAGTTTCTGAAGACCGCCGACCTGATGGCCGGACTTCCGATTGACTCGCTCAAACTGCATCAGCTGCATGCCGTAGAAGGGACAGAGCTGGCGGAGCTGTACCGCCGGGGAGAATTTACGCCACTGACTCTGGAAGCATACATCGCAACGGTGGCCGACTTTCTGGAACTGCTCCCGCCACGGATAGCGATCCAGCGTCTGTATGGCTCGGCACCTCTGGAGATATGTGTCGCTCCGCAGTGGGGGCTGAAGAACAATCAGATGTGGTACGCTATAGTCAACGAGTTGACGCGACGCGGCAGTTGGCAGGGGTGCCGGTCGGGTGACGAATGCCAGTCGGTGCCCCGTTAGAGATTTGGGGCTCCACGTCAAGGCGCTTGATCGTGCGGGTCGTCGTTTTGGAAGCATAGCGGCACGGTTGCACCGCGTTTTGTCAAAGCCGAAAGCGCTGCTCCCGGGCAGAAAATGCTTTTTTGGCGTTGCCGGGAATGCTATAGTGCCGCTCGTTGCATCCATTTCAAAGGAGTAATTATAATGTCTGAACTTCGTCTCCGTTTTGCCCCCAGTCCAACGGGGTATCTTCATGTCGGTGGTGCCCGCACCGCGCTGTTTAACTGGCTGTGGGCCAAAAACAAGGGTGGTACGTTTATTCTGCGTATCGAAGATACCGATGTGGAACGGTCGACCAGCGAGTCTGTGGATGCGATTCTGGAGGGAATGAAGTGGCTCGGGCTGGAGTGGGATGAGGGGCCCTTCTATCAATCGGATTCATTTCCGCTCTACAAGGAATATGTCCAGAAGCTGCTGGATGCCGGCAAGGCCTACAAATGTTACTGCACCGCCGAAGAGCTGGACGCCAAGCGCAATCTGGCCATGAAAGAGGGGCGTAAACCGAAATATGACGGCACCTGCCGCGAACGGGCCGAACAGCCTGACGGCCAGCCGTATGTGGTCCGTTTCCGCGCACCGCATGACGGGGTGACGGCTTTTGATGATCTGATCAAGGGAACCATTACGTTCCCGAATGAAGAGCTGGACGACCTGATTATCCAGCGTACCGACGGTACGCCGACCTATAATTTCTGCGTGGTTATTGATGACGCCAGTATGCGCATCACGACGGTCATTCGCGGGGATGACCATGTCAATAACACCCCGCGACAGATCCAGCTTTACGAAGCGCTCGGGTTTCCTGTGCCGCAATTCGCCCATGTCCCCATGATTCTCGGTTCAGACAAAGCGCGCCTCTCCAAGCGGCATGGTGCCACCAGTGTGATCGCCTACCGCGATATGGGTTTTCTGCCGGAGGCGCTGATCAACTATCTGGTGCGGTTGGGGTGGAGCAATGGCGACGAGGAGATTTTCAGCCGGGACGAAATGATCCAAAAATTTGACATACACAATGTGGGGCGGTCCGCCTCGGTATTCAACACGGAAAAACTGCTCTGGTTGAATGCCCATTACATAAAGACCGGTGACCCGGAACGATTGGCCGACCTGCTGTTGCCGCATCTCTCTGCACGTGAGGTAACAACGCTCGGCGGGCCGGATCTGATGGCGGTCGTCAAGACGCTGCAGGAGCGAGCCCAGACCCTGGAAGAGATGGCCGAGCGGGCTGTATTCTACTACAACGCGCCGGGGAGCTATGATGATGCCGCTCTGGCAAAATTTGACAAGGAACAGGTTCAGGCAGTTTTTGCTGCGGTCACGGAAAAGCTTTCATCGGCGCCAGCAGGTGATGCCGCAGGAATTGATGCGCTCTTCAAAGAGGTCTGCACCGATAATGGCTGGAAGATGGGGCAGGTCGGTCAGCCGGTCCGTATCGCCCTCTCTGGCGGTACACAGGCGCCCGGAATCGGTGAAATCGTGGTGACGCTGGGGGTGGAGGAAACGATCCGGCGCATCCAGAAGGCACGTGAGTATGTCACGGGAAAATAACCGGTTGTGACACACCACAAAAGGGCAGTCGGCTTAGTGCCGACTGCCCTTTTTTATAACACCGGTGCTCCCTGCACAACCCGTCGCAATTCCGCTTCAAGATTCTTCACGCTGTACGGTTTGCGGATGAAACCGGAAGGATTCTGATCACTGATGCGGTCGTCAAGTTCCTGCTCGTTAAAGCCGCTGGAAAGAATGATTTTAATATCCGGTTTTATGCGTCGCAATTCCTGCATGGCTGCTACACCATCCATATTGGGCATGGTGAGATCCATCAGAACGAGGTCGATTTCATCGCGGCGCTCGCGGAATATTCTGACGGCATCTGCTCCGTCAGACGCCGTAATCGCCTTGAATCCGCAGTGTGTCACCATGGTGACACATATTTTGAGGACTGATTTTTCATCATCCACAACCAGGATCGTGCCTGATAAAGGGTGGTGGGTGACACTGCGGGTGTGTGCGTGTTCCGTTACCGGGACGAGTGGCGGTCCTTCATCATGCGCAGCTGGAAACAGCACTTTGATCGTGGTCCCCTTCTCCGGCGCGCTATCCAGAAAAAGGGCTCCGGAATGAGCCTTGACAATGCCGAGCACGGCTGACATACCGAGTCCGCGACCGGTAAACTTTGTGGTAAAAAACGGATCAAAGATTCGTTGCTGGACCTGTTCGCTCATGCCGATGCCGTTATCACAGACTTCCAGAAAGACAAAGCGGCCAGGTGCCGGTTTGTCTTCCAATCGGCTCCCGGACAGGCAAGCCCTGTCACAGTTTTGCAGGCCGGTCGAAAATTTGATCAGGCCGGATTGCACCTCAATTGCTTCAGCGGCATTGGTAATCAGGTTCATAATGACTTGCTGGATCTGGGCAACGTCACCCATGATATCCGGTAACCCGGCAGAGAGGTGCAGATCAATCGAGACGGTTCTTGGAACGGCAGTTCTGAATAGCGAGGCATTTTCATTGACCAGCTGGTTCAAATTCAGCCGTGTGATAACAAAGACGCCCTTGCCTGAATATGCAAGAAGGCGGCTGGTGAGATCCGCTGCCCGATTGGCTGCCGTGGTTGCCTGTTCGAGCAGTTTGTGGGGGGGGGAATCGGCTGGGATCTTCAATGCCGCCAGTTCGACGTTGCCAAGAATAGCCAGCAGCAAATTATTAAAATCATGGGCGATACCGCCGGCCAGCACCCCCAGACTCTCCAATTTCTGGGTATGCAGCAGTTGACGTTCGAAATCGAGACGATCCTGCTCGGCCTGTAACTGAGCGGTGACATCGTGTCCGACACCGATGAACAACAGCTGCCCTTTGGTGTCGGTATAGGGCATCCCGTTTGCGACGAAGCTGCGCAGTGAACCGTCAGCACATTTAACGCGATACACGGGGCTGGTGCCACTCCGGCCGGTAGTGAGAATCCACGTGAGATATTCGACACAGGGCTGGACATCGTCGGGATGAACGAACGGCGCAAAAGGCTTCCCCATGACTTCGCTGACCGGATATCCGAAATGCCGCTCCCACGCTGGAGATACAAAGACGAAGGTACCGGAGGCGTCAAGCGTAAAGATAACATCGAAGGAGTTTTCGACATGTGCCCGGAAGGTTGCTTCGCTCTCACGAAGGGCATCCTCCACGCGCTTGAGATCTGTAATATCGGCAACAACGCAGGCCAGCAGCCCAGGTACAGGTCTGTAAGCGGTTATTTTCAGATGCGTGCCAAGGTCGATCGCGTAGCGCTCGAAGGTCTGCGGTGTGCCGGTTGCCGCGACTTTCTCGAATATCTCCATCAGAAAAGGGCCGGTTTTGGGGAAAATTTCCCGGACAGTTCTGCCGACGATATGTGAAGATTTCAAGCCGGTTATCCGCTCAACGGCCTGATTCACCTCCAGAAAACGATAGTCACGCAGAGTGCCGTTTTCATCATAGACGGCCTCAGTCAGAACAACACCGTCAACCATTTCAAAAAACAGCTTCTTATAACGGTCATCAGGTGGCGCCGGAACAATCGTACCGGTCATATCACTGGCCCTTTCTGCGCTCGTGACAGCCGTTTGCGGCTATCGTATCGACCATATGAGCGAACACGGGAGATCATACGAACACGACCCGGTTTTTGCCGAGTTTTTTGGCCGAGTACATCGCTTCGTCGATCCGTTTGACAAAGGGAATCAACTCTTCCCCGGGGTGATGACAGCCACCGCCGATACTGATGGTTATATGGACCCGTTCTCCCGGAGCAGGCGTAAATTCGCGCTCCGCAAAGGCTTGCCGCAATCGTTCGGCAACAATCAGTGCTTCGTCAGGAGCGGTTTCCGGAAATAGCACGATGAATTCTTCACCGCCGTACCGGTAGGCGGAGTCGGAACCGCGAATCTCGGCTCTGATGATCTCTGCCAGCCCCGCCAGCACACGGTCCCCCTCCAGGTGCCCGTAGGTATCGTTGAACCTTTTGAAGCTATCCACATCCAGAAGAATCATGGAAAGCTGTGTAGCATAGCGGTTGCAGCGCTCAACCTCTTCATGCGCCCTGGTGTAAAAATACCGTGAATTGTACAGTCCGGTCAGACCGTCGGTAATGCTGAGTTCCCGGTGGCGGCGTTCACTTTCTGAAAGTGCCAGTTCTGCCGTTTTGCGGTCGGTGATGTCCTGAAGCGTTTCAATGGCGCCGATGACCGAACCGGTTGAGTCCTTGAGCGGGGCGGCAGTAAAGAAGATCCACTTCCCCCTTGAACCGAAATGCGGGAAAAAGTCCTCTGCTTCGAAGGCATTGTCATTGAGTTGCGACCTGCGATACTTGCCGCTGTAATGGTGTGCGATCCGGTCCTCCAGAACCTCGTCCACGATCAGATCCGCCATAACAGGCCGTTCGGATGGGTAGAAAGCCCGCCATTGCTGCCTGGTTCCAATCACCTCCCGGGCCGGTATTCCGGTAATTTTTTCGCAGGCCAGGTTCCAATGCGTGGTGATGTGGTCTGCATCTATGACAAAAGTCGGGACGGTAAGCCCTTCGAGAATGCTGGAGAGTCGCTCCCTGTTTTCCAGCAACGATTTCTCTGCCTCTATGTGCGCGAGACGGCCGCTGAAGGCGGCAGTAACCTCCGTCAGAACCATCGGCAGCATTTCCAGATAGGCGCTGTCAGGGTCCTTGATGATGTAGTCATTCACTCCGGCCTTGAGAGCCTCGACTGCGACTCGTTCAGAACCGCTTCCGGTCAGGATGACCAATGGCAGGGGAACTGACGCCGCCAGCAGTTCCTTGCAGAGATCAAGACCGTGCTGACAGGGGAGGTGGTGGTCGATTACCGCCACGTCAAACGCCAACGGGTCGGCCTCGATGATGGCCACGGCCTCGGGAGCCCGGACACAGTCGGTGATGGTGCAAGTGTAACCTACGTCGCGGAAGGCGCGGTGAAAGGCCGCCCGGTCATGTTCGTTATCCTCCACCAGCAGGATGTTCATGCGCTGCGGCTGTTTATATTTTTTCATTGCTTCGCTCCCGGCAGCTCTACCAGTTTCCAGAACAGGTTGATGGTCCTGATCGCTTCGGAGAAATTTTCAAATCCGATCGGCTTTACAATATAGGCGTTGGCGCCGAAGGCGTAACTCTTGAGGCGGTCCTCCTCAGCCCGCGAGGTGGTCAGCATAACAACCGGCAGGTGCCTGAATTTCTGACTTTCACGGATGGCTTTCAAGGTTTCCAGTCCGTCCATTTTGGGCATGTTGATATCGAGCAGAAGAATTCCCGGAGACGGCGAAGAGGCCGGGTCACTGTAGGCCCCACGTTGGTTGAGGTAGTCGAGGCACTCTTCACCGTCATTGACGATATAGAGCGGATTGGCCATTTTATTTGCCTTCCAGGCCTTCCTGGTTGCCATGACATCATGCTCATCATCCTCTGCCATCAGGACGACAAAATCCTTCTCGTTCATTGGTCTCCCCCGTTTGTAGCGAGCGGCAGGGCGACAAAAAACAGACTCCCGCCCTCCGGCTCCGATTCAACTCGTACCGCACCGTTCAGTTTTGCAATTGCCTTGCGGACAATGGCCAGGCCGATTCCGGTGCCTTCAAACTCCTTGTGGGTATGCAGCCGCTTGAACATCTTGAATATCCGGTCATGAAAACGGGGGTCGATACCGATCCCGTTGTCCCGCACAAACAGCTCGCACATCCCGTCCCGTTCTCCTGCAATGCCGATTTCAACGCGCTTTACCGGAGAACGGTTGAACTTGAAGCCGTTTACCACCAGATTTGAAAAAATCTGGGTCAGAAGGGTCTGGTCCGCCAGTACAGCCGGCAGGTTGTCGGCAACCTTCAGCTCGTCGTCGGGTGCTATTTCCAGTGTGCCGCGCAACTCGGCCAGAAATGACTTCAGCGTAATCGGCTGCACCGTAATGATGGCATTGCCGATGCGTGAAAATTCCAGCAGGTCGTTGACCAGTTCATCGCCATGCCGCAAAGCGCTGCCCATTCCATCGAAATAGCTGTTCTGTTCGTCGTTCAGGACCGGTTCAAGCTCCTCACGGAGAAAATCGGCATAGTTTCGCACCGCGCGCAGTGGCGCGCGCAGGTCATGAGATGCGACAAAAGCGTACTGTGACAGCTCTTCATTCGCCTGTTCCAGAACGGCGGCCTTCGTGACCAGCTCGCTGTGTGTCTGTGCCAGCTCTGCCGTGCGCAGGCGCACCAGTTCCTCCAGGTTGTCGCGATACGCCTTTAAATCCGCTTCGGCCCGTTTACGCGCGGAGATGTCCTGCAAGGTTTCAATAGCGCCGATTACGCGGCCGTTTGCATCAGTCAGAGGGGAGGCCGTAAAAAAAAGCCAGGTGCCCTCTTTCCCCATATCCGGGAAAAAATCTTCTGATTCATAGGCCCCTTCGATTGCAGAGGAGCGCTGCCAGATGGTGCCGTAATGTCGATTGACTTCCTCAACGGATGCGCCGGACACGATCAGATCGGCCATGACCGGTCGTTCCTGCGCATAAAACGGCTTCCACTGCCGTTTCGTACCGATGACTTCAGCGGCACCCAGACCGGTGATATGTTCGCAGGCACGATTCCAGAGGATAACGGTATGGGCATCATCAATCACAAAGGTCGGGATCGGGCTACCCTGAAGCAGGTGGCAGTCTCTGCCCCGTTCATAAACCCGGCAGAGGCTTGCCGACCCTTCGAAGTTAGCTTGTTTCATGATGGACCTCGTGGTACCGTGACAGACATAGCAACCGTATCGACGTTTGGATTCATTTCATGCGATTTACTGATCGACTGTTGATAAAATGCGCATTATATACAGGTAGCATGCGTTATGTCCATATTCAAACTAACAACAACCTACACCCCACGCGGAGACCAGCCCCAGGCTATTGAAGAGCTGGTAGCAGGGATCGAACGTGGCGACCAACACCAGACCCTGCTGGGGGTTACCGGTTCCGGTAAAACATTTACGGTTGCCAACGTCATCGCCCAAACCTCCCGGCCGGCGCTGGTGCTGGCCCCCAACAAGACGCTGGCGGCCCAGCTCTACGGCGAGTTCAAGGAACTTTTCCCGGAAAATGCCGTGGAGTATTTTGTCTCCTACTACGATTATTACCAGCCGGAAGCCTACATCCCGACCAGTGATACCTTCATCGAAAAAGATTCCGCCATCAACGACGAGATCGACAAGATGCGCCATTCGGCGACACGCAGTCTGCTGACGCGACGGGATGTCATCATCGTTGCGTCGGTATCCTGCATTTACGGCATCGGTTCACCCGCCGCGTATCAGGCCATGCACATCTTCTTTCATCAGGGGGATGACTACGGCCGCGACGAACTGCTGAAAAAACTGATCGAAATTCAGTACGAACGTAATGATATGGATTTCCACCGTGGTACGTTCCGGGTACGGGGGGATGTGATCGAAATGTTCCCGGCCTACGACAGTGAACGGGCGCTCCGGATCGAATTTTTCGGCGATGAGGTGGAGGCGATCAGTGAAATTGATCCGCTGCGCGGTGTCGTACTGCAAAAGCTCTCCAAATGTTCTATCTATCCCGCTTCACATTACGTTTCCACCCGTGAAACGCTGGAGCGGGCGGTGGAGCAGATCCGGATCGATCTGGCGGAGCGGATCAGGTATTTCCGCGAACGAAACATGCTGCTGGAGGAACAGCGCATCGAACAGCGCACCTTCTATGACATCGAAATGATGGAGGAGATGGGATTCTGTCACGGTATCGAAAATTATTCGCGCTACTTTGACGGTCGTCAGTCGGGTGAGGCCCCCTATACCCTGATCGATTATTTTCCGGATGACTTCGTGCTGTTTGTGGACGAGTCGCATATCACCATCCCCCAGACCGGCGCCATGTACCGGGGCGACCGTTCACGCAAGGATACGCTGGTCAACTACGGCTTCCGACTGCCGGCGGCACTCGATAACCGACCGCTTAATTTCCAGGAGTTTCAGGCCCGCATCCGCCAGGCGGTCTACGTCTCGGCAACGCCGGCAGATTATGAGCTTGAAGCGAGTGGCGGCGTGTTTGTCGAGCAGGTTATACGCCCGACCGGGCTGGTTGATCCGGTCATAGAGGTTCGGCCGGTGACGGCAAAGGGGGACCGATTCGGTCAGGTGGACGACCTGCTCCATGAAGTCCGCGAAACCGTTGCCCGGGGAGAGCGGGTGCTGGTGACGACCCTGACCAAGCGCATGGCCGAAGAGTTGACCAATTATTATCGCGAGCTGGGGGTGCGGATCAAATATCTCCATTCTGACATCGTTACCATCGAGAGGATGCAGATCCTTCGCGACCTGCGGATGGGGGAATTCGACGTGCTGGTCGGGATTAACCTGCTGCGGGAGGGGCTTGATCTGCCGGAGGTTTCTCTGGTCGCCATTCTTGATGCCGACAAGGAGGGGTTTCTCCGCTCTCAGCGTTCATTGATCCAGACCTGTGGCCGTGCCGCCCGCAATATCAATGGCAGGGTGCTGATGTACGGTGACAGCGTGACCCGCTCCATGCAGGCCTGCATTGATGAAACCGGGCGGCGCCGGATCAAGCAGCTTGCGTATAACGAAGAACACGGCATCACTCCCGAAACGGTCAAAAAGGGGCTGCGCAGCATTCTGGAGTCGATAGAGGAGAAGGATTATGTGACAGCTGCCAGGGGTCGCCGAATCAGGTGAGGAATACATCGCACCAAAAGAGATTCCGAAACTGGTTAAGAAACTTCGCAAGGAGATGCTGGCGGCGGCCAAAGAGTTGAATTTCGAGAAGGCGGCCGAACTGCGTGACCGGGTAAAGAAGCTGGAAGAAATGGAGCTGGCGCTGCGGTGAGGGTGCTGACGCCGGTATATCTGACGGGCATCTTTCACAAGAAGGGCGAGATTGCCCCGCGGCTCGTCAGCGCATTTCGTATGATGGTCTATGCGTATCACCGTGCCAATCCCCGTCCGATGCCGTGGCGGGAAACCGATGACCCGTACCGGATTCTGGTGTCGGAGATCATGCTGCAGCAGACCCAGGTGGAACGGGTCAAACTCAAATATGCTGAATTTCTGACGGCCTTTCCGACGGTACATGAGCTGGCCGCCGCGCCGCTGTCAGATGTGTTGCAGGTCTGGCAGGGGTTGGGCTACAACCGCCGGGCGATGTTTCTGAAGCGCTGCTCCGAAGAGATCGTCAATCGCCGCGCCGGACAATTTCCATGCACAATTGATGAGCTGCAAGCGCTGCCGGGCATCGGCCACTACACCGCCCGCGCCGTGGCGGCATTCGCGTACGGCGTGGCCGAACCACTGATCGAAACCAATATTCGCACGCTCTTTATCCATTTTTTCTTCCATGGGCGCGACGAGGTCAGCGACCGCGAGATCATGCCTCTGGTCGCGGCGTCTCTTGACCATGAAAATCCGCGTGAATGGTATTATGCCTTGATGGATTATGGTGTCATGCTCAAGCAGACGCATCTCAATCCGGGGCGTCGCAGCCGACACCACACCCAGCAGAGCCGCTTCGAGGGATCAAACCGGCAGTTGCGCAGCCGACTGCTGCAAGAGATAATGAAAGATCCGGAGATACCGCTGAATAAGCTGCTGACACTTCTGGTTGCAGAACGTGAGCCGGTGGAACGGAACCTGGAGGCGTTACGGCGGGAGGGTTTTCTGGTTAAACATCGGAGCGGTTTCCGGATCGCAGACAAAAAAGAGGGTAACGCAGCAGCGTTACCCCCATGTTCAACTTAGTACCGAGAGATCCGGTAGCTTATTTCTTGTGGCAATCTTTGCAGGAAGTAGGTCCTTTTTTCATTTCAGCGTGGCACCCTTTGCAGGTTTTATGAGCCCAATCTTTTCCGAGAGCGGCAATTTTACCAGGGCCCTTCTCGTGGCACTTTTTGCAATCCTGTTTCAGAATTTCCTGATGTTTGTGGTGCGCAAACGTGACCTTACCCATGGAAGCAGGCAGCTCAATTGTTGCGGGGCCAGCAGCGAAGGCTGCTCCAGCAAAAGCGGTGACGGCAAGCATAGCTACTACGGCACTGATCTTTTTCATTTGATATTCTCCTTGTCAGTTTTTTACTGCGTTATAACGCAGACGTAATTCCCATCGTACGGTCAACTTATATATTGACAGTGATTTAGCATATCGAGTGCCAATCTGCAAGTACAAATGTAACGATGCGAATCTATTATGGATTGTGTTTTTATGGTACTGTTTATAGTAGTTACGTATACCGCAATTGAGGCGGGAATGATCTTTTTGGAGTGGCCGTCACCCTGAAAGAGCTTGCCATACCATCCATCAATTGGGTAGAGTTCGAAAGCAAATAATTTACGGAGAAGGGGTACATCCATATGCAGTTTGTAAACGATAAAAAAGGTTTTACGCTGATCGAGATCATGGTTGTGATCGTCATACTTGCACTGTTGGCTGCGCTGGTCGGTCCGAAGCTGATGGGGCGCACGGATGATGCCAAGATTACCGATGCACGGGTACAGATCAAGAACATAGAAACAGCTCTCAAGCTGTACAAGCTTGATAACGGCAACTACCCGACTACGGAGCAGGGGCTGAACGCCCTGGTTGAGAAACCGACTGTCGGCGTGATCCCAAAAAGCTACAAGGATGGCGGCTATCTGGAGAGCAAGAAGGTTCCCAAGGACCCGTGGGGCAACGATTACCTGTACATCTCCCCCGGTGAGCATGGCGACTACGATCTCTTTTCGTACGGTGCAGATGGTGCCAAGGGGGGGGAAGGGAAGAACATTGATATCACCAGCTGGGATACAAAATAAGAAACAATATCGCACTATATGGTTGATATTTTATAAATCTGCGCTATAGTCTATCTCTCTAAGCTGTTATTTTCATTATGAATAAATGTTTTTAGTGTCTGTAAAGCACGCATAATTATCTACGAAAGAGGAGACCGTACAATGGCGCAGAAGTTTGTGTATTTCTTTGGAAATGGTCAGGCTGAGGGTCGGGCTGACATGAAAAATCTGTTGGGGGGCAAAGGGGCTAATCTGGCTGAAATGACCAGCATCGGTCTTCCGGTTCCGCCCGGCTTTACTCTTAGTACGGAAGTATGCACCGAGTTTTACAAAAACGACAGAAATTATCCAGCATCGCTGGCTGCTGAAGTTGCCACTCATCTCTCCCAGGTGGAAGCCCTGATGAGCCGGAAATTCGGCGATCCGGTCAATCCCCTGCTCGTTTCGGTCCGTTCCGGTGCCCGTGCCTCCATGCCGGGCATGATGGACACCGTTCTCAACCTTGGTCTCAACGACATCACCGTACAGGGCATCATCGCCCAGAGCGGTGACGAGCGCTTCGCCTATGATGCCTACCGCCGCTTTGTCCAGATGTATTCCGATGTCGTCATGGGGATGGACAAACATGTCCTTGAACACCTGCTCGAACAGAAAAAGGAAGAGCGTGGCGTTCACCTCGATACCGAACTGAGCGCCGGCGACTGGAAGGATCTGGTCGCGGCCTTTAAAGCAGCGATCAAGGAAGAGCTTGGCGCTGCGTTCCCGGAAGATCCGCTGGATCAGCTATGGGGGGCGATCGGTGCCGTGTTTGGTTCGTGGATGAATCCTCGCGCCATTACCTACCGCCGCCTGAACAACATCCCCGCGGAATGGGGCACCGCCGTCAACGTTCAGTCCATGGTCTACGGAAACATGGGCGATGACTGTGCCACCGGCGTCGCCTTTACCCGCGACCCTTCCACCGGTGAAGATTACTTCTACGGTGAATATCTGGTCAACGCCCAGGGTGAAGACGTTGTTGCCGGTATCCGTACCCCGCAGCCGATCAACCGCGCCAAAGCCACGACGCTGCCGCCGATGGAAGAGGTGCTGCCGGAGTGCTACCAGCAGCTGGTTTCCATCCGTTCCATACTTGAAAAACATTACAAGGATATGCAGGACATCGAGTTTACCATTGAAAAAGGGAAAGCTCTTCATGCTGCAGACCCGCAACGGCAAACGTACCGCTCCGGCCGCCATCAAGATCGCGGTTGACATGGTTGCCGAGGGGCTGATCGACGAGAAAACCGCCGTAAAGCGCGTGGCTCCTGAACAGCTTGATCAGCTGCTGCACCCGTCGCTTGACCCGAAAGCGGTCAAGAATATCATCGCCAAAGGGCTGCCGGCATCTCCGGGCGCAGTGTCCGGTACGGTCGTCTTTACCGCCGACGAAGCTGAATCAGAGGCGAAAACCGGCCGCAAGGTGATTCTGGTTCGTGTCGAAACCTCACCGGAAGATATCCACGGCATGCATGCCGCACAGGGGATCCTGACCGCCCGCGGCGGCATGACGTCCCATGCGGCGGTTGTTGCCCGCGGCATGGGCAAGTGCTGCGTAGCCGGATGCGGCGACATCAAGGTGGATTATGCCAACCAGTGCTTTACCGCCAAAAACGGGGTTGTTGTCAAAAAAGGGGATATGATCACGCTGGACGGCACTCAGGGTGAGGTCATGCTGGGCGCGGTACCGACCGTAACAGCCCAATTGACCGGCGATTTCAATACTCTGATGGGATGGGTGGACGGCATCCGCCGCCTGAAGGTGCGGACCAATGCCGATACGCCGCACGATGCCAAGGTGGCCCGCCAGTTCGGCGCCGAAGGGATCGGCCTCTGCCGCACCGAGCATATGTTCTTTGATGCCGAGCGGATCGCTGCCGTGCGTGAGATGATTCTGTCCGAAGATGTCGAAGGGCGTGAGCATGCCCTGGCCAAGATTCTCCCGATGCAGAAAGGTGACTTCATCGGCCTGTTCCGTGAAATGAAGGGGCTGCCGGTGACCATCCGGCTGCTCGATCCGCCGCTGCACGAGTTCCTGCCGCAGGAAGAGAAGGATATCGAGGAGCTGTGCAAGACCATGAAGGTGCCGGTCAGCGCCCTCAAGCACAAGATCGAGTCGCTGCACGAGTTCAACCCGATGCTGGGCCACCGCGGCTGCCGTCTCGGCATCACCTATCCCGAAATCTACAACATGCAGGTCAAGGCGATCATGGAAGCGGCCTGCGAACTGGTCAAAAACGAAGGTTTCAGCATCGTTCCGGAGATCATGATCCCGCTGATCGCAACGGTCAAGGAGTTGTCGGTCCTCAAACAGAATGCCGTCGCCATCTGTGACGAAATTATTGCCCGCTACGGTGTCAAGGTCGAGTACCTGATCGGCACGATGATCGAACTGCCGCGCGCCGCGCTGACCGCCGACGAAATTGCGGTCGAGGCTGAATTTTTCTCTTTCGGCACCAACGACCTGACCCAGACGACCTTCGGTCTGTCGCGTGACGATGCCGGCAAGTTCCTGCCGTTCTACGTCGATAACAATATCCTGCCGGAAGATCCCTTCGTGTCGCTCGATCAGAACGGCGTCGGCAAGCTGGTCAAGATGGCCTGCGAACTGGGGCGCGCTACCCGTCCGAACATCAAGCTCGGCATCTGCGGTGAGCATGGCGGCGATCCGTCATCGGTCATTTTCTGCCACAACGTCGGACTGGATTATGTTTCCTGCTCACCCTTCCGGGTGCCGATTGCCCGACTGGCAGCGGCTCACGCGGTTCTGGATGGTAAGTAACAGTAGATAGTCGCAAGTTCGGGCCACATAAAAAAAGTCCGTTCAGCCCTCTACGAAGAGTGGCTGAACGGACTTTTTTTGTGTCTTGACCAGGACGGTTCGGATTATTTGATAATCATCAGCGACAGATAATCCGGGGAATGGGCGGCAATTTCGCTGAAGTCGGTCAACACCTTCTGGCGGGGGCTGCCGACCCGCTCGACAAAGACGGTGCGTCTGTTCCCTTCCGGTCGTGCGGAGAAGTTCCACAATCGCTGAAAAAAGCGGTTTCACCTTCAGAAGCACGACGGTCTCGTAGGTTTCCAGAGCTGTTTTTATCTGCTCTATCCCGGCGGTGGCCGGTATCACAACCATCTTTTCATCCCCCTCTACCAGCGGGAGGAACGCTTGAGAAGCTGCGGCATTGATGCTTGAAATGCCGGGAACGATCTCGATTGGCAGTGTGCGGCCACTGTTCGCGCAGGATGCGCAGCAGATAGATAAAGGTTGAATAGAAGAGCGGATCACCGATCGTGATGAAGGCGACTGATCGTCCCGCTTCCGCATGGGCAGCGATCAGAGCAGCCGCCTCCTGCCAGGCGGGAATCAGGCGCGACCGGTCAGAAGTCATCGGAAACTGGTGAACAATGATCTCCTGACGGCTTTCGTCGATAAATTCCCGGATTGTACCAAGCGCCACACTCGCTTCGGCTGGATTGGATACCGGAGCCAGGATGACATCGACACTCCGCAGGATCCGCTCGGCCTTGCGGGTCAACAGTTCCGGATCGCCCGGACCGACACCGACGGCATACACAGTTGCCACTATTCGCCACCCTTCCGGGCAGAAATCACATATACCGGGTTCTGGGCTTCAAACATCTTGTATTCGGTCAGATTACGGGTCTTGGCAATATTGATGCAGGTCGCCTCAACCGTAAAACCATGGTCTTCGAGAAATTCCACCGCTCTGGTGAGGGTGTCAAGAGTCACGGCATTGATAACCACGACGCCATCCGGTCTCAGACGCTGAGAAATGATGTCGATGATCTCGTCCAGCTTGCCGCCGGCCCCGCCGATGAAAACACGATCCGGATCGGGCAGGTCATCCAGGCCGTCCGGAGCGTAGGCTTCGATCAGTTTGATATTGCGCGCACAGAACTTCTTCAGATTCTCGGTGATAAACCCGATGCACTGCTGATTCTTTTCCACGGCAAAAATCCGGCCGCCCGGCATCAGGTTGGAGGCTTCGATCGAAACGGAACAGCTCCCGGCACCGATGTCCCAGAGAACCAGATCGTCCTGCAGCTGGAGTTTAGCCAGAGTGACGGCCCGCACTTCCTGTTTGGTGATCAGCTTTTTTGAGGTATGAAATTCGTCGTCATCGATGCCGATCAGCGGATAATGGACGAGGTTCGGCTCGTAGGTGCGGATCAGAATCAGGATATTCAGTTCGGAGGCCGTGATATCGAGCAGTCCGCGCACGGTCGTCTTGGTGAATCGTTTCGGTCGGCATACCGAGATCTTCACAGAGCCATGCCTCATACCCTTCGGCGCCACGCTCGATCAGTTCGGCAGCGATGGCGGCCGGGGTGTTGACCTTGTCGGTCAGCACGCACGCTTTTTCGGCGGCGATGATTTTGTCGACCGCCTGGTGCATGCCGCGGCCATGCACCGAAACGAAAATACCGTCGTCCCACGGTTCCTTGATGCGGGCAAAGGCGTACTGCATGCTGGTTACATTGGGGAATATCTCGATCCGTTCTTTGGGGAGGTTGCGCAGCAGGAAGCGCGAAATTCCGAAAAAAGTCGGATCACCCGAGGCGAGCAGGACCACGCGCTGATCGGTGTCTTTGAGAAAATCGATCAGTTCGGGAAGATCACCCAGCTCTCGTTTTTCACCGACAAAATCCGGGAAAGATTGCCAGATGCCGCTGATGACCGATCATGATGTCAGCCGTGCCGATAATCTCCAACGCCTTGGCCGGAAAGCCATCCCAACCGGTAAAACCCGCCCCTATCAGATAGATCGTTTGCTGTGCCATGGTTCGTGCCCCGTCAAGGAAGTCAGAATAATTTCCGGCGAACTATAGCATCCACCTGACTAAAAATCACCTGATTATTCCGAGCCTGCGATGCCGCTGGGTTGATGGCTTTTCAGCCTCTGGCAAAAAGTACAAAAAAATGGGCCAGGAAAAAAATCCCGGCCCACTAATCCTGCGAATTGCTGTGTTACTAATTTTTGCCTGAACGCTTACGGCGGGTCGGGTCGAGCTCTTTCTTGCGCAGGCGGATCGAAAGCGGCGTGACTTCCACCAGTTCGTCGTCCTCAATGAATTCCAGCGCCTGTTCAAGCGTCATCAGTTTTGGCGGGGTCAGTTTGATGGCATCGTCCGTACCGGAGGCGCGCACGTTGGTCAATTTCTTCCCCTTGCAGGGGTTGATTTCCAGATCGTTGTCCTTGTTGTTCTGGCCGATGATCATCCCGCCGTAGACTTCGACTCCGGCACCGATAAACAGAGTGCCGCGCGGCTGCAGGGCGTCCAGCGAGTAGGCGGTGGTTTCGCCATGGTCCATGGCCATCAGGGCACCGTTTTTACGGCCGGGGATATCGCCCTTGTAAGGGGCATATTCGTGGAACGTATGGGTCATAACGGCGGTACCACGGGTATCGGTCAGCACCTCACCGCGCAGACCGATCAGGCCGCGGGCCGGTATGATGAACTCAAGGCGCACCATCTCGCCCATTGGCGCCATGGCGACCATCTCGCCCTTGCGTGGTCCCATCTTTTCGATGATGGCCCCCTGAAACTCGGAGGCAACGTCCACCACCAGGTATTCCATAGGCTCCATTTTGATGCCGTCCTTGATCCGCACGATGACCTCAGGCTTGGAAACCGCAAGCTCGAATCCTTCGCGGCGCATGGTTTCAATCAGGATCGAGAGGTGCAGCTCGCCACGGCCGGAAACCATGAAGGTATCGGCGCTGTCGGTATCCGACACCCGCAGGGAGACGTTGGTGCGCAGCTCCTTGGTAAGGCGCTCGCGGATGTTGCGCGAGGTGACCCATTTACCTTCGCGACCGGCAAAAGGGGATGTGTTGACGATGAAGTTCATCGACAGGGTCGGTTCGTCGATGGAGACGTAGGGGACGGCGATCGGATTCTCTGCCGAAGCCAGCGTCTCGCCGATGCTGACATCTTCAAAGCCGGCGACGGTAACGATGTCGCCTGTTCCGGCCTCTTCAATATCAACCTGCTTCAGTCCTTCATAGCCGAGCAGCTTGGTGATGCGACCTTTCGTGATCGAACCATCCTGCTTGATCATGGCAACGGTTTCACCGGCTTTGACCTTGCCGTTGAAGATACGGCCGGTGGCCATGCGGCCGATGTAGTCGTTGTAATCGATGTTGGCGATCAGCATCTGGAACGGGGCGTTGGCATCACCTTTGGGTGGACGGACATTGGCTTCTACCACTGCGAAAAGCGGTTCCATGTTGTTCGATTCGACGTTGATATCCAGCTTGGCGTAGCCCATTTTGGCGCTGGTATAGACCACCGGAAAATCGAGCTGGTCGTCGGAGGCGTTCAGTTCGCAGAAGAGGTCGAATACCATGTTGAGCACTTCGTCCGGACGGCTGCCGGGACGGTCGATCTTGTTGATGACAACGATCGGTTTCAGGTTCAGGTCGAGAGATTTTTTCAGTACGAAGCGGGTCTGCGGCATCGGGCCGTCCAGAGCATCCACCAGCAGCAGCACGGAGTCGACCATCTTAAGTACGCGTTCCACCTCGCCACCGAAGTCGGCATGGCCGGGGGTGTCAACGATATTGATCTTGTATTGGCCGTGGTGAATCGAAAGGCTCTTGGCCAGAATGGTGATGCCGCGTTCTTTTTCAAGGTCGTTCGAGTCCATAACCCGCTCGGTAATGGCTTCATTGGCGCGGTAAACCCCGGCGTGTTTGAGCATGGCATCAACCAGGGTGGTCTTGCCGTGGTCAACGTGGGCGATAATGGCGATATTTCTGATTCGTTCCTGCATGGGTAAAACTCCTCAATTCTGCAAAATAAAACGACGGGCATTGCTGCCCGTCGAAGATTTGAAACTATGTCAGATTTTCGTTGATATGGCAAGTATTTACTGGCTCGACCGCCGAAATAGTACTAAATACCTTCCCACCCGAAAATTCCCCCGCCGGTAACAACTTCAACCCGGATCTGGTCTCCATCCGTGACGTGAAGCAATTCCGTCAGCGCTTGAGTCAGAATTATTTTGCCATCATAGACATGATCACGGTCATGTTGAATCACCGAGATCGGGACGTGCTTGCTGATTCCGGTCGTGCGGTTGGTTATCGTCAGTTTTTTGAACGGTCCGGTCTTGAAAAAATTGCTGATTTCGAGTGCGGTATTCCGATTGATGCTGGCACTGTCGGTCATTGACTCCCAGAACGTTCCCGCCGTTTTTTGCATGGTTTCACAGACGAGCAACACCCCTTTTTCGTCTGACACGGCCCGATAGTCGGAGTAGGCCGGTGCAGTGCCGGCGGGACGAGGGGAGGCCGTGATCTGGGCCTGAGGCGCCGCCTGCTGGGTGGTCTGGACGAGGAGATGATCGGCTGAGAGCTTTTCAAGTTTTTTGATGGCGACATTCAGAGAAATGAACAGGAGCTGAACATTTACCGCCGGTTGGCAGAGAACAACAACAAACATACGCGGAAGGGTCTTGATGATCAAGCGGCCTAGTTCACAGCGGATATCAAAGAGTTTTACGCCGCCGGTAATCTCCTGGAGGCCGACGGTGTTGTCCTGAAGCAGTTCTGCTGCACCCTTGATAGTCCCCGCATCAAAGTAGGGGGGGAAAGAATGTGCCAGAATATTTCCCCGCTCATCCGAGAGCATGCTTCCCATAACACCGGGGACCGAGGTCAAGCTGAGCATTATTGCCTGCATGTGAACCCCCTATTTCTGAGCCAGTACCCGGCGAATTTCGGAATCGAGCGAGTTTACGTTGGCGCTCCCTTTGGCTGAAACACAGAGATGGTGGCGCTTGGAATCGTAAAGAAACAGATGATGCTCGCTGCCATGTACCGTAGCAGATTTGAATTCCCCGATACCGAACTGCGACCCGATCTGTCCCGCAAAAAGCGCCAGAAACAGGCCGTTTGCCGAGAGAAGTTCTGCCTGGTACGACGTATCGTCAACCACGCTTCCGTCTTTGGTCATAAGCAGGGCCTGTTCAATTTCCGGAATAACCGAAAGTTTTGCACTGATCTCACTCATACCTGTACCCTCCCTGGAAGAGCTGGTTTCTGCCTGTTGTCCCTGTGTTGAATTGTTATGCGCTTCATCCATGCGGCGGAGTGCCTCAAGGATCAGAAACCCTAATGACTGGTCGATGGTCCGGCTGGTAGTTGATATTTTCGGTTCGCTCCGGAATGTCCCTCCAACCCACCCCATAACGGCGTAAAAGGCCTCTTCTCCCGTCAAGTCTGCTTGTTCGGCATGGACAATGTCGCCATCGCGAAAATAGATGACGCCGGTGTTACCACTCTGCTCAACGACCAGGCTTCCCGAATAACGGTTGCCCCCCTTGACCTGAATGATATCAGCCAGCGACATACCGCTGACCGCTCCCACAAATCCATGCTGTTCTGTGCTTACTGCCGGATGTCCCATGCTGCTGTGGTCCCTTCCTGTCTTCGGTGCCGATAGATCGTAGAGGTCGGCACAATAAAACATTCACTATGATATTGCAAAACAATTTTTTATAAAAGCACTATACTCAATAGTACGATTTTGTTATGTAAATATCCGGATGTATTTTGTACAGAACCGTGCGATACGGTGAAAATGTGACTGCTTGCCAAACAATGATTGTCTGTTCAACCGCGAGACGGCTCTGTCAGTGCTCGTGGTATCCCATCACGACCAGCACACAACTGCCATCGGCGATGACGTTGACCCCCCGTTCGCGGCAGAGAGCCACCGCCTCGGGATGCTCCGCCCCCGGCTGCATCCAGATATTCTTTATCCCTTTTTCCAGCGCCAGCGGTACAAGTTTCGCGGTGACAGCCGGCGGGGTGATCATGGATATGCTTTGGACGTCCGGCGGCAGATCGCTGATCGTGGCTACGCAGGGTATCCCCTCAATTTCCGGTTCATTCGGGTTGACCGGTATGGCTTTTCTGCCATTCTGCAGGTAACAGCGCAGCACTTTATTGCCGTACTTCTGGCGGTTGGTGGAGGCGCCTACCACCCCGAAAGCGGGTGACGCGAGGAACTGTTGGATCTGTTCTTGGATAGTCATGAGCGTGCTCCTTTGAATGAAATGGTTACTCCCGTACCTGCCCATCCCCATACACAATAAACTTGGTGGTGGTCAGATCCTCCAGCCCCATCGGGCCGAAGGAGTGCAGTTTGGTGGTGGAGATGCCGATTTCGGCCCCCAGGCCGAGCTGGCCGCCGTCGGCAAAACGGGTCGAGGCGTTGACCATCACGCAGGAGGAGTTGACCTCGCGGATGAAGCGCTGGGCACGGCTGTAGTCGCTGGTGATGATCGATTCGGTGTGCAGCGAGCAGTAGCGGTTGATGTGGGCGATAGCGGCATCGATGTCGTCAACAACCCGGCAGGCCAGGATCAGTTCCAGATATTCGGCATACCAGTCCTCTTCCGTGGCCGGTGTGGCGGTCGGTGCGTAGCTGCAGAACAGCGTCATCACCGCGCAATTCCACACCCAGCGCAGAGAGTGTGGCGGCAATTCTCGGGATAAATTCGGCGGCCACGTCCCTGTGGATCAGGAGCGTTTCCAGAGCATTGCAGACACCGGGGCGCTGGGTCTTGCTGTTGACGATAATCTGTTCGGCCTTGTCAAAATCAGCCGACTGATCGACAAAAATATGGCAGACCCCCTTGTAATGCTTGATCACCGGGATACGCGAGTTCTCGACCACAAACCGGATCAGGCTTTCGCCGCCGCGCGGGATGATCAGGTCGATGGACTCTTCCTGCTTGAGCATCTCCAGCACCCCTTCGCGTTCGGTGAAAGGAATCAGCGATAGCGCCGCCGGAGGGATATCCATTTCTTTCAGGACGCCCTGCAGAATTCCGGCAATGGCCAGATTGGAATTGAATCGCCTCTGAACCGCCCCGCAGAACCACGGCATTGCCGGCCTTGAGGCAGAGAGCTGCGGCATCGGCGGTCACGTTTGGCCGTGACTCGTAAATGATCCCGATTGTGCCGAGCGGGATACGCATCTTGCCGACCATCAGTTCGTTGGGGCGTTTCCACATTTTGGTTACTTCGCCAACCGGGTCAGGCAGTGCAGCAACCTCGCGCAGGGCATCGGCAATGCCGCGGATACGTTTTTCATCCAGCATCAAGCGATCCAGCATGGCGGCGGAAAGCCCCTTCTGCTGGCCGGCGTCGAGGTCCTTCCGGTTCTCTTCAATCAGCTCAGATGTTGCCTGTTCAAGGGCATCGGCCATCTTCAGCAGCATGGTATTTTTGGTGGCGGTTGAAAGACGTGCCATGGCCAGCGATGCCTGACGGGCTTCCTGCGCGATTGTTATGACTTTTTCTGAAATACTCACGATGTCTGCTCCAAAGGTAATATCAACCGGACTCCGGTGCGGTAGAAGTAAATCTTACGCAAAAACAGGGCATCCAGCAAGACAATTGAAAGCGGACAACTGGGCAACGGAGTAAAACATGGCATGCCGATTGACAGTGCCGGCGCTCAATGCTACAAGAACCCCATGCAGACCATATTTTCAACACTCAGGCCGATCCGTCTTGTCCGGATCATTTTCTGCGCGAGCGTATTGCTGCTGGTCGGTTGCACCAGTTACATCCCCCGAGAGGATCTACACCTCCCCCCGACCGGCGATCCTTCCGATGACACGATAAAACTGGTAACTATCCCGTTGCCTGTAATCGCTTCGAGTCCCAACGAGGGGGTCACGTCCGGTGCCCTGACGGCATTTCTGGCTCATAACAAGCGGGAGGAGGTCACGACCATGCTGGCTCCTCAGGTTAACTACAACAACAACTTCGGGGTCACCGCTTCGTTGTACGGCGCTTATTACCCGACTTCCGACCGGAACATGGAGTTCAATCTTTCCCACTCAAGCAGGGTAAATCATGATTACGAACTTCGTGTCAGAGAAATGTCACTGCTCAGTAATAAACTTGAGCTGAACGGATTTATCTTTAAACTGGCCGACGGCTCCTCGCGCTTTTTCGGTTTTAACGCCAAGAGCCCGCAACAGATGGAAACAAATTATGCCAATGACGAATTCGGCTATAACATGTCTGCCGGGTACCAGATCGGGCAGCACTTCCAGGTCACGATCGGCGATCGTTTCCGTGATGTCAGAATCCGCTCGGGAGCTGTTGGAAGTCTGCCAGACATCAAAGATAAATTTTCGTCGGCAACCGTACCAGGCATTGACGGGTTTACTACCCACGCCATGCGTATTTCGCTGTCATACAGCACGCTTGACAGTCGCGAGACTCCCTCCTACGGCGGCTACGCCCGGATTTCCTTCGAGCCGACAATGAAAGCGTTGGGGGGGGCGGCCAACTACCGGCACTACGAAGTTGAGACAAAAGGTTTTATCCCGCTCAGCGACAGCAGATACATCAGCGTGTTCCGTTTGATGTATAACCAGACCCTCGGCGATGATGTCCCTTTTCTGGAGCAGAGTATCCTTGGTGGAGAGACCACGTTGCGCGGCTACGGTCGCAACCGTTTTATCGACAACAGTTTTCTGCTCTGCAACCTGGAGGAGCGCATCCGGCTTTTCCGCTGGGAGGTGTTCGGTGTGACGGCAGACTGGGAAGTGGCGCCGTTTGTTGATCTGGGGGCGGTGATGGAGTCGCTGTATAAGGCCAACGCCGGTAATTTCGAATTCAATCCGGGCATCGGATTCCGGGCAATCGTACGCCCGAATATCGTCGGCAGGGTGGACCTGGGGGTCGGCAAGGATGGGCCGGCAATCTTCGTCGGACTGGGGTATCCGTTTTAGTCGGTTATCGGGTAAAGACCTACCTCGCCCTCTTGTCCGGGCGCTCGATCTCAAACTTCTCCAGCCGGTACTGCAGGGTCTTGTAACTCATCCCCAGGAGCGGCGCTGCCTTGCCGATCACCCAGTCGGCCCGTTCCATGGCCTTGATGATCAGCCCCTTTTCCAGCGCCTCGAAATCGATCCCCTCCGGCGGCAGGTCAAAAGTAATGCCGCCCGCCAGTGAACCGCAGGCAGTGATCTCGGCCGGCAGGTCGTCCGGTTCGATGATAGTTGCTTTCGGCCATCAGCACCGAGCGTTCGATCACCGACTCCAGCTGGCGCACATTGCCGGGCCAGCTGTAGTTCATCAGCAGCTTCAGCGCCGGTTTCGAGATGCCGTCTATCGCGATGCCGGAGGCCTTGCTGTATTTTTCCACGAAAGAATTCCGCCAGAGTTTTGATGTCGCTGCCCCGCTCCCGCAGGGGGGGCAGATTGATGCGGATCACGTTCAGGCGGTAGAACAGATCCTCACGGAAGGCCCCTTTCTTGATCTCCTGCTCCAGTTCCTTGTTGGTGGCCGAGACCAGATCCGCACATCCAGCGGCGATATTGACCTTGCCACCCACCCGGCGGATCTCCTTTTCCTGGATGGCCCGCAGCAGCTTGGCCTGCATGGCCACGTTCATCTCGCCGATTTCGTCCAGAAAGACCGTGCCGCCGTTGGCCGCTTCGAAGATGCCGATCTCGCGGGCATTGGCGCCGGTGAAGCTCCCTTTTTCGTGGCCGAACAGCTCGCTTTCGATCAGGGTATCAGGGATGGCGGCGCAGTTGATGGCCATGAACGGCTTGTCGCGTGCGCGGACTGCCGTCGTGGATGGCCCGGGCCACCAGCTCCTTGCCGGTTCCTGATTCGCCCACGATCAGCACGGTTGAACTGGAGGGGGCAATCTTGGAGATGATCCGGAAAACCTCCTTCATTTTGGGGTGTTCACCCTGCATAGTTGGGAATCGTTGCGATCGCTTCGATCCGTTTCTGCAGCACCCGGTTTTCGCGCACCAGACCGATGCGCTCGAAGGCCCGCCGCAGCGTCAGGATCAGATTGTCCCGCTCCAGCGGTTTTTCCAGATAATCGAAGGCCCCTTTGCGCATGGCCTCCACCGCCGAATCGACCGAGCCGTGGGCCGTCATCATGATGACGCACTGCTGCGGGTCATCGGCCAGAACCTTTTCCAGCAGGTCCAGCCCGCTCTGCCCCTGCATCTTGAGATCGGTCAGGATCAGGTCGAACTCCCGCTTGTCCAGTCAGTGCCAGAGCCTCACGGACGCCGGCGGCATCAGCGACGTCGTACCCCTCTTTTTTCAGGATCAGGATGAGGATGTCCCGCTGTCCCTTTTCATCATCAACAATCAGTATGCTGCCGTTATGTCAGTCATAGGTCGCCTCGCTGTTCAGGTTTCCGTCGGCTGAAGCGGCAGCATGAAACGATGAATGGTTGTACCCTACGCCGACCGTGCTTTCAACCAGGATCTCGCCGCCATGCTCCTTGATGATCCGCTCGGTGATGGCCAGTCCCAGGCCGATCCCGACATCCTTGGTCGTGAAATAGGGCTGGAATATCTTGGCGATATCCTCCGGAGATATGCCGCTGCCCTGGTCGGTAAAGGTCAGCTGCACCTGTCCTCTCGTCACAGCCGTGCCCCCAGGGTGATCGTGCCGCCGTCCGGCATGGCCTGGGCGGCATTGTTGATGAAATTGAGGATGCAGTTGCGCAACAGCTCCTGATCGACCCAGAGAGGCGGCAGATCGGCAGGGATCTGCTGTTCGACAACGATATGCTGTTCCGTCAGCCGGTCCTGCAGCAGCGGCAGCACCTTGGCCAGCATCTCCCGATAGGCGAACCTCTGCCCGGCGCAGTTTGAGCGGACGGCCATAGTTCATGAAGTTGAGCACCATGTAGTTGGCCCGGCGCACCTCTTCCTTGATCTTGTCGGTCAGTTCCTCAGCTCGGCGCATTTGTCGCCGCAGCGCGGCAGCATCTCGGTCTTGAGGTGATCAATGGCCAGGCTGATATAGTTGAGCGGATTGCGGATCTCATGGGCGATACCCGAGGCCAGCTGGCCGACCCGGGAAAGATGCTCGGCCTCGTAGAGCCGTTTTTCCAGCGCCTCGCGCTCACGCAGTTTTTCGACCATGTTGTTGAAACCTTCGGCCAGTTCGCCGATCTCGTCGTGGCTTTCCACCGGAATGGTCACCGACAGGTCACCGGCCGAAACCCGCTTGAAATCGTCCACCAGGTGTTGGATCGGAGTCGGTATAGCGTCGGGCGAGAAAGATGGTCAGGGCGATACCGACGGCAAAGACCATGCAGGTGGCAAACAGGCGGCGGATGAAGTTGGCGTGCTGAATATCGCGAATATTGTCCAGCAGCATGTTGATCTGGACATAGCCCAGCTGTTCATCGCCGACGATGACCGGCACGACCACCTCGTACGGTTTCTGGGAGAGGATCGCGCCGCCAGCCGGCCGCTGTGCCGCGTGGACCCCCTTCTCCAGTTTTTTGAGCTCGCGTTTCTTGCCGATCTTTTCCGGGTCGGAGGAGTCGATGATCTCCCCCTCGCTATTGATGATGTTGATCTCGTTGATGCCCTTTTCGCGGGCCTTGTTGCAGATAATCGGTCAGGCGGGAGGTTTCGGTCTCCGAGGTGAGATCCTCGATACTCATCTGGACGCCTTGGAGATCTCCTGAGAACTTTCCTGAATCTCGTTCACCAGGTCGTTCTGGGCATACTGATTGAGGATGAAGAGGGTCAGCATGGCCAGAACCAGCAGGGAGAGCATGATGATGATCAGCTTGGCATTGAGCTTCATGGGGGCCTTTGTACACGTACGGTAAGCAAAGTTGGCTGGAACGGTTATTCCACCATTTCGCCGATCAGATCATAATCTGAAGAGTCGGTGATCTTGAGCGTGACGATGTCGCCGATATCGGCAGTTCCCGGAGGTGATGTAGACCTGGCCGTCAATGTCGGGCGCCTGACGGGACGAACGCCCTTTGAGCAGCAGTTCGGTCTCCTCACTGAACCCCTCCACAATAACCTGTTCGGTTGTTCCGATCAGGGTGCGGTTATGGCGGAAGGAAAGCCGCGCCTGGGCACGCATCAGTTTGCGGTAGCGCTCCCGCTTGACCCGCTCCGACACCTGATCCGGCATCTGTGCGGCGGGAGTCCCCTCTTCCCTGGAGTAGCAGAATACCCCCAGCCGGTCAAAGCGGGTCTGCTCAACAAAGTGGGTCAGGGTGGTAAAGTCTTCGAGCGTCTCGCCCGGAAAGCCGACAATCAGCGAGGTGCGCAGGGCAATGCCGGGGATTTCGCTGCGCAGTTTGACGATCAGATCACGGATCTGCTGCTCCGAGCTTCTCCGTTTCATCGCCTTCAGCACCGGATCGGAGATGTGCTGGATCGGAATGTCGAGATATTTGCAGACCTTGGGCTCATCACGGATCAGGGCGATCAGGCTGTCGGTGATGCCGTCCGGATAGGCGTAGAGCAGGCGTATCCAGCGCAGCCCCTCAATCGCGGCCAACCGCCGGACCAGTGTTTCCAGGGTGGTGCCGTCGCTCATGTCGCTGCCGTAGCGGGTGATGTCCTGGGAGATGACGTTGATCTCCTTGACCCCCCGGGCGACCAGCCGCTCCGCCTCGGCCACCAATGCATCAAGCGGACGCGAGCGGTAGGCACCGCGCAGCGTGGGGATGATGCAGTACGAACAGCAGTTGGAGCACCCCTCGCCGATCTTGAGGTATGAAAACCAGGCCGGTGAGGAGTTCAGGCGCGGCAATGTTTCGTCATAGATAAAATCGGGATCGCCGATATAGCGCAGCTGCCCTTCGGTGCCGCTCTTTTCGGCCAGAATCTCGGCGATACGGGGATAGTCCCCGGTGCCGATGAAGATATCGACCTCCGGCAGCTCCGTGGCCAACTCCTCCTGATAGCGCTGCGGCAGGCAGCCGGATACGATCAGGGTATGGCAGCGCCCGTCATGCTTGCGTTCGGCCAGGTCGAGGATGGCGTCGATACTCTCCTGCTTGGCTTCCTTGATGAATGAGCAGGTGTTGACGATGATGACATCGGCATCCTTCTCGTCCATCGTGATCTCGTAATCCTGCTTCGAGAGCACCCCCAGCATCACTTCGGCATCCACCAGGTTTTTCGGGCAGCCGAGGCTGACCATGCTTACTTTCTGTTTTACTATTTCGCTCACGTGTTCCTCTTCAGGTCATGTTTTTTTTGTAATTTCTATTTATACGGGAATGCGTTCAGTGATGACAATCATTTCTTCACGGTTTTGGCGTTTAAGGTATCGTGAATTTTGTTGAGCTGTATTTTACTTTTAGCTAATAAAATACACTATGGCAATCCATATTTTCCTTTTATACAAAAAAGGAAAATATAAAATTCCATATTTTCCGAAACCGTCTAGAAGAGGCGCAGATACTTTTCAAAAACAAAGAGTCGATTGCGCTTGAATCCGGTCATTTCCTTAAGGATACCGATCTCCTCCATGTCTTTAAGCAAAGCGTTGGATGCACGGGGAGCAAGGTTGAGCGTTTTTGCGACATGGTTGGCGGTAATAAGTGGTTTCTGATAGAGATGCATCAAAAGATTGCGGGCATTTTCAGCCCTTCTACCGAGCGAGACAATCTGTCCATCCACCTCATTTTTTAATGCAAGAATGCTTTTGAATGTCTCCTGACCCTTTTCGGCCGTAGTAATGACGGCAACCAGGAAAAACTTGATCCAGTGCAACAAATTATTTGAAGCTCTGACCGTAGTGAGGGCATCATAGTAGGCCCCCTTGTTCTTTTCAAAGTAGTCGGAAAGATACAAAGAGGGTTTGCTCAGCATGCCGTGGCTGACCAGATACAAAGTGATCAGCAAACGCCCGATCCTGCCGTTGCCGTCCAGAAAAGGGTGAATAGTCTCGAACTGGTAATGGCTGATGGCGATGCGGATCAAATGGGGCACATCGATCTCATCATTGTGCCAGAAGTTCTCCAGATCGGCCATTAGCTCATCAAGCTCGTTCTGGTGGGGTGGAATGAAAACCGCATCCTGGAGACTCGATCCGCCGATCCAGTTCTGGCTGGTACGGTAATCCCCAGGAGTCTTGCGTTCACCCCGCACCCCTTGCAGCAGGATGGCGTGGGTATCCTTCAGCAGGCGATTGGAGAGAGGGAGTTTTTCCAATGAGGCGAGAGCTTTATTAATGGCCTGCACATAGTTTTGCACCTCCTGCCAGTCATCGCGCTTTTCAGGATTGATCTGGTCCACATCCATCAGAGCCTCGTCCATCTCGGTCTGGGTACCCTCGATGCGGCTCGATTTGTTGGCCTCCTTCATGATGTGCATCTGGATAAAGAGGTCCACGTTGGGAACAATCAGGGAATAGGCGTTCAGTCCGCTCAGGGCTTGAGTTGCCTTTTCCAGCAGGGTGTTCACCTTGGGCTCTTCCCAAGTCCAAACTTGATTGACCAAAGTGGGGGAGAAGCTCTTGTATTGGTATTGCTGCTTTAATACGCCGGAGCTAAATTCTTCCATTTTCATGATGCGTCCTCTTGATTGCGGAAGCAGAACACTTCCTCGTTATGATGTTATTATCCGTGTGATTGTAATAGTCAATCCACTCCATGCGACAAACATCAAGGGTCAGACCGCTTTTTACTATCGAGCACTCCATCGCCGCTTCAGCTCAATCAATCGAACATCACTCAAAAGCGAAGGTGCCTCCCCAATTTTCGCAAGTATCTCATCTACTCCATACGGCCATTTTGATGCGTCTTCAGACAGTACTTCCCACATAAGTTCCAGTAGCTTTTCCGGGTAGCTTGTGACGACCTCATCTTTTTTCCCGCGTAAATGTGGGAAAAAAATTCCTTCTTCATCAATCTTGGTCACCAATGGCAAAATTGCATCAACTATAACAGGAAACACATCTTCATTTGAAAGGGCTAGATCACATAGCTTCGCGGATATGCTCGGGCTCTTTGCCTGTTTCTGACGTGGCCACACCTCTGAAAAGAATACAGGAAGGTTTGCTTTCCAAGAACCATTTGTCCCATCAGATGACCATCTTTCCAAATTCCAGATTAACTGCCCTCGGAACTCATCATCAGCATTAAGCAAAACCGTACGCATCTCCTCATTTGTAATGAAACGCTTTCCGGTTTTTTTGTAAATACCTCCCCATCCGGCCAAAAGAATTGCCGATAAAACATTGGCCTCTCTTCGCCCGACATCATGCTTATGCAGAGCAAGTTTTAATAACCAAGGCTTCAAGCGAAGGTACAGTTTTTCATTTGGAGTTTTTGCTGCCCAGAAAAAACCTTCCCAAAACGCCTCTTGATCCTCGTCTTCATTGCCAAGGACAGAAAGAAGGTTCTTGTCGGTCCAAGATGGATCGATATAAAAGAACCAATTAAGACTAAATGCAAACATTACCAATGCATACCGCCTGTGGTCACCCGGCACAATAGTTCCTCAACATGGGTGGTCCACGGGACAGGAAATCCTTTTCCAGCCTTCAACCCCTCCTTTTGTGGATCATTCATGATCGCCTGTGCCAATTTACCAACCGGTGCATTCAGCGCTTCCGTCGCCCATGCAGGTTCCTTATTTCCACGGACCAGAGATGTTTTGGAGATTCTTTCTTCTAATCTCAGCACCTTGACTATCTTTGACCAAACTTGCTCAAACTGTTTCGGATTGCCGGTAATCAAGGTTTTACTGGATTTCAAAAACCAATCCGATGCTGGATGCATAAGTTCTGCAATTGAGCTTTCAGGCAACTTTGCTAATCTTCGTGCAATTTGTGCACAGAGGCGTGGTTTATCGTTTTCTCTGGCGGGAGAGTAAAGGAATTTTCGCCACGCCCACTCAGGCCATTCGCCCCGTTTTGCTGTTTTGTTAAGCGCTGACAATGCACGAACCGGCCGCTGGGTAGCCAGACCCGCAAACGGGTCTTTTTCAACAAATCCAGACTCACGCCCGCTCAGTTCTCTGGCTCTGTCGAGCAGTGTGTCCAGAGGTTCGGTAAAAAGTGTTGAGCATTCAGTATCAGTGGCGACAAATCCGCCTCTTCCCTCTATGGACTCTGCTGCCTTGGCTGCGTATTGATATTTCCATTCAGGTACAAATTTCTGTAATTTTGAACTCTCAGTTTGTAAATCAAAGCTGAAGCTGCAACCTTTTTCAGAAAGCCAATGAATTCGGTTCAGAGAGTGCCAAGCGCGGCTCTCTTTGAATTCGGCTTTCTTCTCTCCTTCCCACCGGGAACGACCACGAAGCAAACGCTTTTCAAGTCGTTTCCGTGTCGTCAATGAAAAATCACTCCAGCGTTGGTTCAAAACCAGCATGAAGTCTCTCTGGTGGCGTCCATCCCAAAAAACGTTATCATTTAAACTGCAAATAATTTGTCCAGCTTCAACGCCTGAAAATATACCTTTACAACCGGATGCCCATATCCTTAGTCGGGCAAAGAGCTTGTCATCATCTGTCCACCAAGCTAGACATTCCTGTTTTGCTGCTTTCGGATTTAGAATGATAAGCCTCTTAAGAAGGGCTACATAGAAGAGGAATATATATGAGATACCGTAATTCCGTTCAGATGGTTCTCTCCCTAAATCAGGGTCTGGCTCAATTGGGCAGAGGCTTAAATAACTGTATCCATCGAGCTCTTTTTCAAGGGAAACGGCATGTTCCAGATTCTTCCGGAACTCACGAACAGCGGTTACGAGATATTCGTCGGGGATTTCAACTTTCTCGTGAAACTCCGGATATTCTACATCCAGGTTTATCATTTGCCTGATACTAACGTCGTCAATGTTTTCCGAAGGTTTTGGTCCACCACTATATGGCCATGCAACTTTCAAATAGGGTTGCCAAATTGAAGCGATCTCCCTTATCGCAGCATCAGACCAGCCATCAATATCAATCGAAGCCACCAGTTTGTACCATTCATGGAAGTCTTTTTTATGTGTTCCCCATGACCCGAAAACATAGCGCCAAGCTCGCCGTACCTCAGGAGAGGATTCTTTTTTTCGTCGTTCAAGTTCATACAGGATATGAGTTTGTATCTCGGGATGAAGACCTACTTGGTGAGATGCCCACCAAACCGATGCAGGTTGATACGAAACCACGCCAATCCAACGACCAACTTGCCATAATCGCTTCGGCAATGCGGGTATATTAACTGAGTAATGACCCCTTAATGCCGCAAAGTTGTAGTCTTGAGAATCTTGCCGATCATGCCTGGTTGCAGCAAAGCAATTCCATACTCCTTCTGGAATCTCTCTTTTTGCACCATAATCTTTCAGATCAACCTTTGCCGGAATCGGATCACTGTCCAATCCGTATGCTTCAAAAGGATCAAAATATGGCCCTTGTTCAAGGTAACTGCCGAGATTGCCGGGCTTAAGATATCGTATGGAGGGGTCAAAAACGCACAACCATTCGGCAGGAGGGGGATTCTCAGAGCCAGTTAACCTTTTTGCCCCTTCAAGGGTGGATACAATATGAGCAACCTGTCCTCTTTCGTGAGGCCGCAATGCTTCTGGCCCTTTTCGGGCCAAATCAATGACATTTCCATACCAAGAATCGGGATTTTGTGCTCTGCAAGCCCAGGCACTCAATGTATCCCAGAGAGATTTATGCCCGTCAGTTTCGTCATAAGCGATAGGCAAAACTCCCTTATGCCGCCACTTGGCTTCCGCGTCACTTTGCGAACCGGCCTGAAAGGCATACATACCTGACAAGGATTTCTGATGCTTGTTCAGGGCTTCAAGCAGATACAGTACAGGCGGGTCATCGGCAGCATATCCAACGAAAACCACGATATATTTGTCCAGAATTGTTCGTATGAACTGAGTTGCCCATCCATCAGCAAGATAAGCATGGCCGAATTCAGAACTCGATAAAACAAAGCCGTCGCCGCATGCTCCGCAATAAGCCGCGTCTACATGTCCATGTAGATGAATGATCCCTTCAAATTCATCCTGTCGCATTGGGTCAGGCAAACGAGGTGGTTTGTGAGATGGAAGAGAACCATCACATGACTCAAAAAGCAGATCGAAATTCGTTGTGACAAGCCTAGTTTTCCCATCAGTGGACCGGGCTAAATCAAGCATTATGCGATGGGATGAAAGATCGACATCAGAGGTCGTTTTGAGAGCATTGGCGACCGATGCTTCTATGTCGCGGACACGGAAATCTCGTTCAAGAAGGCCGAACACTCTATCAGCCGAAATCAGGCCGCTAAAACCGGTTCGTTGGTCTAAATCTCGCGCTTCCTTTATGAGTTTTCGTATTGGAGCATCAGCGGCAACGCCCAAGCTATCGGTAACTTTTTCCGCCAATCCAAAGAAGTCCAAGAGTCCTGCACGAGCACGCGAAACACCAGCACCACAGAAGAAAATTACTCTCCCCTCGTCTCTGGCAATCAATAATTCATCGGGTATTGATGGACTATCAGCAAAAAATCGCATTTATCGTGATCCTCTAAGAGCGCAGCCAGACTTCAGCGGGATTACACATTAGGTGCATCCTCAATCGCGTCAAATTCGGCATTCACTCGCATGCTTTCGCCGCTTACCATTAAGCTGATCTCCATGAGCCGCGTCCGTCGGCGCTGGGCATGAGCCACCGCATTCATCTGCTCTAGTGCCTTGCGCGCATAGGCCGCCCGAGAGATGTGTTTTTCAGCGGCACAAATATCAACCTCGCGTAGCAGGTCATCGGGAAGCCGTATCGATAATGTAGCCATATGCTTATCCAGTTAAGTATTAAAAAATAACTACAAAATAGCATCTTGCGGCTGACAATAAAATCAAAAAGGACAGAGCCGAAACCCTGTCCTTTTTGCAATACAATCTAAAAAGGCACTCCCCTCCGAACCTCCCCCCGCTTGGGGAATGAGTAACCTCTTTTCTCGTTCCTACTCTCTGAAATTAGTAAACTGCATCTCGACATCCAGATCCTTCCCCTTGAGCAGCTGGATCGCATCCTGGAGATCGTCACGATTCTTCCCGATTACCCGCACCTGATCATCCTGGATCTGGGCCTGCACCTTGAGTTTGCTCTCTTTGATGGCAGTGGTGATATCCTTGGCCTTCTCCTTGGAGATCCCCTGCTGGACGGTGATGATCTGGCGTACCATGCCGCCTGAAGCCTGCTCGACCTTGCCGTACTGAAGCGCCTTGATCGAGATGTTGCGTTTCATGAATTTGGACTGCAGTACATCCACGACCGCTTTCAGCTTGTAGTCGTCGTCAGCCAGGATCTTGACGGAGTCCTTCTCCGGCGTGATCTGGCACTTGGAGCCTTTGAAGTCGTAGCGCTGGCCGATCTCCTTGATCGCCTGATTCACGGCGTTATCGACCTCCTGCATGTCAACTTTTGATACGATGTCAAATGACGGCATAACGGAACCTCCAGATGTTTAGTACGTTAAAATTATCCCGTGTATCGGGGCTACTGTTTTATTACCTCAACCCCTTCCGGGATCTTGAAATTGAATTTTCCGTCGGCAAGCCCCTTGTTGACCCGTGCCCGGCTGTAGTCGATCCGGGTCCGGTTGCCGCCGGCGTCGTGAACTATCGAAGAGATGATCGGAAAGATGTTTTTGACCTCTCCGGACGTCCGCACCTGTTCAACTGCTCCGGAGGATACCGTCAGCTGGAGTTTTACCAGAACCGGGCTCGCCTTTTTCGGTGTCAATTCGAGCTGATAGTTGCCGTTTTTGTCCTGCGGCTCGGCGGCGAAGGCGATATCAAAGTCGCGCGAGACGTGGCCGAGACCGGTCAGATACGACAGGGCGATGGAGTTCCCCCCCGCGAACATGGCGGCGACACTGTTGACCATGACCTGCTTGTTTTCCGGGGTGTAAAACCAGACCTGCTTGCCGTTGGAAATGATCTGCTGTTTCGGCTTGGCATAGTTGAAACGGAACATGGCGGTTGCCGATGCGGGGCGCTTCAGCAGCACTTCGCCGCTCCCCTTCTGCTCCCGATTGACGGCGGCTATGGTGGTTTTCTGGGAAAAATCGGCCTGCACATCCTGCAGTCCGGCGTAGCCTTTCTCCAGAGCGGAGACAACCTCCTTGAGGGATGCAGGTGTTGATGCAGCATGACAGTGGGAGCCGGAACACAAAAAGCGACAGCAGCAGGAATACGGTACATAGTCTCAACATGATGGTACCTTTCTCAGCGGAGCTGATTACGTTGGGGGTGCATAAATACGCAATACTGCCATATATGGGCAGCGGTCGCAACCGTTTCAATGCGGCGTCTGCTCGCCTGTCTTAGGCCAAGGCGCTTGCATCGGCGACAAACAGTACCCGGCCGTCGCCGGTGATGGTTGCCCCGCTGATTCCCCGCAAGTGCGAAAGGGGCGAGCGGAGAGGCCGGACAAAAATTTCCTGCTGGCCGGAGATGCGATCAACACTGAAAGCGTGCAGCATGCCGCCGATATCACAGACGACCATCGGTAGCAACGTATCTTCCGTTCCGGATACTGCCGGCAGGTTCAGTGTTTGACGCAGGCTCTTGACCGGCACGGGAACGTCTTCCAGGATGATGGTTGAGCGTCCCGCCTCTTCCTGGATTTCGGAACGTTTCAGTTCCACCGTCCGCGTGACGACATTAAGCGGAAAGGCAATTTCGAACGGACCACATTGGACCATCAGGGCATGAATGATTGAAACCGTTATCGGCAGCCGCATGACAAAACGACTTCCCTGACCGTTCTGAGACTGGATGGTCAGAACTCCGGCCAGGGCATGCACCGCCTCGCGAACGGCATCCATGCCGACTCCCCGCCCGGAAATATCGCTGACGGTTGCGGCGGTTGAAAATCCGGGTTTGCAGATCAGCTGGTATGCCTCTTGGGCCGTCATCTGTGCGGCCTGTTCTGCGGAAATGAGCCCCTTTTCGATTCCTTTCAGCTTCAACCGCTCCGGGTCCATGCCGCGACCGTCGTCGGCAATGATAATTTCAACATGATCTTTATCGCGGCTTACCGTCAGGGTTATCGTGCCGCTAGAAGGTTTGCCCGCCATGACCCGCTCATCGGCTGTTTCCAGGCCATGATCGACGGCATTCCGCAGGATATGGACAATCGGCTCGGTGATTTCTTCCAGGATACCGCGATCGAGTTCGATCTCTTTTCCTTCAAGCTGAAAATGAATCTCTTTCCCCTGTTTATGGGCCAGATCACGCACCAACCGCGGGAAACGCTCGGCGATGACGGCAAAGGGCAGCATGCGCGCTTTGAATACCTCATCGCGCAGATTGCGCAGCAACGCGGTGAGTTGGTGTGAGCGGTTCGCGGCATTCGGCGGCATCGGCCAGGCGGATGGACTCAGCCAGCCGGTACCGGTTGGTAATCAACTCTCCGGTGATATTGACCAGATGATCGAGTGTTTCGGTTTTGATGCGGATGCTTTTGAAAGAATCGGTCTGCCGGAATTGATGCGGTGCTGAAGCAGCAGTTTCCTGTGGGGTGTCTTCCCTTTGGGACAACGGACCGGCGTGAACATGAGTGTCTGCTTCAGCGGACGGGTCAAATGCCGTCAGTCGCTCAATCAGCTCCGGTGGTATCTTCACGGGCGTCGCTTCCCGATTCGATCTGTGATACCAGGCGGGCCAGCGTATCGCTCCCTTCCAGCAGAAGGTCGGCAAGGGCGGGGAGCAGCGCGAATTCCCCGCTGCGGATCCGGCTCAGTTGGTCCTCCATGAGGTGTGCGATCTCCACAACCTGATCATAACCCATAGTCGCAGCCATTCCCTTCAGAGAATGAGCGTGGCGAAAAAGTCCATTAATTGCAGTCGGCATCGCCGGGGGAATCTTCGAGGTGCACAATCAGCTCACCGAAGGCGGCGAGATGGCTGCGGGCCTCGGAAACGAACAGATCCCGATAGTGGGACATGTCCATTGGTCAATCCTCCAGGCTTTCCAGCACTTCAGCTATTTTTTCGGGGGTAAACGGTTTCTGGATAAATGCCTTGGCGCCAAGATCGAGCGCTTTTTGTATGACCTGCGGCTGTCCGATCGAAGAGCAGGCAACGATCTTTGAGTTCGGGCAGGAGTTGATAATCCATCCCAGCAGGCTCGAGACCGTTTGAGTCAGGCAGGATGATGTCCAGCAGAATAATATCCGGGTGGTGGGTATGCAGGTTCTTCATGGCCTCTATGCCGCTTGCTGCCTCGGCGATTACGGTGTACCCTTTTTCGACAAGAATTCCGCGTAGAATCTTGCGCATGAAGAGGGAGTCATCGACAATCATCACCGTCCGGCTCATTGCTAACCTCCATCCTACCCCTTAAGTTTGTTCAACAGCAGTTCGTTGACCACCGACGGGTTGGCTTTTCCTTTGCTGGCTTTCATGACCTGGCCGACGAAGAAGCCGAATACTTTCTCCTTGCCGCCGCGATACTCTTCCACCTGTCCGGCATTGGCAGCCATGATGTCGTCAATGATGCCTTCAATAGCGCCGCTGTCGGAGACCTGCACCAGTCCCTGCTCTTCGACGATGGTCTGCGGCGTCTTGCCGCTCTTCCACATATCGTCGAAAACCGTTTTGGCAATCTTACCTGAAATAGTGCCGTTGTCGATCAGCTTCAAGAGTTCCGCCAACTGTCCCGGGGTGACCGGGCATGCATCGATCGATGTCCCGCTGTCATTCAGGGCCCGGGTGATTTCTCCCATTACCCAGTTGCCGACCGCCTTGGCATTGCCATGGGCGGCGACACCGGCTTCAAAATAATCGGCGAGAGCCCGGCTGGCGGTCAGCACTTCGGCGTCGTAGGGAGGCAGCCCCAGGTCGGCCATAAAGCGGTGCTGGCGCTGCTCCGGCAGCTCCGGCAGCTCCTGCCGTGAGCGTTCTATCCACTGCGTCGCTGATAACCAGCGGCACCAGATCGGGATCGGGGAAATAGCGGTAATCGTGGGCCTCTTCCTTGCTGCGCATCGAGCGGGTTTTGCCGCTGTTCGGGTCAAAAAGGCGCGTTTCCTGAACGACCGTGCCGCCATCTTCGATCAGGTCGATCTGGCGCTGGATCTCATATTCGATGGCCTGTTTGACAAATTTGAAGGAGTTGACGTTCTTGATCTCGGCCCGCGTGCCGAAGGTGTCGGAACCGACCGGCATAACCGACACGTTGGCGTCGCAGCGGAAGCTCCCCTCCTCCATGTTGCCGTCACAGATGCCGAGCCAGGTCACGATCTGGTGCAGCTGCTTCAGGTAGGCGACCGCTTCGTCGGATGAACGGAGATCCGGTTCGGAAACGACTTCCAACAGCGGTGTACAGGCCCGGTTCAGGTCGACACCCGAACCGTCATTCATGACCGGAAAGATCGCCATGCACCAGTTTGCCGGCGTCCTCTTCCATATGGATGCGGGTGATGCCGATCCGCTTTAGCTCCTCTCCCTCAACCTTGATATCCAGCCAGCCATGCTGACAGATCGGATCTTCAAACTGGCTGATCTGGTACCCCTTGGGAAGATCGGGGTAGAAGTAGTTCTTGCGGGCGAAAATGCTGCGCGGAGTGATGGAACAGTTGGTGGAGAGACCGGCCTTGATGGCGAATTCCACCACCTTCTTGTTGAGCACCGGCAGGGCACCCGGCAGCCCGAGGCAGACCGGGCAGGTCTGGGAGTTGGGCTCGGCGCCGAACGTTGTCGAGCAGCCGCAGAATATTTTGGTGTCGGTCAGAAGCTGGACGTGAACTTCAAGACCGATGACTGGTTGGTATTTCATAGTATGCTCCGGAAGTTAAATCGTTGCTTTCCTGGTATGCCACTCGGTGGCCTGCTCAAAGGCGTACCCTGCACGCAGGATGGTCTCTTCGCCGAACGGTTTGCCGATCAATTGCAGACCGATCGGGAGGCCGGACGCTGAAAAACCGGCCGGGAGCGACATGGCGCAGGTGCCGGCCAGATTGACCGGAATGGTGAAAATATCGGACAGGTACATCTGCAGCGGATCGTTGACTTTTTCGCCGATCTTGAAGGCCGGTGTCGGCGCTACCGGTGTCAGCATGACATCGACATCGGCAAAAGCCTTGATGAAGTCGTTCATAATCAGCGTGCGCACCTTCTGGGCCTTGACGTAATAGGCGTCATAGTAGCCGGAGGAGAGGGCATAGGTGCCGAGCATGATGCGGCGTTTGACTTCGCTGCCGAATCCTTCGCTGCGGCTTTTAGTGTACATGTCGAGCAGCCCGTCTGCTTCAGCGCGGTGACCGAACCGGACCCCGTCATAACGCGCCAGATTGGAGCTGGCTTCGGCAGTGGCGATCAGATAATAGGTTGCCACGGCGTAGTCGGTATGTGGCAGAGAAATATCAACAAATTCGGCTCCAAGGCGCCGGTAGGTTTCGATAGCGGCCGTCCATCGCCTTTTGCACGTCCGGGTCGAGGCCGTCGATGAAGTACTCCTTCGGCAGGCCGATCTTCAGCCCCTTTACACCGTTTGCCAGTGTGGCGGCATAGTCCGGCACAGGAGTGTCGACGCTGGTGGAGTCCTTGGGGTCGTGCCCGGCAATCGCCTCCAGCATGACGGCGCAGTCGGTTACATCACGGGTCAGCGGCCCGACCTGATCCAGTGAAGAGGCGTAGGCAATGACGCCGTAGCGGGAAACCCGGCCATAGGTCGGTTTCAGGCCGACGCAGCCGCAGTGCGAAGCGGGCTGGCGGATGGAGCCGCCGGTATCGGTGCCGAGTGTTGCAATCGCCTCGCTGGCGGCAACCGCAGCCGCCGAACCTCCCGACGACCCGCCCGGAATGCAGGTCGTATCCCAGGGGTTGCGGCAGGTGCCGAAGGCGCTTGATTCGTTTGAGGAACCCATGGCAAACTCATCCTGGTTCAGTTTCCCGAGCAGTACCGCTCCGCGATCACGTAGTTTTTCCCAGGAGGTGGCGCTGTAAGGGGGGATAAAGTTGTCAAGAATGCGGGAACCGCAGGTGGTGCGGATTCCTTCCGTCAGGAAAATATCCTTGAGTGCCAGCGGGATGCCGGTCAGCAGATGGCACTCGCCTGAAGCAATCCGCTGGTCAGCAGCAGTGGCGGCGGCCAGCGCCTGTTCCGGGGTTACCGTGATGAATGAGCCGACTTGCGGCTCAACAGATGCAATGCGCTCCAGCATGGCTGTAGTGGCTTCCACTGAAGAAACCTGCTTTCGCCTTCAGTGCTGTGTGGAGTTCATGGATGGTCATGTCAAAAATATTCATGGTGAATGTATCCCTTGCTTATTCGATAACTTTTGGCACGGCAAAAAAAGAGCCTGCACGCTGGGGAGCGTTGGCCAGAGCCTTTTTCAGGCCGATGGAAGGTTGCACAACATCTTCGCGGAACGCGTTTTCCATCGGTACGGCGTGCGAGGTCGGCACGATCCCTTCCGTATTCAATCCTTTCAGTTTTTCCACATACCCGAGGATTGCATCCATCTGACCGGCAAACAGCTCTTTTTCTCCGTGGGTGAGTTCAAGTCGGGCCAGACGTGCTACATGTTCGACATCCGCTACCGTTATCTTCATAGTACCAACTCCGAAAAAATCTGATAATTGCCGCGTGTTTGTAGCATGAAATCTGCTCCGTTACAACATTGATCAAATCAATTAGTTGCCCTGAAAATTTTTCCCTTGACACGAGTACACGTCTTTCAGTAAGTTACACCTCTTCAAAAAAATCATGGCCTGTATCGTCTACAGGTTGTACTGCGGGTGGGGAATTTATGAAAACAGAAGTAGCTAAAGCTGAAAATGTAAAGCGTGACTGGTACATTGTTGATGCACAGGATGCTGTTCTGGGTCGTCTTTCAACTCAGATTGCAAGTGTTCTGCGTGGTAAAAACAAGGCTCTCTACACACCCAGTGTTGATACCGGCGATTTTGTCATCGTCGTAAATGCCGAAAAGATCGCCCTGACCGGTCGCAAGTTAGCCGACAAAATTTATTACAGCCACTCCGGATACGTCGGCGGGCTGAAAGAGATCACGGCTGGTAAACTGCTTGAGAAAAAGCCGGAAGATCTCATCAAGAAAGCTGTCAAAGGGATGCTCCCCAAGAATAAACTTGCACGGGCCATGCTCAGCAAGCTTAAAATCTATGCGGGACCAAGCCATCCACACGCAGCTCAGCAGCCCAAGAACCTGGCACTTTAATACTCCAAGGAGAAAACGATATGGCAGCAGTCAGTTATTATGGAACAGGCAAGCGCAAGAGCTTCAATTGCTCGTGTATGGCTTAAGCCTGGTGTAGGTACTTTTACCGTCAACCACAAAACTCTTGATGAATACTTCGGTCGCGAAACATCCAAGATGGTTGTTCGTCAGCCGTTTGAGCTGGTTGAAAAAGTCGGCATTTTTGATGTCTACGTAACTGTTTCCGGTGGCGGCGATACCGGTCAGGCCGGCGCTATCAAGCACGGCATCACCAAAGCTCTGCTTCTGCATGAGCCGGAACTGCGCGGCGTACTCAAAAAAGCCGGTTTCATCACCCGCGATTCACGCATAAAAGAGCGTAAAAAGTACGGCAGAAAAGCTGCCCGTGCCCGCTTCCAGTTCTCCAAGCGTTAATCGCTGGATTAGACTGTACTGGTATGATACAAGGGGAAATCCGCAAGGGTTTCCCCTTTTTTTTGCAAATTCGAAATATGATGAATAACGAAGTGCAGTGACTCTTTACTGACTTCGATTCGCTGCCGGGCTATCTACTCGATCTTCTTGTTGAGCACTCCAAGTATTCCCCTTAATATCTCCAGCCTGATTCGTTTATCCTCAGATTAATCTCATTGTTATTATCGCCACAGCCGTTGCTCGAAAAAGCCGAAATTAAATACGAGCCATGCCGGTTTGACACCATCTTCAGTGGTGATATTATTACCTAGTGTGGCCTTTGCAGCTAAAGGTGCCCAGTCAACCTGTTTAGATCCACCTGTCAATGAACCCGGTGTTTTTACGAGTTAATGGATTTTATAAGTGGGGACTTACACAATGGGTATGAACATCAGGAACACCCTTATTGTCACAATCGTAACTTTTTGTTGTGCTGCACCTGTGTTTGCACTGCCTTCCGTAACCATTCCTCCCTCCGATAGCGGGACGTACTCCGTTGAAGGCAGCAACATGGATGGCGTTGCCGGCGTCCAGCTCGACGTCGCCTATGATGCCGCCTCTCTGTCCACCCCGACAGTAACCAAGGGTGCACTTGTCGCCGACGCTATTCTTGTCGCAAACACCTCACTCCCCGGACTCATCAAGATTGCTGTCATCAGCACCCATGTTTTTTCCGGAAGTGGCCGGATTGCAACTATTTCTTTTGCGTCGAAAACGGGGAGCGGCGGTATTACTTCAATCACTGCCAGCATGATCGACAGCAAAGGCGCTGCGCTGCTCGCCTCCTCACCCGGCAGTCCATCGGCCGATGGGAGTACCGTAAATCCCGGGGTTCCAGTCGGACAGCCAGCGGAACAGGCTTTATCGCCAGTTCAGCAGCAGGGTACTTCTGTGCCTCCAGCCTCCGGCACCGTTTCTACAACACCTGTCTACCCCGGAACGGTTACGCTGCCGGCAGATCTGCAGCAAAAAACTGATGCGCAGCCGCCGACACCTTCGCAGGTCCCTGTTTCTACCGAAGGACCAGCGGCAGAAAAAAAAGCAGAGCAGACCCAGCTTCCCGGAAAGCCGGCCGCTGATCGAAAAGACGAGGAATCGCAGCAACATGTCATATACAAGGGGATTATAGGGCGATTTAAGCAGTACAAAGGAAGCAAAGATTTCTCCTCCATGGTGGCACTCTTTGACAAGAAGGGTGCTCAGACTTTCCTTCAGGAACCGGCAATACTATTGAGCAACGGGAAAAACAAAGCCGCTCTGACCGTTGACCTTCCCACTAAAATAAGCTCTTCACCAAATATTGCGGTAAATGGCGGCACGTTGGTTTCATTTAGGCAGGACAAAAACGTTAATGGGCGCTGGACAGTTGAGGTGTTACCAGCAGCCGGTGCTGTCAGGGTTACTATAACAATTCTTGCCGGAGGAGAAGAGTTTGAATTCCCGCTTACTGTCGCCCCGCCGATAAAAACAGCGCTTTCTCTCGACGAACGCGGCTGGAACAGGTTTCTTAAGGAACTCGGCACAACCAAAGCCCCCCTGCATGATCTGAATAATGATGGAGTAAGGGATTATATAGATGAGTTTATTTTTATTGCCAACCACCTCGCAGGAATAAGGGCGCCGGCTGCATCTTCATCAACACCCAGGCCATCTGCGAAATAGGGGCATTGGAGATTTTCACAAATCAAATTCGCCAGACAGAAGAATATCCGGCGCGACTACGGGCGCCTCTTCTTCTGTTAATTTGCAATGACAGAGTCGTCCGTACTACAGATGTGTATCAGATAGAGTTTTAATCGTAACTAATTGAGCAAAGCAAATAATAAAGTTTTGTTATTTTGCCGCCTGTGGTAATAGGTTAACGCTATGTCGCTATATACCTGCAAACTTGGTGCGTCGGACGGTAACATTCTCATCAGAGATTTTGAGGCTGCAGATAGTACTGTGTTGCGCAAAAATCTGGAGGATCAGGGCTTTTATGTATTTGAAGTTAAAAAGAAGCCGTTTCAGTTTCTGTTTGATAAGGGTATTAAGCGGAGAAAGATCGATAACAGGGCACTTCTAACCTTTAATCAGGAAATGCTCGTGCTCATTAAGGCCGGTATGCCGATCATGCAGGTTCTTGATGCAATTTTAGAGCGTCATGATTCCGGCGCGTTGTATGAAGTTCTTATTCAAGTCCGTGAAGACGTTAAGGCGGGTGCTGCATTGTCGGTTGCGATGGAAAAGCATGGCCGGGCTTTTCCCTATCTTTATGTTGCCTCGATACGTGCAGGTGAGCGGACCGGCGATCTTCCGCAAACCATCCGCCGCTATATTGAATATCTGAAGAGAGTCGGCACACTCCGTAAAAAAATTGTGGCCGCCATATTTTACCCCGCCATTCTTGTTGTGTTTGCCTTTATCGCGATTACGCTTTTGCTGGTCTATGTTGTTCCTACCTTTAGTCAGGTCTACGCCGAGTCAGGGTCGCAGCTCCCCGCCCTGACCCGGCTGTTAATCAGCTTTACGTCGCTGCTCAGACGTTATTTTGTTGTCGGAGTCATTGCATGCATCGGTGCGATTGCCGCATTCAGATCGTGGAAAAGCACTGAAGAAGGCCGATATTTACTTGATCGTTTCAAACTGACAATTCCGATTGCCGGAGATATTTTTACCAAGTACTCGGTGGCCGGTTTCACCCGTACCCTGGCGACGGTTCTGGGGAGTGGCATTCCGATCATTGAATCGCTGCGCATGTCAATCGGGACACTAAACAACGTGTTCATGGAGAAACGCCTGTTCGAGGCGGTTCGCTTTATTGAAGAGGGCGGCCGACTCTCGGTTGCACTTGAACGTATTCATATCATGCCCCCTTTGGCACTGCGCATGCTGGGAGTGGGTGAAACGACCGGGTCGCTCGAAGATATGCTGATTGATATTTCCAATTATCTGGAAGATGAACTTGAGGAGCGGATGCATCTGCTGACCACCGCCATTGAACCAGCCATCATGCTGGTAATGGGCGTGGTCATTGGTGTCATCATTATAGCGATGTACCTTCCGATTTTCAAAATTGCCGGTACGGTAGGATAGGATGACGATGCTCCACTTCAAAAGAAAAAATATCGGGTCAATTTTGATCGACCGGGGCAGCCTGAATCCCGATCATCTGCCGGTCATTATTGAAAGGCTGACTACAACCCGGCAACGTTTTGGTGAAATTGCCATTCACGAAGGGTTTATTACGGAAGAAGATCTGGCACAAGCGTTGGCGGAACAGTTCAGCCTTGAATACGTAGATCTGCGCAATTTCAAGATGGACTCCGAACTGCTCAATCAATTACCGCCGGATGCAATATACCGGTTTCATTTTGTGCCGTTGGAGATTGCAGCCGCATGCCATCGTTATTGCTGTGTCTGATCCGACCGACGTTGTCAAGCTGGATGAGCTTGAGCTGCTGCTTGACCGTCAGATTCAAATCCGCATCGCCTCCGATTCTGCGATTGCCTGCGGTTACCAAAGCAGGCGAGGGTACACGCCGTGTACTGCGCGAAGTTTCTGAAGATTTCATGCTTCAGTTGGTCAAGGAAACCGACCGTGGTGAAGAGGTGCTGTCGGTTGAAACGCTCTCGGATGATACCAGCCCGATTATCAAACTGATCAATACGACCATTCTGGATGCGCTGAGCCGCAGAGCAAGCGATATCCATATTGAAACCGGTCTTGACGGGGTTGATATCAAGTATCGTATCGATGGGGTGCTGTATAAAGCGAACGAAACGATCGACCAGCACTTTCAGGCCCCGATTATTTCACGGCTGAAAGTCATGAGCGAGCTGGATATTTCCGAGCGCCGCATTCCGCAGGATGGCCGTTTTAAAATCCGCTTTGGAGACAAAATCGATCGACTTCCGCGTTTCGATCATGCCGAGTTCACTGGGTGAGGATGCCGTAATCCGTATTCTTGACAAGGAGAGTATCGCCAGCGATTTGAAGGGATCTGACGCTGGAAAACCTGGGCATCAGCGAACGGGAGATCAAGCGCCTGAGGAGAAAAATCCGCGAACCCTACGGTATGGTGCTGGTGACCGGTCCGACCGGCTCCGGTAAAACAACAACGCTTTACGCCGCTTTGACCGAGATTCATACCGGCGAGGATAAAATCATCACGATCGAAGATCCGGTTGAATATATGCTGCGTGGCGTGTCTGCAAATTCCGGTCAACGAAAAAAAGGGGCTGACCTTTGCCAAAGGATTGCGCTCAATCCTGCGCCATGACCCGGACAAGATCATGGTCGGAGAAATACGGGATTCCGAGACCGCTCAGATTGCCGTCCAGTCCGCCCTGACCGGCCATCTGGTGTTTACGACGGTTCATGCCAACAACGTTTTTGACGTTATCGGGCGTTTCATTCATATGGGCATTGATCCCTACAATTTTGTGTCGTGCCTCAACTGTGTTCTGGCTCAAAGACTGGTGAGAAAAGTCTGCACCGCCTGTCGCCGTCCGGTACACTACAGTGATGAACAGTTGATCGAAGGCGGTGTAGATCCGGAACGTTTTCGCGGATTGACGCTGTATGAGGCGCACGGCTGCGACGAATGTCATGGCACCGGCTATAAAGGCCGTGTTGCCATTGTCGAACTTCTGGAGCTGAATGACCAGATCCGTGATCTCATCATTGCCAAAGTTCCCGCTACTCAGCTGAAAAAAGCCGCCCGTGACGCCGGTGTCATGTTTTTGCGAGATTCGGCTGAAGAGAAGCTGGCGGCCGGTATAACGACACTCAAGGAGATAAACCGAGTCACGTTTGTTGAGTGACCGGAACAGGACACGCCATGTTGTTTGCCAGTAATCTGATCGGAGTTGAAATCAGCCCTCAAGGTGTCGTGTGCGCCTTGACAGGTGGCACTGCCGCCTCTCCGCGTGTCGAACGTGTCGCCCATGCTCCTTTTCCGCCACAAACGCTGCATGTTTCGCTGCGTGAGCAGAATATTCTTGATCCAGATGCCTTCGTAGCCGGATTGAAATCCGCGTATAATCAATTGCTCTGCCGCTCATCACGGGTTGCGGTATCTCTGCCTGATGCGGTAAGCAGGATTATGCTGCTCGATCTTGAAGGACGTTTCAAAAGCCGTGCAGAAGCTCTCGATCTGATCCGCTGGAAACTGAAGAAAAGCATACCGCTTGACAGTGCCGATACCCATCTTGATTACCAGCAATTGACCGTGCGTGAAAATGGCGATCTGGCGCTTTTGGTGGCAATTGTCTCGCGCACGGTTATCTCCCAGTACGAAGATCTGATTACGAAGGCGGGGCTTTCCCCGGCACGCATTGATTGCAATACATTCAATATCTGCCGTCTTTTTGATCGTCGTCTGTCGCTTCAGGATGACTGTATTCTGATATCGTTTTACGGCAGTACCTTGTCAATAGTAGCTTTTGCACAGGGGATTCCGGAATTTATCCGCTGTCAAGGATCTGTCGGGAACGTTAGCGACCGACAGCCGGGTGTACTATGGAAATAAACAGCTCGCTGCTGGTGTATAAGGAGCGGTTTCCCGAGCGGCCGGTGCAGACAGTTTTCTGTGTGGCGTCGCCGGATGTTGCGCAAAACTTTCAGGAGATGGTTGCCGAAGCGACCGGATTAACGCCGGTTCTGCTTGAGACAAAGGGTGCTGTAGCACCCGGAAATTCCGCACCTGGTGACCAGATACGGTTATTCCCCTGCACTGCCGCCATTGGTGCGGCTTTGAGGAGTCTCTGATGCGTTACAGTATTAATCTTGCAACGCGCACCTATCTCGACCATCGCATGCTGAACAGGCTTGGCTATTGCTGCTGTTGCGATCCTTCTTGTCATAGCGGGGTGGAATGTCAGTCAGGTTGCATCGAATATGGGGGAACAGAGGCGGCTGAGTGCTGAGATAACTGCAAGTAAAAGTAAACTGGAAAGTAAGCCGAACGGCATTACTGAAGCCGATTCAAGTCGTCAAAAGGGACATATTCGCTTCTACAATGAAATTATTGAGCGCAAGAGTATGGACTGGCTCAATTTGCTCGAGTTGTTTGAAAATGCCACACCGGATGGAATAGCTCTGTCATCGCTCTCTCCTGACAAGGGGTTGGAAGAGTGGAAGCTGGAGGGGTTGGGCAAAACTTTTAAATCTGTTCAGCAGTATCTGGAAAAACTGGAAGGCTCAAAAAATTTTTCACATGTTCTTCTGCTGTCTCATAAGAATGTGGTTTCAGGTGAAAAAGAACGCGGTGTTCAATTTACCATCTCCTGCAAGGTGGTGAATTAATGAAACAATATGTGTTAGAAATAGTCCGTCAGAAATGGCGCTTTCTGAGTATCATTTTGTTTCTGTTGCTGTTCAACATTGCACTTGGTGTCGTGATTTCCGCGTATCAGACTCCCAGATCTGGCTGATCTGCAAACAAAGTGGAGCGACCTGCGCAGTCGGACCGCTCGTGCCGGTCAGGTGGATGCCGCGACTCTCTACAGGCAGGGTACCGCTGACCTCGAAAAACTTAAAGCGCGGATACCTGAGAAACGGGAATTTGCCAGAGTGTTGAGCGATCTGCTCGAAGCCGCAGCAAATAGTGCTGTTGAAGTCGGCGCTATAAGTTATAAGCCGGTGCAGATCAAGGAAGAACCGCTACTTTCCTATCAGTTGGCGCTTTCTGTCAGCGGCCGTTATGCTGGCTGTGAAAAGTTACCTTTTCGATCTTCAAAACAATCAGGAACTGATTGTCGTCGATTCCGTCTCGTTTTCAAACAAAGACCTCTATAGCGAGAACGTGGTCATGGATCTGCGTGTCACAGTGTATCTTCGGGAGGAGACATGAATCGTCAACGCTTGATTCTGTTCATTCTGGTGATACTCTTAGGTATCGCTGTACTCTGGAGCTACAGTGCTATACCTCGCTTAAAAACTGTCGGCCCGACGACCTCCAAGGCGGTCCAGCAGACACAGCCGACTGTCGTCGCAACTAATAAGCCTGCTGGCGTTGAGGATGACGGCACCAAGCTGAAAATAAGTCTGCTTGATAAGGAACCGACCGGTTTCAAGGGGTATCGACGCAACATTTTTAAACCCATTTTTGTCGATGAGATGAAAGTCGCTAAACAGACCGCCGTGGCAATCAAACCGCCACCTGTAGTGCAGCCTGTTCAAGCGCCGCCGGTAATTATTCAACCCGAAACCGCACCGCTGGCGCGCTTCACGTTTTTGGGATTTTTAAAAAAAGGATCGGTTAAAACTATTTTTCTGGCAAAAGAGAAGGATATTCTGCTCGTCAAAAAAGGGGACATATTCGCCGGTCGTTACGAAGCAACCGATATTTCAGACCAAGCGTTAACACTGACGGTCACCGATACCGGAGATAAAATTGTCATCCCCTTGGTAGAAAACCGGTCGCTTGTCCCGGCAAGATAATAAACTCTATTCCGAGGAGACGCACTCAATGCGCTACTTGAACCTGACTTCACATATGGCGGCATTATTTTTGGCTCTGGGGTTGCTTTCGTCCTGTGCCTCCCCTGCTTCGCGCTCTTTCAGTGCCGGGGAAAAACTGGAGTCGGAGGGGAAATTTGAAGAGGCGATGTATCAGCTATGCAGAGTCTTTTAAAAGCGATCCGACGGTCGATGAATCCCGGGTTCGCTTTTTGAAAAACCGCCAGAAGGCTGCCGACCAGCATTTCAAATGGGGAATGTCCTTAGCGGGCAAGGGAAATTACATCGATGCCCTGCAGGAATTTCAAACTGCGCAGGGTATTGACCCGACTCAGGATCGCTTCAGGCAGCAGATCGAAATTTCGACCAGATACAAGGATGCTCAGATGGCATTTCAGGAGGGGCGTGACTTTGAGAAGGCGAACAAGCTGAAGGATGCTCATCGTCAATATATCAAGGCCGCTGAGCTATTTCCTAAAAACCTGGAATATCAGGCTGCCCTTGAGCGAATTACCCAACTACGCAAGAGCAAGCTCGAAGGCTTTGAGTTGCGTTTGAAATCCAACAAGCCGATCACCCTCAAATTCAAAGATGCCAAACTGAAAGATGTGTTCAATATTCTGACTCAGCTTTCCGGGATAAATTTTGTCTTCGACGATGGTATCAAGGACACCCCGGTTACAATTTATCTCGAAAATGCCTCGTTCCAGCAGGCGCTGGACCTGCTTACCAGCATGAACAAGCTCGGCACAAAATATTTCAACGAATCGACTGTGCTGCTCTATATGAATACGCCGGAGAAAAGCAAGCAATACGATGACATGGTACTGCGCACGTTTCACCTCAATTACATGGACGCAAAAAAGGCCATCAACCTGATCCGCACGATGATCCAGGTACGCAAGGCGTACGTGAACGAAGAATCAAACTCGATTGTCGTGCGGGATTCGGAAGATGTCGTTGCAGTGGTTGAAAAGATCCTCGATGCCAACGACTTGCCCGAAGCAGAGGTTGTCCTGGATGTCGAGGTAATTGAAATCAGTGATAACAACACCGAAAACCTCGGCATGCTTCTCAGTAATTACAATGTGCAGCTAGGAGCCTTCTCGGGAAATAATCTGCTGGCAACGACGCTTACCGGTGCTTCCTCGACAGTTGCCGCCGGGACGACTACGGTGGCAACGTCGGTCGCAGGAGATCCGTCAAATCTGGTTCGCGCCTTCACCATGAAGGGTTTTGGCGGGTACGTTACCGTGCCAAACGCGACCTTCAACTTTGGGAAAACACTTGCCAATGGAGAAGTCCTTTCAAATCCCAAAATTCGCGTGAAAAACAAGGAAAAAGCTAAATTCAATGTCGGCACCAGGGTGCCGATTACGACTACAACTATGAACGGCGTGCAGTCGCAGGTAAATGTCCAGTATGTGGATGTCGGTGTAAAGGTCAATGCCGAACCAACTATTCAACTGAATAACGAAATTTCAATCAAGCTCTCTCTCGAAGTCAGCTCAATTTTGTCACAAGACAAAGTGGGTTCAGATGGATTAACCACGGTGGTTACGATCGGCACCAGAAATCTTGAAACAATACTCAGCCTAAAAGATAATGAAACAAGCATCATCGGTGGCCTCATACAACGAAACGATAACAACAGTAAAAATAAGTTTTATTTGCTGAGCGATCTGCCGCTGATCGGGCCGCTGTTTACAAATGCTAACTCAACAAAAAGCAAAACTGAGCTGATGTTGGCGATTACTCCCCGGCTGATCAGGGGGATTTCGGTGCCGCTGCCTGGTCTTGCAGCGTTTGGTTCCGGCAAAGAGGAACATCCGACCCTTATTAAGCCGATGTCTTCATTCGACCTGGAACCTGTTTTCGAAGGGGAAGTCCAGCTAAATGGGGATGGAAAGAAAGCCGGTGTACCTCCGGCTGTGGCCACCAAACCGGATATGCCGATATCCGGCTCCGCAGCCCCTACGACCCAACTCATGCAGACTGCTCCGACTAATCAAACAGCAGCCGGACCGGTCGTTTCTCCGTCCGCACCAGTATTAGCCGCTACACCTACATCCGCTCCAGTTCAGCGCAGCCTTCTTCAGATTGCAGCTCCATTAACGGCGAACATTGGCCAGCAGTTCAGCCTGGATATTAAGATCAGCGACGTAAAAGATCTAGCCAATGCCCCGTTTGTGTTCACATATGATCCCGCTTTTGTCGAGTTTGTGGCGATTATTGAGGGTGGCTTTATGAAAAACGACGGCAAGCCGACCACGTTTAGCAGCAAGAGCGATCCTCGTCAGCGGTACGGTTACAGTCGATTTGAGACGGGCCGCGGGAAACAGTGGCGTGACAGGCAACGGCACGCTTGCCACAGTGTCGTTCAGGGCAAAAAACAAGGGATCGGCCGGTTTCGCCTTCAGAAACTCCGCATTTACATCGTCGTCCGGCTCTGCCTTGAACATTCTCCCATTTAGTACGGCGGTGGATATACGATGATTATTCTTGTATGAGACTTCATGCTGTAATGGCAAAACTGAAAACAAGTGGCATGAATCGCGACGGTTTTACATTTCTGATTGCCGTGTTCATAATTATGCTGATCGGGATACTATCGGCCTTTACGGGCAAATCATGGACAGCAATTATGAAACGCGAGCGTGAAAAGGAATTGATCTTTCGTGGCAGCCAGATCAAGGAAGCAATTGAAAACTGGTATAATCTAAATCAGAAATATACTGTACCGGGTGTTCCCCTACGAACCAGGGTTCCGCTTCCACTTAATGATCTGAAAGATCTGCTGCAAGATCCGAATTCACTCACGCCGATACAGTATTTGCCTCAAAACTATGCTGCTGAACTGGACGATAAAAATCAGAGATGTGCCCCCGATTGCGCCAAGCTAAAAGTGTATCAGGACCCCATGACCGGCAAGGAGTGGACACTTATCAGGGGCACTGTAGGAAATGGAATAGTGACACCTGATCAAAACGGGGGCATTGTCGGTGTTGCAAGTAAAAGTGATGAAGCCCCGCTGAAAACCGACTTCACAGGTACGGCCCTTGAAAACATGGGATCTGTTGCTATCGGAACCGCTGCGCCTGTTGTGGGAGTTACTCCCTTTGCGGGTACGGCCGGGACGTCTTCGAACGGAACAGCGCCTCTCCCGGGTCTCGGGGGTAAATTGACCAAATACAGTGAATGGAAATTTGTGGCCGACCCTCAAAATGATCACACTAAACTATACAGAGCATATCATGAAAGTTGGTAAATGATGAGCAACCTCCGTATCCAAGCGTGCCGGCTATGCGAATTGAACGGATTACCGTGAAACCGTTGAGAACACGCAATGGGGTTTCTCTGATTGAATTAATAGTGTCGATCACTATTCTTGGGATTCTTGCTGCCGGGGTGATGCCGTTAATCCGAAATACGACGACCAGAACGAAAGAGATTGAATTGCGGAGAAACCTTCGCATCATCCGAATTGCGCTGGATGACTACAAGAAAACGTTCGACAAGATGCCAGACGGTCCGTTGAAGTCAGGAAGCGGTTACCCGAAAGATCTTCAGGAATTGGTTGACGGACATGATTTTGGAGATCCAAAAATAGGCACCGTAAAATTTTTGCGGAGGCCGGTTCTCAATCCACTGGATCAGAAAAGTTCCACCGACAGTAATTGGGGCTGGGAATTGCGTTGCTACAAAGATAAACCGAGTTCGTCAACCTGGTGCGGCGATGATGTTTTTGATGTCTACGCTCCTCAAGACGGAACTGCTACCGATGGAACTAAGTATAAAGATTGGTAATAACGTGAGCTATTCTAACGTACAGAGTGCCCGTTCTTCCCCTGCAGCAGTTCGTTGCAACCTGAACTGTCATGGCTTTACGCTGATTGAGCTGATGATTGTCGTGACGATCATTGGCATCTTGGCCGCCATAGCTGTGCCGAACTACCAATGGGGTATTATTAAAGCGAGAGAAGCGGTGTTGCGTGAAACCCTGTATAATTTTAGAAGCACGATCGACCAGTTCTACGCCGACCAGGGTAAATACCCGGATTCACTTGACGAGCTCAAACAAAAACAATATATGCGCGATATTCCAAAAGACCCGTTTACCGGCAGCAATACGACATGGGAAACTATTGAACCGCCACCTCAAGCCGCTTCAACCGCTTCGGGCGGTGGCAGCACAACCGGCTCTCCAGCTGTAACCGATCTTGGGAGAGTCTATGATGTCAAAAGCGGTTCAGACAAGATAAGTCCTACGACCAACACACCCTATAAAGAGTGGTAGCTCAATGGAAGCGGAGCTGGAAAAGTGGCATCCAGTGCGGGTAATAGTATCACCCGTACCAACTGCCAAATATGGGAGGTAGTATGCCATCCAATCGACGTTTCGTGACAAAACGAAGCACGATGCTGCTGTGGTCGCTGCTACTGGTGGCGCTTGCCTGCCCTGTCTGGGATTTCCACTCTTCCGCCGCCGAACTGACGCAGCGTCCCAATGCCAAGACGACCCCTGTCCCCGCTATCGTAAGCATTATCCCTACCCAGGCGGAGCCGGGCAGTAAGGTAATGATCTTCGGCTCCGGGTTCGGTGACAGGATCAACGCGTATCTGGGCAGCGTCGAGATCCCGGCCAGGGTGATCGACGGCAAACAGCTGGAATTCACCGTGCCGGCTCTCGATGCGGGGCTGTACTCTCTCTATCTCAGACGGGGGGACGGTGCCATCGGGCGGGCCTACAACTTTACGGTCTTGCGGCTCAGGCCGATACTGAACGAACTCTCGCCGGACCAGATCAATTCTTGCGCCCAGGGGAGAGATCGGGATATTATCGCCACGGGGAAACACTTTACCGAGAACTCGCTGCTGTTGCTCGACGGTGCCGTGATCAGAAGCCGGGTCATCTCTCCCGAGTCCATTGCCTTTGCCGTGCCGCAGATGACCGGCGGGTTGCATCAGGTCATGGTCAGGAACGGGCAGGATAATGTTTCAGTGGCGGTAGCCTTGGCCATCGAGACCAAACCGGAGATCAACCAGATAACGGTGGGAAACGAGTACGTGAACTACTACGAGCTGGTCATCGGCGGCAAGAATTTTCAGCCGAATTCGTCGATCAACGTGGACGGACACCGTCTCGGCGGCTTGGAGACAGGTGACCGAGATCGGCTGGTCTACATTGACTGCACCAAACTGCTCTACCTACGCTACCCCTACTCGCCGGTCACCAAGAACTTTCGCATCCAGGTAATCAACCCCGACAACGAGTCCAGCCGGGTGGTGGACGTCTCTGCGCCGTGAGTGCAGGGTGATCTGGTCTAACCAGCGGATCTCACCATACGGGTGACATCAATTCGGCCAATACTTTAAGTTCGGCAAACTCCTGATTGACGTAAATAATGATCCCTTTGCGGGGCAAAACGTTTTATAGTGAAACAGACATTGAAAATCGATGTCTGTTTCCATATGAAAAGATGGGTAAAACCTCAACGGTTTCCCTCTTTTTTATTTAAAAGGAGCCATTCCATGTTGAAGATTGCCATCGTTGGAGCCAGCGGTTACACAGGGTTGGAGTTGATTCGAATCCTTCATTGCCACCCGGAGGTGGCGGTGACCTGCCTGACCTCCGAGCAGAGTGCCGGAAAGCGTATTTCTGATGTTTTCCCGACTTTGAGGGGACGTTGTGACATCGTGCTGGAAAATCTGGAGCCGGTGCGGGTTGCCGAAAAAGCCGATATAATATTCACCGCTCTTCCCCACAAAGCGGCTATGGAGGTGGTGCCGACCTTCCTGAAGCTGGGTAAAAAAATCATCGATCTGTCGGCCGATTATCGCCTTACCGATCCGGCGGTGTATGGGGAGTGGTACGAACCTCATCTCAATCCTGCCAACCTGAAAAAAGCTGTCTATGGATTACCGGAGATCAGACGGAGCAAGGTCAAGGGGGCAAAACTGGTTGCCAACCCCGGTTGTTATCCTACCAGCATTATCCTCGGTTTGGCTCCGCTGCTGAAGAAGGGGTTGATTGACCTGTCGAGCATCATTGCTGACTCTGCTTCCGGCGTTACCGGGGCCGGTCGCTCTGCCAAGGTTGACAGCCTGTATTGCGAGGTGAATGAGGGTTTTAAAGCATACGGAGTCGGCGGAGTGCATCGGCACACCCCCGAGATCGAGCAGGAACTCTCCCTGCTGGCCGGGGAACAGATGAAGATCACCTTTACCCCGCATCTGGTACCGATGGACAGGGGTATTCTTTCAACGATCTACGCCACGCCCAAAAAAGCGATCACCAATGAAACGATCACCACGCTGTACCAGGAATTCTACGATGGTGAGCCGTTCGTGCGGGTCCTTACAAATGGCAGCCTTCCTTCCACCGCGTTTGTGCGCGGCTCCAATTTCTGCGACATCGCTCCTCTGGTTGATACCCGTACCGGTCGGATCATAGTCGTCTCGGCTATCGATAACCTGGTAAAGGGAGCTTCCGGCCAGGCGGTGCAGAATATGAATCTGGTCTGCGGGTTCCCTGAAACGATGGGACTCGAAGGTTTAGCGCTGTTCCCCTGACCTATGCCATTTATCCCTACAACACAGGAAGAAATGCGCACGCGCGGCTGGAACGAGCTGGACGTCATCTTCGTCAGCGGCGATGCCTATATCGATCATCCCGCCTTCGGCGTGCCGCTGTTGGCCCGCTGGCTTGAAACTCACGGTTTTCGGGTCGGCATCATCGCACAGCCGGACTGGCGCTCAAAGGAGCCATTCATGGCGCTTGGGCGCCCGCGGCTGTTTTTTGCCGTATCGGCCGGCGCCATGGACTCCATGGTGGCCCATTACACCCCGGCCCGCAAGCTGCGCCATGACGATGCCTACACCCCCGGCAACCGCCACGGTGCCCGCCCCAACCGCGCCACGATGATCTATACCTCCCGCCTGAAGGAGGCCTTCAAGGATGTGCCGGTCGTGATCGGCGGCATCGAAGCGTCGCTGCGCCGTTTTGCCCACTACGATTTCTGGGAAAACAAGGTGCGACGCTCGATCCTGTTTGATGCCAAAGCCGATCTGCTGATCTACGGCATGGCTGAACGGGCGCTTCTGGAAGTGGCGGAGCGGATGCGGGACGGTGAGCGGATGCGGAGAGATCCGTGATGTGCGGGGCACGGCATACCATTCGCAGCGCGTTTGGTGATGCTCCCGCACGTCTGAAATACCGTCCTTTGAGGAGATCTCTGCTTCAAAGGAGAAATTTGCCGAGGCGTTCCGCCTGGCCTACCTCCAGCAGAATCCCTGGTCTGCCACGATCGTTATCCAGCAGCACGGCGATCGGGTGCTGGTCTGCAATCCTCCGGCGCTGCCGCTGTCCGAAGCGGAGATGGATGCCGTCTATGCGCTGCCGTTTGAGAAGAGCCCGCATCCGTCGTATCGTGAAACAGATCCCGGCCTGGGAACAGATCAAAACCTCCATCACCAGCCATCGCGGCTGTTTCGGCGGCTGTGCCTTCTGTGCCATCGCCATGCATCAGGGCAAAACGATCCAGTCCCGCAGCGAAAGCTCCATTCTTGCCGAGATCAGCAGCGCTGACCGGCAAATCCTGGTTTCGCGGCAGCATCAGCGATATCGGCGGGCCGACCGCCAACATGTATGGTCTGTCCTGCGGCAACCCTGAGGCCATGAAAAAGTGTCTGCGCGAAAGCTGTATTTTCCCCGCATATCTGCAAAAATCTGCGCACCGGTGACAAACGCGGCGACGTCACTGCTGCGCAGGCTGTCCGGTCTCTGGAAGGTGTCAAGCATACGGCGGTTTCGTCCGGGGTGCGCTATGACCTGCTGGAACGGCAGCCGGCCTATTTCAGCGAGTTGATCGGTCATCATGTCAGCGGTCTGCTCAAGATCGCTCCGGAACATCTGGTTGAGCATGTTACCGACTTCATGCGCAAGCCGGGCAAGAAAGTCCTTTGAAACGTTTCTGCGCCGGTTCCGGGAAGAGAGCGACCGGCTCGGCAAACGCCAGTATATCGTGCCGTACCTGATCTCCGGGCATCCGGGTTGTACGTTGGCCGACATGCTGGAGCTGGCGCTGGTGCTCAAAAAAATGGGGATGAAGGTGGAGCAGGTTCAGGACTTTACTCCGACCCCCGGTCACTATTGCCACCTGCATGTTCTACAGCGGGATTCGATCCGATGACCGGAAAGCCGGTCTATGCGGCGACAAGTGACCGGGAAAAGGGGCTGCAGAAGGCTCTGCTGCTCTGGCATCAGCCGGCAGAACGGGCCAAGGTGCTGGAAGCGCTTGAAGGAGCTGGGGCGGGAAGAGTGATGCGGGTCTGCTGTGGGGGAGCGTGGTCCTGCGGATACGATGCGGGCACACTGCGGTCGACAGCGAACAAAAAACTGCACACAAAAAAAGCCCGCTGAGTATCAGCGGGCTTTAGTTATTTCACAATGAATAGTCAGCAATTACTTTTTGATTACGTTGGCAGCCTGGAGACCTTTGGGACCCTGGGTGATGTCAAAAGTAACCGCATCGCCTTCTGCAAGTGATTTGAAGCCGTCGCCCTGAATTGCGGAGAAGTGAACGAAAACATCTTCGCCACCTTCCTGCTCGATGAAGCCAAAACCCTTTGTGTCGTTAAACCATTTAACCTTGCCCTGTGCCATTTTCCTGCCTCCTTTTTTGTCCGGTACTACGCCGGAACGTGTGGTTACCGCTTAAGTTTCCGGAGTCTGATGCAGGAAAAGCGCAAAGCCTGGTCAAACATGCTACTTCAACGTTCTGCAAAAACTTCCGAAACTTGCTGCTCGAGTCGTTTATCACAGGCATAAAGCGGGTGTCAAGACAATTTACACCGTTTATGGTGCCTTCAATTCCTCACTTTTGGTCTGCAGTTTTTTTACAAGCTTGTCGTAGCCGTTGGCGGTGATAATTTTGTTGAACTGGCTGCGATAATTCGAAACCAGGCTGACCCCCTCGATGACAACATCGTAGACCATCCATTTGCCGTTCTGCTTGATCAGGCGGTAATCAAGCGTGAACTCGTCGCGGTTGGCGGTGACAACCTTTGATTTTACCTCGGCATAGTCGCCGTCAACGATCTCCTTGATGTAGACGATCTTCTCATTGTTATAGGATTCGATCTTGCCGGCGTATGAATTTTCAAGCAGTGTTGCGAAAAGATCGGTAAACTGCTTTTTCTCGGCCGCAGTGCGCTGAGTTCCAATGTTTGCCCAGGAACGCTTGGCCATTTCGGAGTAGTCAAAGATGGTGCTGATGGATTTTTTCAGCGCCTGGCGACGTTTTGTCTCGTTTTTCTTCATCTCCTTGTCGGAGACGATACGGACAACTTCATCGACGGTCTTTTTCACATCGTCGGTCGGGGTTGCCCACGCAACCGAAGCCATGAATATCGATGCAGTCAGTACCAGTAAGAATCGTTTCAACATGGTATCTCCTCCTGATTATTGTTCATTACTTCGCAACGGTTCGCTTGTGGCATAGTCAAGATTGGCAGCGGCAATGCGATAGTTGTAGATTGATTTGAAAAAATCTGAGCGCATGCTGGAATAGGCCTGAAGTGCTTCGAAGATCTCCTTGGCTGGCCCCATGCCGAAGTCAAAGTTGGCCACGGCGGTGACAGCCCATTTTTTGGCGTTCATATAGGCGCTGCGCGTTGCCGTGGCGCTGTTCTTGGCTTCTATAAGATCCAGATAATATTTCTTTATCTGAAGCGGAATGTTGGTGTCGGCAAACTCCTTGGTACTGAGCAGACGGTTGTACTGGGCGCGTTCACCGGCCACTTTGGCGCCGGTGATGCCGAAATCGAGTTTCCAGCGGGCTCCGAGGGCAATACCGGCATTAAGATGATTGAACTGGTCGTTGATATAGGGATTGTGAATGCGGTCACGTTCGTCCGCATAGGCCCAGGAGAAGAGGCCACCGAGAAAAATATCGGGATAATAGTTGGCTTTGGCTGCTTCAACCAGTGCCGAGCGTGCCTTGAGTCCTTCCGCAATCTGGTGGAATTCCGGGCGCCGGTTGCGGGCCTGTTCCAGATACGTCTCTAGAGGCAGGAATTTCGGCATCTATAATCACAAGCCGCTCTGTACCGATTTCCAGCGGGGCGTCGACCGGCATCCCCATGCGGGCTCTCAGAGCAGCGAGAGCAAGCGACTCACCCTTCTTTGCTTCTTCAAGATATTTTGTCGCCATCCCGGAAAATGCATCCAGTTTGTAGAGATCCATCTCATCAACGGTATCGGATCCCTGATCGAGCAGTTTTTGTGCTTTCTCCCGTGCCCTTGATCAGGATCTCCTCGACTTCGAGTACCAGCTCCTTCATCTCGCGGGCCAGCAGCAGGCCGTTATAGTATTCATTGACTTTAAGGACGATCTCGTTGGCCCGCTGCTGCTTGCGGGAGCGATCAACCTCAATGCCGTGAGTGGCGGCCTTCATATTCTCGGAAATCTTGCCGAAGGTATAGAGCGGCTGGATCATGGTGGCATCAGCGCTGGTGAACCAGGTGAGCGCATTGACGCTGAACAGCGGCTCGTCGGTCTTTATGACGGGGAGATATCAGAGTCCTTGTGCGCAATCGGTGCCGGACCGAACAAAGTGGTTAGCTCCAGTTGCGGAAAACGGTACGACTTTGCTTCATCCAGCTTGCTGGTTGCCAGAGCGATGTCGCTCTGGGCTTCACCCAGTTCAGGGGCCGCTTTCAGAGCCATGCGGATACAGTCATCAAGACTCAGAGCGGTGTGAGGTGTGGGGCTGTCGGCCGCGAGGCTGGCGCCGGCACCGGCGAACAGTGCCCAGGCAGCCACACAGGTACACAAAAGTGATTTCATTTTAAAAGTCCTCTGCTGTAATGGTTACTCGACTTTGCCGTGAATAAATTTACTGACCAGCTCTTCGATGTCAATGGCCGACTCGGTTTCACGGATCTTACCGTTGTTTTTCAGCATGTTATCGGAGCCGCCCGGTCTGAGTTTGATAAATTTGTCGCCGATGATTCCGCTCGTTCGGACCGAGGCAATGACATCATCGGTTATTTTCACTCCGGTTTTGATTTTGAGATAGGCCAGTGCCCGGTCACCGGTTTTTGCATCGAGTGCGATCCGGTCGACCTTGCCGACCTCGACTCCGGCCACCTCGACCCGTGCCCCCGGCTTCAGGCCGGAAACCGAATCAAAGCTGGCGATACGGTGTAGAAATCGCCGCCGATGATTTCCATTTTGCCCAGTTTGATGGAAACGTACCCAAGACAGAGGATGCCGATCAGCATAAAGATGCCAACCATCATTTCCAGTTTTGCCATGTTCATATCATACCTCTTTGATTCCTGCCATAATGTAGCAGTTACTATACCATCTGGATCGGTCCGTCCAGGCTGCCGCTGATGAACTGCCGGATTGCCGGATCAGTTGAATGTATAATGTCATCCGGGGTGCCGTGCTGCAGGATCTTGCCCCGGAACAGCATGGCCACATTCTGGGCGACATCAAAAATCTCCGGAATCTCATGGGAAACAATCACCGCCGTAAAACCGAACTTGGCGTGGGTGTCCTTGATCAGCTGGTGGATCGCCCGCTTGATGATCGGATCGAGGCCGGTGGTCGGTTCATCGAACAGGATGATCTTTGGATTGAGCACCACCGCCCGTGCCAGGCCGACCCGCTTTTTCATGCCGCCGGAGAGTTCATCCGGAAATTTATTTTCAATATTCTTCAATCCGACATCTTCCAGAGCAGAAAGAACCCGCCCTCGGATCTCCTCTTTCGAAAGCGAGGTCTTTTCCTGCAGCGGGAAGGCAACATTCTCAAAAACGGTCATGGAATCAAACAGTGCCACGTTCTGGAACAGCATGCCGAACTTCTCACGGATCCGGTTCAACTCGGAGCGGCGCATGTCGATAATACTTTCGCCATCAACCTCGACAGCGCCGCTGTCCGGCTGCAGCAGACCGATCAGGTGCTTCAGCAGAACACTTTTGCCTTCACCGCTGGGACCGATGATGGCGGTGATTCTGCCAGTCCGGAATATCAAGATCAAGTCCGTTGAGCACCTTCTGTGCGCCGAAGGACTTATGTACATTTCGCAGTGTGATCATATCAGAGCAGGATCGAGGTGAGGAAGTAATCCCACACCAGAATCAGAACGGATGTCAAGACAACCGATTCGGTTGTGGCCTTGGAAACCCCCTCGGCGCCATGACCGGCGTAATACCCTTTGTAGCAGCCGATCCAGGCGATGATCACGCCGAAGGAAAATGATTTGACAATGCCGGAGTAGACATCCCGCCAGACCACCGCTTTTTCCATCTCGTAGAAATAGGCGCCGGGATTGACCCCCAGCAGTTTGACTCCGACCAGCCAGCCGCCGTAGATGCCGACTACATCGAAGATGGCGCACAGCAGCGGCAGAGAGATCATGGCGGCAATGAACTTGGGGGTAACCAGATACTTGAACGGATCGAGCGCCATGGTTTCCAGCGCGTCGATCTGTTCGGTGATGCGCATGATGCCGATCTCGGCCGTGATGGCGCTGCCGGCCCGCCCGGTCACCATCAGGGCGGTCAGCACCGGTCCGAGTTCACGGATCAGGGAGAGCGCCACGGCCGTGCCCAGCATCCCTTCAGAGCCGAACTTGGACAGGGTGTAATACCCCTGCAGCCCGAGAACCATGCCGGTAAAGGCGGCGGTCAGGAAAATGACGAACAGCGACTTGGTGCCGATAAAGCGGATCTGTTTCAGAATCTGCACCAGACTGCCCGGACGTCGGACGATCATGTAGAACGAGTAGAGCAGAAACCAGCCCGATCCGTCCCAGGTCGCGCACAATTCCGATAGTTATATGTCCAAGTGCCTGAACCACGTAGATCCTTTGGTTGCGAGAAAAATAATCCAAATTTATACATCAATTGGTTTGAAAAAGCAAAGTGGAACTTATATATTATACGGCATTACTAATGTTTCAAGCACTGGTGGCCGTCATACCAGGTCAGTCAGTATCCCCACCACCCAGCACCTTATAAAGGGTCACCAGATTGGTCAGCCGGGCCAGGCGGACATTGATCAGATTCTGCTGGGCACCGTAGAGTGGACCGCTGGGAGTCCAGCACGTCAGATAACTGTCCACCCCCTTGTCGTAGCGGGCCTGGGAGAGGCGGTAGCTTTCGGCGGTGGCGTCGGTGAGCGACTGCTGGGCGGCCACCTGCTCGTCAATGGTCCCGCGCTGGGCCAGGGCATCGGCCACTTCCCGGAAGGCGGTCTGGATGGCCTTCTCGTACTGGGCCACGGCGATATCGCGATCCACCTCCGCCACCTTCAGATTGGCCCGGTTGCTGCCGCCGTCGAAGATCGGCAGCGAGATCTGCGGCGCGAAGCTCCAGGCAAAGGAACCGCGCTTGAAGAGCCCGGCCAGTTCATCGCTGCCGAAGCCGACGGACGAGACCAGGGTGATGCGCGGGAAGAAGGCCGCCCGTGCCGCGCCGATGTTGGCGTTGAGCCCTTTGAGCTGCCCTTCGGCCTGGAGGATGTCGGGGCGGCGAAGCAGTACGTCGGACGGCAGGCCGGGCGCCACGTCCTTGAGGGCGGTGAGCGTTTCGGAGAGTTTCCGCGGCAGAAGGTCGGCCGGCACCGGCGATCCGACCACCAGATTCAGGGCATTTTCGTCCTGGGCCACCAGGGTGGTGTAGCGGGCGATGTCAACCCGCGCCGTATCCACGCTGGTCTGGGCCTGGTTGAGATCGAGGGCGGACGAGACGCCAGCCTCGAAGCGGCTTTGGGTGAGCTGGTAGGAGGACTCGCTGGTTCGTCAAGGTCTCTTTGGCAAGTTGCAGCCGCTCGCGGTCGGCGGCCAGGGTCAGATAGCCGGCGGCAACCTGGGAAACCAGGCTGATCTGCACGCTACGCTCGGGCCTGTTCGGTGGCAAGGTACTGTTCCAGGGCCTGGTCCTTGAGGCTCCGCACCCGGCCGAACAGGTCCAGTTCGTAGGAAGCTGACACCGAGGCCGACGCTGTATTGATCAGTGGTCATGGCAGTGGCCGGTGTTCGAGAAAAGGTCTTCGGGCATTCGCTGGAAATTGCCGCCGGCAGTGGCGTCAACCTTTGGAAAGAGATCGGAGCGCTGGATCTGGTACTGGGCCCGGGAGCGCTCGATGTTGAGGGCGGCGACGCGCAGGTCGCGGTTGTTCTCCAGGGCCAGGGCGATCAGTTTCCGCAGCTGTCGGATCGACGAAGAACTCCTGCCAGGGGATGTCGGCCAACGGCTTCTGTCGTCTGTGTTGGCACTTCCTCCTTATAGGCCGGGCCGCTGGGCCAGGCGGCCGGAACCGGCGCAGCAGGCTGCGTGTATTTCGGAGCCATGGTTGAGCAGCCGCTCAGGCAGAATAACGCTCCAGAGGAGAATAGGCTGTTGTCATGCGTTTCATCCGTTTCATGTCAATTCTCCTCCAGGGCGTTGGCTGTAGCGGCCGGTTGTTCCGGAATGCGCGGGTCTGTCTTCTCTGCCAAACAGGCGGGAGACCAGAACAAAGAAAAACGGGATAAAGATCAGGTCGATGAAGGTGGCCGAGAGCAATCCGCCGGTAACGGCGGTGCCGATGGCGTTCTGGGCTGCGGCGCCGGCCCCCTTGGTCAGCGCCAGCGGCAGGGTGCCGAAGAAGAAGGCCAGTGAGGTCATGATGACCGGGCGCAGCCTGATCTTGACCGCTGCCAGGGTCGCTTCCACCAGCTCATGCCCCTGGTGCATCTGTTCCTTGATGAACTGGATGATCAGGATGGCGTTCTTGGTGGAAAGCCCGACGGTGGTGAGCAGGCCGATCTGCAGATAGACGTCGTTGGGGAACATGCGCAGCTTTACCGCGGTAACCGCTCCGACGAGCCCCAGCGGCAGCATCAGCAGGTTGACGAAGGGGATGGTCCAGCTCTCGTACAGGGCCGCCACGGAGAGGAACACCACCAGCAGCGAGATGGCGTAGAGCGCCGGCGCCTGGGCTCCGGCATTCCTCTCCTCGTAGGAGAGGCCGGTCCATTCGTAGCCGATGCCGGGCGGCAACTGGGCCGCCATCTTTTCCATCTCGGCCATGGCCTCGCCGGTGCTTATCCCCGGCTGCGGCCTGCCCCAGAACCTCCACGGACGGAATGCCGTTGTAACGCTCCAGACGGGGCGAACCGTACTGCCAGCGGGCGGTGGCAAAGGCCGAGAACGGTACCATCTGTCCGTTATTGTTGCTGACATACCAGCTGTTGATATCCTCCGGCAGCATGCGGTAATTGGGATCGGACTGGAGGTAGACCTTCTTGACCCGTCCGTTCTGAATAAAGTCGCTGACGTAGGTGCTTCCCCAGGCCGTGGAAAGCACGTTGTTGATATCCGCCTGGGATACGCCCAGAGCCCCGGCCCGCACATCATCGATGTCGAGCTTGAACTGGGGCGAGTCGTCCTGGCCGTTGGGGCGCACCGCGATCAGTTTGGGGTTCTTCATGGCCATGCCCAGCAGCTGGTTGCGCGCCTCCATCAGCTTGTCATGCCCCAGGCCGCCACGATCCTGCAACTGGAAGTCAAAGCCGTTTGCCACTCCCAGCTCAAGTACCGCCGGTGGTGAAAAAGCAAAGGCCAGGCCGTCGCGGATCTTGGAGAATGCTTTCATGGCCCGGCCGGCAATTGCCGGTGCCTTCAGGTCGGGGGTCTTGCGCACGTTCCAGTCCTTCAGCCTCACCCAGGCCAGTCCCATGTTCTGGCCCCGACCGGCAAAGCTGAAACCGGCCACGGTAATGATCCCCTCTACCGTCTTCGATTCCTTTTCAAGGAAATGCTGCTCCATCTGCCGTATAACCTGGATCGTCCGTTCCTGGGTGGCTCCGGCAGGCAGCTGGACCTGGCAGATGAGAAAGCCCTGATCCTCATCCGGCAGGAATGAGGTGGGGAGATGCAGGAAGAAGTAGCCCATGGCGACCACAATTGCACCGTAGACCACCAGATAGCGCACCGGCTTGCCAAAGGAGCGGCCGACGATCCCTTCATACTTGCCCCGGCAGAAGTCAAACAGTTTGTTGAACCAGCTGAAGAATGTGCAAAACCAGCCGCACTCTCCAGGCGTGTGCCCTTTTTCGACCGGTTTGAGCAGGGTGGAGCAGAGTGCCGGGGTCAGGATCATGGCCACCAATACCGACAGGATCATGGCCGAGATGATGGTGATGGAGAACTGGCGGTAGATGACACCGGTGGATCCGCCAAAGAAGGCCATGGGGAGGAAGACCGCCGTCAGTACCGTGGCGATGCCCCACAGGGCACTGGTGATCTGCCCCATGGACTTGATGGTGGCGTCGTGAGGGGACAGTCCCTCCTCGGACATGATACGTTCGACGTTCTCGACGACGACGATGGCGTCATCCACCAGCAGGCCGATGACGATGACCAGGGCAAACATGGTCAGGGTATTGATGGAGAAACCGCAGGCCGCCAGCACCCCCATGGTTCCCAGAAGAACCACCGGCACCGCGATGGTGGGGATCAGGGTGGCGCGGATGTTCTGCAGGAAGAGGAACATGATGATGAAGACCAGGAAGACCGCCTCGATCAGGGTGTGTACCACCTCTTCAATGGAAATCTTGACGAAGGGGGTTGAGTCGTAGGGATAGACCACCTTCATGCCGGGGGGGAAATATTTCGACAACTCCGCCATCTTGGCCTTGATCCGGTTGCCGGTTTCCAGGGCGTTGGCCCCTGCTGCCAGACGGATCGCCATGCCGCCCAACGGTTTTCCGTTGTAGTACGACTGAATTTCGTAATTCTCGGTGCCGATCTTGCTTTCGGCCACATCCTTGAGCTTGACCGTTGAGCCGTCTGGGTTGGTGCGCAGTATAATGGCGTCGAACTGATCCGTATTCTGGAGCAGAGCCCGGGCGTTGATGGTGGCATTTAATTGCTGACCTTTTGTTGCGGGGAGGCCGCCGAACTGTCCGGCGGAAACCTGAACGTTCTGGGCCTGCAACGCCGCGATTACGTCGTTGGTGGTCATGTGGTAGTTGTTCAGCTTGGCGGGGTTCAGCCAGATTCTCATGGCGTTCTGGGTGCCGAACAGCAGCAGTTCACCCACCCCATCCAGGCGGCTGATGATGTCCTGGAGATTCGAGACCATGTAGTCGGTCAGGGAGTTGCGGTCCATGGAACCGTCTTCTGAAACGAGGCCGATGATCAGCAGGTAGTTTCTGCTGGATTTTACCACCGCGATTCCCTGTTTCTGGACGATCTGGGGCAGAAGCGGCACGGCCAGCTGCAGCTTGTTCTGCACCTGTACCTGGGCGATATTCGGGTCGGTGCCGGCCTTGAAGGTCATCGTAATGGTGACCGCTCCGGCCGAATCGCTGGTGGAGGCCATGTAGATCAGGTTGTCGATGCCGTTCAGCTTCTGCTCGATGACCTGGGTGACCGTATCCTGGACGGTCTGGGCCGAGGCGCCGGGATAGGTGGCGTTGATGGCGATCTGCGGCGGCGCGATCGCAGGATACTGGGAGACCGGCAGCATCTTGATCGACAGCAGACCGGCCAGCATGACCATGATGGCGATGACCCAGGCGAAGATCGGGCGGTTTATGAAAAAACTGAGGCATGAAGAAGCTCCTTTATTTTTTGGCTGCAGCAGGTTGTGAGGCACCGGCGGGAGACGCTGCCGGTGCGCTGCCAAAAGGAACGGCTTTAACTGGAGTCCCCGGCCTCGCCCTCTGCAGCCCTTCCAGGATGACGCGATCCCCTGCTTTCAGCCCGTCACTGACCAGCCAGTTGTCGCCAACCGTGCGGACGACCTTGATCAGGCGCGGCTCCACCTTCTCCTCGGCTCCAACAACCATGACCATGGCTTCACCTTTGGGATTACGGGTCACGCCGCGCTGCGGGACGAGAATGGCCTGTTCGTTTACCCCTTCCTCCAGAACGGCCCGCACGAACATGCCTGGGAGTAGCGCCTGTTTGGGATTGGGAAATATCGCGCGCAGCGTAACGGAACCGGTGCTCTGATCCACCGTGACTTCCGAGAATTTGAGCGTTCCGGTCAATGGATACAGGGAGCCGTCTTCCAGGATCAGCTTGACCGGCGCTTGCGCAGAGCCGTTCTTTTTCAGTATCCCGTTGGCAAGATTCTGCTTCAACTTGAGCAGATCGGCGGTTGACTGGGTCACATCCACATACATGGAGTCAAGCTGCTGGATAGTGGCCAGCGCCGCCGGCTGGTTGGCGGTCACCAGGGCCCCGTCGGTCACGGTCGAACGACCGATCCGCCCTGAAATCGGGGCGGTTACTTTGGTGTAGGCCAGATTGATCCGGGCGGTATCAACGGCCGCCTTGGTGGATGCCACATCGGCTTCAGCCTGTTTGAACGCGGCATGAGCATCGTCATAATCCTGCTGACTGACCGCCTTGATCTTCACCAGATCCTGGTAGCGTTCCTCTTTGAGCCGCACCGCATCCCAGGTTGGCCTCGGCCCTGGCCTCGGCCGCCTTGGCGCTGGCAAAGGCCGCCTGATAGGTTGCCGGGTCGATCTGGTACAGAACCTGCGCCGGCCTTGACATCGCTCCCCTCGGTAAAAAGCCGCTTCTGGATGATCCCGTTGACCTGGGGCCGAACTTCGGCAATCTGGCAGGGCGAGGTGCGACCTGAAAGTTCGGTAGTCAGAGCAACTCGCTGCGGCTGGACTACGACCACGCCCACTTCCGGGGGGCCGGCTTGGCGGCGGTGTGCTGCTTTTTTGTTGCTGCAGCCGGAGAGCAGCATACCGATGGCAAGAATTCCGCAGCTGGCAAGAAAAGTTGTTCTGTACGTGATTTGCATAGACACCTCAAAGAGTAATTGCGAATGAATGTTCATTCTTGATTGGCAGGCAATAAAAAGCGGCGGACCGCTGTTTTACTTATCTCTTGATTCCATCCCAACAGGCTTCCACGGTTCGGGCGATCATTGCGTCGTCCATGCTGACAAAGCCGAGAATATGATCCCGTGCCACAGCCAGAATAGGCCCGAAAGTCAGGGCAAACAGGATCACCAGCGGAAAATCCTTTATAACCTGCTGGGAGACACCCTGTTCAAAGAGCTTGAGGAACACGTCGCACCCCTCGCTTTTCCCCAGAAGCTTGTCCCGGCGATGCTCCACTCCGTAAGGGGAGTTATGGAATTGCTCCAGGAAGCGGAAGTCGAGCGGGTTGTTGATGAAGAACCGTAACAGTGCCGAGCCGAGGTGAAGAAACCGCTCCCGAATCGGTTTTTCCGATATGTATCCGTCCTGAAGGGCCGGAAAAATTCGCTCTTCGAGAGTGCCGTACAGTTCGCTGATCAGCACGTCCTTGTTTTCAAAATAGCGGTAGATAGTTCCGGCGCCGACATTGGCATGTTCGGCGATCACCGCCATGGGAGCACCGTGAAATCCATGTTCGGCAATCAATTCCAGCGCTGCGCGAACGATCTCGTCCCGTTTTTCCAGTTTTGCCATGCTTCAGTACCTCGTTGTATTGGAATGAACGTTCATTCCGTTTATCCTCTTCGCATGGGAAGTGTCAACAATTTTTTACTATTTTCCCGCTGTGCAACCAAAGCGAAGAGCCGGAGGAGTTTTCCCCCGGCTCATGCGCGGATCATAAATACAGGTTCAGTTTACACTACTCAGGAGGGCATTGAAAAAAGTGTGACCTCACGAGAATAGAGTAGAATCGCCTCCCGCATCACTTTTGAAAGATTTTTTCTGGTTCGCCGCGTTACCTCATCAAGAATCGCCTTTTCAGCATCGGTGACTCTCAGTGATACGACGTTGTAGCGTGGATTTTCCTTGTGTATGTTTGGCATCTATCCTCCCCGTCCGGTTATTCTGCGGCAGCGGGTTCGGCATCCAGCAATAGCTCAGGCTCTTCCGTCTCCAGATCGGTTTCATTGTTCAGCACCCGCGCCATCCTGGCCATATCCAGCTCATTTTCCCAGCGGGAGACCACCACCGTTGCCACGCCGTTGCCGACCAGGTTGGTCAGGGCGCGGGCCTCGGACATGAAACGGTCGATGCCGAGAATCAGGGCCAGACCGGCCACCGGAATGGTGGGGATGGCGGCGAAGGTGGCCGCCAGGGTGATGAAGCCGCTGCCGGTGACGCCGGCGGCGCCCTTGGAGGTCAGCAGCAGCACGCCGAGGATGGTCAGGGTCTGGGTCCACGGTCAGCGGGGTGTTGGTGGCCTGGGCCACGAAGATCGCGGCCATGGTCAGGTAGATGGAGGTGCCGTCCAGGTTGAAGGAGTAGCCGGTGGGGATGACCAGGCCGACCACCGACTTGGTGCAGCCCAGGTTCTCCAGCTTGGCCATCATGCGCGGCAGGACCGATTCGGAGGAAGAGGTGCCCAGCACGATCAGCAGCTCTTCCTTGATGTAGCTTGATGAACTTGAAGATGCTGAAGCCGCACAGTTTGGCGATGGTGCCGAGCACGACGAAGATGAACAGCAGGCAGGTCAGGTAGAAGCTCCCCATCAGCATGCCGAGCTTGGTCAGGGAGCCGAGCCCGAACTTGCCGATGGTGAAGGCCATGGCGCCGAAGGCGCCGATGGGTGCGACCTTCATGATGATGCCGACGATGCCGAACAGGACATGGGAGACCTCGTCGATCAGCTTGAAGACCGGCTTGCCGCGCTCGCCGAGCATGGAAAGCGCAAAGCCGAACAGGATGGCAAAGAACAGTACCTGCAGGATGTCACCCTTGGCGAAGGCGTCCACCACACTGTTGGGAATGATATTCATCAGGAAATCGACCGATGCTGTGCGACTTGGCGGCCGTTGGCGGTGAAGGTGGTCAGCGCCTTTGGTATCCAGCTTGGTGACATCGGCGTTCATGCCGACCCCGGGCTGGATCACGCTGACCACGAGCAGGCCGATCGCCAGGGCCAGGGTTGAGACGATCTCAAAATAGAGCAGCGCCTTGGCGCCGACCCGGCCGACCTTCTTCATGTCCTCCATGCCGGCGATGCCGGTCACCACGGTACAGAAGATGACCGGTGCGATGATCATCTTGATCAGCTTGATGAAGCCATCGCCGAGCGGTTTCATGGCGGCGCCGGTCTCAGGGTAGAAATGACCGACGCAGACTCCGATGCTGATGGCGGTCAGTACCTGGAAATACAGATGCTGGTAGAACTTTTTCCCGTTCATGGTGTGGCTCCTTTTAGTGGGTTAGAGGTGGTTTTATTGAGGTTTTTCAGGCAATGGCATCCAGTGCGTAAATAGACGGACCGGCTTTCTTCCTACCCTTGTGGTGCATGCTGCGATGCTTTCCCGGTTCCCGACGCATGTGTAGTCGTCTCCAAAAACCGGATACGGTGTGTAAAGCAATACCCTCTGGCATTCCTTTGGTAGCTGTACGTCTGCATCAATCCATTCCGTAGCCATCTAATTTCTCCTCCCGGGTTTAATCTGCTGCGATCGTGTCTGCAGATTGTTTTGACCAGCGAATATAACGGTATGTTAGCAATTGGAATGCCAGCTACGTATACAATTTTAACATACCGTAATTACACGGCTTAACGTCTGATGGTGTTGAAACGGATGGAACAAGAGGTATAACCGGAAGAGGCAAAGCATTGTGCACAAATGGGATATTATGCAATATATCCGGCATGTTGAAGGGCCATAACCCCGGTTATAGATTATAACCGGGGTTATGGCCCTTCGAAGGAGGGGGAGACAGGTGTCAAAAGGTAGAACAGAATTCTGAGAAAATCAGACAATGCCCCGAAGTTTGAGACGCTTGCTGAGGGCCGGCTGGGATATTCCCAGGAGGCGGGCGGCAATGGTCTGGTTGCCGTTGGCGCGCGACATGGCCTCTTCGACCAGCAATTCGGCCGCTTCGCCAAATGTCGGCAGACGTTCCAGACCGGCAAACAGAGTTCTTTTCCGGTACCGCTACTTCAGGCAGATTCTGCTTTGCCTCCGGGCGGATAATCGTTTTCATAAACGTGTCCATGGAAAGAACCCGGTCGCGGTGGACACTGACCGCGTTGTATACCAGAGCCTTCAATTCGCGGACGTTGCCGGGAAAGCTGTAGGTCGCCAGCAGTTGCAACAATTCCCGCGGCGGCGTCGGTTTCTTCTTGCCGAGAGAGCGGGCGGCCTCCTCCAGAAAATGATCCAGAAGCGGCGGCAGATCGCCTTTGCGCTCACGGAGCGGCGGAACATGAACCATGTGGGTGCAGAGCCGGTAATAGAGATCGCGCCGGAACGAGCCGTTTTCCTGCTTGAGCGAAAGATTCTGGTGAGTGGCCACGACCACCCGGGCCTTGAGGCGTTTGGGGCGATCGCTGCCGAGCGGAAAGTATTCCCCCTCCTGGAGCAGCCGCAGCAGCTTGACCTGGGAAGCGATGCTCAGGTCGCCGATTTCGTCCAGAAAAAGGGTGCCGTCGGCGGCCTCCTCGATCATGCCGCGCCGTGGCTGATCGGCTCCGGTGAAGGCTCCGCGCACATGGCCGAAAAGCGTGTCGGCAAAGACCGTGTCATCCAGGCCGGCCACATTCACCGATACCAACTGACCGCTGCAGCCGCTCAGGGTGTGGGCGGCCTTGGCAATCAGCTCCTTGCCGACGCCGCTTTCTCCCATGATCAGCAGCGGTTCCGTACTCAGGGCCACCGCCTCGATATAGGAAAAGATGGCATGCATGGCACGATCAGCCGTGACGATGCCGGCAAAGGCCGCCGGGCACTTCAACTCTCCCGACAGCATCCGGCTGGACATCTCGCGATTCTGCCGCTCCAGTTCCAGCATCCGGATGGCGCGCAGCACGCCGCTGACGAGCCGGTCTTCCTCAACCGTCTTGACGAAATAATCGAAGGCCCCCTGCTTGATGCAGTTCACCGCGCTCTCGATCTGGTTCATGCCGCTGATGACGATGACCGCTATTTCCGGATGGCGCTCGGCGATCAGGCCGATCAGCTGGTCTCCGCTCAGATGCGGCATGGTCAGGTCGAGCAGGACAAGACCGATTTCGCGCTGCTCCAGCAGCTCCATCACCGCACGACTGTCCTGGCAGGTCATGATGTTGGTGATGCCGGCGGAACGTTCCAGGGTGAGCCGCAGGGAGCGGAGCCAGGCCGGCTCGTCGTCGACCAGGAGCACGCCGAAATGTGGATACAGAGATGAATTCATGGCTTAGTCCCTTGCAGTTACCGGGAGGGTCAGGGTAACGGTTGTCCCGTTGCCGGGTGCGGATTCGAATGTCAGTGAACCGTCGTGCTCTTTAACGATGGTGGCCGACACCGACAGGCCGAGTCCGGTGCCGCCGCTCTCCCGTTTGGTGGTAAAAAAAGGATCCGTCAGGCGTGGTATATGTTCCGGTGCGATGCCGAGCCCTTCGTCAACCAGTGTGAGCACAACAGATCGTGCGGCTTGATCGTATGAGGTAGTCAAGCGGATGCCTCGCTCGGTATCCGGCAATGCCTGACAGGCATTCAGAATCAGATTGACGACAACCTGCTCGATCCGTTGGGCGTTGCCGGGAATGAGAGGGAGGGAAGGAGCATACTGCGCTTCGAAGCGGGTGGTGGAAGAGCGTATCGATGAATCCACCAGACGGACAGCCGCCTGCACGACGGCGTTAATATCGACGGGTTCGGTCGCTGCCGAATTGTCCTGACGGGCAAAATCCTTCAACTCTTCCACAATCCGCTTGATGCGATTGGCGCCGTCCTGCATCTCTTCCAGCAGATGCGGGACTTCGTCGCGCATGCGTGAGTACGGGAGCCCGCCCAGGGTGAAATCGCCCTGGTTCCGGTACCGATCTTCAAGAACCTCCTCGGCGTCCTGATATACCTCTTTCAGGATCGGCATGTTGAGCAGGATCAGCCCGTTCGGGTTGTTGATCTCATGAGCCACCCCCGCCACAAGGATGCCGAGTGATGCCATCTTGTCGGCCTGGATCAGCTTGTCCTGGTGATGTTTCAGCTCCTCCAGGGCGTGCTTGCGTTCGGCCACTTCCAGCGCCAGCTCTGCAGTACGCTGGGCAACCCGCTTCTGCAGAGTGCGGGACCAGATGACGGTTCCGGCCAGAATCAGGAGCAGCGGCCCCAGCACCATGCTTCCATACCAAATCACCTTTTCCCAGGCGACCTTGGGAGGTCCTAGTACCCCGAGCCAGCGGTCATAGATCTCCTGGTACTGCCCGGTTTTCTTCAGGATGGCCAACCCCTCGTTAAAGCGGGCCAGAAGCTCTTCGTTCCCCTTCTTTACCGCATAGCAGTATTTCTGGGTTGAGATGCTTTTGGCAACCGGAACCAGGTTGGTGAGCTTGTGCTCGCGGATGATATACATGCCGGGGAGCATGGCCAGCACGGCATAGTCATGTTTGCCGGACGCCAGCAGGCGCAACGCATCGGCCGGCGTCTCGGTCATCACGAGGTTTGACGAAAATCCGAGCGACCTCAGATAATCGTGCATGATCCCGTCCTGGAACACGATGATTTCCTTGCCGCGCAACTCCTCGATGCTGCTGACCGGGGGGGTGCCCTTGCGGGCGAAGATGGCGTGATTGATGATGGTGTGGGGAGGGGAGAAGGAGAGGGTTCTGGTGCGGTCCTCCGAGAAGGAAATCCCCTGCAGAACCCCCACGGTACCGTCCATAAGCGCGTTCCGCATCTCCGACCAGCCACCGAAGCGGAATTCGACCTTCATCCCCATGACGTCGGCAATCGCCCTGGTAAGATCGACATTGTACCCGGCCGGTTGGCCGTTTTTATCCAGAAATTCGTACGGGGGATAGTCGCGGTCACCGCCGACGATAATCACCGGTCTGGAGGCAACATCCATCTCCGCAGCCGGGGCAGGAACAGAATACACGCAGAGCACCAGCAGAAGTATTGCCGCTGCACCCATGATCACATTATGGAGGGTCGTGCGCAGCGTCAAACCATCTCCTCGATCTTTCCCCCCGGTTTCAGGACAAAGCGGCTGCCGCGCCACTCAACCCGGTTCCCAAGAAATGAGAGTCCCCAGGCAAAAAAAGCAAGCAGATCCCGTAGAGGGAGCAGCCAAAGCCAGCGGGGAAAGAGACCGTCCCTGACAAAACGGCGGCTGAAGATCGTGCAGACGCCCAGGCGTATTCCGTACAGCAGCGCTACCGCCGCCACCCCGACGATCGGTGACGGGGCCAGCAGCGTTGCCAGCAGAGCCGCGGGGAAGGGGAGTGTGACCGCAGACGCCAGATAGCCTCCCGGCCGGCTGACCCGCATGGTTCGGGCCCAGCGCAGCTGCCGCGACAGCACCGTCATCAGGTTCTCGGGTTTTATGACACTCTCGACAAAACAGGGGTCAAGAGCGATCCGCCACCCGGCGAGATGGACCTTGTTGCCAAGCTGATAGTCATCGGCCAGATAGCTGGCCAGTGCATCAAAACCACCGATGGCGAGCAGCGCTTCGCGTCTGACCGCCATCGAAGCGCCGAGAGCGAAGGTAAGCCCTTCCAGTTGCCGGGCCACCAGTACATTCGGGATCATCTCGGCCGTAAATCCGATCGCCTCAAGAGCGGTGGCAATGCCATGCACGTCGGAGGTCCGGTACAGTGAGGTGACCAATCCGACCTTCGGATCAGAAAAATGCGCTGTTACCGATTCCAGATAATCCGACGGGACGCTGATGTCGCTGTCACTGACGATGATGATATCGTATCTGGTTTCCGGAAACGCGTTGATGAGGTTGGAAACCTTGTAGTTCGGGCCATGCAGTGCCGGATTGATTACCAGGCGAATGTCATGATTCGTAAAATCAGCCATCAACTGCCTAATGACCGGAATAACCGGGTCGTCGGGGGACGCCGCGGCAAAAACGAGCTGCAGCCCACCCGCATACTCCTGGCAGCAAAATGAGGCAAAATTGTCGTAACTATCTTCATCCATCCCCCTGACCGGTTTCAGAATCGAGACCCCGGGAGATGAGGGGTGAGAAGGTGGTGTACCGTGCCGTTTGAAGTATTTCAGCGCACAGATCAGCGAGATCAGTGAATAAATCAGCGACGGCAGGACGACTATGAAGGGGGGGAGGTTACGCAGCATATCAGAGGGCCTTCTGGACGAGGAGTAGGTACGGAGCTGTGCGACTGACGTTGGTCTGCCCCATGCGCCAGCAGTGCCAGGCTAGCGGGTCCAGCGCCGCCGCCCAGTTTTCGACGGTGGACTGCTCCTCGGTGCCGCCGTCGTGGCCGGGGTAGACCGTGACCGCAACAATACCGCCCGCTGCAAGCAGATGCAGAGCCTGCTCAAGGGCGCTGCCGGTTGTATCAGGGCGGGTGATGATGCGGCGGTCCCCGCCGGGGCGGTAACCGAGATTGAACAGCACGACCTGCACCGGCGCCGTGACATGCTGTGCCAGCTCTTCGTGTCCGCTCTGCAGGAGCGTCACCCGGCTCGACAGCTCCGCTGCAGCCAGCTTGCGGTCGGTTTCGACAATCGCCTGCTGCTGAATGTCAAACCCCCAGACATGGCCACGAACACCGACCAAACGGGCCAGCAGCAGGGTGTCATGCCCGTTGCCGCAGGTCGCATCGACGGCGGTATGTCCGTCGTGCACAAAGCTGTGCAGGAACAGGTGTGAAAGCGGAACCGGTCCGCGCAGCGCCGGTATGGAGGAACGGGATGAATCAGTCATGACGGCAGAGGGTAGCAGAATTGGCGGATTTTCGCCACAAAGGATTTGTTTGTAATCGGGCGTTAAAAAAGGTACTACGACAGCATGATACTACGAAAAACGGTGGGAAAAGATCAGAACGGCTTCCGTCTCGATGATGCCATTGCAACGCTCTGCGCGGGGGTCAGCAAATCGGAGGCGCGCCGCATCATCGACCGGGGTGGGTGTACGGTCAATGTCGCCCTGGTGCGGGTGGCGTCGCGGAGTGTCAAGGCGGGTGATGTCATCGAGATCGGCGTCATGGAAGCGGGACGGTTTCAGGAACTGCAGCTGCCGCCGGAAGCGCTGCTGTATGAAGACGGAGAGCTGATAGCGGTCAACAAACCGGCCGGCATCAACAGTCAGCGTACCCCCTATCAGCTGAAAGGGACGCTGGAATACTGGGTGTCCGAATATTTCAAGGCGCAGGGGAACAGCGAACCGGCCCGGGTTGTCCATCGCCTTGACCGCGGCACGTCGGGAGCCATGCTCTTTCCGAAAAACAGGCCGGCCGCAGCCTGGCTCTCCTCGCAATTTCAGGATGGGCTGGTCGACAAGCTGTATCTGGCACTGGTCTGCGGTCGCCCCGAGCAGGAGCGGTGGAGTGTGGACGCACCGATCGGCAAGGTTGCGTCGGCGCGGTACGGGATCGTCACGGGTGGCAAGGCGGCCATAACCGACTTCCGGATGGTGGCCTCATCGGCTGATCTCTCTCTGGTAGAAGCGAGGCCGCTGACCGGCCGCACCCACCAGATCAGGGTGCATCTGGCATCGGTCGGTCTGCCGATACTCGGCGATGCGACCTACGGCGGCGAGGCAGCCGGGCAGGATGATGCTGCACTGCTCTGCCATGACGTTTCAGAGTGCGAAAAAGGTGGCGATTAGCGTTACCGCACCGCTTGATGGGGAATTTGACGAGCGGGTTCGTGAGTTGCTGCCGGGGACGCAGTAAATTATTCGCCAAAAACCTGGGCGCTGAAGATATAGATATCACACTCCCCCTGCCAGGCGTCCTCCGGCAGACCGGCCTTGATGCAGGTGTGCTGCAGAAACTGGTCGCGATTCCAGCCGTATTCGGTTGCCACCTGAGGCAGCAGCACCCCGTGATAACTCCCTTTGACGATGTAGATGCCATGGATGCCGACCTTGATTTCCTCAACCGAGGCAATCTTTTCCAGCGGCGAAAGCACCGAAATATCGAGAGTGAAATCGGCCAGATCATGGGTCTTCATCGGATAAAAGCGTGGGTCACGGGTCGCCGCCGAGACCGCCATCTCCTGCACCAGCTGGTACAGCGGCTGTTCGGATACAAAATTGCCGATGCATCCCCGCAGCTCCCCCTTCTGTTTTATCGTGACAAAACAGCCGGAGTGAAGGTTCAACCCCGGTGACGTCGATGCAACGGCCGGAACCTTCCCGTTGGTGACATAGCCGACAATCGTTTCCCGGGCGATCTTCAGCAGTTCCTTCTGTTCCTTTTTGGTCAAGAGATCCGACATGGTTTCACCCCCGTCAATTCATAATATCAGCCCTATCGAACAATAAATTCTGCCAGAAATAATACATTGCCGTACTAATAATTCTTTCGCCGGAACAGCCCGGTTTTGATGCTGGTCACCCGGTCCAGAAACAGGATGCCGTCCAGATGGTCCATTTCGTGCTGGATGGCGACCGCCTCAAAACCGCTGGCGGTCAATCACCTGAACGGTCCCGTCCGGCTCGGCTGAACTGCAGCGTAATCTCGGTGGCCCGATCGACATCGCCGGTGTAGTCCGGCACGCTCATGCACCCTTCGCGCATGGTCGCCGAACCGCTGCGGCTCGTGATCTCCGGGATTGATCATGCAGAGCAGGCCGTGGTTGTTCTCTTTGCCGTGACGGTTCCTGGACACATCCACCACACAGACCCGGAGTGTGACACCGATCTGCGGGGCAGCCACGCCGACCGAACCGGGTCCGTCATGCATCGTATCCACCAGATCCTGAATCAGGTCATGGATGCTCCGGTCGATCTGCTCGACCCGATGGCAGAGCTTCTTCAAGACCGGATGCGGATAGCGTAAAATCGGGTGAATCGGCATCGTTAGAACGCCACCGGTGTGATGACCCGAACGCCGATCTCCACGTTCAGCTCTTTTTTCAGGTCGGCCAGCGTTTGCTCCACCCCCTCGGGCGTTTCACCTGCAGGCAGAGCGACCTCCAGCATCAACACGTAGACCGGTTCTTCCTCCGTTCCGATCAGCTTGGTGTTGAGATCGGTAATATTGATGCTGCGAGCGGCCAGCTCACGGGTGACGCGATAGACGATGCCCGGCTGGTCGGCGCCGTAGACCGAGATCATGCAGATTTCGCCGTCCGGTTCCTGACGGGTGATTTCGTCGGCATGGAGGGTCCGCACTCCGAGCGTCATCCCCATGCTGTCACAGACCGGTTTCAGCTCTTCGATCAGCCGTGCTTTGCTGAACGGCTTTTTCAGCGAAATGATCAGGATCATGGCAAATTCACCACCCAGCATGGTGCAGCTGGAATCGGCGATATTGCAGCCGAGGTTGAAAAGCCCTTCGGTAATGGCGGCCACGATACCGGGGCGGTCCTTGCCGACCACGGAGACGGCGTAATGCAGAATTTCAGGCTGTTTGCGTCATGATGATCCTCACTAGGTTGTAGTCTCCACTGGTTTTGCACCAAAACGATTTCATCTGCAATTGTTTTTTGAAATCGGCTATGATGGCCGACAGATTTATAGTAAGTTAGAAGGTGTAATAGCTCCTTTAGCGCACTTATCCTGTAGGAGTGAAAGGATACCAGCCATGACCGTTACGATCCGTTCCGTCTGCCCCTATGACTGTCCCGATGCCTGCGGCCTTCTGGTCGCCGTCGAAAACGGTCGCGCCATCAGTGTCAGCGGCGATCCGGATCATCCGGTGACGCGCGGCCTGCTCTGCCCCAAGATGGGGCATTACGAACAGACGGTTCACTCCCCCCGGCGGCTGACGACGCCGCTGCGGCGGGTCGGGAGCAAAGGAGCGGGGGAGTTCGAGCCGATCTCGTGGGATGAGGCGATTGCATCGATCTGCAGCCGCTGGCAGGAGATAATCGCCGGCCACGGGGCGGAAGCGATTCTGCCCTATTCCTACGCCGGTACGATGGGGCTGGTGCAGCGCAACGCCGGCCATCCCTTTTTCCACAAGCTGGGCGCATCGCGGCTGGAGCGGACCATCTGTTCGCCGGCCAAGGATGCCGGCTGGAAGGCGCTCATGGGGGATACCCCGGCGATGGACCCTGCGGAAATGGAGCAGAGCGATCTGGTGATCCTGTGGGGAATCAATGCCGCCGCCACCAGTATCCACGCCATGCGCGACGCTCAGGCGGCCCGCAAGAGCGGCGCCCGGCTGTGGGCCATCGATACCTACCGGACCCCGACCTGCGAAGCGGTCGATGAAGCCTTCCTGATCCGACCCGGCGGTGACGGCGCCCTGGCGTTGGGGATGCTGCATGTCATTGAGCGGGAGGGGCTGCTTGACCGGGAGTTCATCTCCGCCAACGTGCTCGGGTTCGAGGAGTTGGCGGCACAGATTCTGCCGGACTGCTCCCCGGAGCAGATGGCGGAGGTCTGCGGCCTGCCGGCCGAGGTCATCGAGCGGCTGGCACGGGAGTATGCCCGGGCCAAGGCTCCCTTCATCCGTCTCGGGAGCGGCCTGACCCGCTACGGCAACGGTGCCATGACCGTGCGTACGATCAGTTGTCTGCCTGCCGCCGTCGGCGCCTGGTAGAAACCGGGTGGCGGCATCTTCGTCGGCACCTCGACCGGTGGGGCGTTTCCGCTCCAGTCGGTCACGCGGGAGGATTTCATGGCGAACGTACCGCGCCTGGTCAGCATGAACCAGCTGGGCGGGGCGCTGACCGAACTGGCCGGACCACCGGTAATGTCGCTGTACGTCTACCACTCCAACCCGGCCGCCATTGCCCCTGACCAGAATGCCGTCATCCGGGGACTGGAGCGGGAGGATCTGTTCACGGTTGTCCACGAACGTTTCCTGACCGACACCGCCCGCTATGCCGACATCGTCCTGCCGGCCACCTCTTCGCTGGAACATGCCGATCTGTACCGCTGCTACGGCAGCTACCAGGCCCAGCGCTGCGGCGCTGCCATCCCGCCGGTGGGAGAAGCTAAAAGTAACTGGGAGGTGTTTTGCCTGCTGGCGGCCGGCATGGGGTGGGATGAACCCTTCTTCCGCCTGTCGGCGGATGAACTGGTCGAGCTGTTACTGGCTGAAGAAACTCCCTGGCGGAGCGGAGCCGTCACCGAACAGCTGCGTCAGGGGGAGCCGGTCATGCTGACTCCGCCGACCGAGCTAAAGAAGGTATGGTTGACGCCGTCAGGAAAGATCGAGATTCTGAACGTGCGTGAAGCTGAACCGCTGCCGCGCCCGCTTCCGACCCATGCCGAGAAGGATGGTTTCCCGTTGCGTCTGCAGCCGGCGGTCACCCCATTTGCACTCAATTCGAGTTTTTATGAACAGGACGATCTGCGTTCGAAGCAGAAATGCATGGAGCTGCTGATGAACCGGGTTGATGCCGAGGCGCGTGGCCTGGCTGATGGGCAAACGGTGGCGGCATGCAATGACCGGGGAAAAGTGCGTTTTACGCTGCAGGTAACGGAGCGGGTACCGGTCGGCACCGTTGTCACCGAGGGGGTCTGGTGGCGGGAGTTTATCCCTGGCGACCGCGGGGTGAATGCCCTGACCTCGCAGCGCCTGACGGACGGCGGGCGAGGGAGTACGCTGTATGATGTGACGGTGGAGGTCGGGGAGGCGTAGCAGGTTACGACGTTATATCCACCTCATGCCAAGCCAGCGCCGCTGCCCCCAGAACCGCGCCGCTCCCCTCCGGCAGTTCTGACCGGAGCAGCTGTACCTTCCCCCTGTACGGGGTGAACAAAAACTCCTCCAGGTAGCGCCGGGTCGGCATGAACAGAAGCTCTCCCGCCTCCGCCAGTCCACCGGAGAGAAAGATCGCTTCAGGGCTGGTGTGTGCGACGGCGTCTGCCAGCTTCATGCCGAGAATCCGGGCCGTTGTGTCAAAGGCAGCCCGTGCAATTGGATCACCCTCGCACGCCGCCTCATAGACCTGTTTTGAGGTCAGGTGGCTGAACGTAACATCCCGCAGGGGACTGGGCTCACGACGCTGAGCCAGCAGCTCAGACACGGTACGGCAAATGCCGGTGGCCGAGACGTATGTTTCCAGACACCCCTGTTTCCCGCAGGCGCAGTGCCGCCCGGTCGGATCGACAACCGTGTGGCCAAGTTCGCCGGCAAAGCCGTCGGCGCCGTACAACAACTCGCCATTGACGATAATGCCGCTCCCCAGGCCGGTTCCCAGCGTGATGACGATAGCATGCTTCATCCCGCGAGCGCCGCCGAACAGCAGTTCGCCGATTGCAGCGGCGTTGGCGTCGTTGGTGATGGCAACCGGCAGATCGTACCGCTGCCGGAACAGCTCCACCAGATTGACCGACGCTCCCCAGTTCAGATTGACCGGATGTTCAACCGTCCCCCGATGATAGTTTGCATTGGGCGCCCCGATGCCGATTCCGGAAATGCTTGTCTGCGGCGGGAGAGTCGTGCGCAGCTTTTCGATTGAGTCGCAAAGCCGGGAAACCAGAGCGTGCGCCGGTTGGTCTGCCTGAGTGGCCAGAGTCGCCTCGCACAGCAGAGCGCCGTGGCGATCAACAAAGCCGAGGGAAGTGGTCGTCCCGCCGATATCGATTCCGATGACACAATTGTACTGTACGCATGGCTACTCCTCAATAAAAATCCTGTTTTTGATGATCGCTGGTTCAGCTTCATGTTCATCTGGTGCTGCTGGTAAAATCTGTTAAACCGTGGTAGCTTGGCATTTGAAAAGTCTGGGTCATTTTTTTGAACTGCGATAGTAGCATACGTTGTAACCAACCTCAATTATTGTTCAATCGCCTGAAATGATGCCGGGATAGTTTTTATTTCAACAAATTACTGCACCTCGGAATTATGCGGTTGAAGAGGCAATGAACGACTGCAGCAGGTACCGCTTGAATACGCCGAGGCTCACTGGAACAGATTGATGCTGCTCTCATTGATGGAACTTTTGAGTTGTGCTGAGTAGGTAGGTGTAATTCTTGCATGATTGGTACATTTCGGGATTATTCCTGACGGTTTTTTGACATTACTTGGAGAACACATGAAAGTCGTTATTTTTGCGGGTGGATCTGGGAACCAGAATATCGGAAGAATCATATCTCAAGCCAAAGCCGATGATTGAGATCGGCGAAAAACCTATGCTCTGGCATATCATGAAGGTATTTGAGGCGCAGGGTTTTAATGAATTTATCATTTGTCTTGGATATAAAGGACATATGATTAAAGAATATTTCATGAATTATTATGTTTATAATTCAGACGTCACGTTCAATTTGAAGACCAACAGCTTCGAGATCCACCAGACAAATACAGAAAAATTCCGCGTAACGCTCGTTGAAACGGGGCTTAATACCCAGACTGCTGGGCGGCTAAAGCGTATTGAACACTATGTAGGCAAGGAGGATTTCATTCTTACTTATGGTGACGGCCTGGCCAATGTGAATTTAGCGGAATTGGTCTCTTTTCATCGTTCGCATGGGAAAATTGCCACCGTTACGGCTGTCCAGCCAGCGGGGCGTTTTGGTCTTCTGAGTATGGATGACGATAATAATGTTTCAAGCTTCAAGGAGAAGCCGATCGGTGATGGCGGCTGGATTAATGGCGGATTTTTTGTCCTGCGCTCGGATGTGTTTTCGTACCTGCCTCCCGATGCAGACCTGAAAATGTGGGAGCAGGACCCGCTGGAAAAACTTTCCCACGAAAATCAGTTGATGGCTTACAAGCATCACGGTTTCTGGAAGTGCATGGATGCTTTGCGTGACAAGGAGGATTTGAACCAGCTATGGGAGTCGGGCCAGGCGCAGTGGAAGATCTGGAAATGACGGATTTTTTCTGCGGCAAACGGGTGTTTGTCACTGGCCATACTGGTTTCAAGGGTAGCTGGCTCTGCTTGTGGCTCTCCCGTCTCGGAGCCATTGTCACCGGCTATGCCCTTGCACCGCCAACCGATCCCAGTCTGTTTGAGCTAGCACGTATCAATGACATCGTTTTATCGCATATCGCCGATATCCGCGACGGCGAACGTCTTGCCGCAGCCATGTGTGAAGCAAAGCCGGATATTGTCTTCCATCTGGCAGCCCAGCCGCTGGTGCGTGATTCCTATAAGTTCCCTGTAGAAACCTATTCAACCAATGTGATGGGAACAGTAAACCTGCTGGAAGCTGTCCGCGTGTGCCCATCCGTCAGGGCTGTCGTAAATGTTACCACCGACAAATGCTATGAAAATCGTGAATGGCCTTGGGGCTATCGCGAGAATGAGCCCTTTGGCGGTTTTGACCCATATTCCAGTAGCAAGGCCTGCTCGGAACTTGTAACTGCCGCGTATAGATCTTCGTACTTCAATTCACAAGCATATAAACAGCATGGGGTAGCAGTTGCAACCGCGCGAGCTGGTAATGTAATCGGCGGCGGCGATTGGGCGGCGGATCGCCTAGTGCCGGACGTCATTCGTTCCATCCTGGCTGGTGACACAATCCGTATCCGCAATCCCCATGCCGTACGCCCTTGGCAACATGTGCTGGAGCCTCTCAGTGCTTATCTGATTCTTGCCCGGCGGCTTTACGAAGATGGTCCAGAATTTGCGGAAGGATGGAACTTCGGTCCGGTGGATACCGACGCCAAGCCGGTTGAATGGATTGTCCAGCGGATATGCCAACTTTGGGGTGGAAACTCGCGGTATGAAATTGACAATGACAACCACCCCCACGAGGCCCATTACCTTAAACTAGATTGTTCCAAAGCCATGTCAAAACTTGGCTGGCAACCAAAGTGGAATCTGGATAAGACCTTGCGACGTACAATAGAGTGGGTTTTGGCCTATCGTGAGAAGGCTGATCTTCAAAAGGTATGCATACAACAGATTCAAACATATAATTCATTGACGGAATGACAGTAGGGTCGACGAGAATATGATTATTAATACAGCGTAAAACAATCCTGAAATTTTGCTGGAGAATCTAATGATTGTTCACAGTCTTCCGCTTGCCGGTGCCATGCTGGTAGACGCAGAACCTTTCTCCGACAACCGGGGCATCTTCTCTCGTTTTTTCTGCTCCCGTGAGTTGGCTTCTGTGATAGAAAATCGCCAAATCGTCAATGTGAACTTTTCCCGGACGTCAAGGAAAGGGTCCATACGTGGCATGCATTACCAGCGCTTGCCATATCAGGAAATGAAATTGGTACGCTGCATTCGCGGAGCAGTGTTCGACGTCATCATCGATATCCGTCCGGATTCTTCCACTTTTCTGCGATGGCATGCAGAGACTTTATCCGCAAGCAATATGAAGCTGCTGGTTGTTCCAGAAGGTTTTGCCCATGGCTTTCAGACGCTGGAAGAGGAGAGCGAGTTACTCTATCTGACCACAGCCTTCTACGAACAAGGCGCGGAAGGTGGACTTCGCTATGATGATCCGGTTTTGGGAATAAACTGGCCTTTGACTGTTTGCGACGTTTCTGAGAAAGATGCTTCTCACCCGTTGCTAGATGCTTGCCCTGAGTTACAGGCGAGATGGAGATGTGTGTGAGAGTGGCAGTAACTGGGGCAAGCGGTTTTATAGGCCGCCATGTTTTAGCTGAACTTAACCGAAACCAGGTGGACGCTGTTGCCGTAACACGTGATGCAACACGGCTGCGACATTTGTCTCGGGAAGTTCGTATTGTAGAAATGGATATTGCTTCGCCGGCTGAAGACGGTTTTGATCAAATGGGCCGCCCGGATGTTTTAATTCACCTCGCCTGGGATGGTTTACCAAACTACAAATCGCTTCACCACTTTGAATCAGAATTGCCCAAACAATATTATTTTCTAAAGACGCTGATTGAGGCGGGATTGCCCTCTCTGTTTATTACTGGATCCTGCTTTGAATACGGGATGCAATCGGGTGCTCTCTCGGAAGAGGTTAAGCCTTGCCCCAACAATCCTTATGGTTACGCCAAGGATGCCTTGCGGCAGCAGCTGGAATTTTTGAAATCTGCAAAACCGTTTAACCTGTTGTGGGGCCGGCTTTTCTATATGTATGGCGAAGGCCAGAACAGCTCCTCGCTTTATCCAAAGCTAAAGGAAGCTGTGTTGCGTGGGGACACGGTTTTCGAGATGTCAGGCGGTGAGCAGTTGCGAGACTATCTGCCGGTTACAGAAGTGGCGCGGAGAATTGTCCGGTTGGCGCTGTCAGATAGCGACATAGGCACTGTCAACATCTGCTCTGGAGAACCTATCTCGGTGCGCAGACTGGTAGAGCAGTGGTTGATTGAACATAACTGGGAAATGCAACTGCACCTCGGTTACTACCCGTACCCGGATTATGAACCGATGGCCTTTTGGGGAGACCCAACCCGAGCCCGTCAGGCTTTACAAATTAATTAGGAGCTGTGCATGACTGATACTGGCAATTCTTTTATCGAAACAATGATGGGACGATTTAATAATCGGTTAGTTTATCTTTGGGGCGCCCGCCAGGATGGGTTGAGCATGTGCCGTGTATTGGAACGTTTTGGCTACCATCCCGCCGGATTTATCGACAACAGCATATCATTGCAAGGGAAGTCGGTACTCAATTATCCTGTACATGCACCGGAAGAAATCCTAGTTCAGAATGATCCAAAACCGTACATCATTATTACCTCGCCATTTTTCGCCGATGAAATTGCTGAACAATGCCTCTCCGCCGGATTGACGACTCCAGAAGACTTCATTGGACATTCCGAGATTCAACGTTTTGATTACCAGATCGACATCTCCGGGGCCTGCAACCTCAGATGTATCTCTTGTCCGCAAGGGAACTTTGGGCGTAAGGCAAAAAGTGGTTTCATGGAAGCTGGTACATTTGAAAAAGTGCTGAAAAAAATACTGAGCGAGGACCCGTTTGTTGGTGCCGTCAGTCTCTATAACTGGGGCGAACCACTACTGAACCCGCACTTACCGGAGATCCTTCGTATTGCCGATGAGAAAGGCATCCACACGGCTATTTCCAGTAATCTCAACATTGAAAAAGACTTCGCTGATGTAATCAAGGCGCGTCCTACATGGTTCCGAGTATCTGTTTCCGGCTTCGGACCTTCTTACGAGATTACCCATACTGGAGGATCGTGGGTGCTGTTTCACCGCAACCTACTTCGTCTCAAGGAACTGAAGGATGAGTATCACCAGGATCTGCAAGTAGAAGTTTTTTACCATATATATCGTCACAATAATGGTGAAGATTTTCAGAAGATGAAGGAGCTTTGCGATCAACTAGGGTTCACCTTCCGTTTCCGGCACGCGGCACTGGCGCCGTTGGAAAACATCGAAGCCGTGATCGAAGGGCGCACGTTGAGTCCCGAAGCGGAGCGAACCCGGGAACTACAGATTTTCCCGGTTGAGGAAGTGATGCAAATCGCCAGGAGCCAGAAGGATCGTCCCTGTTTCTACAAACGATGCCTCTGGATAACATGGGATCTGCGAGTAGCACAATGCATGGAATGGTTTAGTCCTGAGCTTAGTCTGGTGCCGGGTGACTTTCTCTTAACACCGTTGAGCGAAATAATCGCTGCCCGTGAAGATAACGATTTCTGCCACCGTTGCCAGGATAAGGCAATTCACCGTTGTTATGTAGTGTACGGTGACGAAAAGCTGATCCACCAGCGGGGGAGCGTAACGCTGTGACTGTTAGGGCTACAGTGCTGAACATAACTGACTTGGTCACCCTGATCAGGGGACGGCAACTCTATGTATGGGGGGCGTCCATCGTCGGCTCCGGCACATGCCGGGCCTTGGAACGTTGCGGCTTGCCACCCGTGGCATTCATCGATAGCAGTTCGCGCTTTAAGGGAAAGACCACCTTGGGGTACCATGTACTGTCTCCCGGCGAGGTTCTCGATGTGCCGAGCCAACGGGATAATGCCTTCATTATTATCGCATCAGGTCATTACGAAGCAGAAATTTCCGGACTTTGTCAAGCTTCTGGTTTATTGCCGGGCAAGGATTTCATGTCTGCGCGTGAGCTTTCGCCGCTCGATCCGAGCGTTGATGTCTCCGGCCTATGCAACTTGCGCTGTATCAGTTGTCCACGCGGCAATTATGAAGAACAGCCCCCACGCGGTTTTATGTCGGCGGTTACTTATAAGCAGGTTCTGGAGAAGCTGCTCCTTGAACTACCGTTTATGGGTAATATTCAACTCTATGCCTGGGGTGAGCCACTATTAAACCCTGAAATTGCCAAAATAATCAGAATTACCGTGGAGCACGGTGTGCTGTGTGCAATTTCTACAAACCTGAACCTGCGCAAGGATTTCGATGAGGTTATTCGTGCTCGTCCTGACTGGATCAAAGTATCGGCTTCCGGGTTCGGCCCTTCTTATGAAACCACTCACACTGGAGGGGACTGGGAATTATTCCTGTCAAATCTCAAACAATTGAGCAAACTGAAACAGCAGATTCATCCTGAAATGTACGTGGAGATCAACTACCATCTCTATAGGCACAACTTGGGCGACGAGTATCAGCAGATGGCCGATCTCTGCAAGAATCTCGGATTTGTGTTCCGGCCCAATTGGGCCTATCTTTATCCACTCGATAAAGTGATGGATTATTGCGAGGGGCGCGAATTGGGCCAAGAGGCCCGTCAGACCCTCGACATGATGCTTTTGGGGATTGATGAAGGATTGATGCGAGCCCGTAGCCAAGCCAATCTTCCTTGCGCTGAAGAAAGGTGTTTTCCGATCTCCTGGGATCTGAGCGTTCGCTCATGCGGCGCGTATTTCTGGCCGACTGTGGCTGAAAACTATTTGACTGAGCCAATGTCGTCAATCATCGAACGAAGAAACAAAAGCGGCATATGCGCAGAATGTAAGCGACACGCTCTACACCGTTTTACCAGTGTGTATCTTGAGGAAACAACTCCCCCGTGTGAAGCTGAAGAAACAAGTGGCGTGAAGTAATGAAGGCAACATCCCTGAACAATACTCAGCAAGATCTATGGAGAATGCTCCAAAAACGTGACATCTATATCTGGGGAGCAGGGCAGCAAGGAAGGGGAGTCTCGCGTATCCTCCAACGAAACGGATTTCAGCTGCGCGGTTTCATTGACTCCAGTCAACAACTGTGTGGCCGTGAAGCCTTGGGACTGCCCATCTATGCGCCCGAGTCGGTATTGGTGGGATATCACGAGTCTGACCGCCCATTTGTAATCATTGCTTCGTTTTTCTTTGAGGATGAGCTTCTGGAACGCTGTCGCACCTTTGGGTTAAGTGATAACCTTGATTTCATATCCTATAAGCAATTCAAACCGTTTGACTACGCCATCGACATATCTGGCGGATGCAACCTGCGCTGCATCTCCTGCCCTCGAGCTACCAGGCATGACTCGCACCCACCGACCGGTTTCATGGATGTCGCTACGTTCGAGCGTGTACTAGACAAGATTCTTTGTGAGGACCCGTTTGTCGGCAACATTCAACTGTACCAGTGGGGTGAACCGCTCCTTAATCCTCAACTTCCTGAAATATTGAGAATTGCTAATGCTCGTGGCGTCCAGTGTGCCGTATCGAGCAATTTAAACGTGAATCGTGATCTTGCCCCGGTGATCGAGGCTGGTCCTGCCTGGTTTCGGGTCTCGGTCAGCGGGACCTTTGAGGAATACGAAAAAACCCATACCGGAGCCAGTTGGCCCAGGCTGCTTGAAAACCTTGAAGAACTGTCCCATTTGCGGGCTGCCCTCAACCCGGACATGAAAACCGAGGTCTTCTACCATCTATACAAGCACAATCAGGGTGAACCCCTCGAAACAGTACGGAATCTCTGCGCTCGCCTCGGTTTTGAGTTCCACCCGGTTTGGGCCTACCTTATATCCCTCGATGACGTGCTTGAATATCTTGAAGGTGGACAGCTAACAAAAGAAGCCCAGGAGGCTTCGAGAATGCTGGCTCTGGATCTGGAACGAGGGATGGAATTGGCGCGCGGCGAAAAAGAAAAGGAGTGTCTCGTTGAGCGTTGTATTCACATCAATTGGAACCTCACTGTCAGCCACTGTATGATGTTTTTCTATCCGCAGCACAATATTGCGGCAAGCAATTTTCTTGAGACTCCGCTGGCAGAGATACAGAAAGCCCGCAAGGCCTGTGGACTCTGCAAACGCTGCCGCTCACAGGCACTTCATCGCTATTGTAGTGTCTACTCTACCGAACAGGTGTTTGAGCGAAAGGAAAATCAATGATCACCGTTCTACATGTCACACCACACCTCGGAGGTGGCGTAGGACGGGTCTTGCTGAATTATCTCTCCCATACCCTTCCCAGTGACCAGGAACAGCATGCGCTCATTTGTCTTGACTACGCCAACACCGATGCTGCCATACGCGCCGCAGCAATCGGTATCACTCTTGAGGATCGGATGGCCGGGCGTGTTTCTGAGCTTCTTAGCAGGATGGCTGAGGCTGATGTCGTTGTAATGCACTGGTGGAACCATCCACTCCTCTATGCTTTGCTGGTTAGGGAGGCGTTGCCGCCGACGCGTCTGTTGCTCTGGTCTCATGTCTCAGGTTTGTTTCCTACGCAAAATTTTACTGATGAATTAATTTCCTATCCTGATCTTTTTGTGGTCGCTTCACCCGTAAGTTTTGACGCAGAATCTATCCGACGACTCGAACCGTCAAAGCGACGTGACAGGGTACGGTTAGTATTCAGTTGTGCAGGGATCGAGCACGTTACTTCAGCCAAGCCACTTCCTCATGACGGATTTCGAGTTGGCTACGTCGGAACGGTGGACTATTGCAAGATGCATCCTCATTTCATTCAGATGAGTGCGGCTGCCGATATTCCAGCAGCGCGATTTGTCGTCTGTGGTGGACCGAATGAAGTTGCGGTACGTCAGGATGCTGTTTTTGCAGGAGTTGCTGACCGATTTGATTTCCTTGGCCAAGTATCAGACGTGGCTTCGCAACTCACAACGTTTGATATTTTCGGTTATCCGCTTGCACCGTACCACTACGGGACTGGTGAGCAGGCATTAATTGAAGCTCTGGCCGTAGGAGTACCGCCGGTTGTGCTCGGCAACGGTGCGGAGCAGCATGTCGTACTCGACGGCGTCACTGGGATCGTAGCCGAGGATGAAAGGGCATATACTCATGCACTGGAACTGCTCCATCGTCAACCTGAGCTCCGTCAGCTTTTGAGCGAAAACGCACGCCGCATGGCACGGGAAAGATTCACCATCGAAAGCTTGGCACGTTCTTGGAGCGCCCTGTACGAAGAGGCTCTGCAAAACCCGAAGCGCGCGCGGCACTGGAGCGGTTCCCACGGATCTGATACGACTGCTGCCGAAATTTTTATCGCTTCACTCGGCGAATATGGAATTGATTATACCGAAAGCATGGAACCCGAACCCAACGCGTCAGCGCTCGCGGCAGATGATCGCATTGCCCAAGGGAGTGAATTGTTTCGCTCCAAAACACGTGGCAGTGCTTTCCATTACCAGACTTTTTCTCCCGATGATCCTTGGCTTAACCTTTGGTGCGGGCTCATCCAATCCAACGATGGCAACCGCGAAGATTCAAATAAGCACTTCATTGCTGCCGGTAAAAACTTAAGCAAAGAAAGGGTCACCAGATATATGATGAGGCAGCATGGAAGCAACTAGTAGCGTTGATAATATCTACTCCCTGGCACGCCCATGCCCGCTATGTATGTCAACGGTAGGGCATTTAATTGAAAATCTTTATTTTGAAGTATTTGACGACTCTGCCATTACAGGTGATTGTGCACTTGTTGTCTGTTCTAGATGCGGTTTTGCCTTCTATGATACCTCATCCAGTCAAGCTGATTTTGACCACTATTATCGACAAAATGCCTATTACTATACAGCTACAACTGCCGGAACTGGTGGTTCAGGGGCAAACGACTTGAAGCGCTTCGAAAAGCTTTATGAGCGTGTTGCCCCACTAATACCAAGTAAGCAGTCATTAATCTTTGATGTAGGCTGTGCCAAGGGCGGCCTTCTAAGTGTTCTCGCACAGCGGGGATATGCACATCTATATGGCGTAGACATGCTGCCTGAATGTGTCAGGTATATACGGGAAACGTTGGGAATGTCAGCTGAAACGGGTTCCGCGCTGGAACTGCCGTTTCCTGAGATTCATGCCGACGTACTGGTTTACTCCCACGTCGTCGAGCATGTTATCAATCTGTCTGTACTAGTTGCGGCCGCGCATGAGAAGCTGAGCGATGATGGGATTCTCTACGTGGAAGTTCCGGATGCGTCCGGGTATGGGGAATACACCAACAATCCGTACCAAGATTTCTATCTGGAGCATGTAAATCATTTTGACACATCAACGCTTGTTGCTCTTTTCAATGCTGGAGGTTTCGAAACGGTCGTCACAGGCCGGTTTGAACTTGATGCTCCCCCTGTAGGGAGGGTCCCCTGCGTTTGGGCTGTTTTTCGCAAGGGTTCGATATCGCGTGAGAAACCTAATCATGCACTTGAACGACATCTGCGTGAATACATCTCATGGTCCAGACGACATCCGGCGCAAAATAGGTTCGCTGAGCTGGCACAGGCGAAAACACCGCTCTATCTTTGGGGGATATCCCAGTATGCCATGCTGATAATGGGGCAGACGGCCCTTCGCAACTGTGACATCCGTGGTTTTGTGGACAAGGATCCTTCCAAAAGGATGCGAACTCTGGCGGGGCTGCCAATAGAGCTTCCTGAGGTTCTGAGCCATGTAGAGCCGGTGTGCACGCTGCTTGTGACGGCACCGGGATATGAGGACGTTATTGACGGTGCACTAAAAGCGATGGATTTTAGAGGAATCGTTTTGACGGCGTCAGGAGATGTACTGCACGCGAATGAAAGGGGCCTGCATGAATAATAAACCAAAGATTCTCTTGTTACTACCCCCTACTTTTTTGTATCCGATGGGGGCGGCCTATGTTGCTGCTACACTGGAAAACTCGGGATACAGCTATGATATATATGCTTTTTTTTATGACAACAGGGCTTGGTTCAAAAGGAATCATGCTGGTGCAGATGGAAAAACTAATGGTGAGGTTGTACGCAGTATACCCGTTCGTATGTCACAAGATGCACTGTTTGAACTAATTGCTAAAGAAAAATATGATTATATTCTTGTAGGTGGGTTGGTAGGTTTTTTTAGATGGTTCTATCAAATTATTCCACAAGTTAAAGGATATGATCCGAACTGCAAAATAATTATGGGTGGGGGGATTGCCAAAGATTTGCCCGAAAACACAATCTTTGAGAAATTAGATGTGGATTACATATTAAAGGGCGAAGCTGAAACAAACCTTATTGAATTGTTAGCGGTGCTTTCAACAGGAACCCCCAATATCGGCGATTTGCTCAAGATACCGGGATTATGTTGGAAAGACGGCACCGCTGCGATTAGAAAGAATGCAACGGTTCGGTTTGATCTAGAGAAAACGAGTATACTACCTGCATGGGATTCTTTTCATATAGACGAATATATTTCGCTGTCAGACACGCTTTTTCGTTTTAACAAAACCTTTTTTCCGGTACTTGCAGGCCGTGGATGTCCTAATGTGTGCGCATTCTGTTCCCCGACTATAGGTAAGTTTACACCCAGTTCAGTTGATCGTGTCATTTCTGAAATGAAGTATTGGGTAGAGAAATACAATTTCGATTTCTTTTTTATCTATTCGGAAGTTGCGTTTGATGATGAAAGTTACACACAGGAGTTCTGCCGGAAATACAAAAAGGAGATAAATAAACCCTGGATAGGTCAACTTCGCACAGATGTGAATTTTTCTGTTGAAACATACCGATCAATGAAAGAAGCAGGGTGTATGTTTATTTGTATGGGATTTGAGAGTGCATGCGATCGTGTATTAAAGGTTATGAATAAGCGTGCAACCTTTAGCGACCATACGCGAAACTTGAACCAGGCAAAAGAAGCAGGACTCAACGTCTTTGGTAACTTTATGTTTGGACATGAAACGGAAACGGCAGAAGAGATTAAAGAAACATTTAATTTTATCAACCAGCATGACCTTATTAATGGCCCATCTAATGGGCTCGCATCAATTATTATATATCCTGGCACAGCATATTATAGAAATGCAGAGAAAAATGGCTTAATTGAAGATCCTTTTAAATTCCTGCTCTCCTACTCTATGAAAGCCGGTATATCATATGTTGATATTCGTGAAAAAAGTGATGACACCGTGCTGAACATTTCGGCCCTTTCTAATGATGAGTTCTATAATGTCATCTGCACTGAAAATATTACACATCGCAGACTCTATTCAAAACGGCATGCGGCCGTCGATGTTGAAAGAATTTTTGAACTTGGCGCTGAAGCGGGCTTTGTGTTCGAGGGGAAATGTCCTACTTGTGGAAATCTGGTCAGATTTGATTCATGCGCATATCACAATCCACTTAATATAACAAAGCTTTGTGATGGCTGTTATTATACCGTATCTGTCGATATATATCAGTTTTTTGAAACAAAGAACCATGCGGAAAATTTCAAATCGAGCATTAACGGAAGCAATAAAATTGTTGTATATGGAAGTTGGATCATGGATCTCATATTTTCAGGCGCGCTCTCAATTCCTTGCAACAAAATAATTGCCTGGGTTGATCCTGAAAATCCGCACGTTTCAGACTATAAATACTTCTACCACATGCCGCAACTCTCACTTGCAGCTCTTAAAACACATGAGTACGATGCGATAGTTACCCTTAAACCACGGGCACTCGCAACGCCGCAACTCATTGAAGAGCAAGGCCTGAATCCGGACGTCAACATCATTAATCCTCTTCCGGACGAATTGAATGTGGCGATATTAAAAGCGATTGTTGGCAAGACTATTGCCATAGTGGGTGAGAGTGAGTGTGTCACGAGAGTCAGAGATCTTTTAGCCACAGATAAGAGAATAAAAGCGATAGAGCATTACTGCACTATCGGAGAAATCTTCAGCATGGATGTAACATATGATTTCATCATTTTTGACCCGAATGAGTTTGATATTGATCGTCAAGAATTCGCACAACGGTCTCGCTATCTCATAAATGAAGTATTGCATGTGCAATTTCTATTAGACGGCGGTTATTATTCCAGGTACTGATTTGCCGGGCAGGATAAGCTCTGGGCGGGTAATTGAGAGTGCGCCTCGGCGTTGAATATTGATATGAATGAATCACTTTCCGAACAAGGATTTGTATGAAAGATACATTAAGTCAGAGTTGGCAGCATATACTTGGATGTGTAAACGATCTTAAAATTTTTTATTCGAGAATCAACACTGCATCTGAAGAAGGTATTGCATTGTATGGTGCCGGCTTAATGGGGCTTGATGCAGTTGAATATTTGCGGGATAGGCGTTTGAAAATAACGTGTTTTATCGATAATTCGGTTCAAAAACAAGGAACAACTCTTGCCGGAATCCCAATAGTTTCATTCGATCATCCATTGGTAAAAGCGTCGTCATTTGTGCTTATTACTACAAGAACCGCTGTTAATGAAATAAGCAAGCAACTCCATGCAGACGGTTTTGACTATATGTCATTTCTTGCATTTTATGTATTAGACAATCTAACTAGATATGCCACGGTACGGAACGATATCTTCGAAGATGAAATGTCTCAGACCTGTCTCGACGGACTCTTGTTAGCCATGCTTACAGGGCAACTTAAATATTGTGCTGAAATAATGAATGAAACTCCTTATTTTTGTCTTTCGCACTTTCAAAACATTGGAGAAGAACATTTCATTGATGCAGGTGCTTATGTAGGTGATACTACAGAAAAATTTATTTGGAGTAATACGGGTTTGTTCCAACATATTCACCTGTTTGAGCCAGGCTTGCTACAATTTAAAGCACTGCAAACCCGTATGCATAGATTGATTGCAGAATGGGCACTTGATCCGCGTAATATTTCAATGATCAATGCAGGTCTTGCTGAACATAACGGGAGAGCATGTTTTGGCACTTCTTCCAGTAAATTGGCTGCAACAGCTATTATAGAAGATGATTCAATTATCAATAACGAGATGCCTGGTGTCGATGTTTGGAGCCTTGATTCGTATTTGGAGCAAAATCAATGCCCCGTATCGTTTATTAAGGCAGATATTGAAGGGATGGAAGTACAAATGCTGCTGGGTGCGGACACGGTAATCAGGAAATATAGGCCGAAATTGGCAATCAGTGTGTATCATAAACCATGGGATTTATTTGATATCATCGAAATAGTAAGATCATATGTCTCTGAATATAAATTTTCACTCAGGCATCATTCCTCAAATCTGTCAGAAACTGTTCTCTATTGTTGGGTGGATTCAATTAATTGATGAAGCGTTGTCTGATGTAATTGCCATGTACGGTTAAATAGTCATAATTCGTGAGGCGCATAACATGAATATATTACTTATCAGCTGCAGAAAACTAGACTGGATGCAAGAATCGAAAGGGACCATCCCAGTGCCGTTGCTTTCTCTTGCGGCAGTATTACGATGTGCAGGACATACTCCCACAATTCTGGATTTATCTATTAAAAAAGCCGAGGAAGGTAAGACACTAGACGAGAGTTCGTTATCCATTATCGAACACCACATCCGCGTGCACACACCTGCATTGATTGGATTCAATTGCTTCGTAAGTCAGCATTTTCCATTCATCGCTAACGCGGCAAAGTATGTACGAAATGTTGCGTCCGAAATTCATGTGACTGTGGGAGGCTCCCACCCCACTTTATTCGCTGAGGATATTCTCAACAATTGTCCTGATATTGACTCGATTATTCTGGGTGAGGGTGAAGAGCAAATTGTCGCTTTGGCAAACGCTATTGAAAGTAGAAAAATGTCGGATATTGAATCTGTCCAGGCAATTACATACCGAGTTGATGGCAGGGTAGTAAGCAATCCGCGTATAAGTTATATTTCTGATCTGGATGCTCTTCCCGAATCAGCATGGGATCTCATCAAACTGGAGGATTACTACTCTGATCATACAGGGTGGCATAATCCCAAAAACATGAACATTCAATTGTCGATTCCTATTCTCACCTCTCGTAGTTGCCCATTCAACTGCAATTTTTGTGCTTGCCATAAAACAATGGGAAGAACATTTCGAATGCGCTCCCCCAAAAACATTGTAGACGAAATTGAACGACTTAATAAAGAATTTGGGATGAATTATTTTGGGTTCATTGACGATAATGTTAACTTGAACAAACAACACATAATTGGAATTTGTGATCAAATTATTCAGCGAAAGCTGGACATTCAGTTTGAGCCTACTTGCGGACTATATCTGGGCCAAGTAGATGAAGATGTCGCATACTCATTGGGTAAAGCGGGTTGTGTATTTGCCAGACTACCCGTGGAGCACGGCAACGATTACATGAGAAATACAGTTATTGGCAAAAATCTCCCCCGCGAACAAATTTTCCGTGCAAAGAGACTGCTCAAGGAGAATGGAATGCGTGTTAGTACGATGTCCATCATGGGTTTCCCGGAAGATACGTCGGCAACATTGCAGGACACATATGATTTGTTGATGGAGTTGAATGCTGACTTGAACTATGTATTTAATTTGATACCTTTTCCTGGAACAAGGCTGTTTGAGCAAGCGAGAAGTGAAGGTTTATTGCTTGGCCATTTCGACACCTCTTCGCTTTGGCGAGGAGAAGCAGATCTGGATCCGGTCCAAAAGACGCAACAATACTACCTGAAGCCTAGAAATATGTCCTTTGAAGAGATGGATATCTATCGTGAAAAATTCAACCATATCAGGGTGATGAACCCTGCATTACAGTGAAATGTATCGAGACGAAAATTATTATTAACCTAGCAAATCCAGTATGGGTCATCCGTTTAAAATTAGGAGACTACTAAATGTCATATTATAATGCTGAAATTGATGACGCAGGCTATAAAAAGCAGCAGTGGCTTATAGATCAACTTTACAGTAATGATGTTGTCGTTTTTGATGTTGGTGCCAATATCGGCCAGAGTGTATTAAAATACCGAGGGATTTCATCAGGATGCTCAATTTATTCGTTTGAACCACATCCACACACTTTTTTAGAACTGCAGAAACAATGTGAAACCATGAGCGGGGTGCGATGCGAGCAATTGGCAGTAGGTGCGTCACCGGGTAAGGCAACATTTTATGCAACTAAATGTCCGGAAGCGTCGTCATTGCTCCCGCCGGAAGAGTTTGTTCGTGAACGTAGTCAAAACAGAAATTATGACTACGATAACTTTGATGTTCTTGTGGATACGCTCGACAATATTACTGAAAGGCATGGTGTTGGTAGTATAAATATTCTTAAGATTGATGTGCAAGGTGCTGAACTAGGCGTACTACAGGGGGCGGAAAAGCTGCTTTCAGAAAACAGAATTGACATTATTTACTCTGAGGTGCTCTTTGCAGAAAACTATGCTGAACAGTGTGATTTTAACGATATATGGAACTTTCTGAAACCCTATGGATATATGTTGTGGGATCTATTCCCTTTTCTGCACACGGATCATGGTCGTCTGTGGACAGGAAATGCATTGTTTGTAAGCGGAGATGCCATGAAACGAATTGATCCACGATAATCCGATAACAAAGGAAGGTTATGAAAACCCTGTCTAACCTTATTTTAAGCAGTCATAAACCACTTGTAACTATCGGCCTACCAGTCTACAACGGCGAAAAATTCCTGGCGAAAACAATTGAATCGCTTCTCGCGCAGGAGTATCAAAACTTTGAGATCATTAATATCTGACAACGCGTCTGAAGACAGTACCGCTGCCATCTGCCACGAGTATGCCGCGAAAGACTCCGCGCATAACCTACGGCGTAATATAACGAATATCGGCCCGATGCGTAACGGTTCGCGTATTCTTGATGAGGCTGCCGGAGAATTTATCATGTTTGCGGCAGACCATGATCTTTGGGCTCCGCATTTTATTTCTACTCTACTGTCAGAATTACAGCGCGATGACTCGATTGTTTTGGCATATCCTAGGACCGTAATGATCGACGAAAATGATGCGGTTACTGAGATCGCTCCTGATCTTCTTGATACGCGCGGTCTTGATCGTTGCCAGCGCTTTCGTAGAATTATGTGGGAATTTTACTGGGGAAATATGGTTTACGGACTGTTCAGGACAGCAGTCTACCGGCAAATCTGGAAGCCGATTAATGTCATCGGCCCGGACCATGTAGTTATGGCAAGCTTGAATCTGGTTGGAGCAGTAGCACAGGTGGATGAACCGTTATTCTTCCGACGGGATAACCGGCCTGGTGAGAATGCGCAAGGACTTCTTGACAGGCAAATTGATTTGTTTTCGAAATCGGGTTTAGAGAGATTAGTTCCTCGGACTCTGATGGCTTATGAGCATGTAAATGTGATTATGGATTCCGAATTGACGGAGCTTGAGAAAGAGGCTCTGCTTGAAGATGTCAAGACATGTTTTCTCGCGCGTTTTGGCGAAGAAATGCAAGTAGAGACGCTCCGACTTGTTAAGGAAGGCCATAAAATTGTCGCAGAATTGCATAAATATCCGTGTAGCCGCGTGGCTTACTCATTAGAATTCGCAAGGTTGGTTGGAATATGTCGATTTTTCTTTCCGGGCATTGAAGAGTTGAAGCAGTTTTTATTTTTCGTCAATAATCATGGCACTTCCACACATATTAATGCCATTAATGCAGATGCGACTTCAGTCCAAATAAACTATACGCCAGTTGCATGCGATCTCACCTCTATCGACAGATCCGCCGGCGATAACGCTTCATTCGCAGGAATGTCCTTGTTGGATAATGCAGAAACCATATCATCGACGGGAAAACCATCCATAGTTTTCATAAACACTTATTATGATGCTTTCTTGAGGGAACACTACCTCAAAAATCCCTTGCTTCATTCCAAGTCATATGCAGACCAGAAGGAATCCATCCAATCAGAATGCTTCGGCGACAGTGACTTCTATTCTGTTGGCTTGAAACGTTTGGGCTGGCAGGCGGACGATTTAATCGTCAATGCACCTCTGCTTCAAGCCGCCTGGGCAAAAGAAAATGGATTCACCGGAGAGGGCCTTGCCGTTGCGCTTGAGCAGATTCGTAGATGCCGTCCTGATATTGTTTACATTCAGGATTTAAGCATGGCTACACGGGGATTTCTTGAGCTCATCCGGCAGCACACGCGTCTCATAGTCGGCCAGATTGCCTCTCCCCTGCCACATCAAACAGATGCTGCTGGTTTTGATGTCATTTTCTCATCATTCCCTCATTTCGTGGCATGCTTTCGCAAAGCTGGGATCACTGCATACTATCAGCCTCTCGCCTTCGACGCTAGGGTCTTGGAACGAACCCCCGACGTATCCCGCGATATTTCTCTCTCATTTGTCGGAGGGATATCTCCGCAGCACGGAAAAGGACTGGAAACCCTTGAACAGCTCGCTGGGCTCGTACCGGTAGAGTTTTGGGGATACGGTGCAGCGCATCTTCGTCCCGATTCGCCCATTGCCGGCAGGCATCATGGCGAGGCATGGGGACGTGAGATGTTTACCTTGTTGCGGCGCTCTCGGATTACCCTCAACCGCCATATCGATGTGGCGGAAAATTACGCCAACAACATGCGTCTCTTCGAAGCGACCGGCTGCGGTGCACTGTTGGTCACCGACTATAAGGACAATCTCAACGACCTGTTTGAAATCGGCACGGAGGTGGTTGCTTATCGCTCACCTGAGGAGTGCGCCGCCCTCATCAACTACTACTTGGCCAATCCTGATGAGGCCGAGGCGATCGCTCGCGCCGGGCAGGCGCGTACACTGCGCGACCACACCTATGCCTTGCGTATGGCCCAGACAGCAGAGGTACTCGAACGTCACCTGCGGTACCAAGATGAACAAAAACGTCTACCGCATCTTGATGTATCTAAAATTTCGTTTGGCCACACAGCCATATCCAAGACGGAAATCACTGCAACAATGGAGTCTGCTTGGCAAGACAAGGATATTCCCACTAAGCAGCGGACTCTTGTTCAACGAGAGCTCGCATGGATGTACAAAGGAAAGGTTGCAACGCAATTCCAAGTGCTTGCAGATATCATAACGCCGTACACAACGCCAGAATGTTCTGTTCTGGAAATAGGTTGCGCCAGCGGCTATTATTATGAAATTCTTGAATATCTGTTGAACAAACGGATTGATTACACCGGCGTTGATTACTCCGAGACGATGATTGCCATGGCGAAGGACTATTACCCCAAAGTGAAGTTCTTCACGGCAGACGGTGCCAACCTTTCCTTTGCAGATCGGAAGTTTCACACGGTCATTTCATCATGTATTTTACTCCATGTGCCCAATTACCGAGATCATATTTTCGAGACCGCGCGGGTTGCGGACAAATTTATAGTGGCATCTCGAACCCCTATTTGCAAACACCGTCCTACGCAATACGTAAAAAAATATGCTTACGGCGTAGAAACCGTTGAACTGGTATTCAACGAAGAAGAACTTATCAAAGAGTTTGCCGTCAACCGGTTCAAACTGGTAAATGCTATTGCATATAACTCTAATCCAGCGGCTGACGCTTACGAAACAACGTTCCTTTTCAAACGGGTATGAATTGATTGTGATGCTAAAAAACCGGGAGGAATATAATGTGCAGTTTCAGGAGTAAACACGTCCTCATAACTGGCGGCCTCGGGTTCATAGGATCGAATCTGGCTATGCAGCTCGTGGAGATGGGAGCCAACGTCACCCTTGTGGACAGCCTGATTCCTGAATATGGCGGCAATCTCTGGAACATTGAACCGATCAAGGACCGGGTGCGTATCAACATCTCCGATGTGCGTGATGAGCATGCAATGAAGTATCTCGTGCAGGGACAGGATTATCTCTTCAACCTGGCTGGCCAGACAAGCCACGTCGATTCGATGAACAACCCCTATCCGGATCTGGAGATCAATGCCAAGGCCCAGCTCTCCATACTGGAGGCCTGTCGCAAATACAACACGGGGATCAAGCTGGTCTTTGCCAGCACGCGACAGCTCTACGGCGCCCCGCAGTATCTGCCGGTGGACGAAAAACACCCCCTGGCGCCGGTGGACGTAAACGGCATCAATAAAATGGCCGGCGAGTGGTATCACATCCTGTACAACAATGTCTATGGCATACGCGCATCGGTGCTGCGTCTCACCAATACCTATGGGCCACGCATGAGGGTCAAGGATGCGCGCCAGACTTTTTTGGGCATTTGGATCAGGAATATCATTGAGGGCAAACCTGTGCTGGTCTTTGGCGACGGCAAACAGGTACGTGACTTCAACTATGTGGATGATGTGGTCAACGCCCTTATCCTTTGCGCCCTTTCTGATGATGCAAACGGCGAAATATTCAATCTGGGTGCCGACGATCCAATCAATTTGAAGGATACGGCTGAGCTTCTCGTAAAGATAAACGGCTCCGGGGAATACCGCATTGTTCCCTTTCCCGCAGATCGCAAGGCAATTGACATCGGCGATTATTACGCAGATTATCGTAAACTTCGAGCGAAGCTTGGATGGAAGCCGGCAATTCCTTTGGCAGAGGGGTTGCAACGCACTCTGGACTACTTCAGAATCCATTCTCAGTATTATAAGGATGATGATGAAACAACCAGCCGTTGAACAAATTCCCGTTGCCAACCCCAAGGCTCAATATCTTGCTCACGCTGAAGCAATTCAGGCGGCAATAGGCCGGGTCCTCGAGAGCGGTCGTTATGTCCTCGGAGAAGAGGTCTCTCTGTTTGAGCGGGAGTTTGCTGATTGGCTCGGTGCGGAACACTGTGTGGGGGTCTCCAGCGGCACCGATGCCATTGCCTTGGCCCTGCGTTCCTGCGGGGTCGGACCGGGAGACGAGGTGATAACGGTATCCCACACCGCCGTGGCCACTGTTGCGGCGGTCGAACAGATTGGGGCCGTGCCGGTTTTTGCGGATATAGATCCGGTCTCCCGTTGCATCTCCCCCGCGGCAATTCCGAAGCTGGTTTCTCCGTTAACAAAAGCGGTGATAGTAGTTCATGTCTTCGGACAGCCGGCATCAATGGACGAAATCATGAGGGTCGCCCGGCAGTATGGGCTTGCGGTCGTTGAAGATTGTGCTCAGGCTCATGGCGCAGCAGTCGGCGACCGTAACGTGGGGACGATCGGAGATGTTGCAGCTTTCAGCTTCTATCCGACAAAAAATCTCGGAGCCATTGGCGACGGCGGAGCAGTGGTCACCACCAACTCCGGAATTGCCGAGCGCTGTCGCTGGCTGCGGGAATACGGTTGGAAAGAACGCTATGTCAGCCACATGGCCGGGGTCAACTCCCGGCTCGACGAACTGCAGGCGGCCATTTTGCGTGTCAAGCTGCCTTACGTTGCAGCAGACAATGCCAAACGGCGGGAGATTGCCCGCTGTTATAACCAGGCGCTGACAGGCGTAGTGGTTACCGGACCTGCAGAAATGCCCGGAACGGTTCACGCTATGCATCTTTACGTAGTTGAAACCGAGCATCGTCATGCATTCGAAGCATTTTTGACAGAGCGGGGAATCTGCACGGCACGCCATTATCCGGTCGCGGTTCATCGGCAGCCTGCCTACTCCGGTCGAATACGTGGAGGCGATGCATTGCCCGTCACGGATCGCCTTTACGGGAAAATTGTTAGTTTGCCAATGTACCCTGAAATGCAAGGCAGCCATATAGACAGAATTTGTACAGCCCTTGGCGACTTTGTTGCCCACTATTGATAGAGGTCCTTCCGTGAAGCGTTACTACTGCACCTATTTTGACAAGACGTATCTGATACGAGGCCTATCTCTGATTTCATCCCTTATTGAGCATGAGACAAAAGATGTAACTATTTTTGTCGTCTGCCTGGATGAGCTTACACGAACGATCCTCAAGAAACTCGACCTGAAAAATGTTGTATTGATTCCGCTGCACGAAATTGAACGGGGTGACGAAGAACTTCTTGCCGCCAAAAGAAACCGAGCTTTGGTAGAATACTACTGGACGTTGACCCCGACGGTCATCCTGCGCATCATCGAGAGATATCCCCACATAGATCTGCTTACGTATTCGGATGCAGATCTGTTCTTTTTTTCTGCTCCCGACCCTATTTTTGACGAGCTCGGTGATGACTCCGTGTTGATCCATGAACATCGGTTTTCGCCAGGCTTGGAGCAATTGGCAGAACACGGCATTTATAATGTTGGCCTTCTCTGCTTCAAGAATGATGTTCGCGGACTTGAAGTCCTGCGATGGTGGCGAGCCAAATGCAATGAGTGGTGTTATGCAAGGGTTGAAGATGGGAAATTTGGTGATCAACTGTATCTTAACGATTGGACCGAGCGCTTCCAAGGCATTCACGTCCTCAAGCATATCGGTGCCGGAGTTGCCCCATGGAATCAGATACAGTACACATTTGCAACGGATCCGTCCGGCTCAGTATCGGTTGACGGAATGCCCGTAGTCTTTTACCATTTTCATGCTTTTGATTTTTTCAGTCCTGATGTTATTGTCTTGGCAAAACATGGCTATACACTTTCAAATGATGTAGTTCATTATTGCTACTTCCCCTATATATTGAACATATCGAAGATGGTTGATCTAATTCTGAGATTATCCCCTGATTTTAATTTTGGACTTTATGTTAATGGAATATTAAGCGACAACCATGCGTATGTAATAAAGAAGCAATATATTCATGTGGTAAACAGCCTGGGAATTAGTGGTGATAATTTTGAATTGGACAACATGTGGACGTGCTATTGCGCAAGTCAGATTCCCTGTAACACCCTCAATCCCAATGTTTAAATATTTTCCCGGCAGCTCCATGATCTCCCCTCAGGGACGATACCGGATGGGAAACCCCTCCTGTGGCGAGATCAGGGGCCTGCGGTCAAGGATTGAGGACGTATGATGCCCGAAACTCCTGTGATTTCCGTCATCGTGACGACGTATGCCTCCGAGGAGTTCATGCGCGAGTGCCTGGAAGATCTGGAGCGGCAGACCATTGCCGGTCAACTGGAGATCATTGTCGTGGATGCCGCCTCGCCGCAGAATGAACGGGCTGTTGTGGAGGAGTTCCAGCAACGGTACGGTAACATCCGCTACATTCGCACCTCAGAACGGATCGGCATCTATGCCGCCTGGAACCTTGCCATTAGGAACGCTACGGGAAGATATCTCATCTCGTTCAGCACCAATGACCGCTTGCGGGCGGAGGCGTGCGAGATACTCAAGGGCGCATTGGACGACCATCCCGAGGCGATGCTGGTCTATGGCGACACCTGGCTGACCCTCTCTCCGCACCAAACCTTCGAGCACCATGACCGCTGCGGCGAGTTCCGCTGGCCCGATTATTCGTTCGAATATCATCTGGACAATTGCTGCGTCGGTCCCCACCCCATGTGGCGGCGCACGGTACATGACTACGTCGGGTATTTCGACGAGCGCTATATCGCTATCGGCGATCAGGAGATGTGGCTGCGGATCGGCGAACGTTTTCCCCTGCATCATGTGCCGGAAGTGACCGGACTGTATTGGTATTCGCCCGAAGGGGTCGGAAACAAACGCGATATCGCCGATCCGGAGATTGAAAGGATATTTAGTACATATCAGGAGCGGCACCGCCAGCGGTTGGCTAAGATAGCCGCACGTATCGCGGGAAAAGTAGCGGACTCTGGTGAAAACGGTTGCATATTATGACGATATGAGTAGAATCCAAAAAATATTTTTTTAGGAGCAACCGATAATGAGCACATCCCTTGTACCATACAATATGTACGAAGCCCAGAACGCCTACCAGCGTCTGCGTGCAACCCTTTCGGGCGATTCTGTCGATGCCGCCATCAATGAAGTCAAGACTTTCCTGAAGATGTTCCCGGATGTGGCCTTGGCACACAACGACCTGGGAGTGCTCTTTCATAAGTCAGGAAACCCTCTGCTTGCCCTGGCCCACTATGAAAAGGCCAACCGACTTCGACCCAAGGATCCGGCCGTAATTAAAAACCTGGCGGAGTTTTATTTTGTTGTGCTGAACTGGACGGATGACGCCATAGAACTTTTGACCGAGCTCCTGAGCGACTATCCCCAGGATTTCGAAATATTGACCGCTCTGGCGTCGATTTGCAGTAAGGTGGGTCGTCCCGAAGAGGCCCAGATTTTTTATCGCAAAGCTCTGCAGATCGATCCGGATAATCAGGAGTTGCGAGAGGTGTTGGCCAACATGGAAGGGCCAGTTTCAGCCGCCGAATACCGTTCCGTAACCACGGCTCCATCGCCCGATTCTTTTGCTGCTGCGCCGATTGCCGCGCCGGTTTCCGAGGATGACGAAGCGGCACTGTCTCTGCAACGGCTGCTTGCCCAAAATCCTGGAAATGCCGTAGCCCACAACAACCTTGGAATCGTCCGCTTCAAGCAGGGACGTCTGGATGAGTCGGCAGCACACTATGAGCGCGCAGTCGCCTGCGATCCTGCTAATCCAACCTATCGGAAAAATCTGGCTGACCTGTATTTTACGCATTTAGGCCGCGTTGATGAAGCAATTGCGATCTATACATCCCTCCTGAAGGAAACCCCCAAGGATATCGAACTGCTGACCGCCCTTGCGATCATCTCCAAGGCGAACCAGCTTAAGGAGCAGGCACGGACCTTTATAGAAAAAGTTCTGGAACTTGAACCGTGGAACAGCGACGCCAGGGAGTTTCTGGCCGGCCTGTAGCGGGCGTTCCAGCGATGCTCCCTTCCGTATCAATCATCATCGTCACCTATAATTCCGCCGCCACTCTCGGTCCGTGTTTGTCGAGCGTGCTGGCTACCCTGCGTCAGGGCGACGATGTCGTCGTCGTGGACAACAACTCCCGTGATGCAACGCTGGAGGTAGCCGCTTCTCTGGCTTCTACGCTCACCCCTGGCATTATGAGCATCATTGCCAACCCCACCAACAGGGGATTTTCCGTTGCCACCAATCAGGGAATCCGGGCGACGGGGTCCTCGCTCATCGTACTGTTAAATCCCGATACAATCGTTACGTCTGGTTGGCTGGACCGAATGTCCGCACATTTTATCAGCAGTTCTGTTGGTGCAGTGGGGCCGGTCTCAAATTTTGCCGCCGGACGCCAATCGGTGCTTCCATACTGGCAGGGCAATGTGCCGGATACAATCAACCCGGAGGATGCGGCCGGATTATTGTACGGCTGGAACCGTGGTGTATGCGAGCCTGCAAAGCTCCTGACAGGCTTCTGCCTGATGGTGCGCCGGGATATCACGGAAAAGGTGGGGGGGCTTGATGAACGACTCTTCCTCGGTAACGACGACCTTGAACTTTCGTGGCGTTTGCGGCTCCATGGTCTCGAGCTTCACATCGCTTGCGATGTCTTCATCTTTCACGAGGGGCAGCACAGCTTTCGCAGCGAGCCGGAGAGCCTGACAGGTCAACTGGTACGGGAAAGCAGTGATGCACTCTACCGGATTCTGGAGGATCACTATGGACCGGGTCGCGTCCCAACTCCAGAGGAACTGTGGGGGATTGACTGGTTCAACCCATCGTGCGGCACGTTCAATCCTCGTGTGCCGTTCCATCATGTTTTTACCAGGCCACACGCCTGTTCCCTGCCGACGCCTGAACGCCACCCACTCGTCTCCATCGTGATCCTCACGTTTAACCAGCTTGATTATACCATGGAGTGTCTGGCAGCCTTGGAACTTCATACCCCTGAACCGCACGAGGTGATACTCGTTGACAACGGTTCAAAGGACGACACGGTACATTGGCTTGAATCCCAGGCAGCGGAGAAACCCAATTACCGGCTGATCAACAACGGCAAGAATCGTGGATTCGCCGCCGGCTGCAATCAGGGGATGGCAGTGGCAGGTGGTGATTACCTGGTGTTGCTGAACAACGACGTAGTGGTGACGCCGGGGTGGCTTACGGGTCTCATTGAGTGCCACCGGGCAGAACCGCTGGTGGGGGTCGTCGGCCCGCTTACCAATAATGCCAGCGGAATTCAGGGACTGGGAAACATTGAATCTGGCGGCATGGAGCTGTTGGATTCTTTTGCCCGCTCTTTCCGTGTTCACCATCGGTATCGACGGGTCGCTTCGCGTCGCCTGGTGGGGTTCTGCATGCTCTTTTCCCGAACGTTGTACCAAGAGATCGGTGGGCTGGACGAACGCTTTGGCACAGGAAACTTCGAGGATGATGACTTCTGCCTCCGGGCCGCTATTGCCGGCTATCGTAACCTGATTGCCGGAGATGTCTACGTGCATCATCATGGGAGTGTTTCCTTCAAAGGGGCGAATGTGGACTACCGGGCCGTCCTGACAGGCAACTGGTCCCTCTTCCGGGAAAAATGGAGCAGGCCGGTCGCCGACAAGGCAGTTGCGGATCGGATAGCCGCGTGTCGGGCGCGTGAGGATGCCGAGCGCCTGCTGCTGGAGGAACGCCTGGATGAGGCACTGGCTTTATTGGATAAAGCGTGCCGGGAGTATGGCAGCGACCGACTGTTACGCCAGCTCCTTTGCTCCGCGCTCCAGGAGGCGGGCCGTCACGATGAAGCGCTCGCCTTGATTCCCGCAGAATCCGCGATCGCTTTGATGATCCGGGCGCGTTCTCTTTTGGCGGATGGACGTTACGACGAAGCGGAGTCCCTGTTGGTCTCCGCCATTAGCGTCGATCCTGGCCATGGCGGGGCGTATCTCCTCCGGGAGGCTCTGGCGAGGCAGCGCGGTGAAGAAGAGTTCGCCGCGGCGCTTATCCTTAAAGGATTTTTGCTCTCCCCAACGTCATCGGAGCTTGGCCGGGCAACGGAGTGGATGATGGACTCTCCGTGGTTTTCGCAATTGGTGGCGGCCGCGGAGGAGGCTGTTCAACTCTACCCGCATAGTCGAATGCTGGCCCGTCTTCGAGCAGAACTGGCGTTCCATACCGGAGACAATCAGGCAGTTTTGGCGGCCGCGGAGCGTTTTATCGAGTTATTCGGTCCCGATGACCGCGTTTTGAATCTGGGAGTGGCGGCTCGGCGAGCCGTTGGTCCCTGGCGTTCTTCGGCACCTGCGGGCCGTTCAGTCTCTCTCTGCATGATCGTTAAGGACGAAGAACGGCACATCGTGCGCTGTCTGGCGTCGTGCCGGCCTCTGGTGCATGAAATGGTGGTGGTTGACACCGGTTCCTGCGACCGTACCGCGGCTCTTGCGGAGTTAATGGGGGCCCGCATTATCCGTTACCCGTGGCGGGATGATTTCGCGGAATCTCGCAACGTGTCTATTGATTCTGCCACAGGGGACTGGATCCTGGTGATGGACGGGGACGAGGCGCTTTCCCCACGGGACTATCCCGCTTTTCGCAAAGTTTTGGATGAAGCTGCGTACCCCGGTGCCTTTACCATGCTCACCCGTAACTATACCAATTCAACTGCACTGGATGGGTTTGCCCCTCTGGACGGTTCCTACCCGGAGGAGGAGGCCGGCGTCGGCTGGACTCCCAGCGTAAAGGTCCGCTTGTTCCCCAATTACCACGGGATTCGTTTCGAGGGGATGGTGCACGAAATGGTGGAAGGGTCGATCATGCGGGCTGGTCTGCCTCTACGGGATCACCCGGTGCCGGTCCATCATTATGGCGGTTTGGAAAGTGAACGTTTGGAGCGCAAGCGGGCTCACTACTATGTTTTGGGACAACGTAAGCTGGAGACGGGGAGACAAGACCCGAAAGCACTGTATGAACTGGCGGTCCAGGCTGGTGAACTGGAACGTTTCGTTGAAGCGGAGCGGTACTGGCTGGCATTACTGGAGCAGGAACCTTCATTTCCCGTCGCCTGGTTCAACCTTGGCTATCTTTATCTGAGGATGGGGCGTCCAAAGGATGCTGAGACCGCAACCGAGCGAGCCGTGGCGCTGAAACCGGGCTATCAGGCGGCGCTGGTCAATCTGGCGTTGTGCCGGTTCTGTCTGTTGCCGCCACCGGATGCTCTGGCTGCCGTTGAGGCAATTGCTGCAATCCATGTGGATGACCGGAGCATTCAAGTGCTTCGGTATGTGGCGCTCAGTCTGAACGGTCGTCTGGATGAAGGGATTACGGGACTTCGCACTCTGGCTGCATGTGGTTACGGTATGGCGGATTTTCTGAAAGCCACGGCAAGGCTGCTGCGTTCGGCCGGGAGGCCGGAAGAGGGGCAAGTCCTTGAGGCGCTTGTGGGGGTATTCGTTTAATCCTACGCTGGAGAAGATGTGGTTGCCTGGGATACCAGGTATTGCTCATATCCCACGAGCTCGCGGGCGGCCTTCAGGGCGTGGTAGTAATCCTGCTCGAGAATAAATGAACTGATCTTCTCAAGATACGGTCGGGTGCTGTGCGCCGCCGCGACGATCTCCTTCACCTGCTCCCAGTAACTGAGGTTGTAATCAGCAATATTATCTCCGTCGATATACATCAGTTGAATGAGGAAATAAAGCCGCTGCCCCGGCGTGGTGGCGTCCTCTTCCTTCATGATGTCTTTTTCACGCAGTATGGAAACCTTGTTCTCGAGGTAAAACTCGCTTGTCTTATCGCCGTTGTGGAGAACGGCACAACCGATAAGTAGCTTCTCGTGAGGCTTCAAACGAATCTTGAGAGCCATCGTCAGGGCTTGATCAATGCCTGGGTGATCCCGGAGCTGATATTCGCGAGTTTTTCTCCGGTGCTGTCGAGGCCTTTTGCAGCGGTACGTACTTCGCTGTCACTGCTGGCTGCATGAAGGTTCGGTACGGCGTCGTGAACAATTTGACCGGTCGGCCCGAAGAGAGATGACCACATGCCCTTGACCTTTTCGTAGACGGGTTGAGGCGGTGCCGGAACAGACAGTTTGATAATTTCCTGGCGGATCGAGGCATAGCTCATCAGGAGTTCTTTTCGTTTTTCGCTGTCTGGCGGGAAAGGGGGGTTGTTCTTAATGATGACACTCAGGTTTGCACCCATCTGGCTCACCTGTCCCGCGGTCCGGTCCAACTCCTCGTTGGTCATCTTGACACTCTTGACCAGCAGGTTCAACTTGGCATGTTCCTGCTCAATGGCTTTGACCATATCAAGGTTTCTACGGGTAACCGAGGAAGTTGCAAGACTAACATTATCGCTGGGCTGGACCGTGTTTTGACTACCTGTGTCCGGTGCAGATTGTTGGGCATTCACCGTCGGATTTGCCTGGTCGGCCAGTTTCTGTAGAGGCGCGTAATACGAAGCGGCCGCGAAATTGCCTACTTTGTCAACTTCCATATCAGTACCCCCGTTGTGGCAGCTTAAACAAAAAATAAACAAAAGGGAGATGATGACTACCATCTCCCTTTTAGTTATGAGCCCGTTAAAGCGTGACCCTTGTTTAGAAGAGTCTCAGAACGGACTGGGCTGCCTGTGAAGACATGCTCAGAGCGGTAGTGCCCAGGGACTGACGGGTCTGCAGCATCAGCATGTTGGCGCCTTCCTGGTTCATGTCGGCCAGGGTCAGGTTGTCGGCACCGGTCTGCAGGGTGTTGATCATCGTAGTCGGTGAAGTCCTGACGGGTGGTGATGATGTTCAGGTTAGAAGAGAGGGCGCTGGACTGGGTCCGCAGTGTGCTCAGGGCCGATTCAAGTTCGCCGGCGGAAGTGCTGATTGCGGCGGTAGCCGGACCAGCTGGCTGAGCTGACGGTGTTCATGGTAAGACCGGTTGCGGTTGCATTGAAGCCGGAAACCAGCAGGTTGCAGCTGTTGGTGCGCTGACCGAATTCGACGGTTTGCGAACCGTTGGTCAGGAAGTTGGTTCCGCTGTAACCGGAGTCGCTGGCCAGCTGGGAAACCTGGGAGATCAGTGTCTGATACGTGGCGGCGTAAGCGGAACGCTCAGTCGTATCGTTGGTTGCCCAAGGCGGATGCTGGCAACACCCTGGGCGGACTGGATCAGGGCGGTGATGCCCTTGATGCCGGCGGTGGCGGCGTTCAACATCTGAACGGCCTCGGACATACCGTCCTTACGGGTTGTCAGGTCAGTGGCGCGTGCTATTGCATTCTGGGCGGCAAAGAAGTTGGTCGGGTTGTCAAGAGGTGTGTTAACCTTCTTGCCTGTTGAGAGACGGTTCTGCGTCGTGGTGACGTTATTGCTGGTGTTTGTCAGGGCAAGAAGATTGTTCCTCATGCCTGCGGTGAGGGAGATATCGCTGAGTGCCATGGTAATGCTCCTTTCTGGATTGAGGCGTGCGGCTTCTTGCCGCACTAAAATTAAACTGCTTACTATTCTATTTCGGAAGAAATGATGATAACTTTAGAAAAAATATTACATAGAGGACAGGTATGTTATGGGCGTGTGTTCAGAGACGACGCTGGAGCGGGTGGAACAGCTGATTGGAGAAGGACGGTACAATGAGGCGGCGGAACTATGCCAGACGTTGCTGTGTCGCGACCCGAACAATATTGAGGCCCTCTTTCTGGCGGGAAATCTTGCCTTTCGCGGCAAGGCTTGGCGAACGGCGATCACTCGCTTTCGCGAGGCCTGCCGCTTGGATCCCGCCAATCCCGTGCTCCTCAACAACCTGGGACTGGCCCTGATGGAAGCGGCGCAGAGCCGGGAGCCGGTTGCCGGGGCGTCATTGGAGGAGGCAGCTCTTGTCTTCGAGAAGGCGCTGGCCCTTCAGTCGGAGTATGTGACAGCCTGGAAGAATCTGGGCATCGTCCGGCGCGAACAGGGAGATACCGACAAAGCCCTGTTCTGTTTTAAACGGGGCTCTCCCTGGCTCCGAACGACTCTGCCCTTTGGTTGAATATGGCAACGCTGTATACCGTAACTGATCATTATGATCTGGCGATCGATTGTTGCCAGCGAACCCTGCGTCTTGATCCTGTTGATCCGGCAGATATACTGAACCGTCTGGCGACGTTACTTTGTTATATCGGAATGATTTCTGACTCTGTTTCCAACTTTGAGCAGGCGATAACGCTTGCTCCCGTCCGGGAACAGCGGCTCTGCTATGCGAGCAATCGGCTCTTTACGCTTCACTATCTGCCGACGATTGCGCCAGAGGAGATCGCCCGGGCTCATCGGGAATGGGGAACGACCTATTTTCCCTCCATTCCCGTACCATGTCCGGTAAGCAACTCCGATCCAGCACCGCCGACTCCGGGTGGGGTACGTCTCTCCCGACCTGCGCATGAATGCGGTGCTGTTCTTTATCCAGCCGGTACTGGCGGCGCATGACCCCGCCCAGGTGGAGGCCTTCTGTTACGCGAACGTCAAGAAACCGGATCTGGTAACCCGGCAACTGCAGGAAGGGTATGGAATAGTCTGGCGTGATATCGTTGGCATGGGCGACGAGGAGGCCATGCAGCTGATCCGCGACGACTGTATAGACATCCTGGTCGATTTGACGGGACATGGGGGCGAGAACCGGTTGTCGCTCTTTGGTCTGCGGCCTGCCCCGTTGCAGGTCACCTGGATAGGCTATCCCGATACCACCGGACTTCCCGCCATGGACTACCGAATCACCGACGCCAAGGCCGATCCGCCGGGGATGACCGAACATCTGCATACCGAGGAACTGATTCGCCTTCCCCGCTCCTTCCTCTGCTACAATCCCGGCGGAGATTTTCCGTCGGAGGGGCCGTTGCCGCTGCTGTCAAGCGGCACCGTCACCTTCGGTACTATGAGCAACTTCAGCAAGATTAACGCCCCGCTGCTGGATATGTGGTGTGAAATCCTGGGCCGGGTCCCCGGCTCCCGGCTGGTGCTGCGTTACCGGGGGCAGGAGCGGGACCGGATATACCGGGAGCTGTCCGGACATCTGGAGCACAATGGTATCGACTCCGGACGGCTGCAGCTCCTGGGTCATGCCCGTTCGGTGGTGGAGCAGATGCAAGCTTACCACCTGATGGATGTCGCGCTGGACACCTTCCCCTACAACGGGACGACAACGACATGCGAGGCCCTGTATATGGGGGTGCCGGTAATCACCCTTGCCGGACGTTCTCATATGGCGCGGGTCGGAGCGAGTTTGCTTGAAACAGTTGGATTGGGGGATCTGGTGGCTGAATCAGCCGGAGAGTATGTGGAAAAAGCCGTCACGCTCGCAGGGGACCTGAGACGGCTCCTGGAACTGCGCAAGGGTCTGCGCCGGATGATCATGAACAGCCCTCTGAATGATAATGTCACCTTTACCGCCCAGGTGGAGCATGCCTACCGGAAGATCTGGCAGCGCTGGTGCCGGGAGCATGCCACCCGTCCGGTCGACGCGGAGAGACAGCCATGACGGAATCTCGTGCAGTCGAAACCCCCGGGGAAACGCGAGACACACTCACCTCGTTTTTTCTCGGCGAGGCGGTGGTCTGTATCGCCGAGCGCCGCCATACGCAGGCTCTGATGCTGTTGACCAAGGCCTTTCTGACCGACCCGGCGTCGCCCCGGACATTTGAGCCGCTCGCGGGTCTCTGCCAGCTTCTGAAGCGCTGGGACAACCTGGAGCGCTTCTGCCGCCTGCGCCTTTCTCACCGCGCTGACGACGCCGAGGCATGGTACCACCTGGCGGGCGCGGACCTTTCCCGGCAGCGTTTTCTGGCGGGGATCACTTCCTTGCAGGAAACGGTGGCGCGCAACCCGCAACATGTCAATGCCTGGATCGACCTGGGGTGCATCTGGAAAAAGCTTCGCGAAATTCATCGATCCATCGCATGCTTCCAACAGGCCGTCAATCTTGATCCGGCATCGGTCATAGCTCACGATAATCTCGTGTTCACCATGTTGTTCAGTGACCGCTATTCCCCCAATGAACTGTTCGAGGCGCATAAAACATGGGGAGCGCGCCATGGCGTCGCGACATTGCCTTCTTCGTACGACGTGTCTCCCGGAGAACCACTGCGCATTGGTTATCTGTCACCCGATTTCCGGGAACATTCGGTAACGTCATTCATCGAGCCGGTGCTGGTCTGCCATGACCGGTCGAGGTTCGAGGTTACCTGCTATCACTGCCATCCGGACCACGATGCCGTGAGCGCGCGCATTCGATCCCGTGTTGACCGCTGGCGGGATATCGCCGAGATCGGGGATGACGAGGCGGCCGAACTGATCCGTGCCGATGGCATCCATATCCTGGTGGATCTGGCCGGTCACACGGCCTGGAACAGGCTTTTACTGCTGGCCCGGCGTCCTGCCCCGATTCAGGTCACCTGGCTCGGGTATCCGCATTCGACCGGGCTGACGGCCGTCGACTACCGCATCAGCGACGCCATGGCCGATCCACCAGGTCTGAGCGACCGGTGGCATACGGAGCGGCTGGTACGTCTCCCGGCAACCTTCCTCTGCTACCAGCCGCCGGAGGCTCCAGATCCTGCAACGGCGCCACCCTGTGTCAAAAACGGCTATGTAACCCTGGCTTCCTTCAATAATTTTGCCAAGGTGAGCCCGACAATTCTGAAATACTGGCGGGATATCCTGACGCGGATTCCGGATTCCCGCCTCCTGCTCAAGTCGGAGGTGTTTGGTGATCCGGAGGCGTGCCGCTGGGTTGTGGAGCGGCTCTCTATTCCCGAAGAGCGTCTGATGCTCCTGGCAAAAACCCCCGACCGCTCCTCTCATTTGGCGTTGTACGGCCAGGTCGATATCGCTCTGGACACCTTTCCCTACAACGGGACCACGACGACCTGTGAGGCGCTTTACATGGGAGTACCGGTTGTTTCTTTGGCTGGACTGGGGCATGCTTCACGAGTGGGGGCAAGCCTGTTGAATACGGTGGGGCTTGGGGAGTTACTGGCCGAAACGGGGGACGAATATGTAAAGACTGTCGTTGATCTGGCAGCCGATGTGCCGAGGCTTATCCGGTTGAGACAGAACCTGCGGCGTCTGATGACAGCGTCACCCTTGATGGATCAACAGGGGTTTGTTACGGCTCTTGAGGCGGAGTATCGGCTGATGTGGCGACGGCGGATTGACGGAGCGCAAGCGCCTGGCCGATAGCGTGAAACCGCCTGGCCGCTTCCGCCCAGTCAAGGCGGGCCATGTCCGTCACGGCCCGCAGCCCTTTGAGACGCAGTTCCCGACGGTGATGATAACAGTATTCAAGTTGTTCAATTATCTCTTCAACATCGGGCTCAAACCAGACCCCCTCGGCGTAGTGTTTGTAATGGTGCGTTGAGTAACGTTGGAGGGGAAAGGCGTTGGCCGGTGTGATCACGTCGGCGTGGCCGGTCATGTCGGAGGCGATCACCGTCCTGCCGCAGGCCATGTACTCGCACATCACCATGTTGTTCCCTCCCTCGCAGCGGTTGGGAAAAAGGCCGATATCCGAGTCAAGGTAGATCTGGCGCATCAGGCTGTTGTCCATCGGCGGGTAGAGCAGAACCCTCTCAAGGGGGATGGCGTTGTTTGCCAGAGTTTCCGCCAGGAGTTGCTGGCATGGCTCTTCGTGCTGTTGATAGGCGATATGAGAGGACATCTCCATGGTGGCCATGGAGAAAGGCCACTGGTTGTGCCAGGCACAGGAGAGGAACGCGTCATCGTGACGCTGCATGAAGGTTTTCATGGCTGCGATTACCAGGTCCTGCCCTTTGCGCAGTTCAAATTTGCCGCCGGAAAAAACGACAAAATTGTCATGATGGGCCGGTTTAACACCGGGATAGAACTGGTCCCGATCCACGCCTTGCAAAATGGTGGTACAGTTGCGTACACCGCCGATGCGCAACTGGTATTCGCACCAGCGTGATCCGGCCACGATCATGTCCCAACGCCGACTTGCCGCACGGGCGTGTTCAAGCACCGAAATTGCGTCCTCGAAGAAACAGTAGCCAATATTGATACGATCCCACTGCTCCGGCTCAAAAGGCTGAAGGTCATTGCCGCGCATGCAGTGCAGAGTGACCCCTTCGATGGGGGGAAGCGCGGCAATCTCGCGGCTGAGGTTTTCACCGGCAATCCCCCAGCCATGAGCCCGCCCGCGCGGCATGGAAACCTTCATTGCAAACCTCCTGAACGTGCAATATCAAACATATTTGGGTCCAAATACTCGTTCACGTTCATTCAAGGCCGTCAGGATGGCCGCTTCAAAAGCGCGTACCACGCCTGTATCCTCATCTGCCTGCGGCGCGGATGTTTGCAGCCGGGCTCGTAATGTTCTCCGGGCATCGTGGTCACGAGCCAATGCAGCGGCCTTTGAGACATAATCATCCGTGTCAACCGCAATCGTCTCCGTCACTCCGATCCTGCGCAACAATCCCGCCGCCAGCCGCTGGCGCATGAATTTCCCCTCAAGGGTCACTACCGGTAATCCCCTGTGTACCGCCTGCCATGCGGTTGTGTACCCCGAAAACGCGGGGGTATCGAGGTAAATATCCATCATGTCCAGAAGCCCCCAGAACTGCTCTCCCGGCAGCCAACCAATAAACCGGATATAATCCTCCGGCTCAAGCCCGACGGCTCGAAAGGCATCCCTGATTCGTTTCTCGACAATGGCTGCGGCTCTGGGATCTTTAGAGTCGCGTACGAACCAAAATCGGCTTGCCGGTACCGCAATGGCGATGCGAGGATAGATCTCATCGAAAGCGGGGTCAAATTTTATAGCCTGCTGGCAGATCAAAAAGCGGGTGATGCTTCGATCCCGCGGCACATCAACGACGGAAAGATCCGGCGTAACCGCCTCAACCCCCATGAGAACAGTGCAGGCTCCCGTACCCGGGAGTCGCACCAGCCTTTCGCTGTAGTCGCTATCGGCATCTTCTCTCTCTATAAGCTCACCTGATACAAACAGGTCTATTGTCGGCAGGCCGGTTGTAATGGGGTGCCCCCAACCGGCCACTTGCAGCGGGGCAAGGCGTAATGCCGCCAGCTTGAGTGTCGAGGGATCCATGGCGATCTCGGGATAGAAAATTATGTCCGGTGTATCGCTATATACCTGTTCAATCCAATCCACGGGCCCTTGAACGAGGCGATCCACCAGAGCCTCGGCGTTAGCAGCTTCAACTGTTCGTTCGAGCCCAGTGTGGTAAAGGATCACCTCGAAACGGCGACGATCCAGATGGCGCAGCAGGCCATGCAGCAGAACGTTCCAGACAGAATGCTGACTTACGTGACCGGAAACAACAACCATCCGCACACGATCTCTAACAGGGATCACGGTAGGGGCATACGAGTATCGACTCGCATTCATCCATGCCGTCCGCGCGCGACATACGATGGCCCCATAGCGGGCAAGAGAGGCCGTATGGTCGCCCATGCGGTAGGCGAGATTGAATGGCTGCGCCGTACCCACGACAGCCCCCAGGACGGGCCAGTCGTCAGGGCCGATCGCTTGCTCGAGGTCGTCGAGGGCTCGGTTGAAGACGCTTGAGATATCGTCCGGCTGATGGTCCAGCGCCACAGCCATGGGTATTGACATGGCCAGCTTGAGTCGGCATTCATACAGATCCGGCTTTATTGCCAGTGCTGTAAGGTAGGCCTGTTTGGCCTCATCCAGCCGCCCCAGATCCTGCAGCACCGTGCCGAGGCTGCTGTAAGTCGCCGCGGAACCGGGTGCCAGAGCCAATGCCTTCCGATAGTGCTGTTCCGCTTCCTCAAACCGCCCGAGTGCCTTCAGCGCAATACCCAGGTTGCACTGCGCGGCGGCAAAGCCGGGTTCGAGGGTAATGGCCAGCCGGCATGCCTGCTCCGCTTCCACCGCTCTCCCCAGATCGTTGAGTATGGCGCCAAGATTGCTGTATGCAGTGGCAAAGTCCGGCTTGGTTGCCAGTGCTTGCCGGCAGGCGTGTGCCGCTTCTTCAAGGTGCCCGAGAGCCTGAAGAGCATTGCCGAGGTTGTTGTGAGCCTCGGCAAAGTCCGGTTTGATGACCAATGCCTGTCGATAGGCCTGTTCTGCCTCCGCAACACGTCCGAGATCGTAGAGCATGGTGCCCAGATTGTTAAACGCCTCGGCGGAATCCGGCTTGAGCGCGATGGCCTGTCGATATGCCTGTTCGGCGCGATCAAACTGTTGCAGAGCCCGCAATGCTTCCCCCAGATTGACAAAGGCGGCGGGATTCGCGGCATTCCTTCGCACCGCCTGACCAATCAGGTCCACCGCAACGTCATTCTTTCCCACTTGATGCGCCAGAACGCCCAGCAGATGCAGAGCGTCATAATTCTCCGGATCGGCAGCCAACACCTGCCGGTATATCGCCTCCGCCTCCTGAAGCCTCCCGGCCTGGTGATCTTGAATGGCCATTGCGATTGCCTGTGAAAGCGATCGTTCCGGCACGGCGGATGACGTGATCTTCATATGATCCTCTTGTTTCTACTGTGCCACATTACACGGTGAGGCAGTTGTAAGCTCGGCAATAACATCCCTCATGAAGAGATCCATGTCAAGAGACGCATCGATCTTGAGCGCCCGCTTGAAGTATGGGATCGCCTCGACGTGGTGTTCCAGGTGCCCCATGACAAAACCGGCCAGACAGAGGATATCGGTGCGGCACGGTGCCGCGGCTGCGAAGTGCTGAACTGTCTGCTTCGCCTCTTCTTTTTTTCCTGCCCGTAGAAGCTCAAGCGTCACCCTGCGAACGTACACGCCGATGCCGCTGTCAGACAGTAAATCAGCCCCCTCGCGGCGCCACTTTGCCAGGAACATGACCCTGTTTCGGCGCAGGATATCCTGGGGCGTTTCGCTCCGGCCCATGAAGTCTATCTCACGGCGGGCAGCGATAGAACCGCTCCAGTGATGGGTATACGCGGTGGTGGGAACGACATAGCTTTTAAGTCCGGCCCGTTTTATCTGCAGCCCGATGTCCCATTCTTCAAAATAGCAGGGTGTAAAGGCATTTTCGAAGCGAAGCCCTCCCGGCCCGAAATGTTCACGCTTTACGGCAAACAGAAAACCGGAGACGGCGTCAACCACTACCGGAGAAGCAGTGTCGCCCTGATTGAAATAGATGAAATCCCTGGTGAGACGGAAGTTGATAAAGGATCCCTGAGGGCCGACGCAAGCGGCCTGGTCCAGGGTGCGGAGCCCCTGTTCCATCACTTCCACCGCGTGCGGTTCCAGGTGCAGATCGGCGTTTAGGATAAAGACATACGGCGTCGTTGCCATCTCGATTCCCACGTTCCAGGCCCTGGCCACGCCGACATTCTCCGTCATGATGGCGGAGCGGGTGATACGAGGGTGCCCTTTCAGCTCGGCGGCCACGGCTTCATCGTTGAACACAACAAGCACCTCCCCGGAAATCTGTTCCAGATCCCGCAGCAGGGTGGCGATATTGAACTCGCTGGCGGGAGAGTAGTCCAGCACCGGAATGACGAAACTCCGCTGCTCCGCGCTCATCGAGATCCGTGGCGCCGTATAGCTGCTGAAAGGTTCATCCAACCCTTCGATGGAGCGTTCCCGCAGTTCTTCAGCCGAGAGTGTCGTGGCTTTTTCACCCCGAACGACCGCCAGCAGATCCTCGGCTCGATGAGCGTAGGTATGGGCCCGTAACACGACCTGCCTGCCCCGTTCGGCAATCTGTTCCCGCAGATCGGGATTATTGAGATAGAACTGCGCCATATCGGCAAGCTCTGCGTCACAGCGATAAAGGGCCAGATCCTCGCCGTCATGGAACAGCTGCTCAAGTCCACTTCCCCGCGCGCAATCGGTAAGCAGCAGCGAACCGGTGCATAACGCCTCGAAGACCCGCATGTTCAGGTCATGCTTGACGGCACAGTTAAAAATCACTTTCGAGGCAGAAAAAGTATGCGCCATTTCCGTCCAGTAACTGCGCTCACGATAAAATGGGACCGTAGCCTCAAGGCTCTCCAACAGCACCGACCGGCGGGGATTGAACATCGTGCTTCCCACGAACGTAACATCATGCTTTTTTGGTGTCTCCTGTTTTCCGTGGATGTCCGGATCGCATCCCAACGGAAGCCAGTGAGCGTTCATGCCTTGGGCGCGGAACTGTTCCACATATTCCCGTTGCGCGACAAACACTAAATCGAATTTTTTGCCCCATTCCAGATGCCACGTCAGATTGGAGAGGTGGGAGTCAATCAGGTAGCAGGCCGTGGGGCAGGAGAGCGCTTCAAGATGCTCGGGGAAATGCCCCATAACCGACTCCACCCATATGTACAGATCCGGCTGTTCCGCAACAGGAGTTGCGTCAAGAAGCGCCCTCATATCCGGTTCAAATTCGGTGGGGATGTCCTGATCCCGCAGGGGAAGATTCAGGTTTTCTATCTGCCATTTGATAAGCCGCTCCTCCGGAAAACGGGGGCCGATAGAGGTGACCCGGCAGATCCGGCGCAGGGCGCGTTCAATGTAAACTGCGGAGGTAACGGGAAAGGCAACGTAGGCGAGCCATACATTCAGTGATGACGGGACAGTCATTGGTAGAGTCTCCTCAAAATACTACAGTACAAAATCAGGTGCATTTTTGATTAGAATGATATTTCCTCATATTCTGGCCCCTCTAGTGCCCGTATAATGGGGTGCTTGCGGAATGCTAGCATGTTGCGCCGGAAGTTTTCGGTTTCATTGAACCAGGCATCCCTCCACAATGACACAGGATCATTTGCAATGTTGTAGAATGGAGCGCTGAACTCTTCCGCCACCAGATAAACATTTTGATTGAAACAGATAGGCATGTATTTTTTCTGTTTTGCTATGTTGCATAGAACCGCGAGAGGTTGCTGAAGGTTCAGAGCCGCAACTTCATCAGGTACCCGCACCGAGAAACGGGGATGCCATGAGAATCCTCCCTCTACGCACACAACTTTTGGTCGTAGGTTCATTCCCTCTAAAATCAAATAGTCTAATCCATCAATATCTATTGACAGGAAATCGATATTCCTGCCACGGAAGTGGGCATGTGATAGTTCGTCCAATGTTCGTCCGTTATTCGAAGGCTGCGACGCAATAAAAGCTTGAAAACATAATATGTCTTGCCGGTTCATGTAATTCTTGCAAAGCTCCCGGTATTTGTCTCCATCGGCCTCTATAAAGCAACCGGACCACCCTCGTAAAGCTAGTGCTCGTGAATTGGACAGATACACACCATCCCATGCTCCGAACTCTATGAAGAAACCAGTATCAATTCCAAGCAAAGCGAAAATACGACGTATTATGCCATCATCCCCGCGCTGGGACCACACGTTGGAGCAGAAGTGGAGTAGTGATTGGGGATGAACAAGGTGTCGTGCTGAATTATCATCTTTCCAAAGAAAGGAGTCACTTGCCATTATTTTATCTCCCCATCAATCACGTCAATCGGATATTTCAGCTTCTTGTACAACCAGAATGCGGAGACATTGTAAGCTATGTGTAAGGCGTGCAGCACGCTTCAAGTCTGTAACTGCGAAAGTTGAGTAATTATCTTCTCGTGGTTTGATGGACCTTACACCATCACTTAAACCGGTTCCGTCACACTCTTTCCATAACGCGTCCGTGGTGCTTCCAAGGAATACGAACGGTGGCTCCCATGATGCAGGTAGCGTTGAAACCCCGGGGGAATCTGCATAAAACTGCATCCGGCCTCATACAGTATGAAGCTGGCAAGCCGCTCGCACACCTCGGCAACATTTTTCAGATTATTATGAATATGCGGAATGCCGTCATTTTCAAGCCAGTAATCAATAGCACGACGTGTGAACAGTCCGGCAACTCCCTGGGCGAATACAGGTGACGGATCATCCATATATCGGCCATACCCGAGGATACGGGATACTATCTCGAAATGCTCAACCAGTTTGTCGCTCGAACAGTCGAGCAGGTTGCCGAAGATGTCAACGTCCGGATTTCTTTCCGCAAGGGACGACAGGTTGTCAAACCACTGATCATCGTCAAACCAGTGATCATCGTGCAGAAGAATAAATGAGTCATATCGTTCAACAGGTATTTCCTTGAGGATAACATCGAAAGCAGCCAAATCGAAGCCGAGGTTTTGGCGTTGAATAAAAAAATCCGGCTTCAGACTGCTAAGATAACCACGTAAAGAATCAGACGCACCGTTGCATGCAACCGCAAGATGAAATCGGTGCCGTTGAGCCTTAAATGCATGATTAAAGCAATAGTGTAAGAGGTTGTGCCACGTACACTCCGATGTTACTACGCAGACCACAGTGTTGTAATGTATCATAACCGGTTTAGATTCCGTTCTGTCAGCTTTTTTAACAGGGCGTTTCAGTCGTGAGGCAGTAAAATCCCCAGAACTCATCAGGTTCTCCGTTAAGAGTCTTCAGGAAATAGCTCATAGTCTCCATGACCTGAAAACCGCTTCGTTCCAGTAATGCCACCCACATCTCTTGACCCAGCACACTGTAATGGTTTGGATTTTGTTCATGCCCGAGCGTGTTTATCCCCGGTGCCTCCAGATACAGAAACCCTCCAGGCTTTAGTACGCGGCGGAATTCCGTTAGTGTGTAGTAGGGCATGATGCTGTGTTCCACCACATGCCGTGCCCAGATCAGGTCGAAGGAGGAGTCCTCAAACTCCAGAAAAGACTGGTCCATCTTGTGGACATCGAACTCCTGCGCACAACAAATTGCAACATCGGTATCATTGAGGGTAACGCCGGTGGCGATACAGCCTCGCTGCCGAAAGAGCGTCAGGGCAACGCCCTGTCCGCATCCCACGTCAAGAACGCGAGCGTGGGCCGGCACCTGGTAGGTGGCAAAGAGGTGATCCATCGACTGTTTGCTGACGTTGTCGTGCAGGGGGGTGGGAGCTTCGGCGTATGCCTCCCCTTCAAGTGAATCCAGAAATTTAAAAAAACGGGCTAGTGAATTAAGGGAATAGTTCATGTGTTACTCCGAATGTGTTTCTCGCATACCATGTTTTGTCGCACCTTTGCAAGCTCTGCAATCGGCTTGCCCCAATCTCCGATAGTAGATAAAAAGTCATGAAAATCATACCTCCACGCTGCGTACTTTTATTTTATGAGTGCTCGAATCAGAACATCGTACATTTGGTGCAGATGGGAAATGGGAAATATGAATACCCCAGGAGGTTGCGCGCTCTTCGATAGGCAGGCCCATCCCATATTTCTCGTATGCTTTGTGTGCTGATGTTGCCGAATGACTGTGAGGAAAGATAATCGTTGCAACAGAGAACCGCATTACCATGAACATCAAATGTTAATTCCTTATACAAGTTGCAACGAATGGACAACTTGCCCGATCCAGCGGTTTTGATTATCCCCCCCCGGTTCATTTTCTCGGTTGAATGAAACTGATCGACGTATGTTACGGAATAGAGGTGGGGATAATTTGTATGTATTGCCTCCAGGGTTGCCATGACGATCGGAGAGGGTTCCGGACTATGCTGCGACACAATAAAGGAGGTGACTCCCGCTTCCTTGAGAGCAAGATATCTGGCAACGGTGAGCAGCTCTCCGTTCGTGAACAGTTCGATCTGCGCGGTGGGCAGCCGTTGCCTCGTATACCGGACAAATTTTTCCAGCCGCGTGTCCACCAGCGGTTCACCGTAGAAATGGGGTGATATCCTGCCGCTATAGGCGCTGTCATACTCGGCGAGCGAGTCGATAATGCGTGTAAAGACACGTTCATCCATAAAAGCAGCCGGTCTTCCGACAGTGGAATTTGGACAATAACTGCACCGTAAGTTGCATACGGTGGTGGTTTCAATCACTACATTAACAAATGACGGCGTCGGCGCATCAGCCAGTGCGATGAGGTCATCGGTACTATGTATCTCGATGGCGGAGCTCATGGTACGTATGTCACGGTCGATTCGCTGTTCATTATCTGAAAAGTCACAGTCGTGCTCTGTAGGCAGCAATAACCTGTGCAGTGAGACCTTCAAGAAGACGTCTCTCCATGATTCTCCCGGGTGCCGGCGAAAGACAGTTACGTTGCGATACCGTCTTTCAAAGAGCGCCGCCATGCGGACATCGTCCTCGTTGTCAGGCACCAACAGCCAGACCATTTTGTTCATCGCCACCGCAATATTGGCAATTTCCTGATTGAACGTGATGACGCAATCAAGGTTGGCAATCAACGCGGCACAATCATGATAATCGCGTATGAATTCTGCCGCATTTACCAGATGTGGTCCCCAAAAAGAGTGTGATTCGAGTTTGTTTTTCGGGGAGGATAATTGGTAAAAGTAAGAGTGCTTCAGTTTATGTCTGGGCAGGTTGAGAAAAAGATCCGTAATATCAGCGACCGGATTGCCATCGCGATCCTGCAGGGCGATACCGAATTTTGTGCCGGTCACGGTCCCGATCAGGTCCCGGAATTTCATGACAGAGGTGCTGGATGGAGACACAGAGGAGATGCCTGTCGTCAAAAAGTCTTCTTCCGTGTTGAAGCACGGCCGTTTCGAAAGGGGATACTCCCTCCGCAGCGCCTCAGCAAGTTCTGCAATGGGTGGACCCCACTCTCCCGGCTGATGCTGCCGGAACAGCCGGACGGAAGGATACCAGGGGCTGTCTGGCCGGTCCCGCATCCAGCGCCAGTCAGGAGGGTGACCGATCAGAATCCAGACCGGCTTGCCCAATGCTCCCGCCAGATGCGCTGTCGCCGTATCAACCGATACGACCAGATCCAGGTTGGCTATGAGCGCTGCAGTATCACCGAAGTCATGAATATGTGCCGTCAGATCGATGAGCGAAGTCCCGTTTACGCCAGCTTCATTGCCGGCAAGAGCATCAGGTCCTATTTGCAGCGAAAAAAAAGTTATGCCCTCAATATCCAGTACAGCACTGAACTCCTGGAAGGAAACGGAGCGGTTTTCGATGGCCCCCGGTGTCCGGTTGCCTGCCCAGACGAGCCCGACCTTAAAACCTTTATACGGATCAAGACGTTTCCGCCACCGTATGACCTCATCCGCATTGGGAGTAATATATCCAGGCGGTGAGGGAATAGATTCCAGTGTTGTGCCGAACAGCCCTGGCAGGCTCATCAACGGCACGTACCAGTCAAGATACGGGACCGGCTCATGCGAGGCGATGGTGCCGTCGACTCCTGCTGCCCAGCCCATGAGAGGGCGAACCGGAAGGTTGTTGGGACACAGTACGTACACCATAGCCCCTTGCGCCTTGAGCAGGCCGGCATACCGGATGAATTGTATAGTGTCGCCGAAACCCTGCTCGGTAACCACGAGAATCGTCTTCCCCGTCAACGGTTCACCATGCCAGCGGGGTATCAGAGCCAGTTCCGGGTTGAGGTTCAAGCGGGGAATGCGGTGTTCGTATTCCCGCCAGCCGGCCTCGAACATGCCAAGCGACAAAAGCAGGATTGCATAGTTAAAGCCAACCTCATGATAGTCCGGCTTCAGGCGGAGCGCTTCGCGATAGTGCTGCAGTGCCGCGTGCGGACTTTCTACCTGGCAGAGGGTGCCCATTGTGAAATGCCATAACGGATCTGCCGCACTGCGCTCAGCAAAATGGTTCAGTATGGACATGCCTTCTGCCGCATGTCCTGCAGAGACAAGAGCGTTTGCCAGTGCACAACCGGATGAAAGTGAGTCAGGCTCGAGTTCCAACGCCGTACGGAGAGATGGGATTGCATCCTGATGCAGTTTCAGCCTGTCATAGGCTTTTCCGAGCAGGAGGTGGGCCGAAGCGGAGGAAGGACTTAGCCGAACGGCTTCGTGCAGATGCGCGATAGCATGATCGAACTCATCCAGACACCCATACGTCATACCCAACAGATGATGAGCCTCAAACAGGTCCGGCTTGTGCGTAACAGCTTTTTTGAGGAGCGCTGCCGCACCCCGATAATCACCATTTCTGAAGAGTTGTGTCGCAGCGATGGAAAGCTCCAGAGCAAGCTCCATGTGGACAACATCCCGGTGTGCCAGGAATCCTTCCTGTCCGGTTAAAGATGATGAGTCTGAGGTAGTCATGTTACACAATCACCACGGGTCGTGCTTGTGGCTCTCGTAAAAACAATAGGTACCGAGATGGCGCCATGTGCATTCTGACGAGATGACCACGACAACAACGTCGTTGAGCGGTTTTTCAATCTTCATTTCAACCATATCCATGTGCTTTTTCACCCCTGTTAAGTTCCTCAATTCCCCGAAGAGACAAATCCGGGCAGTGCAAACCAGATGCTGGTTCCGGAAATAAGGCCCTTGACCATGATATCCGGATTATCGGCAATCAAATCATTTACGGCCTCAATTACGCCGTGCCCATCGCTGTGATAATCGTGGCCGCAGATGATTCCTCCCGGCAGCAGAGCTTTAAAGGCTATGTTAATGTCCTGGACAACATTATCATAGTCGTGAGCCGCATCAATGAATATCAAATTGAAAAAAGCAGTGGCAAGCAACTCTTTAAACTTGAACGATGGACCTTTTAAAATGCGCAGCTGATCTTTCGCGAAGGCGGTATTATTGAGGAAATGCCTGAATATTTCCAGATCGGAAGGCGCCTTGTCTGACGGCACCCCTTCAAAGAAACCCTGTCCGTAATAATCATCCCAGCAGTCAAGGCAGTACAGTTCAATATCTCTTTCCTTGATTGCATGGCCAATAGCGGTGCTGGAGGCGCCACGATATGAGCCGATCTCCAGAATCCGTGCCCCGTTATGCTGCTGTCGTGCCAGGCGATACAGCGCCAGGGCTTCGTCACGGGCAAGCAGGCCACCGGTCTTGGCAACTGCCGCCAGCATGGTTTCTTCTTCAGGGGTTGCGGAGGATTGTGCCAGCGATTGCAGGAACGCAAGCGTGTCAGAATGTTGGCCTGTAGGCGGTAATCCCTCTAACTTACCGAAATTCATCAGGTACTCCTTCTATGGTCATTGCCATGTAGTGGAAAACAGATTGGTGACAATCTGGTCCGCAACAATGTCCCAGGTAAACTTTTTAGAGATGTAATCAACTCCTGAACACGCCGCTTTCTTTCGCCACTCTTCATCATCCATGATTTTGATCATTACATGTATGAGATGGTCGAGGTCAGGTTCAAGCATTTCCCCTTCCTGTTCGTGCCGAAATACCGTTGTTGTCTTGCTGTCAATTTTAAGAGCAAAGTCATCCGTCACAAAGTCATCAGTCGATCCGCGATCGGTACATATTACCGGCACCCCACAGGCAGCGGCTTCAAGAACCGGGATATTGAACGCTTCCGCCCGATATGGCGAGACATACGCATCAGCCGCCTGATAAAAAACCGCCATATCGGCCATCGAAAGAAACTCGCCATGGTACGTGCAACGGGCAAGGACCGCCTCTCTCTCCCGTATGGTCAAATTGGCAAGATAGCGCTCAAACATTTCGCGCGATGAGTACAGACCGTCAGCGCCTTTCAGCAGCAGACGCGCCTCCGGCCTCTTTGTAACGACAACTGCAAATGCTTTAAGCAGCAGATCCATTCCCTTGTTATCGGTCATCGACCCAACATTCATGAAGACAAATCCATTCATCCCCAATTGTTTCCGCACGGTCTTTCGGATTTCGCTTGATGGATGGAAGGTGTCCATGTCTACGCCATGTGGCACTATTACGACCTGGCGCGGCTGAAAGCCCCGTAGGTAAAACCCTTCCGCAGACCACCGGGAAGGAGTAATTATTTTCAGATTCGAAGCATTGATACACGATATGAAATCACCGGATGATTTGAGATGGCTGGCCGGAATACACTTAAATTCAGATGTCGCAAATACGGCAAGCCGCTTGTCGGCGGGTCGGCTGAAGTCAAACGGAAAAGACATTCGTAATACCACATCGCTTTCAGAAACGCTGCACTGTGTAAGCCCTGCAATGTACGCTTCGTCCTGCTCACGGTACAGTCCCTTCAGAACAGGCCATTGAGGATTGTAAAACTCAGCATCCCTGAAAAACAGATCCACGTCACCTCGCTTGCGCAGGGCCAGAAGTTGCCATTGATTGACTACGGCGTATGAATGGCTGATGGAGCGCCACCCCTCAATCAGGAGTTTCCCGGTACGTTCGCAGCACCGTTCATGAGTAGGGCTGCCAGTTGCCGGCGTATCATGACCCTGCGTCCCAGAATCATCTGCAGCCCGTCGGTTCCGCAGCATCTCTGCAAGCTCCGCAAGCGGTTCATCCCACTCTCCCGGTTGGCGCTGCCGGAAGAGTCGTGCCGTGGGATACCAAGGGGAGTCTTCACGCGTCAGCAGCCAGCGCCAGTCAGGTGGATAATACAGCAGAATCCAGACCGGTTTTCCCACCGCACCCGCCAGGTGCGCAGTTGCCGTATCAACCGATATGACCAGATCCAGGTTGGCAATGAATGCCGCTGTATCGGCAAAATCATGAATATGCGACGTCAGGTCGATTACCGGAGCATCATGGGCGCTGGTTTCCTGATGAGAAAGGGCGTCAGGACCGATCTGAAGTGAAAAGAACGTCATACCGGCACCGTTCAGAAGTGAGCTGAATCTCTGAAACGGGATGGAACGGAGCCTGTCGGCCTTCAGCGTGCGGGACCCTGCCCAGACGAGTCCAACTTTCAGGCCGTTATACGGTGCGAGACGCTCCAGCCATCGTGCAACGTCAGCAGCGTCGGGGATGATATATTCCGCGAGGGCGGGAATGCTCTGCACCGACGTCTTGAATATCAACGGAAGGCTCATGATCGGTATCTGGAAATCAACCACGGGAGGTGACTCTCCCCTCGTAATTACACCCAGTTGGCCGGGCACGGTCTGTGCCAGCTTCCTCAGGGATTCATCCTGTACCTCGACAAACACCCGAACGCCTTGTGAGGCCAGCAGCGGGATATAGCGGAAAAACTGAATCGTGTCGCCGTACCCCTGTTCGGCATGGATCAGCAGCCGCTTACCGCTGATCTCCTCTCCATGCCAGCGAGGGATGTCGGCGTGACGAGCGGAGATGGCGTTCTGCTTGCGAAAGCGCGCTTCAAAGTTTTTGAACCCTTCGCCATACTCCCCCAGCAACAGCTGCAGCAGCCCGAGATTCCAGCAGGCGGTTGCGTAATCTGGGCGCAGCGTCAGAGCGCGGCGGAAGCAGGTGTACGCCTCGGCCATCTCTCCCAGCGCCTGATGCAGCAGCCCAAGATTCTGGACGGCTTCAGCATACGTGGGGTCGATTTTGACTGCTCGCAACAGGGCATCCCGACCCTCCCGTGTACGCCCCTCGGCATGGAGATAATTCCCCAGGTTGAGCAACGCTGCGCTTGATGGCTCCGGCCCGGCAGCGGCCTCCATGAACAGCTCAAGGGCTTCGCGCTGCCGACCGGCCTTGCCCAGTTCATGGCCACGCCGCGTCAGTGACTCGGCCGCCAGGGTCGCGACGACAGCATCCACAACTCCGCACCAGTCGCCCGGTTTTTCCTGGCGAAAGAGGCGATGTGATGGATACCAGTCACTCTGTGACCGGTTAAGGGGATACCAGCGCCAGTCGGGAGCATGGAGCAGCATAAGCCAGCAGGGATGGTCCAGCGCACCGGCCAGGTGGGCCACCGCCGTATCAACGGAGATGACCAGGTCCAGGTTGGCAATCAGCGCGGCGGTATCGGCGAAATCGGTAATATGGGGAGCGGCATCGAACACGGTGCCGTGCGTTGCCAGTTCGGGTGGCAGTTCGCCCGGCTGAATGGTGATGAACGTGACGCCGGAAATTGACAGCAGCGGTGTCAGCAGGTCCGGGGAGAGCGCCCGGCGATAGCCGCTCTTCTTCATGTTTCTCCCCTGCCAGGCCAGGCCGACTCTCATTCCTTCCACCTCTTGCAGTCTCAAACGCCAGTTCTCGACTAATTCCGTCGGCGGAGCAATGTAGGGTGGCGTGGGCAGAGCGGCTGTTATTCCGCCCAGCAGGTGGGGGAGACTCATCAGCAGTGTCTGGTACTGCGTGACCGGCACCGTCGAACCGTGGGGGATGACCTGCGCAACGCCGCGGCAGGAGCGGATGAGCCGCTCCAGTTCAAGCGGAGCGGAGACGATCACCTGCCCGCCCAGGTCGGCCAGCAGCGGGACATAGCGGATACATTGCAGCATGTCGCCAAATCCCTGCTCCGTATGAACGAGAATGGTAACGCCATCCAGGCGGTCGCCGGGAGCAAGCGGAGACAACTCGGGAACAGGTGGAAACGGTTCGGTGATGTAGCGGCGGCGCCACTCGAATTCATGCCACCCTTCACGGTGGCATCCGGTGGCCAGCAGGGCAATGGCATAATTGACATGGGCATCGGCATCTTCAGGAGCCAACTCGATGGCGCGGCGCAGATACCCCTTGGCTTCTTCATGACGGTTCAGGAAGAGGAGGCACCCACCGGCACGGAGATGGGCAAGGGGATGGAGCGGATCGTCAGCCAGGGTTTGCAGATAACAGTGATATGCCTCCTCCCACGCCTCCTCATCCCGGCGGAGATCTCCCCGTCCCATGCTGGTGGTCGCCGCAGGGCAGTTTTGCCCGCGCAGGATGGCCTCCAGTTCTTCTTTAAGCCGGATAACGACCTCGTCCCAGTCGCCGTCGCGCTCTTGCCGCAACAGACGCATGGTGGGATACCAGGGGGAATCGTCCCGTTTCGTCAGCCAGCGCCAGTCGGCAGCCACAGGCAGCAGCAGCCTGACCGGTTTTCCCAATGCACCGGCCAGGTGGGCTACGGAAGTGTCAATCGTTATGACCAGGTCCAGGCACTCTATCAGGGCCGCCGTATCGGCGAAATCAGCGATGTTCGGGGTCAAATCCCGCAGGACCATGCCGGCCGGAGGTGTGGCCGCTTCTCCGGCCTGTTCCCCCACCTGCAGACTGTACCAGGTGATCCCGGCCAGGTCCGCCAGGGGGGCAAAGTCGCTGAGACGACAGCTCCTCCGGCGGTTGCGCAGGGTCTGACGCCCCCCCCAGACCAGCCCTACCCGGAAGCTCTCCCCTTTCGGAATCTGGCGTGCCCAACGCTGACGGTGTTCGCTGGCTATGGTCAGATAGGGGATGCGGGATGGAATGCTCTCCAGTGTTGTCCCGAGCAGGTACGGCAATGAGAGCAGCGGCGCCTGGCAGTCCACTGCGGGTATCTGCTCTCCACGGACGATGACCGTACCGACCCCGACGATTCTTTCGGTGAGTGGCCGCATCGCCGGGGTCTGGCATTCCAGGACGATGTTCCCCGCCTGTTCCGCCACCAGGGCGGCGTAACGCATAAACTGGATCGTATCCCCAAAACCCTGCTCGGCCCAGAGGAGGATTGTGCGACCGGTGAGCGGGGCGCCGTCCCAGCGAGGGATGTTGTAGTGCCGCTCCCCGATGGGGCTGCTTTTCCGCCAGCGCCACTCATACTCCCTCCAGCCATCGCGGTATCTGCCGCTGGCCAAGAGGCAGCAGGCCATATTCCAGTGGGCATCGGCGTAATCCGGGGCCAGATCTATGAGCCGTTGCAGGTACTCGATCCCTTCCTCGGGGCGTCCCAAGGCGAGATACACCGCTCCAAGGTTGTTGAGGGCATGGAGGTGGCCCGGATCGCAGGCCAACGCCTTTTGATAGCATATTTCCGCTTCAGGATCGCGTTCCGTACTTTGATAGGTGATCCCGAGGGAGTTCCAGGTGCGGGCCGAACAGGGCTGTACCGTTAGAGCGGCTTGAAATGCATCGATGGACTCAGCGTAGTGCTCCTCGGCGTGAAACAGTTCTCCCAGGGTATGGAGGGCATCGGGAAAGCGGGGCCGTAGCTCAAGAGCGAGGCGTATCCTGCGGTGCGCCTCATGCATCTCCCCCCGCTCCTGGTGGATGATGGCCAGATTGTGGTGTGCTTCCGGGATGTTGGGGTTCAATTGCAGTGCCTGTTCATAGGCATGTTGCGCCTGGTCGGTGCGACCCAGATTTTTGAGAGAATTTCCCATGTTGTAATGAATAATTGCAATGTTCCCATCACGGGTAATGGCATTCTGGTAGCAGGCAACGGCATCCTCGTGGCGTCCCCGGTTGTCCAGAACGGCCCCCAGATTGGTGAGCACCGCGGCGGAATCGGGGAGACGTTCGGCCAACGTCTGCGCCACCATCGACAGTACCGGTTCCCAGGCTCTAACGCTAGGTTGCCGAAACAGGTGCATCGCTGGGTACCAAGGTGAATCTGCACGCTCAAGCAGCCAGCGCCAGTCGGGTACGTGTGGGAGCAGGAGCCAGGTCGGTTTTCCCAACGTGCCGGCCAGGTGCGCCACGGCTGTGTCAATGGAGATCACCATATCCAGGTTGGTGATCAGGGCAGCGGTGTCATGAAAGTCATGGAGTTCGCCGCCGAAGTCGAGCAGCCGGGGGTCCGTCAGGCGGAACCGGTCGGGAGTATCCTTGTGCAGGCTGACAAACGTAATGCCCGGAAGGTCCAGTAGCATGGCAATCAGGTCGGCAGGGCAGCTCCTTTTGCGGTTGACCGGCAGATCAAGCCGCCCAGCCCAGGCCAGCCCGACCCGCAGGGTGCCGGACGCCGGCAGAAGGCTGGCCATTCGGCGCACCACCTCTTCATTGAGCTTCAACAGAGGCGGCGGGGGGATGGTGTCAAGAGTTGTCTCCATAAGCCGGGGGAGGCTCATGATCGGCACCTGGGCGTCCACGTCTGGCAGGGAAGACTCCCGCAGGATACACCCTTCCAGCCCCGAAAGCTGTGCCAGCAGGGGGGCAAGAGGTGATGTGGTCTCCAACCAGACCCGGAGGCCGGCACGTGTGAGGTGTGGCAGATAACGGCTCATCTGCAGGGCATCGCCGTACCCCTGCTCGGTGTGGATGAGGAGGCGCAGGCCGGGGCGAAGCGTTCCATCCCAGAGGGGGATGGAGGTGTGACGGGCAGGTACGGGCTGTTGCGTGACAAAACGGAGGTCGTACTCTTCCCATCCCGGCAACAGATCCCCCTTTAACAGCTGGAGACAGGCCCGATTGAAGCGGGGGTCGGGCAGTTCGGGGCGGTGCCGAATTATTTCGGCACAGGCGGCCAGTGCGTCTTCGATATGTCCCTGTTCTTGCAGTACAAAAGCCAGATTCAGGGCAGCCTCGGTGAGCCCCGGCTCCGCCGCCAGGGCCTGGCGAAAGAAGGTCTCGGCCTCGCCGTACCGTTCTTGATCCTTGAGGATGTTTCCTAAATTATAGGCGATGCGAGAGAGGTGGGGGAATTCGGCCAGAATGGAGCGATAGAGTGTAGCGGCCCGTGTAAGCTCTCCGGCAGCGTGGTATGCTTGGGACTGATTCAGGATATATTCGAATTGCCGGCGTGTGCTGTCACGAGGATCTGATGGGGTGGAGTTCAAGAATTGGCTCCCAATGCCGATATGTAAACTTACAGAGGATAAAAATATACCATTTTTCGACGGATTATGGCAATATTTTGCAGCAGATCGCTAATGTCGGGGAGGAGGTAGGTTCATCATGGCTGTTTCAATAGGTAGTGCAAGTCCATTTGACGCCCTCGCGCTTCAGGAGGCCTCCCAAAGTAGCGTTGCCAATAGTATGCTTGCCGCCGGTACTACGCTGTATTCACAGAAGAAGTACGCACAGGCCGCGAATGCGTTCAGGGCGGCATCGGCCATGAATCCGACGTTGGCGTCAGCCTACACCTACCTCGGCTATACTCAGATGCAGCAGGGGAATAAGCAGGAAGCGATCAAGTCCTTAACATTATCGCTCAAGGTCGATAAAACGCAAGACCAGGTCTATAGCGACCTTGCCAATCTCTACATCGATATGAAGCAGCCCGCAAATGCCGAAAAAACTCTGCAAAATGCCATAAAACAGAATAATCAGAACACGCCTGCCTACTATACGCTCGGTCAATTGCAGGCGCAGCGCGGAGATAATGTAGATGCTGAAACGCAGTTCCGCAAGGTAATCAGACTGGAGCCGAAGGATGGGAACGGTTATTACGCCCTAGGGATGGCATTAAACGGTCAGGGGCGGTCAAGCGAAGCGATAACCTCGCTAAAGACGGCGATATCGTTGAAAAAGGACTTTGTCCCGGCGCTTTCCGAACTGGGAAAAGCCTATGCCGCCACGGGCGATACGTACAACGCCCAGCAACAACTTACAAAACTGCAGAACATCGGCACCTCAGCCGCAAATACGGCGGCTCAAAATCTCAAGGCAACCCTTACAAAACCGGGCATATCCTATATCGACCCTTCCGGTAGTAGCTTGACGACGGTATTTGGTACCATACCGATTCTGGCTCTTGACGATCCGAGTAATTTAACCTTGGCAACTGCCGGGGGAAGCAAAGACCTTACGCTCAAAATCGCTTTTAGCACCCAGATGGATTCCGCAACGGTCACGAATATCGCAAACTGGTCAATTTCCAGGGCAACGGGTGGAACCGCCGGTGTGTACAACAATGGCCTGTACAGCCCTCAGAGTGTTGCGGTTCCGGCAATCCCCAAATCGGTCACCTATGACCCGGTTAGCGGAGAGGCCCGCTTGGTGTTCACGATACGTCAAAATTCAACTCTGGATGGCACCATTGATCCTTCCCACCTTGTATTCAAGTTCATGGGGAAAGATGCTAACGGCAACGCGATGGATTCCGCTGCCGACCAGATAGATGGTGCCAGCAGCACGGCGTTCTGACGCTGGGAGCAAAAGGGACTTGCATTTCTCGGGAAAGGCGTTAGTATAGTTACCATTACGATTATATTTAGGCTAAGGAGTTACTAAAATATGCAGCAGAACGCCTATAACGCTTACAGTAGCATGCAAAAAGATAATCTGTCCGGTCGGGAACTGGAGGCATCCGTGTTGAGCCGTGCGGGGGTAATGCTGAAACAGGTGCAGGACAACTGGGATGCACCAGACATGAACCAGAAGTTAACAGAGGCAATAAAATTCAATCAAAAGGTCTGGAGTTTTTTTCAGGCCGAACTCTCCGATCCGGAAAATCCCCTACCCAAGAACCTCCGGGAAGACATACTAAACCTCAGTATTTTTATTGACAAGCGCCTGTTCGAAGTCATGGCTTTTCCTGATCGGGAGAAGCTCTCTATCGTTATTGATATCAATTTCAATATTGCCGCAGGTCTGAGAACGACTCCTGGACAATAAATAAAAATTACATCGGTTGTGTGAAACTGATCCTTTGAGGCCACCTCAAAGGATTTTTTCTTGTGACATGATAAGTGAATCAAGGGCGGCACGTACCCTGATGATGACTTCACCCCAATCACCAGGCTGTTTTTGCCGGAAGATCTGCATAGTCGGATACCAGGGTGAGTCGCTGCGCTCAAGCAGCCAGCGCCAGTCAGGTGCGAATGGAAGCATAAGATATACCGGTTTGCCCAAGGCTCCGGCCAGATGGGCAACTGCCGTATCAATGCTGATGACCAGATCCAGCTGTTCGATCAAGGCAGCGGTGTCTGCAAAATCATGTATCTGGTTTGTCAGATCGATCAGCGGCATTCCGGATGGTGGAGACCCGGCCTGCTCGGATCCGTCGCCCAGTTGAAGAGAATAAAACGTGACGTTATGCAGTGTTGCCAAGAGCGGCAAGCTCTGTCAAACGGCAGGATCGAAGCGGATCGGGATAGCTCTTGCCGGCCCAGACCAGTCCGACCCGCAGGGCTGTCGGATGGGCAGATATCAGTGCTGCCCACTTTTCTCGATATTCAGCGGTTATGGATACGTATGGGCAGCGTGACGGAATGGTCTGCAGCGTTGTGCCAAATATGCGGGGAAGTGAAAGCAGCGGGGCTTGACAACTGAATGGCGGAAGAGCTGCTCCGAAAGGGAACAACAGATCGGTACTCCTTCCACGCCTTGAAAAAGTGGAACGAGCTGGGGGTGGCATTCGATGACAACTGTTCCGCCCCGCTCGGCTACCAACGGGGTATAGCGGACAAACTGGATGGCGTCGCCGAAACCCTGCTCGGCATGCAGCAGGATGGTGCGGCCATCGAAGCGGAGAACCGTCCCACAGCGGGACGTCCGTATGACGGCACGGGGAGGTAAAGTCGGGCTTTAGCCAGCGCCATTCGTACTCCTGCCACCCTTCCGCGTAACGCCCCTGCAGCAGCAGATTCAAGGCGAGATTCCAGTGGGCAGCGGCAAAGGAGGGATCAAGCATCAACGCCCTGCGGCAATCAGTTTCAGCTTCAGCAACCTTTCCCAGCGCCTGCAGGGCCGTAGCCCGTGCCGTCAGTGGAACAGGAGATAATTGCAAGAAGTTCGGATGCTCTTGAAAAACTGTCAGCTGCGTCGGCAAAACGGCCGAGCGCCATCAGGGAATTGCCCAGATTGTTGTGGGCCTCACCCATATTCGGAGCGATGTCGAGTGCCTGCCGGTAACTGGCAACAGCCTCCTCATAGCGCCCCAGATCGTGCAGCGCAGCACCAGCATGAAGATGCAGTATCGCGTTTGATGGGTCGATCTCCCGGGCAGCCTGAAAACGTACCAGTGCCTCTGCGGCATTCCCGGTCTGCAATAATTCTGAGCCTTCTGTAAACAATTGTTGTACCTGATTATTCCTGTTTTCCATGAGACTCCACCGCTACATGACCGTCAGGTTGTAGCCCTTTCCTTCCAGATAACCGACGATCTCCTTGATATGCTCATAACCGCGCGTCTCCAGTTCGAGCGACACATCCGTCCTGCCGATGGCCAGTGATTTTGAGCGCCGGTCATGGGTGATGTGAAAGATATTGGCGCGGGTGGCGGCGATATTTTCAGCCAAGTGTTGCCAGCGCGCCGGGATGGTCATCAAGTTCGACGATCAGCTTGAGGTAGCGCCCGCCGGCAATCAGTCCCCGCTCGACAACCTGCGAGATGGTCTTGACATCAATATTTCCGCCGGACAGCAGACAGACGGTCTTGCCTTCGAGATCCGGAATTCTCCGATTTAAAACCGCTGCCAGCGTGACCGCCCCAGCCCCTTCGACCAGCATCTTGGTCTTTTCCAGCAGCGAAACAATCGCCAGGGCGATATCCTCTTCTTCAACCTGGACAATTTCATCGACAAGATCGCAGATAACCGGAACCGTTTGTGATCCGGGCAGTTTGACGGCGATGCCGTCGGCCAGAGTGACATGCACCGGTTGCTCAGTCGGTTTTCCGGCCGCAAAAGAGGCTGACATGGAGGGGGCCGCGGTTGATTCGACCCCGATGATACGGATATGGGGTGCTCGCTCGCGCAGCGCCGCAGCCATGCCGGCAATCAGGCCGCCGCCGCCGACCGGTATGATAATGTTACGCACATCAGGCAGCTCTTCCAGTATCTCCAGAGCAATAGTCCCCTGTCCTGCCATGACCAGTTCATCATCAAAAGGATGCACGAACAGAGCTCCGCTTTTCTGCTGCGCGGCCATGGCTGCCGCACAGGCCTCATCAAAGTTTCGGCCGGTCAACACAACCTCGGCACCATAGTCGCGTGTGGCCTGAACTTTCTGGGGCGGGGTTATTTCCGGCATATAAACGGTTGCAGCGACACTCAGCAGATCGGCAGAAAAAGCGACTCCCTGGGCATGGTTGCCGGCTGATGCGGTTATGACACCATTGTTCAGTTTCTCACGCGGCTGGGAGGTCATGAAGTTGAGCGCCCCCCTGATCTTGAAAGAGCCGGTTCGCTGCAGGTTTTCACACTTGAAATAGAGCGGAATTCCCAACTGCTCGCTATAATAGTGAGAATAGATCAGCTCGCTGCGCCGGACACGCTTTTTGAGGCGATCATACGCATCCGAAATAAGGTCGGTAAGCTGCATAGGCGTGTGCTCCTCGTAAAATATGCACGATAGTAGCAGATGGGACAGCACCGGTCAAACATACTTGGCAAGCAGCCGGTTTGCTGGTACAGTTTGTCACCACTTATTCAGGAGGAAACATGGATCCGATTCATCACCGACTTATTATTCTTGGCGCCGGTCCGGCCGGCTATACAGCCGCTGTCTACGCGGCGCGTGCCAATCTTAACCCGGTACTGATCACCGGACTGCAGCCGGGTGGCCAGCTGACTACGACCACTGAAGTTGACAACTGGCCGGGCGACCATGCGGGAGTTCAAGGGCCGGAATTGATGGAACGGATGCGGCTCCATGCCGAACGCTTCAATACGCAGATGATGTACGACCATATCACACGGGCAGATCTGAAGCAGCGACCGTTCCTGCTGCAGGGCGATTCGGCCAGCTACAGCTGTGATGCCTTGATTATCGCCACCGGTGCATCGGCCAAATATCTTGGCCTCCCCTCCGAAACCGCTTTCAAGGGAAAGGGCGTCTCGGCCTGTGCAACCTGTGACGGATTCTTTTATCGCGGCAAGGATGTTGCGGTAATCGGCGGTGGGAGTACGGCGGTCGAAGAGGCGCTCTATCTTTCAAATATTGCGCGGCATGTAACCGTTGTGCATCGTCGCGAAGAATTCCGGGCCGAAAAAGTGCTGGCGGACCGCCTGATTGAGAAAACCAAGGGGGGCAATGTCACCATTGAATGGAATCACCAGCTCGATGAGGTGCTGGGTGATGCAAGCGGCGTGACCGGGATGCGCATCCGCCATCGGAGCGGATCCACCAAGGAACTTGCGCTGCACGGGATATTCATCGCCATCGGCCACTCGCCGAACACGACTGTTTTTGAGGGCCAGCTTGATATGCTGGATGGGTATATCAGGACGAAATGTGGCGGCTTTGAAGGTAATCTGACCGCCACCAGTGTCAAGGGGGTTTTTGCCGCCGGTGATGTGCAGGACTTTACCTACCGCCAGGCCATAACCTCGGCCGGTACCGGCTGCATGGCTGCCAAGGATGCCGAACGGTATCTGGATACGATGGGACACTGACCATGGCCGTTGACGAGAAAGATTCGGGAGAACTGGAAAAGCTTCTGGCCGATGTGCAACGCACTATTCGCGAGAATGATCAATTCATCCGCCATCTGAAGGAAGAGGCTGTTGGTGCCGATGAGGCAGAGGCGGAAGAAGAATCTGATGGTGATGACGACACTGATGATAGAGGCTATGAAGAACTGTAACATCTGATGATATGCTTCATGAATAGCAAAGGCCCCGATCAGGTTTGATCGGGGCCTTTGCTATTCAGTGTTCAGTCAATCAGGGCTGTTTTTTCTCGCCAGCCCCACCGGTTACATCAACACCAGCAGGAGCATGACACTCGCTGCAATTGGTCTTCATCAGTTCATCCCCGATGTCTACAGGATGCACAAACTCTTTAACCTGCGTGCCTTTGGGAATATTTTCCTGAGTCTGGCTAACAACTGAATGACACAGGTTGCAATCCTTGGGGATGACTTTACCGGCCGCGTTCTTGTGCTTGCCGTCGTGGCAACGGAAACAGCCGGGGAAATAGAAGTGACCGATGTTTGTCGGATAGGCGCTCCAGACTACCTTCATCTTGGGGAAAAAGTTTCTGGCATATATCTGCTGGATCTGCTCTATCGCCTGTTTGATTGAAGCGGCCTTGCTCGTCACCAGTGCAGGGTAGTTTTTGGCGTAATAATCCTGAATGCCTTTAGCGATCGCTTCGGTCGCCTCTTCAGTTGTCTTGTACGGCTTTTCCAGCAGTTCGCCGCTGACTTTTTTCAGGTACGGCAGAGAGGGATCAAGCTTTCCGGCGACAAAGCGGTTATCCATCTCCTGGCTGGGAGGATTAAAGGCATGGGCCGGCCGGGTGTGGCAATCGATACAATCCATAACCCGCTTTTCATGTTTTGAGAGTTCTTCCTTGGATACCGGCTTTTCGGCGCTGACGAATTCGTCCAGAGTGCCGTCCGCTTTCTTGACCGATACATACGGAATATTCATACGCTTTTCATCGGTGGCTATGTAGGATACTTCTCTGCCAATATGCCAATGGATGCCTGACGAGTTCGGTGCACCCGGTGTACCACCGATCTTGATCAGCATCTGAACTTCACGGCGGGTATTCTCTTCGTTTGGAGCGTTATGAGAAAATATTTTGTAACGTGCGGCGACAAATTTCTCGGGCCAGTGACAATGTTCACAGGTACCACGAGCCGGACGGAGATTGTGAACCGGCGTTGGAATCGGTGTCGGGTATGTTCCGGTCAGGACCGAATAGAGCTGTCTCGTGCCGTTGATTTTCGCCTTGATATAGTAGTTCAAGCCTTCGCCGACATGACATTCTACACACCGTACCCTGGCATGAGGTGATTGCAGCCAAGCAGTATGTTCAGGTTCCATCGGAACGTGGCACACTTCTCCGCAAAATTCGGGCGACTCTGTAAACTCGAAGCCTTTGATCGTGGTAACGCCGATAACCGCAAAGAAGACCACTGTTACCAAGGCAAAGAAAATAGTCAGACGTAATTTTTTCGGATCATTAAAGTCCAGACGAGGTAGCGGAGGAATATCTACATCTGGGTGCTTACGGTGTTTGCTCCGTACCCGCCAGGCGCCGAAATATGTCAACACGCCACCAAGTATAATGCCGCCCGGTAACAGAAATAACGTGATTATTTCCAGATAGGGGTTGTCAAAGCCCATAAATTCCTGCAGAGCAATAAACAGTACAATTACCAGCGCAGATACTGCTGATATGAGCATCCCCAGCAAACTGATGATGTTCATGTAGTATTTTTCTGGACTTACTTTTTTTACCGGTTCCATTCAATTCCTCCTCGGATGCAGGGCATGTTTTTGTGGAAAACCAGGCGCCAGTTCACGCCATTGCATACAGCCCAGCACGTATTAAAAACATTCTCTAGTAGCATGAAGGCAATGACAAATGCAACCTAAAATGATTTTTACGCACGGTCACGATGTTATTCGCGCATTGCCTCTATTCTACTGCAACGAAGCAATACATATGCTGGCAATTGCAGGCAATCGTCAGTTGACAACTTCGTGCAATGTGATTATTTTAAACGCTGTTATATTGTATCTTACGTCCCGAATTTGTTGCATCAACGCGATAATAACGCTGTCATAGTTTTCTTGAATATGGCAGTATATTAGACAATGAAAGAATACTGTTTGATGAATCAGGATGGTTTTTGCCTGGTTCGAATACGTATCACTGGAGGTAGAGATGGCACAGCCAGAACCGACTGCTGAAGATCGGGAGAAAGAACTGAAGGACCGCCTGCAGGTCATGGAACATGCAACTGGAGCGACTTAACGGCACGTCTTGGCGATGGAGATGCTACCGGTACCGCCAACCACAGGGTCGCACCTGCCGCACCGGTAAACAACAAGGAGTATCCTCCTGAGGACATCTCCGATGTTTCGGAAGAGGTGCTGAACTGGGCGAGTCGCACCGCTCTTATGCCGCGTCTTGCTACACTCTGCTTTCCTGCTGGTTGTTGCTCTGCTCTTCCGCACGATTACCGACAGCGGCATTATCAATAAGCTCATTGGCTCGGGCCTCGGTATGGGCTATGCCGCTATCTTGATGATTGTCGGCTGGTACAAATACAGCAAACAAAGTCCCCTTGCCCCGGTGTTTGCTGCCTGCGGCGCCATCCTCATGTCTGTCATCGTTGTAGAAACGCATGTCCATTTTCAATCATTGCCGCTTGTCCCGGCATATTTGACTCTTGTAGTGACCGGCATAGCCATGGCGCTCATCAGCCGCAGATTCGATGCATTTACTCCCATTTCGGTTGGCACCCTTGGCATGTGCTTTGCCGGAGCGGCGATAGATTATCCGCACCCTTTTTTCCCGTACCTCTCCATGGTACTCTTTTCAGCCAACGTACTGGCCTATTTTGCGGCACGAATGAAACGTTGCGGGTGGCTGCGCTGGTCTGTCGTTTTTGTCAGCATGTTTATGCTGCAACTCTGGGGATTCAGGCTTGGATATGCGCTGAGAAGTGGTGAAGTTCCACCTCCTGAGCTCGCCAACGCCTGGTTTCTGCCGGTGTTGGCGGTCTTTGCCGGAACTTATTTCCTGTTTGCCCTCTTCGGCATCATCTTCAGGCAGTCGGAAGAGATTACCCGGTTTGATGTGGCGTTGCCTACCATCAACTCACTCTGGGCGTTTTCCATTGCGTTCTATGTTGTTAACGCGGGAGGCGGGAGGACCCGCTTTCTGGGTGTCATTGGCGCAATGGTCGCCATCAGCCTCCTTGTCATAAGCTTCTGGCTGGCACACCGATCTGAAGATGGTACCCCCGGTGCCGGGGCATTTACCTTTGCCTGCGGGGTGCTCCTTGCATTGGCTTTGCCAGCGGCAACCGGAAAACTTGATTTATTCACTGCCGATCATTTCTTTGGTGGCCATCTTTATGGCAGTCATGTCACGCTCCTGGGGGAGCGGAACCGTCAGGCTTACTACCTATGTATTTCATATCTACAGCAGCGTAGCTCTCATCTTCGTGCTTAAGGGTAATGCCCCAACCGCTCTGGATGCCGTCAATATAATTCCAGCGGGCTTGTTGGCTTTAATTATACTGTACCAGTACCAGTGGTGCCGCTGGTGCCCTCCGGTCTCTGGGTACGCGTTTTTTGACCGTTTTGATCCGCACGACCGTAACGCGGCTTTTCTGCTGCTGGCTGGCTTGGTAAGCGGATTCTTCATGATGCGTTGCGTGATTTATCAGACTCTGCAGACCATTTCCGTCTCATTGTCGCCTGATGTCTTTCGTTGTGCGCAATCGGTGCTTGTCAACGTTGCTGCTGTTGCCTTGATAGTGCTGGCCTATCTGCGTCGTGACAAGGAAATAAGGAATATTGCCATTCTCGTTACCGTCGTGGGAGGGATTAAGGTGTTTGCCTACGATCTCCTTGGCACCCATGGTTTGCCGCTTATCTTCAGTGTGTTGTCATTCGGAGTCGCGGTAGCCGTCGAGTCAGTTGCGCTCGGTAAATGGCCGAATAAATCAGCGGAACATGCAGTCATGGAGGGATCACAAGAACGCGTTTAACATTTCAGGATTAAGGCGCGTATTACCAGTACTGAAAAAGGGGGATGCCAATTGGCATCCCCCTTTGACATACAAGCATTGTATGCAATAGTGTGGTTGTTAGTGCCCTCCACCTGCTCAGGAAAGCAAGAAGCATCAGCACCATCAGTCCAAGACCGATTAGGACGGCAGTAAATCCGAATCCCTTGAACAGGAAGTCCCAGAGAACACCGCTCGTGCGTTTGCAGGCAAACTGCTCGGTGATTCCCGGCTTCTTCATAGCGTTTCCACTGGTCGCCGCGCTCCTCAATCATCTCTTCCTTGCCGATCTGGCCATTGAAGATGACAAAGTCCATCGGGAACTTTTCGGGTCGACCGTGGGTGTTGAAGAAGTGAACCGAGAAGATGAATCCGGTAGCCAGCAGCGCCTCGTCGGAGTGGACGATGGTGGCCACGTTAAAGGCCCAGCCGGGCAGGAACAGCCCGAAAAACTCGGGGAACCAGAGCATCAGGCCGGATCCGCCGATGGCGAACATACCCCAGAACACTGCAACAAAGTCAAATTTTTCCCAGTAGGTCCAGCGCTCGAAGGTCGGCTTCGGTCCCTTGAAGAAGAACCATCGACCATGCCGATACACATCACTGATATCGCGCAGGTTGAAGCAGAGTGAATCCGGTCCGAACAGCCGCTGGATCGGATTGCCGGGAATATCCCGTCTGATGAAGAGGAAGTTGATAGCTCATAACCAGTGCCGAAGTGAAATAAACAAAGGTGATGCCGGCACAGATACGGTGAAGATAGCCGGCGGCAGCGGCACCGCCGTAGAACTGCATCATGAAGTGTGCCCACTGCTGATCGCTGAACTTGAGCGGTAGACCGGTCAGGGACAGACCCAGGAAGCTGGTAATGACCAGGATGTGCAGGAAGATGTGGAGCCGGTTGAAACGGCGATACTGCTTGTGTGCATCCGGAATGACATGATGATGCGTACCTGCGACAAGTTTGGCCGCGTTCTCGCGGTTTTCAACGAAGCCGCGGAACATCCACAATAATGAGTGAACCCAGAAAACTGCAAATGTGGAAAGCAGCAGTCCGGTCATGGCGACAAACGTGTAGTACAGAATCGGATATCTTTCCCGATCGGTCATCTCGCCATGGGCATAAAACTTGGCAAAGAGCGGCGTTGCCTTGGGATGGCACGTCGCACATTGCTTAACCATATTTGCCGGGTTGACGCTTGATTGCGGATCCGATTTTGGCAATACCGAGTGTGCCGTATGACAATCTGCACAACCGGCGACTTTATCGGGGAAGCCGAGACGATAGTTCTTGCCGTGGTAGCTTTCCATGTATGACTTGACCGCAACAGTGGTCACCTTGTTCCTGGCCATCATCTGTCTGATCGCTGTGGCACTTCATGCAGACTTTAGTGTGGAATTCGCGCCCTTTGTCGATCCTTCGCACCAGCCAGTTTGTCGATGGCGTGGAGATTGTGGCAATCATGGCAGGCTGCCGAATCCATGTTGCCTGCGGCAACAGCTTTGCCGTGGACCGAGTTCCGGTACACAGATTCCTTGTCATGGCACTGGACGCATTTTGCTACTGCGATCCGCTTGTCGTTTTTCCAATACGTATGGGTGTGGATGTCGGTGTGGCATTGGGCGCACGTTACACCTTTTTCAGCGTGTACACTGGCGTAGTGTTCAGCAGTTTGCTTTTTGTGGCACCGTTCACACTGCACCTTCTGGACTTTAATCTCTCCTTTCATGTGTTTGAGCAGATCGGTTATGTCCACATGACAACTGGTACAGGCATTCTTGCCATGTACAGAGTTGGCAAATGCCTGCACAGAGATCTTGTTACTGTGACACCCCAGACAGGTGGCCGGGTCAATGGCCATCCCCTGCTCAGCGTGTGCGGAAAGAGTCCAAATAACTGTCAGAAACGTCAGGATGATGAATCGGAAAAGATTTGAAAACATCGATTAAATCCTCCAAGAATATAAGTGGCTACATTGTAGAAAATGCTGACAACGGAGGTTCGGGATATATAGTACGTACGTCTGCGAGAATGCTAAATCGTTAGGAAACGTGTGTTGATGGGGGGGCCCGACTCTGAGAGGGGGCGGAAATCAGAACAGTGGTCGGTACTTTAGGGCTATCCAGGATACTAATCCATAAAGAGAAGGGCTTCAATAATTGGCCTTCTGCCACGGGTTGGATCAACATAACTTGTTCTATATGGTCAGGATTTAATACTGCAGGCAGAGAGTGCAACGAGCCTTCGGCGTCATGGTGGGGATGATAGTGGTGATGGTGCAGAGTACAAACTATGTGCTGCAGTATGAATAGCGTCTGCGTAATGAGTAGCAGTCTGCAACCTGTCGAGCCTCTCTGCATATAGTTGCCCTCATGCCGTATTCATGCGGCGCACTGCGTGACATAACGGAGCGAATCAGAACTTTTCTTTATCAAATAGACTCGTGCGTTCAGTGGGAATGTTGCGGAGACGGATGCTTTCGTCTCAGGACAGATATGCTACCTGGTATGGCAACCTTTGCAGTGTGTGGGGCCATTTTTCATCTCGCTATGGGATTCCTTGCACTTACATATGAGCAAAATCCTTGCCAAAACCGCCATTTTTCCGCCCTCGCTTTTATCGTGACACTTCTTGCAGTCCTTAAGAGCTTCAATATGGGACTTGTGCTTGGAAGAAACTCCATTTTTTAACTCTATCACGTCAGCAGCAAACGCTGACCAAACAAAAACTGTTACTGCCAGTACTTCGACTGTCAATAGTCTTAATCTTCACCCCTCCATTTCCGTAGTTTTTTGCGCACTGCGCAATTCACAATGCAATACCGTCAATTGACGATTCCCCATACGTGAGTAGACCGGTTTCTCTCAGACACGTCCAAATGCATCAGTGTAACATCCAAGTGGAAAAGCACAATTGATCTACAAAAAAAAGAGTGGCAGACTTTGTCTGCCACTCTTTTTTACGTGAAGAATGATGTTTCATGGCGGTGAGTTCTTGTTTGAATCTACATCTTGTGGCACTTACCACAATCCTCCTGTACAGAGAAGGCGTCCTTACCCTTGTTATGGCAGGCACCGCATGATTTACCGGACTCCATGTCGCCCATGGTGGCCTTCAGTGCGCCGGCTTTGAAAGGGAATATCTTTGTGTGGCAATCGGCACATTTGTAGTTTTGCAGGTGGAATTCGTGGCTGAAGGTCGCTTCACCACCATCCGTCTTGAATTTGATAATGCCGGGTTTCAAGCCTTTGTGGCATTTGCCGCAATCACCGGTTGCGGCAAATGCGTCTTTCCCGTTATGGCAGGTGCCGCACGATTTCCCTTTGGACATATCTTCCATAGTCGCTTTACCAGTGACAGCCTTGTAGGGGAAAACCTTTGTGTGACAATCAGCGCATTTGAATACCTGAAGATGAAACGAGTGGCTAAATGTTGCCGATGGGACGCCTTTGACGGCAAAAGTAATCTCTTTCGGCTTTAAGCCTTTGTGGCAGCGGTCGCAGTTTGCGGCAACAGTGAAGCTGCGCTTGCCGTTATGGCAGGCGCCGCACTTTTTGCCTTTTTCCATCTGCGCCATCGTTACGCCGTTTTCTTTGGTCTTAATCGTGCCATCGTGGCACCCTTTGCAGTTGCCATCGTTCTTGGCGATATGTTTGGCATGGCTGAATACGGCATTTCCAAGACCCTTTATCGAGTAAACAACGTCTTTGGGAGCCCCCTTGTGGCAGCGGACGCATTCTTTACCATTCGAGACGCTAAAAGCTTTCACGCCGGTGTGACAGGCTCCGCAGGAGCGCGTCTTTTCCATTTCCGCCATTGTGAAGTGGCGCCGCTCTCGGAGATTGAAGATGGCGTTATGGCACACCCTGCAGTTGTGGTTGTATTTGCCCAGATGTAACTCATGGTTGAAAACGACCGGTCCGGCGTTCTTGAAAGTAAAGGTGATGTCCTTGTACTCGGCCGCTTCACACATAACCACAGTCAGAAGTGAAAGCACGAGGGATGAAAGCACCAGTAATTTTCGCATTTCCCCGACTCCTCAGTTTAAAAATAAGTAACTGTATACAGCCGGGCCACTATACATAGCGAGATGGGAGTCGTCAATTGCAAATTGCGAGTACAGCTGGGATACGCCACAAGTTCACGGAGGATAAGGAGAGGGTCACTTTTTCTTGTGACAGATCTCACAATTATCTTTGTCATTGGCCGCAAACGCCTTTTTGCCGTTATGGCATTTGCCGCAAAACTTACCAGCATTTATATCGGCCATTTTCATATTGGTAGACCCTTTTTTCATTTTAAAAATCTTGGAATGGCAGTCCAGGCAACCAACCTTTGCGTCGGCGTGATTTTTTCCGTCAAAAACGACTTTCCCCATGGGCGTATCCCACGATACGGTTTTCCCTGGTTGAATTGCCTGGGCAGAACCCGCAAAATAAACACCAATCACTACAACCATCCCTGCTGTAAATCGGCTCATAATTTCTCCTTTAATATTCCTCATTCGAATTTTAGTTACAGACATCTGTGCCCAGTAAGATGAGTGGGATTGAAGACTGCCTGATCTGGTAACATCCGATTTCTAACCTAATTATAAAATTTGAAAACAGAACGCTCTGTAGCTTGATGTCACGCATATACCAAATGTAAGACTATTTGCAATAACAAACATCTTATGTATACGATATATTTCGAAGTATGTAGAGCGATCCTACTGTTACAGTTTGTGTGATTAGCAAATCATATTCAGCAAAACCGTATTTTAAAAACGGTTTTTGTCTTGACAATTTGCACGGATTTCCATATCACTACAGATATAAAAGCACTAAAGTAGCAAACAAACGTTATTATTATATTTAGAGAGTAGTCGTCATTTATTCACATTCGTGCTGTCTGCTGCAACTAATGACAGTTTTTTGAGAGCGTCAGGGCAATACACCGTAGTCTCATTCATTGTCGCCATATTTTGAGTCATGATATTTTTTCTCGGCGGTGTCCGTTGCGAGCATATCCTATAAAAATAACATTGAGGTTGAGATGAAAATTCTGCGGTGTACGCGGTTCAAGCTAGTTTTGCTCACCTTGGCGTCGGTCGTGTGTCTTTTTTCGGGGTTGGTGTATGCCGACAGGGTGAAGGAATTCGACCGATCTGGAAAGCTGATTGTCACAGAGAAGTCTGCTGTTGATATGCAACCAACCTACGATATTAAGAATCGAACGAAGGAAAAAAACTTTGAGGTGCCGCGTCCGCCTTTTTCCGAGGGGATCTTTCCCTGCAGCCAGTGTCATAAATATTTAAAACCAAACCCGTCACGAAGGGTTTTGACCGAGTACCATACTGAGATAGTACTTCATCATGCCGAAGGACAGCGTTGGTGTACGGATTGTCACAACTTGTTAAACCGGGACAAGTTGCGGCTGGTATCGGGTGAATCTGATTGATTTTACCGAGTCGTATCGATTATGCGGCCAATGCCATGGCGACAAGTTTCGCGACTGGAAGGTGGGCGTCCACGGCAAGCGAACCGGATTCTGGAACGGCGACAAGCAGTATCTTCTCTGTGTTCACTGCCATAACCCGCACGATCCGAAGTTCAAGGCGTTGAAGCCCCTTCCGCCTCCTGATAGGCCGGGAAGAGCTCATCACTGAATCGAGTGAAATAATTCGTTTACCAGGGAGCAGAGATTCATGTCAGATACAAAAAAGTGTGATGATCACGTCCTGCATAAGTCCCGCCGCAAGGTTTTAAAAGGTCTGGCGGCTGGCATCGGCCTTATTGCCATGCCCGGCAAGAGACGCATCGGCCTCGGTATGGGAGGAGTTCTTCCAGAAACATTTTCGAGAGCTTTCCAAGGATGAACTCAAGAACGTCCTTGCCCGCCTTGAAAAGAAGTACAGCAAACAGTTCGGCAAACAGGTCAACGTCAAGGCAACCCCCCCGATCGAGGGTGTTCTGCTATGGCTACGGCCTCGATCTCTCCCGCTGCATTGGCTGTCGTCGTTGCGTCTATGCCTGTGTGGCGAGAAAACAACCAGTCGCGTGATCCCCAGATACACTGGATCAGGGTGATGCAGTTGGACAAGGAAAAAGGTGTCGACCTGTCTCATGCCGAGCACTATTACAATCCTGATAAAGTCCCCGTAAAAGGGCACTTTTACATGCCGGTCCAGTGCCAGCAGTGCGAGAAGCCTCCCTGTACCAAGGTCTGCCCGGTACAGGCAACCTGGAAGGAAAACGACGGCATTGTCGTTGTAGACTACAACTGGTGCATCGGCTGCCGTTACTGCATGGCGGCCTGTCCCTACGGTGCCCGCCATTTCAACTGGGGAAAACCGAAGCTCCCGGCCAGCGAGATGAATACCAATACCCACTACCTCGGCAACCGTCCCCGCCCCATAGGCGTAGTGGAAAAATGCACTTTCTGCATCCAGCGCACCCGTGAGCAGCCGGGCCGTTATCCTGCCTGTGAAGAGGCCTGCCCGGTAGGCGCCCGCAAATTCGGCAACCTGCTCGATCCGGAAAGCGAAATACGCTACCTGATAGAGAACAAGCGGGTATTTATTTTCAAGGAAGAGCTCAATACGCAGCCTAAATTCTTCTACTTCTACGCTACCTAACCACCATCAGGGAGCAGCAATGAAAAATATTTGGCACTTTTTTAAAGGCACGTTGGTGCTGGTTTCAAAAGGTAGTAAAGCCTACTACTGTTGGGTTGCTTTCCTGCTCTGTCTGATGTCAATCGGTGCCACGGCATACCTCCATCAGTTGAGATGAGGGGCTCATTGTCACTGCCATGCGGGATCAGGTCTCTTGGGGGTTCTACATCTCCAACTTCACCTTTCTGGTTGGTGTTGCGGCGGCGGCTGTCCTGCTGGTGATTCCGGCCTACGTCTATCACTGGAAACCGATCAAAGAGATTGCCGTACTTGGGAGAATTGTTGGCGATATCGGCGATCGTCATGTGCCTGCTTTTTGTGACGGTTGATATCGGTCACCCTGAGCGATTCTGGCATCTGATTCCCAAGATCGGTCTACTCAACTTTCCTCGCTCGTTGCTTGCGTGGGACGTGGTCGTTCTCAACACATATCTGGTCTTGAATCTGACGATCGCTGTCTTCATCCTTTACAACCTCTACTACAAGCGTGAGCCGAATAAGAATTTCACCACTCCGTTGCTGCTCTTGTCTATCCCGTCCGCAATTTCCATCCATACAGTGACGGCATTTCTCTATAACGGTCTTGGTGCCCGCCCGTTTTGGAACTCCTCGATTCTGGTGCCGCGTTTTCTGGCGTCTGCATTCTGCTCCGGCCCGGCGTTCATGATCCTCATATTTTTCCTGGTGCGGAAATACACCAAGTTCAAGATTGAGGACAAGGCCATCCAGAAGGTGGCCGAACTGATTGCCTACGCGATGTTTATCAACCTCCTCCTGCTTGGTGCCGAACTCTTCAAGGAGTATTACACGGATTCGGTCCACCTGGCTCCAGTACAGTATCTTTTCCAGGGACTTGACGGTCATTCCGCGTTAGTCCCCTGGATCTGGACGGCGATGATCTTCAATGTCACCGCATTTTTTCTCTTCCTGATCCCTGATACACGGAGAAATAACGTGACCCTGGTGATCGGCTGCATCCTGGTATTCTCGGGGGTATACATCGAGAAAGGGATGGGTTTGGTAATTCCAGGATTTATTCCTGATGTCCTGCATGAAATTTACGAATACGCTCCAACAGGCACCGAACTGCTGCTGGCGATGGGCATATGGGCCACCGGACTATTTGTCTTCACGATGCTGCTGAGGGTCGCGATCCCCATATTGAACGGAGACTTTCATGTCGCCGACGATGGTGTCGGCTCCTATATTGGTGACCAGTTGTTTCTTGTGCAGCAGAAAAAGGAAGAAGGAGGGCTTGAATCCGCAGAGATAATCTGAATTGAGAATAGAACACTGTGGATATAATGCCTTTTCACAAAGTGGTTGCGTGGCTGAAATATAGAGATGGATCCTTTTTAAATTTTTTACACAATTTGTACATTGACAGAAACGAGGCGTTGCACTATTTTAGTGCCGTCGACGATCTGTTATGAATCTGCTCGCCGGGACTTCTGTAGACGATTTTCTTCAGTAAAACGGAATCTCATTCATACGCTAACTAAATAATTCAAAGAGGGAGTAAAGAGTGAAAAGTCACGTCTGGCGGCCGCTGTATGTGGTCATTGCTTTTGTAGTTGCGCTATTAGTGTTTCGCTTTTTCTATGTTCCGAATGATTTCGGCTCAGGAAAAAGAGGATTCATGTATTCTTTCCACCGTAAGTCAAACGAGGGTGAATGGAAGAATCAAACCGTGAAATACGGGGTAACCGGCAAGCAGAAGATGCATGAATATTGTAGCGAGTGCCATGGCGAAGAAGTTAAGGTCCGTTCCGAACAATTGCACGGCATCATCCCCTGCGAGAACTGCCACGGGCCTGTGCTCAACCATCCCGAAAACCCGGAAAAATTGGTCATTGACCGCAGTCGCGAGCTTTGTCTGCGATGCCATACCAGCCTCCCTTACACAACAAGCGAACGCAAACGTATTCCTGGTATTGACCCAAAGGGGCATAACCCCGGTGAGCAATGCGTAAAATGTCACAACCCGCACAATCCGAAACTGGAGGACATGAAATAATGAAGAGGCGAGATTTTCTTAAAAAATGCATTATGGTTGTTGCCGGTGCCTCTGTCCCCATCTCGGCCCTGACGCTGGTCGACCCCAGAAAAGTGCTGGCAGCTAATCCGGATATTCAATGGGCCTTCCTGATTAATACCGAAAAGTGTGTCGGCTGCGGATTCTGCGTCAAGGCGTGCAAGACTGAAAACGACATCCCCTTTGATGCCAATGTCACCCGGACCTGGGTGGAACGCTATGTCTACACCAAGGATGACAGGCGTTACGTTGACAGCCCCAAAGGTGCGCTCTACGGTTTCACCGAATCGCGTATAGATCTTGGCAGGGGTGAGTTCAAGGAGATTGATCCGAAGAACGTCGGAAAGGCATTCTTTGTTCCCAAACTGTGCAATCACTGCTCCACCCCACCATGTACGCAGGTTTGCCCTGTAGGAGCAACCTACAAGACGGATGACGGTGTGGTGCTTGTGGACCGGAAATGGTGTATCGGCTGCGGCTATTGCATCATGGCCTGCCCTTACGCCGCTCGTTTCTTCCACCCGGTGCTGAAGGTCGCCGACAAATGCACTTTCTGCTACCATCGGATCAGCAAGGGCCTGGAAACGGCCTGCGTTAATGCCTGCCCCTTTGGAGCACGCAAGATGGGAAATATTCACGATATCAATGACCCGGTCACCCAAATAATCATGAACGAAAGGGTCGGGGTTCTTAAGGATGAATTCGGAACCAAGCCTCAGGCCTTCTACATCGGCCTTGCTCAGGAGGTACGTTAGTCATGGTTGGACAAATCGCACAACACGCAATGGAAGTTCACGGGGAAGCATGGACAGTCAAGGAACTTTTCGTCCTGCCGAATGAATATATCTACTGGTCGATCCAGATCGTCATGTACCCCTTTATGACTGGTCTCGTAGCTGGTGCCTTCGTCCTTTCCTCTCTCTACCACGTCTTTGGCGTTGAGAAGCTGAAGGAGATCGCTCGTTTTTCCCTGGTCTTTCTCGTTTGCTCTGCTGCCGGTGGCCATGATGCCGTTGATGCTGCATCTACAGCAACCATTCCGTGGAATCAACGTATTGATGACGCCGCATTTTACTTCAGCTATTTCGGCCTTTGGCATCGTGTTTCTGACCTACGCCTCGATTGTTGCGACCGAGATATGGCTGGTGTACCGTAAGTATTTTGTTGAAACTGGCTCAAGGGCTTATGGCGATGAAGAACCGCGCGCATAATTGACAACTTTCGCATGATGGTGTTCCAAATGTTGACTCTTGGGTGCTTGGGACATCAGTCCCGAGGCCTTAGAAAAGGATCACAAGGCTTGCAAAATTATGGCCGCGATAGGAATCCCGGTAGCGTGCTTCCTGCATGGCTACGCCGGATTCATATTTGGTTCGGTAAAGGCCAACGCTCTCTGGATGACCCCGCTAATGCCGGTTATATTTATCTGTTCTGCGGTAGTTTCCGGAGTTGCCCTCTGTATCCTAACCTACGTGGTCGTTCAGGAAATCCGCAAATATCATGGCGAGAAGCAAGCTGGCCCGTTGGGCCAAAGATGCCAGATGCTCCCGGTGCTGATGAGCTTGAAGCCATTAAACATGAGGAGGTCATGATTTCCTCCAACTACCTCCTCTATTTCATGATCGCAGCTATGACTCTGGAAATACTGGACCTGATCTTCCGTGGCTACACCCAGGTCAAATCATGGGACATCCTGCGAGAGGTCATTATGGAGCGAGACTTCGTCAAAATATTTATCTTGCAGTATGCCATCGGCAATGTACTTCCTTTTATCATGATGATCCTGCCAGGGACGAACTGTTCGTCGCACAACCATTGCCACCGTTCTGGTGTTATTCGGAGTGTTCATGATGCGTTACAACGTCGTTATTGGCGGGCAGGCATTTTCTCTGAGTTTTGCCGGGTTCATGGACTATCATCTGCCGATAATACCGCATAATTGGGAGACTTTTAAGGAAGGACTCTTTGGTGCCTTGACTGTTGCGGCGACTCCGTTCGTACTGTTTTATTTCATTAACAAGTTTATACCGGCATTTCTTAAGGAAGAATCGACTCATTGACCCGTTTCGACCCAGGTGCGTAGCAATCGTGTATTTATAAGGCCGACCGTCAAAAGTCGGCCTTTGTTTGTCTGAAGGTGTTTAAGGGCATAGTTGACAATATCGCGCGGTAACGACATTGTTTTTCTACTGAACGGGTCATACCGGGTGCTCATTGCTAGGGGGCGTTCTTGACTTTGGACAGTCCATTTGCTAGATTAATTTCATTCTGAAACGTGGAGTTTTCCCTAATGCACAAGAAACTTTTTATCCCCGGACCTGTTGAGGTCCATCCCGACATTCTGGCAGCAATGGCGACCCCTATGATTGGTCACCGCATGAAGGAATATGCTGAGCTGCATGGCCGAGTAACCTCAGGGTTGAAAAAACTGCTGTTCACGAATGATAAGGTGTTTCTGGCAACTTCCAGCGCTTTTGGTGTTATGGAAGGGGCGATTCGAAATCTGGTCGGAAAACGTTGTGCCAACTTTTGCAACGGCGCGTTTTCTGACAAGTGGCATGATGTCACTCTGCGCTGTGGCAAGGAGGCTGACGCCATCCGTTTTGACTGGGGTACTCCGGTTACTGCTGATGCGGTTGAAAAGGCTCTTGCGACCGGAAAATACGACAGCATGACCATGATCCACAACGAAACCTCCACGGGGGTTATGTCGCCCCTCCTGAAATTGCCGAAGTCATGCGCAAATTCCCGGAGGTCATGTTTATTGTCGATACGGTCTCATCCATGAGTGCTCTCAAGATTCCGGTTGATGATCTTGGTATCGACAGCTGTATCTTCGGAGTACAGAAAGCATTTGCCCTGCCGCCCGGTCTGGCAGTCTTTACGGCGAGCGAAAAGGCACTCCAGCGGGCAGCTGACATGGAGGGTCGGGGCTATTATTTTGATTATATCGAATTTGCCGCCAACGATGCCAAAAACAATACTCCTTCGACACCGTGCATATCCTTGATCTATGCACTTGATTGTCAGCTGCAGCGGATGTTTGCGGAAGGGTTGGAGAACCGCTGGGCGCGCCACAACGATCTTGCCGGCTACGTGCGTGGCTGGCTGACGGATCGCGGCTTCGAATCGTTTCCGGCCGCGGCGTACCGTTCACAGACATTGACTTGTAGTCGAAACAGTCGCGGGATTGATTTGGCCGCCTTGAAAAAGAGTCTGGGCGAAGCCGGTTTTGCTTTTGACGACGGCTACGGCAAAATAAAGGGTGAAACCTTCCGTATTGCCCACATGGGCGACATGACCCGTGCTGATATGGACGGACTTTTTAGTGCAATCACAACTATTTTGCCGGAACTGACATAACTAATTTATAGAGGATAAAACTGGAGGTAACACCATGAAGTGCCCGAACTGCGGCAGCCGGACAGAAGTCGACCTTGATATGCATTCAAACGGATTTTCGGTCGAACATTCGCCGGTCAAAGAGTGTGGGGCGTGCGGACTGGTCTGGCGGGTAAAAATGGAAGCCGGTGAAACGATCGTCGATATTATTAAAGAAGCCGATAAAAATAAGACAACATAGTATAGTGGGGCGGGCATGATAGCCCGCCCCGGTTTCTTTTATTCTTTTTCGAAGACATCTTTGCCGGCGCCGCAGAGCGGGCAGCACCAGTCGTCAGGCAGTGCCTCGAATGATGTCCCCGGTGCAATTCCGCGATCCGGATCGCCAACGGTGGGGTCATAGACATACTGGCAGATAGTACAGATCCAACGTTCCATAATGTTTAGCTCCTTGTATAGGTTAGGCCCAGTGGATACACTGGACGGGACAGCCGTCAATTGCGCTCTGAATCTCGGTTTCTGGGGCTCCGGCAGGATCAAAACATTCGGATTTGCCAGAGCTGTCAAATCTGAAAACAGCCGGGCAGGTTGAAATACACAGGCCGCAACTTATGCAGTTTTCTGTTTCTACAACCGCTATTTTCATCTATTTTTCTCCATGATCAGGTTGCCGGTGCAGACGAAAGCCAGTGTAGCATGTCCTCGGTGGATGTCAATAGACAGTAAGTTACTTTAGATGTACCGGCTACTTAATTTCTGGATTGCATGAAACGAGAGATATCATATGATATTTGAATCAATTGCTGTCGGTCCGCTGTCAGTTAACTGCTATATTGTTGCCTGTGAACAGAGTCGTGAAGGGATTGTTGTTGATCCGGGAGGCGATGTGGAGCAGATTGTCAGCCTTGTGCAGCAGCATGGGTTGAAGATCAATACGATAATCAATACACATGGTCATTTTGACCACGTGGGGGGGAACCGTCAGGCGCTGGCGGCATTTGGCGCCCGACTTCTGATCCATCAGGCTGATGCACCCATGTTGAGCAGATCGGCCGAGGTTGCCCGTAAATACGGACTGCAAGGTGAAAATTCGCCGGAAGCGGATGCCTACCTGGTTGACGACATGGAAATTTTCTTTGGCACGTGCCGTCTGAAAGTGTTGCATACTCCCGGTCACACACAGGGAGGCTGCTGTCTCTATTTTGAGGAGGAGCGGAAAGTGATCACCGGCGATACACTCTTTGCCGATTCAATCGGACGTACCGACCTGCCGGGCGGGTCACACGAACAGTTGCTGGAATCAATCCGCACTAAGCTCTTTACACTGCCGGACGACGTGATTGCCTATCCCGGGCATGGTCCGCAGACGACTATCGGTCACGAAAAAAGCTGTAATCCCTATTTTTGAAACGAGCGTATAGATATGCTTGCAAATAAGAAAATTATTCTGGGTGTGTGCGGAGGCATCGCCGCCTACAAGGCGATTGAACTGCTGCGGCTTCTAACCAAGGCGGGTGCGGACGTTCATGTCATAATGACACGTGCCGCCCAGGAGTTCGTGACGCCGCTTACCTTTCAAACGCTGTCGTCAAACCCGGTTCATACGGAGTTGTTTAACCTGATTGCCGAACGGGAAATCGGACACATCTCACTTGCCGATCGGGCCGATCTGTTCATTATCGCCCCGGCCACTGCCAATATCATTGGTAAAATCGCTGTCGGAATCGCCGATGATATGCTCACCACGACGGTCATGGCCACTAAAGCACCGGTGCTGTTCGCTCCGGCCATGAACGTCAATATGTTCACCAACCCGATCTATCAGGAAAACGAGCAGAAACTGCGCCGTTTGGGATATCTGTTTGAGGCGCCGGTCTGCGGCAGCCTGGCGTGCGGCTGGGAAGGGGAAGGAAAGCTGGCTTCGCCGGAAACCATTTTCGAGGGTGCTCGTTGCGGCACTGACTGACAAAGGATTTGGCCGGTCGAACGATTATGATCACCGCCGGGCCGACCCGCGAGGAGATTGATCCGGTCCGGTATATCAGTAACCACTCTTCGGGCAAGATGGGGTATGCCTTGGCACGCGCAGCATGGCGGCGGGGCGCACAGGTGCTTTTGATCAGTGGGCCGACCGCTCTGGCCAAGCCGGATGGCGTGCAGGTTATCCCGGTTACGAGCGCGGTCGAGATGCAGGGTGAGGTTATGGCGCGTGTGGCGGAATGTGATGTGATCATCAAGGCAGCGGCGGTGGCCGATTATCGCCCGCTGGTGAGAAACAGTACGAAGATCAAGAAGAAGGCTGATTCAGTAACGATTGAACTGGTTAAAAACCCTGATATTCTGGCCGAACTGGGGGGAATGGATAGTGGGAAAAAACCGCGACCGTTTCTGGTCGGTTTTGCCGCCGAAACCGATGCGCTGGCTGAAAATGCTGTAAAGAAGCTGAATGAAAAAAATCTGGATATGATCGTTGCCAACGATGTCAGTCAGGCCGATGCCGGTTTCAATGTGGATACCAACCGGGCGCTGCTTTTTTTCAAGGATGGCAGCAGCAGTGACTGCGGTCTGATGTCCAAGGATCAACTGGCCGGAACAATTCTTGACCATGTCTGCCGCACGGTTGGCGAAGCGCTGAAGAACCGAATTGACAGTATCTGTTTTGTCTTGACTTGACTGTTTGAAAGTACTACGTTTTTCAGGTTTCTAACCCTATGCGGAGGTATCATCCGTGGCCATAATCCTCGGCGCCGGCATTATTGTAAAGCTCGTCCTGCTTTCTGCTGCTCTCATTCTCGGTTGTTTCCTGGGGCATCATCCTGTTCAAATTTTTTCAGGTTCAGCGTGCAAACAGCGAATCCGAACGTTTTATGGATTTTTTCTGGAAATCAAAACGCTTTGACGCAATCGCATCCCAGGTTGACCGTTTTGCCAACTCTCCCCTGACGGTTTTATTCAACGAGGGGTACAGTGAGCTGAAAAAAGTTGTCGAGCCCGACAGCAAAAGTGACGGCAGTGCCCTCAGTACCGACCTGGGAGGAGTTGAAAATGTCTCCCGTGCCTTGCGCCGCGCAACGAATTCCGAGATAACCCGGCTGGAAAAGTATCTGACATTCCTCGCTACAACCGGATCCACATCTCCCTTCATCGGCCTGTTCGGCACCGTATGGGGCATCATGACCGCTTTTGAAGGGATCGGCAAAACCGGTTCCGCCTCGCTGGCAGTTGTCGCCCCGGGTATTGCCGAGGCGCTGATCGCCACCGCCATCGGTCTGGTGGCAGCCATTCCGGCTGTCATGGCCTACAATCACTTTCAGCATAAAATTCGCGTACTGATAAATGAGATGGACAGCTTTTCCACCGAATTTCTCAACATCGTACAGCGCAACATCGCGGGGAAATAGATCATGGCAATGGGAGGACAGAACAACAATCGTGCCGTGATGGCAGAGATAAACGTCACTCCGCTGGTGGATGTCATGCTGGTGCTGCTGGTCATTTTTATGGTGACCGCGCCGATGATGCAGCAAGGGGTGCAGGTCAATCTTCCGAAAGCCGATACCAAGGCCATGGCTCCGGCCGAGGAGTCCGTCGTTGTCTCGGTTGACAAGAGCGGCAAAGTCTTTATCGATAAAGAAGAAATTCCGGCAGGAGATCTGCGCACGCGGCTTTCGACGCATGTTTGCCACCCGGGCAAAAAAAGAGGTCTTTTTGAAGGCCGATGCCGGAGTGCCGTACGGTGAGGTCGTACGAACCATGGCCGACATCAAGGGTGCCGGTATTGAACGTCTCGGCATGGTAACGGAACCGGCTGCAAAATAATGAATTCCCGCGTATCAAGAATTGATACCGGTGTCGGTGTCAGTTTTATCGTTTCAGCCGTCATTCACCTGGCGGTTTTTTTATTGCTGGTGTGGTGGGGGCAGTTATTTCCGCCACAGATAGCAATTCAGGAAACATATTATGTGGATGTGGTCAATCTGCCGGTTGCCAATCCACGCAGCGGCAGCCCTGTACAGAAGTCCGGGGAAGCCGAAGCGATTCCTCCCCCTGTTCCAGCCCCGACGATGACGGTGCCGACACCTTCAGGCCCTGCGCTGAAAAACAGCACAAAAAGCGTTACGTCGAGACCGTCACACGAATCGGCGGAGACGGAATCGGCTTTTAACGAACGTATGGCAAAGCTGGAGCGAAACAGCGAGGCCCGCCACGAAGAAGCGATGCTGGAAAAATTACAGAGCAAGTGTTAAAGCCCGGCGCAATGCTAAAAGCGGAATGCCTGATGCTGGCGGGGTAGACGCAGGTAGTCGCTATGCGGATTACATTAAATCACGACTTGAAGATGCGTTGAAAATAACGAGTAGTTATACCACCAAAAAACCGGAAGTTGCAGTGCGACTGACTATCGCGGCTGATGGCAAACTGTTACGGATGAAGATTGAACGCAGCAGTGGTGATGCAACTTTTGAAATGGCGGTCCGGCGGGCTATCGATCTGGCCAGTGAAAAGTTTACTGCACCCCCCAACCGAGCCGTATTCGAAAACGGCTTTCTGTTCAAGCCGAAGGGAATTACAAACGGTACATCACGATAATACTGGATAAATCATGAAAATAGCCATCCTTTTTGTTCTGCTGTTTGTTATCTCATCAACCGCCGTATATGCCCAGCAAGGCTATATTGAAGTCATCGCTCCAGGTAACCGTCAGCTTAAGCTGGCAGTTGACCCTCCACATTCACTCGACTCAACAGCACTGCCCGACGCAGCCAAACAGGTCTCTGATGTTATCGCCTTTGACATGAACATGTCTGGTGTGGTTATGGCGGAAAGTCGTTCCCAGCAGGTGCCAGCTAAGGGTTTATCGTTGATCGATGTCGATTTTGTGCCGTGGTTGAGCGCCGGATTCGATCTGCTGGTGCGGAGCGAATACAGCCTGAAAGACGAACAGCTGACCATCGAATATCGGCTTTTTGATGTCATTAACAGGAAGTTGATTACCGCGAAGCGTTATCTGGGTGTTGCAAAAGATCTGCGGCGTTTCAGCCACTCGTTTGCCGATGAAATTCTGCGTACGCTTACCGGCGAAAAAGGTGTGTTTACTACCAAAATTGCCTATGTATCGACTCAAACTGGCAACAAGGAAATCTATATCATGGATTGGGATGGCAACAATCCACTCCCATTGACAAGAAACGGCTCTATCAATCTGAACCCGGATTTTTCTCCTGACGGCCGGGAGATTATCTTTACGTCATACAAACGCGGCAACCCTGATCTGTACCGGCGCTCCCTGTCCAATCCTGCAGAGGTTTCCATCTCAAATCGCAAAGGGCTGAATATTACCGGCAGCTGGTCGCCGGACGGCAGTAAAATTGCCCTTGCGCTCAGCAAGGATGGTGATGCCGAGATATATACCATTGATAAGGATGGCAGCCATCCGACCCGCTTGACCATCAATCCGGCTCTTGATCTCTATCCGGCCTGGTCGCCGGATGGCAAACAGCTCGCTTTTGTATCGGATCGTCTCGGGAAGCCGCAGATATTTATTATGAATGCTGATGGAGGTGACGTCAGGCGACTGACCACATCCGGCAGCTACAATGTCAATCCGCGCTGGTCTCCAAAAGGGGACAAGATCGCATATTCTAGGATGGGTGGTTCGGGGTTCAATATATTCACCATTGCCGCTGACGGCTCCTCGGATACTCAGCTTACTGCTGATGGCAATAACGAAAACCCCTCCTGGTCGTGCCGATGGGCGTTTTATCTGTTTCAGCTCGAAGCGGAGCAGTGGCAACGGGGTGTATGTCATGCGTGCCGATGGAACCGGGCAGACAAAGGTCACCCAAGGGAAAGGGATGTATTTCCAACCGGTCTGGTCAGCACATTGATGACATAGAAATGCACAAATACAGCGGATTTCTCTTGTATTAATTTCTTGTATTATCTGTTGCAATACTAACGCTGCTATGTATAATTACGTAGTATTTATATTTTTCAAGGCATTATGCCTTATTTTATGCAGAACAGGAGCTAATATGAAAAAGAGCATGGTAACATTGTTGGCGGGCATCAGTATGGCCGCATTGCTTGCTGGCTGGTTGTGCAAACAAGGAAGCTGTTAAGAAAGAAGAGGCCGTTGTTCCCGCTGTTGCAGCTGAAAAAGCTCAGGCGGCTAAGCCGGTTGAACAGACCAAGCCGGTTGAACAGGCTAAGCCGGTTCAGCAGGAGGCTGTGAAGATTGCTGCTCCCCAGGCTGAAAAAACTGTCGTTGCTGAAGTAAAGTTAGAAACCGTTTATTTTGATTTTGACAAATCAGACCTTCGTCAGGATGCTCGTGACGTCCTTTCCAAAAATGCTGAAACCATTCTTAAATCATTGCCCGGAGCGAAGATTCAAATCGAAGGGAATTGCGATGAGCGCGGTTCCGCTGAATACAACCTGGCGCTGGGTGAGCGTCGTGCCAAATCTGCCCTGAAGTATTTGACAACGCTTGGTGTCAAGGCTGAAAACCTCTCCATTATCAGCTATGGCAAGGAAAAACCGGCTGTCATTGGTGAACGATGAAGCTGCCTGGGCAAAAAACAGACGTGACGAGTTTGTCGTCGTAAAATAACACTCACATTCTGTAGCTACTTCAGACCACACCGGTTGTGCCCGTACAGGCTTCCGGTGTGGTCTTTTCTTTTTAAAAGCGGCAGATATGTATTACCGTTTACGATAGTACTTGCTTTAGTGGCCTCATTACGCATCAGCCTAACCAGAAAATTTACGCAGAGCTTGACAAACCGTCTGTTTTTTGTGATAGTTTGCCGCCGTTTTTTAAGGTTACGCTACTTCCATCCAGCACGCGGAGATGATACATTATGGCAACAAAAATCAAAGTAACGAAAGAATCTGTGCCGAAAGCGGCGAAATCAGCAACAACCGCCAAAGCGCCTGTTGCCAAAACAAAGAAAACAGTCGCTCCCTCACAGGAGCCAGCGTCTGCCAAGCCTCCTAAATCACCAACGACCGCTTCAAAGGTGATAGCACAACCGACTGCAGCGATTCTTGAGACCCAGCAGAAAAATAATCCGAAACTGGTCGAAAAACCGGCCAAGAATATGTCATCCAAAGTAAAAGTAGTGGCTGAGGAGGCCGCTCCCCAAGTCCCGGCGACCGCTTCCCAAGATCAAAAATGGCAGGAAATCAGATTGATCCTTGAAAAGCTCAAAGAAGATACCCTTCGAGAGATTAGAAAATCAGTCAAGAACGGTACTGAGGCGGTAGCCGCAATTGAGCCTGGCGGCGACATCTATGATCAAGCATCATCCGAACGCGACCGTGAGCTGGGGTTATTGCTTGGCGATCGTGAGCGCGAAAAGATTCACAGTATTGACGAGGCGTTGCTACGCATTGATGAGGGTGAGTATGGCATCTGTGAGGAGTGTGATGAAGACATCCCTCTTGGCAGACTTAAAGCCATGCCGTTTACCCGCCATTGTGTAAAATGCAAATCTGATCTTGAAAAGCTGCAGGCTCAGACCAAGCGGGTGGAGGAGGAACGGGCCTACCGTGAAATACCGCTCGGTGCCGAAGAGGAAGAGTCCTAAGTCGTTTTTGTTCCAGAGAGCAGGTGCAGAGTTCTGAGCAACATCCCTCTTCTCGTTCGCATGGCATCGTGCGGACAGAGTTCACGACAGCACCAGCAGCGAATGCAGCGCGCATTGTCAATCGACAGCGCGCTGTTTTGTATGGTGATCGCCGCCGGAGGACAGGCGTCACGGCAGACGCCGCATAAGATACATTTTTTCACGATCGGCTGCCGGGTACGAGGTGAGATGACTTTTCAGTGAGTTTGTCAGGAATGCCGGCAGCCCGAATTGAACATCCAGACCGGCTGGCAGCCTGAAATGTGTTTCAGGAATTGTCTCGATCGGTGTGCCGCAGAGTACAATGTCATTAATCAACGCCCCCGGGAGTCCCATGCCGGCGGCGGTCACGTTCGATATGCAGCAGGTCGGCAGGTATTCCGGCCAGCCTCCCCGCGATCACGTCAACCGCCACCGGATTTACTCCCGCGATTAATAGCCCGAGTTTGATCGGGTCGCCGTTGGCAGGTCCGTTTCCCTCCATTGCATCGATTGCATCGACAATATTCAGAGTGGGCTTCTTGAGCTGATATATCTCAAGCAAAAGTCTGGCAAACAACTCCCGTGAACTGCCGGCCTTCAGATGCCAACCAGCTTTTTCCGTTCCGATAACCGCCCCGAACAGGTTTTTAACCGCACAGGTCATCGTCATCATTTCATGCGTTTTCAGCTTGGGAAGGTTGATGATTTTATCGGCCTCGTAATAGGCGCGAGCCAGTCGAATAGAGCGAAATGTACCGTTCCCTTGTAGTTCGACAGCCTCATTGAATTCAAGAAGAGCTGCGCCGCTTTTACGCGCCGCATCATAGATCCCGCATTTCTCAGCAACCCGTAAAAATCCGCCGAATCCCGGGACTGTCACCGATCAGCGCGATTCCACCAGCCTCCCGTACAAGTTCTGCCACTACCTGCACCAGGGCCGGGTGTGTGGTGACGGCCTGATTAGGTTCTTTTGCGGACAGCATGTTCGGCTTGAGTAACACACGATCACCGCAGCTAACAAACGCGGCCATGCCGCCTAACGGTTCAAGCAGTTTGAGTACAGCCTGCCGCAGAGCTGGAAGCTCATACCCTGCAGAAGTTGTAATTGAAACAGTTTCCACAAATAGTCCTTTGTAAAACGAAACCAGTGGTCATGTTGCACAAAAAAAGGGGATGGCCGAAGCCATCCCCACTGTATCACAATCAGCAAAAATTAACAGTATCAGTGCTCGACAGCCTTAGCCATGCCGAGACCGGTGTTCTGACGAACGTAAATTTCGTCGAACATCTCTTCCGATCTCTTGTTCGGGAACAGCAGTGTCCCCAGGATAGCGGCGATGAAACCGAGCGGGATCGAGATGATGCCGGGGTTCTTCAGCTTCAAGATCGGCTTGTCAAGACCCATCATGGACTGTGCCATCCTTGTTCTTTTCAAAATCAGCCTTGGCGGAAGCCATGCCTTTGGCATCATTTTCGCTCAGTGCTGCGCCAGGAGGCAGTGCAGCCTGTTTCTTCTCCATGGCGGTGATAACTTTCTGGGCGCCGGCGGCAACAACTTTGGGATAGGTCATGTTAGGGGAAACCATAACCAGACCGATAGAAGCGATCGTACCGATCACCAGACCGGAGATAACGCCGGCGGTGTTGAATTTGCGCCAGAAGAGCGACAGGAAGACAACCGGCAGGTTGCCGGAGGAGGCAACGGCGAAGGCCAGTGCCACCAGGTGGGCAACGTTCTGCTTTTTCAGCAGAGATGCCGATGACGATGCCGACGGCGCCAACAACGAACGAGGTGATACGGGCAGCCATAACCTGCTCATGCTGGTCGGCATGGCCGTCCTTGATGACGTTAACATAGATGTCATGGGCAATAGCAGCGGAAGCAGCCAGAACCAGACCGGAAACAACAGCCAGGATGGTGGCAAACGCAACCGAGCAGAGGAATGCCAGGAACAGGTCGCCGAAAATAGGTGCAATGTCGGCGCCCAGCTGCTGTGCCAGCAGCAGGGTGGCCATGTTGCCGCCCTGTGTCAACCTGCGATGATGCCCTGTGGTGTCACGTTGATGGCAGCGCCGAAACCGAGCAGCGTGGTCAGGACGTAGAAGAGGCCGATGATGAACATGGCGATGATAACGGATTTACGGGCTGCCTGTGCGGTCGGTACGGTGAAGAAACGCATCAGGATGTGCGGCATACCGGCGGTACCGAGAACCAGAGCCATACCGAGCGAGATCTGGTCAAGCGGCGCTTTCATCAGCAGGCCGGGCTCAAGGAAGCGCTGGCCGGCTTCGACACCGGTCAGGGTGATGCCGTCTTTCAATACCAGCTTGGAGACGTGGTCCTGGATGTCAGGGCTGTTGACGATCATGTCAAAGAAGTGAATCGGGTTGAAACCGGCCTTGGCCAGAACCAGTACCGACAGCAGGAACGGCACCAGACATGAGCAGACCGGCCTTGATGATCTGGACCCAAGTGGTGGCGGTCATGCCGCCGAAGACGACGTAGCCGACCATCAGGATACCAACGCCGATGATGGCTGTTTTGTACGGCACGCCGACCAGCAGCGCCATCAGTTTACCGGCACCGACCATCTGGGCGGTCAGGTAGAAGGTGGAAACGGCTACGGTGGAGATAGCGGCAACGGCGCGCACCGGTTTGGGATTGGTACGGAAGGAGAGAATATCCCCCAGGGTGTACTTGCCGGCGTTACGGCATGGTTCGGCGATGATCAGCAGAACGGTGATGTAGGCGACCAGCCAGCCGACCGAGTACATGAACCCGTCATACCCGTACAGCGAAATCATCCCGGAAATACCGAGGAACGAGGCAGCCGACATGTAGTCACCGGCGATGGCCCAACCGTTCTGGGTACCGGTAATACCGCCACCGGCAGCATAGAAGTCGGCTGCGGTCTTGGTGTGCTTGGCGGCCCAGACGACAACGGCCAATGGTGATGCCGATGATGACGGCAAACATGGAGAGGGTGATAGCCTTATCAGCCTTCAGTTCTCTCTTTTTTAGCGGGAGCCGGTGCAGCGGCAGGTGCCGGAGTTACAGCGCCGGGAGCGGCGACTGCAGGTGCGCCGGGGGCAGCAGGTGCGGTGGCAGCGGCAGGTGCCCCGGGTGCTGCTGGTGCCTGCTTGGGCTCTTCAGCAAAGGCGGCTGCGGCAACGGAGAGGGCCAAACTTGTGGCAATGATGATGTTCTTAAATGTCATGTCGTATCCTCCTTTACTGAAGTTCATCGACCAGTTCCCTGGTCATGCGGTCAAAGTCATTGTTGGCTACCTTGGCGTAATACAAGGCCAATGCCCACGAAACAAAGAACTGGGAAAGAGCGAAGACGTAGCCGAAGTTGATAACCCCGATTACTTTGATCTTGAACAGACCGGGTGCGTAGGCTGCTCCGATGGGAAGCAGGAAGTAATACACGGTGGAGAAGATCCACCAGCCAAACAAAAACGCCGTCTTTTTATGGTGCAGTTCAACGAAACGTGGATCTCGGGCAATTTTTGCCCAATCATACTGTTTTTCTGCCATTAGTTGCTCCTTTCTTGTTGTCGTACAGGAATTGACTGCTTGTGTGCTGATGCTCTCTCCTCTCTTTTTTAATTAACTCGCTTGTTCGGCCCCTTTAAAAGTGAAATACAGATTCAAACTTGGTGTACATTTACTTTTGTATTGGTCGAATTGTGCCGAAGTAGCTATAAAAATAAATTTCAATAAGCTGTATACAACGAGTAATAAAATTTATATTTGACAGAAAATCAGAGGAGAAAAAAAAGAACAACAGTATTAAATAGTATAATAAACTAAGGCAGTTACAAAATGTATACACGAATATAACGAGGTTTAAACCCAAAATACGCGGTATACATAACATTATTGCAATTGCAATTGCAATACAAAAAAAACGAATATTTAAACTATGTTTTATTATGTGTTTGAGGCTTGATGCTCGTGTAGAATTATGAGGGTTGCTGCTGCTGATAATTGATTTGAAAGAATTTTGAAATGAGCTTCATTGCCGTTGAAAGTCGTCGTATGAAAACGGTACCTGCTACAGTTGATATACTGCAGAGTGCGATGCCAACGTAGCTAGATACGAAAACCTTCAGAAAAAACAAAATAAATATTGACATAAAGTAAAATATGAGGTAAATAATTCATCTTTATGAGCCGCTAGCTCAGTCGGTAGAGCACCTGACTTTTAATCAGGTGGTCGTTGGTTCGACCCCAACGCGGCTCACCAAACATTCAAGGGACTTACGTTAAATCGTAAGTCCCTTTTTGTTGTCCTATTTACCACGGCGGTCCATTGGCGGTCCACTGAATTACTCGGTCCGCCTTGACCCGTTTGCTGGCCGATTGCCACGGTTCCCCGTTCAAGCAGCCTTTTTCCAGGCTTCTTCCACTGTTTTACCAACCACTTCACTTGCAGTCCGCAATGTATCTTGCTGTAGGTGGGCGTAAGAGCGTTGCGTCACTGCCACACTCGAATGCCCCAACAGGTCTTTGACCTGATAGATGTCAACTCCTGCGTTTACGGCAAGGGACGCGAACGACCGTCGGAGGTCATGCGGTCTGAGGTCGTTAAGATTAGCTTTCGCCATCGCTCGCGCCAGAGGTTTGCGCACATCAACAAGATGGCCGTTACCGGAACGGGCAGGAAAAACCCATGGACAACCGGGAATCGCTTCTGCGTGAATCTTTCTCAGCAATTCGTGAGCTACGCTGTTGAGCGATACCGTTCGTGAACGACCGTTCTTTGTGTAAAGCAACCGGATACTCCCTTGAACAAGGTCCACTTCTGACCAAGGCAGGCTGAACAACTCCATCTTGCGCACGCCTGTGAGCAGGAGGAGTTTCAGGGCATTCGCCGTTGTTCTCCCAGCCTCAGCGTCAAGTGCCTCCAAGAAACGGCTCAACTCTTCACCAGTAAGGTAACGATGGCGAGGGTCGGCCTCTTTGAACTTTTTGACTCCCTTGACTGGGTTGCGCACCAAGTACCCCCATTGAATTGCCAGAGAGAAAAGACGCGACAGAAGAGCTAAGTATCGATTGGCTGTAGCTGCTGAAAGCCTTTTGTAGATTGCTGCATGGAGCTGCATAACGTCGCGGGTGGTAATCTCAGGAAGAGGGATCTTCCCCATCGCCGCTCCGATTTCTCGCCTCAGCTTCGACTCATCGTCTTGCCAGGATCGTTTGTGCTGTTGGGCATAGGGTAAGTATTGATCCGTTGCGAATTCGCTCAAAGTGGGGATGCTACGCACCCGCTTGCGTTCGTCAGTCGGATTCTTGTCATGGGCAAGCTGATTCTTATTGTCGTTGACCATTTGACGAGCATCTGCCACGGAGAGGCTGGGATACTCACCGAGCTTCATCATCCGCTTAACACCACGAAAGCGATAACGGTGGTAAAAGTACTTTCGGCCCGACTTGCCAACCGCCAACTTGAGCCCAACAACCTCGGTATCGCTGTATTCCATCGTCGTAGAAGGCGAATCGTGATCAAGTGGTGGGAGTGCATCAATCTGTCTATGTGAAAATCTGAACTGCCTGACTATGAGATCTCTATCTTCGTGCTGCATCCGGTGTTTCCTCCTTCGCCGTGACAAAAATGGGCGGAGGTTCCCCTCCGCCCGGACGTACACTTTTTACGGTGGGGTTCCCCACACCGCTGGTTCTTAGTTAATTGTCCTGCCAATAAACGCTACATGCCAGCCACAGCCATCCAGTAGGGCTAACTCTGCACGGTAGTCTATTGCCATATCTGCTGAGCACAGTTCGTACACAAGCTCTCCATTTTGTATCAGATCAGGAATACCTCCTTCTGGCATGGCATGGCGTTCAAGCTGGCTC
>CAVXBQ010000004.1:2500-41484 GCA_963760075.1 uncultured delta proteobacterium | reverse complement strand
TCGCCGTACCCTTTGATCATGGAGCCTTTGGGTTTTTCGTCGATGCTGTAGAGGTCGAAGCCGGTGGCGACGACGATTGCTCCGACGGCTTCGACGATCAGTTGGTCCTGCTGTTCGAAGTCGACGGCGCCGGGGCCGCAGACTTTCTGGCAGACGCCGCATTTGCCGGTTTTGAACATGGTGCAGTTGTCGCGGTCGATGACCGGGGTGTTCGGCACGGCCTGCGGAAAGGGGACGTAGATGGCGGTGCGCATGCCGATGTTCTGGTCGAATTTGTTGGGGATCTTTTTCTGGGGGCATTTGGTCATGCAGACGCCGCAGCCGGTGCATTTGTCTTCATCGACGGAGCGGGCCTTTTTCTTGATCGTGACCTGGAAGTTGCCGATGTACCCTTCGACCAGTTCGATTTCACTGTAGGTGTAGAGTTTGATTTTGGGGTGGTTGGCGACGTCGACCATTTTGGGGGTCATGATGCATTGCGAGCAGTCGAGGGTCGGGAAGGTTTCCGAGAGTTGGGCCATGTGGCCGCCGATGGAGGGTTCCCGTTCGACGAGGATGACTTCGTGACCGCAGTCGGCGATGTCCAGTGCGGCCTGGATGCCGGCGATGCCGCCGCCGATGACGAGGGAGCGCTTGGTGACCGGGACGGTGATGGCGGGCAGTACCCGGTTTTTCTTGACCCGCTCGACCATCATGCCGACGATGTCGATCGCTTTGGCGGTGGCTTCTTCTCTGTTTTCGTGGACCCAGGAGCAGTGTTCGCGGATGTTGGCCATTTCGCAGAAAAACGGGTTCAGGCCGGCGGATTCGACGGCTTTGCGGAAGGTCTTTTCGTGCATGCGGGGCGAGCAGGCGGCGACGACCACGTGGGAGAGTTTCTGCTCCTGGATCGCTTTCTTCAAGAGGTTCTGACCGGGGTCGGAACACATGTATTTGTAGTCGGTGGAGAACGCTACGCCGGGAAGTTTGCCGACTTCCTGCGCGACACGCTCCACATCGACGGTCCGCGAGATGTTCTCGCCGCAGTGGCAGATGAATACGCCTATTCGTGACATTTACATTTCTCCGGGGATCAACCCCAGCTGACGCAGGGTTTTTTTCAGTTTTTCCGCATTGAGCGGTTTTACCAGATGTGCCGCCGACTGGGCAGATACATAGGATTTGATAATATCCTGGGGGGTGTTTAACGAGGAGAGCACGATGATATTGACCCCCTTATCGGGAGTAACTCCGCGCTCCAGTTCCATCCGCCGGATCGTCTTTGCCGTTTCGTTCCCATCCAGCCCCGGCATGACGATATCGAGAAAAATCAGCTCGTACGGATTTGAATCAAGACTGGCGACATATTTTTCCAGCGCCTCACGACCGTCAGCAGCAGTATCGCACTCTGCAATGCCTTGCAGGTTCAGGATCAGCAGCTCCCGTCCCACTTCATCGTCGTCGACCACCAGACAGCGCAGAAGCTCCATCAGGCCAGACCTTTCGACTTGAGAAGCGGCAACGGATTGACGATCATCGCATCCAGGCCGAGCTTGTCGGACTTCAGCCCAACCGCAATGCCGACCAGTTGGGTGAGATAAAAGACCGGCAGATTGTAGGAGGTGTTGTAGACCCCCTCGATCTCCTTCTGGCGGATATCCAGGTTGCCGTGGCACAAGGGGCAGCCGACCATGATGCAGTCGGCGCCGGCCGCTTTGGCCGAGTCGAGGATGGCGTTGGTCAGCTGGATGACGACACCGGGGCGCGAAAGGGTGAAGTTGGCGCCGCAGCACTCCAGGCGATGGCTCCAGGCAACCGTTTCGGCACCGGCCGCTTCGACGACCCGCTCCATGATGGTGGGTGCCTCGGTGCAGTCCAGGTTGGGGACATCGGTGGGGCGGGTCAGCAGGCAGCCGTAGTAGCAGGCAACTTTGAGGCCGGTCAGCGGTTTTTTGACCGAGGCGGCCAGCCGCTCCAGTGCCCAGGTCCTTGGCCAGGATCTCCAGCAGATGTTTGACTTTGCCGTCCAGTTTGACCGGGGCGGCGATGGCTTTTTCCACCTGCGTGCGTTTGGTCGCGTTTTCTTCGAGGATATGCTGGGTGAACTTGAGCCGCGAGAAGCAGGAGGCGCAGGCTACGGCCAGGTCCCCCTCGACTTGGTCGGCCAGTTCCAGGTTCTTGGCGCAGAGCGACAAGGAGAGCAGTTCATCGACGTTGTGGGCCGGGGTGGCGCCGCAGCAGAACCAGTCGGGCACTTCGGTCAGGCCGATCCTGAGCGCCTTGAACAGTTCCCGGGTGGAGAGGTCGTATTCACCGGCCGAGGCGTGCAGCGAACAGCCGGGGTAGTAGGAGTACTCCATGATGTTTTTCGGGGTCACAGGGCCTCCCCTTTAGCGCGCATCTCTTCGATGCGGGTAAAGATTTTTTCTATTTCGGACAGGTTTTTGTTTTTGCTGTGGAACATCTTCAGTTTGCCCTTGGCAAGCAGTTTGGGACCGAGCATCAGGTCTTTCAGAAATTGTCCCGATTTGACGTTGAAGACGGCGGCCAGGCGCATTTCGTACTGGCGGCCGTAGGTGCGGATGTTCTGCATGAAGAGTTTGTTGGCCAGCTGGACATAGCTTTCCTTGGAGGGGCCTTCCGCATCCCAGGAGAGTTTGCGCAGGGCGTCCATGATCGAGGCCAGGTGGACCTTGTTGGGGCAGCGGGTGGAGCAGGTTTCGCACGAGGCGCAGTACCAGATCGAGCGGCCGGCCAGGATGCGCTGCCACTGGCCGAGCTGCAGCAGGCGCACGACGCGGTTGGGGGGATGTTCCATGAAGGTGGCCATCGGACAGCCGGCCGAGCATTTGCCGCACTGGAAACAGCGCCGGACCGAGGTGTCGGAAAGCGCCTCGACCTTACGGACAAAGTCGACGTCCATCGTTTCCTGCGAGAGGACCATCTTTTTCTTTTTCACGCGGGCATCCATTTAGTTAAAATAAAATTTTAATATGCACATCAGAGGAGCGGGGCGATGTGAAACGTTCAAAATAAAAACCGTAAAACAGAGTTATCTTTACCATTCTCTACACATGTGACATGTAAAATGCAAGTCAATATTTCAGCTCAAGGTCATTTTAGGAAAAATCAAAAGCTGTCATACCAATAAGCCATGGTAATAACGGCCAGATACAACCTGGCAGGAACGTTTTTTTGGTCACTAACGAAGAAGGCCTACCCCCCTCTCTGCGGGAATAGACCTTTTCCAATGGCAATTCAATCAATAAATAATTATATATCCATGCTCTTCCGCAATTTTTCTGACCTCATCCTTGTCCTGCAGATGATAGGTTTTCCCCTCCAGAGTGAAGTGATACCCCCCCTCGCCATCGGGCACCGCATCACTCAGCAAAGCTTCAAACGTTGCTGTCTTGACCATTTCTTACCTCCCGATGTTTCAGTCAGCCGACCGATGCGGCCAACCTGACCGCTTCAACCAATTGAAGTACATCCCGTTCCGTAGTCTGCCATGAGCACATGAAGCGCGCACCGCCCGATCCGATAAACGAGTAGAAATGCCAGCCGGCAGAGCGAAGCTTCGCCGCAACCGTTTCCGGCATTTCGACAAACACCGAGTTGGCCTGCCGCGGATACATGATGCGGAGGCCGTCGATGCCGCTGAGATGCTGTTCCAGCAATGCCGCACAATCATTGGCGTGACGGGCGTTTTTGAGCCAGGCGCCACCTTCGAGCATCCCGATCCAGGGTGCCGAGATGAAGCGCATCTTGGATGCCAGCTGTCCGGCCTGTTTACAGCGATAGTCGAATTCATCGGCCAGCTCACGATCAAAGAACACCACCGCCTCCCCGACCGCCATACCGTTTTTCGCCCCACCCAGACAGAGAACATCCACCCCTGCCCGCCAGGTGATATCCGCAGGAGCAACATCCAGCGAAACAACAGCATTGGCGAAACGGGCACCATCCATCTGCACCCGCATGCCATGGCGTCTGGCCAGTGCACTGGCAGCCCTGATTTCATCCGGCGTGTACACCGTGCCGACTTCCGTTGCCTGAGTCAGGCTCAACACCCTTGGGCAAGGATAATGAATATCACTGCGACGGGTGATGACCCGTTCAACCTCAGCCAGATCGAACTTTCCGCCGGGACCGTCCACATGCAGCAGCTTGGTGCCATTGGAAAAGAACTCCGGCGCACCGCACTCGTCGGTCTCGACATGGGCCAGTTCATGACAGATCACGCTGTGGTACGAACGGCACAGGGACGCCAATGCGAGTGAATTGGCCGCCGTGCCGTTAAAAACGAAGAACACCTGGCACTCCGTCTCAAAAACCTGGCGCAACTGTTCGCAGGCCCGCTCGGTCCAGATGTCATCACCATACGATGGGACAAACCCGACGTTGGCAGCCTGCATGGCCTGCCACGCCTCCGGGCAGATTCCGGCATAGTTGTCGCTGGCAAACTGATTGATATGTACGTTTCTGATTCGGCTCTTCCACACCGTTCTCCATGTAGGTAGTTAAAAACTGCATATGCGATAATTTAGCACCTGCCCTGTTTTGATGCCAGAATTTTCCAATCGGTATGATGACAACTGTTGAATAGTGGCTGACAAATGACTATGATGTCCGTTCACCATCTTAATTTTCAAGGATACTCATCTATGCGCTACAGTCGTATGCGGCTTTCGCACAAAATAGTTCTGGTCACGTTATTTACCGTCCTGTTTGTCGGTTTCACGGTGCTGCGGACACCGTCCCTGACTGATGATCCGGCCGCATCACCGGAGGACAAAGGGAGAGAGGATCTCTCGCGGGTCGAGTATCCAAGCCTCAAAAACATCAAATGGCATGCCCACTTTATCGAACCGAATGAGTCACTCGAGTCGCTCTTTGGTGCAGACTGGATTCTGGTGGCACGCTTTAACCGGATTGACCGCCGTCATGTCTACCCCGGCATGACAATCAAAGTCCCGGACAACATGGCGGATATCCGCGGCTATACGCCATTGCCGCATTTCTATCAGCCCGCCGCCCACCATGAAAAATATATTCTTGTCGATATCACCGAACAGTGGCTGGGCGCCTATGAACATGGCAAGCTGGCCTTTTCGGTTCCGGCCGCAACCGGCAAAGCCACCACCGAAACCCCTACCGGCATATTCCGGGTATCCACCCGTGACCGCAACCACACATCATCGCTCTACAAAACGGCCAATGACGAAGAACAGTATCCGATGGATAATGCCCTCCGCTTTCACATTGGAGAGGATAACGTTTCATATTGGCTGCATGCCCGCGACCTGCCCGGCAGACCGGCATCGCACGGCTGTATCGGCCTGTTTGACGAGGAGATGCAGAAACGGGTCTTCGACACGCCTCAAAAGCCGGTGCTGAAGGATGCGCAGAAACTGTACGCCTGGGCAGCGGGCGAAGAAGAATACGGTGAGGACAGCGGAGAGGCGGAGGAACTGGAGGACGGGCCGATTGTCGAAGTACGCGGCAGCCTGCCCCGTTATCTGGACAGGCCGCCGTTACACAATCAATAAAACCTGCACTTTCTACATTATCTGGCGAGCCATTTTGCGACGTCTTTGGCATGATAGGTGATGATGATGTCGGCCCCGGCCCGCTTGAAAGCGGTCATCGTTTCCAGTACCACCCGTTCCTCATCAATCCACCCCCGCTCGGCAGCCCCCTTGATCATGCTGTATTCGCCCGAAACATTGTAGACCGCCAGCGGCAGTTCAAACTCGTTGCGCAAGTCGCGCAGAATATCGAGGTACGGCAGGCCCGGCTTCACCATGATGATGTCAGCCCCCTCTTCGATATCCGAAGCCGCTTCACGCAACGCTTCACGGCGATTGGCCGGATCCATCTGATAGCTGCGGCGATCTCCGAACTGCGGGGTCGATTCGGCGGCCTCCCGGAACGGGCCGTAGTAGCCGGATGCATATTTAACCGCATAGCTCATGATCGGAATCGCATCATAGCCGTTCTCGTCCAGCATTTCCCGGATGGCACCCACCCGCCCATCCATCATGTCGGACGGAGCCACCATATCGGCCCCCGCCTGCACATGTGAAAGCGCTTCGCGCGCCAGCAGCTCCAATGTTGAATCATTATCCACATCGCCGTTTTTGATGATGCCGCAGTGTCCATGATCGGTGTATTCACACATGCAGACATCGGTGATGACCGCCAGCCCCGGCACCTCCTTTTTCAGCGCCCGAATCGTTTCCTGGATGATGCCGGTGTCGGAATAGGCATCACTGCCAACCGCATCCTTGGTCTCAGGGATGCCGAACAGCAACACGGCAGGAATCCCCAGATCCCGAACCTCTTTGGCCTCGGCGACAATATGTTCGATGGATTGCTGGTAGATTCCCGGCATGGAAGATATTTCTTTGCGAATACCGCTGCCAAAAGCCGAAAACATCGGATAGACAAGGTCATTAACGGAGAGAGATGTCTCGCGAACCATCCGGCGAAATATTTCACTGCCCCTGATTCTACGGGCTCGGAACTGTGGGAAAAACATGGTGCTCCTCCTTGAATCTGGCATTTGTTCTGCCACTATGATGTTTAGAGTAGGGAGATGAATCTTCTATTTTTTGCGGCGATCCTGCAGTGAAATCACCTTGGGTGATCCACCCTCCTGGCGTGCCTTCTGCTGGAGTTCCTTCTCAGTTTTTTCCTTCTCAATCTTCTCCAGCTCAACCGGGGAAACGACCTGTTCCAGACGAAGCGGTGTCCCGCCCATGGTGAAGTCGGCTCCTTCAATCTGGAAATCGTCAAGAATCCAGGTAAATACCTGCATCGGGAATGTAAGCACCAGTAATTTAACCTGCCACCAGCCGGGCTTTACGTCAGGGAGAATCTCCTCAATGCGAGCATAGAAGCCCGGTTTTTCGTCTACATGTAATAAGCACCAGATCATGAATAGTCGCCATTATCGTTACCCTACACCTTTGAGTTAAATTAAGAGCCGCTTTTCCCCGCCCAGAGCAGCAGCGGCGTACCCAGCTGTTCGCCTGTCAATATCGAAGCTGCGTGGATACTTTCCCGCAGATCCCGTTCCCGCTCCGCAACAATCAATCTGGCCTGAAGCGACAACTTCTGGTCAATCGCATCGCAGACAAACAACACGCAGTCTGCAGGCCGCAATCCCGGTTCCATCGTACAACCGGCATCGGTCCCGTACGGGCAGACCGGCTTTTGGGTAAAGTCGGCCGACGTGGGAATTTCCTCCGCGAGGCGGGCCAGGTAATCAAAGACATTGATCCGGTATTTGCCGTTCAGGCAGCATTGTCCCCCGCAGTCACGACAGACAGAAGCAGCATCCACCTCCGCAAGAACCGCGGCAAGAGCTTCCTTCGTCTGGCGATAGCAGGTCAGCAGCGTTGACAATGCCGGCCCGGTCCCGGCAGGACTATCCGCAAGAACTCCTTTGAGGCGCACCGTACCGAGATTCCACAACTGCTGATCGTCCACGTTAATCCTATCTATGCTAGCCCTGCTGTTAAATATTGGTTGAAGCAGTCCGTAAGCCGGGTTCTGTTCCCGGGTCGGGTTACCCCTTCCCGGGCGATGGCCATTCATCTGGGTCTGCCGTTACCGACAGCCTCAAGCAACCAACCCGGAGGCACGGGCGGGCCGCCCTTAACGCCTCCCTATTTGGTCTTGCTCCTGACGGGGTTTACCTGGCATCCGACGTCACCGCCGGACCCGGTGAGCTCTTACCTCACCCTTTCACCCTTACCTGCCGAGGCAGGCGGACTTCTCTCTGTGGCACTTATCCCTGGGGTCACCCCCGCTGGACGTTATCCAGCGTCATGCCCTGTGGAGCCCGGACTTTCCTCCACCGGAGAAACCGGCAGCGGCCATCTGGACTACTTCAACCAAATCTGCGGTCTGGCAGAACGCCCATCGGAGGCATCTGCCAGACCATAACCGGGTGCTGATTTACTGCTGCTGCAGCTTGAGGATCAGAATCCGCTGGCAATGCGGGCAGGTGAGCAGCTCTTCGTACTTGATACAGATTGTTGTAGAACTGCGGCGGCAGGTGCATGTTGCACCCCAGGCAGTAGCCATCACGGGCAATGGCAAGAGCCTGGCCGCGACGCTGTTCGCGCAGAATGGTAAACCTTTTCACCAGGCTGGCCGGCATCCCTTTGGTGATCGCGTTCACGACGCTCGATATCCGTATCAATATCCTGCTGAATCTTGTCGATCTCAGCCTGTTTTGCCGCGACTGCTGAGCAGAGTTTTCAGCCAGTTCATCACAGCTGGCTCTTTTTGGCAGCAATCTCACCGGTCAGCTCCTCGATCTGGCTGATCTTCTGCAGAACCTGCTCTTCAAGTTCGGTCACCTGTTTCCGGGCAGCGGTAATCTCGCGACCAACCGCCTGAAACTCCTTGTTGGTCTTGATTTCCTTCATGTTGGTTTCAGACCTGACGATATTTTCCAGCTCCGCGGCGTGGGTAGCCTCCAGTTCACCCTTTTCCGCTTCAAGCTGCGTCAGACGGGCTTCAAGCGCGGCAACCTCTTCCCGGGCGGCATCCAGGCCCTGATTAATGCCGTTCATTTCGGCCATGCAGGCCGCTCTGAGTCGTCTTAAGAGCATCAATCTGCTGATCGATCTCCTGCAATTCTTCCAGCATTTCCAGTCTCTTTTTCAAATCGATTCCTCCTTTGCTATGAATTAACTACTCACTCTTCCTGGCTATATTCTGAAACGGATCCGTCTCCATCACGACACGGTTCCACCCGGCAATCTGTATAACCCGCCGTAACAAGCATCCGGCCCAGTCGTTCCGTCATCTCGTGCACCATGATTATTTCCGTAGGGAAATGACCGGCATCAATCAAGGCAAGACCCAGATCTTCGGCATCACGGGCCTCATGATATTTTACATCACCGGTCACCAGCACATCTGCGCCGGACCGGGCCGCATCGCGCAGCAGAGATGCGCCGCTGCCGCTGCAGAGCGCCACCTTTGAGATCCTGGCGGCGGGATCACCGACATAGCGGAGCGCTGGCGCCGACAGCTGCTTGCTGAGCTGTCCGGCATACTCCGCCAGCGGTCAGCGGTTCCGGCAAGACGTCCGATCCGCCCCAGCCCCAGCTTCTTCTCCCTCATTCAGCAGCGGATAGATGTCAAAGGCCGGCTCCTCGTAGGGATGCGCAGCCAGCAGCGCCTTCACGGCTCGCGGCAGGTTGGCACGGTCGATCAGCAGTTCCAGCCGCTCTTCATGCACGCGTTCCAGAATCCCCTACCGTTCCGATAAACGGTTTCGCACCCTCCAGCGGGGTAAAGGTCCCTTCGCCGGCTGCGGCAAAAGAACAGTCGCGATAATTGCCCAGTGACGCGGTATGCGGGAACAGTGCCGACCGCACCTGGTCAAGATGGTCTTCCGGGACAAAGACCACCAGCTTGACCAGTTCCTGAGTGGTAGTAACCTTGAGCGGAGCACAGCTCGAAAGCCCGATTCTGTGCGCCAGCAGATCATTCAAGCCGCCGCTGGCAATATCATAATTGGTGTGCAGAGATGACGATCGACAGCCCGCCCTTGATTGCCGTATGTATCGAGCGCGCCGTGCGGGGTAGCGGTGGAGATTGATTTGAGCGGTTTGAAGATCAGGGGATGGTGGGTGACGAGCAGTTGGCAGGAGGCGTTGAGAGCAGAATCGATAACGGCAGGTGTCGGATCCAGGGCAACCATGATGCGGGTCACGTCGGCAGCCGGGTCGCCGATCTGAAGTCCGGGGTTGTCCCACGATTCCGCCAGAGCCGATCGGAGCAATTTTATTAATGATTCCAACTATGTCTGAGAGTTTTTGGCGTTTTCATCGGCTACAAACAAAAAGAGTGCAACCTTTCGGTGTGCACTCTCGTGGTGAGGTATGGTAACGGGACGTTCCCATAATATCTGGCCGGCATCCGGCGTATTATCCCTCGATGTATGAAATGGTGGGCCCACCAGGACTCGAACCTGGGACCAACCGGTTATGAGCCGGTGGCTCTAGCCAACTGAGCTATAGGCCCGTAGGGGAGTTGTATAATAGAGGACACTGCCCCCCCTGTCAAGCTATTTTAGGGAGTTTTTAGCCGTTATGCCCGCGAGAGAAAGCGGCCGTCCCGGGTATCGACCTTCACTTTTTCGCCCGATTCAAGATACGGGGGAACCCGTATTTTCAGCCCGGTTTCGAGAATCGCTTCCTTGGTCTCGGCCGTCGCAGTGGCGTTTTTCATGACCGGAGGCGTCTCTGCGACCGTCAATTCAACCGTCATCGGCAGATCGACGTTAACCATGCGCCCTTCGAACAGCCCCAGGACGACTTCGGTGCCATCCAGCAGATAGAGGGAGAGCGGCTCGAAATCATCGGCGGGCATCTCGAACTGCTCATAGTTTTCCAGATCCATGAACACCCCGCTGCCGCCGTCGGCGTACAGGAACTGCCCCTTGTGGCGCTCAAAATCGGCCTCATCAACCTTGTCGCCGGAGCGGAAGGTTTTTTCCAGCACCTGACCGGTGATCAGGTTGCGGTACTTGGTTCTTAACCATGGTGTTGGCGCCGCGGGCGGTGGGTGAACTGATGGTGATATCAACGATCAGGCAGGGTGCGCCGTCCAGCTGGATGACGAGCCCTTTTTTGAAATCAGATGTTGAAAACATGACTGCGTATTCTCCTTGGATATTGTAGTAACAACGTCACCGGGTACGTTATTTTTTTCGGTATTCTGCCGTCGGCCAGAACGGGATGCCACCGCGCGGCGTGAACTCTCCCCGCACCGTCAGCCAAACCGGCTCAAGCAGTTGCACCAGATCATTGCAGATACGGTTGACGCAGGATTCATGGAATTCACCATGCATGCGGAAAGAGCCAAGATACAGCTTGAGGCTTTTGCTTTCTACGCAAAGCTCGTCCGGCTGATAATCGATTACAATTTTGGCGAAATCCGGCTGGCCGGTCATCGGGCAGAGGCTGGTGAATTCGGGACATTCGATATGCAATGGTGCCGACTGCTCCGACCGGATTCATCTCTGCCTTGGCAAAAGGACTGGGAAACGTTTCCAGCAACGCGGCATCCGGCTTGTCATAACGGTAGGCGGTTGCGCCGGAGCCAAGAGATTTCAACTGATCGTGCAATTCCATTTTTTCACTTCCTGTACAGCTGAATAGGTAAAACGGCCACAGCATACCAATGTTGGATACGACGGGCAATTATTTTCATGCCGTCATCGGCAGCACGCTTCCCGCCTCAGGCATCAGGTAGCACCGCCACTCTGCAGGCAGCATTCTGATCGCCAACTCCATGGCTTCTTCCATATCCTGCGCCGGGATCATCCCCATCTCCTCGACCTGCTGCACCGGAAACTGCGATACCAGAATGATCCGGAAACGCTGCGCCTTCTGCAGCAGCGAGTAGGCGGTCTGACCGTTGATCTCGTACTGCGCCCGCAACGCCGTCTCAAACTCTTCCAGTCGTTTATGGCGGAACCAGCTGAAGAACGTCCCGTTGCCGAAGCCGTCGCGGCACTCCGCCAGCAGGATCATCACCCCGCCGTCTTTCAAGGCCTGTGAAGCATATTCCATCGACTTATGGGCCTGGATCAGATTGATATCCTTGGGGAAGCCGCCACAGGAGGCGACCACCAGATCCCCCTTTTCCGCCAGCGGGTAGGCAAAGTGCTCGCGATAAAACCGGCAGCCGGCTTCGTGAGCCTCGCGCCAGTCACCGGCAAAGGCGGCTATGATGCGCTTGTCGGCAGTCAGCACGGTGTTGAGGATAAAAGCCGGCTCCGCCAGGGCACACCCTTCGACCATTGCACGATGAACCGGGTTGCCCTCCAGGTTACCGGTGACCGCCAACGGGTTCTTGCCGTTCCCTTCGCCCGGATTAAGCACGGCAAAGTGGCTGGCCATGCAGGCCTTTCGGCTGGCAATGCCCGGCAGAACACTCTTGCGCCCACCGCCAAAACCGGCAAAATAATGGAACCCGATCGTGCCGGTCAGAATCAGATGATCAGCCTCCACCGCCTTGCGGTTGATGCTGACCTTGATGCCGTTCGAGGTCGTACCGATTACTACCAACGCGTTATGATCATCGCAATCGTGATCTGAAACACGAATCCGACCATACAGCGGGCCAAGAATCCTCTGATGTTCATGCTCGGTCTGCTTGCGATGGATACCGAGGGCGATCAGAATCTCAATGTCACCATCGGCAATCCCCTGGCGGTTCAGACGCTCAACCAGCAGCGGGAGATATAGCTCACTGCCGGTATAACGGGTGATATCCGAGGTGACGATCACCACCTTCTCACCCGAGCTGAAGGAGGAGAGAAATGTGTGACAGCTGTCCAGTGCGGCTTCGATTATATCTGCGGGGGATTCATCGATGACGATCAGCGGAGGAGCGACAACTCCCGCCAGGTGTTCCGGCGGGAGGTCGAGAGTAAATGCAGTTGAGCCGTATTTCAGTTCCATGCGAGACGCAGCCGGTTATATCCAGGCATCTCCGCCGTCGTACTCATAATCGGCACCCTTGGTTTTTGGAGACACCCTGAACTTGGCTTCGCGGGCAAGTCGCTTCATGCGTGTCGGCAGCGGTTTCCCCCAGATCGGAAAGTTTCCCGCGTATTTCACGTCCCGGCGCCGGAGCCAGCAGCAGAGCGGCGGCGACACCGATTACGGCACCGGAAACAAAGGCGATCACAGCGGCAGCGGCATTATCATTGTTGGTTGACATGGCAGACTCCTTTATCGTGGTATTCGATTAATAATGTAAAGCAGGCTTTATTTCTAGCACAACAGCCCGCGTTAATAAAAGCAAAATTTACAGCACCCGTGCCAGATGTCGCCGGATCATATCCTCGAAATCGGCATCGCGGCTGCCGGTGTAGACCAGTGACGAACCGATCTCGGCCGCCAGGATGGCACAGAGGTATTTTTGCGGCAGTTTTCTGATCCGCTGCCGGTAGGCCGGCTGTTTCCTGCAGCATGCGCGGCAGATGACTCAGAATCGCCTGACGGAAGGGGGGCTGCAGGCAGAGTTCCGGGCGGGCCGAGAAGAACTCGAACAGCCGCGAGTAGAGGCTGTTGATGTTCTGGCTGATGGTTTCGGAAATCTCGCTGTAGAGCAGAGTTCCGCCCGATTCCCTGTCTCCTGCGCAGGATCAGGCGCGCCTCGTCGGCGGCCCGTTTTTCCAGGATTGCCAGCACATCACCGACATAGCGCTCCTTGTGCTCCAGGAATTCCCGCTCGGACAGCAGCAGGTTGGCGATAATCTCGTAGGATGACGAGATAACGCCGCATTTGTTGGCCGAGGCGTCACGCATCAGCACCACGCCGCTCTTCTGCAGCTGAACCCGGGCCTCCGGGGTGATGAAGGAGTTGGCCCCTTCCACGATCACCCGCTGATGACGGCACGCCGTTCTCATCCAGGAATGAGCGCCAGTTCTGGCCGTCGATCGTCTCGGGACGACCGCCGGCCGGGATGAACAGATCGGCCTTGACCGTAAAGACCAGGCTGTTGTAGAGGCGGTTGAAATCGTCGATATCCAGCCACTCCTCAACCAGGCCGCCAGCGGTACGGCTAACCTTGCGATGCGACTCCTTCAGCCCTTCCAGGCGCCGGCCGGTGCGGTACATGATAAAGCCCCCCTCGCCCAGAAAATCCGGGATCAAAGGCATCCAGATCATGGGCCAGCACGATGCGACGTAATTCGTCGTGACTGATGCCGTTCGGATCATACAGCGCCGCAGTGCCGTCCAGAATCAGGCGCACCTGCACTGCCGGGGCAGCGTTCCAGCATGATGCGCAGGCAGTTGCCGGCCACATCGCCATTCGGGCCGCCGGTCATCTTGAGCGAGAACGGGTCGCGGCGCATGTCGATGCCGGCCGCCTCGGCCATGGTGATCTCGGCAAACGTCACCACACCGGTGGAGGTGACGCCGTACTCCTTGTGGTTGATGCCGAAGCGTTTGCTGGACATGATGCCGACGCCGAGGATATAGCCGCGTTTTTTCGACAGGGCGGCAATCGCCTCGATCATGCCGTCATGCATGTTTTCGTCCGGGCCGATCTCGATCGGTTCGTCATCGCCGTAATAGTCAACCACCCGCCGGTCTCTGGCCCTCCCGTTTTCGGTGACGAAGATATCCAGAAATGCATTGGCGATGCCGTACTGCAGCTTGTAGAGCCGGAAGTTTTCCGCTTCGCTCCCGGCCTGTTCCAGATCGGATGCATCCAGCACCAGCGCCATCTTGGAGCCCCCCTCGTAGATATCCTTGTTCTTCAGGTGCTGGGTATTGGCCAGAACATATACCTCGCGAAAGAGGGTGTTGGCCGAGGTGATGTAATCATCGGCGCTGCGGGCGATGACGGTGCGCCAGCCGCCGCGGGCGATGTCGGAAAAGCCGATGTGATAGCCGGCGCCGAAACGGCTGAAGAAGAAGGTCACCCGGAAGGGGAGCGCTTCCGGGAGATCGGCGGTAAATTCCTGCCCGAGCAGCCGCAGATAGGCCGGGTCAAGCCGGAAGGCCAGGGCCTGTTTTTCGACCACGAAAAAATTGGTCTTGAGGGTGTGGGTGACCAGCAGCAGGCAGCAGCGATAGACGGCCCGGCGGATATCATCCAGCCAGCGGTGGCCGGTGTTGTACCCTTCCACCGCCTCCTGCGCTTCGGCCAGGGCAGCTGCGTAGAGCGTCTCCCGATCTGACAGATCCGGGATCGAAGCGCAACCGGAACAGCCGGATCAGCAGCTGGGCCATTTCGGGGTGGTCATAAAAGGCGCTCTGGACATCCTCCAGTCCGAAACGCTCCGGCTGGCCATGGGCCAGGCTGGTGTGGCAGAAGGCGATAAAGGCGTTGACCAGTGCCGCATCCTCGCCGGACAGCAGCCCTTCGACGACATACTCGCGATAGACCGGTGATGACGTGGCCAGGATCTGGGTCGTACAGAGTTCCCGCTTCAGAGCTGTCGGCCAGCTGGCTGTCGGGGTGAATTTCCTCTCCCTGGCGGCTGATCACGAAGAAAGCGCCCAGGAAATAGGGGTGGATGCCGTTGGAGATGGTCTGGCAATAGGCCCGGCGGATGCCGATATCCAGACGGTTGAAGACCTCCAGCAGCTGCAGCAGAAACTCCTCCTGAGGCGGATTGCCGACGGCGAACAGCACGCGGGTCTCGATGCGCCCGTCGCGTTCAACCTGGGCGATATCCAGGAACAGCCCCCCCGAAGCGTTGCCGCGTTCAAACAGCCAGACCAGCTAGGCGATCCGCGACTGGAGGGGACATGCGGATGTAATTTTCGTTGTTCAGCCAGAGGATCTTCAGCAGTCGGTCAAGCTTTTTCAGATCGAAATGCGGGAAATGAAGCAGCGCAGTTCCGCCCGCACCTTTCGTACCAGCGCCGCCGGGATATCAACCTTCCGCTGTCAGGTCGATCTCATGATTCTGGCGGCGATCGAACTCGAAGCGCTGCACCTCCAGCTCATCGTCTGCCAGACCCGGCATGGCGGCATTGGAGTGGGAAAACATGGCATAGGATATCTCCCGCTCCCCCACCCGGCGCAAGGTCTCGTACAGCGAACCGGGGCGGTTGACGCAGGCGATCACCAGTCGCTTTTCCTGATCGGTCAGGATCAGATGCCGGTTATGCTGCAAGCTGCCCCATCTCCCTGGCCAGCAGCGTCAGCGCATCCTCTTCGTCAGCCATGGCCTGGAAAAAATAGGGGCTCATATGCTGCTGGAGCCAGGCGGCATTTTCTTCTGCGGCGATGCGGGAGGTGCTGGCGCTGCGGCGGACTAGTGTAGGGCAGGTGCATGTCTGTGATCTCCTTGCGGGAAGATAGCGGCATCAAAGTATAGCGTCATATTCGGAACTGTCCGCAATAATGTTGCTCAGAACCGCACGCTGAATTTCGAATAAATTTTACTGTCAATAAAATCTGCCAAAGCTTTTCTTGACCGTATACGGCTGAATTGCTATAGTCGCGCCGCTAAATTTTTATTCCACCTGTAAACAGGGATAACGCTCGTGCCCGAGAGACTTTGCACGATACAGACGAGGACAGGCGGCATAGCCGTCCTGACCATTCCCGGAAACCGGACCACCTCTGCCAGGGAGCTGCTGGAGTCATTGCGCGCCAGATCGACCGCTCTGGCCGGCAAAGATGATATCAAGGGGCTTATTCTGACCGGGTCGGAGAGCAGGCTTCTGCAGCTGTCTGACCGAGAGCAGCGCTTCCGTCCACGAAGCGGCGGCATTGTCCGGCTTCGGCCAGCAGGTCATGTTCAGCCTGGAAAAAATCGGCAAGCCCTGCATTGCGGCCATCGAGGGTGAATGTTCCGGATTGGGGCTGGAGATCGCCCTGGCCTGTGATTTTATCGTGGCATCGCGGACGGCCACCTTTGGGTTTCCAGGCATCGCGGCGGGACTGATCCCCTTCTGCGGCGGCACCCAGCGCCTGGCCCGACTGGTAGGCAAATCAAAGGCAAAAGAGATGATCTACAGCGGCGACCTGATTGACGCCGGAGAAGCCCATCGCATCGGCCTGATAAACCGTCTCTACCCGACGGGAGAGGCTGCTGGCACAGACAGAGGAACTGCTGGCGCATATCTGCACCCGCAGTCCCAACGCCATCCGCATCGGCGGCGAAGTCGTCAATGCCGGCTACGATATCGACCTGCAGACCGCCTGCATGCTGGAGCGGGATGCCTTTGCCCTCTGTTTTTCCAGCTTTGACCAGCGCGAAGGAATGCAGGCATTTCTGGACAAGCGCCCAGCCGCAGTTCAAAGGGGAATAGACCATGCCATTGGAACAGGGGTGCGTTCAGGTATATACCGGCAACGGCAAGGGAAAAACGACCGCCGCGCTCGGACTGGCACTGCGGGCAGTCGGACGCGGTCTCAAGGTCTGCGTATTCCAGTTCATCAAGGGGGGCGGCCGCTACGGCGAACATCTGGCCGCCGAAAAACTGGCGCCGCTGCTGACGATCATCCAGACCGGCAGACCGGGGTGGGTCAACACCAAAGACATCACCGAAGACCGGCGCGTCGCCCAGGAAGCTCTTGTCCAGGCCGAAGAGCTGTTGACCTCCGGTGAGTTTGACCTTTTTATCTGCGATGAAATCAACGGCGCCGTCGGCTTCGGCCTGATTGACGTCGAGCAGGTGCTGGAGCTGATCAGCCGTAAGCCGGAAAAGACCGAACTGGTGCTGACCGGGCGCAACGCCGATGAGAGGGTGATCGAAGCGGCCGATCTGGTGACCGAGATGCGCGAGATCAAGCATTACTATAAGGCGGGAGTACCGGCACGCACCGGCATAGAAATGTAGGACGACTTAACTCCCCCTAGCCCCTCGCTCATCCTCGTCGCTAGTTACGGGGAGTCAGAGAGGCGTTAACATTGCGTCATTGCAACAGAAATCAGGTTAACCACTACCATACTGGAGGAACTTTACCATGGCTGAAAGAACATTACGCGTACTTGTCGGAAAACCGGGGCTGGACGGCCACGATCGCGGCGCCAAGATAATCGCCCGCGCCTTTCGCGACGCCGGTTTCGAGGTCATCTACACCGGTCTGCACCAGACCCCGGAGCAGATAGTCTCGGCCGCCATCCAGGAAGATGTTGACTGCGTCGGGCTGTCGATCCTCTCCGGTGCCCACAACACCCTGCTCCCCAAGGTCTGCAACTCTTCAAGGAAAAAGAGGCAGACGACATCAAGGTATTCGGCGGCGGCGTCATCCCCGAAGATGACATCCCCGCGCTGAAAGCGGCCGGTATCTGCGAGGTATTTACCCCCGGCACTTCGACGGAAGATATCGTTGCCTGGGTTAAAAACAACGTTCAGCCGAGGGCCTGATGCCGTATAAAAAACTCCGCATAGAGGTTGTGAACCGGGTCGGGTATATCCTGCTCGACGCCGGTTCGCGCTTCAACAAACTCTCCATCACCACCATCCGCGAACTGAAACGCGCCTTCGCGCAGATTGAGGAGGATGATGCGGCGAATGTCATCGTTCTCAGCGGCTATCCGGGAGAATCTTTTGCCGTCGGGGCCGACATCGGCCAGATGGTGCATTTCACACCGAACGATGCCTTCCATTTTGCCGAACTCGGCCAATCACTGTTCGACCAGATCGAGTCCTGTCCCAAACCGGTCATCGGCGCCCTGAACGGCATCACCATGGGTGGCGGCTGCGATCTGGCCATGTCATGCGATATCCGCATCGCCTCCGAAGGGTTGCGGATCGGCCATTCCGGGGCAAAGCTCGGCATCATCACCGGTTTCTGCGGGACCCACAAGCTGCCCCGCATCGTCGGTAAGAATTATGCCCGTGAAATTTTCATGACCTCGGAACTCTACAGTGCAGCAGAGGCGCTGCAGATGGGGCTGGTTGACCGGGTGTACAATGTTGACGAATTCTGGCAGCAGGTTTGCTCATTTGCCGAGCGGATCGCCAGCCATCCGCTGGCCGCACTCTCCGCGGCAAAGCGCCTCATCAACGCCGCCGAAGACACCGACCTCCGCACCGGCTGCCTGCTGGAGCGGGAGACGGCGACACATATCAACGCACTTCATCTGACCTGATTACAACAACGCATCAATCTTCCGCAACCCCTCCAGCGCCCCGCACGGCATCGAAATATGCGGCGCTTTGATCTCCGGTTCGCGGGGGTTAATGCGGATCGCCGTGGCATGCTCAAAGTTCCAGCCGATCCGCTCCGAGGTCGCCCGGATCGTGGGAATGGCGCTTCCCGCCCCCACCTCTATCACCGCAATACGCCGCTCGGCATTGGAAGCCAGGAACCGGTCAAAGGCATGCTCCTGGATACGGGTACGGTCCGGCAGCCATGACCAGTCGCCGAACATCAGTATATTGGGACGGCTGACTTCGCCGCAACCGGGGCAGCGGGGGAGCGGAAGTCGTGGCCCGCATGCTGGCTTCATCAACCGTGATGACTTCATCGTTGCGCCAGATGGTGCTGCAGCACGGGGTCTGACACTGCAGCCAATGAATCGAGCCATGCACCTCCAGAATCCGGCCGTCGGCATAGCCAGCCTTCTGGAACTGGCCGTCCACATTGGAGGTAACGACAAAATACTCGGCGCGGTTCCGCTCTATCCACTTCCTGATTATCTGGAAGCCTTCATGCGGAACCGTATCCCGGTACAGATTGGTGCGATGTCCGTAGAACCCCCAGCCAAAGGATGGATCACCGGCAAAATGCTGCGGGTTGGCGCACTCGACGAAGGAGAGCCCCAGCCGTGCATAGGCGGGGTATGCCTTCCAGAAGCCGTGATCACCGCGGAAGTCCGGCAGGCCGGAATCGACGCCCATCCCTGCCCCGGCGGTAATAACAAAGACTTCCGCACCCCTGATAAGTGCGGCGGCATGCTCAAACACTGCGGTTTCCTCCCGGGTTGGCCTGTAGCAGAGAGAGCGCCAATCCTTTTGAGGTACTATAGCGTCAAGCGCTTATTGTGACAAGCGACAATAGTCGTTGATAATCCATGCGTTACCGCAGCTTTTAGCAAAAACCGGATACAATCCGTCGCCATGCCGTCAGACGCAGCGACGGGTGGCCCGAAACACCGCTAAAACGGATGGATAGCCCATTGATTTACAACAACAATCCTCCTTGACAGGATGTAGGGGGCATGGTATCTCAACTGTGTACTGCGTATTGCCGGTTGTATGACAATTGAATAACGGATCACGGTGCCCGCACGGGCTTGATAGGGAAGAGGGGTGTACTCCCGATTTCAGATCAAGGATGATATCAAGGCGGCGAGGATTGAGGCGACGAGGCGTACAAACGTACGTTGAGGAGCCGAAGACGAGCCAACGAAGATAGCGCCTTGATATGGAATTGGAACGATTCCCCCGCGGACCCGCCGCTGTAAGCGAGGACGAAGGGCATTATGTCACTGGTCGAAAGACCGGGAAGGCGCCTGGAGGATGAATCGCGAGCCAGAAGACCTGCCATGATCTCAGCACTCAACAGTTCCCCGTGGTAAAGGGAGAGTGAAACCATTATCAGACTTTGAATACGAAAAGTCCGCATACTGCTTCGGCAGATGCGGACTTTTTTTATTTCAGCATCCAGTCCTGATACACAACGAGGGTGAACAGTTATGCATATCATGGAAGGTTTTTTGCCGGTAAAACATGCCATCGGCTGGAGTGTCGCTTCAGCCCCGTTCGTCGCCTACGGACTCCACTCCGTCAACAAAAGAATCAAGGAAAAACCGGAACAGCGGATGCTGCTGGGAGTTGCCGCCGCCTTTACCTTTGTCCTTTCGGCCCTGAAGATGCCATCGGTCACCGGCAGCTGTTCACACCCGACCGGTACCGGCCTGGGGGCGATACTGTTCGGACCGGCGGCCATGGCGCCCATCGGCGCGGTGGTGCTCCTGTTCCAGGCGATCCTGCTGGCCCATGGCGGCCTTGACCACCCTGGGAGCCAACATCTTCTCCATGGCGATTGTCGGGCCGTTTGCCGCAGCTGCCATCTACCGGCTATGCCCGCGCCGTCAGACTCCCTTTCGGCGTGTCAATCTTCCTCGCCGCATCCCTGGGAGACCTGCTGACCTACGTCACCACCTCGGCGCAACTGGCGCTGGCCTTTCCTGATCCGGCCGGCGGATTTGCCGCATCCTTTGCCAAATTTGCCACCGTCTTTGCCGTAACCCAGATTCCGCTGGCCATCAGCGAGGGGTTTCTGACAGTGATCGTCTTCAATGCCCTGGCCCGTTTCAACTCCCGGGAACTGAAAGAGATGAATGTCGTAACCGCACAGGAGGTGCAGGCATGAAACGATATCAGAACCTGTTGATGATGATCGCCGTGGTCGTGCTGGTGGCGGTCCCGCTCTGGATGGTGCAAAAGCCCGCTCCGGGACCGGATGGTAAAGAAGTGGAGATATTCCGGGGAGCCGACGACCAGGCCAAGGATGTCATCGGCACACTCGCTCCCGGATATCAGCCCTGGTTCAAGCCGCTGATGGAACCGCCCAGCGGAGAGATCGGCTCCCTGCTCTTTGCCCTGCAGGCGGCCCTGGGAGCCGGATTTATCGGCTATTATCTCGGGGTTGCCACAACCCGCGCCAGGATGCGCCGTGAGACAGGAAAGGAAGCCCGGTGCTGATTGAACAGTCCGCCTATACGAACCGCTGGCGGCGGGTCTCACCCGCCGCCAAAGGGTGTTTTTCCCTCTGCGGCATGGTTGCCGCCTTTGCCGCGGGGTCGCCCCGAACCGCCCTGCTGGTCGCGATCATTCTGGCTTCGGCGACTATCTGCGGGGCCGGCATTCCGCCGCTGCGCTACCTGCGGGTGGCGGCTCCGGCGCTTCTCTTTCTGTCGGTAAGCGCCCTGTCGCTGCTTGTTTCACTCGATGTCGAGCCGTTCGATACGGGAGATGACGTTTCACCTGGCTGCGAGCGGAGTTTCCCCGTATCGCCCAGGTCTGCGGCCGTTCACTGGCCTGCCTGACCGCGCTGCTCTTTCTGGCTCTGACCACCCCGCTCTCGGACATCATCTCCCTGCTGCGGCGCTGCAAAGCTGCCGGACACCCTGCTGGACCTGATGATCCTCTGCTACCGCACCCTCTTTGTGCTGTCCGAAGCGGTGCACGACACCATCACCGCCCAGTCTGCCCGCCTGGGATATGCAACGGCTTCGACTCTCCCTGCGCTCGCTGGGGGGGCTGGTCGCCAACCTGACCGTACAGGTCTGGCAGCGTTCGCAGGCGCTTCACCTGGCTGCACTGGCCCGCAACAACGACGGAGCGCTCCGTTTTCTGGAAAACAGCTATCGCACACGCATCACGGAGTCATCTCCATCGCCGCTGCCGCAGGCGGCTTGATGATTGCCCTGGCGGTGATGCTGCCATGAGCGATGCCATCCTGAAACTTGAGGATGTTTCCTATCGTTATCCCGACGGCACGCGCGCCCTCGACAGACTGTTCCCTGACGATACGCCGCGGCACACGCACCGCCGTGCTGGGCGCCAACGGTGCCGGCAAGACGACCATGTTTCTGCATCTGAACGGCATCCTGCGCCCTTCTGCGGGACAGGTACTCTGTGATGGGACGCCGCTTGATTACAGCCGCAGCGGTATGCGGAAGCTGCGCTCCCGGGTCGGGCTGGTGTTCCAGAACCCGGACAGCCAGCTCTTTTCGGCCAGCGTGCGGGAAGATGTCTCCTTTGGCCCGATGAATCTGGGGCTGGACAGAGACCGATCGTGCGGAAGCGGGTGGAAGAGGCGCTTCTGGCGGTCGGGATGGCTGAGTCCGCCGACAAGCCGGTACACAACCTGAGTTACGGGCAGAAAAAACGGGTCTGCATCGCCGGTGTACTGGCCATGCAGCCGGAGATAGTCGTGCTGGACGAACCGATGGCCGGGCTGGATGCCGCCATGCAGGAAGAGCTGACCGTCATCCTCGAGCAGCTGCACGCCGCCGGCATGACGATTGTCATCGCCACCCACGACCTTGATTTTGCCTACGGATGGGCGGATGATGTGATCGTGATGCAGACGGGGCGGTTGCTTGCTCACGGCATCCCGACAGAGATACTCCGACAGGAGGACGTGCAGCGCAAACTGGGCGCTGCTCCGCTGGTGGCCGAAATAACCCGTTCACTCTCCTTGATTGGCATCGATCTTCGTGATAAGGGATATCTGCCGCGCAGCAAGAGTGAACTGCTCAAGGCAATTGCCGCACACACGAGACAGGAGAGCACACCATGATCATCGTAACCGGAGGCGCAGGCCTGATCGGCAGCGCCGTAGTTCAGCGTTTGAACGAGCTTGGCAGAGAAGACATCCTGATCGTGGATCACCTCGGGCAACCGACAAATGGCGCAACCTGGCACCGCTCCGCTTCATGGATTACCTGGAAAAGGACGCGTTCGAGCGGATGCTGGATGACGGCTCCCTTGCCGGACGCCTGCCGGGCGGACGTGGTCTGGACGCGGTCATCCACCTGGGAGCCTGCTCCGCCACAACCGAACCGGATGCCACCTATCTGATCAGGAACAACTTCGAATATACCCGCAAACTGGCTCTGACCGCACTGGCTGCCGACGCCCGCTTTATCTACGCCTCCAGCGCCGCAACATACGGAGACGGGGAGCACGGCTTTGTTGACGATGACAACCAGCTGCCGCAGCTCCGGCCGATGAACATGTACGGCTACTCCAAGCAGCTTTTTGACCTGTGGGCGCTGCGTCAGGGAGTACTCGACAAGATTGTCGGCATCAAATACTTCAACGTCTATGGCCCGAATGAACAGCACAAGGGGGAAATGCGCTCGCTCGTCCTGAAGGCGTATGAGCAGATCGGCGCCACCGGCACACTCCGGCTGTTCAAGTCGCATCGCCCGGAATACGGCGACGGCGAACAGCTGCGCGACTTCGTCTACGTCAAGGACGCCGCAGCCATGACGCTCCATTTTCTCCAGAACAAGAGCGCGGGCGGCATCTTCAACGTCGGCGGCGGCACAACCGTCAGCTGGAACCGGCTGGCCCGCGCCGTCTTCAGCGCCATGGAGCGCCCGGTCAACATCGAATACATCGACATGCCGGAATCGATCCGCAACACCTACCAGTACCTGACCTGTGCCGAAACCTCCAAGATCCGTGCGGCCGGGTATGCGGAGCCGGTTACCCCCGTGGAAGATGCTGTCGCCGATTACATCAGGAACTATCTTGTCCCCGGCAAGCGACTGGGTGACTGACCGGGAGCGTACGGTTCCCAACAACACGCGTTTGCAATGTTATCTTGTTTGCACGTAATTTCACTTCTGACAGGTATCCCATGTCCCTCGCAGAACAGGTATTAGAAGGCAACATCCGCGCCGCCGCCCGGCTGATGCGCGACATCGACGACGGTCGCCCCCAGGCGATTGATGAACTGAAGCAGCTCTATCCCCGCACCGGCAACGCCTATATCATCGGCATTACCGGCCCGCCGGGCGCCGGCAAATCGACACTGGTCGATCAGTTGACCGCCTCGTTTCGCGCGCGGGGAAAAAAAGTCGGTGTCGTCGCAATCGATCCCACCAGTCCCTTTACCGGCGGCGCCATCCTGGGTGACCGCATCCGCATGAACCGCCACTCCTGCGACGAAGGTGTTTTCATCCGCAGCCTGGCCACACGCGGAGCACTGGGCGGGCTTTCGCGCTCGACCTCCGATGTCGCCCTGGTTATGGACGCCCTGGGGATGGACATCGTCATCATTGAAACCGTCGGGGTCGGCCAGGACGAGGTAGATATCGTCAAGGAAGCCCACACAACCTGTGTCGTAATGGTGCCGGGACTGGGTGACGACATTCAGGCCATCAAGGCCGGAATCCTGGAAATCGGCGACATTTTTGTCGTCAACAAGGCCGACCGGGACGGTGCAGACCGGACGGCCCGTGAACTGAACACCATGCTGGAAATGCGGCATGCCGCGGAAGGGGAGCTGGAATCCGCAGGTCATGAAAACCGAGGCGCAACGCGGCACCGGCATTGACGAACTGACCGACGAGATTCTGGCCCACCGCGATTTTCTTCTGTCAAGCGGAACCATGAGCGACTTTCTGCGCGAGCGCAACCAGCGCCATTTTATGAATGTCCTGCGCGACACCCTTTTCAAAAGAGCCCTGGCGTTCATGGCACAAAACGACCGTCTCGACGGGATACTGTCAGATATGGACGACAACCATATAGACCCGTATTCCGCCGTAGAAGATATCCTCTCGAAAATTATGCCCGTTTAGACGTTGAATTATTCTCGAATTGTTTTATACTTCGTACAAACGAATGCCTGATTATCCATAACTGGAGAACACCGATGTCACTGATTGAAATTGCCCTGATAATTATCGTCGTTGCGGCCTGTCTTCTCGTACTGATCCTGATTCCGGCCATCCTCACCGTCAAACGGACAGCCGCCTCAGTCGGAAAGCTTGCCGAGATGGTCCAGAGTGAGCTGAAACCGACGCTGCAGGAATTAACCGGCGTGCTGGCGGAATTGAAAACCGTAAGTGGCGGTGTGGCCGAACACACCGATGAGGTCAAACGCTTCATGTCGGCACTGGGGGAAACCGGCTCCAACCTGCACACGATCAACCGTTCCGTCGGTGTTGTCACCAGTGTTCTCAACACCACTTCGGTCTGGGCAACCGGAGCCAAGGTGGCAGGAAAATACATGTTTGAACGGTATCTAAAAAAACGGGGAGGTAGTAACCATGTCTGACAAATGTGACGTATCAGCAGGAACTGTATTGGTATCGTTTGTAGCTGGAGCAGCAATCGGGGCGGGTCTGGCTCTGTTGTACGCACCAAAAAGCGGGCGTGAAATGCGTGAGAACATCCTCGATCTGACGGAAGATGCAGTAGACAAAATCAAGGAATATGCCAAGGAAGCCCAGGATAAGATCAAAAATGCCGTCGAAGAGGGCAAAGAAGTTTTCGGCGAAAAAAAATCTGTACTGGCATCAGCCATTGAAGCTGGTCGCGAGGCGATGCAGAGAGAGCGGACTTCGGCGCAGTAGGCTGACTATCGACTGTAACGTATAAGCCCGCTTTGATGGGCTTTTACGTTACACACGCGCAATACATTAAAACTCCGCTCAAGCCCCCATCCAGCATGCCATTTGGCAGCGAATGCCCATTTCACAAGGGGTTTCGCGTCATTGACTTTCAAAGCAGCTTCCTTTATACTTCACCGCCTATGAAGAAGTGTACTCTCTTTACATATGTTGTTATTGTTCTGGCTGCCCTGCTCTGTACTCTGCCAGCTGCTGCTACAGAGCCGGTTCAGCCGCTTCTGGCCGAGCTGACTCGGCCAAATGCTCTGTCGCTTGGGACGGCTGAAGCTCCTGCACTGATTCCCGCTGATGACGAGGCCGCGAACGAATCCGGAGGGTCTACACCTGTTGCCGAACTCTTTTCGCTTGAAGAGCTGAGAAACTCAAGTGATGCTGATAGTGATATTGAACTGCCCGATGTCGACCTGCCGCTTTCCGATATCCCGCTGACTCTGAACAGCAAGGTTGAATATTTTCTGTACTATTTCCAGACCAGCGGCAAACAGTCCTTCTCACGCTGGCTTTCGCGCTCTTCCCGCTACATTCCGATGATGAAAGAGATCCTGAAGCGCGAAGGGATGCCGGAAGATCTGGTGTATGTCGCCATGATCGAGAGCGGCTTCCAGATGCATGCCCGCTCCTGGGCCAATGCGGTCGGTCCGTGGCAGTTCATCTCCGATACCGGGCGGCGCTATTCCCTGCGGATCGATCAATGGATCGACGAACGCAAGGATCCGGTCAAGGCGACCACCGCCGCAGCGCTGTACCTGAAAGAGCTGTACGGCATGTTCAACGGCGACTGGTATCTGGCGGCGGCCGGCTACAACGCCGGTGAGAACAAGATCCTGCGGGCCATCAGCATGTACAACACCAGCGACTTCTGGGAGATTTCCCGAGGTTCGTATCTGAAACGCGAAACCAAGGAATATGTCCCCAAACTTCTGGCAGCTGCCATAATTGCCAAGGATCCGGCCCGCTACGGCTTTTCCGATATCGCCTATCTGCCGCCAATAGAGTACGACACCGTCACGATACCGTCACGCACCGATCTTGATCTGGTTGCAAAGCTGTGCGGCACCACCTACGAGTCGATCAAGGAGCTGAACCCCGATCTGCGCCACTGGTGTACTCCCCCCAACTATCCCGGACTATCAGCTCAAAATCCCCAAAGGGAGCAAGCAGCAGTTTGAAGCTGAATATGCAAAGATTCCCGAAGACCAGCGTTTCACCGAACGGGTTCTGTACAGCCGCTACCAGGCCCGCAAGAAGGATTCGCTCAAAAGTGTTGCCCGCCGTTTCGGCACGTCACCGGCAACCCTGGCGGAGCTGAACGGCTTGAATGTAAAAGCCGCATCGCCGGAAAGTCACTGGTCGTACCGGTCAAACAGACCGTCGATTTCAGCCATGAAGGACGGACCCCCCGATCAGCAGCAGCGAAAGGAAGTTTTGCCAAATATTACACCGTAAAAAATGGTGACACCCTCAGCTCGCTGGCCAAACGTTTCAATGTATCAACCAAACTGCTCTCCGCCTGGAACAACCTGAAAGCAAGGTTGCCCTCAAGCCGGGCCGTCGCATCATTATCGCAAAATTCACCGAAAAGAACGGAAAGCATAGTTCCGGCAGAAGCCAAGAGCTGACTCCCGTTTATCCCATTGCCTCAACGTATGAAAGGAATTCCCGATGTATAACATTCTTATCTCCGCAGCTGCCGCAGTTGCCGTGCTGCTGATACTTGTTTTTGTCCTCAAGCTTGCCTGGTGGGGCTCGCTGATTGTCGCCCTGATCGTCTTCGGCGCTGATTTTTGTCCTGTTTTCGCGCATCACCATGAAGAAGGTCATGGCTTCCATCGAGACCGCCGGCAAAGATCTGCAGGCCCAGCCCCCCCGCTTCGAAAAAGCGATCCGCGAGCTGAAGGATGCCCTGCAGTACAGCAAGTGGCAGATGTATGTGGAAGGACAGCTGCACTCACAGATCGGCATGATCTACTACATGAAGCGTGACTTCTCGAATGCCTTCCCCTATCTGGAAAAGTCATTCTTCAAAAACTGGGCCGCCACGGCCATGCTGGCTGTCTCCTACATGAAACGCCAGAAGAAGGACAAGATGATCAGCACCTTTGAGCGGGCTGTCCAATGGAACGGCAAGGAGTCGCTGCTCTGGAGCCTGTATGCCTACTGCATGAACGAGAGCGGTGAAACGAGAAAAGCCAAGGAAATTCTTGCCAAAGGGCTCAAAAAACTTCCGGGTGACGAAAAGATCAAGGACAACCTGGAGTGCCTGGAGAAGGGCAAAAAGATGAATATGCGGGCATATGGCGATTTATGGTTTCAGTTCCACCTGGAAAGCCTTGGCGCCCTTCAGAAGCACCAGATGGCAGCCATGGGCGGGCGAATGCAGCGGCGTATGGCCGTTAAAAGGTAGAATAGCAGATCAACAGGGGATTCCACGACGGAGTCCCCTTTTCATTGGCTGGGTACCGCATCTCCATCATAGGTGCTTGATACACAGCATACCAATATTCCGTTCACTCGGAATAATATATAGCCCCCCGGATTCAATACATCAAAATACTTGACAGCTATTGAGATTTTATGGCTTTAATTATCACCTTGACATTCGCTGGTATGGACAGAACATGCTGTCGGATCTTAGCCGGGAACGATAATTACGCAAAAGGAGAAACTCCGTGTCCACACAAGCCCTTGTAAAAGTAGATGACGGCCCAAAGCATGACGCATTAATCCAGCTGGTCAGTTTCATGCTGGCCGACGAAGAATATGGCGTTGAAGTCCTCAAGGTACGTGAGATCATCCGCATGCCGACCATCACCAAAATGCCTAACGTGCCGCAACATGTCGAGGGGATCATCAACCTGCGCGGCAAGGTCATCCCGATCATCTCCATGCGGAGACGTTTCGGCCTTATGGAGAATGAAAACAACAGTCAGACCCGCATCATCATCATGGATGTTTGTGGCACCCTGACCGGATTTATCGTCGATGCCGTTTCAGAAGTTATTCGCATCCACAGCAGCGAAATACAACCACCTCCCTCGATGGTGCTCTCCGGAGGCATCGGCCAGGAGTTCATCACCGGCGTGTTTAACCATGCCGAACATCTTTTGATCATCATGGATGTTGATCGGATGTTTTCTGATGATGAGCGGGAGAGTTTTGGCGCGATCCAGTAGTACAACCGCTTAAGTTACAGCATGTACCCAAGGGGGCTCCAGACAGGAACCCCCTTGGGTACATCTCCCTCCAGTAACATTTTCACATCACCGCAGAAGCTTCCTCCCGAAGGAGCGTAGCGCCTTGTAACATCCCCCGGGAGTCGAATCAAAGACGACTACCGGACAACCGATTCGCCGCTCCAGCTCCTCAAGCGAGACATCATCCAGAAACACACCCTCCCCCTCTTTCAGCATGACATCCGGTACGAGCAGGCACGAGCCGATATTGTAGCCGGCCAGCGCCGCCGTAATATCATTACCGGCAACCAGCCCACTTACCGTAATACTCGATCCGAAAAGCTTGTTTGCAACCGCACGCGGCGCAACATCGACACCGCTTTTTTCCGCCAGCTGTGCCAGGAAATCCCTGACAAAACCGAACGACGAGACGCCGGTCACCACCGTTGCCCGAAACGCCCCAATCGGCCGGACGCCCCGTAGCAACCGGGCCGCTTCCTTCATAAAGAGCGGCACCATACCGACACCGTTTTCCATCTGCGGAAAATCACCGTACTCACGTATGGGGGGAAATGGCCAGCCGGCCTTGAGGTAGAATTCATCCGCAAGAAACAGGAACGGTTGCCGCAGTTTTCTCCGCAGTATCCCGGTCTCTGGCTGCCAGATTGCCAAGAATTCCCGGGCATATTCAGCATCAACCGGTGTTAACTGCGGTAATTTCCGGCGATGATCGGTAATACCGAGCGGAACTACCGCCACTGATTGCACCGCAGGGTAGAGAGCTGCCAGATCGGTCACGGTGCGTTGCAGTTCTTCTCCATCGTTCAGCCCGGGACAGAGTACAACCTGTGTATGCATGACAATCCGGGCAGCAGCCAGCTTCCGCAGCTGTTCCAAAATGGGGGGGATGCCGGATTTTCCAAGCAAGCGCTCCCGCAGTTCCGGATTGGTTGCGTGAACGGATATGTACAGGGGAGAAAGTCGTTGCTCGACGATACGGTTCAGCGCCGAAGTGGTAAGGTTGGCCAGCGTGACATAATTGCCGTTTAAAAACGAGAGGCGATAATCTTCATCTTTGACGTACAACGGTTTGCGGAGACCTTTGGGAAGCTGATGAACAAAACAGAAAAGACAGTTGTTGGCACAGCGGGCCGGGGCAGGGGCGGAAAACGTCAGCCCGAGAGGCTCTCCCGCATGACGCTCGACCTCCAACTCCCATAATTCACCATCCGGCTTTTCAATCTCCAGCAGCAGTTCTTCTTCGGAAGCGGTGTAGTAGCTGTAATCTATCAGATCACGCAGATGCCGGCCATTAACGGCCAGCAGGCGGTCTCCTGCCGCTGCCCCCAGCTGGTCGGCAATCGAACCGGGGGCAACAGAATCAATCCGTAAGCCTGCCATCATCCCTCCCGGTAAAATTCGGAGTTGCGGTAGTACTCGGCAAGGGAGCGGAGAAACACCTGCAGCACGGCGGTGACCGGCACAGCCAACAACATCCCGGCAATCCCGAACAGTTGACCGCCAATCAACAGGGCCACGATAGCCACCAGAGGATGCAGCCCGACCGTGTGGCCAACGATTTTGGGGGTGATGATGGTACCTTCGAGCAGTTGGACAAACCCGAACCACCCGAGACAGAGCAGCGGGTGAAGGATATCGTTGAATTTGAGCAACGCCATGGCAACCGAAAGGCAGATGCCGATAACCGTGCCGACATAGGGAATGATAAAGGTAACGCCGGCCAATGTACCGATGGCAATCGCCAGATCTATGCCAATGACGTACAGACCGACGCTGTAGAGGAGTGCCAAGATTGCGCAGACCGACAGTTGCCCCCGGACAAAACCGGACAGCACAGCATCAACGTCTGCCAGTTTATTGCGGTACGCCGGACGAAACCGTTCGGGGATATACGATTCGATGAATGTTTTGAGCTGTGGGAGATCGAACAGCAGATAGAACAGATAGACCGGTATGATCAGGTAGCCCAGCAGAGTAAGGAGTACGCCTACTGTCGAAGTGAGCGCCTTCCGCAGAAACGCCAGCAGCGGTTGGAGCAGATCAGGGGCGGCACTGCGTGCTTGCTGCAGCAGGTCGTTCAGGCGCAATGCAAGCTTGCCGGTAGTTTCAATCCCGAAATACCCCTTTATTGAAGCGGGAGTTATGTCGTAAAGATGTTGCACATACGCCGGCAGATTGAGCTGCATGCTTGAAAGCTCACCCGTTATCGAGACAACGAGAAAAACCGCAAAACCACCGCAAAGCACCACCGTCAGACAGAAGACGATCAAAATCCCGTACAGGCGCTTTACACCTTTACACTCAAGGAGTCCTACCATCGGGTTCAGGATGTAGGCCAGCGCAAATGCGAGGAACAGCTGCAAAAAAACGGCAGATGAATAATACAGTACGGCAGCCGCAAGAGTGATCAACAGGAGCGCTGTGCCGAGAAGGATTTTTGTGCTTTTTGACATGGTTGTTTGCGAGGAACCCCTCTCGACTGCGTGGCCTAAGAGGGGCTACAGTTGGTTACTGGTGCAGCCGGAAGGAACCATCCGCAGACGTGATGGTAGAAATGGCGTGTTTGTAAATCAGTATGTCACCGCCGGAGTCGAGCAACACGGAAAAATTATCGAATGATTTTATGAATCCTTCCAGCTTATCACCCGACATCATGACAACCGCGACCCGCACACGCTCCTTGCGGGCCTGATTGAGGTACTGGTCCTGAATATTGAATGGTGCCTTTGACATTGCGTTACGCCTCCAGTCGTTCAAAAAAATCAATTACATGTGTGGATATGGTACCAAACTTCTCGGGATATTCAAACCACAATATATCAGGATCGGCTTTAAACCAGGTCATCTGGCGCTTGGCATAGTGACGTGTATTGCGCTTGATCAGGCGGACAGCTTCCTCACCGGATAGTTCGCCGCACAGATGCGACACTGCCTCCTTGTAGCCGATTGAGCGCATCGACTTGAGATCACGCCCGAACCCGGCTGCCAACAGGGCGCTAACCTCTTCCATCAGACCAGCATCGAGCATCCGCTCAACCCGCTCGTCAATACGTTTGTACAATACCTCGCGATCAACCGAGATGCCGATTTGAAGCACGTCATAGCGCCGCGTGGCAAAGGCATGTTCCTTTTGATAGCGGGAAAGCGGAATTCCGGTCAGCCGGTACACTTCCAGAGCACGAATGATGCGCACCAGATTGTTGGGATGCAGGCCGGCCGCCAGCGTTGGATCAACCTGACGCAGCCGCTCCAACATGACCTCATTGCCAACTCTGCCAGCCTCCTCCTGCAACGACTGGCGAAGCTCACCCGCCCCGCTCGGAGAATCCACGAGACCCCTCACAAGTGCCCGGATGTAGAGGCCGGTCCCGCCGACCACGATGACCCGCTTCCCCCGGCTGACGATATCTCGAATGGCTGCGTCGGCAGCATCGGAAAAATCGGCGGCAGAAAAAAGCTGATCAGGATCGACAACATCGATCAGATGGTGACGAATTTCAGCTTGCTGGTCCTGTGAAGGCTTGGCTGTCCCGATGTCCAGTCTGCGGTAAATCTGCATCGAGTCGGCATTAACGATCTCGGCATCCAGAGCATGTGCCAGTCGCAAGGCCAGCTGGCTCTTGCCGGACGCGGTCGGTCCGCAGATGACCAGAATCTTGATAGCCGAATGAAGGTTCATGTCCGTTTAAAAATCTTTTGCAGCTCCGCCAGTGACACAACGTGCGATACCGGCCGCCCATGGGGACAACTGGCGACGAAGTCGGTATGATCCATGCGGCAGAGCAATTCCCTGATCTGCCGGTGTTCGAGCGGATGAGTACCGCGGATAACAGAGTGACAGGCGATACGGGAAAGCAGGCTTTCCAGGGCATCAGTAAAGGCGGCGCTGGTACCGAATCGCTCCAGATCGGCCAGAATATCACGGATCAGAAGGATCGAGTCTTGTCGGGCGACCAGACGGGGGACCGCTGAGACCATGATTGTCGTACCGCCAAACGGTTCCAGTTCAAAACCGATTCCAGCCAGGTCTGCGCTGAATCTGGCCGCCACCGCTACTTCAGCTGAATGAGAGTTCAACCGTTTCCGGAAACAGCAGGCGTTGTGATTCGATCCCGCCAGTCTGACTCTGCTGTTTGAGGACGCTGGTACGCAACCCGTTCGCTGGCGGCATGCTGGTCAATGATCACCAGTTCAGAATCCGACTGGCAGAGAATATATTCACTGTGAAACTGCCCGATAATTGAGAGCGAAGAGAAGTAGCCTGCCGGTTCGAAGTGCGGCTGTTCCGGCATAAATGGGGGCGATGGTTCGCTGACGGTTGTGTCGCGTTCCTGCGATACGATAACTTCTGCAGGTGGCATGACAACCCGCTCTGTCGGCTGCTGACGGTATGGAGTACGTGGCTGCAGTGTCAGTGAAGCTTGAGCTGCTGTCGCTATCCGCTCGCGATAGGCCTGCCCGGTTGCTCCGCTCGTGGCGTGTGACGCAGCGGGAAACGCCAACCAGGGGGAGCTGCGCAGCACCTCTTCCACTGCCGTCTGGATAGCATCATGCACGACCGACTGGCGTCTGAAACGAACCTCATGCTTGGTCGGATGAACATTCACATCCACTTCACCGGGGGCAAGTTCGATAAACAGAGCCACAACCGGATAGCGGCCACGGTCAATAACCCCACGATATGCCTGCATCACAGCGTGCTGAACAACCTTGTCGCGAATAAAGCGACCGTTGATATAGGTATAGATCGCCTGTGTTCCAGAACGCACCAGAGCGGGTGCGGAGATGAATCCTGTAATAGTTGTATATCCATCTTCCTTCTTGACAGGATACAGGTGATGGGAACTTTCCCTGCCGACAACCTGTGACAGACGGCGTTGCAGGTCACTGCGCTGCAGTCGCAACAGTTCCCGATCGTCACTACTGCAGCAAAACGCCACATCGGGACGGGAAACGGCCATTCGGGCGATGACATCAGCAACGTGACCGGTTTCGGTTTCGGCGCTCTTCATGAATTTGAGGCGAGGCAGGCAGATTGTAAAAGATCTGTTCGACGGTAATGACAGTCCCGGTAGCCATGCCGTAGGCTCTGACGTCTCGAACACGTCCACCCTCCACGACAATCTCGGTTCCCTCAGGGGAGTTGGCCTCCCGTGTAGCGAGTGAAAAACGGGAGACCGAAGCGATCGAAGGAAGCGCCTCTCCACGAAAACCGAGTGTCAGGATTCTGTCCAAATCAGCGTCTACCCTGATTTTGCTCGTGGCGTGCCGTTCCAGCGAAAGAAGTGCGTCCTCACGAGACATGCCATGGCCGTTATCCGTGACGCGAATCCGCCGTCTGCCACCGGCTTTGATTTCAACTGAAATATCAGTCGCTCCTGCATCAAGCGAGTTTTCAATCAACTCTTTTATGACTGAAGAAGGCCGCTCAACAACTTCACCGGCAGCTATCTTGTTGGTGAGGGTTTCCGGCAGGATGGTTATGCGATGGGACATGACGGCTCCGGCTTGTACGAAAAAAGAGCGGGGAGGCCCGCTCTTTTCGGTAAAACTGGTAACTATGGAAATTTATTTTGAACTTTTTGCTTTCGTATCGCCGAAAAGAGAGTCGAAACCATCAGCAGCCTCTTTGCCACCGGTTGCATCTGTTTCATCCGGGGCATCATCCCAGGAAAAACTTTCAAGATCAAATTCGCCTGGTGCAGACGAGACATCTGCAGACTTTGCTGCTGCGGAGGCAGAGGCAGCACTTTAGTCTGAACTCCTGCAAAGGGGGATTCCCCGGCCTGCGAAGTCGATTCCAAAAGATCCGCAAAAACATTATCTTCGGACTTTGAACTGTTTGCTTTTTTCAGATCAAGTGACGGTTCATCAAAGTTAAACGGGTCGTCGTTGCGCTGCGCAGATGAGGAGTGGGGGTCATTGGGCAGATCAAACGAGAATATGTCGTCATGTATTTCTGCACTATCACTGACCTGGTCAGCCTTCCCTTCGACCGCCTGAAATTCTGCCGCTAATTTTTCCTTTGCTTCAAGCGGGAGGACCATCGAAGTAATTGAATAGGTTTGTTTGTAACCGGCAAGGTCGCTGGAGCACTTTTTACAGCTGTCGTAGTATTCAAAACTATTAAATCCGCACTTCGGACATTTCATTTGCGGCTCCTTGACTGCCCTTAATCACATATCCCCCCAAATATACTGTATAATCGCAAGAATAGCAATACTTGCCGTTTCTGTTCTCAGTATCCTGGAACCGAGTGAAACCGGCTGAAATCCGTGTTGCGAAAAATGACGCACCTCAAGAGGATCAAAACCACCTTCAGGGCCGATTGCCACGATCACCGACGAAGGCTTTCCTTCGACTGAAAACGCATCTTTCAGTGTATGTTCGCGCTCTCCCTCCCAAAGAATCAGGCGAAGTTCCTGACCGCTGTCATTAGCTGCTTCAACGGCGCTCGGCCTCCAGGTTACTTCAGGGATATCGGATCGTCCGCACTGCCGTGCAGCCTCCGCAGTAATCCGGTTCCAGCGTTCAAGCTTGCTGTTCTGCTGCTCGTCACGTATTTTGGCAACAGAGCGGCGGCCACCAAACAGCCAGAAATCGTGGGCACCGAGTTCGGTTCCTTTCTGCAGAATCAAATCAATTTTATCCCCTTTAGGGAGTGCCTGACAGATCGTGATACGCGGAGACATGGAATTGCTCTGGGCGGCCGGACAGGAAGAGGCGATTTTTACCGCCACCCACTCCTTGGCAACCTGATTGATGGTGCCGAAATACACCATCCCCTTCTCGTCAGTCAATTGAATTGCGTCACCAGTACTCAGACGAAGAACCCGCACCATGTGATTGTAAATATCGCCATCAAAAGAGGCATAGCCATCACGAACGGCGCGTGAATTTATCATGAAACGGCGTGCACTCATGATACGGCTTCATTCCGGTACAACATGGCAACCCATTCGCCAGCACAAACAGTTTGGATGTATTTCAGCGGCTGAGCGGCGAATCCCTGACGTACCAGCGGTTCCTTTTCTGCCAGAATCCCGGAGAGGATCAATGACCCGCCAGGATGCAGCCGCTCTGCCAGATACGGGGCGAGGCGCACCAGTTCCTCTGCGAGAATATTTGCCAGAATAATATCGAATTTTTCCGTAAGCGCTTCAAGTGGCTCTGTCCCGCATTCTACCTGGTCAGCAAGTTGATTCAGTGCAAGATTTTCACGTGCTACCACAATCGCATCCGGGTCGATATCAAGGGCAAGTACCCGACCTGCGCCAAGCAGGCTAGCCGCCATGGCAAGTATACCCGAGCCGGTTCCCAGATCAAGCAGAGATGGCACCGTCAGCAGAGGGACTGCTCTCCATGACCGACTCCAGCAACTCCAGACAGAGGCGCGTTGTTTCATGTCCACCAGTGCCAAATGCCATCCCAGGGTCAATCCGAAGAACCAGGTCATCAGGTAATTGTACTGCTTCCTCCCAGGTTGGCACAATCAGAAGACGTTTACCGATCCGAAGCGGCTTAAAATGGACCTTCCAGCTGCTGCTCCAATCTTCAGTATTAACTGCGGTAAGCGTAGGAGGGGCAAAATAAGCGGTAGGGTGCCGGCTGGAAAGTCCCGCCATAAATGTTTCCAGTTCCTGCATCTGGGGGGCAGGGTCACTATCAGCAGGCAGGTAGGCTTTAATGACGACTCGAACTGAATCGGGAATTTCGCTTGTTGAGAAGGCGTCAACAGACAGGTTATCAACACAGACACCTTTGCCGGACAGCTGTGTCAAAAATTCAGCAACAACTTCAGAGTGCTCTTCCGGAACATCGCACGCAATTTCAAGCCAAGAATCAATCATGGACACCCTGTAGATAATATGGAGTAACTGCCCGCAAAACTAGCAGAAGTCCCCGCAGCTGACAATATAAAACATCCGTATACTTTTTGAATTTTCAATAAAAAAGCCCCGCATCCATTTCTGGATGCGGGGCTTTTTGTTATTTATTCCCGGCGGCGACCTACTCTCCCACACAGCTACCCGTGCAGTACCATCGGCCCTGAGGGGCTTAACTTCCGTGTTCGGGATGGGAACGGGTGTGACCCCCTCGGCATAGCCACCGAGAAATCGTTTATGGTTACGCTTTACGCGTTTCCATGACTTTTTCTTGTCAATTGCATTGTGTGGTTTTGGTTTAGGTTTTGTTTGTATGTTTGTTCGATTTATATCCGGCCTGGGGGAAGGATGACCCTTCCCCCGAGCCGTATTTCATTTTTATGGTCAAGCCTCACGGCCGATTAGTACCGGTAAGCTAAATGCATTGCTGCGATTACACACCCGGCCTATCAACGTTGTGGTCTACAACGGGCCTTCAGGGGTTGTTACACCCAGGGATACCTAATCTTGAAGGAGGCTTCCCGCTTAGATGCTTTCAGCGGTTATCCTTTCCGTACGTGGCTACCCAGCGACTGCGCCTGGCGGCACAACTGGAACACTAGCGGTACGTCCATCCCGGTCCTCTCGTACTAAGGACAGCTCTTCTCAAGTATCCTGCGCCCACGGTAGATAGGGACCAAACTGTCTCACGACGTTTTAAACCCAGCTCGCGTACCGCTTTAATTGGCGAACAGCCAAACCCTTGGGACCTACTTCAGCCCCAGGATGCGATGAGCCGACATCGAGGTGCCAAACCTCCCCGTCGATGTGAACTCTTGGGGGAGATCAGCCTGTTATCCCCGGAGTACCTTTTATCCGTTGAGCGACGGCCCTTCCATACAGAACCGCCGGATCACTATGACCTACTTTCGTACCTGCTCGACTTGTTGGTCTCGCAGTCAAGCTCCCTTATGCCATTGCACTCTACGGCCGGTTTCCAATCGGCCTGAGGGAACCTTCGCGCGCCTCCGTTACTCTTTGGGAGGCGACCGCCCCAGTCAAACTACCCACCAGACAGTGTTCCCGACCCGGATGACGGGCCAAGGTTAGACATCCAAAACAACCAGGGTGGTATTTCAAGGGCGACTCCACCGACACTAGCGTGCCAGCTTCAAAGTCTCCCACCTATCCTACACAAGCTATTCCGAATGTCACTGTCAAGCTATAGTAAAGGTTCACGGGGTCTTTCCGTCTTACCGCGGGTACTCGGCATCTTCACCGAGAATTCAATTTCGCTGAGTCACTGGTTGAGACAGCGCGGAAATCGTTACGCCATTCGTGCAGGTCGGAACTTACCCGACAAGGAATTTCGCTACCTTAGGACCGTTATAGTTACGGCCGCCGTTTACTGGGGCTTCGGTTCAAAGCTTCGCTTGCGCTAACAAATCCCCTTAACCTTCCAGCACCGGGCAGGCGTCAGTCCGTATACATCGTCTTACGACTTAGCACAGACCTATGTTTTTAGTAAACAGTCGCTACCGCCATTTCTCTGCGACCCTCTTCGGCTTCACGTGCGAATCGCTACACCTAATGAGGGCACACCTTCTCCCGAAGTTACGGTGTCATTTTGCCGAGTTCCTTAACCAGTGTTATCTCAATCACCTTAGGATTTTCTCCTCACCCACCTGAGTCGGTTTACGGTACGGTCACCTGCTGTCTGAAGCTTAGAGGCTTTTCTTGGAAGCATGGGATCAACGACTTTGTGAGCATACGCTCTCGTCATCACGTCTCAGAGTTAACGGGAAAGTGGATTTGCCTGCTCTCCCCCCCTACACGCTTAAACCGGGATAACCAGTACCCGGCTCGCCTACCCTTCTCCGTCCCCCCATCGCAACAACAGGTGGTACAGGAATATTAACCTGTTTCCCATCAACTACGCCTTTCGGCCTCGCCTTAGGGACCGACTAACCCTCCGCAGATTACCTTTACGGAGGAAACCTTGGGTTTACGGTGTGCGGGTTTCTCACCCGCATTTTCGCTACTCATGTCAGCATAATCTCTTGTGATACCTCCAGCCGTCCTCACGGTCGACCTTCACAGGCTTACACAATGTTCCTCTACCGCTGGCGCCTTAAGACGTCAACCCGTAGCTTCGGTACTACGCTTAGCCCCGTTACATTTTCCGCGCAGACCCACTCGACCAGTGAGCTATTACGCTTTCTTTAAAGGGTGGCTGCTTCTAAGCCAACCTCCTGGTTGTCTGGGCATTTCCACATCGTTTTCCACTTAGCATAAATTTGGGGACCTTAGCTGACGGTCTG
>CAVXBQ010000003.1:0-486871 GCA_963760075.1 uncultured delta proteobacterium | reverse complement strand
TAAGTTACTCCTTTCATTTTGGTTGAGGTTTGACTTCTACTAGCGCTCCTTTCTAAAAGATATGGTGAATCTAATCATGCAGGCAAATAGCCGAAACGCTGTGAAGTAAACGCGGCAGCTTCCAAAAGCGATGGGATGATTTCCCTCTCAATCCGATCCCGCATAAGTCTGAACGATGGGCCATACATGGTGATTGCCCCAATAACGTGACCTGCATAATCCTTAACAGCTACTGCTATACTTATCAGGCCCTCTCCAAGCCCATCAGACTCTATGGCAACACCGCCATTAGACCTTATTTCCTGGAGTTCTGAAGCGAGAGCTTCAGGGTCTGAAATGTGTTTTGTTTTGCTCCGTTTGCTGCTTATAAGCCATTCGATGACTTCGGCAGATTCCAGCGCCTTCATCACCTTCCCGGCAGCATTTGTAAAATATGGGAATGTTTTACCGAGCAATGGCATTGCTTTTATCTGTTGATGACAATCAGCCATGTCCATAAACAAAACATCGTCACCTTTGATTACTGCCATGTAGACAGCCTCATCATGCTTCTTGGCGAGTTGTTCAATAACGGGGTGTGTGATATTAATGATATTTGAATTCCCGGAAAGTTTTTGAGCCAATGAAAACGAAGCCATGCCAAGCCTGAATGTTCCTGACGGTTTGTCCTGTTCTACCAAACCGTTTTCACACAGTGTGGAAAGTAGTCTGAATGTCTTATTAATCGTCAAATTAAACCGTGAGGCGAGTGTCTGAAGTGTGGCCTCGGCGCGATCTTCAGACAAATATTCTAATATCTCAAAAGCGTTGTGAACGGTTTGAACCGTATATGTCCTTTTGTCGTTCATCGGAACCACCTCGTGTGTATTATTGGCATTGCATTATTATATTGTTTGTTATGTAAAAAATTAGCTTATAAAATATTTTGTAAACACAAATTATATTTATCGTATAACAAGTTTTGATTATTTCTGCAACAGAATATTATGGACGATTAGTTGTTAATGCAGTAATGTATTTTCCGTAATAGATTTGGTGACTTAACGTAAATGCGATAAACACCCTGCGTTTGACTTTTCTGATTACAAAAATGCATTATAGGGAGTGAATAATGAAGCTAAAAGCGGCTTTGGTAGCTGATATCATTGATGATATCCGACGCGTTTTTCAAGTTCTGACAGACCAGTCGAGGAAGATAGAACACGAAACGAGCCTCACGGGACCGCAGCTATGGGTTGTAAAAATACTCAAAGAGACATCGCCATTGAAGGTATCGGAGTTGGCTCGTCGAATGTATCTTCACCCGGCGACAATGGTTGGACTGCTGGATAGACTCGAAGTGAAGGGATTGGTAAAAAGAACAAGATCAGAAACGGACAGGCGTGTAGTGTATATTGATCTTACGCAGCAAGGTCGTGAATTGGAGATCAATTCACCTGAAGTAGTGCAGAACCTTCTTGTAAAAGGGCTTGAGGCGCTTACGGCGCAAAAGCTAAAAAATATTGCTGAAGGGTTGGAGGATGTTGTTGGTATCTTGGGCGCTCAGGATTTGCCCCCACAGTTAATCATGACTTCTGAGATCAATGCTCCGAAAAGGAGAAGAAAGACTCAAGCTCAGGGCCTGTAAAGAATTTTGTGTAAATGGTTTTACGGTATTTTTACAAAGCAGTTTTATCCAGCAAATTGGTGAGAAATCTTTCCGCATACATGAGACGGATGTACACCCTCCAAAACCCCCTTCAGCACCTCTCGCAACTGGTCGGGGTTGTAAGGCTTACTAATCAGTCCTGCAATATCATCGATGGAAATCCGTGAACCGACTTCGACATCACCAAAACCGCTGGAAACAATAATCGGCAGTGTAGGGCAGAGTTTTTTTAACTCATATACCAACTCATAACCGTCCATAACCGGCATACCCATGTCGGTCAGAACCAGCGTTATGTTTGCGAAGTTCTTATGGTACAACTCCAACGCTTCTTTGCCATTCGCGGCCTCCAGAACAGTAAATCCGAACATATCAAGCAGAGTGTTCGCAATATACCGAATCTGGTCATCATCCTCCACCAGTAGAATAGTACCGCTTCCCTGCCATGTTGTTGAAAGAACTGGAAGCCCTAGATTTTCATCTCCAACTGCGTCACTTATCTGAACGGGCAGGTAAATTCTGAATGTAGTCCCCTGACCCAGTTGGCTAAAGAGCTGTAATACTCCACCGTGAGAAGTGATTATACCTAATACTGCCGACATCCCCAGGCCACGCCCAGAGAATTTGGTGGAGTAGAACGGCTCGAAGATTCGCCGTTTTGTTTCCTCATCCATGCCGCAGCCGTTATCGGTGACTTCCAGGCTGACATATTCACCTGGACGGATTGCTTTACCATGGTAATCTGACTGACCAGAAGGTACCGTTGTCTTGGCAAGCGATACTCGAATTTCACCCTGTACGTTACCTATTGCCTCTGACGCATTGATAATCAGGTTCATCACGATCTGCCTGAGCTGATTGGCATCACCATCTATAAGGGGAATATTGGTTGAAAGATCGGGCTTGATAACCGCATTCAGAGGAAGGGTCGATTTCAGCATAGTGACCATTTCGTCCACCAGCATCCCTATATTGACTTGAGTCTTGTTTAGTTGGGCTTTCCCGGCGTAGGCCAACATCTGGCGGCACAATCCAGAGGCGCGTTCTGCTGCTTTTTCTATCTCGAGAATATTGTTTTCAGCTGTTTTATAATCCATCTTTGTCAGAGCGCAATACCCCATGATAACAGCCAGGATGTTGTTGAAGTCGTGGGCGATGCCGCCTGACAGCACACCCAGGCTTTCCAGTTTTTGAGCATGAAGAAGCTGCTTTTCAAGATACAGGCGCTCCTCCTCGGCCCGTTTTAGTTCAGTCATATCGAGAATGGACCCTTCCAGGATTCCCTGTTCCCGATAGAGTACCATGGATGTAAGACAGTTCTTTATGCCGCCCTGATGGTCCAGCAATTTTTGTTCATAACCAGACACACGGCCCTCTGCTAAAAGCTTCCGGATCATCTCCTCACGATCTTTTGGGTCTGCCCAGACAATCGTTGAGGGTTTTCCAATCATCTCATCCAGGGTTTTTCCAAACATATCAAGAAACTTTGGGTTAACATCCAGAACTTCCGATCCATCAACCCTTGATCTGAACATAGCGACATCAGAGTTGTTAAAGAGGCTTCGATACTTCTCTTCACTTACCCGTAGCGACTCATTGGCCTTTTTGTATTCGGTAATATCTAAAAAGGAGCCGGTAGTTCCCTCATATCCGCCATCAAGATTGTATTGCCCCCTGACGTAAATCAATGCGTTTACTATTTTTCCGGTCTTCGTTAGATAACGCTTCTCAAGGGAATAATGGTCTATTTCGTGAGTAATGAGTTTTCTCACCATTTCAAAACTTTTATCACCATCATCCGGATGGCTGATATCGGCGATGCTCATTTTACCGATGAGTTCATCTTTTGAATATTCCAGCATTTTACAGAAAGCGTCATTAGCATCGGTTATAATGAATTCCCTGTTTGTGACTGTTACGCCAAGGAGCGAACTATCAAAAAGCGAGCGATAGTAAGATTCGCTTTTTATAAGAGATCCTTCGTAATGCTTGCGTTCGGAAATGTCGGTGTGCATGCCGGTAAATCGGACAGGATTCCCCTGTTCATCACGCCCGAATAATTGCCCCTGGCTAAGAACCCACATCCATGAGCCGTCTTTTCTTTTGAACCTGAATTCGACATTATATGACTCGGACTTACCGGTTAAATAAGCTTCTATGGCATCTTTTGCTTGGTCGATGTCCGCCGGATGTACGCGTTTTTCCCATTCGTCGTATGAGTGTGGGAACTCATTCGGTTCATAGCCTGACAATATGAAGTAGTTTGGGTCAAAATACATCTTCCCAGTTTTGACTTCCCGGTCCCATATTCCACTTTTTGACGCATTTAAAGCCAATACCAACCGTTCTTTACTCTCCGATAGTTCCTTGGTTTTAATGGATACTGCCCGCTTCAGCAGCCTCAGCCACAACAGCAATCCGGCCACGAAGGTGGTAAGAACTGCAGCAGTATAGCCAGCATAGCGGAAATATGGCGAAGCACTGATCGGTGTTCCCTTCCATTTATTTTCGATGGCACGGTATTCGGCCGGAGTGATGTCGGCAAAACCTTTCTCGACTATTGTCAATAAATCGCTTCTGCCTTTCAGCACCGCACGACGAAATTCGCCGCTATAAAGCGGTGCTGTCTCTCTAAAACTATTCTGGATCCCCATTTTGTTCAAAAAATATAAAGCAGGCGGCCGGTCAACCGTAAACACTTTCACCTTACCATCGCGGGCGGCCTCAATGATTTTCTCGTAACTGGGGTATTCGACAATGTTTGTGATGCCATGCTTCCTAAGAATATCGAGGACATTACCGCCGGCCTTGGCTGCCACCATGAAGCCCCTGGCATCCCGAGGCTCGCTGATGCCGGAGATGTCAGAGTGAAAAAATATCGGTACAGGAATAACTGCATAGGGTTTGGTAAAGTCATATATTTTCTCGCGATTCTCGTTGCGGAAGATAGTGTCGATTACATTGAACTCACCCGCCTGCATCTTGCGCTGCGCTTCATCCCAGTTTGTTCCGGTTATTTCGACATGGATACCGGTCTTCTTCTCCCAAAGTATCCATTGGTCGACAGTAATGCCTTTAAGTTGTCCCTGGTCATTTTTGAAGACATAAGGTGGGTAGTTGTCATCCATAACAACACTGATTGATTCTGGATTTTTGGTGTATCCTGGAATTGCAGCGAAACTACTTGTAGCAGCAAACAAAAGGGTAATTAGAACAGTAGCCCGGAAGATGTAAGCTGCTATGAATCTCAATTTTATGGCGTTCATACCTTCTCCTAGAGGAGATTGTCACATTACATATGTACTATGAATATAGCTTCTGCACGATTTCGTTTGCCACTATCAGCTTATACAGCCTGAGTTACGCAACAATAAAGAATCTGTTAAACATGATGCTGAATTGATTCAGAGCTGATTTCCAGTCTCTGATGGGCATTGTCCACTTTTTAGAAATGTTTTTCAATGCCAGATATATCAGTTTGAACATGGCTTCGTCACTGGGAAAACGTCCTCGGTTCTTCGTGACTTTACGTAGAGACATGTTCAGAGATTCAATGGCATTGGGTAGTGTAAATCGCCTTGCGAATCACTTGCGGGAAGGAGAACAGTGGGATCGTCCTTTCCCAGTTGTTTCGCCATGATTTCGATATGCGTGACAACATTAATTGTCAAACAGGTTTGGCAAAGCTGCTCGGGAAATAAAAAAGACTAAAAGACTATTTTTATCCTATTGACAGACATCAGATTGGCTGGTATTAGTTACCACATACTGTTTTTACTTCAAATTTAAGGAGACCTACCTTATGTGCCTTACTACTCTTGTAACCCAGCAAGCCCCGGATTTCACCGCCGAGGCAGTTATGCCCGACAACAGCTTCGGTTCGATTACTCTTTCGGCTCTCAAAGGCAAATATGTCCTGTTGTTTTTCTATCCGCTTGACTTTACTTTTGTCTGTCCTTCGGAAATCCTGGCTTTCAACAAAAAAGTAGCTGAGTTCAAAACCAAAAATTGCGAAGTCATCGGCGTTTCAGTCGACTCGAAATTCACTCATCTGGCCTGGAAGAACACCGCTATCGAAAACGGCGGCATCGGCAATATCCAGTATCCGCTCGTCCAAGATCTTAACAAGGAAATCGCGAAGTCGTACGGCATCCTCTTAAACGGCTCTGTTGCCCTGCGCGGACTGTTCCTGATTGATCCAACCGGCACGGTTCGTCACTGCGTCATCAACGACCTGCCGCTGGGGCGCAATGTTGAAGAGGCCCTCCGGATGGTTGATGCCGTCCAGTTTTCGGATACCCATGGTGAAGTGTGCCCGGCCAACTGGAAACAGGGCGAAGAAGCCATGAAACCGACCGCAGAAGGGGTCGCTTCGTATCTTGCCAAGCACTCGAAATAGACGTTCAGAACATAGCAGACAAAAAGAGCAGCTGAGCGGCTGCTCTTTTTATTAATTCAGTATTTGACACAGGGTACACACAAACCTCTTGACTTTAAGTAAGTATCTTTTCTACTATGTCAAAAATAGTAAAGGCAATGAAGAGGAGTAGTAACCATTTACGTGCTTTTCAGAGAGCCGGTGGCTGGTGCGAACCGGTAAGCATTGTGGTGAACTCGCCTTGGAGCCGCTCTGGTGACAGGTAGTCAGAGTCGTGAACCTGCGTTAAAGGTGTATGAAGGCCCGGTTGCATTAGGGCGAATTGGGTGGTACCGCGGATGGCTCAAAACCTCTGCCCCAAATATGGGGTGGAGGTTTTTTTTATTCACGTGACGGAATTTTGCGAGAAAATGCGCCCCGTCTCAGCACACAGAAAGGAGTACAAACATGGCAAAGGCCGCGAAGAAAGATGACCGTAAGATTATCAGGATTTTTGATACGACGCTGAGGGATGGGGAGCAGGCACCCGGCAACAGCATGAACATTGAGGAAAAACTGCGGATCGCCAAGCAACTGCAGAAGCTGAATGTTGATGTTATCGAAGCCGGTTTTCCGATCGCATCCGAGGGGGATTTCGAAGCGGTCAAAAAGATCGCCCAGACGATCAAAGGGCCGGAAATCGCAGGGCTATGCCGCTCCAGTGAAAAAGATATCGATCGTGCCTGGGAAGCGTTGAAATACGCCGGCGAAAAGGGGCGCATTCACACCTTTATCGCCACCTCCGACATTCATATGAAATACAAGCTGCAGATGGAACCGGCCAAGGTTCTCGCTTCAGCCGTAAAGGCGGTCAAGCGCGCTGCCTCCTATACCCCCAATGTCGAATTTTCCTGCGAGGATGCCGTCCGCACCCGTTTGCCGTTCCTTGCCGAAGTTGTCGAGGCTGTCATCGCCGCCGGTGCAACGACCGTCAATATCCCGGATACCGTCGGTTACACAATTCCGTTCGAGTACTTCAATATCATCAAGTACCTCAAAGAACAACGTACCGAATATCGACAAGGCGATCATTTCGGTTCACTGTCATAACGATCTGGGGTTGTCGGTAGCCAACTCGATAGCTGCCATTCAGGCGGGCGCCGGTCAGGTGGAGTGTACGATCAATGGTATCGGTGAGCGGGCCGGAAACTGTTCGCTGGAAGAGTTTGTCATGATCCTGAAAACCCGGCGCGATATTCTCCCCTTTGCAACAAACGTGGTAACAGAGCAGCTTACGCCGGCCAGCCGGTTATTGTCTGCAGTTACCGGTATCGGGGTTCAGCCGAATAAATCCATCGTCGGGGCGAACGCCTTTGCCCACGAGGCGGGTATCCACCAGCACGGGATGCTGATGGAAAAAACCACCTACGAAATCATGACCCCTGAATCAGTCGGCCTCGCGGCAAGTGCCATAGTGCTTGGCAAACATTCCGGACATCACGCTCTTCGCAAACGGTTTGTTGAGTTGGGTTACGATCTGGATGATGAAAAGTTCCGTCGGGCCTTTGACCGGTTCAAGGATCTGGCTGATTTGAAGAAAGAAATCTTTGACGAAGATCTTGATGCAATTGTTTCCGACGAGGTTCGGGAAGAAGACCAGTACAAGCTCGATCACGTCACCGTCACCTGCGGCTCGTTTGCCGTGGCGACGGCAACGGTCCAGATGGAAGTGAACGGTGTCACCGTGCGTACCGCTGAGCTGGGAGATGGCCCCGTCGATTCGACGTTCAAGGCGATCAAGAAACTGACCAAGTCAAAGGCCAAACTGACGCAGTACAATGTCGGCTCAATCACCGGTGGTACCGATGCGCAGGGCGAAGTAACCGTGCGGGTAAGCGAAGGGAACCAAACCGTTGTCGGCAAGGGGGCCTCGACCGATATTATCGTGGCTTCGGCCAAAGCGTATATCCACGCCCTCAATCGTCTGACCAGCAAACAGAAACGGCTGACTGACGCAGTGTAGCTGTAACCGCTTTAACAGAAGAATGAATGACGAGGCCTGACGGATTGTATCCGTCAGGCCTTTTCTGTGATGTGAGAATGAGCGGTACCCGCTCTCGTATGCTTTCAATCATGTGGTACGCCGCAACCGTCGTCCCGGCTTGGTTGCGCAAAGACTATCGCACCTGCTCAATCGGCATATTCAATGTATATGATTTCAATAAAAGAGGTCAGATCAGCGGCGCTCTTCAAAATGTTCGTGATGCTCTTCATGATGACCATCGCGTTCAAAGTCGCCGCCACGACGGCGGCCGTCCTCAGGAACGAGAATGCAACCGGCCAGTACCGAGATAAGCAGAAACGAAAAAGCAAGTATGGTGAAAAATGTTTTTCTCATGTGCTATCCTCCTGGGTACATCCCGCCTCCGGCTTCGGAACGGGATTCATTTTTCAACGAGGGGCATCAACCTGGTTATTTTCCTTCATATTTTGCCCAGTATGCTGCGCGTTGCTGATACGTTTGGCCCATAGGCCACCTGGTAATGATTGCAAACACCACTGCCGCCAACGCCCACATCAGGACTATTCCGATAACGCTCATTGCGCACTCCTTATGTTTGGAATTTGTTTTTGTGAAATGTTTTAATGATCCTTTTGCATAGTTGTGTAATCGGCAGTATGGCAACCATTGCATTCTGTCGGTCCTCTTTTGATATGTTGATGGCAAGAAATGCATATTTGGTGGGCAACTTCCTCATCCCATTTTTCTATTTTCCACCCGTTAGAATTGTGGCATTGAAAACATTCGTTGTTATTTGACTTCTGATGTTTCCAGTGATTGAAATTCAGATAAATATCACCCATTTTGAGTTTGATTATTTCGGGGCCGATATCCCTTGGAATGTCAGCAGCCAAAAGGGCAAAAGGTATTCCAATGGTTATCAGAATCGACACAAACAGCGGAGAGAACATTTTCATAACGAGGGCCCCCCTTGATAGCTATATTCAGTCTACCACCTCTCGGTAGATTGGCAATGTGAAGGCAAAAAAACCGCTTCGGTTGAGGCGGGGTCAAGAACTGGCACGTCTGAAAAAGCAGATGGAGAACGGGCACCTATAACATGTTAAGACGCGTCCTGCTATCATCATTGGCGTCCCGGTTCTTAACCAGGAACGGCTTCACGCATCGTTTTTGATTATTATGGCGTCAACCCGCCATTGATAATAATTTCCTGAAGCATCGTAGGTACTGGACTGGTTGAGTATCTGCGCTAAAATAAACAGTGCATTTTTTATCATCGACACGGAGCATTCCGCAATTTCCTGGTTCAAGGCCGTAACATGCCTCACCTGATTTGCAAGTGAGCTCAAGTCTTGATACAAACGGGGAATTTCCTGATCTCCTTTTCTTCCCAATCGAGAAACAACATCCACCAGTGAAGCATTCAAAGGCAACCCTGAACTGGAGGCAACCTCTGAGATCGTCTGACGAAGAGGAACCGTATGCTCATTGATGCGTGCAGTCATACTCTCCTTTAGGCCGTTTATCTCGGACATTGCGTCAAGGTTTATACGTAATAGCTCGGATGTCTCACGATCGAGAATCGCAAGCAGCTCTCCCATGAGCTTCATCTGAGTAGCGAGAATATCTTTCAGCGTGGCGATCAACAGCGCTCCCGGTTCTCTGATTTTTGGCGTTATGTCATACGTATCTAAAATGCGAGTGTTATCATAACGCAGGAGGAGCGGATATGGCAACGGCAACCGAAACATTGATACGTGAACAACCCGGCCAAAAGGAGAATCGCTTCCCGGACGCTACAAAGAACAGATTGTTATTCTTTATTTTACTGTTCTTTATAGCCTGGCCGTTTTTCCGGATTCCTCATCCCGATAGAATGTCGCCTATCATAAATGCGCATACCGTAAATGACTGATTATGGTAAAATGATGCCAGGAGGATTGAGGCCATGTCAACAGAAGCGGAAGTAGCCATGCTGATGTTGCGACTCCTGATAGACAAGCCGAAAGAACTGCAGAAGGTTTTGGATTACCTGCGAGATGAAGTACTGTTACGGAAGGCAATTCTTGAGGCCGGGAAAATGGATGTCGCATCCAGAGAAGAAATTCTGAATGAGTTTAAGGACAAGTACGGGTTGATGATAACATTTTCCGATGATGAGCCGGACAACGCAGATAGTATGGTGATTGGGTTACCTAGCGGGGCAATGTATAAAATCGGATGAATGGAGAGTACAACCTGGTCATTACTTCACACAATTGCGGGAGTGTGCAGTAACGGTCAGGCATGTAAAAAGCCGCTTCTAGACCATCGTAACTGCAGGAGCGTGGATGCAGTGAATCGGCCCAGCGAGCAGCCAGGATAGCAGGCACTGGCGTAAATAAATCTTTTCTGCGTGGACTTTTGTCCTATCACTCCCGGTATATACGGTAAGAGGGGAAAACGATTGCTAAAGCTTTACTGTCTTGTAGAGGAAATTCTTGAATCGGAACAGCTGCCGCTGCTCCTCCTCCTTATCCACTCCAGCGGCAAGAGCCTTTAGATAGCGTGCCACAGCCGGCATGGTTTTACCGGCTTTGGCCCGCGCTTTTTCAATGACCAGCCGCACCGTTTCGCGTGAAATATCGTTTCGCGAGAATGGCTCATACATATCCGACCAGAAATCACCGCCTGCTGCGATCGTGTCAATTATTTCATCCGCCAGCCGCTCATCCAGATCATGCGTGACGGATGTCGGTGTGCGCCCTTCCAGGCGCGCGGTACCGGCGATGGCCTCGCTGATCGCTTCGCCTGTGATGACATTCTTTCGTCTGAAAAACAGCGCCCGCAGCAGAATACTGCGCAGCTCGCGGATGTTGCCCTTGTAACTGTGGCGCATGAGAATATCTTTTGCTTCTTTGGCCAGGTAGGGGGTGGGTGCCTCAGTATCATTTTCGGCGCGGTACGTGCGGTAGAGTTTGCCCAGAAAGTGAACCGAAAGGTCGGGGATGTCTTCGCGCCGTTCGTTGAGTGACGGCAGACGTATCGAAAGCTCCGACAGCCGGTGGTAGAGATCCTCGCGGAAACGTCCGGCTGCAATCTCGTCAGCCAGATTTTTGTTGGTTGCCGCCACCAGCAGAACCCTGCTGTAGCGTTCGGTATTCTCACCGAGGCGCATGAAACCGCCGTTGTCCAGAAACCGGAGCAGCTGCACCTGGGTCTTGGGATCGGCATCGCCAATTTCGTCAAGAAACACAATGCCGCCGATGGTCTCTTCCAGAATCCCGCGCCGATCGGTGTAGGCCCCGGTAAAGGCCCCTTTTTTATGCCCGAACAGTTCCGAATAGGTCAGGTCACCCGAATATGCGGCGATATTTGTTTTCTTGACCGGCAACTCGCCATTGGGATTGATCTCGCGCCGATACAGCTCATTAAGTTTATTGTAGAGGTTGTTAAAAAAGAACTCCTTGCCGGAGCCGGTCTGGCCGGTTACCAGGATTGAGGGGAGCCCGATGGTCGCCTCCTGCAGGATGTTGCGCGACCAGAAGACGATGCGGTTGAAGAGCGGCGGTGAGACGGTGTTGATGAAATCAACGATCTCCTGGGATTTCGGGCTGTTGCCGATGATGTTGCCGAGCCGATACGACGAGACGTGCGGATCCTTGTAGGCGACATCGGTTGTAAGCCGGTTGACTTCACCCTGAAGGCGTTCGATGCGCTGCAGATCGGATATGTGGCGTGCCGTCAGGGAGCCGATGATCTGCAGGATGCGGCGATGCTCTTCACGGAAATAATCGTACTGCAGCGAATTGAGGCAGATAACGGCGATAACTTCGTCGTCACAGATGATCGGTACCGCAATTTCGCTTTTCAGAAGTGCGCTCATGGAGCGATGAAAGCCGTCTCCCTGCAGTTCGGCCTCGACGCGGGCGGTTATCTTCGGCTGCTTGGTAAATGCGACGTATCCTGTCAGACTTCGATCTTCCTTCGGCAACTCGTTGCCGCCGACGATGAGCGGTGGGATATATTTTTTCAGCCACTCCTTGTTCTTCGCGCCGATAATCGTTCCGTTTTCGTCCTCGACCACCAGCCATCTCGTGCCGTCCCGTTCGGTCACGACGGCGATGCTGCCGGTATCGGCGCCGATCAGTTCCGTTGCCTTGGAAAGGACCCTGGTTAAAAACGGCTGCAGATTTTCCGTGCGTTCGTTCAGAAGATCACTGATCTCGGAGAGCACCCGGATTTCAAGATGTTCCCCGCCGACCTCGCTGATGACCTTCTCGACCATTTCGGCATGCGTCTGCAGCAGTCCCATCTCAAAATCACTGAACTGATACAAATCATGTGAATAATAATTGAGCAGACAGATGATGCGGCGGGTTTCCGGATTATAGCGCGGAACGACGTACAGCGAACGGAGTTCCAGCGATTCGGTCAACGCCCGTTTCTGCAGGTTGTGCTGCGTCAGGTCCGGGATGAAGAGCGGCTTCAACAGGCGGTCGTCGGTAATAATCCCCTGATCGTTAATATAGTTGGAAATCAGTGACATCCCCTTGCGGAGATCCAGTGCCCCCAGCTGGTCATACTTCTTTTTCAGATTTTCATCCGCCGAAAAGCTGGCAAGATTTTCCAGGGCGCCCGAATCACCATCATGGTGGGTCGGCACCAGTACCGCCGCGAGAGAAACCTTCTCAATGAGCTTGACCGCCGATCTGACCATCATTCCTGCCGCTTCACGCGCCTTGAACTCCTCAAGGCGGCGGGCGAGACGAACCTGCTGATGATAAATCCTGGCCTGGTCAAGGGCATCGGCCACAATACCGGCCAGCTCTGCCAGCTCCGTTTTTGCACTGCTGCCGAGCACTTCACCGGGGTGATCCTGATCGATGCAGAGGACCCCGATCGACTTGCCCAGGCTGACGACCGGCATGACGTAGCTGGAGCGGAACTTGAAGCGCACGGCATATTCGTGATCCGGGGAGTTCCTGCCGGTTCTTGAGAGCTTGAAATCAAGCGGTAGCTGGTTGACAAACACGCTGGAAACGACGGCCTCTTTCGAAAAGATCGGAAAGGTCGTTTCGATGAGCTCTTTGCCGAGCGGTCCGGTGGCATGGACACAGGTAAGTGTCCCGCGGGTCAGGTCTTCCAGGTAGATGCGGATCTGCTCGCAGCCGGACAGCTTCTTGGCATTTTCAGCCAGAGCATACAGCAGTTCCCCAAGATTTTCCTTGCCGTAGGCGGCAATTGCAGTCTGGAACTCTTCGAAACGGGATGTGACCGGCATGACTTCTCCTGCACACAGTTACATATAAGAACACGTGTGAGTATAAAATATACACAGTAGAAATGTAGCGCGTGAGGAGGGTCAGGTCAAGGAGGAAATGATGGTGCTGCAGACGCCCCGCCTGGGCGGCGGGACGCGGGTGTTACCCTTTGAGTACATTCAGTATTTTATTGGCCACATCTTTGCCGCTGATATTGTAGGAACCTTCTGCCAGCTGCTGTCGGATGAGGTTCAGCCGCTCACGTCGGGCCTCATCGTCGGCATGTTGAACGGCTGCCACAGAGAGATCAACCTCGACAGGGGCCGCTTCGGTACTCGTCCGGGATCCTGATGCATCCGCCGGCTTAACGGCGGGCTTGGCCGCTTTGCTGTTTAACAACGCCATGTAATCTGTAACGCGATCTTCTATTTTCATACTGAACTCCGCTAATCAGACATTGCCTTACGTGATACTACCCCATCGGCAGAATCGGGAAAAAACTTGAGAAGACGAGAATGGAGCCTGGCGCGGCAACGGCAGCCGAAAATCAGCTGAGCCCTTTCCTGATCTGGTACAACTCGTCAATGTCCAGTCCGTTTTTCTCATAATATTCGCGTTCCAGTTCTTCGACATAGAACCGGTCAAGCCCCGAGTTTTCAAGAAAGTCTTCCCGCAGTCCGACATTGCGTTCCGCAATGATCTGCGGCAACAGCGAATGCAGGTACATGGCCTCTTTCTTGATGGTAAAGATGGTCTCGTTAAAAAGATGGTCCGGGATGTCGGTGCTGATCCGCTTCTTTGTTTTCAGCTCCTCGACAACTTCACGCCGCAATGCTTCCTGATCCGACTTTGTGGTGAACTTGGAGTAAAAATTACGGATGCGGTCGCGAACATGCTCCAGGAGAACTATCGCAATCCGCTCCTCCTGATCGATCCCGGTCAGCTGTGTGGTGCAGCTCTTCAATTGTTGAACGCCGTCCCTCAATCGCCACGAGCCCTTCCATGAGGGTTTTTACCTTGCGGCGGCCGAAACTCCCGAGATAGGCATTGGCAAACAGCTCCCGGATAAACAGTTCCTGAAAACACTCTTCATGCAGATTGTCAAAGGCGGCCTTATGCTCCAGCAGGCCGCGCAGCATCTCTTCATTGATCCGGACGTTTTCCATGAAAGCCAGCTGGCTGATCAAATTTGAAACGGTGTCGAAACGATCAAGATAGGTAATGACATACGAGAAGCCGTCCAGCAGTGATGAGTCGGCGCCGTCCCGGATTTTTTCATCACACACCTTGCTGGCATCCAGCATCAGCTGATCGAAGCTATGATCCCGGTTTTCCATCGCATTTTTCTTGGCCTGGATCAGCTTGAGCATATCATTCCGGTCGATGCGGCTTTCAATCTCGATCTCCCGGAAAAAGATTCCTTCCAGTATTTCGCGGGTTGCTGCGATGTAATCGCTCTCCTGGTCGTTTTTGAGATTGCGCCCCTTTTTCAGCATCTCATCCAGCGTATAAAACAGAGCCCCCGGAATTTTATTGCGCACCGACAAGGTTTTCAGGCGCGTCAGGCGGGCATTGTCGAGGTTGCTGATCTCGCCCTTTGCATTGCACGCCAGCAGGATGTTGCGGTACTCGTCAACGATGCGCTTGTTGGCCGGGCTGCGGTACATGGCGTCGATTCTGATGCGCTCCTGCTGATAGCGGTCAATTTTGTAGTTAGCAGCGACAGTGACCAGTCTGGCGAAATCTTCGTCGGATATTTTTTTGTTCTTGAAATAAAAACTGCGGAACAGGTCGCGATATTCACGGTGGTAGCGATTGATCAGTTTGACAATAAACAGCTGGGATGTTTCGTCTTTCAACAGCGGGTACAGCTCGGAAATAAGAACATCGTCACGTTCATCACCGACAGCCACCGTGCGTTTGATGGTTTTGCCGAGCCGCTTGACCAGCTCTTCCTGCTGATTTTTCAATTTGCGTGACAGCAGATTGGAGTGAACAAAGAAGAAATAGTTACAGACCGCATTGCCCTCGAAAAAGATGGTGTCGTAGGTTTCCGAGCCCGAGGTGCGGTCGCTGAAACGGACGGCGCCATCCTCGTCGGAGTGTGCTCCGTACATGACCAGGCGGTTGATGATTTCCGGTTTGGAAAGATCCGAAGTGGGCTGATCCACCCCGAACATGTATTCGCAGAAGTTGCCGCCGTTGCCTTGATAGCTGATCCCCTCCGGCGAAATAATCATTTCGTTGCCGGGAGAAAAGATCCGCAAATGATCCTCCTCCTGGACGATGTTGAAGAAATAGCGCTGATAGGCATCGTTGCCGACTACCATGACAAAATACTCCGTCTGGTCTCCCATCATGCCATGCAGCCGAATGTCTTTATGCATGCTTGCTCCTCAGGGTTACTGCAGATCAAACTCCATCCCATCATACGCAAACTCAATGCCGGGCGGCAGCGTGCTTCCCTCGGAATAAGCGATCTGATGGGTAAGATGGGTCAGAATGGTGCGTGGTGCTTTCAGCTGCCGGGTGGCAGCAATTGCCCCCGTAATATTAAAATGAAACGGGTGTTCTGCCCAGCGCAGGCCGTCAATCACCAGCAGTTCCAGCCCCTGCAGCAAGTCCGAGTGATGGCTCCGGAATCGCGTTGCAGTCGGTCAAATAGGCAAAATTCCCGATACGGTAGCCAAGCGAGCACGTATTGCCATGCAGCAGCGGTATCGGAATAATCGGCTGCCCGAACAGCTCGAACGTGGCGCTGATTTCGTGGGCGGCAAGTAACGGCGAGTAGCCGGAACCTTCATGTTCGTTAAATATGTATCTGAAGCCGCTCTGCAGTGTATCAAGCGTTTCCCGGGATGCAAAGCAGGGGATAATCTCTTTGTGGATAAAATGAAACCCGCGCAGGTCATCTATGCCGTTGACATGGTCCGCGTGGGCGTGGCTGAAAAGCACGGCATCGATGCGCCGGATATGCTGCCGTAGCGCCTGCGTCCTCAAATCGGTTGATGTGTCGATCAGAACGGTGTGATCGTTATAGCTCATCAGAAGTGATGCGCGTGTCCGCTGTATCCCGTGGGTCATCCGAGGTGCAGACCGGGCAGTCGCAGCCGACCATCGGCACCCCGGTGGATGTTCCACACCCCAAAATAGTGATCTTCATGCCGGTCAACTTTCTTTTTAAGTTGCCAGAAAATAGCAGAATCGGATTCACGCAGGCAAGGTGGATTTCAGCCCGAAATCCCTACGCCTCCCAGGTTGATTCAGGCGGTTACTGCTGCGTTACGGGGATCAGCAGGAGAGGCACCTTGCTCTGGCTGCAGATCTTGTTCGTTACGCTTCCCGCCCAGAAGGCTTCCATGCCGCTTTTCCCGTGAGTAGACAGAACAATCAGGTCAATCGGTGCCCGGCTGGCGGCTTCCACTATTATGTTTGCCGGATCGCCGCGCAACACGTATGCGCTGGCGGCCAGCCCCCGGGTACGCAGCTCTTCGACCAGGGCGGCGGAGTATGCCTCGGCATCCTGCCGGGCCATGTCCAGCAACCGGGAGGTCGTGCCCGGCAGCATCCTGCCGGTAACCGTCATATCGCCTGAGAGGTCCGTTACGTGGGGTACCACCATGGCCAGGTGCAGCGCCGCCTTGCAGGCTCGCGCCAGTTCCTCCGAGACGGGCAGTGATTGCGCATGCTCGGGATCGCCGTCCAGCGGGACAAGGATGTTGCGGCAGGAGAACGCCACCGGTTCGCCCTCTTCATCGGGATGCGTGATCAGGACGGGGCGGGAGTCACCGGCAATGACCTTCTGGGCGATGCTGCCCAGAAAGAGGTGGAGCGCCTTGCCTCGGCCATGGGAGCACATGATTACCAGATCATGCCCAAGTTCGTCCGCATGCTCGACGATGCTTTGGGCCACGTCTTCGACTTCGGCAGTGTGCACGTGGCAATCGACCTGCAGCTCCTGCGGAAAGGCCTGTCGCGAAATGTCGTCGAGGTAGGCCGCAGCTTTTTGTGCGCTGTTGAGATGGGGCTGGCCATGGACCTCGCTGGGCGGATCTTTCTCCACCACATGCATCAGCGTGACACGCGCATGGAGCATTTCCGCAAGGAACGCAGCGGCCGGGAGTGCCGATTCGGCCATCCGGGAACCGTCCAGAGGTACAAGGATGTGTTTGAACATAGGAATCACCCCGTCAGAAGAGTCTTGTAAAGCAGGTAGATATTCAGCACGACGATCACCGCCGCGGTCAGGCCGGCAAGACCGTCGTGATGCGTCTGTTGACCAGATCCCCCATGATGTCGGGCCGGCGGGTAAACATCACCAGGGGGATGACCGCGAAGGGGAGCCCGAAACTGAGCACAACCTGGCTTAACACCAGGGTGCGGGTCGGGTCCAGCCCCGCAGCGATGACGGCCATCGAAGGGGCCATGGTCACCAGCCTCCTGACCCAGATCGGAATATGGCGTTTCAGGAATCCCTGCATGATCACCTGCCCGGCGCTGGTGCCGACGGTGGAGGACGACAGCCCTGACATCAGCAGCGAGAGGCCGAAGATCCATTTCGCAGAGTTTCCGAGGAGCGGTTCAAGGGTGCGGTAGGCCTCTTCGATTGTGGCTATTGAGGTATGGCCGGACTTATAAAACGTGGCTGCTGCCATGATCAGCATGGCGGCGTTCACAAGACTGGCGATCCCCATCGCGATGACGACATCGGCGATCTCGAACCGGTAGAGGCTCTGCATGCGGGCATTGTCCCTCACGACGATGCGTCCCTGCATCAGGGCGGAATGGAGGAAGATGGCATGGGGCATGACCGTGGCCCCCAGGATGCCGGTGGCAAGCAGAATGCTTTCGGCGCCCGAGAAGTGCGGCACAAAGGCGTGGTAGGCGACCTGCCCCCAGTCCGGTTTGTCGATAAAGGTTTCCAGCAGATAACAGAGTGCGATCAGGCCGACCATGGCGGAGATGACGGCTTCAAGCGGCCGGAAACCGTATCTCTCTAAGCCGAGAATAAGCAGCGTGGCCAGGGCGGTGAGGATCGCCCCGACAAACAGGGGGATGCCCAGCAGGAGCTGAAAGCCGATGGCGGCCCCCAGAAACTCCGCCAGGTCGGTCGCCATGGCCACAAACTCCATCAGGGCCCACATCACGTAGACCACCGGCTTGGGGAAATGTTCCCGGCAATGTTCCGCAAGGTTCAGGCCGGTGGCGATGCCGAGTTTGGCCGACAGGGTCTGGATGAGCATCGCCATGAGATTGCTGACCACGATCACCCAGATCAGCATGTACCCGAATTGGGCGCCCCCCTGGATGTTGGTCGCGAAGTTGCCCGGATCGACATAGGCGACGCTGGCGATGAACGCCGGGCCGAGGAACGGCATCAGCCGGGCCAGGCGGCCGCCCTTCTGCTGGCTGCCGAGGACGTCCAGGGCGTTCTGGACGGTTCGGGAGTCGGACGACTTCAGATTGTCGGTCAGGGTTTCGTTACGTGACATAATTCATCCGGGGCCAGGTTCCGTTTGTATTGGCGAATCATACCGTGAAGAATGGTGATTGTCGAGGGGCGGGATTGAAAATGCCCGATTATGTATTGCCGGACATTTATTAATAAATTTTTGAAATAGATGTATCCATATGATATAGGTTTTTTCAGCATGGGGAGGTCTTTCACGGTACTCTGTGGAATTGATCCAGCATAATTGCGTTCGGTATTATGTGACGAGTAACATAACCCCCCTATTTGGTGGTATATTGTTACTGATTGAGCCTGAATTCCAGATTTTTGAAAGTATTTTCGAGGTGTTTTTTACGCTTTTTCAAGGTAGTTTCGCAAAATTATTAATGAGTAACACAATCACATAACCCCTAGTTGGATCATGACCCATGAAAATTGATAAAAACAAGAAACCATTTATTCCTCGTGACAAACCAAAGTCGTGGATCATTGCTATATTAGCCGGGCTCTGCGGTCTCCTAATTGCAAGCCCATTAATCTTTATGGGATATTTCCTCCATTGGCAATTTATGCAAAGATTTGGAACATTCTTCTTTATAATTTGTTGGGTGATGTTTGCTCTGATGTGGTGTGTGTTTATGGTCGAAAATTTTAGAGGCAAATACAAGAGTATTGGTGAACAGGACTGGCGAAATCAAGTCTGGTGATAGTATTTAAGCAGTCCGAGAAAGATTCTCTTCGATAAGAGGCTAGATCCAACCAGGCGAATAGACCTGTTTCGCTTTGCTCGCAGGTCATCCGCAAAACCGTTGGATTGATTATGGCAAAGTAAATTGGTTGAAGTCGCACTTGAGGATGAAAGGAGACGTACAATGCCTGAAGGCCAAGAGATCGAAACCGAAAACCTGCACGAAGCCATCAAGGAAGAACTTGAGCGGGAAGGGGGATCGTTCCTCAAGCAGATTTCAATCACCACCGCGATCCTCGCGGTTCTCGCCGCTATCGCCTCGCTTCAGGCGGGGGCCACCGTCAACACGGCCCTGGTACTGAAGACGGAAGCAACACGACTGCAATCCGAAGCATCCGATCAATGGGCCTATTACCAGGCCAAGGGAGTCAAGGCAGCGGTCCAGGAAGCATCGCGTACGGCCTGGCTGGCTATCGGCAAGGTGCCTCCCGCAGCCTATGAAGAAAAAATGCATCGATACGAGCAAGAACAGAAAGAGATTCAGGCTAAGGCAAAGGAGAAAGAACGGGAGCGGGACGAGAAGCTGAAAGAGTCCGATCACCTCCTCCATAAACATCACGGCTTCGCAAGTGCGGTCGCCCTCTTTCAGGTGTCCATCGCCTTGGGTGCTGTGGCGGCGCTGACGCGCTACAGACTTGTCTGGTTCGCCTCGCTGATCGCCGGTGGAGTGGGCATAATTCTCTTTGCCGTGCCGATGCTTCAATGAACAGGCGAAGAGCAGGAGCGGCATTCCTGGAATATTTATTACACGGGGATGAGAAACATACTTCAATGTAACAGCACCCACACCGTTAGAGTGAGAAAGCAAGAGTAAACGATGGAAAGTACTCATTTCACGAAAACGCTTATTCGAGAATCTATAAATTTCGTGTTGGTCATATTGGGAATTCTTTCAGCCGGCATGGGAATTAAAGGTTTTTTGCTGTCTTCTCACTTCATTGATGGCGGAGTGACCGGTATTTCCATGCTGCTGGCCAACGTGCTTGGCTATCCGTTGTCGATCCTTATTCCGCTTATCAACCTTCCGTTCATCGCGCTGGGCTTTCGCCAGATTGGCTGGATGTTCGCACTGAAAAGTACTCTGGCGATTGCGGGGCTGTCTGTATGTCTTGCCTTTGTCAACTATCCGGATGTGACCCCTGACAAGCTCCTGACAGCCGTTTTCGGCGGTTTTTTTATCGGCGCCGGGATTGGCCTTGCAATCAGGGGTGGAGCCGTTCTTGACGGCACTGAAATAGCGGCGCTGCTGATCAGCAAGAACAGTCATCTGCTGAAAGTCGGCGATGTCATCCTCATCCTGAACATTTTCATCTTTTCCGCTGCCGCCTATTTTCTCGGCATCGATTCGGCGCTCTATTCGGTCCTGACATACGTTGCGGCATCGAAAACGATCGATTTTCTGATCCATGGCATTGAGGAATACAACGCCATCATTGTAATGTCAGAAAAGAGCGATGAAATCAGGGAGGCGATCGTACGCGTCCTGAGTCGTGGCGTGACGGTATACAATGGCCGCGGTGGAAAAACCGGCAAGCCGATGCATATTCTCTATTGCGTCGTTACCAGGCTGGAAATCGGCAGGGTCAGGAACGTCGTCGATGAGATTGACGGAGCGGCATTTGTCGTAATTCACCCGTTGGCAGATGCAGTCGGTGGCATTATCAAGAAAACCGCCCTGCATTGAAGGAGAGCCGAGCACCCGAGGGAAACGTTCAAGCCGCTGTGCCGGAGACCTTTGGGCGACCCCTCCTTTGTACCTTTGAAGACGACAGAAGGGAGCTGAATCAATGAAAATTGAGCAGACACCTGTTACCGGGAAGGAAGAGAAAAACAGCCTGCCGCCAATGTTGCGGGCCTTATCTGAATTTTATGAGGCCCTCAATAGTAGGGATATTGAGAAAATGGCGAAAAATTGGATGCAGACCGATGAGGCTGCCATGGACAACCCGCTTGGTGGTATCAAGCGTGGATGGGATGAAATCAAAGTTGTGTACGAACGGCTTTTCAGCAGTCCGTCAGAGTATTACTTTGAGTTCTACGATTTCAGTCTCCATGTGACCGGCGAATTGTTCTATGTCGTAGGGAGGGAACGCGGGGCATTCAGAATGGGTGAGACGACCCTGGACATGGCTATCAGAACGAGCAGGATTTTCAAGTATGCGGATAACCGCTGGCAGCAGGTTCACCATCACGGTTCAATCGAGGACCCTGATTTATTGTCGAGATACCAAAAAGCGGTGCGGGGGAATTCATAAAAAACTATGCACCCAACCATATCGCTGGCTCGGTCTGAGGAGACTCAGCGCTCACACCGTTGATACAAAAGGAGGCATCATGATGAAAGCGGCGTTGATATTTCTGCTCTTGGGCGTATGCGGTACCGGCCTGGCCGGCGCCGCGGAACCATTCGAAAAGGATGTGATAAAGACAACGAAGGGGGAGCTGGAAATAACCTTCATCGGCCATGGTTCGCTCATGTTGAAGTTCGGCGGCAAGGTTATCCATGTCGATCCTTACAGCAAACTGGCCGATTACGCACAGTTGCCCAAGGCCGACCTGATCTTTATTACCCACGAACACCAGGACCATCTCGATCCGGTAGCCCTGCAGCATGTCACGACCGCTAAAACGGTGGTGGTGCTCACTGAAAAATGCGCGGAGAAGCTGCCGGGCGGCATCATCATGAAGAACGGAGACGTTAAAACTGTTGCGGGTATCACCGTTGAGGCCGTGCCGGCATACAACATCGTGCACAAGCGCGACACCGGCCAGCCTTTTCACCCCAGGGGGGACGGCAACGGGTACGTCCTGACATTCGCCGACAAGCGGATCTATATCGCCGGGGACACCGAGAACGTTCCGGAGATGAGCCGGCTGAAACGGATCGATATCGCCTTCCTGCCGATGAATCTTCCCTATACGATGACGCCGGAAATGGTCGCCGATGCGGCCAGGTCCTTCAAGCCAAAAGTGCTCTATCCCTACCATTACGGGGAGACGGACCCGGCCCGGCTTGTCGCCTTGCTCAAGGGGAATCACGATATTGAAGTGCGGATTCGCCGGATGAAGTAAATCGCTTGAAGTCCCGCCCATCAGGAATAGCGGCCGGTACGAGATAATACGTTTCAAAAGCGAGATATACAGGTACTGTAGATGATGGTCGGGAAAAGTTTACCAGGTCGAACCACCGCACGTCACCTGTCAAAGCGGGTGCCCGGCGGGTTCTGCCAAGAGAGATGACAATGAAAAAGTGTCCCTTCTGCGCTGAAGACATTCAAGACGATGCTATAAAGTGTAAACACTGCGGCGAGTTTCTGGATGCTTCCAGCCGTCAACGCTCTGCGGAAAAAAAGATGCACTGGTATTTCAGAACATCCTTTATTATCTTTGCAGTCTGCTCCGTGGGGCCGCTGGCGCTGCCCCTGATCTGGTGGCGACCGCACACGACGCGGGCATGGAAGATCGGCCTCACCATTGGAATCTCTGTTCTCAGTTGGGCTGCTGTTCCAGGCTCACGCTTGGATTCCATTCAGATTATGAAGGAGTATTACAAGCTGCTTGAAGGGCAATGAAAGGTTCATCGAAATGTGAACACAGCGAAGCAAGAGCTATCGACAGGCCGGAAAATCGCAGGGGAGTGATGGATGGCAGATGAAGATCTGAACGGACTGAAAATCGACAAGAACAAGACAGCCGGCGGCAGTCATCCGGTACGGCGGCGCAAGCGGCTGGTTTGGTGGCTGGCGGCCGCCTGTGCCGTAGTGATCGCAGGCCTGGCCGTGTCGGGGGTTATTACCCCGAAAATTGAGGTGGAAACGGCGACCGTTTCACTGGTCTATCCATCCCAGACCTTTACCCTGCTGAACGCCAGCGGGTACGTGGTGGCCCAGCGCAAGTCGGCGGTGGCCGCCAAGGCGACCGGCCGCCTGGTCTGGCTCGGGGTGGAGGAGGGAAGCCGGGTCCGGGCCGGGGAGGTTATCGCCCGTCTGGAGAGTGACGATGTGACGGCGAGCCGGGGCCAGGCCGCGGCCAACCTGGTGAACAGCCGCGCCGCGCTGGAACAGGCCGAAGCGGAGTTGAACGATGCCACCCTCGCCTTCAACCGCAACAAGATGCTGGTGGCCCAGGGTGTGGTGGCCCAGGCCGACCTGGACGCCAGCGAGGCGCGCTACCGGAAGGCCAAGGCAGGGGTTAACGGGGCCGCTGCGGCGATCAATGCCGCCCGGGCGGCGCTCAAGGGCGCCGACGTGGCCGTTGACTACACCCTCATTCGCGCCCCCTTTGACGCGGTGGTGCTGACCAAGGATGCCGATATCGGGGACATCGTTACGCCCATCGGCGCCGCCGTCAACGCCAAGGCGGCGGTGGTGACCATGGCGGACATGGGCTCGCTCCAGGCGGAGGCGGACGTATCCGAATCCAACCTGGAAAAGGTCAAGGTGGGGCAGCCGTGCGAGATCCAGCTTGATGCCCTGCCCGAGACCCGTTTCAGCGGGACGGTGCACATGATCGTCCCCACCGCCGACCGCTCGAAGGCCACCGTACTGGTCAAGGTCCGTTTTGACTCTCTGGACAGCCGCATCCTTCCGGAGATGAGCGCCAGGGTGGCCTTCCTGCAGCGGGGGGTGAAGGCGGACGAAAAACTGCCGCGGACCGCGGTGAATCCTGCCGCCCTGGTCAAACGCAATAACAGGGATGTCATCTATCTGGTCAAGGGGGAGCGGGTGGTGGAAACCCCCGTGACCGTGGGAGCTCGCATCGGCGACCTGGTAGAGATTCTGGCCGGCGCCAAGGCCGGGGACAAGGTAGCGCTGAAACCGCTGGAACGGTTGAAGGACGGGGCCAGGATCAAGACGGCGGAGAAGTAACTGAACCAAAATCCAATAAAATTTACAGGGATAAAGGGGATGGACAGGATAAAGTCTTTTACACCCGAAAGGCTCTTGATTTTGATGGTATCTTTTTTATCCTGTCCATCCCTGTTAAATAAATGATGTGTGTTTTGATGGTATCCCATGGAAAACGGCAGACCACCAATAGTCGAGATCGACAGCCTCTCCAAGTCCTACCGCCGCGGCAGCCAGATCATTCCCGTGCTGGAGGGATATCCTTCACCATCCCCGAGGGGGAGTTCCTGGCGCTGATGGGGCCGTCCGGGTCGGGCAAGAGCACCCTGCTCAACCTGATCGCCGGCATCGACAAGGCTGACAGCGGCACGATCCGGGTGGGCGGGGTGGACATCACCTCCCTGTCGGAGGCCGAACTGGCTGCGCTGGCGCAGCGCCAACGTCGGTTTCATCTTCCAGTTCTACAACCTGATCCCGGTCCTGACCGCCTTCGAGAATGTGGAACTGCCGCTGCTCTTGACCCGTCTGTCCCGCAAGGAGCGGCGGGAGCATGTGGAACTGGCCCTCGCCGTCGTCAGCCTGACCGACCGGATGGACCATTACCCCTCCCAGCTTTCCGGCGGACAGCAGCAGCGGGTTGCCATTGCCCGGGCCATTGTCACCGACCCGACCATCCTGGTGGCGGACGAGCCGACCGGCGACCTGGACCGGGTCTCTGCCGAGGAGATCCTGACCCTCATGGAACGGCTGGTCCGGGAGTTCGGCAAGACCATCATCATGGTGACCCACGACCCGCGCGCGGCGGGCAAGGCCCATTGTGTCCGGCACCTGGAAAAGGGCGAGTTGTTGACGTCATGATCCTCAAACTCATCATACGTAACGCCTTCCGCCACCGCCTGCGCACACTCCTGACCGTGATCGGCGTCGCCATCGCCATCCTGGCCTTCGGTATGCTGCGCACCCTGGTGGGGCTCTGGTACCTGGGGGTGGAACGCTCCTCCGCCACCCGCCTGGTCACCCGCAACGCCATCTCCCTGATCTTTCCCCTCCCCATCTCGTACAAGGAACGCATCCGCCAGGATACCGGGGGTGAAGAGCGTCTCCTACGGCAACTGGTTCGGCGGCATCTATATCGACGAAAAGCATTTCTTCGCCAACGTGGCGATGGAGCCGAAAAGCTTCCTGGAACTCTATCCGGAGTTCATCCTGCCGCCGGAGCAGAAGGAAGCCTTTATCCGCGACCGGAAGGGGTGCATCGTCGGGCAAAAGACTGGCAGACACGTACGGCTGGAAGCTGGGTGACCTGATCACGCTGAGGGGCACCATCTTTCCGGGCCAGTGGGAGTTCGTCCTGCGGGGCATCTACCGGGGGGCCGAGAAGAGCACCGAGGAGCGGGCGCTCTTCTTCCACTGGGACTATCTGAACGAAACCCTGAAAAAGACGGTACCGCGCCGGGCCGACCAGGTGGGCTTCTACATGATCGGTGTGACCAAGCCGGAGCTGGCGGCGGAGGTGGCGCTGGCGGTGGACCGGACCTTCAAGAACTCCCTGGCCGAGACCCTGACCGAGACGGAGAAGGCCTTCCAGCTGGGGTTCGTCTCCATGACCGAGGCGATCATGATCGCCATCCAGATCGTCTCCTACGTGGTGATCGTCATCATCATGGTGGTGGCGGCCAACACCATGGCCATGACGGCGCGGGAGCGGATCGCCGAATATGCGACCCTGAAGACCCTGGGTTTCGGCGCGCTGCATATCGGGGCGATCATCTTCGGCGAGTCGATGACCATCTCCCTGCTTGGAGGCCTGCTGGGGGTACTCCTGACCTTCCCGGCCGCCCACTGGATCGAGATCGAACTGTCCCAGTTCTTCCCCTATTTCAGCGTCTCCTGGACCACGGTCGGCCTCGACCTGCTGATCGCCTGCGCTGTCGGCGCGGTGGCGGCACTGTTTCCCACCTGGCGGGGTGCCACGATCAGGATCGCCGACGGGCTGCGGAGGATCGGCTGATGGCCATTCCCTGGTCATACAGTTTCCGCAACCTCTGGACCCGGCGCCTGACCACGGTCCTGACCGCCTCGGGCATGGCGCTGGTGGTGTTCGTCTTTGCCGCCACCCTGATGCTGGCCGAGGGGCTGCGCCAGACCCTGGTGGAGACCGGCTCCTACGACAACGTGGTGGTCATCCGCAAGTCAGCCAACTCCGAGGTGCAGAGCGGCGTCGAGCGCAGTCAGGCGGCCATCGTCGAGAGCCTGCCGGAGGTGGCCGTGGGGGCGGACGGCCTGCCGCTTCTGGACAAGGAGATGGTGGTCCTCATCAACCTGCCCAAGCGGGGCACGACCAAGCCGGCCAACGTGGTGATCCGGGGGGTGGGGAACGGCGTCGCTGGCGCTCCGGCCCCAGGTGAAGCTGATCGCGGGGCGCATGCCCCGGCCGGGTTCGGACGAGGTCATCGCGGGAAAAAGCATCGCCGAACGCTTCCAGGGTGGCGGGATCGGCGAGCGGCTCCGCTTCGGCATGCGGGACTGGACGGTGGTGGGGATGTTTGACGCCGGGGCCACCGGTTTCAACTCCGAGATCTGGGGCGACGTGGACCAGCTGATGCAGGCCTTCCGCAGGCCGGTCTATTCCTCGGTGCTGTTCCGGCTGCGGGATTCGTCCGGGTTCGAACGGGTGAAGGAGAGCATCGAGAGCAACCCGCGCCTGACCCTGGAGGCCAAGCGAGAGACACGCTATTACGCCGACCAGTCCGAGATGATGGCCAAGTTCCTGCGCATCCTCGGCCTGACCCTGACGATCATCTTCTCCCTGGGGGCGGTGATCGGCGCCATGATCACCATGTACGCCGCCGTGGCCAACCGGGTCATCGAGATCGGCACCCTGCGCGCCCTGGGTTTCGGCAAGAGGAGCATCCTGGCCGCCTTTGTCCTGGAGTCGCTGTTTCTCGGGCTGGTGGGAGGTCTGCTGGGGGTGTTCTGCGCCTCCTTCATGCAGTTGATCACCATCTCCACGATGAACTGGCAGACCTTCGCCGAGCTGGCCTTCAGCTTCAGCCTGACCTTCGGGATCGTCTGGAAGTCGCTCTGCTTTTCGCTGGTGATGGGGTTCGTGGGGGGGCTGCTGCCGGCGGTGCGGGCGGCGCGGATGAATATCGTCGAGGCGCTCAGGGCGACGTGACGGGGGGTCGCTGTATCATCAGCGAAGAGCCATCAGTCGTTGATGTACTCCAACGCATACTTCACATAATTATCGGCCGATTTCTTCAGCCATGCCACTTCCTCCGGAGTCAGATCCCGTTTGTACCTGGCCGGTGCGCCCACCCAGAGGGTATGCGGCGGGACGACCGTCCCTTCGGTCACCAGCGCCCGCGCCCCGATCAGTGCCCCTTCGCCCACCACGGCATGATCCATCACCATGGCCTGCATCCCGATAAAACAGCCGTTCTCCAGAGTGCAGCCGTGCAGGGTCACGCTGTGGCCGATGGTGACGTCGTCACCGATGATCAGCGGCGCACCGGGGTCGCCTTCATGCTTCCTGTGGGTGACGTGCAGCATGGAGAGATCCTGCACATTGCTGCGGGCGCCGATCCGGATATGGTTGACGTCACCGCGAACAACGCAGTTGTACCAGACACTCGACTGCGGTCCCATCTCGACATCGCCGATAATGACGGCGGTTTCGGCGACGAAGGCGGTCGGGTCGATGGTTGGCGTGATGCCCTGAAACGCTTTGATCATGGGGGTAATCCCTCAAAAGAAATGGGTACAGCGCAGCGGAGTATACCCGCCCGGCATTGACTTGGCAATCGTGCCGTTTTACCGGCGAAAGGATGATTAAACTACTTGTTGCCGGGCTCAATTTTTGCTATGTTACGAAGTCAAATTTTAATCAGCAAGGGGATGCTATACGATGAAATTCACCAAGATGCAGGGCGCCGGAAATGACTACGTCTATGTGAACTGCTTTGAAGAGACGGTCATTGATCCGAAGCAAACTGCGATACAGGTTTCAAACCGTAATTTCGGCATCGGCTCGGATGGCCTGATCCTGATCATGCCGTCGGAGGTGGCCGATGTGCGGATGCGGATGTTCAACTCCGACGGTTCCGAGTCGGAGATGTGCGGCAACGGTATCCGTTGTGTCGCCAAGTATGCGTTTGATCATGGCATTGTCGCAAAGACTGAAATCACCGCCGAGACCGGCGCCGGTATCCTGACGCTGCAGCTCGTTCCCGGAGCCGACGGGAAGATCGCGAAGGTACGGGTCAACATGGGGCCGCCGCGCCTGACGCGTGCCGAGATCCCGATGACCGGCGATCCCGGAGCACAGGTGGTTGCCGAAGAGCTGACCGTTCTGGACAAAACCTTTAAAATCACCTGCGCTTCCATGGGTAACCCGCACTGTGTCATCTTTGTCGATGACGTTGAAAATTTTCCTGTCGCAACCTATGGACCGCTGATTGAGAACAACGCGCTGTTTCCGCGCCGCACCAACATCGAGTTCATCCAGATCATTTCCCGCACCGAAATTCGTCAGCGTACCTGGGAGCGGGGCGCCGGTGAAACCCTTGCCTGCGGCACCGGTTCCAGCGCCGTGACCGCGGCCTGCGTACTGAACGGACTGACGGAAAAACGGATTCTCAATCACCTGTCCGGCGGTGATCTTGAAATGGAATGGGCTGACGATGGCAACATCTATATGACCGGTCCGGCGGTAGAGGTGTTCAGCGGAGAAATCACGCTGTAAAAGAGCAATTCTGAATTTAAATGTAACATCCATCATTCAACATTGAAATCACAGGTCTTATGCCGCGTATCGTCACCATCATAAATATTCTTCTGGGCATCGTCATCATTGCCTTGCTGGCGGGAATCGCCACCGAACGTCTCTCTGCACGTCTCGGGAAGACGTTTCAACTCAAAGGGGCCGGCACTGCTGCCGCTCCCCCGTCCGCCCCCCCGCGTACGGAAGAACTTTCGTTTTACGCCCCGATCCTGACGAGCGGGCTGTTTGGCAAGGCAACGGCAGGCCCGCTTACGCCGATCGCAAATGCTCCGGCAGCGGCACAGGCCGCTCCGGTGACCGCACCGACCGAGTTGTTGTTGCTTGGTACAGCGGTTGGGTCATTCCGTGAAACCTTCGCCCTGGTTCGTCATACGACAAAGCAGGAAGAACGGGTGTTTCGACTGGGGGATATGGTCTTTGATGCCGGCCGCCTGGTTGAAGTCGGCAAGGAGAGGGCCTTTATCGTCGTCAACAACAAGAAAGTCGAACTGCTGACCCCCATGACACCCCCTTTATCATCTCCGACCGCCCAGCCGGCAGCGGGAGCACCTCGTGGAAACACCGCAGTCGCCAGCACGGGAGCGGGGAATTACGTTATCGATCAGCGGGCTCTCAATGCCGCACTGGATAATCCGGCCCAGGCGATGAGTGACGCCCGCCTGCTTCCCAGCCAGAAAGATGGCAAGGTTGAGGGGTTCAAGGCCACCGAGGTAAAGCCGAATGGCGTTTTTTCGATGATCGGCATTAAAAACGGCGATGTCCTGTTGCGGTTGAACGACTTTCCGATGGATTCGCCGGACAAGGCGTTGCAGTCATTTGTCGCCCTCAAGGGGCAGAGCCGGCTGAAGCTGGATATTATCCGCGACGGGCAACCGCAGACGTTCAATTACGAGATCAGATGAATCCCTTCCTTTCAGCTCTGTTCAGGGGACGGATACGTTGCAATATGGAGGCACACTTGACACGACATATACTACGGACATTTTGTACCCTCGTTCTGATGGGGGCACTCTGTGCTGCCCCGGCTCTGGCTGCCGGCAGCAAGGGGGTTGTGCTTAATTTCAACGAGGTGGATATCTCCACCATGGTGAAGTTCATCAGTGATCTGACCGGTAAAAACTTCATCCTCGATGAACGGGTCAAGGGGAAAATTTCGGTGTACTCCCCCTCAAAGCTCTCGATCGAAGAGGCGTATAACGTCTTTACCTCTGTACTGGAGTTGAAGGGCTTCACCGTTGTGCAGAGCGGCAAGGTTGCCAAGATCATCCCCACTTCCGCTGCCAAGCAATCGGGTTTCAAGCTGTTGTCGAAGGGGGAACAGGCTCCGGTCAACGAGAGCTACGTTGCCCAGGTGACCAAACTTGATTATATCACAGCCCAGGAAGCGGTGACGTTTCTACAGCCGATGGTTTCCAAGGATGGGCAGATCTCCGCCTTTGGCCCCGGTAATCTCCTCCTGATGGTTGATTCGTCCATCAATATCCGCAAGCTGTACGGCATTCTTCAGTCGATTGACACCGAGCGCACTCGCGAAGGTATTGAGATTATCTATCTCAAAAACGCTTCGGCCGAAAGTGCCGTAGCAACCGTTCGGCAGTGGCTCAGCGGCTCCGACAGTAAATCCGGCGGGCAGACCACTACACCTGCAGGGAGCATTGCGGGGAGCAGTCCGACGAGCGTGCTGGCAGATCTTCGCCTGAATGCCCTGCTGGTTTTCGGAAATGAAACAATCAAGAAAGCGATACGTGAGCTGGTTGCAAAACTGGACGTCACCCCGCCGGAAGCAAGCAGCAAAGTCAACGTCTATTATCTGGAAAACACCGATGCAACCGAGATGGCAAAAGTCCTGGACGGTGTCGTCAAGGGAATTTCCGCCCAGGCGACCCCCGCGCCTGGCGCCGGTGCACCGCAGGCATCCCCGTTCGAAAGCGGCAAAGTGACCATCACTCCTGACAAGGCTTCCAATTCCCTCGTCATCATGGCCTCCCCCAATGACTACACCAACCTGACGCAGGTGATAAAAAAACTTGATCGTCGCAGCAAACAGGTCTTCGTGCAGGTGATAATCGCCGAGATTTCGCTGAACAAAACGCTGGATCTTGGTGTTCAAGCCGGCGCGTTTGCTGCGGGGCAACTCGGCAAGTATTTGCAGGGCGGCGCCATCTATGACCCCTTCGGTGCTTTCGGCCAGGTTCTCGGTTCTACCACGAGCGGGACACCCGGCACAGGAGGGGGGCTATCGACCTTGATCGGCGGCGCCCTGGGCGCCCTTAATACTGTCCCCAACAAACCTGTTACCGCCGTGGCACTGCTCCAGGCGCTGGACACCAACGGCCTGGTAAACGTGCTCTCCACCCCCAACATCCTGACTTCCGACAACAAGGAGGCCGAGATCAAAGTCGGTGAGAACGTCCCCTTGGTCGGGTCGACCACGCAGAGCACCTTCGGCACCACGCAGGCCGTTGAGCGCAAGGACGTCGGCATCAACCTGAAGATCAAGCCCCAGATCAGCGAAGGCGATTATATCCGCCTCGATATCAACCAGGAGATCTCTGCGGTTGCGCCGAGCAAGGGACAGGCTGTCGACCTGGTCACCACCACACGCTCGGCCAAGACCAGCATTGTCGTCAAGGATAATGAGACGGTGGTTATCGGCGGTCTGATCCAGGACCAGGAGAACGACACGGTCAGCAAGGTGCCGATCCTGGGGGATATTCCCGGCCTGGGATGGCTGTTCAAGACCACGAACAAGACGCGCTCGAAGACCAACCTGATGATCCTGCTCATCCCGCACATCATCAAGGATAACACGGACCTGACCGGTATCACCGATACACAGCGGGACTCTTTCAACAAGGCGGCCAAAGATGTCAAGCCGATGGACGTGCAGAAGGAGATTTCGGGCAAATGAGCACCGGCACAGTAAACGTTTCAGATGAGTTGGCGGCTGTTGCCGACAGGCTGGGCATACAGTGCCAACATGAAATTCAGATGGATGAGGTCGATACCGAACTTCTGAATCATCTTCCCCTGACGTTTGCTCGTGCCAATGCCATTTTGCCGCTGCGCGAAGTTGATGGTGTCATCAGGGTTGCCGTATCAAGCGCGGCAGGGATGCTGCAGCTAGACGAACTGCGCCTGCTGTTCGGCAAGCCGATCGAAGCGGTACTTGTGCCGGCCCCGCTTTTGGCGGATGTCATCAACCATGTCTACGCCGGCGCCTCCGGGACAGCCCTCGATGTGTTGCAGGAGCTGCAGGGGGAAGACCTCTCAACGGTTGCCACCGAACTGAACAACCCCACGGACTTGCTGGACCTGTCCGATGAAGCGCCTGTTATCCGCCTGCTGAACTCGATTCTCTCGGAAGCGGTTAAAGAGCGGGTCAGCGACATCCATATCGAACCGTACGAACGCGAACTTATGGTGCGCTTCCGTATCGACGGCATCCTCTACGAAAAACTCTCCCCTCCCAAAATCATTCAGGACGCTTTGGTCTCACGTATCAAGATCATGGCCGGGCTCAACATCGCCGAGAAACGCCTGCCGCAGGATGGCCGTATTCGTGTGCGGGTCGCCGGCCGCGATGTCGATATCCGCGTCTCTATCCTCCCGACCCACTACGGCGAACGGGGCGTGCTGCGTCTGCTGGACAAGAAGAAGGGGATCCTTTCTCTGGCAGACATCGGCCTGGGGGAGCATGGCGAACGAACACTGGAGCGGATGCTTACCCGGACGAGCGGCATCATTCTGGTGACCGGGCCAACCGGCAGCGGCAAATCGACGACACTCTACGCCGCGCTTAACCGGGTCAATTCCCCCGAAAAAAATATCATCACGATTGAAGATCCGATCGAGTATCAGATCAGGGGCATCGGCCAGATCCAGGTCAACGCCAAAATTGATTTGACCTTTGCCAACGGTCTTCGCTCGATTCTGCGCCAGGACCCCGATATCATCATGGTCGGCGAAATCCGCGATGCGGAAACTGCCGAAATCGCCATTCAGGCCAGTCTCACCGGACACCTTGTCCTTTCGACACTGCATACCAACGATGCAGCCACCGCCGTGACCCGCCTGGTCGATATGGGGATCGAGCCGTTCATGATAGCCTCCTCGCTGTCTGCAGTGGTTGCCCAGCGCCTGGTACGGGTGATCTGTCCGCACTGCCGCGAAGCGTATCGTCCGGAGGTGCAGTACGCCGGAGTAACACTCCCTGACACGCTGTACCGTGGTCGGGGGTGCGATGCCTGCTTCGGCCTCGGCACTTTGGGACGGACCGCCATCTATGAAATCATGCCGGTTGACCAGGAACTCTGCTCGATGATCATCCGCCGGTCGCACGCCGGAGAGATTAAGGAATATGCGGTCGCGCACGGCATGAAGACCCTGCGCGACGACGGCATTGCCCGGGCTGCCGCCGGGATTACCACCATCGAAGAGGTTCTGCGCGTTACTCAGGACGATTATGCCGACGTTCCGCTATAAAGCCTACAGTGCCACCGGCTCTTCGGTTTCCGGTACGGTTGAGGCCGATTCCGAACGTCAGGCCATGGTTCAGCTCAAAGGCAAGGGGCTGCTGCCGCGCGAGGTCGTGGAAGAGGGGGGCGCAGCAAGCCGCTTCGGATCATTTTCATTCCGCCGGGGTGTCCCCACCGATGAACTTTCGCTCTTCACCCGTCGCCTCGCTACTCTGGTGGCGTCATCCGTGCCACTGTTCGAAGCGATGGGGTCGCTCTGCGAACAGGAGGAGAGCGGGCTGCTCCGCCAGGCTCTGGTACGGGTAAAAGAGCGCATCGCCGAGGGGGCCTCCCTGTCGCGGGCAATGGCGGCCGAGCCGGACATTTTCGGCGAAAGCTTCGTCAGCATGGTGGCGGCCGGTGAGGCGGGTGGCGCCTTGGATGCCGTACTGGAACGGCTGGCGGATTTTCTGGAGGAGCAGGAGCAGGTACGGAGCAAGGTCACGTCCGCACTGGTCTATCCGATCCTGATGGTCTTCGTAGGGGGCGGCGTCATGGTCTTCCTGCTGACCGTTGTCATCCCCCGCATCGTGACAATATTTGAAGACAGCAAAGCCGCCCTGCCGCTGATTACAATAATCGTTCTCAAAGCCAGTCATTTCCTGCAGGGGTATTGGTGGATTCCCACCGCCCTGATAATCGCCTCGGTTCCCCTCTATCGCAACGCCATGAAGCGCGACGATCTGCGTCTGAAGCGCGACACCCTGCTGCTCCGACTTCCGCTGTTCGGAGGGATGCTGCAGCGCCTGATCCTCTCCCGCTTCGCCAGGGTTCTGGGACTGCTGCTTACCAGCGGAGTGCCGATCATGAAGGCTCTTGAGATCACCGGCGAGGTGCTTGTCAACCGGGTCTACCGGTCATACCTGCGTGAGGTGATGGAAGAGGTTGCCCAAGGGGGGAGTCTCTCCGGAAGTCTGAAAAAAAGCCCGCTATTCCCGCCGCTTTTGGTGCATTTGACGAGTGTCGGCGAGAAGAGCGGCAATCTGGAAGAGATGCTGGTGAAGGCCGGAGTCGCCTACGAGCGTGAGTTCAGTGCTCGCCTGACCCGTCTGATGGGGTTGATGGAGCCGCTTATGGTTCTGGCAATGGGGGTGGCGGTCGGCATCATAGTTATCGCGGTGTTGCTGCCGATATTCGAGTTGAATCAGCTGATCAAGTAGGAGGACCATATGGACTTCACCAGAATGCTGCACAAATTCACTGTCGTTCCCTCCCTGACTGAAGAATTAGCCGCGCTGCAGCGGGTGGCATACAACCTCTGGTGGTGTTGGGAACCGGACGCCACCGCTCTCTTCCGCCGGCTTGACCCGGATCTCTGGAAATCCACCCGTCACAATCCGGTCGAAATGCTCGGTATTCTGCAGCAGACAACGCTGGAGGCTCTCAAGGGCGACGAGGGCTTCATGGCACACCTCAAGCTGGTGGATGAGAAGCTGACCGACTATCTCCAGGCAAAAACCTGGTTTCAGAAAACCGGCACCGGCACTTCAAAGATGAAGATTGCCTACTTTTCGATGGAGTATGGCCTGCATGAATCGCTGCCGATCTATTCCGGCGGCCTCGGCATTCTGGCAGGCGACCATCTTAAATCGGCTTCCGACCTCGGGTTGCCGCTGGTCGGGGTCGGCCTGCTCTACCGGCAGGGGTATTTCCGCCAGTACCTCAATAACGAGGGGTGGCAGCAGGAATATTATCCCGAGAATGACTTTTACAATCTGCCGTTGACCCTTGAGCGTGACAAAAACGGCGCGCCGCTGGCCTTCGAGCTGTCGTTCGGTCCGCGTACATTCAAGGTGCATATCTGGCGGGTCCAGGTTGGGCGGGTGCCGCTCTATCTGCTGGATACCAATCTGGAGGAGAACAGCCCTGAAGATCGTCTGATTACGGCCCAGCTCTATTTCGGCGACAAAGAGATGCGCATGATCCAGGAAATCCTGCTCGGCATCGGCGGTATCCGGGCCCTGCGGACTCTGGGCATCATCCCCAATGTCTGCCATATGAATGAGGGGCATGCCGCGTTCCTGGCGCTGGAGCGCATCCGCCTGCTGATGGAGAAGCAGGGGATCAGTTTTAACGAAGCCCGTGAGATTGTCAGGGCCGGTAATATTTTTACGACGCATACCCCGGTTGAGGCCGGCATCGATCACTTTGCCCCGGAACTGCTGGATAAATATTTTTCCAGCTATTTCACGACGCTCGGGATCAGTCATGATGAGTTCATCGGCCTGGGCCGCCAGAACCCGAAAAACCGGCAGGAGACGTTCTGTATGGCGGTGCTGGCACTCAAGCTGGCCGGGCATGCCAATGGCGTCAGCCAGCTGCATGGTGAGGTATCGCGCAGGATGTGGAAGAATCTCTGGCCGGAACTGCCGGAGGAGCAGCTGCCGCTCTCTTCGATCACCAACGGCGTTCACACCCGCACCTGGATGTCGAACCATATGGCCAGCCTGCTGATACGCTATCTGGGAACCCGCTGGCTGGATGATCCGACCGACCATAATGTCTGGCGCCGGATCGCCAAGATTCCGGATGCCGAGCTGTGGCGCACCCGGCTGAGCTGCCGCGAAAAACTGGTCGACTTTGCCCGCAAGCGGCTCAAGGAACAGTTGATCAAGGTCGGAGCTACTTCCAAGGAAATTGCCACCGCCGAGGAGGTTCTCGACCCGGAAGCACTGACGATCGGTTTTGCCCGCCGCTTTGCAACCTATAAGCGCGGCACGCTGCTGTTGCGGGACCTTGACAGATTGGCCGCTCTTCTCAATAACCCGGAAATGCCGGTGCAGTTTATCTTTGCCGGCAAGGCCCACCCCCAGGATCAGGAGGGGAAGGAACTGATTCGCCAGATCGTACAGACGTCGCATCAGGAGCGATTCCGTCACCGGATCGTCTTTATCGAGGATTACGACATGGAGGTTGCCCGTCATCTGGTGCAGGGGGTCGATGTCTGGCTCAATACTCCGCTCAGGCCGATGGAGGCCAGCGGCACCAGCGGTATGAAGGTCGCCTTCAACGGCGGCCTCAATCTAAGCGTCCTGGACGGCTGGTGGTGTGAAGGGTACCAGGGGAACAACGGTTGGGCGATCGGCAAAGGGGAAGTGTACGAGGATATCGAATACCAGAACCAGGTCGAGGGGCGTGCGCTGTACGATCTGCTGGAAAAAGAGGTCATTCCTCATTTCTACGAGCGGGGGAGTGACGGCGTTCCTCGCCCATGGATTGCCACGATGAAAGCCTCCATGCAGAGCCTCTGTCCGGTATTTTCCACCGACCGCATGGTACAGGAGTACACCGGCCACTCCTACACCCCGTCGTATACCCAGTGGAAGCGTCTGGTGGATGACGATCTGGCACTTGCGCTTGATCTGGCCCGCTGGAAAGAGCGCATGTTCAAGGCGTGGCCGCAGATTCGCATCGAGCAGGCCGAGGCAGAGGCGGCAGATGCCGTTGCGGTCGGCAGCATGGTCCCGGTTTCCGCCCGGATAGCCCTCGGTGATATTCCCGCTGATCAGGTCTCGGTTGAGGGGTATTTCGGGGTGCTGGATTCGACCGGCAACATTCAGGGGGGGGAGACCGTGACCCTGGAGATGAAGAGCGACCTCGGAGGTGGTGTCTATCAATTCGGCGGACTCTTCGAATGCCGCTTCTGCGGACGGCACGGCTTTATGCTGCGGATAATTCCGCGTCACTCGGTTTTTGGTACAATTTATGAGCCCGGTTATTTGATTTGGGGATAGAATGGCTCTAACAGCGGACATCCAGCAGCAGGTTTTCGACCTGCTTTCGCACGCCTCCAATATTTCGTTTGTCACAGCGGATCAGGAGGCGGGCAGCGTTAGTCTGCTGACTCCCGGTCAACGGGTCAGTGCCGAAGTCCTGTCGATGACGCCAAATAACCGGGTTCAGGTCCGGGTCGGAACGGAGCGTTTCAATCTGGATCTGCCGATGGCGGTTCGTACCGGGCAGACTCTGGAGATGACCTTTGTCTCCGCGGACCCGCGCTCGACGTTTGCCATAGCCCGTCAGGCCGGCAGTGCCCCTCCGGTAGCCCTTTCCGATGCTTCCCGCCTGCTGAGTCTGCTGGTCTCCAGCGAACAGATCATCGATCCGGAGCTTCGTTCGTCGTTGCAGAGCGTCGGCGACATGCTGCGACAATCATCGGGCGAATCCACCGTACTGGCCAACCTGCTGGACGAGGCCCTGATCTATGGTTCCGGGCGCGATGCGGCGGCATCTCCCCCTCCGGCCAACACAGTGAAGGGACCAGGCGGAGAGCCGGGAGCGGTGCAGTTACCTTCGGATCAGGCACGTCTGGCAACGTTTGAATCAAATGCGGCCGAGATCCTCAGGAATATTGCCCAGAATTCACGTTCTACCCTCGTTGAGGCGGTAAACCAGCCGGTGACGCCATTGCCGCTCCTGCCGGGTGACGAGATAAACGCGACAGTTGTCGGCACACTGCCGGGTGGAAGAACCTTTGTACAGGTAGCAGGGACGTCGCTGGAGCTGATGCTCCCCCAAAAAACCTCGCCGGGCGAAATCCTGCGCCTGACCTACCTGTCGTCGGAGCCCAAGCCCACGTTTGCGCTCTCCCGTGCAATCCCGGATGGTACTCCTCCCCTGCTGAGTGAGGCCGGGCGCTGGCTGAGTGTGCTGGAACACAGTGAAGGGGGGGTCTCCCCCCAGCAGGCCTATGTGCTGGAGCGACTGAACACCGTGCTGCAAAGTCTTCCCCCGAATTCCCCCGCATTCAGCGCCTTTTCTGATGAGGCGCTGACCTATCAAAGAAGCATGCGGTCGCAACCGACATCAGACCCCACAGCCGCCTCATTGCAGGGGGCTGCACAGAATCCTGCCGCGTCTGGAAACGGTATTGTCTTGAGCGATGATATGGCCAAACTCCTTCAAGCGGTGATTAATGGCGACCGTCTGGCGCTGCTTGAATCGTTAAACCAGCAGGCTCAGCCAAATTCTTTCCTCCCCGGCCAGCAGCTCAGAGGAGAAGTTATGGCCGCTCTGGGGGATGGGCGTTTTTCTGTTCAGGTGGCCGGCCAGTTGCTGGAATTCGTTATGCCGAAGGGGATCAGGCGTGGCGATCTGATCACCCTGTTTTTCATAACCGATGAGCCGCAACAGACGTTCTTGATGGCCCGCTTTGGACGACCTGGAGACTCAAAGGTCAGCGACACCGGTCGATGGTTGAGCGGTTTTCTGGGCGAGGCATCGGGACAGGTGCCGGCTCAGGCCACCCTGGGTATTCTGCGGACATTACTGGCCGAGCCGACGACTGATGCCACACTGCTCGGCCGGATGCTGCAGCAGGGTCTAAGCGAAAGCGGCCTGTTTTACGAGTCTCATCTGGCCCGCTGGTTTGGCGGCGACTACCCGCTGGAAGAGATCCTCAGGGAACCGCAGGGACGCCTGTCTCCCCGCCTGGCGCAGGCGGGAGAACAGGCCGGTACAACAGATGATGAGCTTGTGCGGGCCAGTGTCCGGACCGGCTCGACAGAAGTAATGGAGGCGCTCTTTAAGAACGTTGGTGCCGGCATGGCGCATGAAGGAATCGCCGATCAGCGAACTCTGCCGGTGGTCAGCGAGCAGCTTTCTTCGCTGCAGAGCGGCCAGCTGCTGTTTCGAGGTGATCTGTTTCCCGGCCAACGTCTGGAGTGGACAGTTGCCGAGCGGGAGGCGGGGCGTAACCGGTCAGGTGGTCGTGAGCGGAGCTGGGAGACGAGCGTAACGATCAATCTGCCGCACCTGGGAGCGGTCACGGCGCTGCTCACGCTTGATGGTACTCGTCTTGCAGTGAAAGTCCGTGCCGAAAATGGCGAGACCGTGCCGGTTCTGGAGGCGGGCAGGGCGCGTCTGGCTGAACAGCTGGAGGGTGCCGGACTGACGCCGACAGAGATGAACATAAGCCATGCCGCCGCGCGATGATGGAGAGCGCCGTGCGGCGGCGCTCTCCTATAAACAGGGATACTATGCCCCGGTTGTCGTTGCCCGTGGCACGGGAGTTGTCGCTGAAGCGATCATCGCCTGTGCTCATGAAGCGGGCGTATACGTCCATGAGTCACCGGAGCTGGTGAGGCTGCTTGATGCAGGTTGATAGCGACCAGTTCATCCCCCCCGAACTGTATCGGGCGGTTGCGGAAGTACTGGTATGGTTGCAGTGGCTGGAGGGTGAGAAATAATAGCGTGTAGGGAGGAATGATGCAGATCAAGTTTGGGACCGATGGCTGGCGGGGTGTCATTGCCAGGGATTTCACCTTTGAAAATCTTTCCCGGGTGGCGCAGGCCACCATGGATTACCTGAACCGTGAAGGTTTGGGAAATAAAGGTCTGGTGATCGGTTATGACCGCCGTTTTCTGTCGCGCGATTTTGCGCGGCGGGTGGCGGAGATCGCGGCGGGTAACGGCATTCACGTCCGTTTGACGGAGGATTATGCTCCGACACCGGCGGTTTCGTGGGCTGTACATGAGACCGGCGCCGGTGCCGGAGTGATGATTACCGCCAGCCACAATCCGCCTGAGTATAACGGTTTTAAAATCAAGGAGGCGTTTGGCGGCTCCGCCCTTCCCGAGACAACCAGAATTATCGAAGAAATCGTTGCGTATAACCTGGAGAATGGGCGCCGTGTCGTATCGATTCCCTATGAAGATGCCCTGAAAAAGGGGACCATCGAGCTTTTTGACCCCTGTGAAGGCTATTTTCACCAGATCAGCCGCTACGTAGATCTTGACCTGATCGCAAAGGCCGGAATTAAAGCGGTGGTTGATCCGATGTACGGCTCCGGGAGCGGTTTTATACCGCGCCTTCTTCCCGGGGTTGATGAAATCCACACCATAGAAAATCCCTCGTTCGGGGGACAGTCACCGGAACCGATTGGTCAGCACTTGCAGGAATTATCCGCCCTGCTCAAAAGCGGAACGTATCTGGTCGGCCTGGCTCTGGACGGCGATGCCGACAGGATTGGTGCAGTTGATGAGAATGGGGACTTCTTTTCCTCACACTGCATCTTTACCGTCGTCCTGCGCCACCTGATCGAACACAAGAAGTTGACCGGAGCGGTGGTCAAGACGGTTTCGACAACCCGCATGGTGGATCTGTTGGCAGAGAAATTCGGTCTGGAGCTCTTTGAAACACCGATCGGCTTCAAGCATATCTGCGAATTGATGCTGAAGCGCGATATCCTGATGGGCGGTGAAGAGTCCGGGGGGCTGGGGGTAAAAGGACATATCCCGGAGCGCGACGGAATCCTGCTCGGGCTGCTGTTATTGGAGGCGGTCGCCGTCAGCGGCAAGGGGTTGCGGCAGTTGCTTGATGAGACGATGGACGATATCGGGCACTTCTATTATCAACGCATTGATCGCCGGATCGAAGATGCCGCCAAGGAACAGCTGGTTGCACAACTGCGCTCACACCCCCCGACAGCGATTGATGGCCAGCGGGTTGTGGCCACCAATTTCAGCGATGGTTTCAAATTTATCTTTGAAAACGGTGACTGGTTGCTGATCCGTCCGTCCGGAACCGAGCCGGTGTTACGTCTGTACAGCGAAGCGAGGTCGCTGGATCAGGTCGAGCGTTTTTTGCGCCAGGCGGTAATAATCGCCGGTTGAGGGGCACGTGTTGAAATTTATTTACATGGTGTCACTACACGGTTGCACTGGCAAAAAAATCTGTTATAATTTTGCGCCCTGAGTCGTGCCTGCACGATACGGCAACACTCACATACTTTCATCCATGCTGATATGGAAAAACATTAAAAGGAGCACACTGTTATGGCAAACATTCTGATTGTTGACGATTCATCAACCATGCGTAAAATTATTTCGAGATCTCTTCGTCAGGCAGGACTTGCCGTTGATGAAATATTTGAAGCCGGTGACGGTATCGAGGGGATGGGAGTGATTGCGTCCGGTAAATCCATTCAACTGATACTGTCCGACATCAATATGCCGAACATGGACGGTCTTGAGTTTGTCAAAGCGGTGCGTGCCAGCGGCAACTCGACCCCCATTGTCATGATTACGACGGAAGGCGGCGAAGAAATCATAGCGGAGGCCATGTCGAGCGGCGCAAGCGACAGCATTAAAAAACCGTTCACTCCCGACCAGCTTCAGGAAAAGCTGGGAGGGATGCTATGAGTCTCAACAAGGACATCTCCCAGACAATCACTTTAACCGAAGAGCAGGTTGCAAGTTATGTGATTAGCGCAACAAGGGAGGTCTTCTCGACCATGGTCATGATGGAGGTGATTGACGACTTCCCGCTCAAGGTGCCGGTCAGCCGCTTCAAATGCAGCATTACCGGGATGGTGGGGTTTGCCGGGACCTACTCGGGTGTGATTTCAATTCACTGCCCGGTCGCTCTGGCGCTGAAGATTACCTCAAATATGCTTGGCATTGACTGTGAAGAGATTAACGAAGATCTGAATGATGCTATCGGTGAAATTGCCAACATGCTCGGCGGAAGCGTCAAACAAGTCCTCTCCAAGGGGGGGCTGGATGTGAAACTGTCGATTCCGACGGTGATTTCGGGAGAAGATTATACCGTGAACTCGCTTTCTGACAACGATTGCGTCGTCGTCCCGTTTACGGTTGGAGAGTTCACCCTGCTGGTCGGGCTGACGCTGAAGAAGGAAGACTAGTTCACCTCTGCTGCCATGACGCCGGCCGTCATACTAATCCTGTACCGGAAGACGATATTTGATGGATGGTTATACAACACTATACGGGATGCTGGAAACAGCTCTGAAACAGGCCGGCGAAGAAAGCGGCATGCTGCTGGGGCAGGAGCTTTCCATTGCCCTTTTAGACTCGCTTTCGACAAGCAAAAGCTCCTATTTCGGAGGGCTTGACGACGGCTGCTTCGTGCTGGGAGTAGACTCGGGCGAGGCATACGGGGGGCAATTCTATCTCGTATTTTCATTGCGTGACGCCATCGTTATGAGCAGTATTCTGCTTGGTATCCCTCCGGCCCGCATCCAGGAAAAGAAGCGGCTCTCCATCATCGAAAATGATGATATTGACGCTTTTTCCGAGATTGCCAATATGGTTAACGGGGCTCTTAACACCGTTTTCCAGGGAACACTTCCCAACAAAGTTCGTCTCAAGCTGTTGCCCCCCAAAAAATACATCCCCGACATTGATCAATTGAGTGAGGAAGAACCGCTCCCGGATGGCGATTACCTGATGTTCCGCTCCAGGCTGGAGATGCCGGGTCAGGAAATGAACCATCTGGATGTTCTGATTCCGGTTGCTCTGGGCAACCTGTTTGATCCGCAGCCGGTGGGTGACGAAGTAGCGATTGGAGATGTGATAGCGGCAGATGCTGCCGGTGGTGATGATTCGATAGCTGCGCCGCAAGAAGATGCCGAGGCCGGAGCGTTGACTCCCACCGGAGTTGACAGTATTGTTGTGCTGGAAGACGATGAGGAACAACGCCAGCTGATGATCGAACTGGTTTCGTTTACCGGGTATCAGGTTGCCGAAGGCACGCTAAATGCAGACATAAAAGAATTGTTTGCCGGGCGAAACGTAAAACTGGTCATTATCGGTTCCCAGGATGCCGATGATCGTGAATTGGCCGTCTGTATAAAAGTCAATGCCATTCCGTCAGGATTTCCCTCCGCCGATCATCATGAGTGCTGAGTGCTGGACGAGAACCGCCGTCTTGAAAGCGCTTAAATACGGGGCGCGGGATATTATCATAAAACCATTTAATGGTGACGATGTGACTTCAAAGGTCCGCCGCTACTGCAAAATGGCGTCAGTTTAGTTTGTATGCGGGTCTGATGATGGCTCAACGTTTTATCTCACAATCGGCTTTTGCAGACCTCCGTAGCCGGGCATATTCATTCGGTGTGCCTCTGCTCATGCTTGCCGTCTCGCTGTTCTCCAGCTCAAGCGTACGCATCCATTCCAAACCATCTCTACCGAATCGATATCCGCGCTCAAAAAGATTTTACCCGCCTTACGGTACGCCTGGCAGACCCTCCGCAATACACACTTGCGGAGATTCCGGGCAATCGTCTGCGTCTTGTCATACAAGATACAGAAGGGACCTTATTTAAAAAGTTTCGGCGATATTCCGACAAAAACATTGGTGGATTGGTTCTTAAAAAACGGGGCGACAGCCTGCTGGTGACCTTCCAGATTTCTCAGACGGCCGGGTGGCGCGATCTGACTCGCCCTGATGTCAGTGCCATAACGCTTGATGTCGGTGCGCCCTTCAAGCCGGGAGTGCCGCACCCTATCTCTGGCGGGGCGTGAAAAAATCTGGAAAGGAGTTGAAAAGCTGGTGCGGGATTTTGACCCGCCGCTGAAGTCGGAGATCCCCTTCTCTCCAACAGATCGTCTCGTGCTAAAAAATTTCCTTACCGAAGACGAACAGAAAGATTTTATGGCGGCGGAGGCTGCTCTTTACAAGGGACGCCTGACTGAAGCCGAGGAGCTGTTTACCCGTTTTTCATCGCGTCAGGCACCGATCCGGCCGTTGGCACTCTATCGGCTTGGCGGAGACATGGTATAAGCTGCAAAAGTATCCCCAAGCCCTGGCCGCTTTTCGTGAAGCGGAAAAACTATGGCCGGCCTATCTCGGGTTAAATCCCGGAGTCACATTTTATTATGGTGACAGCATCGCCCGGAGTGGAGAGCTAACCTCCGCCCGTTCGTTGCTTGCCGGTCTGGTTGCGCGCCTCGCTGACAAAACCTTTGCTCCGGCACTGCTGGTGCGACTGGGCGACATCCTGACCCGCCAGGGGCATGAACGTGAAGCTCGTGCAATCTATCAGAATGTAGCGGAACATTTCAAAGAGAATAAAGCCAGTCAGATGGCATTAATGCGGACTGCCGACAGTGAATTTCTTCAGTCCACCCCCTGGAATTATCGGCCGATCAGCGACGTATACCTGAATGCTTCCCTGCAGAGTGGTGACCTTGACATGCGTGAGGAAGCATACTTCAAGTACGTCCTGCTTGAATCGATTCATGGTGAAGCTGGTGAAGCCCTGCAGCTGGTCATGGTGTTTCAGCGGAAGTTTCCGCGCGGCGTGTATGCCGCAGTGGTCAGAACCATTCGTGAAGTACTGGTCGCCGAAGTGTACCGCAGCACCGTCTGGAACAAGGACCCCTCAGCGCTTGTGCGGTTTATGGAAGAACAGCATGAGTATCTGGCCGGTTGCGTTGACCAGCCAGGTTTTCTTGTGACTGTTACCCGTGCCTACAATGATGCTGGACTGCCGATTGAGCTGGTCAAGTTGTTGACCGCTTTGGTTGAGCGCTCATGGGCGGCATCTGTCGCTCCAGAGCTGTATACCAGCATCGTCGACAATGCGGAACTGATCGGAGATACCGCCACTGCAGAACGAACCATTAAGGCGTTTCTAGGCAAATTTCCTGCCAACCCGAGAGCCCGACTGATGACAGAGCGGCTCGGCTCAATTTATTTTTCAGCGGAAAAATATCAGCAGGTCAAGGATACGCTTCTCTGGCTGCTCAACAAAGGAGAGCGTGCCCAGCGTGCAGAAAGCTATTATCGGTTGGGACGATCGCTCTGGGCGCTTCAGTTATATTCACAGGCGGCCAAAGCGATGGACCTTTTTCTTGCGACTCCCTCGGGACGTGATCCACACCTTGTGCCGGACGCATATTTTGTTGCCGGTTCCGCCCGTGAAAGCCTCGGCGACCGAAAAGGAGCGTTGAAGCTGTTTGAGGCGGCGCTCAAGCTGCCTGATAATAATCGTAATGAAGAATTTATCTACAGAACAGGGCAGATTAATCTTCGCGAAGGCAACACCCGGCGAGCCAGGGAGTTGTTTGAGCAACTTGCAAAAAACGGTAAAGATCCCGACTGGCAGAAACTTGCCCAACAGGCGCTGACGTCACTTAACTAGAAGTTCTCCTTTCCATAAGCGCACTCTATATTAAAGTCAGAGTATTGACTTTGTCAAAAGAATGGCGCGTTTTATGCCTCTCTCACTCTCGGTAGCGCTCCTGATTCTTCTTTCGACTCCTGTAGCAAGTCCGGGTGGGCTTAATAAAAATGATGGCGGAAATACTGCAAAAAATGAAGGGGCGTGATATAGATTGCGCTCTGTTGGTGGAGATCGGCATCAAATTGATTCGGGTCTCGGCGGCACAAATATTTTACAGAGTTGCGTTGTGAACCTCCGCCTCATAAGCATTCACGGGATAGTTATAGTGGTACGTTTATTGCACTCACAGCGCTTTGGAAGGAGCCCTTATGCGAATAGAAGGTATTTTTACCGGCACCATCGGCCTTTTGGAAAAAAGTATTGATCTTAGGGCTAAATATCAAAATTTGATTGCATCGAATATTGCGAATGCCGAAACCCCGAACTTTGTTCCCAAGACTCTGGCTTTTGAAGAGGAACTGCAGGGGGCTCTCAAAGACCGCCAGGCAGGACAGCGGTCTTTTTCTGCTCCGCACGCACGTCACATTCCGATTCGAGGCGCCGGGGGCGGCAACGCCGTGCAATCTGTTTCAGGAAAAATTATAGAAACACCTGCCAAAACACCCGGCAAAGACGGCAATGCAGTCGAGCTTGAAGATGAAATGAGCAAATTGGCTGAAAACCAGATCATGTTTAACGCGTCAGTTCAACTGCTGAATAAAAAATTTGAGGGATTTGCGGATAGCAATCAAAGGATCATAATAAATGGACTTTTTTAGTTCTATGAATGTAAGTTCGTCGGCTCTTTCGGCTGAACGGACACGCATGAACCTGATATCCAGTAATCTTGCCAATGCCAATGCAACACGGACTCCCGAAGGGGGACCCTACAAACGGAAAGATGCTGTTTTTGCGGCGACGCCTGCTCGAGAGCCGTTTCAACCGGGCTCTTGACGGTGCAACTGCACAGCAGGTGCGCAAAGTTGAGGTCTCGAATATAATTGAAGACCAAAATCCTCCACGCCTGCAGTATGACCCCGGCCATCCGGATGCAAATCCCCAGGGGTATGTGGCTATGCCAAATGTCAACGTAGTTGAAGAAATGGCCGACATGATCAGTGCTACCCGGGCGTATGAAGCAAATGTTACTGCGGTTCAGGCAGCCAAAAGCATGGCCATGAAAACGCTGGAAATTGGCAAGTAGTTGTAACATCGCACTGCGCGAGGATACGCACGAAGAGTTTGTGGTTAGCAAATTCGAGAGCAGCAAAAGTCGCCTTGATCAGGACAAAATCAGAACTCACGAGGGGATAATCATGGTAATTACAGGTATTGAAAGCGGGATCGGGATTTCAAAAGCCTTTCCGGAAATGAATAAGGTCAGTTCATCATCCACGGTGGACGGAGCGGGCAAGTTTTTCAGCGAGCTTGTCTCCAAAGTTAATGACATTCAGGTGCAGTCAGACAAGTCGATTCAGGGGCTCGCCAGTGGAGAGAACAAAAACCTCCATGAAGTCATGATCGCAGTCGAGAAAGCCAGCATCTCATTTCAGTTTATGTCTCAGGTACGCAACAAAGCGCTTGAAGCATACCAGGAAGTCATGCGGATGCAGGTATAACCCACGTCGGATCAGTGTATTACGAGTAGCAGCACCACCTCGAAAGGAATGTAAACCCCACCAATGCCAGAAGGAATACGTAGACTTATAGAGCCTTTTCTCGCGCTTTCTCCGGGCAAGCAGATGCTGATTGCAGCAGTGGCTTTTCTATCTGCCGTTGCATTTGCTATTCTGATTTTTGTCGCAAACCGCACCGATTACCGACCGCTTTTCACCAATCTGACATCAGAAGATGCCGGGGAAATTGTCAAAAAACTGAAGGACGCCAAAACACCCTACCAGATTACAGCTGACGGCAAGGGGATTCTTGTGCCGTCCGACAAAGTCTACGAACTCCGCCTGACACTGGCTTCAGAGGGGATTCCTCAGGGTGGTGGCGTCGGTTTTGAAATATTTGACCGGAAGAATTTCGGCATGACCGAGTTTGTTCAGAAACTCAATTATCAGCGGGCCCTGCAGGGCGAACTGTCCCGGACAATTGCCCAGCTGACCGGAGTCGAACAGGCGCGAGTGCACCTGGTCATACCGGAAAAATCGCTTTTCAAGGACAATGAGAAACCGGCCACCGCCTCCATCGTCCTCAAAATGAAATCAAACCGTGCCCTTACGTGATTCTGAGGTGCAAGGTGTTGTTCATCTGGTTTCGGCATCAATCGAGGGGATGGATCCAGAGCATGTCACCATCCTTGACAGTCGCGGCAAGATTCTCAGCAAAGGGGGCAGCAGTGACCCAACTGCCCGCATGACTTCGGCTATGCAGGAAACACAGCGGTCGTATGAAAAAAATGTTGAGGAGCGGATACAGTCGCTGCTTGACCCGATTGTCGGTGGCGGCAAGTCGGTGGCGCGTGTCACGGCAGCATTCGATTTTAAACAGGTTGAACGGCTTGAGGAAAAGTTTGATCCGGAATCAATTGCGGTTCGCAGTGAGCAGAGGACAGAAGAAAAGGGGTCGTCTACGACAAGTAGCTCGGGTGTCCCCGGAGTGCAGACAAACCTCGGACGAACAGCTCCTACAGGTGGTGGCGCAACCTCCGGAGGTGGTTCCAAAAATGACGAAACCCTTAACTATGAGGTAAGTCGTTCAACTGCAAAAATTATTGAACCGGTTGGAGCGCTCAGTAAAATTTCCATCGCCGTTCTGGTTGATGGCAAATATGAAGCACCCGCAGCTGTCAAGGAGGGGCAGGTTGCCAAGGCAAAATATACGCCCCGCTCACCTGATGAACTGCAGAAAATAGAAACCCTGGTAAAAAGTGCCGTTGGTTTTAATCCTGAGCGTGGTGACCAGTTGACGTGTACAAAACATTCCCTTTCAGGACACCGGTGAAGCGGGCAGCAGCGAAACTGCAACCTGGTGGACAAACCCGTTTTTCATGTCGCTGGCTAAAAACCTGATGATCGGCGTCGGCTTTCTGGTGCTGATCATGTTTGTTATTCGCCCGCTTCTTGCCTCGCTGCGGCTGACGCGGCGTCCGGTACTTGAGAGTTTTGAGGCGATTGGGGCAAGCGGAGAGCAGTTGACAACAGCCGAACGGGCGATGATTAACGCCCAGATGGTCGAGCAGCAAAGCTTGATTGAGCAGGCGAAAAAAGACCCGTACCAGGTTGCACAGATATTACAAAACTGGGTCGCTGAAGACAAATAGCACTTTTACATTCGCACTTACAATAAAAGGGATGCTATGACAGGTTCAGAAAAAGCCGCCATCTTGCTGCTCTACCTTGGTAATGATGTAACTGCCAAGGTTTTTGAGCATCTGGATGATACCGAAATAAAAAAAATCAGTAAGAGCATGGGTACACTCGGGCATGTCTCGCGTGAAACAATCATGAGTGTTGTCAATGATTTTACTACTGTGATTGATCCTGAATCGGGCATTTTTTCGCAGGGTGATGAATTCGTACTAAAAATCCTTGAAAAAGCTCTTGGTCCGGAAAAAGCCCAGATGCTGATGGATGAACTGCAAGCCTCCAGTTATGGCGATCTGGTTGATATTCTGGCGAATATGGACTCCAAAAGTATCGCCAACTTCCTGTCTCAGGAACACCCTCAGACCATTGCAGTCATCCTGGCCAAACTTAAATCAAAGCAGACCAGTGAAATTATCAGTCTTCTGCCGCAAGAGTTGCAGGCCGAAGTGGTACTGCGCATCGCTGATGTTGATCAGGTGTCACCTGAAATTCTGAAAGATATTGACGATGTCATGAAGCGCGAACTCAAGTCGATGGGGGGCACGCAACGCTACAAGGTTGGCGGTATTGATAAAGTAGTCGATATGTTCAACCATTTTGATCGCAGCAAGGAAAAACAGATTCTCGACAAGCTGGACGTCCTCAGTCCGCCGTTGTCGGAAATCATCCGCAAGCACCTCTTTACCTTTGAGGATGTATTTGCCCTGGACGATCGCAGCATTCAGTCCGTCATGCGCGAAGTGTCAAACGACACATTGACATTGGCCATGAAAACGTCGCCGGACGAAGTCAAGGAAAAGATTTTCAAGAATATCTCCAGCCGTGCTGCCGATATGATCAAGGAAGATCTGGAGGTCATGGGTCCGGTACGGCTTTCAGATGTGGAAAAGGCGCAGGGCGAAATCATCAAGATCGTCCGCAAAATGGAGGAAGAAGGGAAAATAGTTCTGGCCGGTCGGGGAAGCGAAGATGTCCTCGTCTAAGATCATAAAACTGGCGGATGTCGGCACAGCGGGTGTTTCGGAATTCAGCTTCAAGAACATCGGACCGGCCGGTATGGCAGCTCACACGGAACAGGGTGCGGGAGATTTTGTGCCAATGGGGCTGTTTCAAGGTGTTGATCAGCAGAATTCAGCGGGGGAAGAGGATGATGATACCGGACCGCCCACCATCGAAATAACCGAAGACGACCTTAATCAGAGAATCAGCGCTGCATTTGACGACGGGCCTCAAAGAGGGCAAAGAGCTGGCTGAGCGCGGCCTCATCAATGTTTTCAGGGCACTTACGGGCGTCAAGTGAAACGATACATAACCTCAGAGACAAAATTTTCCGCGAATCCGAGGATGAAGTAATCAACCTGATCATGCTGGTTGCCCGCAAGGTGATCATCCGTGAGATAGCTCAGGATCGCTCAATTCTGGACGAAGTAGTCAAACATGCGCTTGCCGGCTTGTCGGCTCGTGAAGAGATAACTGTCCGGATCAACCCCGATGATTATCAGCTGCTCACTTCCGGGCGGGATGAATTGCTGCATAATGAGCTGCTTAATGAGCGACTGCTGCTCAAGCCTGACCCCTCGGTTGCTGCAGGCTTCTGTCTTGTGGACACAGCAATGGGCACTATTGACGCTTCACTGGATGGTCAGATGGACCAAATATACCGAAGCCTCCTTGAACAGCGCACCGTTGCTGTTGTTGAGGAATCGTGACGCGGGCATGATACGATATGCCTGACATGAAACTCAATCTTGGAAAGTACCGTTCGGCGCTTGCGACTGCAAAACCGGTCAGGCTGCATGGCAAAGTCACCCAGGTAGTTGGTCTGGTTATCGAAGGGTATTGTCCCGATACATCAGTTGGCGCTATCTGCGAGATAAAACCGCTGGAAGGCGATCCGATCCCGGCCGAGGTCGTCGGCTTTCGTAACAACAAAACCCTGCTGATGCCGCTTGGCGAATTACGGGGAGTCGGTCTCGACAGTCTGATTTCGGTCCGGCGGGACAATGCTTCCCTGGGGGTTGGCCCGCTCATGCTGGGGCGTGTTATCGACGGTCTGGGCAATCCGATTGACGATAAGGGTCCGATCTCTGTTGAGGAAGAATATCCGATCTATGCGTTGCCGGTGAACCCGATGTCGCGCCCGCCGATCCGGAAACCGCTTGATCTCGGTATCCGCAGCATTAATGGCTTGCTGACCTGCGGACGGGGGCAGCGGGTCGGCATAATGGCCGGCTCCGGCGTGGGGAAATCAACCCTGCTGGGGATGATCGCCCGCTATACGGAAGCCGATGTGAACGTCATCGCTCTGATTGGCGAGCGTGGCCGGGAACTGCGTGAATTTATCGAAAAGGATCTGCAGGAGCAGGGGCTCAAAAAATCGGTTGTAGTTGTTGCAACATCCGATCAGCCTCCGCTGGTAAGGATGCGCGGTGCCTATATTGCAACAACGATAGCGGAATATTTCAAAAACCAGGGGAAAAAAGTTCTGTTGATGATGGATTCGGCAACCCGTTTTGCAATGGCGATGCGTGAGGTTGGTCTTGCTATCGGCGAGCCCCCCACCACCAAGGGATATACACCCTCCGTCTTTGCTGCGCTGCCGAAGCTGCTTGAGCGAACCGGTAATTTTCCTGAAGGAAGCATTACCGCGCTCTACACGGTTCTGGTTGAGGGTGATGACTTCAATGAACCGATTTCAGATGCCATGCGCAGTATTCTGGATGGTCACATCGTATTGTCGCGTGATCTGGCGGCCCGTAACATCTATCCGCCGATCGATGTCCTGGCGAGCGCCAGTCGTGTCATGACTGATGTGGCGTCGAGAGAACACCTGGATGTGGCCTCAAAGTTCAAAGAAGTGCTGGCAACCTATCGCCAGTCTGAGGATCTGATAAATATCGGCGCTTATAAAGCCGGGAGCAATTCCGGTATAGATTATGCTGTAGCACATATTGAACAAATGCAGACGTTCATGAAACAGGCTGTTGATGATCCGGTTATGCTGGAAGAAGCGGTTCAGGATTTGAAATCGATGTTTGCATCCTGATTCCGGCTGTTAGTCAGGGAGTAACGGGTAATGGCTGGCAAAACATTTGAGCTGGAACAGGTACTTATTTATCGCCGCGAGATGGAAAAACTTCGCAAACAGGAGTTTGCCGTCGCACGACAGGTGCTTGAGCAGGCCGATCAGGAATTGAAGCGCGAAGAAGAACTGGTCAGACTTTTGACAAAAGAGTTCCAGCGCTGCCAGCAGGAGATTGAGTGTATTGATGACATGCGGATGTATTCGGATTTTTTTGCGCGCAAGCGTGAAGAGATAAAACGGCAGAAAGAGCAGATCGAACAGCTTGGACGAGATTATGAACGAAAAAAGATCTGACTTGATGGAAGCAAGTAAGGAAAAAAAAGTGCTTGAGTCGTTAAAAGAGAAAAAAGCCGAAGAATTTCGACAGGAGATGGCAACCAAGGAACGAAATTTTCTTGACGAAATTTCAATCCAGAAGAAGGTTAAACCGACGTGAATTATAAAAAAATCTTTTTAGTAGCGTTTGTATTGGCGAGTGTTCTTGTGCTGACGCAGTATCAGCTGCCTGCTGTTCTTGCCAGTTCTGCAGTTCAGAATGAAGCCGCAGGCAAAGCTCCGGTGGAGGCGGGCAAGGAAAACCCTCCGGTAGGCCAGCAGCCGATGAATGCGACCCGCGCGGCCCGCGAAGAAAAAGCCCTTCAGGATGCCCGCCGTCAGCAGTTGGCCGAAAAAGAGGCTGCTCTGGCTGCTAAAGAGCAGGAACTGAAAAAACTGAGTGCGAAGCTTGAAGCACAGGTAAAAGCGCTCGAAGACAGCAAAAAACGGCTTGACGACAGTCTGAAAAGTCCAGTCCGAAGCTCAGAAGAAAAAGCAGGATGAGAAGATACAGAAAATGGTTAAACTGTTTAAAACCATGCGCAGTGAACAGGCTGCCAAGATGATTGATTCGCTGAAAGAAGATCTTGCCCTTTCGCTCTTAAGCAGAATGGACACCAAGACCGTCGCGAAGCTGGCGCCGTTTATCAGTCAGCCGCGGGTTGTCAAGTGGGTGACCGAAAACTTGCAGGGAAGATGACTCTGATTTTATGGACAGCAGCATGTCCACTCCATAAAAAATCCAGACAGAAAGGAGGTGAAAACTAATGAATAATGGACAAATGAATATAGCTTCAATGCAAACAGTGACGCAGTTGGTCACTCAGGATCCAACCCTGCCCGTTGCCGCAACGACGGACGGTGGGGAGCAAGATGGCGGAAATTTTGCCGGGCTGCTGAGTGGGATTCAGCATGTGCCAAAAGGCAAGGAGGTCCCTGATTCCGGGCAGACGAAGCAGGGATCAATCAAGATGAGCAAGCATCAGTTGCCGCTTGATGCCGGTAAAGAAGGGGTGGCTGGTGATCTGTTGACACAGCAAGGCGTGTCACCTGACATCACCGCTGTATCAGAAACTGATGCACCAAAGCTGGAGGCGCCCAAAAAAGACGACACTGGTACAGGTGCCGTAACGCTTGGCAGTGAACCATCAGATCTTGCATCACAGATGGCTATGGCAGCATACTTGCAAACCGGCAGAATGCCGGAAGTCAACATTCCGACACAGCCTCCCGTTGACGGGCTGCAGAACGTAGCCACAGTAACAGAACAACCTGCCGTCATTTCTGCTCCAGCGGTTAAGATTCAGCCGGAGCAAGCGGTAGCAGAGCCGATACAGGCACCACAAGTAACCATGCCGGTCCAGCCTGGGGCTGCGAATGGGTCTGCATCAGCTGTTAAGATGCAGTTGGAGCACGCTGCTGCAGAGCCGACGCAGATTTCACAAGTAGTCACGCCGGTCCAGTCTGGGACTGCGAAAGAATCTACGCCCGCATCCTCACCACAACCGGTAGCATCCGACAGAATGTCAGATGTCAATAAATCAACACCACTTACCGTTGACAGTCTGCAGAACGCAGTCAGTCCCGGTGCGGCAAATCAAGCAGCTCTCTTTTCTGCTTCATCTGATAAAATCCAGGTAGAGCAAACGACCTCTGAACCGGTGCAAACAATCCCGGCTGAAAAGTCGGCAGTCCCATCTGTGGCACTTCAAAATGAACTGCCGTCAGCTCATCAGGATGTACCTGCGCCCGTTTCCTCACCGGAAGCTGAAGTGGAGATACAGCTTTCCCAACCACAACCGATTACTGCACGGGTAACAGCTGACCCTGCTGTTGCAGGCAATCGCTCTGCAGCATTGGTACAGGAAACACGTGGTGGCAGGCAACGTTTTACCACCGAACAACAGATTGAAAAGGTTCGAACAGGTAATGAACAGAGTGCTGTCAAAGAAGTGGTCCATCGCTGCAGTCGGCAGCATCTGCCGGCGAATCGCTTTGGGCTCGGACACTCCACGTGGGACAGCAATCAGGGGCAGCCAGATAATGCCTCTGACAATCAGATGTTGGCGCAGCAGATGCGTGGGCAATTGAGTACGGAACATCAGAAAGTCGCAGCACTCTCTGCACAAGCCGGTTCCGACTGAACCTGCTCGGCAGGACATTCCGGAACAGGTAATGCAGCAGGTCAAAGACCGTCTGGTGCAGCACGATGTAAAACCGGGGAATCAGCAGATCACGCTGACGCTTTCACCTGACAGTCTTGGTGAACTGAAAATGAACCTGAATCTTCAGGGACAAAAACTTTCGGTTGAAATCGTAACGGAAAACAGGACGGTGCGGGATGCTATTATGCAGCATACCGACGCACTCAAGGAATCTCTGGCCCGTCAAAACATCACGATGGAATCTTTTGATGTTACCACCGGTGGCAAAAGGGTTCAGGAAACCAGGGGCAGAACCAGAATGCCTGGCGTGAACTGGCTAAACAGCAGCAACAGCAGCAGTCCTGGACATCGCCGCGTGGCTATCAACATCGCACAGGCAGATCTTCCCTCCGGTCAGGCGGCATATCAAAGACAGCAAGGGCAGTCGATGCTCGACATCCATTATTGAAAGGAGGTAAAAAAATGATAACCAATGTAACATCAACAACCGATACAGCAGCGGCAGATGCTGCGATGAAAAAGTCCCTGGGAATGAACAAGGATGATTTCATGAAGCTGTTCATTGCCCAGCTGCAATACCAGGATCCTCTTGAAACCTCAGGACCCGAGCGCGATGCTGGATCAGCTCTCCCAGATGTCTCTGGTGGAACAGTCGTATAACAACAACACGGCACTGAATAATCTGCTGACAGCTCAGAATAACTCGACAACCATGAACTCGGTCTCGTTCATCGGAAAGAATGTCAAGGCAAACGGCAATACGGCTTCATTTGACGGCAGCTTCACCGACATCATTGCAGTTTAATCTTTCCGTGCCGGCCTCTTCGGCACACGGTTACAATTTCCGATGCATCGGGCAATACCGTCAGAACCGCCACGCTCGGAGCTCAGACAGCGGGTGATTCCAGCTTTTCCTGGGATGGTCGCGACAACAGCGGTGCACTGCTCCCGGCCGGAGCCTACACCTTTGCCGTAAATGCAACATCCGCCAGCGGTGCTGCCATAGCGGCAACCACCTACACCACCGGGCGTATCGATGGTGTCAATCTGTCCAGCGGTACACCAATGCTGACTATCGGTGCTGCATCGGTTTCGCTTGACGGATGTCATCAGCGTGATGGGGGTCTGACGAATGATTGATCCGATTTTATTTCCCAATCCGGTTCAACCGGGCAGAACGGAGCGGCCGCAACCGCAGAAACCGACCAGCGGTCCAGGCTCACGGATTCACCCTTTGCCCGGGTGCTGGATCAAAAGCTTCCGACCCAGGGGGTCAAATTTTCACAGCATGCCCAGGATCGGCTCAAGGCACGCAACATTAACCTTTCAGCCAATGATCTTGCCAAGCTGGAAGGTGCTGTCAACAGCGTTGCCCAGAAAGGTGGCAAGGAATCGCTGGTCATGATGGGCGATGCGGCCCTGGTGGTCAGTATCAAGAACCGCACCGTGGTGACCGCCATGGATCGGACACAGATGAAGGGTAATGTATTTACCAACATTGATTCAGCAGTAATTATTTAACAATGTAACAGGGCTGGTCCTCCGAGAGGAAGCCCCCGAAACGCCGACCGATTGACGCGTTTCACACACTAAACTCTCTCACACATACAAGGAGGCAACACAATGAGTATTACATCAGCAATGTTTACCGGCGTCAGCGGCCTGTTGGCCAATGCAGAAGGCATCAACGTCATCGGCAACAACCTGGCCAACGTCAACACCGTCGGTTTCAAAGAGTCGGCCGCATGCTGTTTTCCGACATGCTCTCCACGTCAATATCGGCAACAGTTCACAGATCGGCCGTGGTACCCAGATTCAGAAGGTCGACAATATCTTTGGGCAGGGTTCGTTTGAAAGCACCGACGAGTGTCACCGATCTTGCCATTCAGGGGAATAGTTTTTTTGCGCTCGGCAAGCCCGAACGGCAACTGCCGCTGTGGCTACTCAGAATGCTAGCATATCTGACACAGGGCCGGCGCCTTTCAGGGTGGACAGCACGGCTTCACCTGGTCAACCCGGACGGCTACCAGGTGCTGGATACCGACGGCAATCCGATTCAATTTCTAACGATTCCGGCACAGCTCCTCCGGCAGCGGCGCGATTTTTCCAAAGATAACCAAGATTGATACGAACGGAGTAATCACGCTATCTGGATAAGCTGGGCAATGCACTACTGTATTACAATACGGCCGGTGCAGTACGGTACCGCTGCTACCACAGCTGGTGGCGCTGCACCGATGCAACGATTGCCAGTCGTCAACTCCTCCGAATCCGGAGGGTCTGGATAAAGACGGGCGGAACGCTTTTCCAGGTCACGGCTCACTTCGGGTGTTCCGGCAGCCGCATTTCACATACTGCGCGTTGCCAACATCGCCAACGGAACTTCAGCGAAAAATCTATCTCCAACTCTCTTGAACAGAGCAACGTGGATATGGCGACCGAGTTTGTCAAGATGATCCTGACGCAACGGGCCTATTCCGCCAACTCCAAGACCATTACCACGGCGGATGAGATGACGCAGGAAGTGTTGAATCTCAAACGGTAATCCAGCGCATGACTAGGCCTAATATCGGAACGGAGGCGTATCCAGCTATTATGCGGATACGCCTCCGTAGCCGTTTAATTGGTTGCAAAAACAGTCAATTCGTTTTACATAATGCAGTGCATAAATGAATCCATTGAATTCATTATCCATTCGCGGAGGATGACATGGCCAAGGAAGAACAGGCACCGGCAGAAGCGGAAGCTGAAGGCGGCGGCAAGAAAAAGATGATGATCATTATCGGCGCTGCAGTGGCAGTGGCGCTGGTTCTGGGCGTTGTTGCCTTCATGATGATGGGCAAGGGTGACAAGAAGACCAAAAAAGAGGGTGAGGCCGCTCAGGCTGAGGGTGCAGCCGCACCAGCCGCCGGCGGTCATGGTGCGCCTGCTGCCGCCGGCGGCTGGCGGTCATGGCGGAGCTCCGCGCAGGAGCAGCAGGCCCTGCTGCCAATATATTCCCGCTGGAGCCGTTTATCGTCAATATCTATGATGGTCAGGAACTGCGCTATCTCAAGGTTAAGGTTGAGCTGGAGATGGTCAGTCCTGCCATAAAGGCCGAGATTGAGGGGCGTCTTGCTCCGATTCGCGATGCTATTCTGATTTTACTCAGCGCGAAAACACTTCAGGATATTCAGGATGTTCAGGGCAAAAATACGCTCAAGGATGAAATCCTGGGGGCAATCAACAAGAACATTCCTCCCGGCAAGATTGCCAAGGTGTATTTTACCGATTTTGTGGTTCAATAGGTACCGAAGTGGCAGCAATGGAAAAAATCCTATCAAAAGCCGAGATCGAAGCGCTGCTCAATGCTGTCTTTGAAGGTCGCATAGAGCCTGAAAAGGAACTCTCGAAAGCTGAGGGAGCGGTTGCTACCTACGACCTGTTCAACTCGGATGCCCACAAGGGATTTGTTCCGAATCTCGACATTATTTACGACAGCTTTATCCGCTACAACCGTGTCAATCTCTCCAACCGTCTGCGCAAATCAGTTGAAATAAAAAAAGTCGGGGCCCGGTCCTATAAGTTTGATGATTTTCTTCAGACTCTGCCGTCGCCGGTCTGTATGGGTATTTTCAAGATCGAACCGCTCAAGGGTGCTGCGCTGATCTCCTTTGACAGCACCCTGGTGCTGTCACTGGTTGATAGCCTTCTGGGCGGGACCGGCAGTGCAAAGGTTCCGGTTGCCAATCGCATGTTCACCTCGATCGAACTGCGTCTGATGGAGAAGATTGTCGGAGATGTCCTGCAGGATCTGGAAAAAGCCTGGGCACCGCTGTATGCCACCCATATGAGCCTGCTGCGGATGGAGATGAACCCGCGTCTGGTAAATATTGTGCCGCCCGAATATCAGATCGTAACCATGACGCTCAAGATTCAGATTGACGATGTCTCCGGCAATATGATGTTTGCAGTGCCGTTCATGACCATCGATCCGATCAGGGACAAGCTCAAGACCGGCATGCAGTTTGACCTGATGGCGATCGATCCGCAGTGGTCGTTCCGCCTTTCTTCCGAGATGATGGAAGCGCCGATGGAGACATCGGTCGAGATGGGAAATGCCAGCATCACCCTGCGTGAACTGCTGGATCTGGCTCCGGGAGACACCATCATGCTTGACAAGGCCTGTTCGAGCGAAATGGTTGTCAAGGTTGAGGGGGTACCGAAATATTTCGGTATTCCTGGTATCAAGCATGGCAACAAAGCAATTCAGATCAGCAAGATTTGCGAGCAATAGGGGGCAGTAGTGAGTGATACGCCTGAAGCGAATGAAACGGCGCTTGACAAGAAAAACCTCGACTTCATCCTTGATATTCCTCTGCAGGTAACAGTCGAACTGGGGAGAACCAAGCTGCTGGTCAAGGATATTCTGCAGCTCAACCAGGGTGCGGTTGTCGAACTGACCAAGCTGGCCGGTGAGCCGCTGGATATTTTTGTCAACTCCAAGCTGGTGGCACGCGGTGAAGCGGTTGTCGTCAACGAAAAGTTCGGTGTCCGCCTGGTGGATATCGTCACTCCTAACGAACGGGTGGAGAAAATTCTGTGAAAGGTGCGGTCTCCGCACTTCTTCTCTTCCTTCCTTCCATTGCTGTCGGCTGCTGACAGCTCCGGGCAGGAATTCAGCTTTCTGGCAAGTTTTCTGCAAATGATTGCAGCCCTGGCTCTTGTCGTCGGTCTGATTCTGGTTACCTGGCATTTTTCCGGCAAGTTGATGAGAAGGTTGCCGGTCGGACAACAACTGCTTTCAAAACATATCCGCCTGGTAGAAACCCGCTATTTTGGGCCAAAGAAGGCTCTATTGCTGGTTGAGGTGGGTGGGGAATATCTGCTGCTGTCCAGCAGCGATACCGGCTTGACGCTTATCAAGCAGATCGATATGCTGGAAGAAATCGAAATTATTGAAGAAAAACCGGAACAGAGCAGTTTTGCCACCTTACTTTCCCGGTTGAGACAGACATCATGACCACCCGGTTAGTCACAAAACGCACCTTTATTCTCAGCTTGACCGCTGCTGCTGTTAGTTGCGGGTGCCGTCGCGTATGCAGAGCCGCTTCCGCTCCCATCGCTTAATATTGGGGTCGGCACCGCTACCAAGCCGAATGAGGTTGCGGTCACAGTGCAGATCTTCCTGCTGCTGACGATCATGTCGCTCGCACCCGGGCTGCTGATCATGACCACATCATTTACCCGTATTTCGGTTGTGCTTTCATTTCTGCGTACCGCCATGGGCACCCAGGCGGCTCCTTCCAACCAGATCATTCTGGCATTATCAATGTTTCTGACGTTCTTTATCATGACGCCGGTCTGGCAGCAGATCAACAAAGATGCCTACCAGCCTTGGAAGGCACAGCAGATCAGCCAGGAACAGGCCATGGAGCGGGCGGTTAAGCCGGTGCGTACATTCATGCTCTCCCAGACGCGAGAAAAGGATCTGGCGCTCTTTGTAAGCCTATCCAAGCTGCAGAGGCCGAAAAATGCCGAAGAGATCCCGACCCTGACCATCATTCCGGCCTTTATGATTTCGGAACTGCGCACGGCTTTTCAGATCGGTTTTCTGATCTATATTCCATTTATTGTTGTTGATATGGTTGTGGCATCAGTGCTGATGTCGATGGGTATGATGATGCTGCCACCGGTCATGATTTCGCTTCCGTTCAAGATACTGCTCTTTGTTCTGGTGGATGGCTGGGGGCTGGTAATCGGTTCACTCGTAAAAAGTTTTGGTTAGGTGATTCAATATGACTCCCGAATTAGTTGTACAACTTGCCCGGCGCAGCTTTGAAGCAACACTGATGCTGGCTGCACCGCTCCTGATCGCCAGTCTGGTAGTTGGTCTTCTGATCAGTATCTTTCAGGCGGTCACCTCCATCAACGAGGCAACACTGGCCTTTGCCCCGAAAATCATCGCCGTCATGGTTGCCATGATCATCTTTTTCCCCTGGATGATGAGCTACATGAGTGACTTTACCCGTGAAATATATTCGTTCATCGCAACCATGAGGCGTTAGCCTCCCATGTTTCCGCTGCTCCCTTTTCCCTCCACCCGAGAAGTCATATTTTTCATGCTGGTGTTAAGTCGCGTGGCCGGTATTTTTGCCGCACTGCCGGTTTTCGGCGGTCACGCTCTGCCGCTGCGCATCAAGGTTATCACTGTCTTCATGATCACCCTGGTCTGTTTTCCGACGCTCTCGGTCGCGCTTCCCCAGATGCCGCCCGATGCCTTCAGTCTTGCCCTGCTGGTGTTTAGCGAAGTCATGATCGGCCTGACGCTGGCATTCATAACCCAGATCATCTTTGCAGCCGTTGAATTCAGCGGCCAGATCATCGGCATGCAGATGGGACTGACTATCGCATCGATTCTTGACCCATCCCGGGGCACCCAAACCCAGATCATGTCTGTTGTCCAGACGCTGTTTGCGACACTGATGTTCCTGTCGCTCAATATTCACCACATGTTTATCCGTGCCATTATGGACAGCTTCAGAGTGATTCCGCTCGGGGGGTGGCATATGAATGGAGAGCTGGTGAATTTTCTTGTCACGCGCACAGCTGATATTTTTATCATCGGAATCCGTCTGGCCGCACCGGTGATGGTCGCCCTGCTCCTTACCACGGTGGCGCTCGGCATCATGGCCCGGGCTTTCCCACAGATGAACATCTTTATGATCAGCATGCCGCTCAATATCGGAATAGGGCTGATGATTCTGGGTATGACACTGACCATATTCTTCCATGTTCTGGAGGTATCGTTCGGTCAATCTTGACGCCCAGATCAAAGCGCTCTACCGGCTTATGGCAAAGGGGGGATGACCTACGGCTGAAGATTCAGACAAACACTCTAAAACCGAACAACCAACCGGTAAAAAACTAGATAAGTCGCGCGAAGATGGCCCGCCGCCGATGAGTCAGATGCTGACGTCATCACTTACCCTGCTGGCGGGTATTGTCAGCCTCTACATCTTCGGCAGTTTCATGATGGATGGTCTTAAACAGAATACCGTTAAAATTTTGTCGTCGATGGGAAGCTTCCAGCTGACGGAATCAAACCTCTATATTCTGGTTCTTAAGCTATTTGGAACGGTTGTACTGCTACTGACGCCTATTATCGTAACAATTATAGCAACGGCGGTTCTCTCTAACCTGGTTCAGGACAACGGCAAGCTTGAGTTCAATCTGTCACGTTTGAAAGTAAATTTCGGCAAGCTAAGCCCGGCGAAGGGCTTCGGGCGGATCTTTAACAAAGACGCCATGGTTGAGATGCTGAAATCGCTGCTCAAGTTATTAGTAGTCGCCTGGATCGCCTACGGGGTGGTGCGCGATGAAATGCAGAATATTACCTTTTTGGCAGAGGCCGATATTCAGATTATTTTTGATTTTGTCGGTCACATTGCTTTTAAAATTGTAACACATACCTGCGGCATTATGATCGTTCTCGGTCTGCTCGACATGCTCTATGTCAAGTGGCGTTACATCGAAAATCTCAAAATGACCAAAGAGGAGGTCAAGCAAGAAACCAAAGATGCTGAAGGGAACCCTGAGATAAAAAGCAAAATCAAGAAGATGCAGTTTCAGACTGGCTCGTCGCCGGATGACCAAAATTATTCCGTTGGCCGATGTGGTCATCACCAACCCGACCCACTTTGCCGTCGCACTTAAGTATGACCGGCAGAAGATGGTAGCCCCGGTCGTCCTCGCCAAAGGGGTGGATATCATGGCTGAGGCTATCAAGAAAATTGCGCGCGAACACAGCATCACTCTGGTGGAAAACCGCTTTCTGGCCCGTGAACTGTACGACCAGGTCAAAGAGAATGAGCCGATACCGGAAACACTGTATGCTGCTGTCGCCGAGGTATTGGCATATGTCTACAAATTGAAGGGGAAGGTGTAACTAGTAGATTCTCTGACAATTAAAAGCGGATCATGTCTGCGGTTAAATATTTACAATAATGTATGGACAGAAACAGCACTCGCACATACCCACCGACGAATGAACTCATGAAAACCCAGACACTTTTCCAATCCCAATTGTTAGATGACCCAGGGAGCTGGAAGAAGAGGAAACGAAATGGGTATTATGTCTGATAACCCCACAATACTCTTCGATTCATTCGGTGGCGGCAGCTTTGCCTCATCGTGGCGTTTCGGCAGCTATGTTAGAACCGTCGTTGCAACTCACGTCCACGAGGTGATTGAAGTACTGGATCAAGTGGAACAGGCCGCCGCTGATGGCCTGTATGCGGCCGGATTTGTCGCGTATGAAGCAGCCTCAGCACTTAATCCGGATCTCTCTTCCATTCCCCCGGTTGACGGGCTGCCGCTTGCCTGGTTTGCACTCTTTCGGGAGCGGTTCAACGTTGATAGCGGCGCCAATCTCTCTGATTCATCTGCGGAGGTTGTGCTTGACCCTTTGAAAAACCTCAAACAGTATGTCGGAGATATAGAGCAGATCCGCAGCTACATTGCCGATGGCGATTGCTATCAGGTCAACCATACCTTTCCGCTGCAGGGGACTTTTACGGGGAGTCTGCGTGAGTTATACCCGCGGGTCGGCGCAGCACAGCGGGCTCCGTTCAGCTCTTATCTTGATATCGGCCGCTTCACCATCCTTTCGGCCTCGCCGGAACTGTTCTTTTCCCTGAAGGACGGCACCATTACCACACGTCCAATGAAAGGAACTGCCCGTCGTGGGCGCTGGGCAGGGGAAGATCTGGCCGCTATTCAACAATTACGGGACAGCCCCAAGGAAAGAGCCGAAAACGTGATGATCGTGGACCTGTTGCGCAACGATCTCGGTATTGTGGCGGAGACCGGTTCGGTAGCTGTTGACTCCCTGTTTGAGGTGGAAACGTATCCGACCATCCACCAGATGACCTCCACCGTTTCCGCTCGTCTCCGTCCCGGCACCCGTATTACGGATATTTTTCAGGCACTGTTCCCGTGCGGCTCGGTGACCGGAGCCCCCAAACGGCGCAGCATGGAAATAATCGCCGGGCTTGAGAAGGCACCTCGCGGGCTCTACTGCGGTGCGATCGGGTACGTTGCCCCGGGCAACGAGGCGCTTTTTTCCGTTGCTATCCGTACTCTGATCCTTGACACGCAGACGAACAAACTGACGATGGGGGTCGGGAGTGCCGTAACCTGGGATTCGGACGCATCATCGGAATATGCCGAATGTTTGAGCAAGGGGGCGTTTATCAATCGGCAGAACGATGATTTCCGGCTGATTGAGTCGTTACGGCTGGAGAATGGTGACTACACACATCTGGATAGGCACGTGGCCCGACTGGTAGCTTCAGCTGGATATTTCAGTTTTGTGTACGACGAGGAAAAGATACGGCAGGAGCTTTCAGATCATGCCGTGCACACAACCGGACTTCGCAAGGTTCGCCTTCTTCTGGCGGCAGACGGAGCTATCGATGTTTCTTCAGAACTACTGGTGGAGAGTTGTGCTGTGCTGCGTGTCGCTGTCAGCCGCATCAGTGTTGATTCTCATGATCGTATGCGCTACCACAAAACCACCTGTCGCGAGCTGTTCGACAACGCCCGAGCATGCCGCCCCGACTGCGACGAGGTGCTGCTGCTCAACGAACATGGTCAGCTGACCGAGGGGAGCTATCACACTCTTGTTGCCAGACTGGACGGTCAATGTGTGACTCCCCCGCTTTCCTGCGGTTTGCTGCCAGGGGTGTTGCGGGAGGAGCTGCTTGAACATGGCGAATTATTGGAGCAGATCCTGTATCCTGACGATCTTGAACGAGCCGAAGAGGTGTGGCTGATTAACTCTGTACGCGGCTGGCGTTCGGCAATCCTTACTAAAAGGAGTGAATGACATGAAGAAGTTAATGGAGTTGATTGTACCGTTATTGGTCTCATGTTGTTTAACCGGATGCTTTCAGGTTGATCAGGTTGTCACGGTATTACCTGACGGGAGCGGTACGGTAGAGGAAACGTTCATGATCAGCCGCAGGATTGCCGAATCCATGGCAGCCCTTGCCGGTGGGCTGGATGAGTTACAGGTCGCTGATGGTGCTGTCAAGCCCAAGGCGAAAGAACAAAGTTTTTTCAAAGATGGCGAGATAAGGAAGCGGGCAGAGAATTTCGGGGCGGATGTCCGTTTTGTCAGCATGGAACGCCTTGCCGACAAGCAGTTTGAAGGCTATAAGGCTGTCTAACGCTGGCGGAAGTGGATTTTGGAAAGATCCTCGACAAACCGGAGTTGTTGGCTCAAATGGCTACGCTGCAGCCCAGCGACCAGGCCGGCGCGATGGATATGATCAAAAAACTTCCCGGCATGAAGATCGATATGAATGACGAAGTACGGGTCAACTTCAGATAGAGCAAAACAATTTGGTAACATCGCGTGATGCTACATCTACAATCCTTTTGACTCATGCCGAGCTGCGTGGTACTTTGCACCATTATTTTCCAAGTAGGAGAAACCAATGAGCATTGTTGTTGTCGGAACCGTGGCGTTTGACACCGTTGAGACCCCTTTCGGGCGGGAGGAGAATGTATTGGGAGGCTCCGCCACCTATTTTTCCACTTCAGCCAGCTTCTTTTCCGATGTATCCCTTGTTGCGGTTGTCGGAGAAGATTTTCCAGAAGAGCATGTCAGTTTTCTGCAGGGTCGCAACGTCGATACCACAGGCTTGCAGCGCATTCCCGGCAAGACGTTTCACTGGAGCGGTCGCTATGGGTATGACTTGAACGAAGCCCAGACGCTTGACACCCAGCTTAACGTATTGATGGATTTTAAACCTGACCTGCCGGAATCCTATCGTGATGCGGAATATCTCTTTCTGGCCAATATCGATCCCGATCTGCAGATGAAGGTGCTGGAGCAGGTTCGTAAACCTAAACTGGTGGCGTGCGACACCATGAACTTCTGGATATCCTCCAAGCCGGAAGCTCTAAAAAAGGTGCTTCAAAGGGTTGACATTGTTGTTATCAACGAAGGTGAGGCGCGGCAGTTCACCGGAGAAGCAAACCTGGTCAAGGCCGCTCGGCAGATCATTGCACTCGGCTGTAAGCGGCTAGTCGTCAAAAGGGGAGAGTACGGTGTGCTGATGTTCACTGCCGAGACGGTTTTTGCTGCACCGGCCTACCCACTCGAAGAGGTGTTCGATCCGACCGGTGCAGGAGACACGTTTGCCGGAGGTTTTATGGGGTATCTGGCAAATACTGGAGATCTGTCTGAGGAAGGGCTTCGTCAAGCGATCGTCTTCGGTAGCGTGATGGCTTCATTCAACGTGGAAGATTTCAGTCTTAACCGTATGAAACGACTTGAGTACAAAGAGATTCAATCCCGTTTCGCCAGCTTTAAAGCGCTGACAAGCTTCAGGGATCTTTCATTCTGATGATGCACGGAAATCTCATTGCTGCGGTTTTACAGCAGAGATAACGTTGTGAGCAAATTTATTTCTTTTATTGTGGCTGGTAGAACATGACGTTCGTTAACGTGCTTATCCTGTTTATCAGGTCAGGGGCAAACAAATAATGAAAAGGGTTTTCTACTCCATAGCTACAATGCTTCTGGTTCTGGTCGTTTCCGGATGCGTATCCGGCCGGGGGCAGAACAATTTCAAGCCAAATCAGGCTTCCTATCATTATCAAATGGGGCTTTCCTATCTTGGAGAGCGCAATTATTCTTCCGCTCTGTTTGAACTGACTGAGGCCGATAAGCTAGACCCAGATAATCCTGATGTCCTTTATAATCTCGGCATGGCTTTCATCGGAAAAAAACGCCCCGATCTTGCTGAAGCAAAACTCCTGAAAGCTATTCTTCTGAAGCCGGGTTTTTCCGTCGCCCGCAATGATCTTGGAGTCGCCTATCTCGATTTGAAGCGCTGGGACAGCGCCATTCAACAGTTCAAAATTGTAAAGGATGATCTTTTTTACGAAAACAACGAAAATGCTTCCATCAATCTGGGGCTTGCCTACCTGGGAAAGGGCAATTACCCTAAAGCGTTAGAAGAACTGCAGGCTGTCGCAGCCATGAATCCGCGTAACCCTGTCGTGCGGCTTTCTCTGGGGCGGGTTTGGTTTGCCATGGATAAGAGTGAACAGGCGATCGTGGAATATTCAAAGGCGCTGGCAATCTATCGCGATTATGGTGCGGCTCACTATTACCTTGGTCTGGCTCAGCTTAAACTGAACAAGATCGATGCTGCCCGCGCTTCATTCAAAGAGGCGGTACGGCTTATTCCTGACACAGAACCGGGGCGGGCAGCTCTTGGGTATCTGGAACTTATCAAGTGAGAGAGGCCAACGTGTCAGATCTGGTTTCATCTTTACCGGAAACGACTGGCAGTTCACCGGGTGCTATTCTTCGCCGTTGCCGGGAGTTCCACGGGATTACGCTTGAAGAAGCCTCGGAAACTACAAAAATAGGTGTTTCATACCTGAAAGCACTGGAAGACGACAAGATTCGTGAATTTGCCAATCAGGCTTATCTCAAGGGGTTCCTTCGAATCTATGCCAGCTACCTTGGATTAAACTCTGATGATGTGGCACGAATGTATGACAAGCTTTTTGGTGTCCAAGGTGAAAAACCGGACACTGCCAAGACGGCGCCTGCTCCAGCCCGCCCGCCGCGCCGTCTGATATCTCTTAGAAAATTGTTGTTCCCGGCTTTTCTGCTGGCAATTATTCTGATTACCGCAACCTTCTTCAAACGCCCTCCGGCTCCCCCCGCCCGTCAGCAGCAACCGGCTGTGGTCGCAGTTCCACCTCCTCAAAATGCTCCTGTCCAGATGGTACAAAGCTCCGTGCGAAACAAGAAGGCAGAACGGGATATTTCATCTCCCAAAGCTGAAAGGCCTCCTGTAGGGCATTCTGTAGAGTCGTCGGAATCTGAAATAACAGTGACGCCGAAACGGGCGGCAGATGTCACCAAGGGGTTTATCCTGAAAATCAAGGTTACCCAGAACGGTACTCTAACCGCCACAGTAGACGGCTCCGCGCCACAACAGTATGAGCTCACCATTGGGGATGTCATTGAGTGGAAGGCAGAAAAAAAAGTCGCACTGGAATTGAGCAATGCCGGTGGTGTTGACGTGGAATTGAACGGCAAACCTTACAAACCGCTCGGCCCTCCTGACAAACCGGTTTACGTTGAACTTGATGCCGATGGCATCAGGCAGTAATTCGGGACTTTCTTCCATTCCGAGGTTATTCCCGTCGGCACCGCCCAGTTCCTAATAAAAGGGTAACTTCTAACGCCTAAAAAAAGAATTTCAGCGCCTTGACACTGCGCCGCTCCATGCTAGACTTTCTGTACTTCAAACCGCGCAGGAGAAGCTTAGTGGAACAGCAATATAAAAGGATTCTGGTCGTGGATGATGAGGAAAATGCCCGCGTGGCGCTTTCCAAGATTCTGGCCCACGATGGCTATGATGTTTCGTCGGCCGGGAATGGCGTGGAGGCTCTCAATTATCTGCGCAGCAAAGATGTAGAGCTGATTATTACCGATCTTAATATGCCGGAAATGAACGGATTGATGTTTTTACGCGAACTCAACCGTAGCCACCCTGCCAGCAACGTTATCATGATCACCGCCTACGGGGAAGTTGAGTCGTACCTTGAAGCCATGACGCTGGGTGCTTTTGAATACATTAACAAGCCGGTTAAATATGAAGATCTCAAAAAAGTCATCAACAAAATTTTCAAAACCGTTTGAACCGACTGCATTCTTTCAGGAGGAAACCCATGAAACCGTTTACAAAAATTCTGACCGCCATCGATTTTTCGGAAAATTCCGAATGTGCTTTTGACTATGCTCTGACACTGGCGACTCAGTTCAATGCGGAACTCACCATTATGCACGTCATCAATGAACCGGTTGATTTGCGTGGTTTTTATGTGCCGCAGATCTCTTTTGAACAGCTTGAAAAAGAGATTGAGGATGGAGCTGTCAAGATGATGGAAACATTCTGCAATGCACGGTTGGGGACTTTTACAAACTATAAAACAACAATTGTGACCGGTATTCCCTATGACGAAATCACGGCAGCAGCTGCCAAAATTGATGCATCCCTGATTGTGGTCGGTACTCATGGCAGAACCGGTCTTGACCATCTCCTTTTCGGCAGTACAGCAGAACGGGTTGTACGTTCTGCAATCTGCCCGGTTCTGACGGTCAGGCTACCGATAGCCAAGTAATGGGCCCCGCAAACTTGTGAAAAGAGATATCCTTCCATGCTGACGGAACCAAGATCACGCGACAGACAAGTCTCTGTCGTCATCATCGATGACGACAAGAACATCCTCGAACTGACCTCGCTGATACTTTCAAAAAACGGTTTTCAGCCATATGGCGCAGATCGTGCTCTTGAAGGGTTTGAGCTTATTTCCCGCCATGCTCCGGAATTGGTTCTGCTCGATTATATGATGCCGGAGATGGATGGTCTGTCTGCTCTGCAGCGGATCAAGACACATTTTCCCGATACGTATGTTGTGATGCTCACCGGCAAGGGGAGCGAAGAAGTCGCCGTTGAATTGATGAAAAATGGCGCTTCAGAATATATCCTCAAGCCATTCAACAATCGCAATCTGGTTGAACGGCTTGAAAAATGTACTGAGAATCCGGGAAATCGAACTTCACAACCGGGAGCTTCAAAAACAGCAGGAGCATCTTCTCTCTGAAATTGAACAGTGGAATCTGGAACTTCAGAAGAGGGTTCGCGAAAAATCCGAGGCGCTTCAGAACGCTCAGGAAGAGATCGTCCAGTCAGAAAAACTTGCGGCGATGGGCTATCTTTCAGCCGGCATGGCTCACGAGATCCGCAACCCGCTCAACTCCATCTCCCTGTTTATCCAACTGATGCGGCAGACAACGACCGAACCGGATCAGCTTGAGTATCAAACGAAAATTCTGAAGGAAGTCGACCGGATTGATTCTATTATCCGCAAATTGCTGGATGCATCCCGGCGTACCCGGATCATCTCATCCAATGTGCAGATCGATCAGGTAATAGACAACGCGATTGAGGCCTTTTCGCCTCAGATTGAGACAAAGAAAATCCAGGTTGACCGCCAGTATCATTGCATTCCAAAACCTATTACTGCCGATCCGAGCGAGTTGGAACAGATTTTTACCAATCTCTTTCTGAATGCCATGGATGCAATGAGCTATGGCGGCCGTCTTGCTATTGAAGTTTTTGAAAAGAACGGTCGGGTAATTGTCAGAGTTGGTGACAGCGGCAGCGGAATTGCGGAAGATGTTCTCCCAAGCATATTTGAACCATTTTTCAGCACAAAAAGTCGCGGCACCGGAATGGGTTTGCCGGTTGCCCAGCGAATTGCGCGCATGTACGAAGGGAGCATGGAGGTCGAATTCTCGTCACCGGAGGGGACCACATTCCGCCTGGAATTTCCGGTCTGCAGCTGAAAACATTCTTCCTTTCTTTTTTTGGTTGAGGTGGTGTAGTATGCCTTAGCCGTCGATATCCTATCCAGTGTGTACCGTCATGACCGAATCGCTCAGAAAAATTCTTATCATCGATGATGACCCGTTTTTCCTGAAAGTGCTGACCGATAATTTCAGTGACAACGGGTTTACCGTGTTTAACGCCAATGACGGAATTGAGGGGGTAAAGGTCTATCTTGAAACACATCCTGATGTCGTAATTTCCGATCTTGTAATGCCGCGCATGGGAGGAGTCAGCACCTGCATGGAGATCGGTCGTCTGGCTGGTGATACCCCTCCGGTGATTGTGCTGTTGACATCCATGTTTCAGGAATCGCCCCATGAGCACGACGCTCCCGAAATGGGCGCCAAGGTTCATATCCCCAAATCTACGCGACCGGTGGATATCGTCATCATCGTCGAACAGATCCTGGAACGTGCAAAGTACCTTCAAAGCTGACGGCATGCCTTTTATCTATCGTAATCTCTCCCTTACCCCTTATGATCGTGAAGAAACGCTGCCTGCATTACTGGCAGCTAAACTTTCTATTCCGCTCGAGTCTCTGCACGATGTCCGCATTATCCGCAAAGGGATAGATGCCCGCAAAAAAACGCACATCAAACTGGTCTATACGCTCTCCTTTTCAGTTGATGATACTATACGGCCGCGTCTGAGCATCGATCCGGTGCTGGAATGGCAGGACGAAAACGATGTCCCGGTTCTGGCACGGATTCAGTCGTCCAAGCGTATCGTCATCGTCGGCAGCGGCCCGGCCGGACTGTTTGCCGCCCTGCGACTGGCAGAGTACGGATTGACTGCAACGATCATCGAGCGCGGAGAACCGGTGGAACAGCGGGCGCTGACCGTACAGAGTTTCTGGAAAGACGGCATTCTTGATCCTGAATCCAATGTCCAGTTCGGTGAGGGTGGTGCCGGAACGTTTTCGGACGGCAAGCTGACCTGTCGCTCCAAGGACCCGCTGGTACCCTGGGTGCTGGAAAAACTGGCGGCGTTCGGAGCTCAGCCGGAGGTGCGCTATCTTGCCAAGCCGCATATCGGCACTGATCGATTGAGGACGGTAATCAGTGCTATCCGGCGGGAGCTTCTGGAGAAGGGTTTTTCCATTCGCTTCGGCTGCCGCATGACCGACCTGGCTATCACGGATGGCAGGGTTGCAGCTTTGACTCTGAACGATGCGGAGGAAATGCCGTGCGACCACCTGATTCTGGCAACGGGACACAGCGCTCGGGATACGTTTGAACTGCTGGAACGGCTGAATGTGCCGCTGCAGCGTAAACCGTTTGCAATGGGACTCAGGGTTGAGCATCCGCAGGAGCTGATAAACCGGATTCAGTACGGGAGCCAGAAACAGCCAAACCTGCCGGTTGCTGACTATGCTGTTGCCTGGAACAACAGTGCCACCGGACGCAGTGCCTATTCCTTCTGTATGTGCCCCGGCGGGGTTGTCGTCGGTGGGGCATCCGAAGCGGGAGGAGTCGTTACCAACGGCATGAGCGGACAACTGCGCAACTCCCCGTATGCTAACAGCGCTCTGGTGGTTAATGTTCGGGAAGACGATTTTGATGGCCCGGGGCCGCTGGCGGGGGTTCGGCTGCAACGCAGGTGGGAACAGCGGGCATTTGAACTGGGCGGAGGGGGATACCGGGCGCCGGCCCAGAACCTGCTCGCTTTCTTGCGGCTTCCGGGTAAAGGTCCGGTCAGGACGAGCTACCGACCCGGTATCTGCGAAACTGAACTGGATTCCGTGCTGCCGCAGTTTATCATCGACACGCTGCGGGAAGGGATTGCTGATTTCGGGCGCAAATTGAGGGGCTTTGTAACCGCTGAGGCTACCCTGATCGGTATTGAGTCACGCACCTCATCACCAGTGCGCATCCTGCGCGACGGCAACTTTGAGTCCGTTGGCGTCAAAGGCTTGTATCCGGCCGGTGAAGGCGCCGGTTATGCCGGCGGTATCATGAGTTCTGCTGTAGACGGCATCAGAATAGCCGATTGTATTGCAGGCCGATTGGCAGTCAGCTAGACCTTTTTCGCCAGTTGGTGAATAAAACGGTTGTACCCCTGGTCGGTTCCCTTTATGTGGCACACCAGCCACTCTCCCAAAAAATCCAAAACGTTTTTACCCATTTCGTGACCGTCGTTAATGCTGAGCTGAATTTCCCGCAAACGATCAACAAACAGGTCATGCTCCTTACGGTGAGCCGGCAGGTCGGGATAGTTGCAGGAAAGCATCAGCAGCTCTTCTCCGGTGAAATGTTCTGTCACATAGGTAATCAATTTCCAGATCACCTCGCCGACCGCTTCAGATCCGTCACCACTCTCAATTGCTTCATTAAGATTGTTAATCCAGCCAAAAAGTGCTTTGTGCTGATCATCAATAGTCGGAATTCCCAGCACAATGCTATCGTCCCATTCATAAAGCGCCATGTCTTTTCACCTCATTCAGAAGTAGGAAGTTATCCTGATTATCAGGGCTTGGGAATATTCAGCTTCAAATCAAGTTCCCGCACCATCCCCAGCGTTGAAAGCGGCTGGTCGAACCTTGCCGCATCTCCGATTACAACCAGCTTGAACGCGTCGGGATGCAAGTACTTTTGTGCGACCCTCAGTATATCCGTTTTTGTCACTTTGGCAATATTGTCACGATACTGTTCAAGATAGCCGTCGGGGTATCCGTAAAATTCGAGTCGAGCCCGCTGGGTGACAATTGAAGCCGGACTGGTAAAGCCGAACATGAACGAGTTGATCATGTATTCCCGGGCGGCATTCAGTTCCTCATCGCTGACCGGTTCCTTGGTCATCTCGGCGATTATTTCTTTCATCAGGCGTGATCGCCTTGACGGTGGATTCGGCCTTGGTCTCGGTCTCGGCGATAAAGCTGCCGGTAAAACGGCGGCCGATATCGAAGTGGCTGCCGACATTGTAGGCCAGTCCCTGGTTGGTGCGAATCTCCATCGTCAGGCGTGAGGTGAAGCTGCCCCCCAGAATATAGTCCAGAAGCCGCACGGCGTAAATGTCGGGTGTCCTTGGTCAGCCCCAGATGCCCCATGCGGATGACGGTCTGGTTGACGTCTTTTTTGCCGTAAAGCACCTCGCCATGAAACTGTTGTTTTGGCTGGGGGATCTCGGCAGCATCAAGGGCGCTGAGCTGTTTTTCCGGTTTGAAAACTGCATTCAGCTCTTTGAGCAGCGTTGTTCGGTCAAAATCGCCCGAAACCGCCAGGATCATGTTGTCGAGCCGGTAAAAACGGCGATGAAAATCAACCAGATCCTGGCGGGTGATCGAACTGATTGACTCGAAGGTTGCGATTCGCCCAAGGGGTGTCCGGCATAAATGGCCCGATTGATCTCGCGTCCGGCAATTTCCTTGGGGTCGTCATTCTGACGGCGCAAACCTTCAATAGTCTGTTTGCGGGCAATTTCAATCCGTTTTTCGCTGAAGTCGGGGCGCAGCAGGACATCAGCAGAATATCTGCAGCGTCCGGCTGAAATTCTTTTTCAGTGCTGTCAGCGAAACTGTGCCCATATCGCTGCCGATGCTGCTTTCGACAGATGATGCCATGAATTCCAGCTCGTCATCCATCTTCTCCGGGGACATTCCGCCGGCTCCGCCGCTGCGCATGACGCTGCCGGTCATGCCGGACAGTCCGGATTGTGCGGCCGGTTCATAGACCGATCCGGTCCGCACCATGGCGGTCATGTTGATGATCGGCAGTTCGGTGTCGCGCAGCAGGTAGACCGGCATGCCGCACTCCAGCACAACCCGTTCGGCCTTGGGGATCTGAAAGTTCAACGTCGGGAAATTTCATGGTGCGGGGATTTGCCAGTGGCTGATCCGCCGGCAAACACGGGTGCGATCGAGATGACCAGGAAGCAGATGGAAATAAGGAACTGTCTCATTTGTCACCCCCTTTTTTGGTGATGAAATCCGACCATGCGGTTCTCGCGGGTGAAGTACGTCGTGGCAACCCGCATGATGTCGGCCGGAGTGACCTTGGCAATCTTGCCGCGGTACTCGATCATATAGCGCCAGCTGCCGGTTGTCGCCTCGTATTCGGTCAGGTTGCGGGCCAGGCCGCCGTTGGTTCCCATGCGGCGGGCCTCCTCATACTCGATCTTGTTGAGGATCCGCTGCAGATCGCGCTCGGCGACCGGCTCGTTTTCAGCAGATCCAGTTCCGCCAGAATGGCATCTTCAACCTCTTTGACCGTATGCGGAGCGCGCGGATTGGCGCTGATGACGAACAGGTTCGGATAGCGGCTGCCGGGTGCATCAAACGCGCCGATATCGGTGGCGATCTGTTTTTCAATCACCAGTTTTTTGTAAAAGCGTGAGGTGCGGCCACTGCCCAGAATCATGCTGATCACGTCAAAAACATAGTCATCCGGGGTGCCGATGGCCGGTTTGTGAAAACCGATGATCAGGGTCGGCTCTGCCTCGGCCACCAGTTCGATGCGCCGTTCACCGGCCTGCTTCGGCTCTTCGGCGGTGACCGGCGGCAGCTCCTTTCCCGGCGGGATGGCGCCGAAATAGCGCTCCACCAGGGCGATGGTCTGCCTTGGGGTCGATATCGCCGACAATGGCGACGATGGCATTGTTGGGTGCGTAGTAACTGTGGAAGAACTGTTCGGCCTTGGTGCGGGTCAGATTCTCGATATCCGACATCCAGCCGATGGTCGGCTGGCCGTAGGGGTGGGCCAGGAAGCTGGAGGCCACAAAGGTTTCCCAGAGCTTGCTCTCCGGGTCGGCATCGTAGGAGCGGCGCCGCTCCTCCATCACCACCGACCGTTCGGTGTAGAATTCGCGCAGCACCGCATTCTGCATGCGGTCCGACTCGATGGCGGCCCACAGTTCCAGCTTGTTGGAGGGCAGGCTGATCAGATAGGTGGTGCCGTCGCGGCTGGTAAAGGCGTTGTAGCCGGTGCCGCCGTTCTTGGAATACAGCTCGAAAAACTCATCCTTTATGACATATTTTGACGCATCTGCTTCCAGCGCGGCCAGCTGCTTTCTCCAGTTCGGCGATCTTGCCCGTGTCAGCCTTGTCGCGCTTTGCCTTCTCGGCCATCAGCGCCTGGGCGGTCGCCTCGATCTTGTCCAGAATCGGTTTTTCGGCGGCATAATCCTTGGTCCCGAGGGTCGTCGTCCCCTTGAAGAGCATATGCTCCAGCAGATGGGCAATGCCGCGTTCATCGCTGCGTTCATCGACGCTCCCGACCCGGAAACGGATCCAGGCCGAGACCGTCGGCGAGGTGTGCCGCTCCACCATCAGCAGCTTCATGCCGTTTTTCATGGTGTGCTCGATGACCTTTTCTTCAAGCGTCGCGGCCTGTAGCGCCTGTTGCAGCACAGCTGCCAATCAGCAGTAACTATCAATCAAAATTCGCTTCATATCCTGTACTCCCTTTAAAACACCGAAAACTTGATATACTTCCGCGGATTTTCCTTGAAATCCTTTACCAGTGCATCCAGATCATCAACCATCCGGTTCATTTTGTCGTACAGTTCCTTGTCGTTCACCAGTCTTGCCGGCAGTTCCGTCGCCGCTCTTGACTTTTGCGGTCACCTCTTCGATCGCTTTGACCGAGATTCGGCCCTGGTAAGGAGAGACATCCCCTTGTCATAAAACTCCCGGTCATTGATCAGCAGGCCGAGCGTACCATCCTTTGACATGATCTTCTTGTTCAGATCACGGACATCATCGGCTGCCTGGTTGCTCTTGTCCGCCAGCGACGTCAGCTTGGTGTAGAGCGTCTTGTCGTAAATCAACTTGTTAAGCGTGCCGTCAGAGGCCTGAATATCCTGCAGTGTCCGGTCGGCGCGGTTAAGAATGCTGATCAGCTTGTTGTACGGTTCCGGATCGCGGTTGAGCTTGCCAAGAGTCCCTTCGCCGCGGTTGATGGTGACGACCAGATCTTTCATTTCGACGGCCAGGCGCGCAATATTGCTGTAGAGCGTCTCGTCCTTGTTCAGTTTGCCCAGCGTCCCCTTGCCCTGGTCGATGTTGTCGATGATCCCGTTAACCTTGTCAAAGGTGTCGCCGGCCTTCTGAACCACATCATCCAGCTTGGCGACCGATGTCCCCTGCAGTACGGTGGCAGGTGTTTCGGAGTACTGCTTTGAAGGGAGTGATATCCACATATTTTTCACCCATCAGGCCGCGGGTTTTGATGGTGATCTTCGAATCGGGACCGATCTTCTTCAGGGCATCGGTATCGACTTCGATATCGATACTGACCTCGTTGCTGTTCTTCGGGTCGGCAAACAGGATGTCGGTAACAACGCCGACATCCACCCCGGCCAGCCAGACCGGAGCGCCGACCTTGAGGCCGGCCACATCATCCATGACGATCCGCATGCTGCCCCTTGGCGACAAACATCTTGGTCTTCTGCCCCATCAGCAGGACCCCGCCGGCAAAGAAGAGCAGTGCCAGAAAGATGAAAACACCCCCCCGTACCTGAGCCCAGCCGATCTGATTACTTCGTTTCATATCATTCCCGCCTGTTCCTGTTGTATTTCATTGTTGATTTGAACATCATACAAACAGCGATCTGTCCGTCGGTTCCAGAAACTCCCGCACCTCCGGGATGCTGCTGGCCTTCATCTCCTCTTCGCTCCCCTCGAACAGCATGCGTGCCTGGTGCAGAAAGGTGAAACGCTGCGAGGTGGCAAAGGCGGTGGCCAGATCGTGGGTGACCATCAGGGTGGTCTTTCCCTCGGCCTGCAGTCGCTGCATCAGGTTGCAGATATTGTAGACCCCGATCGGGTCGAGGCCGGTGGTCGGTTCGTCAAAGAAGATGTAATCCGGGTCGGCCGCCAGGGCCCGGGCAATGGCCACCCGTTTCTTCATGCCGCCCGACAGTTCGGCCGGATACAGGTTGAGGGCCGGTTCCACCCCGACGAAGCTGAGTTTTTCGCGCACAATCTGCTCGATTTCGGCCTGGGAAAGCCGCCCCTCCTCGAACAGGCGATAGCCGACATTCTCGCCCACGGTCATGGAATCGAACAGCGCCCCCCCCTGAAAAACGATGGCGATCCGCTTGCGCTGCTCCATGAAGCTCGATTCCGGCAGGCCGGTGATGCAGAGGTCGCCGATGAAGACCCTGCCGGAATCGGGCTGCAGCAGACCCAGCAGCAGCTTGAGAATGGTCGTTTTCCCGGCGCCGCTGACCCCCAGGATGGTACGGTTGACGCCCCGCTCCAGACGGAAGTCGAAATCCTCCAGGATCTTGCGGCCGCCGATGGAGTAGCACAGTTTTTCCATGCGGATCGAATCGCCGGTGCTCATGGGATGTCGATCCCCCCCATGGTCAGGATGATCTGCCACTCGCTCCGGAGTCACCGGCTGGATCGAGAGGCGGCTGCGCTTGACCAGCGGCATGTCGGCCAGCAGCGGGTTGCTGTTTGATGCGCTCCAGCGTCACCTGCTCTTGCAGCGGTTCGACGATAGCGCACATCCACCATGTACCAGATCGGATTGTCGGGCGAGGCCTTGGGGTCGAAATGCTCCCCGTTCGGATTCAGGGCGGTTGTATCCGGATAGCCGGCCCGCACGACCTCCGCCAGGCCGACCACGCCGGTTCCGGGATGTTGCTGTGATAAAACAGCACCCGGTCGCCGACCTTGATCGAATCCCGCAGAAAATTGCGGGCCTGGAAGTTGCGCACCCCGTCCCATGGTTCGGTCATATCCGGGCGCTTCTTCAGGTCATCAAAGGAGAAACAGCCCGGTTCGGTTTTGAAAAGCCAGTACGTCATATTATCCCCTGAAAACCACAAAAATCTTGGCCATGAAAAAATCGCACACCAGGATCAGCACCGAAGAAAGCACCACCGCCTGCTTGGCGGCCGCGCCGACCCCCTCGGCGCCGCCCTTGGTGTTAAGCCCGACATAACAGCCGGTTATGGTGATAATCGCGCCGAACACCGCCGGCTTGACCACCCCCTCGATCAGATCCTGAAACACCATGAACTGGGGCAGCCCGCTGATGTACATGATCGGATTGATGCTGTAGCCGGCGGACATGATATAGCCGCCCAGCAGCGAGATCACATCCGTCACGACCGTCAAGAGCGGCAGGGCCAGCAGCATGGCCTTCAGGCGCGGCACCACCAGGCGCTGTGATAATGTCGGTCCCTTCCACCCGCATGGCATCAACCTGCTCGGTCACCACCATCGTTCCCAGTTCGGCGGTGATGGCCGATCCGACCCGGCCGGCCACCATCAGCGAGGCCAGCACCGGCCCCAGTTCCTTGATCATGGTTACCGCCACCATGCCGCCGACATAGCTGGTGGCGGCAAACGGCTTGAGCTGGATCAGCGACTGCAGTGCCATGACCATGCCGGAGAAAAGGCCGGTCAGGATGCAGATGAACAGGGAGGAAAACCCGAGTTTGTCGAACTGGATGGCAAATTCGCGATAATAGAAGGGACGGCGGAAGATCCGTGCAAAGGCGCGCCCGGCCAGGATGAAATAATTCTGCAGCTCGTGAAAAAAAATCAGCAGGATTTTGTCGATGACGGCAAATTTCATATTCAGCTAGAGTGCCGCTGCCAGTGCTTCAGCCGCTTCACTGACGAAGATGAACTGCAGGTCGTTGCGGACGTTATCCGGGATATCCTCCAGGTCGTCGCGGTTGCGCTCCGGCGCGATGATCGTGCTGACACCGGCCCGATGAGCTGCCAGCACCTTTTCCTTCAAGCCGCCGATCGCCAGCACCCGGCCGGTCAGTGTGATTTCTCCGGTCATGGCGACATTGCGGCGTGCCGGTTTTCCGGTCAGAAGTGAAACCAGCGCCGTGACCATGGTGACCCCCGCTGAAGGGCCGTCTTTGGGGATGGCGCCGGAAGGGACGTGAATGTGAATGGTGCGATTTTCAAACGCTTCCGGCTTGATGCCGAATTCTTCGGCATGGGCCTCAATGTAGGAGAGCGCCGCCCGGGCCGATTCCTTCATCACGTCGCCCAGTGAACCGGTCAGGATCAGCTCTGCTTTGCCCGGCATGGAGGTCGACTTCGATGAAGAGGATATCTCCCCCGGTCTCAGTCCAGGCCAGTCCGGTCACCACGCCGATCCGGTCATTCTCGGCCGCCACCTCGTTATGGAATTTTTTCGGTCCGAGCAGTTCGGTTACGACCTCAGGGGTGATGCAGCTCCGCGTGGCCTTGTTCTGGGTGATTTCCTTGGCCACCTTGCGGCAGATCGAGGCGATCGTGCGCTGCAGGCCGCGCACGCCGGCTTCGCGGGTGTAGTCGCTGATAACTTTCTCCAGCGCTTCGTCATTGAAGGTAAGGCCCCGGTCAGCAAGACCGTTCTCCTCCAGCTCGCGGCGGATAATAAAGTCTTTGGCGATCTGCAGTTTTTCCTGGCTGCTGTAACCGGCGAGACGGATGACCTCCATGCGGTCCTTGAGCGGGCCGGGTATCGGGTCGAGCTGGTTGGCGGTGGTGATAAACATCACTTTTGACAGGTCAAACGCAACGTCGAGGTAGTGGTCGTTGAAGCTGAAGTTCTGCTCCGGGTCAAGCACCTCCAGGAGCGCACTGGCCGGGTCGCCGCGGAAGTCATTGCCCAGCTTGTCGATTTCATCCAGCATAAAGATCGGATTATTGGCGCCGCAGCGGTAGAGCTCCTTGATGATGCGTCCCGGCAGTGCCCCGATGTAGGTGCGGCGATGGCCGCGAATTTCGGCTTCATCCCGCACCCCCCCCAGCGAAATACGCACAAACTTTCGCCCCATCGAGCGGGCGATAGACTTGCCCAGCGAGGTTTTGCCGACCCCCGGCGGGCCGACAAAGCAGAGTACCGGCCCCTTCATGTTCTCTTTGAGTGAGCGCACCGCCAGAAATTCCAGAATGCGCTCTTTGACTTTTTTCAGGTTGTAATGATCTTCGTTGAGAATCTCCTCGGCCCGCACGCATGTCGAGACTGTCGGTCGTGCTTGTGTTCCACGGCATACCGGCCAGATAATCGAGATAGGTCCGCGCTACGTTGTATTCCGGAGAAGCCTGGTTGATTCGCTCGAGGCGCTTCAGTTCCTTGTCGGCAATTTTTTTGATATCTTCCGGAAGTCCGGCCTCTTCGATTTTTCGGCGCAGCTCGTTCATATCGGCCGAGCGTGGGTCTTCATCACCCAGCTCTTCCTGGATGTGCTTCATCTGCTCGCGCAGGATATATTCCTTCTGGTTCTTGCCGACCCGCTTGGTGACTTCACCGGCAACCTCGTTCTTGATCTGCATCCGCTGCACTTCATTGGTAAGATGCACATAGACCTTTTTCAGGCGTTCCAGCGGATCAACCGTTTCCAGCAGTTCCTGCAGGTCGCTGACCGGCAGATTGACATACAGCGCCACCAGATCGGAAAGGCGCGCCGGGTTGTCGATATAATCGATCATCTTCATGACATCATCAGGAAGCGGTTTCCCGTGTGAAAGTGCTATTTTCAACAAGGCATTCAGGCTCTGAACCAGCGCCTCCGATACGAGGTTCTTTTCAACGAACTCACGTACAATCTCGCAATGAGCCAGGGTCAGTGCCCCGGCCGGTTCGGTATCCAGAATTCGCAGGCGGGTGATCCCCTCCAGAGAAACCTTGTAGCGCCCGTCATCCAGTTTTTTAATCTGGGTGACCCTGCAGAGTGTGCCAATCTCGCATATGCCGCCTGGAAGTCCATTGCTGGAAACATCCGGGCGCTCAAAGGCAAACACAACATATTTTTCATAGGTATCCGCTTCACGGAAAATGGCGACATCGTGTTCGCTGACATACACCGGAAACAGCATATAGGGGAAAACAACCGCCTCTTTTTGGGAGTAGAGCGGCAATCTTGAAGGTATTTCGATAGTCGTGTTCGGCATCTTCTGGCATTCCTTTTGACGTATTAATAGCGCTGTGGAGTACGGGAGCATGACCGCAATTACAGATCAAAAACTATAGCACACTTCAGGGCACAAGCAAAGCCTCAGACAGGTTTGCCGTCTCGTATGGCAACATCTACGATCCGAACCTCGGTAGAAGGTCCGCCCAGGTCCTGATACAGCAGTGCCAGAAAACGTACCGTCACCAAACGATGGATGGCGGCCTGGGTAACGTGGTAGAGCCAGACGCGAACCGGTGATGGTGGATGGCTGCCGAGAATCAATGGACAGAAATCACTGAGCTGGAGCGAAACTCGTACACTCCCGGGGCGATGCTCAACCCCGAAGCTGAATTCGCCCCGATCGCTCCGGCGCGAGCTGCACCAGAAAACCGCCAGAGATACGCAAAATCACGGAGCCGTCCGCGCACACTGGCGGCAAAAAGCTGATCAAGCTCCTGCCTGTTCCTATCAGGCGAAACTCGATGCTGTTATCCAGAGTCACCGGGCGAATCAAAGTCAACGTGCATTTTTTGATATAGCCCAGATAGCGGGTTAATAGCTTTTCCGCAGAAAGTGCGTCTGCCATTGCGACCGGTAGATCGGCCCACTGCACGGAAAAAACGGAGGCATCCTCCGTCATGACCTGCTGACAGGATATTTCCAGAAAAGGTCTGTGTGATGTCATATGAGGCATTTTGCCACCAGCATCAGATATTGCAATCGAAATCGCATTATTCGCATTTCACGCTTGACAAGTTTTGAAATAGTATTAAGATAAAAACAATCCTGTTAGGAATTAAATATTTCATCGAAAGGAGACCCTGCCAATGTGGACTGCAAGATTCAGAATTCGTCCGGTTTCCCACTGCAAAGAGGGTTGCCCTAGTTAGCCCGCCGCCGACCGGTGCGGGCGTTCAGAAAAAAGCCCCCTGTCGTCTGACAGGGGGGCTTTTTTTTGTCGTGCGTGCTGATTATCTGCTATGATGACCGCCGCACGTATCAAGCTACTACACCACATCGAGAGATTTGCATGAAAAAATACCTCATCATCCTTGCCGTTATCATTCTTATAGGCGGCATTGCCGGCTATTTCTTTTATAAGCGTACACCTGAGATCAGCTACAAGACCGCCAAAATTGAGCGCGGCACGATTGTCTCCACGGTCGCCGCCACCGGCAACCTTTCGGCGGTAACCACCGTTCAGGTCGGCACCCAGGTGTCCGGCACCATCCAGAAACTCTATGTTGATTACAACTCGCGGGTCAAAAAAGGGCAGGCCATCGCCGAGATCGACCCGTCCCTGTTCAATGCCTCGGTGGAGCAGTCCCAGGGCAACTTCCTGAACGCCGAGGCCAACCTGCAAAAGGCCAAGGTCACCCTGGCCGATGCCGAGCGAACATTCAACCGCAACAAAAAACTGCTGAGCGACGGCATCATCTCCCAGGGAGATTTTGATGTTGCCGAAACCGCCTTCCAGTCGGCCAAAGCCGCGGTAAAGGCTGCCGAAGGGAGCGTTGCCCAGACCCGCGGCGCGCTGATGCAATCCAGAACCAACCTGCGCTACTCCGTTATCCGCTCGCCGGTCGACGGCGTGGTCATCTCCCGCGCGATTGATGTCGGCCAGACCGTGGCCGCCTCCTTTCCAGACCCCGACGCTCTTCACCATCGCCCAGGATCTGACCAAGATGCAGATCGAAGTCAGCGTCGACGAAGCGGATATCAGCCGCATCCAGCTTCACCAGAATGCCAGTTTCACCGTCGATTCCTATCCGGAACAGACTTTCCGCGGCAAGGTCGTCCAGATTCGCAGCGCACCGATCATTACCCAGAATGTGGTCACCTATGTCGTGGTCGTTAATGTGGACAACAGCGACCTGAAGCTGAAACCGGGCATGACCGCCAATGTCTCGGTTGAAGTGGCCAAGAAGGATGATGTGCTCAAACTGCCGCCGGCGGCCCTGCGTTTCAAGCCGAAAGCAAAAGGGGATGAGCCGAAAGGGAAGGGGAATGGCGACCGTGGCGGAGCTTCCGGCCAGCGTGCAGCGGGCGGCATCGGATCAACCGGCGGCCGCAAGGGTAAGGAGAGGACCAGCAGGTATACATCCTCAAGGAAGGCAAGCCGGTTGCCGTGCCGGTCAAAACCGGAATTGCCAACAACAGCAGCATCGAACTGGTCGAGAGCACCCTCAAGGAAGGTGATGAAGTCATTATCGAGCAGATCGGCGGCGACACGCAAGAAAAAGGCGGCGAGCGGTTCGCCGATGGGGCGGCCGTTTCTAGATGAGCAGCGTCATCTCCCTAACCGATATCCGCCGGGTCTTCATCATGGGCGACCAGCAGTTCGAGGCGCTCAAGGGGATTTCCTTCGGCGTGGCCGCAGGTGAATTTGTCGCCATCATGGGGGCATCCGGCAGCGGCAAATCGACCTGCATGAATATCCTGGGCTGCCTGGATCGCCCAACCTCCGGCAGCTATCTGCTGGACGGTCTGGATGTGGGTGGCATGACGACCAACCAGCTGGCCGATATCCGCAACAAAAAGCTCGGCTTTGTCTTTCAGGGTTTCAACCTGCTGGCCCGCACCCCGGCGGTGGAAAATGTTGAACTGCCGCTGGTCTATGCCGGTCTTCACGCCAAAGAGCGGCGGCAGCAAGGCCCTGGCTGCCCTGGAACAGGTCGGCCTGGCCGGCAAGGAGAACAACCACCCCAGCCAGCTCTCCGGCGGCCAGCAGCAGCGGGTTGCCATTGCCCGGGCCCTGGTCAACAATCCGGCCGTGATCCTGGCCGACGAACCGACCGGCAACCTGGACAGCAGCACCAGCGAAGAGATCATGGACCTGTTCACCACCCTCAACAGGCAGGGCATCACCATCATCATGGTCACCCACGAGCATGATGTGGCGGCGTATGCCGGGCGGCAGATAACCTTCCGGGATGGCAGCATCATCTCAGATAGCATGACCGGTCAGACGGCTTAACCGATGGACTTTCTCCAGACCCTCAAAATAGCCCTGCGGGCCCTGCGCACCAACAAGATGCGCTCGTTTCTGACCATGCTCGGCATCATCATCGGCATTGCCGCCGTGATCGCCATGATGGCGGTCGGATCGGGCGCCAGCTATGTCATCTCCCAGCAGATCGCCAGCATCGGCAGCAACATCATCCTGGTCATCCCCGGCTCCACCACCAGCGGCGGTCTGCGCACCGGCAGCGGCGGAGCCCAGACCCTGACCAGCGACGATGTCAAGGCGATCATGACCGAATGCCCGTCGGTAGAGCCTGCGCAGCCGGCACGGTCCGCACCTCCGGCCAGGTGGTCTACGGCAACATGAACTGGTCAACCGTCATCATGGGGGCCACGCCGGAACTGTTTGATATCCGCGAATGGGGGGTAGCTGCCGGGCGCAGCATCAACGCAGCAGGATGTGGATGGCTGCCGCCAAGGTCTGCCTGCTGGGTCAGACGGTGGCCGACAACCTGTTCGGTTCAGCCGATCCGATCGGCAAGATCGTGCGCATCAAAAAAATACCCTTTACGGTGATCGGCGTTCTGGAACGCAAGGGGCAATCCCCCCAGGGGACGGATCAGGATGATACCATCTTTGTGCCGTTGCGCACCGCCCAGCGCAATCTGGTCCGCTCCCAGCACACCAATACTGTCGGCGCCGTGATGGTCAAGGCCAAAAGCGAAGAGCTGCTGGGCAAAGCCGAAGAAGAGATCAACAGCCTGCTTAACCAGCGCCACCGCATCACCAACGGCAAGGAACCGGATTTTTCGACCCGCAACCTGTCCGAAATCCTGGCGGTGGCCGAACAGTCCTCCAAGGCCATGTCGCTGCTGCTGGGCGCAGTGGCCTCCATCTCGCTGATCGTCGGCGGCATCGGCATCATGAACATCATGCTGGTCTCGGTCACCGAGCGAACCCGTGAAATCGGCATCCGCATGGCGATCGGCGCGCAAAAAGAATGACATCCTGCTGCAGTTCATGACCGAAGCGGTGCTGCTGACCATGCTCGGCGGGATGATCGGCATCGCTCTGGGAGCCGGCGGTGCCACGATCGTCTCCCGCTGCTCGGACTGGCCGACCCTGATTTCGATTCGAATCCATCACCATCGCCTTTTTCTTCTCCGGTGCTGTCGGAATCTTCTTCGGTTTCTATCCGGCCCGGAAAGCGGCCGGGCTCAACCCGATCGACGCACTGAGGTATGAATAGTATGACTGACTGCCCGATGTGCTCCCGCTGGGATGCTGATTCCGATCTGCGGATCATGGAACTGCCGCACTCCTACGTAATCCTCAACCGTGACCAGTATTTTCCCGGCTATACGCTGCTGTTCACCAAAAATCATGCCACCGAACTGTTCCAGCTGGACCGTGACGTGCGGACCGCGCTGATGGAGGAGGTCTCTTCGGTGGCGGAGGCGCTTTACTCCATTTACACTCCGGCCAAGATCAATTATGAACTCCTGGGGAATATGGTGCCGCATATCCACTGGCACATCGTGCCGCGCTTCGCGTCAGAACCGCTCTGGCCGCGCCCGATCTGGGCCGAGCCGCATGAAGAACTGTTCCTGCTGCCTGATGAATACCGAGCAGCGAATTGAAACTATCCGGAGTGCTCTGTCATGATCCGTCCTTCTCTGCATACCCTTGACAACGGACTGCGGGTCGTCTGTGTCGAAATGCCGCATCTGCACTCCGCCGAGCTGGCGATCTACCTCAAAGTCGGCGGCCGTAACGATCCGCCCGGGCGGGAAGGGCTTTCCCATTTTCTGGAACATATCCTGTTTCGCGGAACAGCCGAATTTCCCTCGTCGCTGGCAATCGAGTCGGCCTTCGAGATTATCGGCGGCGCCCCGAACGCCGCCACCGATGCCGAATCGACCTACTACTATTCACGGGTACACCCGGACAGTATCAAACGCGGCATGGAAATATTTGCTTCGATGCTGATGAAGCCGCTTCTGACCGGAATCGAGATTGAAAAGCGGATTATCGCCGAGGAAGCCAGAGAGGACCTGAACGAGCAGGGGGAAGAGGTCAATCCGGATACGATCGTCAGCCGGCTGCTCTGGCCCCGGCACCCGCTGGGGATGCCGACCGTCGGAACGCTCGAAAGCATTGCTGCCATCGAGCGGAGTGATCTTGAAGAACATCTGAAGAACTACTATGTCCCTTCAAATGCGGTCCTGGTCGTGTCCGGGCCGGTCAAAAGCCGTGCCGTCCTCGCTGCCGCAACTGATTGTTTTGGCGAGTGGCCTGGCGAGCGGGTGCCGGCAGCACACATGGTGACACTACGTCAGTTCTCGCCACAGATTCGCTGTGTGCAGGATTCTGACAGCCAGATGAACCTGCAGCTGGCGTTCCTCGGCTTTGCCCGCGATGACCGCCGCTTTATGGCGCTCCGTTTTTTGCGTCGCATTCTTGCCGGTGGCGGCAGTTCCCGTCTCCATTTACGCCTTGCGGGAGGAGCTGGGTATCATCTATTCCGTGGATGGCGCAATCGGGGCCTACGACGAAACCGGCTGCCTGGCCTTTGATCTGTCAACGGCTCCGGATACGCTGATTCATGCGGTTGAAACGGCGCTTGAGGAGTTATTCCGCATTACCGTTACGCCGGTTCCCGAGGAGGAACTGGAGCGAATTCGCAATTCCTATATTTTTGATCTTGAGTTCAGCCGTGATTCGGCCTACGAAATGGGGGGGCGGTATGGCTGGGGCGAGCTGATGGGGGTTGTCAGAAGCATTGAGGAAGATCAGTGTGAAGCGCGTCGGATCACTGCTGCCGAGATTCAGGAAACTGCACGGGCGCTTTTTGCCCCGGAAAATCTCCGTCTGGTAGCGGTAGGACCGTGGAAACGCGGCATGAAGAAGGTGTTACGGGAACTTGTCGCGGCGTATCAGCGCCGATGTTTGCCGCCGTGAGGTTTTCTCTTCGCTTGAGAGCTCTGTCATCGTCATGCTGATTGCAGTGAGTGGCCCAGGTTTCAGTGCATTGCATTACCGGGCAACACCGTCACGCTCATTCTCGGGGAACATCCGGTCTGCATGGCTTGTTAAATTCGTCTGTCTCTGTCCAATCCCTTTCTAGTACTTTGCCTCCACGACGGTCATCTTGATTCGACCGATGATGGCAATGATCGGCGCCATATCTTCCGGAAGATGGCCTTCAAACATTTTCAGGTGAGTGGGGTCCGCCGGGAGCTGGTTGTAGGTGGGGTCAACGGAAACCCAGTGATCGCCGATAAAACTTTCAGCCCAGCTATGATAGAGAAAACCCTTTCCTTCCAAATGTACCAGTCCGGAAACAAAGCGGGTCGGAATGCCGGCCGCCCGTGCCAGTGCGGTGTAGAGCCGGGCGTGTGTCTGGCAGTTGCCGTTCTTTGACTTGAAACTGGCAACGGCACTGCCGCCGTCATCAATCGTGTCCCTTAGCCAGTCTGCCGTCCATGATGCCAACACTTTTGCCAGTTCTTCCTGGCTTTTGACCCCTTCAGCAAGCAGCTTGGCCTGTGCCTTGATTTCGGGAGCATCGGACTCAATTTTTTCTGCCGGCATCAGCTGAGCATCTGTCGGTTTCTGTATGTCTGGTTCCGAAGACACAGTTACCAGAGAACCGGTTTTGAAAAGTACGCGTCCATTGCCCCTCTTTTCGACCTGCTGCCCCCCACCCTGCAGTAGTGGCAAGGCATCATTCCACTCGCTGATCTCGACCGCCAGACCGGTTAACTTCGCCTGATTCTTGATTGGCGGCTGTACGCGCACCAGGCTGAAGTCATAAATCAGATCTTTCTTGGCAAGTGCCCAATCACTGATAAAAGCGCCAAGCGCCTTGGGTTGTTCCGCCTTAGTCATCACCAGCCCTTCACGGACCGACTCTTCAAGAGTATTCCCCTGCCCATCGACCCAGATATCGTTATTCACAAATGGGTACAAATTGTTGCGGAGCTTGAGAGCGTGCAGCCCTCCGGTCGTTGTATCCTCGCCCAGCACGGTGATCTGTATCTCCTTGATCTTCAATTCTTCGGGATCGAATGCCTGGATTTTATATGATGTTCCCGCTGAAAACGGATGCATCAAGGGATATAAATTGAGGGCGGGGCCGGGATAGACATCTCCCTTTATTTTGAGCAGTTTGTCGGTTGTTTTGCCGTTGGTTTCACTTTTTATATGGATGGCACCGCCGATAACCTTGCCGATGATGTGCGACGATGAGCCATTCACGGTCTGATCAGACATCAAATGACCGGAGTGTCAGACCTTTAGAAACCAGATATGTCTCACGCATGGAGGCTTCTTTGGAAAAGCTCATTACTTTCATCCGGACGCTTCCGTTCCCCTCCATGCGGTAGCCGTCATCTGACTTGTCAATCCGTTGCCGGTAGAATCCGACCCGCTCGCTGTTTACATAAATGCCGAACCAGCGTTCAGAGAGCGGCGGAGCATCGATTTTGCCAAACGGAGTTGCCAGGGCGGACAGAGCAGCTGCAGAGCACGAGTGCACACGCAGTGAAAAACCTGAAATAGTTAGTCATAAAATGATTCCTTTTAATGTAAATATGCAAGCGCCACCTGTCTTCAGACGCTTTACGGCAGGCTGATGGCGGGTGGCGTTATGAATTTCGTACATACTGGCAATATTGGTGCAGCGCTGTGTTATTTATCGACGGCAGCGACCGCACTCCGTTGCAGGGATTTTCGAGCTTTCCGGATCATGGAACTCGACCCGGTTTCTGCCATTGGCTTTAGCCCGATACAGGGCATCATCAGCCAGTTTGATAAAGCCATCAACGGTAAGAGACGTGCTCCGGAGAAAAACAGGCAACCCCCAGGCTTACGGTCAGAGAGAGTGTGGAAAGCGGGCCGCTGAATTTAGTGCCCTGCACCGCCAGACGGATCCGTTCGGCCACAAAAACAGCTTCTCTTCAGTGTCGAATCCGGCAGGATGGCGACAAATTCTTCGCCACCGTAACGGGCGGCGCAGTCATAGCTGCGCAACTCTTTTTGCAGCTGCAACGCCACCTTCTGCAGCACGACATCCCCCTGCAGATGGCCATAACTGTCATTAACCTGCTTGAAATGATCAATGTCAAGCATGATCAGCGACAGAGTTGCCACCCTTGCGAAGGCTGCGCTGCACCTCTTTATCAAGGGCTTCCATCATGTAGCGGCGGTTAAAGAGTCCGGTCAGGTGGTCGGTGTTGGAAAGCTCCAGCAACAGTTCGTTGGAGCGTTTCAGCTCATCCTGCAGCTTTTTTATTTTGAGGTGGACCTTGACCCGTGCAACCAGTTCTTCAGGGTCAAACGGCTTGGTGATGTAGTCGCTGGCACCCTGCTCAAGTCCCTTGATCTTGCGCTCGCGGTCGTTCATGCCGGTCAGGATGATAACCGGGACATCTTGAAGATCCGGCCGTGCTTTAAGCATGCTCAGGAATTTAAAGCCATCGATGCGCGGCATCTCCAGATCGCACAGGATAATGTCGACCGGTGAGGAGAGCAGTTTCTTGAACCCTTCCAGACCGTCCTCCGCCTCGTAATAGCGGGTGAAGAGGTTGAACGACTCAAGAGTTCTGATGATCTGCTCCCGGACGGTAACGGAATCATCTATGATTAGTACGCTGGTGGACATAGCGCGGGAGTGTAGCCCAACTTACCTCAAAACTCAATTAATAAAACGGCTATCTCTGCGGGAATCCGAATAAAATCAGAGCAGCGGTTCGTGTGCCAGGCGCTTCATCTCCGAAATTGTTGCCGCATAATCAGATGCTCCGAATACGGCGCTGCCGGCGACAAAAACATCCGCGCCGGCGTGGGAGATCTGGGCAATATTGGCCGGTTTGACTCCGCCGTCAACCTCCAGTTCGGCCTCAGAGCCGCGCCGGTCGAGCATGGCCCGCAATGAATGGATCTTCGGCAGGCAGGCATCGATGAAGCTCTGGCCGCCAAATCCGGGATTGACAGTCATCAGCAGCACCAGATCCAGATCGTCGATAATGTAATCGAGAACATTCAGCGGGGTGGCCGGATTGAGCGAAACACCGGCCTTTTTCCCGAAGGATTTGATCAGCTGGATGCTGCGATGCAGGTGGTTGGTCGCCTCGGCATGCACGACGATGATATCGGCGCCGGCTGCAGCAAAATCCGGGATATAGAGATCGGGATTCTCAATCATCAGATGCACATCCAGCGGCAGGGTCGTCACCTTGCGGGCGGCTTCGACAATCAGCGGGCCGATCGTGATGTTGGGGACGAAGTGACCATCCATGACGTCGATATGGATGTAGTCGGCGCCGGCCGCTTCGACGGCACGGATTTCATCACCAAGACGGGAAAAGTCGGCAGACAGGATGGATGGGGCGATTTTTTTCATGCGGGAACTCCCTGATTCTATTTTATTCGTTTGATTCGTGCGGCGAAGAAGCCGTCCATGCCGTGACGGTGCGGCCAGACCCTGAACATGCCATAAAACGCAAATCAGCTCACTCCAGGCGGGAAAAGATCGTTCAGGTTTTCTAGCACGAACCCGGGATGGTGCAAAAGAAAATCCTCCACCACCAGCTCATTTTCCGCCTCCGAAGTTGAGCAGGTTGAATAAAGCAGCGTGCCTCCCGGTTTCAATCTGGTGGCGGCATTTTTCAGCAGGGTTTTCTGGACGGCGGCCAGACGGGTGATATCGCCGGAAAAGAGCCGCCATTTTGCCTCCGGATTGCGGCGGATAACACCCAGCCCGGAGCAGGGGGCATCCAGCAGGATGCGATCAAAATAGCCGTCAGGAAACGTGTCGGGCTGATGCAGGTCGGCAACCGCCGTTGAAACAGAGCTGATCCCGAGTCGGCGGATGTTGTCCTGGACAAGCGTCAGTTTTGAGCGGGAGATATCGGTTGCAATCAATTCGCCACGATCATCCATCAGCTGGGCGATGTGGCAGCTTTTGCCGCCGGGGGCGCAGCAGGCATCCCAGATCCGTTCGCCCGGTTCGGCGCCCAGCAGCCGTCCGGCCAGTTGTGATGCCTCATCCTGTACGGCGAACAGGCCGGCATCAAAACCGGGCAGGGTGCTGATGGTATGGCGCCCCGCAATTGAGATGCCATCGGGTGAAAAGCGGCAGGGCGCTGCTTCAATACCCTGTTGTTCAAACTCCTGCAGCAATTCATCGCGATTGGAGCGGAGCGTATTGACCCGCAGCGTCAACGGGGGCTGCTGTGAAGACGCCTCTGCCAGTTGCTGGGCCTCGGCTACGCCAAGCTGGTCGATCCACTGTTCAACCAGCCACTCCGGTTGGGAATGTCGGGCCGCTATCGCTGCGGCCGGATTGGCAGTGATATCAGGAAAGCTGATCGTGTCGCGGCGGCGCAGGTAATTTCTCAGGACGGCATTGATCAGGCCGCTGGTGCCGGGCGTGATCAGTTTTGCCAGGTTGACCGATTCATTGACGGCGGCCGATTCAGGAATGCGGTCGAGGCAGGTCAGCTGGTACAGGCCGATCCGCAGGATGACCAGCGCCAGCGGATCAAGCTCAATCATCGGTTTTTCAAGCAGCTGCTGGAGGATATGGTCCAGAGTCCCCTGGCGGCGCAGCACGCCGAATACCAGTTCGGCGTACAGGCCCCGGTCCGGGCCGCTCAAGATGCCGTTGGACAGCTCGATGTCGATCAGGCGGTCGGCAAATCCCCCCTCTTTCCTGATGCGCAGCAGGGTTTCACAGGCAGCCTGACGGGGATTTGCAGAGGAGGCTGCCTTTCGCGGCGCGTCTAATAATCATGGGTCCTCGATATGTCTTCCAGGCGGTGAACTCGTTCCGGAATAGGGGGGTGAGTGGAGAAGAGTGACATCATGCCGCCGCCGGTCAGCGGGTTGACGATGAACATATGTGCGGTTGCGGCATTGGCGTCCATCGGGATCTGCTGACTGCCCATCTCCAGCTTCTGCAATGCCCGGGCCAGAGAAAGCGGATTGCCGCTGATATGCGCTCCGGCGGCGTCAGCACCGAATTCCCGCGAGCGGGAGATGGCCATCTGCACCAGCATGGCGGCGATCGGGGCCAGAATCGCCATGAAGAGCATGCCGAATATGCCGCCCCCCTCGTCGTCATCACTCCGTCCGCCGCCGAACATGCGCCCCACTGTGCCATATGGGCCAGATAGGTGATCGCTCCGGCAAAGGTAGCGGCCAGTGTGGAGATCAGGATGTCGCGGTTTTTGACGTGCCCCAGTTCATGTGCCATGACGCCGGCCAGCTCCTCGTCGGTCAGGAGCCGCATGATGCCGGTGGTGGCGGCGACTGCGGCGTGATTCGGATTACGGCCGGTTGCAAAGGCGTTCGGGCTGTCGTCCTGGATCACATACACCTTCGGCATCGGCAGCCCGGCCCGCTCGGCCAGGCGTCTGACAATGCCGTAGAAACGGGGATTGTCCTGTTCCTCGATCGGCTGTGCCCCGTACATCCGGAGCACGATCTTGTCCGAAAACCAGTAGGAGAAGAAATTCATCCCGCCAGCCAGCAGAAAGGCCATGGTCATGCCTCCTCTGCCGCCGATTGCGCCGCCGATCAGTACCAGCAGCACCGTCAGGAGAGCCATCAGAAATGTCGTTTTCAGCGTATTCATAACTATCCTCGTGCGTAATTCTAAGAGTTCTGTCCGGTAAAACGTCTCAACACCATAATAGGCATCAAGAGTAAAAAGTGCAAGGGTGGGTGCTGCCTTCGGGTTAATATGTTGGAAAATCGGCTATTTCCCTTGCATAGACCCGGTCGATTTGCTATATTTCCAGACCGTCTAAAATCCTGCACAAGAACTGAATTTTATTAATGAATCTTCTCGCTGTTGAAAAACCTGCCCGCTATATGGGGGGCGAAATGGGCTCCATCCGCAAGGATGATGCCGATCTGCGCTTTGCCCTGGCGTTTCCTGATGTCTATGAAGTCGGCATGAGCCATCTGGGGCTGCGGATTCTCTACCATATTCTGAATGAGGTTGAAGGGATTGCCGCCGAGCGGGTTTTTGCCCCCTGGCCGGATATGGAGGCGCAGATGCGTGCCGCCAATGCCCCGCTGGCAACGCTTGAAACGGCCACCCCTCTGGCAGAGTGCGACATTATCGGCTTTACCCTGCAGTACGAACTTTCCTATACCAATATCCTGAACATGCTCCGTCTGGGCGGTATTCCGCTTCTGGCGAGCGACCGGAATGAATCCTTTCCGCTGATCATTGCCGGCGGCCCCTGCGCCTATAATCCAGAACCGCTGGCCCCGTTTTTTGACGCTGTGCTGCTGGGGGATGGCGAAGAAGCCGTTCTGGAAATTGCCCGGGCGGTGCGGGAAGCAAAAAAAACCGGCGAAAACAAAGCACGGCTGCTTGAGCGCCTGGCCGCCATCGAAGGGGTCTATATCCCTTCGTTCTTTGAGCCGCAGTATGCTCCCGACGGTACCCTGTCTGCAATTACACCTCTCAAGCCGGGCTATACGTCCGTCCGCCGGCGCTTTCTGGCTGATCTTGACACGGCCCCCTACCCGGATTCTCCGGTTGTCCCGTTTATGAAGACGATTCATGACCGGGTGGCGGTGGAAATTGCCCGCGGCTGCACCCGCGGCTGCCGTTTCTGCCAGGCCGGCTATGTCTACCGCCCGCTGCGTGAACGTTCTCCGGCAACGATTCTGAATCTGGTAGAAAAATCACTCGAAGCTACCGGCTATGATGAAATATCGCTGCTGTCTCTTTCCACCGGCGACTACTCCTGTGTTACGCCGCTGGTAACCGAGCTGATGGCGCGCTATGCCGAGGACCGGGTGGCGGTTTCGCTCCCGTCGCTGCGGGTCGGGAGCTTGTCCGATGAGCTGATCGAGGAGATCAAAAAGGTACGCAAGACCGGATTTACCCTGGCTCCGGAGGCCGGCAGCGAGCGGATGCGGCGGGTGATCAACAAGGGCATCACCGAGGCTGACCTGCTTGCCGGAGCCGCAGCGATCTACACGGCCGGCTGGCGCTTGATCAAGCTCTACTTCATGATCGGGCTGCCGGGTGAAACGGGTGACGATGTTGCGCAGATCGCCACGCTGGCCCGTCAGGTCAAGGATCAGGCCAAAGGGAGCGGCGTGTCCGGTGAGGTCAATGTTGCGGTCAGCACCTTTGTCCCCAAGGCTCATACGCCATTTCAGTGGGAGCCGCAGATTTCCATGCAGGAAACCACGGAGCTCCAGTATCAGCTGCACTGCGATCTGAAAAAGCGCAAGCTGAACTTCAAATGGCAGGATGCACCGCTCTCGTTCATGGAAGGGGTGTTTGCCCGTGGTGACCGCCGCCTGGCGCCGGTTCTGATCCGTGCCGTCGAGCTGGGCTGCCGCTTTGACGGCTGGCGCGAACATTTTTCGCTGGAGCGCTGGCTGCAGGCCTTTGCCGACTGTGCTGTCGAGCCGGAATGGTATCTGCGCCGCCGGGAGCTGGATGAAATCCTGCCGTGGGATCATCTCGACTGCGGCGTGACGCGGGAGTTTCTGCTGGCCGAACGTGAACGGGCCCTTGCGGAGGCGGCCACGAAAGATTGTCGTGACGGCAGTTGCAGTGCCTGCGGTGTCTGCGATTTCACTGTGGTGACAAACCGGATTGTCCGGACAAACGACAATTCCGCCACGACCGAACATCCCGACCGATGAACCGGTTGCCGCCCGGATGCGCCTCCGTTTCGCCAAAACCGGGGTCATGCGCTATCTGAGCCACCTTGAGCTGATTACCGTCTTTACCCGCGCCGTCAGCAGGGGCGGGGTGCCGATCCTCTTTTCGCTCGGGTTTCCACCCGCATCCCCGCTTCTCGTTTGGCACGGCAACGTCGGTGGGGGTCGAGTCACAGGCGGAATACATGGATATGTTTGTCGTCGCCGGCATCACCGCCCGGGAGGTACAGGAGCGTCTCAATGCGGTGCTGCCGGAAGGATTGCGGATTCTGGAGGCGGAGGAGGTTGACGTCAAATCACCATCCCTCTCGACCTTGATCGATGCGACCCGCTATCGAATAACCGTTGCCAGATGCTGATCCAGACGAGTTGCAGAAGCAATGTGTGCAATTTTTGGCACATGACTGCTTTTGTCATTCAGCGGACAAAAAAAGGGCAGACCCAGACGGTCGATCTGCGGGGCGAAACCGTGTCACTCTCCGCAGACGGTCAGACAGTTGAACTGGTGGCCGGACGGGGCAAGCCGGTCGAGTTTGCCCGGGCCATAACCGGTGATGAGACACTTACAGGGTGATGATATCCAGGTTGAGAAGCTGGAAGTCATCTTTTCCCTGTAATTCAGTTACGTACGATTTCATAGTTTATAATATTTTAAGTTAAACGGAGAAAATCACCATGGGAGCAGAACTAGTTATTAATGCCGCTTCCCACGAAACCCGCATCGCGCTGATCGAGAACGGCACCATTGCCGAGCTGTACATCGAGCGCAGCCGCGAAAAGGGGATTGTGGGCAATATCTACAAAGGGCGTGTCATCCGGGTACTGCCCGGCATGCAGGCCGCCTTTGTGGATATCGGCCTGGAAAAGGCCGCTTTTCTGTATGTGGCCGATGTGTTTGATGCCATCGAGGAGTATGAGTCGCTGCTGGATGACGGCAGCAAAAAGGACGATGAACCGACCGAAGAGCAGGATGCCGGTGACCGCACCGAGTTCCGGCCGCTCCATCCGATTGAGGATCTGCTGCAGGAGGGACAGGAACTGCTGGTGCAGATATCCAAGGAACCGCTCGGCACCAAGGGGGCCCGCATAACCTCCCATATCTCCCTGCCGGGACGTCATCTGGTCTATATGCCGACGGTAGATCATATCGGCATTTCGCGGCGGATCGAGGACGAGGAAGAGCGCGAGCGGCTGCGCGAGATCGTTGAGCGCCTCAAAAAGCCTGGTTCCGGCTACATCGTCAGAACCGTTTCGGAGGGCAAGAGCGAAGAAGATCTGGTTGCCGGATATGCAGTACCTCTCAACCTTGTGGGAGGAGATTGCCAAGCGCAAGGACAAGGCCGCGGTGCCGTCGCTGATCCACTCCGACCTGGATGTGGTCCAGAAGGTGGTGCGGGACATCGTCACCGAACAGGTTGACAAGATCGTTGTTGATTCACAGGTCTGATTACGACCGGATTGTGCAGTTCATTTCCACCTTTGTGCCCAAGATGAAATATTCCATCGAGCTGTATGATGAAGAAGAGCCGATCTTCGATCATTTCGGTCTGGAAGTGGAGATCAGCCGCGCGCTGGGGCGGAAGGTCTGGCTCAAATCCGGCGGTTACATCATCATCGAGCAGACCGAGGCGCTGACCGCCGTCGATGTCAATACCGGCCGTTTTGTGGGCAAGCACAACCTGGAAGACACGATCCTCAAGACCAATCTGGAGGCGGTCAAGGAGATCGCCTACCAGTTGCGGTTGCGCAATATCGGCGGGATCATCATCATCGACTTCATCGACATGGAAAAAGAGGTCAACCGGGAAAAGGTCTTTGGCGCGCTGGAAGAGGCGCTCAAAGCGGACAAATCCAAGACCAATATCCTGAAAATATCCGAACTGGGGCTGGTGGAGATGACCAGCAAGCGGGTGCGTGAGAGTATCGGCCGGATGATGTGCGAACCATGCACCTACTGCGAGGGGCGTGGCTACATCAAGTCAAAGATCACGGTCTGTCATGAAATATTCCGGGAACTGCGCCGGGAGATGCTGGATATCCGCGGCACCAAGGCGATGGTGACCGTTCATCCGCAGGTGGCTGATCTGCTCTATGATGAGGAACGGCGCGGGCTGGAAGAGCTGGAAAAGAAATTCAAAAAGCGGATTACGGTGCGGGCCAAGCCGGGCTTTCACCAGGAGCAGTTTGAAATCCTGATCAACTGATTAGCTGATTTGAGATTCATGCCGATGTTTCAGCGTACAAACGCAACAAGGCGGGGAAATATTCCCCGCCTTGTTGCGTTTGAAGTGCTAACGTGCTGAGTTATGCAGGCTGCTTTGCTGTCTAAGCTCGTTCTGCTCGTAGTGGGCAGAAAAATATTCCATTGCCTCGCGCATGATATCCGAGATGCTCTTGTGGGTGGTCTTCATCAGGTTTTCCAGGTGATCGCGCTCTTCATCGCTGACCCTCATTGAAATGACATTGTAACGTGGATTTTCTCTCATTCTTCCCATGGTGATCTTCCTTCCTCTGTTTTATTATGGTGTGCTTCGAGTTCGTTTGAACGAATATAATGTATACACTAGCCAATATCGTGCCAAGTAGTGATAAAAAATATAACACACGTAAATACGAACTGTTACAAGAGGACTTTATGGAGCGGCTTTGTGTGCGATTGGATATAGTGTGCCAAATGGGCACATATATGGCCAAAAGTATACACTATTATGAAACAGGTTGGATGTTTGTACCGGTGAGGTGTCCCGGCGAATCAGGCGGAATGACTGGGCATTGATTTTGAGCGCCGGACAACTTCAATGCCATGTTTTTCAAGCAGACGATAAAAGGTGCGGCGGGGAAGATTTGCCAGGCGGGCCGCCTTGGCAACGTTCCCGTCCGTCTCTTCAAGATAGCGCACGATAATATTTTTTTCGGTACGAACGACCTGCAGTTCACGCTCGGCCTTGAAAGAGACGCGGCGGCGGTTGACGTCAACGTCGAGACAGGATTCGTAGGTATCGGTAAAAATGGTGGGAAGATTTTCCAGCCGGATGACGCCGTCCTTGGCCAGAACTGCAGAACGCTCGATAACGTTCTGCATCTCGCGGATATTTCCGGGCCAGGGGTAGTGCTGCATGGCCTTGACGGCCCGGTCCTCAATGCCGGCAATGGTCTTGTTCAGCTTTTTACGGGCCTTGTCGAGAAAATGCTGGGCCAGTTCCGGAATGGACTCTGCGCGGTCGCGCAACGGCGGCAGCTCGATGCAGAACACATTCAGCCGATAATACAGATCCTCGCGAAACCATCCCTCCCGTACGCCCAGTTCAAGATCCTTGTTGGTGGCTGCAATCAGGCGCACATCCACCTTTTTGGCGGCAACGCCGCCAACGGGCGTACCTCGCCCATGTCCAGCATTCGCAGCAGTTCCGCCTGCAGTTTGGGGGTAATGTCGCCGATCTCGTCCAGAAAAATAGTTCCGCCGTTGGCCGCTTCAAACAGCCCCTTTTTGTCGGCGATGGCTCCGGTAAATGATCCCTTTTTGTGGCCGAACAGCTCGCTCTCGAGAAGTGAATCGGTCAGGGTCGTACAATTGACCGTCATGAGCGGTTTGTCGTTGCGCTGGCTCTGGCGGTGGATGGCGCGGGCGGTCAACTCCTTGCCGGTGCCGGTTTCGCCGCGGATCAGCACCGTTGTCGGTGTGGGGGCGACCTGGCGGATCAGTTCCATAACCTCCCTGATTCCGGGATCGCTGCCGACGATCAGGTCATCACCCGCCTGCCGGTCCAGTTCGCGCTGTACCAGTTCATACTTCTGCATCAGGTGCCCGCGCTCCTCCTCGATCAGCTGCATATTGTGCGGCAGGCACATCTCAATATCGGCCAGTCCCTGAAAGACCGCGACCGCATGTTCGCGGCAGGTGTTGTAGCCGCAGGCCCGGCAATTGAGTTCATCCCCTTGCGTAAATTTGTTCGTGGAGTGCAGGATCCGTTTGATGTCATCCTTGCCGGGAGTCGGCAGTTTCAGCGATTTGTCGGAATATGAGCGGGCAAGGTCGGGCAGAAGCGCCGCTTGAGCGGTAGTGTGCCGCAGTGTCATAGGGAAGAGTGGCGTTGTTGTGACAGACGATCAGTTTGCGTTTGAAAAAATGATTGAGCTTCTTTGTCGCGAGCCGGACCATCGACGCAGCCGCCATCGCAGAAACGAAGATCGACAAATGTCGGTGAAATCCGGCCGGCAGCCAGATCGCGAATAATGCCGATAGTGTGTGCTTCGCCTTCGGTGCTGATGGTTTCATTATCCTGGAAGTCGGTCTGGATATCAAAAACCTTAAGCGGTCCGCCGGTCAGGGAAAAAAGCCGTCCGGTGCCCGGATCGACGCCATCAAACGGCATTTCCGCCAGGCTTGCGGGAGTAATGCCCCGGTTTTTGAAGAGTTTGTCGATTTCCTGATAGGTCAGCACGACATCGATTGCTCCCGAGGCTTCGCCCTGAATCTCGAATTTTGCGGCAATACAGGTACTGACGTAGACCACCTTGGTTTCTTCGCCGAGGATGCCTTTGATGAAGCGCCCCATGGCGATCATCGGTGAAACGATCGGCATAATGTTGGGGACCAGCGTCGGATAATGGCGCTCAATCAGATCGACCACCGCCGGACAGTGCGATGAAATCAGCGGACGATCGGAGGCAATGGAGCGTATCGCGGTAGCTATCGGCAATCATGCGGGCGCCGTAGGCCCCCTCATGCACCTCGCAGAAGCCGAGGCTTTTTAAGGCGGCTACCAGCTGGCCTGGTTGCAGTGCGTGAAAAAAGGCAGGAAACGAACAGCCGAGCACCGCCACAACCGGGGAGCCGGATGCCAGCATCTCCTGTGTTCGAACCATGCGGTCAACCACCACCTTGGCGTTCTGCGGGCAGCTCAGGCAATTGCCGCAGCCGATGCAGCGGTCATACATGATCTGTGCAAAGCCGTCATCAACCTTGATGGCCTTGACCGGACAGCTGCGAACGCAGGAATAGCAGCGGCGGCAACGCTCTTTATAGGTGACGATAGGTTCCATTGATTATCTGCTCTCATATGAGTGGATACGAGGTAAGTATACATGATATATTACATGTGTGCAACAAATGGCACACATGTGTTTCGAGTTCTGTTCTGATTTGTGTCACTGCGGAAGGTGACCAAGAACAGGGGATCGTTTCCCAATGACGAGGCCATGTTCAAGCTGCTTTATCTGGCATTGACAAATATCTCAAAGAAGTGGACCATGCCGATAAGGACTGGAAATCGGCACTGAATTCAGTTCAGTATCATATTTGAAGAAAGGCTGCCTAACTTCTAACGGGCGAACTCATGAACCGAACGGCAGAAGAAACTTTAAGCAAAGTTCCCGAAGTAACCTTGGTTTTCTGGATTATCAAAATCGCCGCCACCACACTCGGCGAAACTGGCGGCGACGCCGTATCGATGTCGATGAAACTTGGTTATCTGGTTGGCACCGGGATATTCGCGGCAGTTTTTCTTGTTGCCGTAGCAGCGCAGATCAAGGCAGAGCGGTTTCATCCATTTCTTTATTGGACGACGATCATAGCAACAACTACGGTTGGCACGACATTAGCCGATTATACAGATCGTTCGCTTGGGATTGGTTACGCCGGTGGTGCTTCGCTTCTATTTATACTAGTCATCGCATCTCTGGCCACTTGGAAATGGTCTCTCGGTTCGGTTTCCGTAGAGACCGTGAGTACGCCAAAAGCAGAAATGTTCTATTGGGTCACTATTATGTTTTCACAGACCCTTGGTACCGCTCTGGGCGACTGGACGGCAGATGCCGCCGGACTTGGGTACACCGGGGGAGCAGTTGTCTTTAGCCTGCTCTTAGCCTTGGTGGCAGCAGCCTATTATTGGACAAAAATCTCAAGATCCGCACTGTTCTGGGCTGCATTCATTCTGACGCGACCGCTGGGAGCTGTTGTCGGTGATTTTATTGACAAGCCTGTTAGCGCAGGAGGCCTGGCGTTGAGCCGATATTCCGCATCGCTTGCACTCCTTGCATTCATCGTTGTCTGTATTTTGATTTTTCGACATCGCGCAGCAAAAGGGTCAGGGCATTAAGAAGCACGGCTAAGGCGAGTCTAGAATAAGTGATACTCAAGCATCGGAAACTATTGCCGAGCTTCTGAAGCCCGAAAAGTCATTTACACAAAATTCTTTACAGGCCCAGCAGCCACCAAATAACCGTTTGTTCCAGAGATAGAGATATGAGAGCTGACCATGATTTATCCCGTTAAATGTATGTGTCAATCTTGATGCTCATTCTAGGATTTGTTTCTCCTGTAGGGTGCAGAACTTAATCTGCCAGATTCTGGAGCTGTGGGGCTTCCAGTGCTGCTACTTTGATATATTCTAGGGGGAGTTTCTTTCATTTAGCTGGATTATTAAATTGATAAAATGTTATTACTGTAGCGGTAGGGCGTGTGTGATTTTTTTTGGAGGCGAATCAAAAAATGGATAGTCGGAGACGTTACATTAGAGTCAAAAGTGGATTTAACTGTGTCCTGACGGGATATGATGGCCGCAACTATGAGGGACGGCTTGATAACATTACGATTGATGGAGCATTGGTGAGGGTGAGTCAAGGTATACAAGCTGACTTGAAAGTCGGCGAGGTGTTTGACTTGATGTTTTGCTATGGCAACGAAGACTTTTCTATAAAGCATCCATGTAGGGTAATCAGATGTGATCCAGCAGCCTTGGCGATTAACTTTATTAAATAGCATCTCATTTTATCTCTTCTAAGGCTGCTACTAACTCGTCTGTGGACATATTCTTGATGTCTCAAAGTAGAGAGGAAGAGTTGTGGCTTGCAGTCTTTACCTGTTTTCAATTAACCCTTTTTTTTACACCCTCTGCATAGACGACCATTTCACCTTTCGCATCGCTATTGCTTGAACTTTTTTCCAGCTTATGCTTCTTTTATGTACTTTGTGTCACATTATGCTTCCATAGACTGGTGACGGAGGTAGCACGACTTTGCGTAACATGCCATTCAATCTGAATCTGAAGACAAAGATGTCCCTGACGTTCACCCTGATGGGGATGGTGATACTCTGTATTGTTGCGCTATTGACCTACCACTACTCGCATGCCGAACTGAAGAAATCCATCTCCACCCAGCAGACTGCGCTGGTCAGCAGTATAGCCCAGCAATTGGATGACCGTCTGGACCTGATCCACGAGCAATTCAAGCGCTTTGCACGACTGAATGCGAAGCTGCTCGACGACCCCCGCAGGTTACAACGCCAGCTTAACGGGCAAGAGGATCTGCGCGTCTACTTCGATGCCGGCATGCTTGTTATCGACCCGGAGGGGAGGATCGTGGCGGAGTACCCCTACCGTCTCGAACGGATTGGGACGTCGATCCCCAAGGATCGCGAGTATTATCAAGATACCCTGGCCAGCAGGAAACCCTGTATTTCATCGCCATACCTGGACACAATATCCAAAGAACCGGTGATCGCCTTCACGGTCCCGATCCTGAAAACGGACCGCACGCTACATGCCATACTGGTCGGCAGGCATAGGTTGTGGTCAGGCAAGTTTCTGGACAAATTAGCCGACTCCCGCATCGGCAGGACGGGCTTTTTCGTCATCATCGATAAAGATCGCGACATCGTGGTGCATCCCAATAAGAACAGGGCAGGCGAAAGGCTCAGGCCGGGCAGCAACCCAGGGCTTGAGCTGGCCCTCAAGGGTTTCGAAGGGACCATCGAAAATGTAAACTCGTTCGGAGTCAGAGGCCTGAGTTCCTACAAGCATCTCAGGTCCGCACCCTGGGTGTTGGCCGCCTTCTTTCCGCTCAGCGAGGCCTATCAACCCCTTGACTCAGCCGTACACTACTTCTTGCTGATCATCCTCGGCGCTGCGATAATTTCGGTACTGATCATTCGCTATGTCACGCAGCGCATGACCCGACCGCTCTCAATACTGACCGAGCATATTGGCACTATCGATGATAAGCAGGGCGAGGAACGTCTGATCAACATCGACTCACGGGACGAAATCGGCACGTTGGCCCATGGTTTCAATGCCATGATAACCGAACTCGACAATCGCCAGCGCAGGCTGGATGAGGAGATCGTTTTTGTAGAGAGCCTGGTAATGAACTCGGCTGCGCCGATCTTTGTACTTGGCAAGGACCATCGGGTCATCTACTGGAATAAGGCTCTTGAAAAGCTGACTGGTTTCAGTGCCGACGACATGAAGGGAACCAATCGCCACTGGGAGCCGTTCTATGAAGAACAACGCCCAACTATGGCCGATATCGTATTGGATAACGCGGAAGGTACCCTTTCGGAATTCTACGAGAATTTTCGTCCGTCGCTGTTTACCGAAGGTGCTTTTCAAGGCGAAGGATGGTTCCGTTTTGCAAGTTCGGGCCGGCGTTATCTCTTTTTCCAGGCAGCACCAATCAGGGACATCACCGGTGCGGCGATCGGTGTGGTAGAGACGTTTGAAGACTTCACAGAGACCAAACAGATCGAAGAGATGCTCAATGAACAGTATAGTTTTCTTCAGAAGATCATCGATGCAATCCCCAATCCGGTTTATTACAAGGACCGACTGGGGCGCTACATCGGCTGCAACCGCACCTTTGAGGAATTTTTCGGGCGTCCCCAGAAGAATATCCTCGGTAAAATGACGCACGACCTGAATCCCGCAATTTATGCGGCCGAACACGAACAAATGGATCGTGAATGCATACGATTGGCTTCCACACAGACCTATGAATCGATGTTGGAGCGCAGCGACGGAGAAGTTCGCAAGATCATCGTAACCAAGGCGCCTTTCTACGACAAGAAGGGCAAGGCAGCCGGCCTGGTGGGGACCTTTTTCGACATCACCGAACGCCAAGCCATGGAGGAGCAGGTCCGCAGGCTATCGCAGGCCGTTGAGCAGAGTCCGGTCAGTATGGTCATCACCGATACGACAGGCACTATCGAGTATGTCAACCCCATGTTCTGTCACTTGACCGGCTACAGTTACGAAGAAGCGATTGGCCAGAATCCGCGAATTCTCAATGCAAATGAAACAGCGGACGAAGTATTTGCTGATATGTGGCACGCTATTTCGAACGGCGGAGAGTGGCACGGCGAATTTCGCAATCGCAAGAAAAACGGAGAACTGTTCTGGGAGCAGGCCTCCATCTCGCCTCTTACGGATAAGAACGGCAACATCACACACTATCTGGGGCTTAAAGAGGACATCACCCCCCGCAAGCTGGCCGAAGCAGAACTTCAGAAAGCCTACGACGAATTGCGGACCACCCAGATAAAAGTTTTCCAGCAGGAAAAAATGGCTTCAATCGGGCAACTGGCAGCCGGGGTGGCTCATGAGATCAACAATCCCATGGGGTTCATATCCAGCAACTTGACCACTCTGGGCAAATATCAAGAGCGAATCAACGAGTTCATCGGCATTCTGTCGGCTACCCTCGCTGGCGTCGCTGAAAATGCTGAACCCGGCGAGTTGGGCGAACAGCGCAAGCGGCTTAAGATCGATCGCATTCTTGAAGACATTCCCCTGTTGATTGCCGAGTCCCAGGAGGGTGCTCAGCGCGTGCGCAAGATCGTGCAGGACTTGAAGAGTTTCTCCCGCGTCGATGAAAGTGAGTACAAGCGTGCAAATATCAACGAATGTCTGGATAGTACCATTAACATTGCCTGGAGTGAGATCAAGTATGTGGCCTCTCTTGACAGGGAGTACGGCGATATACCGTTGGTGTTATGTTATCCCCAACAGATCAACCAGGTATTCATGAATCTCCTTGTAAATGCGGCCCACGCCATTACAGGCAATGGCACCATAAGGGTGCGAACCTGGTTGGAGGGTGATGCAGTTTGCGTAGCGGTTTCCGACTCCGGTTCCGGTATCTCCGCGGAGAATTTGAAGCGTATCTTTGATCCGTTTTTCACCACCAAGGAGGTCGGTAAAGGTACTGGGCTAGGGCTTTCGATTAGTTACGATATCATCAAGAAACATCAAGGCGAGATTCTGGTGGAGAGCGAACTCGGCAAGGGAACCACCTTCACGGTCAAGGTACCGGTCAACGGAATAGAGGAGTGAACAAAATGAAGTTTTCAGAAAAAATCACTATTCTCTGCGTCGATGATGAAAAAAACGTCCTGCGCGCCGTGGAGCGAATCTTTCTGGATGATGATTACGAGATTCTCATCGCGTCTTCCGGAGAGGAAGGACTCAGTATCCTGGAAAATCATGGGCCATGCCAGATTGTCATCTCAGACTACCGCATGCCGGGCATGGACGGGGTAGCGTTTCTCATGGCGGTCTACGAGCGTTGGCCCGAAACGGTGCGCATCGTTTTGTCTGGCTATGCAGATGCAGGAGCTATCGTGGCCGCCATCAATGACGGTCACATCTACAAGTTCATACCTAAACCCTGGAATGACGACGATTTGAGGGTTACCGTCAACAATGCCCTTGAACGCTATTTTTTGCAGAAGCGCAACCGCGAGCTCATGATCGAACTGGCCAGCGCAAATGAGGAGCTGGAGCGGAAGGTACAAAAACGGACTGCCGAACTGGAGCTGCACATTCAGGCCCTGACCTTTTCCCAATGCATGCTGGATGCTCTTCCTGTTGAGGTCGTGGGTATCGATACGAGAGGTATGATAGTTCAGGGCAGTCGCGGGGCGGTCCAACTCTTCAACATGGTCGAGGGGGGGCTGTTAGGGAGCGACCGGCGAGAGGCACTGCCTGAGGAGTTCAATCAGGCCATCGATGCAATCAAGGAGGGACAGGTAGTGCAGATGGCTTGGAGCCACGATGGGGATCGCTACGATGTTCGTATCAGCACGATGAGCTGTTTCGACCAGTCTGGCGTGGTCATCCTTATGATTAGTGAGTTGCCGTGAATTCCGTGATGAACTACTCGCTATAGTTCATGAGGAGGCCGGACGCTATGAAGTCGTCAAGTATGTGCGCAAGAGAAACGAAAGCAGCTATCGGAGGACATGCCAGTCATGACTGAGACTGAGAACAACGTACAAGTACTGCTGGTCGACGATGAGGAGAACATCCTCAAGTCGCTCAAGCGGCTGTTTATGGATGAGGACTTCGAGTTGCATACGGCCAACCTCGGCGGAACAGGGACTAGCCACGTTGAAGGGACTTGTCAATGTTGGGTTGATCGTATCAGACCAACGCATGCCAGGCATGAGTGGCGCTGAATTCCTCCAGGAGTGCCGCATCATCGCGCCGGCTGCCCTGCGGATACTATTGACCGGATATTCCGATATAAACGCGACCATAGACGCAATCAACAAGGGTGGGGCCTACCGTTACGTCTCCAAGCCCTGGAATGACGAAGAGTTGGTTCAAACCGTCCGCGACGCTATCCGTCAATATACCCTGCTTATGGAAAACTGCCGCCTGAACGAGGTCGTTCGCCAACAGAACGAGGAGTTACAGGATTGGAATAAAAACCTCAAAGTGCGCGTCCTTGAGCAGACTAGCGCCATCCGGAAGAAAAACGAGGAGTTGCATGATCTGCTGCATAAGATAAAGGGGAACTACGACACTATCATTACCGCTTTTTCGGGGTTGGTGGAAATGCATGGCGGAAAACACAAGCAGCACGCCCGCAACGTAGCCGATCTTTCCGTGAACGCTGCCAGGGAGTTGGGACTGACGGGAGATGAATTGGAAACAATCCGAATTGCGGCGCTCTTGCATGACATTGGAGAGATCGGCATACCCGAGCGGGTCCTGATCATGCCGCCCGATTCAATGGATCCCGAAGAAGTGCGGGAATATCGCCAACACCCCATCCGTGGCCAAGTGGCACTTGACGTTGTGTCGGACTTACGGCCATCCGCGCTATTAATTCGGCATCATCATGAGAACTTTGACGGCAGCGGATTCCCCGATGGCCTCGCGGGTGACGCAATTCCCTTGGGCGCCAGGGTCATAGCCTATGCCGATTGCATCGACAAGGCAGCCGAGAGCTGCACGGGAGATGTCGCCGACCTGGCTCTGGCCAAGGCTGGAATCCTTGTGGGGACCTGCTTGGACCCCTCCCTGCGGAAGGTCTTTGGAAAGGTGGCCGGCCGGACCTATCTTTCTATGGGGGACGATAAAAAGGAGCTGCTGGAGGTGGAACTGGATGCGCAGGAGTTGCGGACAGGTATGCTCCTTTCCCGCGACGTCAGAAGCGGTTCCGGGATATTGCTCCTCAGCCGGGGAATCGAGCTCGATAATACTATGCTGGAGTCAATCAGGCGCAATTATCGGCTTGATGCACCTAGCCATGGAATTTTTGTAATGCTGCCGCGTTGAATTGCTTGGGGTATCCGTAGTACATGGAAACATACTGGAAGTTAACAACTTGGAACCGGATTGAAAAAAGGAGGAATTCCATGATAAAAACGATAGCACTGACTGTTGTGGTGTTGGTTCTGTTTGCCGTTGCGGGGTGTGGCGTCGGCCCCCCGGCTGCACCCTTAAATCTGGCCGTCAAGAGCATGGCACCGATTACGTTGGTCTGGGATAGCGACATAGCGGCCACCAGCTACAATATCTACCGAGGCACCGTTTCAGGCGGCCTTTCGACCAAGACACTCCTGGCATCGAATGTCTCCCCCGGTAATGTCTACCCGGCCACAACCTACACGGATACGGCGGTCACAGCGGGTACCACCTATTATTACCAGGTAACGGCGGTGAATTGGGACAAGGAGTCAACTGCATCCAACGAGGTAAGCGCCACTCCATAACTACCGACCTGCAGCTCGCTTGAACAACCCTGCACGAAGAAGGGACGTCACCCAGGGGGGGCAAATTATTTGCTTCAATTTTTATATGCTACCTACCCCCCCTTTCTTCATGATGTTCTTCTCTTCTTTCTCTCCCCCTTACTTCCGGCCGGTGTAGCCGCCCGCGGTAATGCCCTCTTTCACGTTCGTAGCGCCTGAATTCTACGTCACGGTAGCGATGGACCTCCCTGACATTGAACCTGACCAATGTCGGTGGTAACAGCCTTCTCTCTACATGCATCCATGGCCCTCCATAGTAAGGCGTTTGGTACCAGTACCCGTTGTTATGAAAATAGTAAGCCCTGCCATCGTATATCATGTCGTATGGTAGTCCCATGGCAACGTAATAGCCAAGTTCCGGAACATATACGAACTGAGGTGGCGTAGCAGGGAGAACTACCTGAGCCGGTTGCGGTGCAACATAGATCGGTGCTGGCGGCTGAGCCTGCTGCGGTGGAGGTGAATAGTCAGGCGGAATCTGCGATACATATGCCGGTGGGTTTGTTGGCATATAAGGCGGAGCCGGCACGGTCCCTTCAACTCCCATTACTTGGCTGTCAGCTGCGTGGCTAAGGTTTGGAATACCCGACAACAACAGTAATGTTGTTGTCATTATTACGCTCTGTTTACGTTTTAACATGATTCTCTCCTGACAATTAGTTACCTGCAAATACCTGGTTAGTGAATGCACCATTAAGCTGCCGACTGCTTAATCAGCCGGTTGATCAGGCGCATACACCGGAGGAGGCGGGGCTCCTGTCGGAGGATACGCCGAAGCTGGCGCCGGAGGAACCAGATAATAAGCCGGAGGCGGCTCCGATGGCACTACTATTACACGCCGCCGCTGGTAATATCTGGGTGCTGTACCAACAGACTGGCTACCAATCTGATTTCCGTGTGAAGCCATGCACTGCGCATAGGCAATATCGTACCGGCGCTGTGCTTCCTGTGCGGAGACCCGGCCGGTGTCAGAACCGATAGCTGTTCCCATAAGCAGTCCTACTCCGGCTCCAATAGCCGCGCCTGCACCCATATTGCCACTGGCGGATCCTAATAGCGCGCCCGCACCTGCACCGCTTAGTGCACCGACTGCGGCGCCACTCGCGGTGCCATTGTTATGGGCTTCCGCTGGTGATATGCCAACCGACTTTTCCGCCCATTTACGGCAGTTCGCATCCTCTACCTGGAATTGCGAAAACGGCTTGCCCCGGGCTGGCAACACCATGATGCTCGGACCCTGCGGCATCGCCGTTGCGCAACCCTCAATAGCCAGAATAAGCATGCTTATTGCGATCAGCTTCATACGTTCCATAGCTGTAGTTACCCCTTTTGATTACTGCGGTGCTGGTGGCGTCGGAACAACTTTCATCCAGCCATTCGCGCATTGGTTGACGTATGGATAATACCCTTGCGGGTCTGGACAATAATACCAGTAGGACTGTTCCTGAGCCGGCGCAGGAACGGACTGCGGAGCCTGCTGGATGTAAACATCCGAAGGTTGTTGCTGGATGATGACAGGGGGCGGATAGTAGTAACCACCATACGGGTAATAATATGGCCGGGATAGCTCCCATAATCCCAAGCCAAGACCTAAGCCAACGACAGGCCCCCATCCCGGGCCCCACCCTCTGCCTCCATGGTGTTCGGCCTGTCCGGGTACCGCGCTCATCAACAGCATCGATACGGCCGATAGTACACACAGTAGCTTTTTCATATGAACCACCATATTAAGCAGCCGGCTTTTCTAAAACCTCTCGTGCCTCTTTAATTACAAGTATAGTCCTTAATTATGGAGAAATTATGAATTGAATGTGGATTTTTGAAGTGACGTTGTAAACTGGCACCGGAAAGCGACCTGCATAGCCATCCTGACTGTTCCACCCCATCCTGAAACTCTGTGACAATCAGTGTTTCAGGATGGGGCGGGCGGTAAGCGTCCGCTGCCTCGATGGGGTAACGTTCAAAGCCGGTCGACAATCAGAGCGGGGTTACGTTTTTTGTCTGTTAAACAAGCAACTTTCCGGAGTCGATGATAACGTGCGTGCTCTCATCTGCCATAATTGCGGTAAGGGTCGGCTGATAGAATACGTAATCTTCGTGGAAAGGCGCGCTGACCGTGCCTCCGAAACCGGTGTTGTCACCAAGGGCGATGTGAATCGTGCCGAGGATCTTCTCCGCCTCCAGGACGTTGTCAGGTCGGCTGGCCTTGTCGTTGGTGCCGATGCCGAGTTCGGCGATATTGCGGCAGTTGGCGTTTTCGGCAAATTTGGCCTCCAGCCTGGCGCGGTGGCTGTCATTCCCCTCAATCCGTATAACCACGCCGTTTTCGACGATCAGGCGCAGCGGCTCGTCGAGCTTGCGGGTCGGACCCCATTCTATTACCATCACCCCGTGGCTCTTCCCCTCAAGTGGTGCCAGATACGCTTCGCCGGCGGGCAGGTTGCCAAAGCTTCCCGGCGCAGTCAGCAGGCCGTCGTCACCTTCGGCATGCCGTCCCTGCTTGCAGATCGTCATGTCGGTGCCGTTTGGTGTGGTGACGCGGATCCATTCGGCTTTGTTGACCGCCTCCACAAGTCGGGCGGTACGGCTGGCGAGGGCGCTCCAGTCCACGGTCATTGATGTATGGAACATGTTCGGGTCGAAATGCGGCAGGCTGGCAAAACGGCATCCGGCAGCGCAGGCCAGCGCTCGGTAGCGGGTGTGGCTGGTGGAGTTGTTTGCCAGTGCAATGATGACCCCGGCAACATCGCCGCTGTGTGCAAGAACAATCTCCCTGGCATGGGCGATCTCGTCCGGCGAGGCCGCCTTGGCGAGCAGTTTTGTCAGCAAACCCTCTGATGTCAAGGCGGCTAGGATGGTGTCGCCAAAGGTTGCCAGCCATAGTTTTTGAGGTGGCTCGACTCCAGAAGCGGGAGTGGCGGGAAACTCCACAAAACCACCGCTACCATATACCGTTGCGGCGAATTCGGCGGCAGCACGTGCTGTAGCGTTTAGCCGGGTCCGCCGATCGCGATCGGACGCGGAAGGAGTTTCGTCCGGCCGGATGGTGTCACTGAACACCAGCACCCGCTCCCCCGTTTTTGCTCCCATGTTGGTTTCAAACAGTGAGCGGAATGCCTTGTCAAGAAGTAGATAATCTGTCATACGAATGATATCCCCCGGAAATTAGGATCGAAAACTACATATGTTTACGCTATAGCACATCATGACAAAAAGGTAAAACCGGTCGGGGGAGTTGAGAATATATGCATCCGTTTTTTCCTTGATTTATAAGGTGTTATTGTGATAATCATGCATACTGTATACAATTCTCAGAAGTATTTTTATTCAATAATTGCGAGTACTTAACCCTGTAATCGGGGTTGGTTGGTGGAGGTTTTTGTGGCACAGGTCGTCTTTTCCACGTGGGGCGGAAACACAGTCGATAACAGGAATATTTCCGGAGAACCGCAGGCGGTTAGCTACCGTTTGCCGGTAGCATTTGATGGTCAGCGCCCGCTACGGGCTTTTATGGGGTGGGACGGCATCATCCTGTTCGATAAAGATGTCGATGTCCCGGCGATGACGGCTGAGTACATGAAGCGTGTTCAGACCCTGTACTGCTGTGGCAGATGCACGCCGGGCAAGAAGGGCACCAAGGTGCTGATGGATCTGTTCCAGAATGTGCTTGCCGGAAAGGCGACCGATGCCGATCTGGATACGGTTGAAGATCTGGCGGAACTGCTGAAAAACTGCAAATGCACGCTCTGTCAGAGCGCGACCGTGCCGGTCTTTGATGCGGTAAAGCACTATCGTGCCGATTTTCAGGCGTATCTGAATCCTCAATGCCGGCCGAAGGAGCATCCCGCACACTATATCCACAAAATCACTGCCCCCTGCATGGACAAGTGTCCGTCGCATATCGATATCCCCAAATATATCGAGTCGATAAAAAATTATCAGATGGATCTCTCGCTGGCGACCATCCGGGAAAATATGCCGCTCCCTTCGGTATGCGGGCGTGTCTGTCCACATCCATGCGAGAGCGCCTGCCGGCGCAAAAACGTAGATGACGCCATCAACATCATGGTACTGAAGCGTACGGCCTCAGATTACGAGCGGCTCCACAACGTGACTCCCCCGCTGACCCCCAAAGCGAAGAAAGACAAGAGCGTCGGTATCGTCGGTGCCGGTCCTGCCGGCCTGGCCGCCGCGTACTACCTCGCGCTGGAAGGGTACTCCTGTACGATTTATGAGGCACTGCCCGAAGGGTTCGGCGGTGGCATGGTTGCGGTCGGCATCCCCGCCTATCGTATGCCGCGTGCCATTTTGCAGCGCGATATCGATATCATCCAGTCGGTCGGGGTGGAAATCGTCTATAACTGCCGCGTCGGCACGGACATCAGCCTCGCGGAACTGAAGCAGAAACATAATGCCGTCTTTATCGCCCCCGGCGCCCATACCTCGAAACCGATGGGAGTCGCAGGGGAAGAAAAGGGGTATAAAGGCTTTTTGACCGGCGGGATCAATTTCCTGCGCGATGCCTATCTGGGCAAACCGACCGGTATGGGAAAAAAGGTTGTCGTCGTCGGGGGGGGGAATACCGCCATCGACTGTGTCCGGGTGGCACTGCGCGAAGGGGCCGAGCTGTCATGCCTCGTATATCGTCGTTCCCGCAACGAGATGCCTGCCGATGTCTGGGAAGTTGACGGAGCCGATGAAGAAGGGGTCGCGTTTGAATTTCAGGTGCTTCCCACCAGGATTATTGCCAATGACAAGGATGAGGTTACCGGTGTCGAATGTGTCCGGATGGCACTTGGGGAGCCGGATGCCTCGGGTCGTCGCCGTCCGGAACCGATGCCGGGGAGCGAATTCATCATCGAGTGTGATACGGTTATCCCGGCCATCGGTCAGGATATGGACCTGAGTTTTATCCCGGCTGACATGGGTATCGATATCACCAAATGGAATACGGTCGTAACGAAGCATCTGCCGCTCAAGGACGCTGCCGGCAAGGATCTGAAGGACAGCATGGGAAATCCGCTGTCACGTACCCTGATGACCGACTGCGAAGGTGTCTTTGCGGGGGGGGATGCCGAAATCGGGCCGCTGACGGTTGTGGCCTGCGTCGGTAATGCCCATCGGGCCGCGTCGGTCATTCAGCGCTGGCTCGAAGAGGGACAGGCCTATTTGAGTGAGCAGGATATTTTTGACGATCTGCTCACCTATCTGGGAGTGTACGACAAGGGTGAGCAGGTGCCGTGGCTCGATTCTGCTGCCAGGGCCAACCAGAAAGAGGTTCACGGGAGTGCGCGGGCTGCGAAAGGGAATTACCGCGAAGTAGAGCTCGGCTTCAGCGACAGTACGGCACAGGCCGAAGCGGACCGTTGCCTGCGTTGTTACCGCATGGCATTGGTCGTGGTTTGAATTTAACAGTTTATACGTCTGGAGAGAAATAGATATGGTAACGTTGACGATTGACGGTAAAGAGATTCAGGTTCCCAAAGGGACGACCATTCTGGATGCGGCGGCAGAACTGGGGATTACAATCCCGACGCTCTGCTGGCTGAAAAAGGTTTCAACCACCGGTGCCTGCCGAATCTGTATCGTCGATATCGAGGGTGTTGATCGCCCCATGACCGCCTGTAATACGCCGGTCAAGGAAGGGATTCGTGTAACCACATCCACTCCTGAACTGGAACAGTCCCGTAAAAAGACGATGGAGCTGATGCTCGTCAATCATCCGCTGGACTGTCCGGTCTGCGACGCCGGTGGCGAGTGCAAGCTGCAGGATACCTGCTATTCGCTCAAGGTTGACAAGAACAGTTACGGTGCCGAGCTGGAACGCCTGCCGATCCGCTATGACTGGAAGTTGCTGGAGAGCGACCCGAACCGCTGCATCCTCTGTGAAAAATGTGTCAAGGTCTGCCGCGAAGTTGTCGGTCGTGAAGCGATTGAGGTTGTTGATCGCGGCGACAATACGATCATCGACACCATGACCCGTCAGCCGCTCGACTGCGATTTCTGCGGCAACTGCATCGGTGCCTGTCCGACCGGCACCCTGATCAGCAAACCCTTCAAATTCAAGGGGCGGCCCTGGGCGTTTACCGTAACACCCGGCGTCTGCGCGTTCTGCTCGTCCGGCTGCCAGATCGAGTACCATGCCAAGGATGGCCGGATTGAACGGGTAACCAGTTCCGACGATGGGTTTAATCATGGCAACCTCTGCGTCAATGGTCGTTTCGGCTATGCAGCGTTCAACGCACCGGCCCGTTTAACATCGCCTCTGATCAAAGATGACTCGGGTGAGTTGAAAAAAGTTTCCTGGGACCAGGCGTTGGGTGTGGTTGCCGCGCAACTCAAGAATTTAGCCAGCGTTGCAGGTGGAGATGCCATTGCCGGGATCGGCTCGCCGCGAGTGACCAACGAAGAGAGCTATCTCTTCCAGAAGTTCCTGCGTGGGGCTCTCGGGAGCAACAATATCGACTCCGAGGCGCGTCTCGGGTATCTCCCTGCACAAGTGGTCCAGTGGGAAATGCTCGGTTACAGCGGTGGTACCTACGGTATGGATGCCATTGAAACGGCTACCGCGATTGTTGTAATCGGCGCCGATCTTAAAGCCGAATCAGCCGGATTTGCCTATCAGGGTGATTCAGGCTGCCACGAAAAACGATGCCAAGCTGGTGCTGGCAGGGAGCCGCGCCAGCTCCATGAACAAGTTTGCCAACGCGTTTCTGCAGTGCCGCCCCGGCAGCGAAGCCTGGCTGGTTGCCGGGCTTAACAAGGCCGTGCTGGCTGAAGGGCTCGCTACAGCAGAGGATATGGCTGCTCTCGAGGGATTGAAATCATCGCTTGATGCCCTTTCGTTCGGGCGCATCAGCGAGATTTCGGGGGTCTCCGAAGCCCAGCTTCGTGAAGCCGCAGCTCTGATCTGTTCTGGAGGCCGCACCGCAGTGATCTATGGCGGCGATGTCATCCGGTCGGCTGACGGTAAAAACGCTGTTGCCGGGGCTGTCGATCTGGCGCTGCTGACCGGCGCGGTCACCGGGTCAGGAGCCGGGATTTATCCGCTGGATGAAAAGAATAATACCCAGGGTATGCTGGACATGGGGGTCTGTCCCGAGTACCTCCCCGGCTATCACACCTACGAACGCGCCGCCGCCGCATTCAGCACGGCCTGGAATGCCGCCGTGCCTGCGATTCCCGGCAAGGACCTGTTTCAGATCATTGATGCGATCGAAGCGGGCCAGATCAAGGCGCTGTACGTCATGGGAAGCGACCCGCTTCATTACCTGCCGAACCGTTCGCGCATCGTGAAGGCCCTGCAGAAGCTGGAACTGCTGATAGTGCAGGATATGTTCCTGACCGATACCGCCGCACTGGCGCACATCGTTCTTCCGTCGGCAACCGGTGCCGAAAAGGCCGGATCGTTCACGTCGGTCGACAACCGGGTACAGTGTTTCAACGCCGCCGTCAAACCTGCCGGTGAGGCTCGCACTGATGCCGATATTTTGCACACGTTGCACGGCTTGATCGCTCCGCATACGGTCAGCAGCATGCGGACGATTGATGCGCTGCATCAGGAAATCACCGCACTGACCGGTCTCTACAGCGACGTTTGCGATCATGCCGGCTGCCGGATGGGACGTATCAAAAATCGTGCGACGACATCCGTTTGTCGGCCGCTGACTCCGCTGGCGCTCCCATCGGCTTCCCGTCCGTTTGCCTTGACGATCGGCCCGGTGCTCCACCACAACGGCTCTATGACGACCATGTCGGAGAATAATATGCTGGTTGCGGGCGAAGCCTACGTAGAGCTTTCCGGTGAGGATGCTTCTTCAATCGGTGTCGCCGCCGGGGATGCCCTTACCATTACTTCGGATACCGGAAGCATCTCGCTGAAAGCACGACTGTCAGAACAGCTCCAGCGCGGGGCACTGTTTGTGCCGGCGCACTTCAGAGACGCAGCTGCTACCACGCTGACCGGCTCCGCATCGTTTCCACAGTACGTTTCACTCTCAAAGGCCTGATACATTCCTGCTCAACCAAATGTATTACACAAACGCCGCTTCCGCGGCGTTTTTTTTATAGTGCGCCAAAATCTTCCACACTCATGATATATTTGTCGCACTGTGATAATGGGGATATTAAAATGAACACTACTGATGGCGGGCACCGGTCAGATATAATGGCTGTTCGAGCGGTACCAGTTGCAATGAGCGGTGATGTCCGGAGCAGGCACAGGGCTTTGCTCCGTGCGGAGACGCATCTTCATCCACACGGGCGGGTCGGGCAACTCTCCGTCTGTCTTGTCTCCCCAAGCCGCTATCAAACCGGCATGAGCAGCCTTGGTTTTCAGACGATCTATTCGCTTTTGGCAGGTTCAGCCGACATCCGCTGTGAACGGGGCTTCCTTCCTGATCGTGAAGAGCTGGAAGAATACCGCCGAAGCCGAACTCCGCTGCTTTCACTGGAGTCTTCAACACCCCTGGCCGATTTCGATGTGATCGCCTTTTCCACCTCTTTTGAACCGGACTACCTGAACATCCCGCTGATCCTTAACCTGGCGCGTATTCCGCTCTATTCCAGCGCGCGCGGCCAGTCCGACCCGCTGATCATCGCCGGCGGCGCCGCCTTCTTTATCAATCCGGAGCCGGTCGCTGATTTCATCGATGCCATCTGCATCGGTGAAGGTGAGGATGTTGTCCCGGCCATGATCGCTACGCTGCTTTCTCCTGTCGATAATGGCAGGCGCGGGTTGCTGCAGGCCCTCACCACGATTCCCGGAGTATACGTCCCCGCATTGTACCACCCCCGCTACCATGAAGGTGTGCTGCTCGGATACGATGCCGAAGCGGGTGCCCCGTTGCCGGTCGTACGGGAGCCGGTCTGCCTTGAACAGCACGAACCATCCGCCTCGCAGATTCTGACCGAGAATACCGAGTTCGGCGATATGTTCCTGGTAGAAGTCAGCCGTGGCTGTCCGCGCGGATGTCGCTTCTGCAGCTCGGGGTTTATCTATGGCGCCTTTCGCCAGCAACCCTTCGATAACATCGTTGCCCTGGTCGATCAGGGGCTTGCCCATCGCGGCAAGGTCGGGCTGGTGGGGGCGGCTGTGTCCGATTATGCCGATATCGGTCGGCTCTGTCGCTATATCGTTGAAAAGGGCGCCAAGGTATCGGTTTCATCCCTGCGCATCGACCGTATCGATGCCGGCATGCTGGATGCCCTGATTGCCAGCGGCCACAAAACAATCTCGCTGGCTCCCGAGGGGGGCTCGCAGCGGATGCGTGACCTGATCCGCAAGAACCTGACCGAGACGCAGATTCTGGAAGCCTGCGAGATGCTGATCGCCCGCGATATCCTCAATCTGAAGCTGTACTTCATCATCGGTCTGCCGGGCGAAACGGATGAAGACCTTGACGAGTTGGTCCGGCTGGTCGAAACGATCCGCGAACGGGTCATCGAACGGGGTCGCGCCAACAAACGGCTGGGTGAAATTACCCTGTCGGTCAACCCGTTCATTCCCAAGCCGTTTACCCCTTTTCAGTGGTGCGGCATGGAGCCGCTCCCCTCGCTGGAGCGCAAGGTCAAACTGCTGGAGTCCCGCCTGAAGCGACTGTCCAATGTCAAGCTAAAGGTTGAAAGCCTGCGCGAGTCATATCTGCAGGCACTCCTGTCGCGTGGTGACCGGCGCTTGTCAGCGCTGCTGATTGAAATGGCTGAGGGAGCGAACCTTAAAAAGGCCGCCAAGTCCTGCGGGATCGATACGAACTGGTATGTGCAGCGTACGATTGCCGCGGATGAACTTCTGCCGTGGAGCGTCATCGGTACGGCGGATCAGGCTCTGCTGCGCCGCGAGTACGACCGGGCGCTTGCCGGAGGGGATGGGCGACCATGAAGAGCTGCGTCATGTGCGGTAAGGAATTTGATGAGACTGCACCGCATTCCCTGTATGCCGAGGCGGGTGAATGGCTGGCCGGTGAGGTGTGGAAGGATGCCGGTGAATTATGCCCGCTCTGCCTCGAAAACCGGGCCAGGCTGGTGATGATGTATCATAACGAGTATAATTCGTAGCGTCTGATACAAAAAGAGGCGAGCTCGCGCCCGCCTCTTTTTGTGTCTGAGTGTTAGAACTTGAACGCATGTTATCTGGCTGCAACCGCCTCAGCCGCCGCCCGTCCAAGTGCTTCGCACTGTTCAAGAACTTCCGGCTTCGGCGAAAACTGGGCCCGTACCGTCTCACTCACCAGCTTGAAGCCGAGGCTCTTGAGACGGTCTTCCGCCATCTTGCAGGCTTCACCGCTCCAGCCGTAGCTGCCGAAGATTCCTGCCAGATTGGTCTTCAGTGTTACCGTGCTGAGATAGGCCAGCACCTCCCACATCGGTTTTGCGATATCGCGGTTGAACGTCGGAATGCCGAACAGCAGCGCATCGGCCTCTTCCATCAGATTGCGCAGTTCGCCGGCACTCAGGCTGTTGATGTGATAGCTGATAACCTCTATCCCGTCGTGCGCGGCGCCGTTGGCGACGGCGTGAGCCATCTTTTCGGTGCTGCCGTGCGGTGAGAGAAACAGGAGAACGATCTTTTTGCTCTGTGAGGTCGGTTTGCTCCAGTCTTCAAACTGCTGGATGACTTTCCACGGGTCACGCCGGATGATCGGCCCGTGACTGGGGCAGATCATATCGATCACATCGTGACGGATTTTTTCTACGGCCGAGAGTACCTTGTCCTTGAAAGGGCGGAAGATGCAGTCAAAATAGAAATGGCGTGCAGAGGTAAAATCGTCCACCTCGTCGTTGAAGATATGCCCGGCCTGCCAGTAGTGGGCAGCAAACGCATCACAGGTAAAGAGGATATTTTCCTCCTCCAGTCGTGTGAACATGGTGTCAGGCCAATGTAGAAAAGGGGCGGTGATGAAGCGGAGGGTGCGTCCCCCCAGATCAAGGGTATCGCCATCCTTGACGGTTTGGCAGGTGACCGGTTTGGGCAGGATATTGCCGAGAAAAATTTTGGCGGCGGTCGAGCAATAGACCATTGCCTGCGGAGCCTGCTCCAGCAGATACGACAGTGAGCCGGAGTGGTCATGTTCGGTGTGGTTGACGATGATGTAGTCGATGGTTTTAGGGTCTACCAGTGATCTGACCTTATCCATGTATTCGTCAACAAATTTTTCATCGACAGTATCGATAAGAACGGTCTTATCGTTCCCTTTTAGCAGATAGGCATTGTAACTGGTGCCATGCTCAGTCGGGAAAAGGTCGTCAAAGACTCGCAGATCCGGATCCTCTGATCCGATCCAGTAGAGTCCGGGTTTGATTTCTATCGGTCCCATCATGATGTGTAATCTCCTTTTTTTGCGTACAGCAATCCGCAACATTGAGGCGACTGCATGCTCTGTTTTATTTCGATATACTACCACATTGTTTCACTAATATATCAGATTATATCTCATGTACAAGCTGCAAATAACGATGTTTCGGTCGTTTCGGCCGCCTGTTTCTTGTGCCAGAGACGAAAATCATGCAATACTGCACCGATATAAATTCTGCCGGTCACATACGTATCGGACGTACGAGAGGGTGTATGAAACAGAAAACGATCTTTACCTGCCAGAAATGCGGCAGCCAGTCTCCAAAATGGCTCGGCAAATGTCCTGACTGCGGGGCCTGGAACAGCCTGGTGGAAGAGGCGGTCATCAAAGCTTCGCATACGGCTCGTCCAACAGGGAACGCACACCCCGTACCGATCTGCGACGTCCCTCCACAGACGGAGACCCGCAGACCGACCGGCATCGGAGAACTCGACCGGGTGCTGGGTGGCGGCATCGTTCCCGGCTCACTGGTGCTGATCGGTGGCGATCCCGGCATCGGAAAGTTTCGCTGATTGCAATTAGTTGTCAAATCACCTTTTTGAACTTCTGCTATTTATTTAACATACCGAATACATTAATATATTATTCTACAGGAGATAGTCTTATCTTGTCTGAGTCATAATTAGCCGAATTGACAATTGTCAAAATTGAAGTCTGAGTTTAGGAGTTAATGAGATGAGAGCAATAGGCGCTAAAATTGTCGCAATTGATTCAAAGACAAAGACTGGGTAAAGCAACATTGTTTGAGAAGTTAATTAGATTAACTAAATGAATTTGGCTATCGGATATAGGCCATTAAGCATGACGCCCACCGATTCGAAATTGATCACTTTTGAGATAGGTTCGGAAGGACTGTGGCTTTTCCAAGAAGGAATCAGCTGTTATGGTTGAGGCTGCTCAGCCTCATAAAGCAGACTCTGGAGAGTGGCGAGAATCTGAAGATCTCTGGGTTTGGTTCCTTCGAAGTCAAGTCCAAAGCAAATTGTCGCGGCAGGAATCCTCAGACCGGGGAAACTATCACCATTGATGCCCGGCGGGTTCTGACATTCAAGCCCAGTTATGTATTGCGGGACGCCATAAACAGTTGAAGGGAAACAAGCTCTGCATTGGAATAGACTTGGAAAAACCGACACCATCGGCCTAAACCCCTAAGCAGCGCTTGTCGCTTGAATAACCATCCATACCGCATCACTGCGGTAATATTAGAAATCAGTCTATGCCGGCTTTTTCAATTGAATAAGCGTTACGGTAATTCCGAATTTTGGATCCAACATGGATTCTTCATACACCTCCATTCCAGGTGAAATATCTTCAAACCAAATATCTCCTTTCACAAAACCACACCTTGTTTCCTTAGCTTTAGGCGGTTTATTAATGAAATCATGAGCAAACGATCCTGGCATAATCTGCCCAACAAGTTTGGCTGGAAATGCCGCCGCATAACTTCTCGTGATGGAGTCCTTGTCAGAGGTCAAATATACTGCTTTTGCTCCGTAATAATCTGAATATTTATGGGCAAGAGCAGTCATTGAACACTTATATTTGTCGCGAGCAAATTTTTCAAAAATTCCGATAGAAGGGGCAATCTTTTTGAAGTCTCTTTTTACAATTGCTCCAGGGAGCATCAGCTCTCCAGCAAATTGTCGTGCTTCTATTTCCAGTTGGTCCTCATGGTCGAGTGATTTCTTGTCTTTCAGGCGAGTAAAGGTTTGTTTAAGATGCCACGGCATTACTAGGTGACCAAGTAAAATAGCAACTGTAAATTTATTACGCTCGTGATGATCACTTTTACTATTCAGAATTATAAGTGGATTTTCTGAGTTTTTATATAATATGCCTTCCTTGTCGCCAATATCTGCGTAAATAACATTGCAACCAAGCTTTTCTGCTATTTCAAAAACGTCAACAGGAACATCACTAACTTTACATAAATCAATTATAAATTTTGCATACTCCGCTGGAGAAGTAAAAAACGGAAAGTTATTATAAAATTTCGTCCCTGTAAGCTGGTAAATGTATTCTATGATTTTATTCTTCTGGTCATTACCCAAGTGTGCGATCACGGAGGATATCAGCTTATTAGATGGATCATCCCCTACTTTGATATCGCCACTCAGAATTTGTTCGAGAGGAACATCTAGTTGGTGGCTTATTTTATGAATCAATCCATATGACGGCTTCCGACTGCCGCTCTCAATTTGACTGATAAAAGCTGTTGTTACACCCACAGCATCCGCCAACACGGCCTGAGTAAGTTTTTTTGCCTTCCTTTTTTCAGCAATTCTTATACCTATCACCGTTAAGTCTCCCCATGTAACAACTAGTGTGCATAATAATTAACATTTAGCATAAAAGTTAGACGAATGCGTATATTTTTTTGCGGTATCTCCGCGAATAACATTATCGTTTTGTTAAATAAAAGTATAGCTAATTGTTAAATATGTTGACAGGGGGATGTATGTTGGTCTAAAACACGATTAGCGATGTGAACTTAAAACGACTCACCAAAGGAGAACCTCATGAGCAGAGACGAGCATCATGTAGTCCCAAATCCAGAAGGTGGCTGGGATGTAAAGCGGAACGGTGCAGACAGAGCTTCGGGGCATTTTGAGACGAAGCTGGAGGCAGAACAAAAAGGGAGGGAAATCAGCCAACATCAGAAGACCGAGCTTGTTATTCACAACAAGGACGGTAAAATCTCTGGATCAGACAGTCACGGGAATGATCCGTATCCACCAAAAGGGTAAAACATCAAAAGGAGACATACCATGGGTAAATTCGAGATTTTCAAAGGGGTAAACGGTAATTACTACTTCCGCCTGAAAGCCGCCAATGGGCAGATAATCGCCGCATCAGAAGGGTACACCTCAAAGCAAGGTGCCCAGGATGGTATTGCTGCTGTAAAGCTATTGGCCCCGACTGCTCCAACAGTTGATTTGACTTAAATAATTCAAGGAATTTTACAACAAAACGGCTCCACCATACGCAGGGATAAAGGTGGAGCCGTTTTTGTAACAGTTAAGTGTCACATAAAAAGATAACAGCTATGACAATAAATACACAACTACCTGCGTATCGACGCTGCAGCGGTACATAAGGAATAAGATCAACGCCGAAGGTAAATTGAAAGTTTACGGGAGGGTACATGCCAGGAGCATACGCGCACATTACGCTTGTTAACGAGTTCAGAAATCCAGAACGGCTTGAAAATATCGATGGTTTCCCACGTGAAGCCATGATAGCTCTTTTCAAGTGGTTTAAGTATTGCGAGCTTGGTGCGGTGAGCCCCGACTATCCATACCTCGCATTAGGCGATGGAGATGCCGCAGCGTGGGCTGACCTTATGCATTATACTCATACAGGTCAAATGATACATGCTGGAGTGAAGCTTGTACGTGCCATGCGCGGTGATAAGCAAAATAAATGTCTCGCTTGGTTGTTTGGTTACTCAGCACATGTCGCCACGGACGTCACTGTCCATCCCGTTGTTGAACTTATTGTAGGGCAGTATAAGGGTAACGAACAACATCATAGGGTCTGCGAAATGAATCAGGATGCCTATATTTATTCCCAAAGATTGAATCTTGATGAGGTTGGGTTGTCTGACCATCTGGGAAGCGGGATTGCGACATGTAGTGACCCGGACGATGACGACAAAATGGATCAAGACATTGTTAATTTATGGCTCGGTATGATGAGAGAAGTACATCCTGCCATCTTTACTGATAATTCTCCAGACATTGACAAGTGGCATGAGCGGTTCAACCTGATCGTTGACGAGATTGCTGCAGCCGGCAATCATTTGCTGCCTTTTGCCAGGCACGTTGCAACGGGTTTGGGGTTGATTTATCCTGCCGCCGATCAGATCGACAGAAAGTACATTGAAAATCTGACTGTTCCAAACGGCACAATGGATTACGATGAACTGTTTAATAAAGCGACCGAAAACGTTGGGAATGTTTGGCTGCAAATAGCCCGTGGCGTACTAAGCGGCGATACTGAATATACGGCGCAAATTAAAGATTGGAATCTTGATACTGGCCGCAACGAGAACAATCAACTGGTATTCTGGGGGCAGTCATGAGTCTTCAAGGAATCGTAAATCGAGTAATTGTGGTTAGTTCATTTGTGGTCTGCAGTGGCTGCACACTATGCATAGCCAGTGGCCCAGAGGAAATGTTTACTCTGGCATCTGCGCTGACGAAATTGACCACAGCAGTAGAATCGAAAGTCAGATTCGAGAATGCCCCGGCCAATTTAAATGACCGGGAGCTTCTGCAGTTGGCAACTGAGCATGACCCTGGATTGCTTGATCCGTTCTCAGAATACATGCTGAAGGCAGTGAGCCAGAACAATCATGCCATTGTACTTGTCTGTACGAATGATGGTATGAAAGCCTTGCTGGAAGATGCGGGGTGCACATCAAAAATGGATATGCATTGGTGGAAAGATCAGCCGGACAGACCCTGCGAGATATCTCAAAACCTGTGTGTTACTAAAATTCCACCTCAATAGTTTTTACTAAGAAGTGGACATTTGTGGAAATGCCAACACACAGCTTAAAGCCATGCAAAATAAAAGTGAAATCGTAGCTTTTATGCCGACCAAATGGAACAGCTGGAAGAATTGTTAGTTCACTAAGTTTGACAGAAGCGCGAATTTAAGTTCACCATCTTCGAAGGTGCCTCTTGCTGAATAACAAGAATGATTTCGATTATGCAAATCTTGAACACCTCAAAAATACTCACTCTGCTGTAAAGCTGCTTTCGGCGGTTAATGCTCCTTTGATACTTGGTTTTTTGCACCAGGTGTTCATACAGGGCAACCGAGCTTCAATTACTCAGACTGACATCGTATCCAAACTCAGCGATTATCTTTACCTGATCAAATCAGCTTATGGCGAAGAAAAATATCCAAGCACTCCGGCCAAGTATCTGGACGATTGGGTAACCGGCGGCTACCTCAGAAAGTTCTATTCCGGCCTTGATGACCAGCTATACGAGCACACACCTGAAGTATCGAAAGTGTTCGAATGGATACAGAGTCTCACAAAGCGCCAATTCGTAGGTACGGAATCCCGCTTACTTACTATTTTTACCTTACTCCAGAACATTTATACCCAAACCATGCAGGACCCGGAAGATCAAGTAAACGCTCTGGAAAAGCAGAAGGCGGAAATCCAGTCGCAGATTGATAAAATCAAGCGAGGGGAACAATCGGCTTACGACCCGACAAGAATAAAAGAACAATTCTATCAAATAGAGGACACCGTCCGCCAGCTGATTGGGGACTTTCGGCAGATAGAGAAAAACTTTCGGGATCTCAATGCAGGCACAAAGCAGATGATCGCGACCAGTGACCTCGCAAAAGGTAAGCTCTTGGATCAGATTTTTGATGCCCAAGATCTCATTCGTGACGATGACCAAGGTAAGTCGTTTGCTGCGTTCTGGGAACTTATTCTTTCACCTGAGAGCCAAGAGGATTTGGAAGAAAAAATCCGCTATGTCTATTCTCTCCAGGAGATTAAGGATCTTGAGCCATCCCCATTGGTAATGGAGACCCGCCATATGCTCCGCGATGCCGGCAGCCGGGTGTACAAAAGCAATAGCAAACTCGGCGAGCAGCTCCGCCGGTACCTTGAAAATAAAATGTATCTTGAAGATCGCCGAATCATGGAATTGATCAAGCCGATTGAAAAACATGCAGTAGAATTGCGTAATGCAGATATTCCTCGGTCGCTGCAGTTCATGAACATCCCTGAGATAGGCGTGGATGTCGACTTGGCTATGACCCGCAGGTTGTACATTGTCCCTACGACGCCGACTATTAACAGCTCTGGTATTATTGCAGGCGAAAGCACAGCCGCTGATGCTCAGCTGCTTTTCGAACAGGAGTTTATCGACCGGGAGCAGATAAAGGACAATATCCTATCAGCCCTTCAGCGACAATCACAGATAAGCCTGAATCGCCTTTTGGTAGAGTATCCGCTTGAGTATGGGGTTGCTGAATTAATTACTTATCTTGATATTGCCCATACCACTGGCCACCACCTCATAGATCCCGATATCTCAGAATACATAAAGGTGGAAAGAGCTGACGGGGCAGTAATCGTTAAAATGCCGAGAGTTATATTTGTAAGATAGGAGGTTCCATGTCGCAGTCATACCAGGATTCTGCGGAAATACGCACCACCACGATCCATCTTCTCAAGAATATTTTGTATAAAGATGCCAGACCAGAATTATGGTTCAGCATGCTGAATAATGCTATCTCTCTTGAAAACTACTTTCAGCTGATAGGCCTACGGCTCCACATCAATGAGGCTGAAGGCTATGCATACGTTAAGCAGGATATCAGGGATGAAGAGACTGATTCATCGATTCCTTCGCTTATACGGAAGCAACAGATGTCTTACAGCATGAGCCTCCTGTGTGTAGTTTTCAGAAAAACTCTTGTTGAACACGAAGCAACCAGCAGTGAGTATCATCTGATCCTCTCTAAAGAGGAAATCAGAACGATGATGGCTGTGTATATGCCGGAACAGAGTGACGAAACTAAAGCTGTTAAACAGCTCGATGCGGACATAAACAAGCTGGTTGGCTATGGCTTGTTGAGGGAATTGAAGGGTGATAGTGCCCGCTATGAAGTAATGCGCATTATCAAGGATTTCGTCAATGCGGACTGGATGGTTGAGTTCGATAAAAAGCTACAGGAGTACGTAGACCATGCAAGAATCACTGCTTGATTTTGCTGAGGATGACACATCCGCAGGTTTCAGATTACATAAATTCGAGGTCCTGAATTGGGGCACTTTCAGCCATAATATATGGGATATCGATCCGAACGGGCATAGCTCGCTTGTTACCGGGGATATCGGTTCCGGTAAAACCACCCTGGTTGACGGTATTGCGTCCCTCCTGGTACCGCCCGGCAAAATGCTTTACAACAAATCCGCTTCCAGTGACGATGCCAATACCAAGGAAAGGTCTCTGTATTCCTACATCCGTGGCGAATACAAAAAAATGAAAGGAGAAAACTCGGAGAAAGGTGAAGCTGTATATCTTCGTACCGAGGACACTTATACCGTACTGTTGGGCCACTTTTACAACGAAGGATTCAGCCAGAGAGTAACTTTGGCTCAGGTGTATTCAATCCGAAATCACAAGGCGGAAGCATTCTATGTAATGTCGACTGATTTTTTATCCATTCTGCCTGATTTTGCTGAGTTTGGAAAAGATATCAAAAGCCTTAAAGAACGTCTCAACAAAGCGGAGCACACCAAGATTTACAGTGTGTTTTCAGAATACAGTTCGAGATTCCGGCAGATATTTGGGGGACTCACGGAAGAAGCTATTCTACTTTTCCGCGATACAATCTATACGAAACAAATTAAAGACCTTACCAGCTTCGTCAGGTCTCTTATGCTAGAAAAGTCGGAGGAAACTGAAGATGCTATCAAAGACCTCAGTAACAACTTCGACAATCTGAATCAATCATACAACGCGGTAATTAAGGCCAAAGAGCAAATAAGCATGCTGAAGCCTATTGTTTCGAACGGCGCTATATACACTGAGCAAGAACAGGCTCTGGCCGTGGCCACAGACTGTAGAAAAGGCGCAGCTTCCTATTTTGCCCGTTTTTCTAAAACGCTTCAGGAAGCTCAAATAGCAAAAACCGCCGGAGAGATAGAAAAGACAAAATCCAGAATAACCGGGCTGACAGAAAATATCGTCAAACTGCGCCAAAGCGAGCGATCACTTAACAGCAGTATCGATGCTGCCGGCGGTGGGTTGCTCAAGGAACTCGGGGAGCGAAGCTCAAGGCTGGAGGCAGATCGTGACCGGAAGAAGCTGCTTCATGATAGCTATCAAGCTTGCCTCGAACAGTTAAAACTCCTGGCTGTTTCAACTGAAGCTGATTTTTTCACCACCCGCAGTTCGGCAAATCAACTTTATGACGAAATAGAAGAAAAACGAGTAAAAAATGACAATGACATTTTTGAGGCCAAATCGTCTCTGAAAGAGGCAACAACTGACCTATTAGCTGTCACCAAAGATATAGAATCTATAAAAAACCGCAAAAGCAATATACACCCGCGATCACTAGCAATTAGGGCAGCTATTTGCGAAGCCTTGAAAATCAGTGAAGACGATTTACCATTTATCGGCGAATTGATTCAGGTGAACGAACAGGAGAAAGAATGGCAGGGGGCCATTGAGCGTGTCCTTCATAACTTCGGATTAAGCTTGTTGGTGGCAGATAACCTGTATTCCAAGGTCAGCGCATATGTAGATCAAACAAATTTACGCGGCAAAATTGTGTACTTCAGGGTAAGAAAGGATGATGTTAAAAAAAGACTACGGGAGGTTGAACCAAATTCATTGGTCGGTAAGCTGGACATCCGTCGTGAATCAGAATTTTTCGAATATCTTTCCGGACGCCTTAATGATCAGTTTTCCAGTTACATTTGCTGCCGCACTATCGAGGAATTCAGAAAGCATGAATATGCAGTTACCATCAATGGTCAAATAAAATCTGGAAATAATCGCCACGAAAAAGACGATCGGAAAAGTATAACCGACGATAAAGAATACATCTTAGGATGGAACAATAAAGACAAGATGCTTGCTCTCGAAAGACAGCTGGATAAGCTGTTCTCTGAAAGGAATGGTCTCGATAAAAAGGTTACCGGATTAGAGGATCTATCCTTTGAAATTCGTGATCGGCGCGATGTGGTAAAAAGGCTTGTTGAAAATTATCTCAACTATAACGATATTGACTGGAAGAGCGCATCTAAGGAAATTGAGGCGATCCAGGACAAGATCAAAAGAGATTGCCACCCAGTTCCAATCTGATTGAAACCCTCAATAAGCAGCTTGATGATGTAAAGGTAAGCATCATTCAGGATGAAGGCGATTTACTTACCGCTACTGAAAAAATCGGCGGGCTGAATGTAAGTCTCAACACCTATAAGGATTCACTCGCCAAAACGATGGGTCTTATCACGCAGGAATTCGAAAGTACCTGGGCCAATCTTGATGAATTGGCAAATGAGAAGCTTTCGACCACTAAATACACTCTGGACAACATCGACCGCCTTGAGAAAGAGTTGGTGAAGACTCTCGATAAGGATATTGACCGATGGAATACCCGTATTGGGAATGTCCGCGACAAAATTATTTCCGGTATGACCGAATACCGGAGCAATAATGCAGCGGAAACGAACGATTTTGATGCCTCTATCGGTTCTCTTGGTGAATTTACCAAGATACTCACCAGGCTCGAAGAGGAGGACCTCCCGCGCCACCTATCGAACTTCCGCTCGATGTTGCGCGAGCAAACGATTAACGGGCTTGCTCTCTTGGGGCAGGTGCTGGATAAAAACAAGGACGACATTGTCAAACGGATTGGGTACATAAACACATCACTCAGGGGGATTGAATATAACCCAGGCCGGTATATCGAGCTTATCCCGGACCGACATTTTGACCGTGACATCATGGAATTCAACACAATGGTCAAGGACTGTCTGTATGGGGCCTTTGGTAATGAGGGTGACCTGTACAACGAGGAACGTTTCTGCAAGGTAAGGGATATCGTTGTTAAACTCCGGGCCGAAAAGAAGTGGGCTGACAAGGTAACGGATGTTCGTAACTGGTTTACATTCTCCGCACGGGAGACGAATCGCTCAGACGGGTCAGAATATGAAACCTATGATGACACCTCAGGCAAGTCCGGCGGACAGAAGGAAAAGCTTGCCTATACCATTCTTGCCTCAGCTCTGGCCTATCAGTTCAACTTGGTGTGGGGCGAGAAAACGTCCAAATCTTTCCGGTTCGTTGCCATTGACGAAGCATTTGGCCGCGGCTCCGAAGAGAGCACTCGTTATGGCCTGGAGCTGTTCAAAAAGCTTAACCTGCAGTTCCTTATCATCACGCCCCTGCAGAAGATCAATATCATCGAGAATTACGTAAAAACCATTCACTATGTTTTTAATCCCGGGGGCAGCAACTCAGGGGTAAGGAATATGTCAATAGAAGCATACCGTTCTGAAAAAGAGAAGATACTCTCCATGAGTAAAGCTGTGAAGGTTAATAATCCTGGTTCTGAGGATGATGCCGAATGATTACACCATCCGAGATCCGTGATAAATGCAATCGGATATGGCAGTCTGATGCCTTCTGGGAATCATCCATCGCACGTGGGGTCGGTCTCCCACAGATAGAGATCCCGTTTGGGAAGTTAAAGCCAAGGGAGATGCTAACTAATTTTTCTTCGACCAGTGCTTTTGTTGCCACTCTCCGGGCTGAAAGCAAGGATGTTAAAGGGTACGGCTACAGTATTGACTTTGTAGATACGAATCATCGCCAGCTTGGCCAACAGAAGGTGCCAGGTAGGATATATTTTGAAACTGTAGAGGATTTTCTCAAGTTCATCAACAAGAGAAAAGACTTCGAGACGTTCCTGCAGCTGGCCACTTCAACGGTTGAAGTCTATCCGGCACTCCGGGGTTGGCTGGAAAAGAATCCTCAGCGCCTGATCGATAACAAGCTTGTCTGGCACAAGATAATGGACGTAGTAAAACACTTTCAGGCGAACCCATCACCCCATTTATATCTTCGGCAACTGGATATTCCAGGTATCGACACCAAGTTTATTGAAAATAATCAGGGCGTGATACGGGCCATTCTTGATATAATACTGCATCCTGATTTTATAAATCATGACATCACAGGTTTAGTATCGCATGGCTTTGAACGGCGCTTCAATCTACTCCACGATGAAAAGCAAGTCAGGTTCAGGCTTTTAGACAAAAAACTTATAACGATGGGTACTGCCACCGACTTTATGCTGCCGGCCTCTCAATTCAATACCATTAACCTGCTTTGCAAAAGGGTATTCTTCACCGAGAACAAAATCAACATACTTTGTTTTCCTGATGTGGATGACTCGATAGTAGTATTCGGGGGAGGTTATGGCATCAGCATCCTCAAAGAAGCAACCTGGCTCCACGATAAGGAGATTTACTACTGGGGAGACATAGACACCCATGGGTTTTCTATCTTGTCGCAGCTGAGAGGGTATTTTCCACATGTCCATTCATTTTTGATGGATGCTCAAACACTGGAAGAGTTTAAGCCCCAGTGGGGTGAGGAAGACGAAGATAAACGGTGCCTGATAGAGCTTAGCAACTTAACCTCGGATGAATGGCAAATATATTCATATCTTCGCGACAATGTGCCTGGCGAGAGAGTTCGGCTTGAGCAGGAAAAAATAAGTTTCGGATATTTGTGCAACTTACTTCAGAAAATACAAAGTTAATTTGCTACCTACTTTTTCAAACGCCCTTTATTGACCCTGCATAAATCAATAACGAATTTTGCATAGTCTATTGAGAGAAGTGAAGCATTATGGGTGAACTCATAAATGAAGCAGTTAGAGTGACGTATATATCTGTAAATAACTCTACATTATCTTCCAGTTATTGTCCTATCTTGTCATTGTTTCGCACTCTTGCTTCACCAAGTTCTGCTTCCGTGCCCAACAATACAATATCTACACGTCTGTTTTTAATTCTGCCTTCATTTGAATTATTATCGTTTATCGGACGATATTCCCCATAACCTACAGCAGAGATTGATTGAGGCGCAAACCCCGCGCTTTCTACCAAGAAGTGAACTACGTTTGTTGCTCTTGCCGTTGAAAGTTCCCAATTGGAGCGGAATTCAGAAGATTGGATAGGAACGTTATCGGTATGCCCTTCAATACGAAATGTATTAGCATAAACATCTTGTGGATTTCTCAGAAGCAGGAGATTACTAGACCGTGTCAATTGTGATTGCAGACATACATGGTGATATCGAGAATGCAAAGGCTTTTCTCGATTATTAAAACTATTGCATTTTATCTATAAGTTCAAAAGCAGTCGGATTTTTAACTGCAATTTTACCGATCAAGCCCTCAATTTTACAACTCTTATTACAAATCCAAAAAAACGAATGGGATTCGTAACTTATTAACTTAATGAATGTCTTAAATAGCTCTGTTTGATATTGCCTTTTAGCCTTTTGGACAAAGATAGAACGTATAATTTTTGCTTCTTCACACTGGTCTTTAGTCCCAGTTAGATCCGGTAATCGCTGCTCCTCTCTAATATCTGATTTTTCCTTCCTATCCCAAGCAACATACTTGCTATTTTCTCTGATTTCAATAACTAGTCCATTACCACCACAATGCGGACATTTTACTTTTCTGGATTTATTCACAGTAATCATCACTTTTCCTCTCTGGAAAATAAAGTGTTGCTATGTCCAGAATTAGACTTAATTTAATGATTAGTTTGTACAGCAATTTTAAATATTCCATTTATCGTAAATACCCCACCTTAAATACAGGTAACTCTACTCTAAATATATACTATGTGTCAATTTATCTATTTTAAAGACAGTTAGATTAACCTCCAAAATGTCTGAATATCGCAACTGGAGGTTTCATGAAAACTACCAAAATTTTACTAGGCGCAAGGATCAAAGAATTACGAAAAAGTAAGGCAATGTCTCAAGAGCAGCTTGCAGAGAAAATAGATGTCGACCCGAAACATCTGAGTAGAATCGAAGTTGGTCGAGGCTACCCGTCTCTTGATGCACTTGAAAATATTGCCAATGTTTTGAGTGTTGAAATGAAGGAGCTATTTGAGTTTCAGCATTTGGATTCTGCTGATTCGGTAGCGAATGCAGTTGATTCGCTTCTTGAATCAGCGACTGAAAATGAAAAGAGGATCTTGTTGAAGCTGCTGAGAGCGTTAGTAAAATAGGTCGTGCTCACCGTATCGAGCAACTGCATTGCCGCTTCTACAGTAGCCACTCCTTCGAGTTTAATTCGCCCTTTTTTGAGGCGTTTAAGGTTGCCTGCTGGGAGTATACAGGTTTTGAAACCGAGTTTTTCTGCTTCAACGATCCTTTGTTCTGGTTGAGTGATGGCTCTAACCTCACCGGCTAGACCTACTTCACCAATCACCATTGTATGAGGGTCTATTGGCTTATCCAAATGGCTGGAGGCAACTGCCATAATCATAGCAAGATCCGCAGATGGCTCGTTAAGACGTACCCCACCGACTGCATTAGAAAGATATCCATACCAGATAGATGAATACCTACCTTCTTTTCCAACACTGCAACTAAAAGCGCCAACCGGTTATGGTCTACTCCGATTGTAGTACGCCTGGGTGTTCCTAACGTGGTTTGTGTGACCAAGGCTTGGAGCTCAACCAATAATGGACGGCTCCCCTCTAACGATGCTGTTACAACCGATCCAGATACACCAATGGGTCGCTCGGACAGAAATAGTTCAGACGGATTAGTCACCTCCCTTAATCCCTCTTGATTCATCTCAAACACCCCAATTTCGTTAGTAGAGCCGAATCTGTTTTTGACAGCCCTCAGAATCCGAAAGGGATGGCTACCATCGCTCTCAAAATAAAGCACAGTATCAACCATGTGCTCCAAGACACGTGGACCAGCGATGGATCCATCCTTGGTAACGTGTCCCACAAGGAATATTGGGATACCGCTTCTCTTGGCTAGTACCATTAATTTGCCGGCTGACTCCCGCACCTGGCTGACGCTGCCTGGTGCTGACTCCAAGGACGACGTCCAGACGGTCTGTATGGAATCAACCACTATTGCTTGAGGCTTGAGGTTTATGGAATGGGCGAGGATTGACTCAATGGAGTTTTCCGCCAGAATCAACAACCTCTTATGCGACGCCCTTAGGCGCTCCCCTCTTAGGCGGGTTTGTGAAGCCGACTCCTCGCCTGAAACATACAGTACATTTCCGACGCTAGCCGCTAAGTTATGCATGGCCTGGAGTAAAATTGTTGACTTGCCGGTCCCCGGTGCACCTCCTAAAAGAATAAGTGAACCAGGTACGATTCCTCCTCCCAGCACACGGTCCAATTCTCCTATGCCAGTAGCAACCCTTGTTTCAGATTGCTCAGGCACATCACAGATTGGAATCGGTTGTGAGTTCTGGCCACCGATAGCCCCGGCACCAGGTGGCGGTGTGACAGAGGATTCCTCGACCATGCTGTTCCAGGCGCTGCAGTCTGGGCACTTCCCCAACCACTTTGGCGACTGGTGTCCGCACTTTTGACAGGTAAATACTGTTTTCTGTTTCAAGATAGATCCTCTGAAAATTATTAATTTATCGAATAGTAGAAGCTGGTGGTTCGGCTGTCAACCAGCAAGCACCTCACAAATTATTACCAGTACAAAGAAGGTCAGCTGATTAAGATAACATGGGTAGTTGACCTATCTCTTCACTAGAACAAAATGGGAAGCTATACCCTGTAAGAACTATGTTAAATACTGAGCATCCCCTGTTCGTTTGTTTGGATTTCATTGAGATCATTTATAACGTTTTTCAGTAATTCAGAAACTGAATTTAACAGTTCGTTATTGGAACATTTTTTTTCTTTTATATCATGTATCAGGATCTGTACATTTCGAAAAGCTGCATCTGCTTTGCTTCTCATCATAAGCACCTTTTCCGGAGTGTCCCAAACGCCCATCTCCTGAAATGCGAGATCAAAGTAAGGAAGTAAACCTTTTATTCCCTTGTGCCCAGTTATAGATGCAACTTTTGTTAAAATTACATGAGCAATATCCATGGGCAATTCCTTACCAATATATTCTTTGAGCCGATATATTATCTGAAGCGTGATAAACCGGTGTCGGAACATGTGACCGCAAGCTTTTTCGTCAACTCCAGCTAAGATTCGAAGTTGTGAGATTTCCTTGGTTATCGTTTGCTCACATAAAGGTAGCCCAGTAATTTCAGAAAGAAACAAAAAACCTGGATCAGAGTTAAGTTTGCCTTGTTTGATCAGCCGATTAACAAGTTTCTTACGATGAGTCTCAATAAACACTATTATTGGATCAATCCATTCTCGGGCCAATGGAACTTCACGATATTTGTCCCTCTTTTGCTTGGCAACTCGCAGTAGGAGACGACCAGTTAGAAGAGCTTGCTCAATATCGTCCGTTTTAATCTCTGAAATCTCAATACGTCTTCCGCCGGTAGATTCCAGCAACCTGAGAAGCTGGTATAGTCGCTTCCGAATGTAGGGAATTTTGGTTAACTTTGGTATCGCATCATACAGTTCTGTTATAACACTATGGCTAATGGGTTTTACATCCTGGGGGACATCGTCTTTAGGAATAGATTGATGGTCCCAGTAGCTGAAGGAATATCCTCCATGCGAACCTTTTTTTAAAGTGACTTTTATTTGAGATCCATCAGCCCCAGTTCCTATAATAACCCAGTTAATAAACAAGTTATTTTGATACCATTGTAAAAAATCAATTGCTCTCCTCATGATCTTGCCTATTTGCGTATTATTGCGACGACGTTTAAATATTATTGAATTTGGATGTTTCTCATTTCGTAGGATTTCCGCCCATTCATAAAAATGGTCATCATTAAGGTCAGAGAACGAAATACGTTTGTTATAAACAAACCGGACTAAGTGAGAAATTTGACTGGAATAAGTCCCCGACGAGCTTCCCCTCGCACTTTTAGACGATAAGCCTTTATACTTAGTTAACAACCAGTGTGTAACGGACCAGGACACCGTACCGTCGGGCCAATGCATAACAGGTGCGTTCTTGCAACTTCGCTTTATGAGTTCATTATCACCTGCTATGTGCTCAGGTATAAGACAGTTCCCGTCTGCATAAGACCAAAGTTGCTGACACTTATCCATTGCGACCACCATCAATAATTCGAAGTTTTGATCGTATGTCAGCCGTATCATCCATAAAAGCGTAGCGCACTAAATGAAGATTGAATTTAGCACGAAAACGTGTGCTTGATTGAGAATGATCTCGGCAAAGTGTCAGCAAATGGTCATAACGATCCACGTAACTGATAGTATTATTATTTTCGTTTTGAAGTTTCTTTTTCGCGAGAACAAGTTGATCTTTCAGATGGGCTTTTGAGCCACGGCTTGGAGTGTATTGACTTTGTACAAATTCAGCATGTTTCTTCAATACCATATTGCGCAGATCATTCAGATTCTTCCACAAAATTGCTCCATTGTTGTCTGCATGTGTCTTCATTGTATTCAATGACATACTGCAGATTTCGGACTCAGGAAAATCAAGTGCAGCAAGAGCTCCTTGCGATTTACATGCTTCAAGTATGGGACCAGGCATATTCGCTGGGTCTTCAAAAGCTATTTTCAATATATTAAAAGTGTTAATAACACTCTTAGCTTTCAGTATTTGTTCAGAATCATTCATCGCGTTTTTCCTTCCAAAACAGTAGATATTTTGGTGTAACTAAAATTGTAAGTTAAGCTATATTCATTCTTGTTCATGTATCTCAAAAAGTATGTCGTAAGCGACTCCCTCAGATGTTTCTATGGAATGTATCCGAATCTCGTAGAGACCCTGCTCTAGTAGTGATTCAAGATAAAGTTCGAGGTCGTCTTCTTCTATTAATTGAACATCATCGGAGTGAAAATGTGTTATTACCAGCTGGCGCAGACGATCTATTCCTGAGTCACTCCTACTCCCCCTTATTGCCTCAGCAGTAATAGAGGCTTCTTCCTTCGTAAGTTCGGAACCGCCCAAATTTTCTTTAATATAGTCATATGTATGTTGAGGGTTTACATGTCCGAGCATCCACTGCAGCGCAGTTAGGTTTGCATACTTAAACTGCCAAAAAAAGATGATAGCAAAAAACCTCCGACATTCGTGGGTGCGCACATACCATCTACGGCCATTATCATCTAACGGTATCTCAATAAAGTCACAAAACCTGTCTAGCAATATATCTATATAAGACGCTCTAAGCGCGCCCCCTTTCCCTAATTCAATTGGTATCCAAAATAAATACTCATTATCATCAATTCCAAATAATTCAGTCCATTTTATGGTAAGGCTTTGAACCAAATTCAGGCTTTTAGCCAATAAATCAGGAATAGGGCGCGAAATAACAACCCTTTCATCTTCAAAATTAGCTTTTGCCAACTCAAACTCAAGCTCATGAAAACCAGTAGATCCGGTAACGCTACCAATCCATAATGAGCATATTTCTATTTCTCGCCGAGCAGAGAGAGATGCAGTAAGCAAATACACAGAAGCCAAAAGTAAATTGATTGAATCTTCGAGTGAAGCCGCTTGCCGTACCTTGGGTGCCGCTATTTTACCAATGCCGTCTATCCCATGAAAACGGCCGTCATAATATGACTTTATAGTACTAATATTCAGAGGGGATAGTGCTTCTGGCAATGGATGTTTCAATAAATACTCTTCACTAAAAGGTCTTATATTTTCATATTGCTGTTTTTCATAAGCTTTCCGCCCAAACGCTATCAAGTATTCTACAAGTGGATCTCCATACGTTAGAATAAATCTAATTGCTTCGTTCATAACATGCATTGCAATTGGTACAGGGGTGGTGCGGTGATGTTTTTTTTCACTTAAATTAAGCCGATCTGCAATTGACCTAGCATTTATGCAATCGAAGACTGTTTTGGCAGGTAGGCCTTCAACAACCTCTGCTAATTGTCTCAAAGAGCTAAGGGTAGCCATCATAGCATCGAGTCTGCTTTCAGAATATGGTTGCTTAGCAGACTCTTCAGTTACTAAAAAATTAGATGGTATATATTCGCAATTTCGAAACCGATAAACGTGCTCAACAACATCATAATCTTCAATAAATTCAAATTGTCTTAGGTAAATGTCAATTCGAGGTGTAAAATTTGCAAACTGCAAACCAATAAAATCACTTATTTTTCTCCTATTTAATCTTCCGTACCTTTTGAGTTTACAGCTGTTTTCCGTATTTTTGTAGAAGCCATTCTTATATAAATACTTTTTTATAATCTTTATTTCAGGATCTTCAAATGTTTTAACAACTTTGTTCTTAACATTTGTAAAGTTTATATAATCAGGGACGAAAATTTTCTTGTTATTAGTGTTATCAGTAACATGTGTTTCGTTGAACAATACTGTCTCAAACTCACGTTGAATTCGATTCTGAATAAAGCTGACCTCCGTTGGTCCTCCCCAAGCAAACAAAGAAACAAATTCTGTAAGCCCTGCAGTATCCAGAGCACTAAAACTGAATAATCGTGGGTTGTAACGATCAGAATTATGAACCATCCAGTCGAGAATGTTCAGTATCATAAGCGCTCTTCTATAATGATGTTCATCGTTCATTAAGCGGCTTAACGGGGAACTACGTATTTCAAATACAATTCGTTTAGTTGAGGCAAGAAGCAGGTGATTGCAAGAATCAGATAATTGAGAGCCGTCTGGTAATCCACGAGACCAGTAAATTGTATGTGATCCAATTTTCCATTTCAGTGACTCGTATAGGCTCTTCAGCCAATGTGCGTGAGTTTGATATTCGTCCAGAAGTCTGCCTTCTTTAAGAAACAATAATAAACTTGAGTTTACTGTCATGGCTTTACAGAGGCTCTATTAGCTTAAATTGTGGAAAACTAATCGATTTACGTAACCTACTGGCTATTCTAAGTGCATTATCGTAGATAGCTACTAACTCACGTCTGCTTATATCGTTTGGAATAATATTTTTTAGCAACCTGGATAGTTCTGCCCAGAAGGAAGGAGATGTGTGCGTCGTTTTATCAGGGATATCTCTAATCACTGTTACTATCTCGGATTTATCCACATGCTCCTGATACAGGAAAAGTAATGCTAGATTTTCAGCAGTAACTTTAATTGCGATCTTATTATTACTATTTGGAATAGAAGCACATGCAACTGAAGCCGTTTTTGATTTATTAACTCTACTTTGTAATTCGGCAAGTAACTCGTTTCCACTTGCCCTGTCACCTTCGAGCATTTGAAGTAAAAATGTGTGTAGATCTTCCATGTTACGAAAATCTGAAGCCTCCAGCATAAATGGCTCACCAGCGGTAGCTGTAATTATGAGTAAGTTCTGGAATCGCCGAATGATTCGCTTATTCATTAACAGTTGTATTGGCTTGGGAATGTAGTGGTCCAATGAAACACTTACCGAATTTCCTAGGGCACGAGCAACAGCTTTGGCATCCCCGCCTGATTTAAACCATACTAGGAGCCCAGCGGTAGTACGTAGACGCGGAAGATTAGCAATTCCTATGTATGGTCTAAGCTCATTGTGTGATAATAAAAAAGACTTTTTATCTGAGACATCATCAATATTACAAATATCTCCAGATTCGTTTACAAAGGCTTTTTGCCCGAAATGTACACGAAGCATATCCGATGATAGCACCCACGGCACCTCGCTACCTGAATGACCACCACACAACCACAATTTATTGTATCTCTCGTCACCTTGCTTCCTGAGATATTCCCTAAGTGGCGATGTCATTTGCAAAATATGCTCAATTACAGCTTTTGATTCGTTGTCACAAACTGAAGATTTTTCGCACTTGGCGCGTCCTTTCTTAACCTTCATTCTCACATTCTTAGACTCATCACCAGCAGTAGAAAGAAGTTGATTTACTCCATTCTTTCCTTCTACTTCGACTTTTAAAAGCGCTCCTACGTTAATCCGCGGATTTTTTAGCATGAGTAATACAAAAAAAGGGATTAAATTACGAGTGGTTGGGAGGCCAAGATGAGCACTATATTTTTGGGGGGAAGGAATGGTCCTCAGGAGACTACTTAAAGCTGGATCAGTAAAATTGACTTTGTTATTTACAGTTGTTGGGTAAAAGTTGTTATGTTCATATCGAACTCTGGCGAGAACATTCTGATAACCATATGGATGATGCGAGCCGAAATAATTCACAAAATAATGCCCTTTACCCCTTATAGTTATTGATTTATAGCTCTTTTGTAAATGGCAAGCTTTTATACAATAAGGGCGTCCCGTATTTAGTGTAGGTTTAATAAGTGCAAGTAGTTCATGGTAGTCAACACTATTTATCAAAGTATCACCATCTGCTTTATTGGTCTTAAATAGTTCAATTTCTCTTCTTGCACAATTTAGGAAAATATCGTGTGCGATTGTAAACTGCATCTCTAATTCGTCCAAATATTCTTCATCAGTACGAGAAAGTGAAATTGGCACAAGAGAATTGATGCAAAGATCTTTATTAGTGCGTTCGGTTAAAGCTAGACTAGCTATTATTTCCTTTCTATGTAATTTCGGATTGCCATGTGGAATCGGAACAGCAAGTATTACATTTTGATCCATCAAAAAACCGAGAAATTTAACAAACATGTCCCAGCTATTATTGCGTATATCAAGTCGCTGGTTTATTAATTTGGTTTTATACCAATGACTTCTAAAATCGAATAGAAAGGCATATAAAGACTCTTTATTGCTAAGATCAGCAGGATTGTTAAAATAATATGTACCAAACAACTTCAATATTGTACGGATTGTCTTTGGATAACCATGGCCACTATATGGAGAACTGAACTTAACAAGTGCTGCTACAATCGCTTGAGAAAGGTCTCGACCAATTGGGAGCAAATCAGATAAGTCGATATTTAAAGTGTCGTTGGCAGAGTCTTTTATTTTTGCAATCAATTTTGTTTCTTTGTCTTCTTGCTGTACTGAGATCATGACATTCTCTCTTTTATTAGTAGATATTATAATGACCTAACCTGAAATAATAAGTTCAGAACGCGGAGTGTTTTGTTGATCATGAATGGTTCCGGTGATAGTCAATGACCATATACAACCAGTTATCGCCGAGCCTGGATATTGCATCGACTGGGTGTTCGTATCCTTCTGGAAGCCACTCAAGCCGGTTAAACAGCAAAGCAACGGCAATACGCTCACCACTTGACAACACCCCAATGTTTCCTTCGTCTGATTCGATCATGGCCACAAGTCGCCCAATCTCATTCATTTTTATTTCCCCCTTCAAATACTGTCTTTCCCTCTGATCACTCAAAGTATATTTTATGATTTGACTCCACTATACACTCAGAATTTGCAGCTGTAAACCACTGTTATTGTTGATAAAATACACTTTTTGTTGATTTGGATTTATATGATTTGTATTGCATTTACTTGAAGGGATTTTGCTGAACATTTAGGAGAGAAGATAACTGGATGGTTAGATCAGATGAGTTAATTCATATTGAGGGGCAGCCTTTTTAGGTATCGGACTCGTTTCTTCTGTCCTCTTTAGACATACTCCACGATAACAGGGTGTACACACTGTTGGTCGTCATACTGGTTGCCGTGGATGGCCTGAGTTTCATTTTCATCTGTCTTCATATATCTCATAATTCACATACAGAAAGCCCCGACAACCACAGTTGCCGGGGCTTTCTATGTAAAAAATGCCTGATGAATTCTCTTACTTTCTGCCGAAGACCGGACACCCCCCTGATCTGTAATATAGGGTGATCTGGATTAAGTCTATGTCGAAATCTCTACACCCTCGTTGGGAACAGGAGACTTCACATGCAGACTGAAACGGCCACCATAGCGGTGAAATACGAAGTAGATGAATCTATAAAAGTTGAAAATTTAGATCAGTACAGCGACAAGGTAGATTATGACAAATTTTATACAAAAGAAGCTGTAGCAATTGATTGCCTGAGATCGATAGACCTCGAAGAATACGATTTAATTATAGAGCCCTCAGCTGGAAACGGGAATTTTTTAAAAAACATAAAACACGAAAATAAGATTGGACTCGATATTAGACCAGAAAGTAGCTCTATTTGCCAACAGGATTGGCTTACCTATCAAATTGATAAATGTTACAAGAAGGTACTAATAGTTGGAAACCCGCCATTCGGCAAAAGAAACCAATTATCGAAAAAATTCATCAAACATGCAGCGACTTTTGACGCGGTTAAGACAATCGCATTCATATTGCCTGATGTTTACAACAAACATACTTTACAAAGGCATATTCCTGAAGTTTTCAGACTTAAATATTCAAAAAAACTTCCCCCAGATAGTTTTGAAATTGATGGGATACCTTTTAATGTCCCATGCACTTTTTTTGTATTCGACAAATCGGCTGGTGTGGATTTAAGATTCTTACCTGAAAAGTATACCGACACTAAAGACTTTGTCTTCGGTACAGCAGATAACTATGATTTTTTCGTAATGGGGGCTGCGCCTAAAAATGTAATAGATTCACCGAATTCTAAAAACAGAGGATATTACATTAAAGTACGCAGAAGCGTTGACGTTGAACAAGTGAGGGGAAATTTTAAGTGCGGCTTGTGGGATGGGTATAGCTCAGTATCAGGGGGTGTTTGCTGGTTTAGCAAACCAGAGCTGATTTATCATTATCAAAAGCAATATGAAAATAATTGTGGATAGTCATCCTTCGGAAAGGTCGCTGATCCGAAGTCATCTCCAAAAGAATCGCCAGATTGGTGAACTACCCTTGGTCAAACCTGGGCAATACAAGCCGGGCTGTCAAATCGAGGATTGTTAACCAGATCCGGAACTTTGAAGGTTTGCAGCTGATCAGCTGGGAATGGTTGGTAAATCGACTCCAGTTGTTCAGGGTCGTGCATGTTGTGGCTCAGCCAGAGGGTGAACGTATCGGGGTGAAGTATCACCGGCATGCGGTCATGGATTGGCGCCACGAGTTTGTTGGCAGTAGTAGTCAGGATGGTGAAGGTCTCAAGTTCGTTGCCGTCAGGTGCCTTCCACGACTCCCACAGGGCAGCCAGACACATCGGTGCATGATCTGCCATCTGGAAGTAGTATGGTTGCTTCCTATCGCCAGTGTGCGACCATTCGTAAAAGCCAGATGTCGGTACGATGCAGCGACGGTATTTGATGGCATGACGGAAGGCTGGTTTTTCGGCAACGGTATCGGAACGGGCATTAATCAGATGACTGCCGAAACTCAAGTCTTTGGACCACCCTGGTACCAAGCCCCACTTCAGCAGATCGAGCCTATTGTTAGCTCCCTGATTGCGGACGACGGCTGCTAACTGCGTTGGTGCCACGTTGAATCGCGGTTCAATCTGTGGGACCTCAATTAAGTTGAATATCCCTTTGAGTTCGTCCGCTGGTATGTTGGTTACGAATCTACCGCACATATATCAATCGGATTACGGCTTGATATAGGCATTAAGCCCGATGGTGATGGGCTTACCATCCACTTCAGCGGTAGTTACAGCATTCCCCCGGGTACTAGCAACCACCAGAGTTTTACCGGAGGCTGATGGAGTCGGCTTTTCCAAATCGATTTCGATACAGAGCTTGTTGCCCTTTATTTCAACAGTCATTGCCATGGTGAGTTTCCTTTTGGCAGTATAGTTTCAAAGTTGATGAATAAACACCCTATCATTTAAGTTCAGTGACTGGGCAGCTTCGAAGATTTGGCCGTGATGAGTAAAAAGGATCACCTGAGTCTTTTCTGCCAAGTTGCTCAGTGCTTTCAAGGTTGCCTTTGATCGTTGATCGTCAAAATTAATCAGGATGTCATCGACAATAAAAGGCATTGGTTCGCTGGACTGAATTCGCCATTCGAGAGTCGCAAGGCGCAAGGCGAGGTAGAGTTGGTCGCAGGTGCCGGAACTCATTCCCTCAACATGCAACCATGCACCATTGGGGCGAACACCTATTAGTACCGGCTGTCCTTGGTCGTCAATGTCAGTGCGCAGTCCAACAAAGGACCCCAAGGTCAGATCATTGAAATACCCGGATGCGATTTTCAGTACGGGATCCTGGTTTTCTGCTCTGTAACGTTCGATCTCCTCCCGGAGAATCTTGGTGGAGAGCTTGAGGCGAATGTAGCGCTCGATCAGTCGCCGTATCTTCGCCAAGGTCTGTTGAGAGGCTTCCGCCAGTTCAGCCGCTCTACCGGTGCCGTCCATGCGGGCGAGTTCGTTTTTCTCTTTGCCGATAATTTCGGACAACTGTCTAATTTCGGGGTCAACCATCCCCTCAATTTGATTGGCTAATCCCTCAATTCTTCCCGGTAGGTCATCCGGGTCGATGTCTTGCGCTTGTTTTTCGAGATCTGCAAGTGAGATTCCTTCTGCAATCCGAGCAAGGTTCACCTCAGCTTCTCCCAACTTGTCCCTGATTTTCAGGTATTCATTGGAACGCAGTTCTGCCTCATTGAACTGTTCTTCGGTTTCACAACCGGCAAGTTTACGTAGCACTGTAATCTGTTCAACGAAGCTGTTCAGTTCGGTTTGAGCATCAATGATGGTTGTTTCCAGATCTTCGATCTCTTCAGTATACTGTTGCACAAGCGTCTGATCCTGGCTGGCGCGCCCGAGACGGCTTTTGAGCTGTGAAACAGCTTGATTGGCTTCAAGATCTGCGAGGTCAGGGGCAATGTCTTTTGCCAAGGTCAGGATTGTTTCTTCGAAGCCACGTGCATCCCGATCGATGCCTTCCTTGCGCTTGCCAAATTCTTCGGACTCCTTCTGCTTGTCGAAGCACGCCTGAAGAGTCTCGATAAACTCAATGGCCTCCGCGGGCAGGATATTGCTCTCAACACCCAGTGGGGTCAGGGCATCATCCCACAGTGTCTGCCAGTGTTTAAGGTCTTCTTCAGCAACGTTATGTTCCGATCGGGCAGTTTCCAGGGAGTTCTCCAAAGTGCGGATTTTCTCCACCAGCTTCTCATGTCTGGACTGATCAGCTTGCATCCGCTGAGCAAGAGTCTCGGCAAACTGAAGGACTGGGAACAGCTCTTCTCCCGGTAAGTCCAGAGGTTCTCCGAGTTCAGTAAGCTCCGCCAACAGTATTGCCCGGAGTTCACTGCGTCTGGTTTCTTGACCTTCCACCTCCTTGACAATTTTTTCCGATTCCTCCACCTGGAAACGAAGTTTGTCAAAGCCGTTAAGCCATGCCTGCATTTCTCGGGGAGGCAAGGGGCTTATTTCGCAGGGTGTCCATAATTCCTTCCAGCAGCTGTTGGCTTCTGCCAAGGCAGAATCGGCAGTCTCCACCTGCTTATTCAGTTCAATCAGTCGCTTTTCGACCCCTTCGGCTCTGGCCTTCAGGGAGGCATGCTTTTGGACCCGATCTGCTTCCCGATACAGACGGTCTGCGGTTTGGTCGGAAACAACAACCAGCCTTTCATACGCTTCAGGAAGGGGATGTTCGGAATCATAATCGATGCTCTGTGCGGCAACATCCTCTCCTTGAAGCCATTGACTCCGAAGTAACTGCCAGCCGTGCTCACGCCGGTTCCGGTAGTGGATTAATTCCTCTTCTGTTGGAACCTCTGCAGCGTATTCTATTTCGTGGAGCTGCTCCGTAAGTAAAGCCTGTTCGCTTTCAAGCTGCTCACGATCTACAAGTAACTGACGTTTTACTTCGGCGAGAGAACGGAATTCTTCTTCATGACGGAGCAAGGTTGCCGGCAAAGGGACAGCCAGCTGACCTAAGAGTTCCAACGGGCCCGTCCAAAGCCCTAGACGTTTCAATACTGAACGACACTCCTTACGGGCACTATCCAAACTTTGACGTTTAGACGCTATCTCCCCATCCAAATCGCCTGCCTTCTGCACTGATTTTATCGTCTGGGGCAGCTTTCCGTCATCTGTGATATGGGAAAGTTTCTCCAGATCGTTTCGTGCGTTCTCAAGGTCTTTGGCAGTAGTCTGGGCCAGACGGCCCGATTTACGCACCCCCTGAACAAGTGCTTCGTGTTTGGAGCCAAGAGTTTGGATGGTCTTACGTTTCGCCAGGCTTGGTCGCAAAGTTTCGACCTCGTCGAGGGAAATCCCCGGTCTGATCTGTTTCAAGAGATTTGCTGCGTCAGTGCGGCAACCGATTCTCCGTCCTTCGAGCAGAGGACGATCAGCCTTGGCTTTCCTGTACTGTCCCAGTCCCTGGTGCAACTCCTCAATCGCCTCGGCATGATCCAGCAGCACTTGGTTAAGAGAGACCGCTTTTCGCTTTTCTTCCAAATCATTCAAATGCGTTTTTGCAGATTCGCGGCGACTGCGGGCAATTATATCCTGTTGTTCCAGGGTTCTCCGTCGCTCACCAAAGTCTGCAGGGAGTTCGACGACCTCGCCAAGCTCCGTCAGTTTTTCCAGCAGGTTCCTGTATTGCCCGATATAGGGCAATGCCTGCTTCAATCGCTCAAGATGTCGCTTTTCCCTGTTCAGCCTGGCGCGCAACTCGTTGGCATCCTTCAACTTCGTCTCGGCATCGTCGAGAGCCTTCTTATGTTCCTGCCATTCACGGCTCGAAAGCATGACATGCTTGATTTGGGTCTGCAGATCTTTGTACTGGGCAAGAGTCACCGTGATTGCCTGGCTTGATCCCCGAGGCCTGAAGAGGTTGTCCCCTTCACCTTCAAGTTCATCCACTATAGATTTCAGGGAAGCAAGGCCGGTCCCGGCAGCGAACAGAGCCTGTCCCACTTCACCCTGTTGATCTAGGATGCCTTGACCTCCTCTAACTAGGGTCTCATGGTTAATTCCGTATAGATTAGTGAAAAGTTCCTGTTCGAGGCCATGCAGAAAAGGGTTAAGCAACTCAGGATCAAGCTGATTGTCATGCTGGTCAAAGAGGCTGTTTTTGGTTTTCTTTCTGCGGAAAAAAGTCAGCTCTTGACCATCACTCCCTTGTAGACAGCCTCCGACCAGTAGTTGATTGTATGGGTGAATGAAATCATCACCGGTACGTACGGGAAAACCGAAGAACAGCGCATGAAGCGCTCTCATGGAACTGCTCTTGCCGGCTTCATTGGGACCGTACACGACATGCAACCCGGGAAGGTCGGAAGAGAAATCGAGGATACGATCCGAGAAAGGACCGAATGCTTTTAGTTCCAGCCGCTTAATTCGCATGGTGGCCTCCCTGCTGCAACTTGGCCATCAGAAGCTCCTTCACGTCTTCGATCAAGGCCGCAAGCTCATCTTCTCCGGGAGTAAAGGGATCGTCATCTATGAGGAGGTCAGGAGGTAACTTGTTGCGTAATTGTTCGAAGTCAGGAATCAGGTCGAGAAGCCGGGAAGATTCGAACTGAAGCCCTTCGACTGATTTCTGCAGGTCGGCGATTGGTGAGTCATCGGGGAAAACCTCAATGAGCTGTTCCTTTCGGGTATTTATCAGAATTTTCTCGAGCCATACGTCGCCAAGGCTGGCGGCAACGGCCCGAAACTCCTCATTCCAGTGAGCCGAATTTTCGTGGAGTCGGCGATGTATAGGTGTCGTGCCTTCCAACACAAGTCGAATTGCCAGTGGTCGGCCGTCAGCTCGCTCCCTCTCATTCTCAAACGTTTCGCGAACCATTTCGAGGAGAGATTCCGTTTTTTCACATTTTCCAAGATCAAGCTGGCAATGGGACCAGCGCAGGACGTCCAACTCCCTCGCTTCGACCTCCACTACCCGCCCATCGTCGACCGTCACCAGAGTACATCCCTTCGCTCCAGTTTCGCGGATATGCCTCCCCTGAAGATTGCCCGGGAAAACGACCCATGGCTCGCTAGAGATCTCTTCGCGTTGATGAACATGCCCCAGCGCCCAATACTGATATCCTTTCGAACGAAGGGCATCAAGGGTGCATGGTGCATAGTTTTCGTGGTTTGGGCGGCCGTTCAGGCTGGTATGTAAAAGACCTATATTAAAGTGATTTGGATCACCTTGGGGATAGTTCCGTGTTAAGTCTTCGGTAACCGCCCGAGTAGAAAAGCTCTGACCATGAATAGCGACACCGAGATGGTCAAGGATGCTTGTTTCGACTTTCTTGTGAGAAAACAGAGTGACATTGTCAGGTAGGTTCAGGGCACGGGTGATCTGGCTGGCGGCATCATGATTTCCGGAGACCATGAAGACTGGAATACCGGCGTCCCTAAGACGCCCCATGCGGTTAACAAAATAGATACCGGTGTTGTAGTCCTTCCAGTCACCATCATAGAGATCACCGGCCAACAGAACAAAGGCTACCTCTTCATTGATGGCCAAGTCCACAAGGTTGTCGAATGCGCGTCTTGCTGCCCACCGGATCTGCTCAACCGGGGCATCCTGGTAAACTTCGAGACCCTTTAACGGGCTGTCGAGGTGGATATCAGCAGCGTGCAGAAAACTGAACATAAATCCATCCTATGAATTGCTGATAAAATAAATTGTCACTAAGCTTATAAGTGCTTTTTAGTGGACCACATAACATTACTCCGCAAACGCATGCAAATTTTCAGGCGCAAACAACCCCTTGGAAAGGATAGCCTCGGTCGCCGTGCCCACGTCCGGCACGAATATAACAACTGCCAAATCACGAATCGCTCGGGAACAACACACATAGAACAACCGCCGGGTTCGAGATATCACCGAGTCCCTACCCTCGGAAATATTTTGAAGATCTGTGTCAGACATGTCCGTAATCCCGAAATATTTATTGTAGGAGAAAAGGTTATATGAACCTTCTTCATCGTCAAGCACGACAAGGACGCGTTGGAATTCCGCTCCTTTAATTCCCTGCTGTGTGGAAAATGGCGATTGGTCTTCAATATAGGTGCGGTACCCCCAAAGTTGTGACGCCGGACAGTCGAGAAATGCAGTCACAGCAGCATCTTCCGAATTTTCTTCCTGATTACCTTCGTTTGTGTCAGCAGCTACAGCTTCAGTCAGATATCTATTGAAACGTTCATCAAAATTGGCAAGTTCTCGGTCCCGAACAAAAGTTAGAACTTCCCGTATAGAGTATGCGGCGTCTATATTCAACATTTCGACGAGTCGATCAACATCTGTTTTCAGGTTAGCAAGCAATTCAACCGTGTTCAGAGTGACTAAACGTTCCTTTCTAAAAAGCGGACAGTTGGCCCGGAGCATTGCAATTACGTTGAAGTCGGCATTCGACTGGGACGCAAGAACTAACGGAAGGAGATACATCAAAAAAGGTCTTAACACCCATGCTGTACCGTCAAGCAGTCCGTCTTTCAGGCTTGAAGGGGCGTTGTCGTGTAATGCTGCATAGAGACCCGCAAAACCAAGTCTCATCGCGGCCATGCGATGGACGAGGACGAGGACGCGCACTTCCGCTTCTTCATCATCTAGTTCCCACAATGGATCATTATTTGCGGTTGCTAGCCAATGACGCACCTCTCGAAGGCGTTCACTCCGCCTTTCATCAGCCGGAAGCACAAAAATGCGTGCTGTTCCTTCAACAGGTACGAGTTGGCCATCGCGCTCGGTCGTACGCCCGCGGGTCTGTTCTATTCTATCGTCTTCCGCTCGAATTTGATTGATTACACGAAGGACGCTTAACGGGCACCGAAAGTTTTCAGGCTTAGTAATTTGATTCCAACCATTGTCTGTTGGTATCGGTCCGATACCTGCCATATAGATTTTTTGCATCGGATCGCCAAAAAACCCAAGGCAGAAGCCTTCAGCAACTGTTTCTGATACAGTCTTTAAGGCCGCGACTACGGTCGGGTCTGTATCCTGACTTTCATCAACGAATACGAATGGAAACCGCTGTGCCATGAGAATGCGCAACAGGGGCTTCTCGGCAATTAGTGCTGGCCCAATCTTCAACACATCGTCATGTCCAAAGACACCGTTAGCATAATCGCTTCCCGCTCCGTAGGTAAAACGAGAGACCGCAGGAAGGGCGGCTCGGTGTTCCTGAAGTCTCTCTATGTCATGGACCAATCTATCTCGAGTTCTCTGCTGCGTTCGAGGTTTGGCAATCTTCTCATGTGCCTCAGCAATTTTCTCATCGATGCGAGCCATCGCCCATTCTCGTAAGTCTTGATGAAAAGGACGTACTAATGTCCAAAGGAAGCTATGAATCGTCGAGACGTGGAAAAGAGGGGCATTTCCTACATCACCCCATATTTCACCGACGGCAACTTCTGTATAAGTGATACAGGCTATTTGCTGACCACGACGTCGAAGATCTGCGCCTGTCGATCGCCCGAGGTAATCCAGTGCCTTGACCAATGAGGTAGTCTTCCCCGAGCCAGCACCTGCGACCATTACAAAACTAGTAAATGGCCTTTGGTCGAGACAGTTTCTTAGTAGAAGATCTGCCTGGGTGTCTGGATTGCTGATGCGACTTGTCATGCTTCAACTCCGCATTCAGGCCGAGGTGGTTCCAGAGGGAACTGGCGTGACCTCTTCTTCTAGCCACTGAAGGCCACGCGCAATATAGGCCGGAACATTCCATGTGTTGGGATCTTGGGAAAGGACCCCAAGACGCATAGTCAGTCTTATGAAGGATTTTCCCTTGACTGCGCTGTGTCTCACTCTGTGCAAGCATGTCTAGTGTAAGAGTATCATTTTTCGGAATCCTTAATTTCAAGTCAGCTCGTAGTCGATCTTGGCACCAGTTTAGATTTTCTAGCGCGAAAGCCTCTTCAAGAGTCCTCCCCGCCAAAGAAGCTGTATGTCCCTGCCATGTGACAGCGATTTCTGTCTGGTAAGCTACTCGGATCAAAGCGCTGTTTTCTTCAGTACGCTGTTGGGTCCGTTCCTCCTCAGTCGCGGCCAAAAGCTCTGCAATTGTTGCCTTGCAGGGGAGCCACTGTATCAGCGTCTGATTTGAGGTCACTGCATCTGCGATATGGACCATACACGTTCTACGAGAAGCCACAGGTGTGTCGACTTCTTCACCTTCGTCAATATCGTCGTCAATATCCTCTTCACTATTGACGACCCCGGCTTCTGTAGCGGTCTCCGTTGGTTGCATACCGAACACGCTATCAATGTCAGTTACGATGAGCGCGGTGATTCCAAGAAACTCGATCAGCGAACGAAACCGATGGCCAAAGGCACCGCCGATATTCGAGAGTAGTGAGATAGGCGGACTTGAGCCTGGGTGCAGCTTTTTCAATCATTAGCGGAATGAGAAGCCGCTCGACATTTCCCTCAACTAGTACTGCTGCGTCCGCAAAAAACAAGTCGCAATGCGTAAGTTTTAGATAGCGTTCTAGAAAATCTCGGGTCGGGTTCTCCGTTCGTGCATAGAATGATGAGAGATTAAGTACCTTCGATGACTGCCCAGTCGGTGTCGAGCATCGTCGGAGTATCTTATCGGGCGAAAGCCGCGTTCATACAAGATATGAGGTGAGTGCGTGGTGACGATAAGTTGGCTGTGATAGTGCGTTGCATCGTCACCTTCAATCGCGAGTATGTCGAGGACTTTACTTATAAACACCTGCTGTAGCTGAGCATGAAGGTGAGCCTCCGGCTCCTCGATGAACACGAGATGAAGCGGTGGGCGATCATCCTCGATGTTTTTCCATTGAGCGTGAAGGTCAAGCAGTTCCACCACCATGTAGATGAGGTTTTTAAAACCAAGGCCATTATAACGGTCTGGCAGTGTAGGAGCTTCAACGCCATCCTGTGGTTCGCCGATTGAATAATATACTCGTGCACCGTCCTGACTGCTCATGATTGTCGCAGGATGAAGCGATGATTTAATCAGCAGCTTCGGATTGGCTATTCCTGGATAACCCAGCGCACTAAGCTGTTGCAGCGTCGGCTCGAAAACACGCGCCAAATGATCATTTAGTTGAGCTTCCGAATCTGAAAGCGCTTGTAAAGCCTCGAAGTCATTTTCGCGTTGCTGGAGATTCCGGCTATAAAACCGGCTCAAACACCGGGACAGGTCTTCTGATCTGCTACCGCCTGCAGAGTCAGACAGATGGCGTTGTGCGTTTAGGAAATCAACACGTAAGAGCGAACTTAGCACCTCCTTTCCGCTGCGGCCTTTATCCGGAGTCAGCTGAAGTGGCACATAGCCATCTGATTCTGTAAAGTTGGCATCGAAGCAGGAATGGTCTAGGACATAATATCGCAGCTCATATTCTCGACCGAGAGTCTCGGCCAAATACTCGCTCAAAGTTCGAGGGAACGGATGATAATCGGTGCTGCCATCCCGACCAGGTCTGACATTGGCAGATGCTCGCTCTAGCGCATCTTGAAACCGAGTCAACATTGATATCTCATCGACCGGCGCAAACTCGACCCGAAGTCCTACGAGTGAGCCAGCCCAATTTAGGCTGGGAAGTAAATCAACGACGCGATGAAGATCGGTAGCCTCGACATGAAACCATAGGTCAACTGAAATTTTGGGCAACTTGGCACCCTCAACCTGATTGCCAAAAGCGTCCATCTCAGGCCAACACTCTGCGCTGAAATCATGAATAGAAAATCGCTCTCGAGATGCCGAAATAAAAAGCTGGAGTGCATGAGCAGTAGAGGTCTTACCACTGTTGTTAGCACCAACGAAGATTGATATATCAGAAGCAAGCTCAATCTGAACATTTTGAAGTCGTCGAAAGTTTCTAATTTGCAACGCGTGAATATGCATGCAGTTTTTTCCTCCATTAGTTCTTTCAGCGTCTTTATATCAAATTTGATGGTGTTAGTTTCCAAAGACTATTTCAATGCAAGGTCATTTGCATTATTTTTTAGAATTGTATCGCAATTAGCATATTCCCCATTTTATTCTGATCATACCTTTTGACTATCTGAAGGCTGATTCACAAAAAACAAGTCACTACTTCCGCAGTCTGAGCATTCCCTAAAAAACTTCAGTCCATCCTTCCGAAGTCGCTCTTTGTGCCCATCCTTACCGCAGGATATTTTGATCGGGGAGTTACTATCACAATCGCTACACTTGAAGTAATACCCAAACTTTCCGTATTGTACGGAAAGTTTGGTGCTGTTGCATCCACGGCACGTATGTTGTTTTTCCTGATCTATAGGCATTTCTGTGTCAACAATCTGTTGGGGGGATGATTCTGTTTTTGAGACTGGAGGTAGAATCTCGGAATGTATTACAGAAGGTTGCTCCAACTGTATTCCAAATTTAGCCGCGTAATTAAATGATGCCGGCCGATGCATCCTGAGCAGAGTTTGACCGGCCTTTTCAAGAGTTTCTGTAGATAGGCAGCGAGCAAGACTGCCAACAACATCAAAGACACCTGCTTTGTTGAAATAACGGTCATAGGTAGCAGACAACATATCAGATTTGATGATATGGCTGGTATCGAAGTCCTTGGGACGATCTATCCTAGCTTTTGACGAAACAAGCACATAGGAGTGGCAAACTGGTGATAAGCGTAATCCAACTTTGCTTTGCATGTCGATCCGGGCAAGTGCCTCGTTGAGAACAGTTATGTGACGTTCATTCTGTGCAAGCGGCGACGACATTCCTTCAAAGCACTTTTTGAAAGCATTCCAGGACATGAACTCGCCGTCTTCAGTAATCTTCAGCCCAGCGTGAAAATGCTTGGTTTCCAGAACAAATATGTTAAGAGTCCGGTTAATCAAGAGATGGTCGATCTGTGCCACACGGCCACCAATCTCAAGTCGGAGGTCATGGATGACAAGTGTGTTCTGCGATTTGCCGAAATCAAAATCAATAAGGTAGGCAGCCTCCTGCTCTGCCTTAATTCCTGCCCGCATGTTTCGCAACTCTTGAGTGATTTTGTTTTTCTGATCTCCTTGGGCAACAACCAAAAGGTCTTCGAGTTGTTGAATCTGGCTGGTTTTATCGTCTGCAATTTTTATAATCACTGAGTTATTCCTTTGTTTATGGCATCTCGCAGCAGAGTACTTGGTTTAAATACCTGTATGCGTCTTGCCGCAATTGATATTGCCACGCTAGTCTGTGCACTCAAGCCCTAAATCATCAAGATAGGTATACAATTCAGGAAGGATTCTCCGGCTAAAGGAAAACCGCGCCGCAGACTTTGGTAATCTCAAACTATCAAAAGAATCACCTGACATATCCCAATAACATTTTATATCCCTTCCAATTATTTCTGCCGAATTGTCTGAATCTCTTATCCATTGCCATATTTGCTTTCCAAGCCAATCATTCGAATGCTCGCATAATGGGTAGTTTTTCCTAATGTAATAAATAAACTCATCATTTCCCATTTGGATCGACATAGTTATTTTCCTTTTGTTTAGTTTTTTAAAAACATCCCAGCCAACCCAGTTAAAGACATGTTATCCGCAATGACATCATGCGGAATCAGTAGATACTTCCATGGCTTGCCTTCATAACTTGCGGCATGATCTGAAGCACGACCGCACCATTTTACTGCTGACTCCATTTTGGAGATGACCTCAGCCGTTTCAAGTTCATTACGGGCCTTGGTTTCACAGAGATAGATAGAGTCTGAAACTTCAGCGACAAAATCCGGCTGATACTCCAGATGATCTCTGCCTGACTGATAGTATATCTGAAACTGTCCTTTGGCAGGTCGGAACCATTTCTGAGAATCACGATCAAGGATTACGGCAAATTTCCGTTCGGTATCTGACTGGAATTTCTGTACTGCATACAGACATCGCCTGAATCCACCGAAAACCATTTGGCCGATCTTGCTTTTATCTTCGACTGTCTGCCGGTAATCTCGCTCCTCACCAGTAGCGGTAAAGGCGCTCTGCTTCAGTTCTGAAAAGCCTTTATTAACCTTTACTTCGTACGCTGTGGCACTCTCCCACTGATGGGCCTGCATCTGGGCATGAATAAAGTCGGCAAGCTGTTTCTGGTAGTATTGGAGAACATTGCGCGTCTCGTCTTCGGAAAGATATCCCAACAGATGTTGCACCGTTTGTTTGGACAGATCATATAGAAGATCGGCGTGGCTGTCATAGGAGATGTCGTCGAAATCAATTAACGTACGTACTATGTAGTCTTCCATACGATTTTCCTGCTCGATTCCTCCACTGGCACTCAAAGTGTCTTGCTGGTGAGTTCGTAAATGTTGGATCAACAAGTCACGATCTACCGGTTGATAATGGATGGAGGTTACATCAAGCGTAAAAGGATGATATCCAAGAGTCACCTCTCCATTGGGAACTACCAAAATCCGGGGGATGTCGATGGTTTGTTGGATGACCAGCTCGGTTGTCTTCCTAACAATTTCGGCAATATTCGGTTTAACGGTAACCCCTGCCAGCTCCATCTGTTGCGGTGTTATTTGCTCCTCGACTCTTCGCGTTATCTCGGCGGCAATATCCTTTTTGGCCAGACATGCCGAATTAGGGAGATGATCGAATTTTTTGATAACGTCGTATGTCACCTTGGCGATGTTACGTTCGACCTCATTTGCGAAAACAGGTTTGGCCGGTGTGGTAGTAGTCGTACTGCCGGAAGGTGATACAGGAGCATTGAACTGTTGCTCAACATTCGATTGAGACACTACAGTTTTTGTCTTCTGGAAATCCTTTTCCGGATCGAGAATCACCTGTTGCAGGCGGATAACCGAGTCGGAACGGTTCGCCTCATCGATGATCTCTTGAAACTTATCGTGGGCCACGATATTGAGACGGTCAACTGTGTTAACTCCGGTTTTCTTGCCATATGGCAGGCGCAGGCCGCGGCCAATTGATTGCTCAATAAGAATACGGGCATTGGCCGCTCTCAGCGGTACGATGGTGTAAAGGTTGGTTACGTCCCACCCTTCCTTGAGCATGTTGACATGGATAACAATCTCGGTCGGCTCCTCAGTACTTTCCACCGCCAGCAGCCGCTGGATCATCTCTTCCTCTTCAGCGCCAGTCCTACTTGAATCCACCTGAATGACTTTAGTGGCATAGCGACCTTCAAAAAACTTTTCCGACTTTATCAGTTGCAGGAGCTGTCCAGCATGGGTCGTATCCCGCGCAATCACCAGAACAAAAGGCTTGACGATTTTCTTACCATATTGGCGGGCATAGGTTTCAAGCTCTACCTTAACATTTTCATGGAGCCGCACGCCGTCTTCCAGCTTGATCTCTTCAAGCCGTTCCGCTGAGAAGTCACGCGGATTAAAATTCTTCTGCGTCACTACAGCAGGCTCTTTCACAAAACCATCAGCCATGGCCTTTGCTAAAGGATAGTCGTAGATTACGTTTCGGAAGGGAATGGCACCCTTAGCCGTCTCCACGAATGGTGTTGCCGTCAATTCAAGCCCCAGAATCGGTTTCAGCTCGTTAATGGCCCTGATACCGGCTGATGCCCGATAGCGGTGCGACTCATCCATCAGTAGCACCAGATCCTTCAACCCCGCCAGATAGTCGAAATAACTCTCGCCGATGTATTCGGATAGGCGCTTGATCCTTGGTGACTTACCACCGCGAACCTCTGAGTTGATTTTAGAGATGTTGAAGATGTTGACTTTGACCGGCACCAGTGCGTCAAAGAGCGTCCCGGCTTTGGATTCATAATTGTCTCCGGTAATAATATCGGGAGGATATGCTGCAAATTCAGCAATTCCCTTAAACACATACTTAGGATGATTGCGGTCATCAAACTCTTTCCACAACTTGTTGTAGATTGTCAGGTTAGGGGCCAGGACAAAAAAGTTGTTGATGCCATGGGCAAGATGCAAATAACTGATAAAGGCACCCATCAAGCGGGTCTTGCCAACGCCAGTTGCCAGTGCGAAACAAAGGGACGGAAACCCCCGTTCAAAATCAGTAACGGTCGGAAATTCACTCTTGATAATCTCAAGCACAGCTGCAAGGTTCGCTGCTTTGGTCGGAGAGGCAATTTCGGTGATTCGATCCAGTATCTCCAATGAATGTCGTTGAGGCTGACGCAAACTAAGGCGTCCAGATATGGCATTGACATGACGGTTCATTGCACACCTCCAGTACCGCTGAAATCAAGTCCCTGTTGTCCCGGTTCTGGTGGTTTTTGGGGTAGGTTCTCCACTTTCAAGCTGTAATCGTCATGGCCCCATTCACAGCGGGAAAGGACGGCGTTTGGAATCTTCTTAATTGTCAGATTTGGAAATGCATCAGCTTTACCACGAAAAGCGGAACAGCAAACCAAAAGCGTACGCTCTGAGCCGACCTCTTCGGAAAGCTGTTGTAGCTGATCGTGGCTGAGGTTTTGAGTTGTCACGTAAATAAAGTCGGTCTCAGTTGAGTGTCCTTGTAACCAGTACATGGTTTCGGACGGTGAATACACAAACCCTTCCAGTTTACATATCGCCTCAGCTAACATAGCGGGATTGTACATCTGATTCACAACCCAATTGCCCCAGTTATCCTTTTCCATCAGCGATGGTGCAAGATGGTAGTAACGAAAACCGCCGCCCCCCTTCCAGTTTGCAGTCTTGCTGATGCCTCCCTGGTCTGCGCCGTCGATTACTTTATGCATGCGGGGGATAATATGAGTGTGGCAAGATTCTTCGAGTTCAACCATGATCCATCTACGACCCATTTTATGGGCAACGGCGCCAGTTGTGCCTGAACCGCCAAAAGAGTCGAGAATAAGATCATTGGGGTTAGTTGCTATTTGCACGATACGTTGTAATAGTCTTTCAGGCTTCGGTGTAGCAAACAAGTCGGTGCCGAAAATTGCACGCATTTCCTTTTTTGATTCATCATTGTGCCCAACTTCATCGTATGTCCAGATTGTAGTGCTTGGTATTGTGTCAGTTACTTCCGAAAGGAAGCGTTTGTAAGCAGGACGTGCATTTCCATCAACGCCAAACCAGATTCGATTATCGGCAATAAGCTCATCAAACTTCTCCTTAGTAAAACGCCAACTGGTGCTAGATGGGGGCATAACTTCTCGACCAGAAGGAAGTTTGACTGGAAATATTGCGTAATCTCTAGCCTCATTTCGTAACACGTCACTTGCCTTCCATGGTCCGCGAGGGTCGTTATCGCGGTTTGTGTACCTATCTGTTTGTTTTTCAGTTTTTGGTAGGCGACCGAGCTTAAATTTATCGAGTGATTTGGCATAAACTAAAACAAAATCGTGTGACTCCGAAAAGTATTTTGAATCGGATTTAGGAGCATATTTTTTCTGCCAAATTACGGTTGATATAAAATTACCTCGTCCAAACACCTCATCACACAACACTTTCAGATAATGTGCCTCGTTATCGTCAATCGTAATCCATAACGAACCATCATTCGTAAGCAGATTACGGATAATCTCCAGCCGATCCCGCATTAGTGACAGCCAGATGGAGTGTTCCACCCCGTCGTCATAGTGGGTGAATGCACTACCGGTGTTGTAAGGCGGGTCGATAAAGACGCACTTTACACTACCGGCAAATTCCTGTTCCAATGCCTTCAGTGCAAGCAGGTTGTCGCCGAAGATCAGACGATTATCGAAGATGTCGTTATCAGTTACCTGGTGTTGTGCGTGATAAGATTTATTGGGGTCTTCCAACAGAATCCGTGGTTCAAGCTTTGGACGGATTTCTTTTCCAATCCATGTTAGTTCGAGTTTTTGTTTTTTCATTATTGCACCTGACCTTGCTGAACTGCTCTGTCTTCAAATATTGTCATGACGGCTCGTGCCAACTCTGTACATTCTCCTAAGCTTCTAAAAATTGCCAGATATCCTCGACCGTATGCTTCTGGAAATAATATTTCAGCGACATCATGGATTACCTGCCTATAATCATCCAAAACTCGCGAAAGATATTCTCTATCAGTAGTAGAAAGAGTTATCTCTTCTTTATTCAGGAATCGCATCTCTTTCCTGGCAAATATGTGCATAATGAAATACCTACCATTACGATAGAACAATTTTTCTCTTCCTTGAGATCGCATTTCGTTTGTTGTTAAAACTTCATTGCAAAATCTAAAAATACGCACGTACCTAACAAGTTTGCCAGAATCCAGTTTTTCATTGAACAATAAAGGATATATTTTGCCTTTCCAATCCAGTAGTTGTGAAGGCTCTTTTTTTGCTGTTACTACAATATCTGTTTTAGCTGAAAAAGCTGCTAGTGCAGCAGCGGATTCGTCTATTTTGATGATATTATCATCAGACCTGACTGAATCAGCTGAAGGTCGGATTATGTATTGTATGCCAAATATTGTGAGTTCTCTTCTAATCCGTTCTTGTTGGTCATCGAGTGCAGCAAAATAAGAGTTATAAACTCGATTCTGAAAATTCCTGGCTTCTGTGATTTGTTTGCCAAATAAATGCTTTTCCTTGGGTACTTCAATCAATGTTAGTAATATTTTCCCAGGTACTAACAATGCGGCATCATAATCTATAAGCTCCCTTGCAATAGAACCAACTGTTTGGGCACCGTTTACTACCGAGAACCCATTCACATGAAAATTCTGCTTATCCTTGCTACCCTTTGTGAACGGATCAATTTTGTCGCATATTGCTGTAATCCCATTGTTTAGGAAAAACAGATGATCAGGTGCCTCTTTAAGAGTTTTATCTATTGCCTTATTGACATCTGATGACCCAAGGTAGTTTCTGATATTTTTCTCAAAAAGACCCTTGCCGTGAATTTTATGTAGGCGAACCAAATCGGAGACATGCACTTGCCCATAATAGGTTCTGTATGGTTCCTTTACAAAATTCCAGTTTTCCAATGATATTTTGTCATTGATAATTGGATACGCGACTTCAGTGAGTAAATCGCCATGCGCTCGTTCCAGGTTGTAATTAATATATTCCTCAACCTGCTTTCCTTCTCCTTGCAGTTCAGCAATAAGATCGTCTATATCACGAGCAGCATGAAGGCCTAATTTATCGGCAGTATGAGCCATTACTATTACAAGTGTTACACCCGGTCTTTCAAGTGCATCTTCAATCTCCTCAATCCTATTTTGAACCAATTCATTGAAACGTTCATAACGCCCAGTCAATAAATCACGGACACCATCAACAAACTTCTTCGTTTCACCTTGATCAGGTGGAGAGTCTCCTTTTAATTTAGCCTGTAAAAAATAAAACTTACCAGCGAGATGATCATAAAGAACAGCGTCTATTCCATTATCATTATAATCGTCTGTAACCGCTGCAGCGCATTTTCCCACCTCAAGTCCACTAAGCTTTTGAAGTGCGTAAGCGGCTAGACTCCTGGAAAGGTTTTTTGTCTCAATTTCTTCTGCAGATTTATTACCATCTTTGATTTCTGGCAGGATTCCGCCGAATCTTTCCTTCAAGGATTTCTTCAATAGGCTAATCTGCGTCAGTTGCTGAGTCATCAAACACCCCTTAATTTTAGAAAACTAACAATGTGTAATCCTCGAACTCTGATCTTTCGATGATGAAAATTTATTATGAGATCATAATTTCTTCAACGCTGCCTCCATCGACTGCCGAACTCTCTTCTTCTGAATTTCTGGATCTTCCTTTTGAAAATATTCAGCCACTGGTAGACCATCGCCCCGTTTCCGATTTTGACGTGGTTCAAGTGCTTCGATTAAAATTGCTTCCATGGCTGGAATCAGCTTTTCTGACTGAAATGTGCTAGCCATTTCCCCAAGCACTCCTGCCTCAGAGACAGGCAACATTCCAAACCAAGAGAACCGGTCCCATCTAGTTGAAAGTCGACCAACTGTATGTTCATAGAGACGCTTTCCGAGCGGGCGATCAGTTGCCCTGCCAACATAAATAGCCTCTCTGCCATCAAAGAGGAGATAAATGCCATTCTGTTTACAAAAATCAACTGCATCTGCTCCAATCTGTTCCATGCCTAACAATTTTGGATTTGATGTCCATTCAACTGCTTCACGTCGCCAATACATTCCAAATGCAGTGATTACTGGATGCTGCACTTCATCTTCTTCTTCTATTTCTTCAACAGTAACTACGTGTACTGGACTAATTCCAGAATCCTTCCAGATAAAAAGCCCTTTACCTGCCTTTTGAAAAGGACAGCTCTCGCCTTCGTTCTTTATTGCCGTCGTTAGGTGGGCGTTTACCGTTCTGGTGGGTGTTGCTCCAAGACTTACCCGCAGGCCATCTTCAATGATTTTATCGGTAAGCTCCTTGTAGTGCATTGCCCCGGATGCTTGACTGAGGACCTTCTCTATAGCTTTACGCCATGTCATCTCTTTCGGCATTGCGGCCTCCGTTTTATGGACAATCAATTAATGGTCTCGTCTGAAAATTTGTAAATATTAAGCAACATATCAACCATCATGTTAGTCCGAGATATGATCATTTCAGGCTTCCATGCTATTGCGTTAGCAAGTGTCATCTTCTTGTTTTTAACCTTAAACTCAATGTTATTGAGCGCTAAGCCGTTCTTATATCCGATGTTTATCTTATGATTTAGTGACAAATGGTTTTTAACAAGCGATTGTTTAACAGCAAAAGCAGATGCAGCTAGTTTAGAGTTGAATCCGCTCAAGGTCAGGTTCCCAAGGCAATGTCCCATTTCCTCAAGGATCTCCTCCGCTTTGATTAATTTGCCATTTGCTATCATATCAACCCACACTTTGGGAATATTCTCTCCTTTAGGAAATATATGTTCAACTGTCCAGACAAACCTTTCCTTGTCATCGCGTAACCAAAGATCAGGTCTATATTCTCGCGTATGATATACCGAATCGAGCTTAATGAGCAGGTAACGGCACATCCCAGAATTTGAAGAATAAATATTCCCCTCCAACTCTTCACGAAACGTCTTTAGCGAGGCTCGATGGTCTCCACCCTTTCGTCCCAGTAAACTCTTTTCAAGAAAAGAAATTGAAAGTTTTTCTCCTGAAACTACTTTTGCGTGACATTTTTCAATAAGGTCAATATGAGCCTGATCTAGATCACGAGTACTCGGGTAATCGGTGATATTCCGGCGAACGTAATATTTGCAGAAGAGAGTTACCGCCTTCTCTAAAAAATCAATCTCAGCAAATGACTTTTTTTGCAGAGAGAATAGGTATAGCAGTACTTGGTATGAAGGGGATGCACCGATGTGAAGAAGATCAGTAAGAGCACCATCAACTGCTTTGCCACTGTCTAGTTCAGGCTCAATCAAACTACCGTAAATCTGAGCTTTATCGCATAATTCTTTAAATATTGTCTTGGTATCTTTCTTGATGAGTGTTTCGTATATGAGAATGCTTTTCGATTTTACCGCCCTGTTTATTCCGTCAATGCGAATTTCCTTGTTCACCTTGAACGCATTATAGAATTGGCGGAGAAATCGTTCCTGCTCTACTGTATCTGGTATCGCGTTGATTATTTCTTGCCATTTTTCAAATGAATCATCTATGTCAACCTTATGAGTGCGCTCCATTTCAGATAACATCTTATTTTTGATTATGTCGATAGCAGACAGAGGAACCCCACGATTGTTTAAAGTTTCAAAGAGGGTAAATGCATCTGCTTGGCTACTAACACTTATATGAACGAAGGTGAGCTGATTAATTTTTGTTGTTAGTGCCTGCAATTGATCAACTTTATCAGAAATATTATTTTGAAAATATCTGAATGCCTTATACATTGATCTGACACCAATGTAAGACGGCTTCTGGCGAGATTTCATGAGCCCCAGCTCACTGAGAATATACAGGTAATCTTCATAATTATGATTCTGATAGCTTGGTTGAACTCGAATAAAACACATCTTTGATTGTTCAATAAACCCACCTTGCTCTCCATCTCTATATTCGCCTTTTTTCTTCTTTTTCAGCAATTTGTTGCGTAGACTGGAAAGGGAGTTTTCAAAGTCTTGACGTTCTTCATCATCATCAAATTCAATATCATCCTTGTATCCGCTCAGCTTCTGAAGAATTGCCATTATCAATAAAGTAATCGTAATAAGGCGTTGCTGGCCATCCACAACTTGATAAACTAGCTCATCTCCGGGTGACACTGGTTCACCATCATTTACACAAATTATTGACCCCATGAAATAGCCTTGATCATTTTCACCAATGTCTTGAAGTAACTTATCCCACTGGTTAACTCCCCAAGTATATTCACGCTGATACTTCGGGATATGGTAATGTTCGCGAGCACCCTGGTCACTGCTGATTATTTTGGAAAATGGCAAGCTATGAGCGTTCATGCTTTATGACTCCTCTAGTATTCGTTTACTTTAGAAACCAGCGAATGCTAAACAGACTTTCCGCTTTAATTTGCTGTTGTAACCTTGATTCAATCCCTTCAATTAACTCTTCCTTCCGGCTATCAATTTCATCCTGGGCTTCGAACAGAGTACGGCGTTTGGTATAGCGCTTTTTCTCCAGCTCCTTGATGTCCTTTTGGGCCTTCAGTTTCTCATCCAGCTTGAGAATTTTCTTTGATTCAGTCTTCAGAGACTTGATCTCCCGATCCAGCTCCTTCAGCTCGTACTCCAGACCACTCTTGAGATCGTCAGCCCACTTCTCCAACTTATCCATTTCGTCATCGAAAAAAACTGAATTCCTGGCTCCGATCACCTCAATAACGCGATCTTTACCAACTTCGAATAACTGTTTGAGTTGGTCACTGCATGGAATCTCGCCTGTTAGTGGGCTGGAAGTCCCTGTCAACGAGAACAGCCTCTGTGCCTGTTCATCATCAAGTACGGTTCCATCGTCAGTAACTGCTGAAAAGATCAAGTGATCTTCTTCCTCAAAAGACTCCACCGATAACCTGGCAAGTGACAAATAACCGGATGAACCGACCAACGGCTCCAAGATAGATATCTTCAATGGATGTCCGGAATAGTCGAAGTCAATCTCGGCAATTGGCAGATTCTTACTGCCAGCATTATCCAGGATATGCTGGGCCAAAGGGTGCCCGATTCTGAATATGTGACCATCTTCCACATGCCTCCCCATTTGATACAGACCAAGAGGGACGGAATTGCTTGTAAAGGGATTACTATTCAGTTTGAAGGCAGTTCCCTCAGAAAAAAAATCGGCATGCTGGTGGAGTGCATACTTGGCAAGCGCCCAGAGCCAGTTTTCGTATTTATTCAGGTACTCGGTACTTTCCTTGAGGTTGACCCGCAGCTTTTCGTGAACCTCTTCATCAAAATTTTCCAGAAGCTTCTTGCGGGTAAGCTTCATACTCTCATCGATCTCGGTTTCAAGCTCCCGCTGCAACTCATCGAATGACGCCTGGATCTCTTCAGATGAACGGCACTCCTGATAAATTCTGACGATTCGCTTTTCGAAGTCCACCCCCGACTCAATACTTCCCAGCACTTCATCACTGGCACCGAAAACACCATCGAACAAGGCAAACTTCTCGGCCAGCAGTTCAAACACCCGTTGATCAGCAGCGTTATTCCTGTTGAGGAAGTTGACCACAACAACATCATGCTTCTGACCGTAACGGTGGCAACGGCCGATACGCTGTTCAATTCGTTGTGGATTCCATGGCAGGTCGTAGTTGACCACCAGTGAACAGAATTGCAGGTTGATGCCCTCTGCTGCTGCCTCGGTGGCAATCATTACATGGGCTTCTTCCCTGAAGTAGTCCACCAAGGCAGACCGCATATCGGCAGTGCGGGAGCCGGAGATGCGGTCACTCCCTTGATGTCGTTCATACCACTGCTGATAAATCTGCTTGGATTGTTCGTCGTTATTGGAGCCGTTGAACAGGACGATCTTTCCCCGGTGCTCGGTTTCGGAAAGCACTCTGACCAGATAGTTCTGAGTTCTACGGGATTCGGTAAAGATGATGGCCTTCTTGCTCGCACCCAACGCTTCAGCCTTGGCTGAATCCGGCCTTGAGTGCCTGAATCAATGAAGCCCCTTTGGCATTCTCCGTTATCGATACGGCAAGATCCCTGAATGCTTCGAGGTCGACGATCTCATTCTCAATTGCACCTATATCCTCAACAGTAAGCCTTTCATCAGCCTCGTCCTCTTCCCATTCATCCTTGATTTCGTCCAGGGTTTCAAAATCGTTGGCCAGATCATCTTCGACTGTAATCTGAAGTGCAGAATCCTTCACTTTGGCCTTCAGTCTATTCACAATAGAATCCAGTGCACCGGCAATGGCGAAAGTAGACGAAGCCAGCAGCTTGCGTAATACGAGTGTCATCAATGAACGTTGGCTGGCAGGCAACGCCTGAAGATTCTCCCGGCGAAGATAATCCGACACCAGATCGTATAGGATCGCTTCATCCTTGGTAGGGACGAATTCCTGCGTGATGGGAATCCGGTTGGTGTACTTGATGTATTCGAGCACCTGCCGCCTCAAGGTCCGCTTACAGATTGGTGCAATTCGAGCTTTTAACTCATCGAAGTTGACCTCGTTGTTCAGACGGGCAAACTGGTTTTTATAACTCTTGATGTCGCCGAAGATATAGTCGTCAATGAAGCTGACCAACCCATACAGTTCCATCAGTGAATTCTGTAAAGGAGTGGCGGTAAGCAGGAGCTTTGGTGCGTGTGCAAGGGCTTCCTTGAGGGCACGGGCGATCTTGTTGGAGGTCTTATAGACATTACGGAGCCGATGGGCCTCATCAATAACCACAAGGTCCCATTTGACGTCTCTGACCTGATCAGCCTTGTTCCGGGCAAACTGGTAGGAGGTAATGATGATTTCGCTTTTTTCGAAGGGATTGTGTCTTACCCTGTTTGACTTCCTGATTGAACGACTTGGATTCGAGAATGGTAGAGGGGAGAAAGAATTTTTCCAGCAACTCCTGGTTCCACTGCTTGCGCAGGCTGGACGGAACAATGATGAGGATCCTGCGTTTCCGTTCAGCCCATATCTGGGAAAGAACGATACCGGCCTCGATAGTCTTACCCAAACCAACTTCATCAGCCAGGATCGCTCCACGGGAGAGTGGCGATCGGAACGCAAACAAGGCTGCATCAACTTGATGGGGATTCAGGTCAACCTGGGCATCAGCAAGTGAAGCGGTCAGCTTTTCCAGGCTGTCGGAAGAGCAGCGCTTGGTCAGCTCATGGGCGTAATATTTGGCGTGGTAGTCTGTTAGTTGCATTATGAATGGGTTGTCTCCCAGCATCAACGAACTGACTGATAAACATTGGACTTTCATAACAGATTCTTGCGTTATAATCTATCAGAAAGCCTCTTCAATTAAGCGATTGCTCGGTAGACTATAATAGGAGGTTCTGACAATGAACAACGTCAAGGTTGAGTTCACAAGGGAAAAGCTCTACGAGGAGGCGTGGCGCAAGACAATGGTATCTCTCGCCAAGGGGTATGGGCTTTCCGATACCGGCTTACGGAAAATATGTAAATATCTCCAAATTCCGCTTCCACCACAGGGATATTTTCTGCGAAAACGAAGGGGCACTCCTCCTCCACTACCACCCGCGACCAAAAACACTCCCACGAAGTATGTTTGCTACTACTGCCACCCGCCAGCACATCTTCAGGATACTGTTCCTGAAGAACCAGTCATTCCCGAGATTGCCTTTGAAGATGACCCTGCAAACCGGGTCACAGTCCCTCCAACACTCGAATCGCCCCACCCTCTGACAAAGAAGACCGCACAGGTGTTTAGTAAAGCCAAACCAGATGATGATGGAAGGCTAAATGGCCGGCATCGAGACGGATTGAATATTACCGTTTACCCTGAGAGCGTCGGCCGTGCTCTACTGGTCATGGACACAATCATCAAAGCTACGAATAATCGTGGTTTTGCTGTCGCAATAGATTCCGGAAGCAAGGCCACCACTATGACTATTCTCGACGAAGTCATTGAAGTATGCCTGGAAGAACGGGGGCAACGGGTGGACTACGAGCCAACACCGAAGGAACTGAGGAAATCTGAACGGCTCAAACATCGTACTTATCCGCTTTACAAATACATCTCTTCGGGGCAGCTGATTATCAAGGCAACAACTCGCATCGACCCATGGGAGTTGGTCTCGTCGGATAAGAAAAAATCACGCATGGAAATGTATCTCAATGAGGTTATTGCCAGGTTGATCAAATATGCACTGAGCGTTAAGGAACGGCGTTTACGCCGCGAACAGGAGGAGCGCGAGCGGCGGGAACGTGAGGAACACCGACAGGAGATGCGGCGACTCATAGAACTGGAGAAGGTGAAACTCAAGGAACTGGGCGAAGAGGTCGATACTTGGCACAAAAGCCAGCGCATCAGAAAATACGTGGGCGCAGCGAGGCAGTCTGCAATAGCACAGCATGGACGAATAAATCCTGGCAGTGAAATGGATGAATGGTTGATCTGGGCTGAGAAACAGGCTGATCGACTTGACCCTTTGGTTGAAAGCCCGTATTCGGTTCTTGATGATGAGGCCAAGTACCGGGGCTGGTAATAAAGGCCGCTCACACGAAAGGAGATCAGTATGAAAACTCAGACGACTCCGACTAAAAAACAAACAACAAAAAAAGCCCGGACGAAAAGACCTAAAGAGGATTACTGCACTTTTGTAGTAGAAGTTATTGATTGGGAATTAACATATCTGTTTTCTATAAGCCATGATCTAAAATATCGCCCTACTCCATATGAAGAATATTTGCATCTGGATATTAAAGGTATACTGCGCGAACCTAAGAAGTTTGATGGGAAGGAAATAGACGTCACATTCATGGGAGACCGGAATATGATACCTGACATAAACAATCCAGCTTCCACTATCAAACCAATAAGCCTTGGTTCTCTTAAAGTTCGAGGCGAGCATCGACGATTTATCGGTTCAATCCCGCAAGATTCTCTTCCGCTCATTGCACCCATGCTGGAATCAAAACGCATCAAGTTTTTTCACCTGCACGGTTCAAGCTTGCATCGATGCACTGCTTCAATTAAATCCATTCATTTTTTCAAGGATTTTGATCCGGAAGAATGGTAGCCGTAAATTCGACTTCCTCGGACGTTTAACCATAGTTCTGTCAGCCCAATAAATAGAATCTTTTTAGACACTGGGTGTGTGGTTTTGGTCTCATTGTACGTTGATAAATATATCCCCTTTTAACAGTTTGAGAAGTTGACGCTTCCTTATTGACAAGATTTGTGGTGGAATGTTGCAATCAGCGAAAGGAAAATCAACCCTGTTGCTGCAGGCGATGCATACTCTGGCGGAAGAAGCGGGGAAGGTGCTGTATGTCTCCGGCGAAGAGTCCGCTTCCCAGACGAGGCTAAGGGGCGAGCGTCTCGGTGCCTCAAGCAAAAATCTGCTGATTCTGGCGGAAAACTCGCTGGAAGCAATCCTGAGTCAGGCCGCAACTCTCAAGCCGGCAGCAATGGTGGTCGACTCGATCCAGACCGTCTGGACCTCGGCACTGGAATCGGCCCCAGGCAGCGTCAGCCAGGTGCGGGAATCGGCCGGCAAGCTGATGCTGCTTGCCAAAGGGAGCGATATCCCGATATTCATCGTCGGCCACGTAACCAAAGACGGATCGATTGCCGGCCCGCGTGTGCTGGAGCATATGGTTGATACGGTACTCTACTTTGAGGGTGACGGCAGTCATCCGTTCCGCATTCTGCGGGCGGTCAAGAACCGCTTCGGCTCGACCAACGAAATTGGCGTCTTTGAGATGAAACAGGAGGGGTTGTGCGAGGTAGCAAATCCTTCGGAGCTGTTTCTTTCCGAGCGTCCCCTGGGCGTGTCAGGATCAGTCGTCACCACCTCGCTGGAGGGGAGCCGGCCGCTGCTGGTAGAACTTCAAGCGCTGGTAACGCCGTCATCCTACGGCGTTCCTCGCAGGACAACCATCGGCGTTGACCATAACCGCCTGGCCTTGCTGGTCGCTGTTTTGGAGAAGAAAGTCGGGCTGCATATGGCCGGACAGGACATATTTTTAAACGCGGCCGGCGGGGCACGACTCAACGAGCCGGCCGCCGATCTGGCCATGATTATGGCGGTCGCCTCCAGTCATCTCGACAAAGCCATCCCTCCCGATACGGTTATATTCGGTGAAGTTGGTTTGGCAGGGGAGGTGCGGGCCGTTACCCAGCCGGAATTGCGCATTGCTGAAGCGGAAAAACTTGGCTTCAAGCGCTGCATCATTCCGGCCGGAAGCCTGAAGCGTCTCAAAAAAAGGGGCATCCGCCTGGAGGGCGTTTCTACGGTACAGGGCGCGATGGATGTGATCTTCGAATCGTAGCAACGGATGAAACTGATCAATGCCCGCGGTTATTTGTGCTTGAAAAGTGTGTCGCTCGGTGCTATATCAAGAAAAGTTGATATATATGAACTGTGAAAATTGATATATCATGCTCGATACCTTTAAAGCCTTGGCCGATCCCTGCCGCCTGCGTCTGACCGCAGTTCTGCTGGCCGGTGAATTCACCGTGCAGGAGCTGACCCGCATCATGGGCATGGGGCAGTCGCGCATTTCGCGCCACCTGAAGATACTGACCGAAGCGGGCGTACTGACCGTCAAGCGCCAGGGGACCTGGAGCTACTACCGGGTCGGCGAGGGGAACAGCTTCTTCGCAGCCATCCGGCCGGCCTTCGAGCGGGAGACTGGAGCTCGCTGCCCGAGCGGAAGCGGGACCTGGCCGCCGTGGCGGCCGTGCTGGAGGAGCGCCGCCGACGCAGCCAGGAGTTTTTCGACCGTCATGCCCGCCAGTGGGACGATCTGGCCCGCACCCTGCTGCCGGTGCCGGAGTATCGGCAGCGCCTGCTGGAGCAGGTGCCGGATGGCGTCACGCGTGCTGGAGATCGGCATCGGCACCGGCGGGCTGCTGACCGAGCTGGCGGCGCGGGCGGCGAGGGTGATCGGTGTTGACCACTCCCCGGCCATGCTGGAAGAGGCGCGCCGCCGACTGGCAGCTGCCGGCACCGGCGGTATCGAACTGCGCCTGGGGGAGATGACCCATCTGCCGCTGTCCGATGCCTCGGTAGGGTGCGTCGTGGCCAACATGGTGCTGCACCATGCCGCCGACCCGCCGGCGGTGCTGGCTGAGATCCGGCGGGTGCTGGCATCCGGGGGCGTGCTGCTGCTGGCCGACCTGGCCCGCCACGAGCGCGAAGCGGCACGGGAACAGCTGGCCGACCAGTGGCTGGGGTTTGAAGAGGAGGAACTGACCGGCTGGCTGAAAACTGCCGGTTTTGCGGCCGTCAGCATTGAGCATGTTGCTGCAGGTGCGGGACAGGAAACGGTATTGCTGGTTCGGGGAAAGACGAACGGCTTGAATAAACTACAGAAAGCATCACAACAAAAAGGAGAGTAACCATGTCACAAGATTTCATCGTAGCAGACCTTAACCTGGCCGATTGGGGCCGCAAGGAGATCAGGATCGCCGAGACCGAGATGCCGGGCCTGATGGCCATCCGCGAAGAATTTGCCGCAGCGCAGCCGCTGAAGGGCGCCCGCATCACCGGCTCGCTGCACATGACCATCCAGACCGCCGTGCTGATCGAGACCCTGACCGCCCTGGGCGCCGAGGTGCGCTGGGCTTCCTGCAACATCTTCTCGACCCAGGACCACGCCGCTGCCGCCATCGCCGCCGCCGGTGTGCCGGTCTTTGCCGTCAAGGGTGAGACCCTGGAGCAGTACTGGGACTACACCCACCGCATCTTTGAATGGAGCGACGGCGGTTTCTCCAACATGATCCTGGACGACGGCGGCGACGCCACCCTGCTGCTGCATCTGGGGGCCAGGGCCGAAAAGGATCTCTCCGTACTGGCCAAGCCCGGCTCCGAAGAGGAAACGATCCTCTTCGCCGCCATCAAGGCCAAGCTGGCCGTTGATCCGACCTGGTACTCCACCCGTCTGGCGCAGATCAAGGGTGTGACCGAAGAGACCACCACCGGCGTGCACCGCCTGTACCAGATGCACGAGCGCGGCGACCTGAAATTCCCGGCCATCAACGTCAACGACTCGGTCACCAAGTCCAAGTTCGACAACCTCTACGGCTGCCGCGAATCGCTGGTGGACGGCATCAAGCGCGCCACCGACGTCATGATCGCCGGCAAGGTCGCCCTGATCTGCGGCTACGGCGATGTGGGCAAAGGTTCGGCCCAGGCCATGCGTGCCCTCTCGGCCCAGGTCTGGGTAACCGAAGTCGATCCGATCTGCGCCCTGCAGGCCGCCATGGAAGGCTACCGCGTCGTGACCATGGAGTACGCCGCCGACAAGGCCGATATCTTCGTCACCTGCACCGGCAACTACCATGTCATCACCCATGACCACATGATCAAGATGAAGGATCAGGCCATCGTCTGCAACATCGGCCACTTCGACAACGAGATCGAGGTTGCCGCGCTGGAGAAATACCAGTGGGAGGAGATCAAGCCCCAGGTGGATCACATCATCTTCCCGGACGGCAAGCGCATCATCCTGCTGGCCAAGGGGCGTCTGGTCAACCTGGGCTGCGGCACCGGCCACCCCAGCTACGTCATGTCCTCCTCCTTCGCCAACCAGACCATCGCCCAGATCGAGCTGTTCTGCAATCCGGGCAAATACCCGGTCGGCGTCTATGTCCTGCCCAAGCACCTGGACGAGAAGGTTGCCCGTCTGCAGCTGAAGAAACTGAACGCGCAGTTGACCGAGCTGACCGACGAGCAGGCCGCCTATATCGGCGTGCCGAAGGAAGGGCCGTACAAGGCCGAGCAGTACCGCTATTAACCGTACAGCAAGAGCCTGATCGGATGTAATTGCGTACACAAACGGGGCAGAATCATCAGATTTTGCCCCGTTTGTAGTTTTTTCGGGAGGTGGAATGTTATGGAGTGTCGTGTGGGGTGTGCTGCCTGCTGTATAGCACCGTCAATATCCTCGCCGATTCCCGGCATGGCTGCCGGAAAACCGGCTGGAGTACGCTGCCCCCAATTGACGGCTGACAACCGCTGCCGACTCTTTGGGCAGTCCCGAACGACCGCCGGTCTGCCGGAATCTGCGTGCCGGCGAGGAGATGTGCGGTTCCAATGCCGAGGAGGCGCTTGATCGACTGGCCGGGTGGGAACAGTTGACGTGCCCGGGTTCAACTCTGATCCAGGCACGTTTGTAGTAGAACCTACTTCTTCTGGTCAGCCTGATTCAACGCTTTGATCAGGGCGTCAGTAACATCCTGCACGTCAACAGCGCTGCCGATGTAGAGCAGTTCCTTGTTGACCACAATGGCTGAAAATCCGTTGGCTTTACCGTGGACTTCGGCCGCTTGCTCGATCGCTTCGTAGAGGATTCTGCTCTCTTTGTCCTGCATGGCAAAAAACTCCTCTTCCGATGCCTGAGCAAATTTCTGGAACTCTTCCACCTTCTTCTGGAATTCCTTCGACTTGGCTTCACGCTGCTGCGGGGTCATTGTTGCAATCTTCGCTTCAATAGATGCTTTCAGCTTTTCAAGCTGTTTTTTCTTTCCGTTTATTTTTTCCTGAAGTTTGTCTTTCTTCGTGGTCAACAGTTTCTTGTGTGCTTTGCCCCGCTCTGATTCCGTGCCGATTCGGGCGAGATCCACATAGCCGATGCGGGCGGTCTGGACTGCTGCAGCAGGTTTTAGTACGGCCTCAACCGGTGCTGACGCAGGGGGTTGCTGTGGAGAGATCGATTTTACCTCAGGTGTGTTGCCAGCAGCACAAGCGAGAGATGGAAGGGCAAACAAACAAGCGATCAGGGTTCTTTTTAACATGGCGCTCATGGTACCTCTCTTATATCGGGAAGATGTGGTGCGAATAATTCAACAGTAGCGGATCATCAATCGACTTACTTTTTTTCGGCGCGCAATGGGATGAGTGTCGTTATGGTGCGTTCAACGGTTATCTCGGCGGAGTACGGTCCGCTACCGATAGAATACATCCCGGCTGGTAGAACTACCAGAAAATAGCCATGGTCATCGGTCTGCACCGTTACAAACTCTTTGCCTCCGGAAAAGATCTGGAGCGGCACGCGTGGACATGGTTTGAATCCGCCATCGGCACTGAGCGTGGTTCCGGAACTTTGAAAATAACAGATCCCGGCAATGACGCCGGATTCGTCCGGTAGAGCAGTCTCCTCGATGTGTGACTCCTGCGCGGTCAAGACAACCGGGCGCATCTTTTCCCGTACCGCCACGAAAACGCTTCCGTCAACTGTCGGGCCGGGTACAAAGGCGGTGCCGTCAAAGTGGTAATAGTTCCAGGCATCGACCGGTCGTGTATCAACTGCTGATGCCGATGCAGGAAGTATCGAACAGATAAGAAGTGCCAGCAATAGATGGATTGCTTTGGACATGGTGACCGCCTCGGAGCGATATATTTGATGCACATACTGCCCAATTCACAGCTATGAAGTCAAACGGAATAATGAGCTGTCGCCTCTTTGCTTGACAAATCAACGCTCTGAAGATATTTTGACAGATTCGATTAAGCAAACTGGTAAAAAAAATTATAGAACTGAGAGGAGTTCACAGTCATGGCAGAAAAATTCATCTTCACCTCCGAATCCGTATCAGAGGGGCATCCCGACAAGGTTGCCGATCAGGTTTCGGACTCGATTCTCGATGCGATTCTCACCCAGGACCCTACGGCCCGGGTGGCGTGCGAGACGATGGTTACCACCGGCATGGTGGTAATTGCCGGTGAGATAACCACAAACGCTGTAATCAACTATTCCGAGATCGCCCGTCAGACCATCAAGGAGATCGGCTATACCGATTCGGAAATAGGTTTTGATGCCGATACCTGTGCCGTACTTGTTTCTGTTGACCGTCAGTCGCCGGATATATCGCAGGGGGTTTCGGAAGGCGAGGGGCTGCATAAGGAACAGGGCGCCGGCGATCAGGGGCTCATGTTCGGCTATGCCTGCAACGAAACTCCGGAGCTGATGCCGATGCCGATCCAGCTGGCCCACCAGCTGGTGGCAAAAGCTGGCTGAAGTGCGCAAGTCCGGCAAGCTCGACTTCCTGCGTCCCGACTCCAAGTCCCAGGTTTCGGTTGAATATGTTGACGGCAAGCCAAGCCGCATCGACACGGTTGTTATCTCCACCCAGCATACACCTGACGTAACCCATAAGAGAATTGAGGAAGAGGTGATTGCGGAAGTGATCAAGAAGGTTATTCCGGCACATCTGCTGGATGACAAAACCCGTTACTTCATCAATCCGACCGGCCGTTTTGTCGTTGGCGGCCCGATGGGTGACTGCGGGCTGACCGGCCGCAAGATCATCGTCGATACCTACGGCGGCATGGGGCGCCACGGCGGCGGCGCCTTCTCCGGCAAGGATCCTTCCAAGGTCGACCGTTCGGCAGCCTACATGGGGCGCTATGTCGCCAAAAACCTGGTTGCCGCCGGTCTCTGTGACCGCTGCGAGGTGCAGGTGGCATACGCCATCGGCGTAGCCCAGCCGGTTTCGATCATGGTACACGCTTTTGGCACCGGCAAGGTGACTGAAGCCCGTCTGGCCGAACTGGTTCGCGAAGTGTTCGACATGCGCCCGGCCGCCATCATCGAACAGCTTGATCTGCTCCGTCCGATCTATCGCAAAACCGCTGCGTATGGTCACTTCGGTCGTGAATTGCCGGAATTCACCTGGGAGCGGACCGACAAAGCCGCTCTGCTGAAACAGAAAGCGGGTATCTAGGCTGAGATAAGTAATGGGGCGGTGTTAAAACCGCCCCATTTTTTTATTGTCGCCCTTTTAAGCCGATACGTAGAGGGCCGCCATGCCACCCAGTACAATCGAACATAACCCGCTGCTTTTCGGACGTGACGAACGCACCGGCATCATCGCGGTTGAGTCGGTCGGGCACTTCATCCGGCTCTTTTTCAGAACCGCCGGCCGTGTGCATTTTCATGATGAACCGTTTCAACCGTTTATCCTTGTCAGTGATCCTGCGATAGTTTCCGGTTGCCGGGTTCCGTGTGCGGTACGCCAATTGACTGGTGATGATTTTTTTCGCTGTCAGCTGCTGTTCGACTCCTGGAGCGAGTGCCTGACCGCCCGCGATTTTCTGGCGGCAAAAACCGGCAAAAGCTATTCCGCTTCCGATGCCCCCTATCTGTTCCTGCCCGATCTTTCCCACCAGTATATGCTGGCGAGCGGTACCACGCTCTTCAAGGGTCTGGAATTTTCCGAGCTGCGCTGCCTGGCGCTTGATATCGAAACCGCATGCGCCGAAGGGTATGGTTTTTCGAACCCGGAGCGGCCGGAAGACCGGATCATCTCAATTGCGCTCAAGGATTCCCATGGCGAGGAGACCGTGCTGCGTGGTGACCAGTTGACCGAGCCGGAACTGCTGCAGGCCCTGAATGATGCGATACAGCGGCTGCGATCCGGACGTCATCACCGGACACAACATCTTCCGTTTTGACCTCGACTACATCGGCCGCCGGGCGCAGATGCACGGCATCCGCCTGAACTGGGGCCGCAACGGGGCACCGCCGCACATTACTCCGCATGCCCGCTGGAGTCTGGCTGAAAAAACGCTTGAATACCCGCGCTGGGATGTCTATGGCCGGCATATTATCGATACCTATTTTCTGGTGCAGCTCTATGATATTTCCGGCCGCAACCTTGAAAGTCACGGACTCAAAACGGTTGCCCGCCATTTTGGTATCGCCGCCGAAGATCGTACCTATCTGGACGGTGCCGATATTTCAGCGACATTCCAACGTGATCCGGAACAACTCTATCGCTACAACCTGGATGATGTCCGTGAGACGCTCTCCCTGTTCCGGCTGCTCGGCTATCCCTGGTTCCTGCAGAGCCGCATCTTCCCCTACTCTTTTCAGAACTGCGTCATTCGCGGCAATGCCACCCGCATCAACGCGCTCTTTCTGCGCGAATATCTGCATCGCGGTCATGCCATCCCTGCCCGCACTTCCGCTGTCACCACCTTTCGAAGGGGGCTATACCGAGTCGCCCATTCCAGGGGGTTGTCGGTCCGATCGTCCATTGTGACGTGGCGTCGCTCTACCCGTCATTGATGCTGGCATACCGCCTTGCTCCCGCCAAGGACAGTCTGGGGCTGTTTCTGCCGATGCTGGCGGAGCTGCGCCGGTTTCGGCTGACCGCCAAGCAATTGGCCCGCGATTCCGCGGAAGATTCCGAACGTCACTATTATGAAGCACTTCAGCAGGTGTTCAAGGTGCTGATCAATTCATTCTATGGCTATCTGGGGGCGGCACTGCACAACTTCTCCGACCCGGTGGCCGCTGCCGAGGTGACCCGTCTGGGGCGGGTCACGATCAGGAACATGATCGATCTGCTTGCATCCGAAGGGGCCATACCGGTGGAGGTGGATACGGATGGTATCTATTTCAAGCCGCCGGACGGATGCGTAACCGAGGAGGCGGAACAGGCGCTGGTACAACGTATTTCTCAGAAGCTGCCGGAGGGGATCGAGGTCGAGCTGGACGGGCGCTATCGATCAATGTTCGCCTATAAAACAAAAAACTATGCCCTGCAGGAGTATGACGGCAGGATCATCATCAAGGGGAGTGGACTTCGCTCGCGTGGTGTGGAGCCGTATCTGCGGGAATTTCTGCGGGATGTTATCGAACTGTTGCTGACCGGAAAAGCAGAGATGGTGGAGCGGCTTTTTGACCAGTATGTTGGCCGGCTCCGGTCAGCGCGCGCTTGATGTCGCCTGGGTGGCCCGCAGTGAGACGCTCAACGAGTCTCCAGACAGCTATCGTGAAAAACTTCGATTGGCTAAACGCAATCATTCGGCAGCGTTTGAGATCGCCCTGGCTTCCGGTAAGTCTTACCGTGCCGGTGACCACATCAGCTACTATGTCAGCGGTTCCGGCAAGAATGCCACTGCATATGAACAGTGTCGTGCGGTTGCCGCTTTTGATCCGGCGCATCCGGATATCAACGTGCCGTATTACATCGAAAAGCTTCGCCATGTGAAAAAACGGTTTGAGCCATTTCTGCCGCAAGAACCGACGCTTTTTGACCTGTGATGCTTGCATGCACCGTTTCTTTGTGGTAAGAGTCTGAAAAGATATGAAAAACGACCGTATCGCACTAGCGGGACCAGCCGCAGCAAACTCTTTCACGTAAAACCGCCAGGGGTGCAAAGGTAAAAGCAAAAGCCGCATCGTTCCGAGGTTAAAACCGTTATTTTTTTCACTACATCAGGTGTTCCACATAGTTAAGGATTCAAGTCGTAAGTGACTAAAAAGGAGACCGTATGAAAAAGGTTCTGTTACTATCTGCGATGTTGTCTGCTTTTGTTGTGATGGGGCCGGGTCTGGCGGTCGCCGATCAGCAGCCGGAAATGATTGCTGAGAAGATGTCGACCAAGTTGGTGAGAGGGATTACTAATACGTTCACCAGCGTTGTTGAATTTCCGAAGCAGACAGTCCTGACTACGCGGGAAATGGGGGCGGTTGGTCTTGTCATCGGGCCGATCAAGGGGGTCGGGATGACCTTTTATCGTGGCGTGATCGGGATTACCGAAACGCTTTTCTGTATGGTACCGCAGCCCGGCTACTACGATTCGATGATTGACCCTGAGTATGTATGGCAGGGGTGGGAGCCGAAAAGAGACACATCAAAGGCTGTTGTTGAGGAAAAGTAGCAGTCCGAGCATATTCCATTGCTTTAATTAAAAAACAGAAGGCGAGCCCAATTTATGGCTCGCCTTTTTTTGTAATCAGCATCTGCGTTCAGGAACGCGAGCTTGATATCGAAACTATTATGTACGCTATTCTCCGGAACAGGCGCATCCGCTGCAACCAGATGGTTTTGGGGCTTCGGTTTTCGGGCAGTAGCCGGTATTAAACCAGCCGTCACCTTTTAGACTGAAAGCGGTAGCGGATATCATTTTCTCTACGGCGGCGCCGCATTGTGGGCATTGGCTGGCAGGCGGATCCGAAAATTTCTGGCGTAACTCAAATTGATGATTGCAGCTTGTGCAGCGGTATTCGTACATCGGCATGACGTGTAAACTCCTTTTGCTGGTAAACGACCTACTCTCACTATAATGATCCCAATCCTGTTTTGTCAATGTTTGTGCCATAATTTGCTGACAATTCGGATGTCGGCGTATTTGGCTCACGTTTTGCAAATATCGAGTCTGCTCGACACCAGAGTAATCTGTGGAATCCGTTCCGGCAGCATTTAACGCATTCTGTGCCGTCATTGAACGCATATCAGACAAGGGGTCAGTCGCCCTTTCTGTATTTGTGATACTCCGGAGGATCGGCACGGCAGAAGTTTCTGCTTTCCGCTGTTTCACCGGTAAATGAATTCTGTTCAGTTAAACAACGTAATACTGTTCTGCCAAAGCCTGGATTTGAATCCTTCAAGCAGTGAACACGCGGCCAGACAACAGTTTAAGGATAAGCCGCAGATAGACGTAACGGTGCAAATGATCTACCGAGTGGTGCCACCGTGCACGGGAACCGGTGAAAAAACGCATTATAAAGAAAGGAGGTGACGTATCGTTTGTAATTCTGGGTGTACATGTTCGCAGTTTAATTACATGAAAGGAGGTTTCTGATGGCATTAAAAAGAATGTTCTGCTTGCTGGCTTGCATAAGCATGCTTTTTGCTTCAAGTGTAGCCTGGTCAGCAGAAATGCATGGAAGCAGTTCCACCCAGTATCAATGGTTTACCGATTACCTGACTGGTAATAAGCAGGCTGAGTTTGGCGAATACCTCAACCTGTCAGTCTCGAAGATCGACACGGCCGGCAAGTTGACGATAACAGGGTACGGCCGTGTAACCCAGGATATTATGAATGGCCAGGGCCTGAATGGAAGGCTCTACTACTTGTACGGTGACTATAGCAACCTTTTCGACAAGATCGACGTGCGTCTCGGTCGCCAGTTCGTCAACTATGCAGCCGGCACTGCTCTTGTCGACGGTGGCAAGATCGATCTGAAAAATGTCGGACCGATCGCATTCTCCATCATGGGCGGTCGTAACGTCATCTTCAATCTTGACGGCGAAGCGTCCAGCAACAATGACTTCGTCTGGGGTGTCGCGGCCAATTTGACCGGCTTCAAAAACACCGACGCCGAGTTGAGTTATTTCATGAAGTTGGATGACTCTGGTGTTGCCCGCGATCAGATCGGCGGTACATTCAAGCAGTACCTGTTCAATTCTCTAAAAGTCTACTCGAATGCCCGGTACGACTTGACGAGCGAGGTATTCAGTGAAGTATTGGTCGGCGCCAAGTACTACCCAAATTCCGATCTTGTGTTGACCGGAGAGTGGTATCAGAGTTTCCCTATCTTCGACAACTCGTCCATCTATTCTGTCTTTGCCGTTGACCGTTACCAGGAGGCCGTGTTCCGCGCCGACTATACAATCAACGACATGATCGGCGTCAATGTCGGTTACACGAGAGAGATCTATCAAGAAGGCAATGATATCGATGTATACGAGGTGGGCGCCAGAATTCGTCCGATCGAAAAGGTCCAGATTAACCTGAACTACGATTATCAGCTCGGTAACGATACTAAGCTGAATGGTGGTGCGCTTGAAGTAGTCTATGAACCCATCAAAACGCTTGAACTCTCAGGTGGTGTTCACTACGACACGTACGAGCGCGACCGTGTAACCGGCATGGAGACTGCCCGTAAATATTGGGTAGGTACCAAATACAGGCTTGCCAAAAACATGACCGCATCCTTTCGCATCGAGGATAATGTCAACCAGGAATTCAGCAACGACTGGGCGGGCCGTGTAGTATTCAAGTACGACTTCTAAGAAAGGAGGCAAACATGAAAAAAATAGCTATTATTTTTGCAATATTCGGTTTGGGACTTATCTGCCTCCAGCAGAAGTCTTATGCCGAAAAGAAAACGTCTCATGAGGAATACAAAGAGATGACGATCAGGGAGTGCAACTCCTGCCATAAGTCTGAAGGCGTTGCACTTAACCATGATTCCGATTTCGTACGCGGCCATAGGGTTCTGGCCAGCAGGTCCGGCAATAATTGCAGCCAGTGCCATGAGCAGAAGTGGTGCCTTGATTGCCATCAGGGCGGCGGTTCCGGTGATAATCCTTCGGTAGAAAACTCCAAGCGTGATTATAAGCCAAAGAGCCATCGCAGTGATTTTATTGCCATTCACCCGATCAAAGCTCAGAACAATCCACAGACATGCTATCGTTGTCATGACGCCGTGGCTTTCTGCAACTCCTGTCACAGCCGTTTCCCCAAATCATTGCACGACAGCAGCATCGTGTCGCACTTGATGAATGGCTCACCTAGTTCGGTGAGTGCACACGCTTCCGAAGCGCGCAGGAACTTGCAGTCATGCCAGACCTGCCACCCTGAAGGTGATGTCTGTCTTACCTGCCACCGTGGCGGCACCAATAATAGTCCCCATCCCCGCAGTTTTAAGGCTGGGAATATTAAAAGCAGAACTAATGCGAATATGTGTCGGAAGTGCCATCTGCCGGGAACGTTATTAATAACAAACCGGTCATTCTAACACAAGGAGAATAACTATGAGTATCAAGAAGCTAAGTTTCATGCTGTTAAGTGCGATCTCTCTGACTGCACTGCTGAATGGTTGCGGTTCGTCCAGCAAAGAGGGAAGTCCTGGAGGGGTAGCAAGAGTTTCCGACGAAGGCGTCTGCATAGTCTGTCACTCAACTACAATTGATCACACATCGGGGACAAACATTGTTACAGATTATGGTACCGCGGCACATAAAGTCGATGCCGTCGGTTGCGAGGGTTGTCATGGCGGTGGATCCCAGCACAATGGTGTCGGTCCGTTTCCATATCCTAACCCGCTGACCGCTGACAGATGCATTACCTGCCATACCGCAAACGGCCTTGCTGATACCAGTGAGGATCTTGCTCCGCTCTTCGCGCGGGCCAAAGATACAACCGGCGCTACTGGCGTTGGCTTTACCGACAACAAATGTGCCCATTGCCACACCGCCAGCGGCGTCGGCAGTGTCCACGGTGCCCAGGTGCCAACCACTCAGGACTGCATCCAATGCCATGACGTACCTACGCCACAGCATGGATCGGGCCGGGTCGGGGACAACAACGGTGTACGTGCAATCACTACTGAATTTGCCAAATGGTCACATCACGTAACCGGTGTAACTCTTAACGACGCTCACTGCACAGCCTGCCATCTGGAAGGTACAGTTGTTAATGGAGCTGTTGTTATTGATGAAACCAAGCATATGGCTGATGCCAAAATCCATCTGCGTAATGCTGATACCGATGCCGACTTCGCGTGGAATCCGGCTGCACCTGTACAAGCCACTTCACCGGTATGGATAACTTCTGCATGAGCTGCCATGACGCCAACGGTGCAACTTCACCGATGAGCCGTCAGGTTCAGGCAGTACATCAACATCAACGGTATTGCTGCTGCTGGCAAAATTGCATCTCCAAGCAACCCGTTCGGTGACACCATCTCCAACCGTTACGACAAGATGCAGCGTCCGGCCGTTGTTAATGCGACAGGACCAGTTCGATACAACCAACAACTCGCACCACGGCGTAAGAGGCAAGCGCTACTCCGGCCGTACCCGTGTTGCTGGCGCTGCACGTGCGATTGCTTCACCTGCAACGTTTGCCAACAACTCGACTGCAACTTCTGCAGGGCGCACGTAGCACCATCTATGATGCCGGCAACTTCAATGCCCTGTACAGCCCGCTCGGTACTGACGGCACCGACGCTACCGGCCTCGGCGACGACTCCACCCTCCATTGCGGCGACTGCCACACTGTCGGCCAGTGGAAAGTCGGTTCTTCCGATACAGCCAACGGCTCTCCGACACCGGCTGCAATCGGTGCCCACGGCTCCAACAACGAGTACCTGCTGCGTAACACCCTCGGCACCGACCAGCGCCACACGCAGAATGCCTTCACACAGAGTGCTGCCAACGTCGTTACCTACACCAACCCGGGTGGCGCCTTCCTGGTCTGCTACAACTGCCACGCGTACACACGGTACGGCAGCATCTACGTAGGTACCGGTCTGGATGCCGGCGGCACTCGGTCAGCCACATGCTGGTGAGTATGACCAGGCTGGTCGCTGCAACGGTATCGGCAACACCCTTCCGTTCAACGGCTACACCACTGGCAAGGCAACAGACGGCACCCAGTTTGCCAGCCGCTTTCACGAGCCTGAACAACACTTACGCCTGCGCCGTATGCCGGCGAGCAGAACCCTGACTTCGGTAACGTCTTCGGCATCCAGTGCGCCAACTGCCATAACTCCGGCGTTGCCAACGCCTACGGCGGTATCCACGGTTCCGCAAGAATAACATGGAACACTGGTACAGCCAACTACGGTCTAGATGCTACCGTAACCGGCGGCGCTTACATCGACGGTATGGGCAACACCACCAAGATCGAGCGCTTCCTGCCCGGTCTCGGCAACGCCATGCATGTTCCTGGCACCCTGGGCGGCTTCACCGGTGGATCGGTCGTAGCCGGTCAACACCGCCACCGGAGCTCCTAGCTATACCTACACCACCGGCGGTATCTCCAACGATACCAACTGGGAGCAGAAGGCGCTGGCAGCAGATTGCCGGCACAGTATCTACAATGCATCAAACGGCACTGTTACCGGCACTGTCCAAGCGCAGGTGCTGGCTGCTACACCCTTGGTGACAGCGCAGGATGCCACCAACATCACTTCTGACTCTCGAGTGGACCATCGGTAACCGGCGCAGGTGGCGCTGCAACCCAGTTGATGGATACATGGGGCGGTTGTGAAGATCACACTGCTGCTCAAGGTGCAGGTAACCACGGCTTTCGTTAAACGCATTATCCGTCCTGTAACGTACTAACCTTAGTTGTGACGTGGAGAGGGGGGTTCCCCTCTCCACACTGCTGCACATGAATTGAAGGCCGGCACCCAGTGCCGGCCTTTTTTTGGAAAAAACCCTGCCGCAGACTATTCACACTCTTTACCGATTATTACCGTTGACGGCACCAAAATCTTGCTGGTACTATCCGGTACGTTTCAACTGGCTTTTCTGTATTGTTCTGAGTTATATCTCTGCCCGGTTCTGCGTGTTACATCAATCCTATTCATGGAGTTAAAAATGAACAACGTACGCTGCATCAAGGTTGCATTCCTGCTCGTTATCCTGGTCACGTTTATCGGCTGCAAATCCAAGCAGGACAAGCCTGGCGCTGGCACCGGCGCACCGCCGGAAAAAGCCGCGACAGCTGTTACACCACAACAGGGTAAAGCCGTGACACCCGTCATGCCACCTCAGGATAAGGCTGACGCACGGGCTGCCGCTGTTCGCGTTCTTGCGTTGATGGAAAAAGGTGACTTTCCTGCCATCTACAAGGATGCTGCTGTCGGATTCAAGCAGCTTGGCAGTGAGAGTCAATTTGTAGCTAAATTTCAACAAACCAGAAAGAATGTTGGGGTACTCAAAAACCCGCAGGAAATCAGCTATCGGTACGCTTCCCGGCAAGGGGTATGTATTCAACTACCGTCTTGAAAATGAACGCTACAAAACCGATTTACGCCTGACGTTTGCCCGCTCACAGAGCGGAAAAATGGAGCTGGCCGGATTAAACCAGCATGATGAGCTGAAAAAATAGCTAACCGCTCAGGATGAGGGATAAGGGCACTTTTCACTTACTATTTGCCCTCCAATCTGATACAAAGGCACGTTGTATTTTCGCTCAGGTACTGACTTCAGCATTAGAAGGAAACAGATCGCATTATGAAAGCCGAATCTACATTCTCCAGGCTGGTACTGGTATCCCCGTGGTCGTTGCTTTTTTTTCTTGTCATCCCGCTTCTGGTTATTCTGAGCTTTCTGCTGCACATCCGAATCCCGCTGGTGGAATCCACCACGCCGCTTCTCGTTAACAATATTTGCTTTGCTTTTTTTGCTGCCTGTCGCCTGCTTTGGTATCTTGCCGGAATGAGGAGAGCCGACAGGTACGGCGCACACTGTCATCGGCCGCGCCAAGGAGTTACCCTCACTCTTCCTGTTACTGACGTGCGGAGAGTGTTGAGCGGCGCCGGCTACTCCTTTTTAGCAGACGGGGGCTACGGTGAAAAACGGGACATTGGCTATTTCGGCACGGTTGCAATGTACGGAGGATTGTTCATCCTTCTTTCCGTCGGCAGCTGGGACAACCTGCGTCAGTTTTCCGGTGTGTTGTTGGACGGTATGGGTCCTGCGACCAATCTGAGCAAGGTCGAGTCGTACCGCTTCATAAACAAGGGACCTTTGGCTGCCAGTCCGGCTTCCCTGCCTCGGATGCATATAGTCAGCCAAACCCTCCCGGACAGCACATACCCGAAAGGGGCAACGGAAATCGTTCTGACTGCGGAAGATGGCAAAGAACAGAAAGTCACGCTTATACCCGGAAAACCGGTCAGTTATGGCGCCTTCGATATTTCCATGACGAAGCTTGTGTTCCAGCCCGCAGATCGTGATTAAAAGCAGAGAGTCCGGGGCCCCCCTGTTCGATGAGTTGGTCACGCTCGATCCGCTCGTGCAGAAACGTGGCGTATACAGTTTTTATGGTCTGTTCCAGGGAGCCATTCTGGGTGGCGGGGTCTATTATCAACCGGAAAAAAGCATGCTGATGGTGGTTATCACCAAGGGTGAAGAGAAGGTTGTTACCGACCTGGCGTTTCAGGTCGACCAGCAGGTGGTTCAGGGGGATTATATCCTCTCCTGCTCCAAAATGGGGCAATGGTCCGAGATTCAAGTAATACATAGACGGCCTAAGGGATTGCTGATGGTCGGCGGTATCATTGCGATCATCGGACTTTTGCTGAGGGTTGTGATCAGACCGCAGCGAGTGTGGCTGGAAGAAACGCCTGAAGGGTGCATGGTGAGGGTCGTCGGGAAAGAAGCTATGCGACTATTGAAGACTTTAAGTCTAATTTAATAAAAGGATACACAAATGGCCTACTGGGAAATAATTTTTTACTTGGTATGCAATGGTGGCTTACGCACTGGCGGGCGGCGGATTCATCTACTCCTTTGTCTTCAAGAACCCCCGGGTAGTGTCGAAGGTGACGCTGCTGGTCGCCTTTGGATTCCTGGCCCAGACGATGGCAATTGTCGCCCGATTCAACGCCACGGGGCATCTCCCCTGGTCGGGTCATTACGAATATGCCCTGATGGGGGGCTGGTTCATCATTGCCGGAACCCTGTTTGTCGGTTGGCAGAACAAGCAGCTGCAGGGGTTGGCGGTCGGTACCGTCCCGCTGGTGCTCATCATGCTGGGCTACGGCTATATGCAGAATCCGGCACTGACCCCCATGGCTGCAAGCCTTAAAACCGTCTGGCTGTATATCCATGTCTATTTTGCCTGGCTTTCCTTCGGCGCCTATTCTCTGGCCATGGCGGCGGGGGTGCTTTTTCTGCTGAAACAGAAGAGTGAAGCGCTGGAGGTGCCGAATCCGGCCTATGACCGATTTCCCTCTCTGGGCCGTCTGGACGAGTTGATTTTCCGCTATGTGGTGTTCGGGTTCATCACCGATACCATCATGATCTCGGCCGGCGCAATCTGGGCAAAAGACCTCTGGGGGAGCTACTGGGCCTGGGATCCGGTCGAAACCTGGTCTCTTATCTCCTGGCTTATCTACGGCATCACCATCCATCTGCGGGTTACCTTCGGCTGGCGTGAAAAGAAGCTGGCCTGGCTGGCGATTGCCGCTCTGAGCAGCGTCATCATCTGCTTCTTTGGCGTCAACCTGGTTGTCAATACCAGCCTGCACGTATTTCAGGTAAGGTAAGAAGGCTGATGAGGGTTGAGGGCTGAAGCTGAAGGATGAGGATTAATGCTTATACCTCAGGTTGCAGGTCTTCTTCAGCCTTCAACCTTCAGCCTTCACTAATAACACATGTTCAATAAATTAATAAAATACCTCAGCTCCCTCCGCTTTACCATTCTGCTCATCTGCCTGCTCGGGCTGATTTTTGCGATTGGTCTCTGGGTGCCCCAGCAGAGACTGTTGAAGACGATTTATCTTGAGTGGCAGAAGAATTCTCCCGCCCTGGTGGCTTTTCTCGATGCGCTCGGGTTGACCACGATCTACACCTCGCCGATCACCATAACCCTGTGGCTGCTGTTTTTCCTCAACCTGTCACTGGTTCTGTGGCAGCGGTTGCCGATCATCAAAAGCCGGATCAGCGATCTCAGATGCGAAAATCGCCGATCCCGTGACTGCGGGGGGCTACCCGTTCCGGAAGCTCATATCCACTGCCGGCCGATCTGGACGGAGATACGATTATCGGCCTGCTCCGCAAGAGCCGCTTCACCGTACTGGGCGATGCAGCCGGATTTCTATGGGGTAAAGAACCGCCTGGCGCCGATTGCCTTCATGCTCTTTCATCTCAGTTTCTTTCTGATTCTTCTCGGTGGACTGATCAGCGTCTATACCGAGTTTATCGGCTATCTTGATCTTGCCCAGGGAGAATCATTCCAGGGAGAACTCAACCGTTACAATACAGTCGCCGCAACCGAAAATGCCGGAGATCGGCTCTCCTCCCAGCGTCTCGTTTACGGTAAAGAGCATTGTTCCGCAGGTTGTCCACAATACGCCGACCGGAATCAGCGTCCTGCTGGTTGACAGCCGCGGCAAGACCCACGAAGTCGACATCAACAGCCCCTACTCGACCGAACACTACGTCGTTTGTCTTCAAGCATCTCGGTGTGTCGCCGCTCTTTGTCCTGAAAGATGCTTCCGGCAAGGAGATCGGTGGGGCCTATATAAAGCTTGATGTCCTGCAAAGGAAGCCGGACCGGTTCGCCTTGGGCGGATTTGACATTTACGGCAACTTCTACCCGGACTATGTTCTGGAGGATGGGAAGCGGGCCACCCGTTCCATGGAATTCAACAATCCGGTGTTCTTCATTGCCGTGGAACGGGACGGGAAGAAGATCGCCGAGGGGCTTGTCCCGAAAAACGGCGCCCTGGAGTTTGCCGGCTACCGCCTTGAAATGCGTGACATGCCTTTCTGGGTACGCTTTTACGTTGTCAAGCAGCGCGGACTTTCAATCCTGTATGCCGGCTTTGCCATTGCAACAATTGGCGTTATCTGGCGGCTGCTCTTCTACCGGAGAGAGATCGTCGGCGCCGTGCGGGAGCAGGATGGTGTGCGCTCTCTGGTGGTGGCGGGGCGTTCCGAATACTACAAAAGCCTTGCTGAAGATGAGTTTGTGAAACTGTTCAATGAATATTGTTGGGAAAAGGCTGAGGGTACGTTGAGTTTTCTTCAGTCACTCAGGCATGGCTTACCTAACAGGGAGAAAAAAATGAAACGTTTGCTGATTCTTACACTTGCATTACTGACGCTCTGCACCGCCTGCCAGCGGGAAGAAAAAAAGGTCGTACTGGATAACTCATTGCGGCTTCTGGTGAAGTTCAATGGCAAATACGGCTACTGCGACCGGGGCGGGACTACCGTCATCCCTCCCCAGTTTGATTCGGCCTCCATCTTTTCCGAGGGACTTGCGACGGTCCATGTTAACGGCAAGGACGGCTTCATCGATGCCAACGGGAACATGGTGATCCCACCCAGCTTCGACAAGGCATCAATTTTCCTGAACGGCAGGGCAGCGGTACAGAAGGGGGACAAGTGGGGCTACATCGATCAGACCGGTAAAGCGGTCACCGATTTTGATTACCTGTCCACATTTGCCTTTACGGAAGGGCTGGCAGCAGTAGTTGTGGCCAAAGGGGAACGGTGCCAAGGCCGGTTTTATCGATGACAAAGGCAAATTTGTCATCAAGCCCCAGTTCGATGACGCTGCTCAGTTCTCCGAAGGGCTGGCCGCCGTTAAGATCGGGAACAAGCACGGCTATATCGACAAGACCGGCAAGATGGTGATCCCGGAGCAGTTCTTCGAGGCCGCCATGTTTCGCGATGGACTCGCCATGGTCAAGATTAACGGGAAATTCGGTTTGGTCGGTTTTATCGACCATAGCGGCACCATGGTAATCCCCGCACAATACAGTGAAGCGACGAATTTTAACGACGGGGTTGCTGCGGTGAAAAAGAAAGATACCTGGCAATTGATCGACAGAACCGGAAAACCGATCATTGACAAGGAATTTCCTTCGCCGACCATCTTCACCGAAGGACTGGCGCCGATGATGGTCAAGGGCAAGGTCGGCTATATGGACAAGCAGGGCAAGATGGTGATCAAGCCGCAGTTCGACGCCGGTTCCATATTTGTCAACGGTCTTGCGCCGGTCAAGGTGGGCGAGAAGTGCGGCTTCATCGACAAAACGGGCAAAATGGTGATTGAGGCCCGCTTCGAATGGGACCAGCGTGCAATCGACCAGTACACCCATTATTACACGCATTTTGTTGCGGATTCATCCAAAGGATAAATAGCCATGCAGATAGGACCAGGGCTCGGCGTAGCCATCATGATGAACAACTATTTCCACGACATGGCCACCGGCCTGTTGGTGGGGAGCGGCTTCGCCCTGCATGCCATCATGCGCATCCAGGCGTCCATGAACACGCCCGAGGCGACGCTCTTCTTCCTGAAGACGAACCACCATATGAAGAAGCTGTTCAAGTTCGCCCTCTGGTGGGTGGTCCTGGGCGGGGTGCCCCGCACCATCTTCTACACCAGCTTCGAATGGGCCAATGCCGCCGACAAACTGCAGATCCCGGCCCTGGCGGTGAAGCATGTCATGATGTTCGCCGCGGTGGTCTGGGGGATTATTGCCTGGCGGCGGATGCAAAAGAAGGTTGAGCTGCTGAAGGAGTCGCTGCCGATAGAGTTGAGAAAAACAGTCGAGGGTTGAGCAGATGAGAGATGATTCTTAATCTCATCTTCAACTTTCAACGGATTTGAACCGTGCTCTTCCGTATCCTCAAAAATTCCTTCCTCAAACGCCCCAAGGCGGTTTTCCTGGTTTTTCTGTCAATTGCCATGGGTGCTGCCGTTGCCACGGCATTCCTCGGCATTGCCGGTGAGATTTCCCACAAGATGGCGCTGGAGCTTCGCAGCTATGGCGCCAACATTCTGCTTGAACCGTCTGCCGTTGAGGGGGGCGGTTTTTTGCGTGAGGAAGACCTGCCGAAAATCAAGACGGTCTTCTGGAAATACAATATCACCGGATTTACCCCCTACCTGTTTGGTATTGCCGAATTTTCCGCAGGCGGGAAGAAGGAGCGGGGCGTTGTATCGGGTACCTGGTTCGCCAAGCAACTGGAGGTGCCGGGTGAGGATCCGTCCATTCAGGGGATAAAGGGGATTGCTCCCTGGTGGGAAGTGCAGGGGGGATGGCCTGACGGTCGCCGATGAGGCGATTGTCGGTGCTGCCCTGGCCAAACGTCTGGAATGTAGCTCCGGCGGCGAAGTGACTGATGCGACGGTGCGGGGGCGGACCCAGCGGTTCCGGGTTGTCGGTGTCGTCACCACCGGCGGCTATGAGGAGGAACAGCTGTTCGCTCCCCTGGTAACGGTCCAGTCGCTTCTGCAGCAGCAGGGGAAGGTCTCCCGGGTTCTGGTGAGCGCCCTTACGGTGCCGATGGATGATTTCGGCAAGAAAGACCCCGCCACCATGACCAAGGATGAATACGAGAAGTGGTACTGCACGGCGTACGTTACCTCGGTGGCCAAGAATGTGGAAGAGGTCATGGCCGGCAGTCGTGCCAAACCGATCTGGCAGATTGCCAGCGCCGAAGGGGCGCTTCTGAAAAAACTGAACAGCGTGATGCTGCTCCTTACCGTGCTGGCGCTCGGGGCTTCGGCCACAGCCGTCTCCACCAGCCTGATGGCCTCCATGGCGGAGCGGAGCCCGGAAATTGCCCTGATGAAGGCGGTCGGCGCCGACCGTTTCCAGATCAGCGCCATCTTTATCGGAGAAACCCTGATCATTTCAGTTGCAGGCGGAGTGATCGGCTACCTGCTCGGTGACCAGCTTGCCGAGATCATCAGCCGCACGGTCTTCAACTCCACCATTGCATCACCTCTCTGGCTTTTCCCGACCGCCATCATCTCGGCCTTTGTCGTTGCCATGGCCGGAAGTGTGGCGCCCCTGCGCCGGGCGCTGCTGATCGAGCCGGTACGGGTGCTTGAAAGGATAATATGAACAGACGTCGCTGGCTCCTACACCTTGTGTTACGCGCACTTGCCCATCGCAAGGGGCGTACCGTGCTTCTGCTGGCAGTCCTGGCCATGGCCTCCAGTCTGGCCACGGCCCTTGGCATTGTCTCGTCCTCCATGGAGAAACGGGTGGCGGAAGAGGTGCGCAAATACGGGGCGAACCTGATCATCATTCCCGAGTCGGCCCGGCTTGATGTCGGGAGCGGCGGACTCAATTTCGGCGTTGTCAGCGAACCGGCCTATCTGCAGCAGAGCAGGTGGAGGATGCCCTGGCGCGGAGCGGCCTGAAGGCTGAGCGTTCGTTTCATCTGCGTGGCGCTCTGCACTGGAAAGATGCCGATCTCATGGTGGAAGGGGTCAATTTTGCCGATATCCGCCGCCTGTTCCCCTGGTGGCAGCTGAAGGGTAACTGGCCGGCGGCCGGGGAGACGGTTGTCGGCAATGACCTGGCGACCCGCCTGAAACTCAAGCTGGGAGATATCATTGGAGCTTGCCGGGAAGGATCAAGCAGTGCGACTGCGCATCTCGGGCATTGTTTCCTCCGGCGGTGAGGAAGACGGCCTGCTGTTCCTGGCGCTGCCGGAACTCCAGCAGGCGCTCGGTCTGGATGGGCAACTTACCCTTGGTTCGACTCATGGTGACTGCCGGGGGCGACAGTCTCAAAAAGAGTGCCGCCGCCCTGCAGCTGCTTCTGCCCACGGCAAAGGTCAGTGAAGTGCGCCAGACGGCCCGGACCTCCGAAGGGCTGCTTGCCAAGGTCAAGCTGTTGATGCTCATGGTGACGGCAGTGGTGCTGGTCTCCGCAGGCAGCAGTGTGGCCGGCACCATGAGCACCACGGTGCTGGAGAGGAGCAAGGAGATCGGGCTGATGAAGGCGATGGGGGGCACCCGCTGGGAGGTCATGCTGATCTTTTGCGGTGAAGCGGCGATGCTGGGCATACTGGGAGGGGTCGCAGGGTACCTGTTCGGCAGTGTCATTGCCCAGTTCATCACCAGAACGGTCTTTTCCGCATCTGCCGACTTCATTCCCTGGTTTGCCGGTATCTCCCTGGGGGTAAGTCTCTTTCTCGCGCTGCTGGGGAGTATCGGGCCGATGATATCGGTGTTCAGACTCGATCCGGTCAGAAGTCTGCGAGGAGAATGAAGTGAAGGCGGTTGATAGTTGCGTAAGAAGCGGTTGAGAGTTGACGATGTATTCTCTTCTCTCACTCAGCCTCATGTAAGAGGGTTATTGATGATGGCAACAATATAATTGAAACAAGCGGTCTCACCAGAAGCTACGGCGATATCTGTGCCCTGAAGCCGCTTGATCTGCAGGTCCCGGAGGGGGAGTGGCTGTCGGTGATGGGACATTCCGGTTCCGGCAAGAGTACCCTCATGAACCTGGTGGGGGGGCTTGACCGCCCCAGCGCCGGTTCCTTGCGGGTTGGCGGTGAAGACCTGCTGGCCCTCAGTGAGGACGGTCTGGCCCGTTTCCGCCGGGAATTTGTCGGGATCATCTTTCAGCAGCACCATCTGGTCCCCTACCTGACGGCCGTGGAGAATGTCATGCTGGCCCAGTACTTTCACAGCGTTCCCGACGAGGCTGAAGCGCGTCAGCCCTGGAGCGGGTCGGGCTTGGCCACCGTCTGAAAAACCGGCCGGGCGAGCTGTCGGGCGGGGAACAGCAACGGGTCTGTATCGCCCGGGCGATCATCAACAGCCCGAAGCTGCTGCTGGGGGATGAGCCGACCGGAAACCTGGACCACAAGAGCACGGTGATGGTTATGGAACTCCTCAAGGAACTGCGGGCCGAGGAACGGTTCACCGTTATCATGGTAACGCACAACCAGGAAGTGGCTGCCTGGGGGGACCGGACCATCTACCTCGACGACGGGGTGCTGGTGCGTGAAGAACGGATGAATTCCTGATGGTTGCGGTGAAACTGATTCCCCATCTCCTTTCCTGGGTCGGAATCGTTCTGGTCCTGTTGAGAGGTTTTTCCGGGCGCCGTTCAGTCGTGATGGTGGCGAGCATATCCGGGTTTGTCATCGGAGTGACCGGAACCGCTATTCTGCTCCGTTCATTTCCGGGAACAATTCCCTATGCGGTTATCAAGTCGGTGCTGGGGGTCTGTTTTCTTCTCTTTTGGGGTATTTCCGTCGCTGCCATCTACCGCAGCACCGGGCGGGGTGTAACCGATTTTCCGGGGAGAACGGTTTTTCAATTCTTCGCTCTGTGCCGGAGTACTATCCGCTCTGGCCGCCATGGTGGCGGGGGCGGTTTGTTCCTGCAGACTCCCGGCAGCCGGCAGCAGTGCGCTGTTTATTGTCCTCCTCGCTCTGGCTTCAGCTGCCCTGGCATATGCTCTGGCATATGTATCTCTGCTCGTTGAGAGGCGGCTCTCAGCCTCTTTCACAGTATCACCGCTCGGTATGCTTGCTGCTGTGGTGTCGCTGCTGCTCTTCAGTTCATCGTCGATCCTCCGCCTCGATCTTTTTTCGCCGTTAAGCATGAAGGTGATGAAAGGTGTTCATGATTTCGTTCATCAGTTTATGGAATCGATTCTGATTCCGGACCACCTCTTCGTCAGGCCGATTGTCTGGAAGTATATCGGTTTCCTGTTCGGCAAGGAGGTCGGTTTCTGGGGGGGGATGATCATCTGGTTTACCCCGGCGCTTCTGATTGCCCTGGCTGTCAGCTCGAGCGGCTGCCGTCGGTTGCCCATATCCGCCAGGGAGCACAGCGCCGCAAGTTACTGGCTGCCGCGACTCAGGAATCAACGCCTACAGCTTGTTATGCCGCTGTTCTCGATGGTGATCTTTGCTGCTGCGGCCTATCAGAGCAGTTTCCCGAGTGTGGAGTACTGGGACCCGAAACCGCTGCCGGTCACGGCAAACCAGGCCGGAGAGATTATTATTCCGAAAAAAGGAGAGATCGACCTGGAGGACGGCAAACTGCACAAATACCTGTTCAAACAGGGGGGACGAGAGGCGCGCTTTTTCGTGCTGATGACCCCTGAGGGGCAATTGACGGTTGATCTTGATGCCTGTGCCATCTGCAAGCCGGACGGGTATGGGCAGGCAGAAGGGATCGGTGATCTGCTACTACTGCAAAACGCTTATCCCCCTGGAAACGGTGGGTAAACCTGGTGGATGCAACCCGGTTCCGGTCCCATTTACGGAAAAGGGTGATAGTGTGGTTATTGACGGGATGACGCTTATCAACAGTTGGGGTGCGACTGTCCAGGCAACGGCACGGGTAAAGGAGGGGGGCAAATGAAACGCCTGTTCCGTGCTCTCTTTGCTGCAGGATCGTCCCGGGCCGTACCTCCGCTAGTTATCGGCTTCTTCTTTCTCCTCTATATCGGGATCGCCTTCTTTACCGATGAGACCTTGATCACTCTGATGGCTTTCACCCGCAAGAGTGTGATTCTGGCGGCTCTTCTTGCCTTGATTCCGTTGAACAGCGCCTTTCGCCTTGTGCGTGAAACGATCAGGTTTCTGAAAATGCGTAGGGCGATGTCCGGAAAGACAAAAGAAGGCGTGGCGGAGATGTTTGACGAAGTGGTTGAACTATCTGTCTCAGCCACTGTTCCAGAACTGGAGAAACGTCTTGCTGCAGTGGGATACAAAACACGCCGCTCGGAAAACGTTCTTGCCGCCTGGCGAGGAATCAGCATCGTTCCCGTTCGACTCTTATTTCTCGCCGGAACGTTTTGCCTCTTTACCGGCATCCTTATAACGCACTACATCCCGGAGTTCACTCCGGCAGATGGTCAGTTGAAGGCGAGCCCCTCCCCACTCCGGACGGGAGTGGGCGGCATGGTGGAGCGGATCACCCTGGCGAACGCAAGCGGTCCGATATTGAGCAGGACCTTGACCATGGAGGTTGCTCCGACAGGATCCGGATCCGGGAAAAGAACATTCGGCCTGTACCCTCCGTCACGGTACGGTGGGGCTTTCGTCTATCCACGCTACCTCGGGCTTGCCCTCTACCTTCGCTTTACTGCTCCTGACATGCCGGCAGGCTATGAGACGCATAGTTCCCTGAATGTCTATCCTCCGGGAAAAGAGGAAAATGTTGTAATCCCCGGCTCGCCGTACCGGATCGTATTCAGCATCCCGGAACCGGAAGACGGCAGTGACCGTTACATATCCTACATGTCGGATAACATTACATTCCGGTTCAAGCTGCTGAAGGATAAAGATGTCCTCTTTACCGGGACTGTTCCGGGTGGGGGGGAGTTTGCTCGCGATGGTTTCCGTCTGGCTCTCCCCGATATCAGGCGTCTCGTGGTAACCGATTTCATCGGGGATAATGGCGTGCTCTTCATATGGTGGGCGGCTCTGTTCTTTAGTGCCGCAGGTGCTATCTGGCTGCCGATACGAGCAGTTTTTCCCCGTCGGGAAATGCTGTTCAGGTCTGATCAGGGTGTTACGACCGCATGTTCTTTCGCCGAGGGCGGAGCGAGAAGACACTGCCGGGGTGTTTCATGAAATGCTCGATGTGATTGATGCGAAGAGAAGTGAGACGTCAGCCATGTGATGGAGCGCTCCGCTCCCTGGCTGTTTCTCGTAGTACAAATTCATCCTGATGTTGTTCATTGGTAGGTGACTCATTTTTATGGAAGATAGAAAAAGTGAATCCGGACCTCTGAAAAAGTACGTGTCGTACATACTGTTGGCCATTGTCCTGGGGATGGTGTTGTTTGTTCGCATACGCCTTCTGCAAGCTCCGATGGAGCGTGACGAAGGCGAGTATGCCTATATGGGACAATTGCTGCTTAAAGGGATTCCTCCGTATGCCTACGCCTATACCATGAAGCTTCCCGGTGCCAGCTTCATGTATGCACTGTTTATGATGTGTTTCGGGCAGACTGTTGTAGGTATCCATGTGGGGCTGTTGGTCGTAAACAGCATAAGTATATATCTGGTTTTTCTGCTCGCTCGCCGGGTACTTGACAAGGATGCTGCCGTCATTTCCTGTGCCACGTATGCGGTCCTGTCCCTCAGCCAATCAGTGTATGGGGTTTTTGCCCATGCGACACACTTCGTTGTTTTGTTCTCCCTGGCCGGTTTCCTGCTGCTTTTACAATACATTAACAGAGGTCGTTTGCTTGCTCTGTGTGCCAGTGGAATCTGTTTTGGACTGGCATTTCTTATGAAGCAGCATGCTGTTCTGCTCGTCTGTTGGGCCTTTCTTTACCTTGTGTGGCATGGCTGGAAAAAACCGCGCGCCAGTCGAAATAAACAGATAGTGGCTTGTATCATCTTTCTGTCTGGAATAATTGTCCCCTATGCCCTTGTTGTCCTCTACGTATTCAAGGCCGGTGTACTTGACACGTTCTGGTTCTGGACCGTGAGATATGCCCGGGAATATGTCTCTGAACAGACCCTGGAACAGGGCTGGAATAATTTCGCCATTGCTTTTACACATATTATAACACCGCAGGTGCCGTTCTGGCTTCTTGCCGGAGCCGGGGTGGCTGTTCTCTTCACAAAGCAGAGGAGCAAAACCGACAGACTTTTCCTTTTGGGCCTGTTCTTCTTTTCCCTCCTTTCAATCTGCCCGGGATTCTATTTCCGGGAGCACTATTTCATCATGCTGTTGCCGGCGGTAGCGCTAATGGCGGGTGTTGCGGTACGATCAGCAGAGCGTTTTCTATCATCATTACCGATAGGGTGCTTTCGGCAATTAATTCCGGCTCTTCTGCTCATGACAGCAGTTATTTACGGTCTGTACAATGAAAATGCGTATTGTTTTTACCAGACGCCTCAGCAGGTGACCCGCGCAATCTATGGACAAAATCCATTTCCGGAAGCGATGCAGGTTTCTCGCTATCTAATGGAACATACATCTCCCGATGACCGGATAGCTGTTTTGGGGTCCGAACCGGAGATCTTTTTCTATGCAGACAGGCTCTCGGCGACCCGACACATATACATGTACGGCCTGATGGAGAAACAGCAATACGCGACGCAGATGCAGATGGAAATGATACGCGAAATCGAAACGGCAAAACCGAAATATGTTGTTATGGTAAATATTCCCGCATCATGGGGAATATCCTCTTTTTCGTCGCTCACGATTATCGAGTGGGGAGAGAGATACGTGGCAGAACAGTATGACCTGGTGGGGATAATTGATATTGTGGATGTTAACACGACGCACTATCTATGGGATGACGAAGCAACGGGATACGTCCCCGTTTCAGATACATTTCTTTCTGTTTTGAAACGAAAGAAAAATACGTAGTTATTCTGGGTAACCAGAGACAAAGCAATCTCACGGTAAGGAGTGGTACATCTGCTAATGACGGCCCCACAAAAACATTTCATGTACCGGTTCGGATTCATTGTCATCCTTGTAGCGGCGGTATATGGCACTACTCTCAATCATGGCTTCATCTGGGACGACACGTTTATAATTGTCAACAACCCGCTTATCGAAAAGCTGAGCAACATCCCCCAGTTTTTCCTTTCCGAAGATACTATCGAAGAGTCCACCGGATATTACCGCCCGGTAACATATATCTCTTTTGCACTGGATCGCGCTATCTGGGGCGGTAATCCGGCCGGCTTCCACTTCACCAACCTGGTTCTGCACATACTGGTCGTTTTGCTCTTCTACGCAGTGACAACGGCGCTGTTCAAAAAGGAACGCCTGGCATTTGTCGCCGCCCTGGTTTTTGCCCTGCACCCCGTTGCCGGTGAAACCGTTAATTTTCTGGCCGGCGGCAGGAATACCCTGCTCTCTGCCTGCTTTGCACTTCTGTCACTGTTTTTTTACATCAAAAAAAAGCAGCTCCCGGCACTCGCCAGTTTCACGGTGGCAATATTTTCGAAGGAATTCGCTCTGTTGTTGCCGGCAATTTTCCTTTTATATGATTACCGCCTGCAGCGGGAGCGGATTCGTTTCAGAGGGTATCTTCTCTACCTGATTCCGATAGCCTGCTATCTGACACTCCGTTCGTTTGCCGTCCAGAAGGCAAACTTCCTCGCGGGCATCACCACGTCGGAAATAGTGACGGCACCTTATCTGGTGGTAAGATACGCGCTGAACATGATCAATCCATTTCAGCTGAAAGTCATGTATGACGTACAACTAAGCGTGGGCATTGGGTTACTCTGTTCAGTTGGTGTGGTTCTCATGATGGGCGTTATCTATATTTACAGGCGACATGACGAACTCCTGTTTTCTGCCTGCTGGTTTTTTCTGTTTCTTCTCCCGGTTATCAATATAATCCCGCTTCATACAACGTCCTTGATGGCCGACCGGTATGCCTACTTTTCATTGATGGGCTTTGCTCTCTGTCTGGCCGTCGTCATCTGCAAATTGAATCGGAGGGCCGTGACTGTGGGAGTCATGACCCTCTGCACGCTTTATTGCTTTATCGATTTCAGTCGAAACGGCATCTGGAGAAATGAGATCGAGTTTTTTACACGGATGACCAAAGATGCCCCGGAAAAGTTTACAGGCTACAAAAATCTCGGGCTGGCATATTACACAAAAGGCGAACTAGCGCCTGCCCTGCATAATCTTGAGGTTGCCGATTCCAAGCCTGATATAAGCGAAAAGTTTCTGGTCGGAGATGTCTATATTTTCTGGAAGGAAAACGATCTTGAAAAGGCTGAAAAATCTTTACTTCGGGTGGTGGAAGAGGATCCTTCAAATCCTGAGCCGTATCTTCTGCTCATGATGGTAAGTGAACAAAAAGGGAATATGCTGCAGGCAAAGTCATATCGCGATAAAATAAAGAACATGGGACTTAACGTTGAGCAGATATTGACCAGCAGGACTGTTGAGTTGTGCCGTGCGGGTGAAACCTACATATCAAGACGGCAATTCGTTAGTGCGGAAATTTGCCTCTGGCAGGTGTTGCGGATCAATCCCTCCTTTGCCCCGGCTCTTGTTGATATGGGCAGCATAAGGGCAGAACAGGGGAAAACTGCTGAAGCAATAGTGTATTTGAACAAAGCATTGGCGCTCGACCCGCTAAATGCCTCTGCACATTGCAATTTGTCGGCGCTGTATAGGATGCAGGGTCGGTTTGCAGAGTCGCAGGCCGAAATGACGAAGTTCAGAGAGGCTGAATCGGTTTCGAAGCAAAACGAGAGACTATCCAAACCGTAGTCCCGGCAGGAGCCGTCCCACGTTGTTTCTTTATATTTCAGCATAGATTCTCATGATTTCATTGTTAGAGCCCATGAACATCAGGATTGATTGCTAAAAATATCGATTCAGAAGAAACCAAATGGAATAGCAGTGAATAGATATGCACACTGCAATCATCCCATTCCAAACGGCCCGGGGGGGTGTGAGCCAAATCGGAACTGTCTCTGCAAATCGGCATGTTCTCATCCAGGATAGCGATGCACGATGCGTTAAAAATGAGAAGAATCCTGCAAAGCCCGGGGGCAGAAACAATACGTTAAATAATATTAGATACCTGCCATGGAGATTGACGGGGGTGTTTCGAGCCCCGAACGCGAGAACTGAAAGATACAAGGCGCACGTAATGAGCCATACCCACAGCCGGGAAACGAGTGGCAAAGAGGCTGTACGATAAGCCCGCAACCATAGGAGAAGATTCCCACAAAACACCGGTAATCCCAGCAGCATCACAACACTTCCTGAAAACAGGGTGTCCAGCCAACCAAAGCCGGTCCAAAAATATCTGATAAGAAAATAATCGGGGCTTCCAAGCCCCATGGACCCCCAATAAGCGAGCAAAACATGCATAATGTACGTTGATGTGGGCTCTACCAGCGGTATCCCTTCAATATTCTCCAGATAGTGGCTGGTGCCCCAAATCGGTCCAAATATCCCCACTGAAAATAAAAAAACTCCGGGTATTGCAATGAAACGAACTTTCCGACTGCTTAGCTGAAGGTGTCGCAAGAAGGAAAACAGGTACTCAACTGCAAAACACAAAACTGGTACCGCAATCAATATCCATTTATTTCCGGAAAATGGATTCCACGTCTTCGGGATTGAATGAGATACCAGTGACAGAACCGGCGTAAGATCCAGTCTGCCGAGAAGAAGCCACGATATTATCCAGCCGAGTGCGAATACCGACCAAAACAGGGCAGCCGAAACCCGTTCCTCCCCCCTGCAAATTGTCAAATTGCCATCTTGGGATCGAGGTAGCACTGCTCCGATTATTGTAACTAATAGAACAAATGCCGAAAAAGGATAGCCGCCACGTCCCGAAAACATTAGCAGGAAAACGGAGAATCCCAGCATCCCCCCCATCCATAAAGGCCTTCTTTCAAGAAAAAGAACAGCCAGCGCAATGAAAGCCGCTAATATTCCGGCGGAAATAAGCATCGGATAATTGGATACATGCATGGAAAAAAACGGTAACGTGGGAACGTAGAGAAGAACGGCAGAACCAAATGCAGAGGGGGAAATTGTTGATTCTTCACAGGCTTCATCTCGTGGCACGCACTTCCACACCACTACGAGAGCAAGCATATAGAATCCGGCAACAACCAGACCATTTAACAATCGCATTGACAACAGACAGCATTGGATACTGCATTCCCCCAGGATCGGTTTCAACTCCCTCCAGACCCATGCCGTCAGTGGCGCTCGCGTTTCCATTTCGATAGGGGAAAAAAATTCTTCTAGATTCTCTTGTGAATAATAACCGACCCAGTCAGCTCTGAATTTTTCATGCGGCCTGAATTGAATCTCCGAGAAGTGCCCTTTATTCGCCCAATCTCTGACTTCAGCAGCATCGGAGATCCTGCCAAGAGAATTTAACATGCCAAGGAAGTGGGTCGGTTCGTCGGGCGCATGAAAGGGGGGGGTAGCAACGGCATATAACCACGTAAGGCCGAAGAAAAAACAAGCCGCGCCGGCAATTCGCATCCTCCCTTTTCCCTGTGAATACACAAGTGTCACGATACCAATGGAACATAAAAGAACCGATACTGACAGGAGCAGTATGATCAACCAGTGTGGAAGCTGCCACATATATGCTAAAAGATACGACCAGGTCACATTACATCTCCTTTTACGCAGGCTGTACACCCGGTAGTCTTGATCAGTCTACCCGGCTTTCCAACGAGCCATCCAGTACTCGGATAGTATGATTCCCGGACGTGTTCAGTCGGGTCGTTTTTCAGTGCCTGCCGAGCACCCTGATGGAATCAAGCAGTATACGCGCATTTGCTTCATCCAGACGGAGCAGCAGGCGATATTCCTGGTAGGCAAGGTCGCTGTTTCCATTCAGTAGATAGGCATACCCAAGGCGAAAATGGCTTTCCGCATCATTCGGGTTGATCCAGAGCGCCTGACGGAAAGCCTCGATTGCGTCGGAGTGTCTTCCGGCCATCTGGTAGGAATTCCCGAGGTTCCTGAATCCCACGATCCCCTTCGGATTCAGTCGTACCGATTCCTGAAAGTGGGATATGGCCTCATCGTTTCGGCTGTGCTGGGAAAGCAGGATTCCCATGTTGTTATGTGCCAGCCAGTTCCGCTTGACTACTGTCAGGGCATGATCAAACAGGATATAGCTGTTCTGCCAGTAACGTACCTGGGTGGTGGTCTGAATCGACAAAACGACAGTAATCATAACAGCGACGCCGGCAACCAGCTGTTTTCCTTTTGGCCATGAACCGGCCAGTTCCGCTCCTCCCCACACGGTCAGCACGAAAAGCCCTGTCAGCGGAATATAGGTATAGCGGTCCGCCAATGCCTGACTTCCTATTCGTATAAAGCCAATTACCGGCAACAGGGTAATCAGGTACCAGAACCAGCCAAAAAGCAGGTAGGGACGCTTTTTCCACTGCGTTGTAACCAGAGCGGTTATTACCGCCAGAAGGACAATAGCTCCCGCTACTTTTGGTATTGTGACGGCAGATGGTTCAAACGGATAGAACAGGGCAAGATCTGTCGGCCAGAACATGAGCAGTATGTATTTTACATACGAGATAAATGCGTTCCCGGCACAAAGCAGCGCGGATTGACCGTCACCATGGACAACTGCCCCCGCTGATTCCTGAGCACGAATGGTAACAAGCGATGCTGCTGCGGACATGACAAATAGAGGAATTTTCTCAATCAGTAGCTGTTTGATGCTGCTTTGGTCAGGATTGCTTCTGTCCTGCTGTAAAGCAACACGCTTCAACGGCCAGAAGTCAATCAGCAACAAGGTAAGCGGAAGGGTCACCAGCATCTGCTTTGCCATAAGGCCCAGGGCAAAAAAAACGGCAACTGGAAGATAACGTTTCAGGCACGGTTTTCGGGCGTAGCCAGTATATGCCCACATGGTAAGCAGCCAGAACAGGGTGGAGAGGACATCCTTACGTTCAGCGACCCAGGCAACCGACTCGACATGTAGCGGATGGATTGCAAACAACAGTGCTACGAACATGCTCCTGCCGACAAATCCGGTCAGTCGGTAAAGGATTGTGCAGAGCAACAAGGCATTTATGGTATGGAGCAGCAGGCTGGTGGCATGATGCCCTGCCGGGTTCAGGTCGAACAGCTCAATGTCGAGCATGTGTGAGAGCCAGGTGAGCGGATGCCAGTTGGCCGCATGAAATGTGGTGAAGGACCAGATGAGCCCTTTTAGCGTTAAGCCCTGCCGAACCGCATGTTGATTGTCACATAAACATCGTCATCAAAGTCGATGAAGCCGTTCTGCAGCACCGGCCAGTAGACGGCAACAGTCAATGCCGCAATCAGGACCAGAGCAAGCGGCAGCTGCCACTTCGCAGAATCTACGGCCGTGCCGTCTGTCTGCATTTTCGATGTATCTGTCATGGGAAAACCCCTCGATCCAATTATGTTGAGAGATGGGAAAACATTCTATTATCTCCCCTCCGAATTTTTATCCATCAATTGCTAACGAGGCAGCCATGAATACCATTCCGGGGTGGCATGTATGAGGAACCAGGGAAAATCATACGCAATGAAAAGCAGTGCAGTTGCCAGTGCCAGAGTAAATCTAATGTTGCCAGCGCGGAATAGTTGCAGCAGATAATGGCACATAAGGACATAGGCAGGAGCCATCACGATGAAAAGATAGCGTCCATACAGGGTCAGGCTTGGTTCGCCATAGTCGAGATACGTATCATAGTTCACCTTATACATGAGGTACCCTGCGTAGTACACGGCAACAGTCGCAAGACCCAGAGGCACCCAGCCTGACTTCTCTGGGCCGCCATCGGACAATAAACCCGACCAGTGAAAGCAACATGACCACATACACCGGCAGAAGGTAAAGAGGAGGCTTGAACATTCCCAGATGGCCTTTGATCCCGAATATAGTGGCCTGCATAGTCTGGAACCAAACTTTTGCATAGGCCGGCGGGCTTAACCAGAGTTGCGGATTCCTCTTCAGTTTTTCATAGTTCATCAGCAGGTAGAATGTATCGGCCTTGTCTCCGGGGTGCTTGATCTCTCCGGCCAGGATCAGTGCATCCATATAGGAGATCTTTCCTTCCTTGTACTGATTGAAGATCATTCCCCGGGCGTCAAGGCGGTGCTGCATCGCAACTCCAGGAGAGAGAACTTGTGACATCCCGGGATTCAGCGCACCGTAATGAAGATAATTTCCTGCATACAGCTGGAGATTCAACCCGAGTGCAACAATGAGCATAAAAACTTTCAACCAGGTCCGGCAGGAAATTGTGCTGAACAGTCGTCTGAATTCATCCGATAGTACCTTCAGATTTTTTACTTCGTTAATTGCCAGCAGCACGTTTAGTACAAGGATCAGGGGCAGGAATGTTATCTTGGTCAGGCTGCCCGCCATCTGACAGAGCAATGAGGCGACGAGCAGGTCGCCGGAGCGGTTCTTGAAGAAAGCGAATTCGTAATAGATTGCCATGGCCGCCAGGAGATTGGCCAGGTTGTCGTATGAGACGGAAGCCGACAACAAAGAAAACATGGGGGTATTGGTAATAACGACAACGAGCAGGAGCTGCGCAAGACGGTTGTCCGTCAGGAGGCGGAGCAGCCTGTGGGCGTACCAGACAGTGCCGAAGGCGAAGGGGATATTGAGAAGTCTGAGGAACACCAGGTCTGACAACCCGAAGATGTTCAGATGGAGAAGCTTGCCCATGATCCAGTAGTAGAGCCAGGCGGTGTTGGTGACCAGGCCGAACTCGTAGGTTGCGGGAGAATTTTCAGGGAACAGGAAGACCTTCGAAAAGATTTTGCAGAGTCCAGCGTGTGTAACTTCGTCCGGCGGTACGTACGCAGAAATGTTCAAGGCGAAAAAAAACAACCTTACGCCGAAATATGCCAGAAGCAGCACCGTTGCCCACTTCAGGAATGTTGCTGATATGAAGCCTTCTCCTTCTGTGACCGGCACAGACGTCGATATGACTTCGGAAACTCTGTTCCGTTGGTAATTCTGATGACATCAATAGGTGCCTTTGCCAATCCTTAAAATTGCCTTGCATTGCGGTGATCGAAATCCGGATAGCAGCGAAGCCGGTTTGTAATGTGTGAGGGTGTCCGCCTCAGGCAAAGCGTGGATCGGAAAGTACCATTTCAGCGCTAAATAGTCAATTTTGTCCTTTTGTACGCAGCTGGACGCAACCACATGGTATTGCAGGAAAAAGCTTTATTTGTTAACAGCATTGTGTTATGTTTCCGGCACTGAAGTAAATTATCCGGACTGCAGTGCAAGGGGTTGAAAATGAAGAAAACAGTTTTGATTGTAGTCGCTTTGGGCATGGTTTTGCTGGGTGGGACACTTGTTTGCCATGGCGCTGATTGGGTAAGAAATAATGTCGACATCCCAAACAAGAACGTAGATAAGAACTTTTATGATTCTAAAAGTATTAAAGTCCACAATAAGATATTATCATGGACAGAGAAATTCGTCTTGACGAGCTTTGGCGAGAAACAATATACAAAGCATCTCTCCAAGTACCCGGCATGTCAGAAGAGTATTCTGGAAAAAGGAGATGTTACACATCACCAGATAGATTTCGAGATCCAAAATGGCAAATTCAGAACTGTTGCCAAGAGGAACTATAACAAAGATAATAAATTGCTATGCACTGACAAAGATATGGGAACAGAGCTTGATAAGTCCTGGCAAGACATTCCATATCAATCACCTATGTATTTCAGGGAATATGAACTTGTAACGAAATACAAACTGGGAAATATTTGAGTTTGTATTTGAAATGAGCGCTTATTCAATAGCCGGGACAGAGTCCCGGCTATTGTTCGTTACAGTCAGTTAAATTCCTCTATCGTATCTACCAGCGAACTCCAGGACATATGTTGCGCCGCAAATGTTGAAATATTTTCTGCGAAGTTGATCTGCTTATTGGCTAAAAACCAGAGTATTCCATCGGCAAAAGCGTGCGGGTCATCAGCCGTAACTATTTTTCCTGTATAGCCATCCTGAATTACTTCGTTGAACCCCCCAACGTTTGTTGCGAGAACCGGCTTTTTAAAACCGTATGCGGTCGCGATGACGCCTGAAGTTATGGATTTCCTGTAGGGAAGCACAACCAGGTCGGCCCAGGAAAAATACTGGCTCATCTCGTTGTCAGGAACATATTGATCGATAATTTCAATGTGCTCGGAAATTTCAAGCTTGTTGATAAGCTCGATGTATCGATCTTTATCGTTCCAGAATTCGCCTACTATCTTGAGCGAAATATCATGGTCTTCTCAGGATGGCGAGAGCCTGGAGGAGGGTGTCGAGTCCTTTGTAAGGCCGGACGAAACCGAAAAACAGAAGGTGCATGGCGGCGTCACGTCTCACCTCCGTTGTTACATCATACTCGAATAAGGGGAGAAGATGTTTCTTGACCTCGGCCCCGGGGTTTATGTTAAGAAGTTCGTTTTTTTCCTGTTCGGAATGAACGATAAAGGAATCAACCGTTCTGAGGATGATTTTTGTTAAAAAGTTTTTTAAGGGATTGTCTTCATGCTCAAATACATTTATGCAGATAAAAACGACCCTGATTCCCTTTTTTCTCAATGAATAGAGCAGATAAAAGTACATCGGGGTCCAGTACGTCACCCACCATGGCAGTATTACTATATCAGGGTTGAAAGCGGAAATAGTTTTTGACGTGTTACACCAGGAACGAATGTTTACAGAATCGATATCGTACGTAATATTTCTAAATTCTTTTATGACCTCCTCTCTCGCAAGATCAGGGTCAATCTGGCTCTTTTTGCCGTACAGCAGTTCCGGATACTGCCTTTTATAGCTCAAGAGCAATAAATCGTGCCTTTTCTCAAGTTCTTTTGCCAGAGAATAACAATATTTTGACTATTCCTCCCCGAAAAGGGGGGACGGGTGCAATCAGGCAGATTTTCATAAGATGATCTCTCTATGTACCGGTCGTTTTTCCAGTCATGATCTCAATCCGGCTCTTGAACAGCTTTCGGAAGTTCTCCCCGTTCAACAACATCAGGTCGTTTTTCCGTATACCCCGATTCATCCAGAGCGAACGAAACACCGAGCATATGATCGTTGCGAGGATAACCATCGATTTTCTGCCAGTAAGAATTCTCGGCAATCGTGCCCGGCAATAAACGTTGCACGAATTGTAGATTCTGGTCAGCGGCGCCCAGTCGAAATATTTCATGGCCAGACGGAGCGCCTCTTCGCTGTTGTGATAGAGGGTCTCATCGAGGATGGTCTTGGATGACTCATGGAGTCGGTACTTTGAAAGGAACTCGGGAAGGTAGCGGCAGGTGAAACGTTTGCCAATCCTGACCCAGAGATCGTAATCCATGGCAAAATGGAGCGTATCGTCCAGTCCACCGACCGCATCAAAGACATTTTTCCGGAAAAAGGTGGATGGCTGGCACATGTAATTGAACCAGGCCAGTTTGTCATAATTGAATTCATCGGTACGGTACCTGCCGATGATGATGCCCGCCGTGTCGCAGTAGTGGGCTTCGCCATACATCAGCCCGGTTTCCGGATAGTCACGAAAAAAGGTGGCAACGGTCTGTAATGCTCCCGGCAGGTAGGTATCGTCAGAGTTGAGCCAGGCGAATATATCCCCTTCCGCCACTCGGAATCCTTTTGTCAGGGCGTCGGTCTGCCCCCTGTCCTTTTTGCTCACCCAACGATAGGTCAATCCGCGGCAGTTACCTGAAAATATGCCGGTCCGGATTAGAGTGTCATATCGTCTGATGATGTCGACGGAATCGTCCGTAGAACCACCATCGACGACGATGTAATCAATGATAAAATCACCTGCCTGGCTGATGACACTTTCGATCGTCTCAGCGAGGAATCCCCCCTGGTTGAAGGAGGGCGTGACAATGGATATTGTGGGGACATTCGACATATGCGTCATGGTTTATTTGTGTTCACATGTTTTTTCGCTGAGAAAAATTTCGTTACACGAAATAGGGTTGATTCCAAAAACTGATCGTTTTTCTGGAAAAGGAACAAGACCGCCGGACTGGAGCTGATCTTAACCAACGCAACGTGGGCAAGAATCTTCCACATTGGCTTGAAACCTTTGTACACATGATAGTTGAACCAGACATACGCGCTTCTTATCTGGGATTTAGAGAAGTTCGGGAGTGACATGATCGGCTGTCTCCGTTCCATTTCGACAGAGGCAGCTTTTTGTATCAGTCCCTTCTCGATACACAGAGTATAAAGTTCAGTCCCGGGATAGGGGAAAAAGATCCCGGTATAATGGCCATCCGGCTGAACCAGGCGATTTAGTTGCACGGTCTCCATATGGTCATCCGATGACTCTCCGGGCAGGCCAATCATGTTAAAGACAAAAATTTTCAATCCGTGGTTTCGGGCCAGAGATACGACTTTCAGAAAGTCATCGTTTGTGTAGTTCCGCTTGAGAACGGTGCGTCGGATCAGTTCACTGCCAGATTCCAATCCGATGTTGATGACGGAGAAATGAGCCTTCTCAAGTGCTGAAAACAGGTTCTCGTCAATTGTCTGCGGGTTGATTCGATAATTGGACCCAAAGGAAACCGGATCGGGGAGTGAATCGTTGAAATCTGCCAGCTTGTTGCATAGTTCGATTGTCCAGCTTTTGTAACAATCAAGGGTTTCTATTTCAAAGAAGAACATTCGATGCGGATATTTCCTGTAGAGATATTCAACTTCGCCAAGAATGTTTTCGGGAGAGCGTATTCTTACATAGTTTCCTTTGGCTACCTTCCTGAGCGCATAATTGGAGCAGTAGGTACAATCATACGGACAGCCTCGCCCACCCAATATTACCATTTCGTCATCGTAGCGGTCACGCATCCAGGGCTCCCACATAGCGTGGTCTGGAAAAGGTAACAGGTCGAGATCTCCAATGAATTCTCTTGGAGGGTTTATTTCAATGCTTCCGCCGGCAGTATTGAACCATAAATTAGCGATACCCTCTGGGACCTGCTTCGCTTCCAATTGCTGGCATAATTCCAGAACCGGATATTCTCCTTCGCCAATACAAACGGCATTAAACGGGCCGGAAATCACTTCATCCGGCTGAAGCGTGGCATGTACTCCCCCAATGATAAGGTACCTGTCAGGCCACTGTTTTTTTACATACTGTGCCATCTTCTCTATGAAACTGTATACTGAGAAAATACAGCCGTAAAACAGATCAGCTCTGGATTAAACTCCTCCATGAACGCTTTCAGCTGCTTTCTGCCATCTTTGTGATAATTACTTCCCAGAACTAATCAAGCGTGTATGGTGTCCATTTTTTTTCAATAGAGAAGAGATGTAAGAAATGCCGTACTGCATGCTTGACCAGGTCCGTAGCGGTTTACTGACCGGACGAATATCATCAAGAGAATAGACGAATAAGACTTTCATACAGGTTCTATTCCTCTGTAAAGTTCAAGATGCCGTTTCGCCACGTTCTCTATGGCGAACGCATGTTCAATCTTCCGGCGGGCATTACGGGATAGCTCTTCTCGGCGATTTTCATCCTCCATGATCCAGGCAATCCCCCGGGCCAGATCAGAGGGCTCATACGGTTGTGCCAGGTAGCCGTTTTGCTGATGATCAATCAGGTCGGGCACCCCCCCCTGGCTGAAGGCTACGCATGGAGTGCCGCATGCCATTGCCTCCATAACGGTATAACCGAGGCTTTCCTGGAGGGACGGTAGTACGAAAACGTCCGCTGCCGAGTAGAGGTGGGCAAGGCTGGTGTCGTCAGACTGCCAGCCGAGATAATGAGCCTTGAAGCCGAGGTCAGAAAGCTTGTCGGGTTCTGCCGATCCGAAGACGACCAGTTCAACCTGATCGTTTTTCGCAGTTGCGGCAAGTTCCCGTAGTGCATCTGTAAGCAGATGAAACCCCTTGTTCCGGTCCTGCGTGGCAGATGTCGCGCCGAACAGGATCAGTTTCTTGTCATGCGGCAGAGAGAATCGCTCACGTGCAGCATGTTTTTCAACCGGCTTGTAGCTCCGCACATCGATACCGTTGGGAATGACTTCAACGCGTGTGTTAGAAAAGAGCGAACTTGCCCGTGTGCACGCGGCCATCCAGCGACTCGGGGCTATAATCGTCAGGTTTAAACCGTACCAGGCCTTCTCCTTCCTCCGCCAGACCCGGCGCGACAGGTCATTCTCCAGGGCAGAACCAAGAACCGGGCATGCCCCGCACGATTCCCGGTAGCGGGTGCAGTCGCCGGGCAGGTAGCATCCGCCGGTAAAGGCCCAGGAGTCGTGCAGAGTCCAGACGATCGGCACGGTGAAGCGGCGCAGCGTCTCCAGGCGCATCATCCGGGCCGTCCAGTGGAGGTGGATGATGTCGGGCGATGAGTGTGACACCTGTGTCAACAGCCCGTCCGGCAGAAAAGCAGCGCAAAAGGGGCCGTTCACCGTTCCCGGGGTGATGCCGAACAGGAGCTGTTCAATGGTCGGCCGGGCTACGCCCAGGGCTTTTCCGAACAGTGACCGGGGGCCGTCGACCAGGGGAGCATCGCCGTATTTCCTCTGCACGTAGAGCCGGGTGTCGGCCCCCTGCGCATGGACGCCCTGCAGCAGGCGGGTGGCCGCCTTTGCGGCCCCACCCTCAATATCGGCGCCGTTCATGTAGAGAATCTTCATCGTGTCCAAAACTCCCGGAGTTTTTCGGCGAACGTCTCCAGCGGCCAGTTGCGCACCAGATGGCGGGGAATCTGGTACGGATCGGTCCATCGGTGCGCCTGACCGGGAAAATTGGCGGCGGCCCTGGTAAAGCCGACCTCCCGGCAGAGTGCAATGCTCTGTTTTGTGTAGTCTGGCCGTCGTCCGAACGGGTAGGAAAACACCGATATCTCCCGGCCAAGCCAAGCCTCAAGCTGTTTTTTTGAAGCCGTGATTTCCTCCCGCTGCGCTTCCTTTGAGAGGCTGGAGAGGCGGGTATGCGTCACCGTGTGGGCACCGATGGTGGCACTGCCGCTTCCGGCCAGCAGACGTAATTCGTCCACCGTCATGACACGATGCGTATCGGCGCCCCCTTCGCCGGTTTGTGCCCAGTGGCGAAGCTGCATCAGCCAGTCTGTTTCGGCGCTTCGGATCGGCGTCGTTCATGAGTCGCACAATCCCCTGGTAACATTCCTGCCGCTCCCTGGGGGTGCCGGTCGGCCAGCTCCTCCGGGAACAGTCGTCTTCCAGTGTAAAACCTGCGGGTAGGCTCGGCTTCTCCAGGATTATGCGCTCCAGTTCATGCCACCAGAACTCCGACCTGGTGCCGATTGTTCCGGTACTGACGAAGAACGTTGCCGGCACCCCCACTTCTTCAAGGATCGGCAACGCTTCCAGCGCATTGTCGGCGTAACCGTCATCGAATGTTATGGCCACGGCGGGCCTCGCCACCTTTGACCAATCCTCCTCGAACCTGACCAGGGGAACGGTCTCTTTCAGGTGTCGCATCTGTGCACGGAAATTGTCCGGTGAAACAACCAGCATCTCCGGGTCGGAAGTGAGTGTGGTGACGCGGTGGTACAGAAGGACAACCACCGGAGGATCAACGAGATTAAGCAGGTGGTTGAAGGGCGTGCATACCGCCGAGCGCAGCGATCTCCGGAATTTTGTGGCGATATCCGTCATTTGTGTGCGACCGTTATCCGCAACCTGCCGTCAGGAAGCATTCGTCGAGAGACATTGTGGTTACTGAAATAGAGTTGTGTTGTTGGAATAAACATAATACCCGAGTTCGTGATGATGGTATTCCATCGTTTTGACAAAGGGCGAATCGGTAACAACGGCAGCGTGACATTCGGGATTGAAATAAATAATCACGGCTTTCCTGGGGTTCGCAATCAAGGAAACACAGATATTTCGTATTACGGCACCCATGACACTACAGGGAAATGGGCTGAAGAAATAGAAGTAATTGTATGCATCAAGATCGGTGAAATCGGCGGCATCACCGACAGTCATGGTGACAGTGCCGATGTTCAGCTTCCTGAAATTATCCTCTGCGATGGCAACCAGTTCCGGTGACAGTTCGACGCCGGCAATTTTCGAAAAAGGATATCTGGCGAAGGTGATGAGCGCTCCACCCTTGCCCGATCCGAAATCCACGATGGCATCCCGTGGGGTAATCTTCAGGTGCCGGAGGACCTTCTCAAGATGAAGCCCGCCTGAATTGGCGTAATAATGGCTCCGTTCTTCCGTGAGATTAAGCTCGTCAAGGTATGCGTTTTTCAGGTCTATTTTTTGAACATGCACTCGCACGCGGAAGAAGAATTCTTGCCACTCCCCCCGGTACAACAGGGATAAGGCGTTCCTTGCGTCTACAAAAAACGACATAAATAACTCCCAAAGAATCACAGGACGGTAATTATTTGCATTGTCTCCGGTTAATCAGAGAATCGCTTCAGTTGTGCTTGATGCTATTCAGGCGTCGATATAAAGCAGCTTCAATCCTGTTACGCAACTGTGAAAACGTTCCCTTCTCACGTTGCACGATGACGGCAGTGCTTTCTCCAAAAACCGTTTTCCCGAATGCCAAGACTAGTTCCCGCGCCTCGAGTTCGGGCATCAGCACATACAGCCGGTTCTTTTGCAGACAAATAGATTCGGCATGGAATACAATTTTCACCCGTTGCTTGTTCTTGATTAGATGCCTGATTGCATAAGGGTAGAGCCGACAATCGATAGGCCTGTCTGAATAGATTTGGCAACTACCGTTTTCCCAGTGTGGGCACATGCCGCTTTTCTTGGATGAGACCACAAAAAAACCGTTAAGCGGCTTGATTGCAAGCTCCTCCCGGTTTTTCTTGAAATGCCGTTCGAACTCGTCCTTTGTGAGCATCAGGCCGCTCAACCTCGTACAACAGTCCTGGTTGATCGTACATACTTCGCATGGATTGTCATGTGTTTTGCTCATCCGATACCTGCTCTCATTGATGGTTTTACCCGGTCGCCCTGGCGATTCAACCTACTCTCAGCATTTCCTCGCACTTGTATCAAACCGGTTAGGATTGATGCCGCATATCCTAAAAAGTCTATTATTCCACAGTTTCTGCGGTAGAGTCCGGCGCAACAACGGAACTGTCATTGTCTCATGAAACGCAATAAATCGGGAATATATTCTGTCGCCGAATATCCATACTGCCCGGTGAGATACAGAGTCGTCGGCCCATTTTCTCTTGTAATTTTCGAAACTGCCGCCGAAGTCATATTTCTGTAACCGGCCAGCTTCCTCAAAGGCACTCTTGATGATCTGCATCTCCAGAAACGTGCCGGGCGACAGGGCTGCGAACTCAGGAAGATAGTGTCCGCGCATGGCATGCTCTTTTCCTTTGGCCCTAAGGTGAAATTCAACAGCGATCATTTTCCCGTTCAGGTAGAGCGCCCAGATAGAGAGCCATCCTTTCGCCGCTGCACTCCGAGCCAGATCTTCAAAGAAAGATTCATTTGCCGGAGAGGACAGATAGTCGCCGCTTTTTCCCGCCCAACACTGCCTTGTTATAGTGAAAACATCCTCCCTGACAGACAGAAAATCTTCCCACGTCCGAATGTTTCTGACAGATACTTCACCGGCTTTGCCCATGTTGTTCTGAATATTTCGGAGGCTTTTACGGGTTCGTGCCGTGCGGTTGGCAAAGTATTCTGCCCAAGTGCCGTACGGTATCAGATAAGGGGAGTCGAACCATGTCGGATTTTGACGCCATTTCCGGCCTGATTCATCGAGGATTTTGACCATGGTGAGATAGTTAGTCGAGGTTGCCGGCAGATTGTTTAAAACGATTGCGTCCCATTGGGCATGATGTTCAAAAAGATACCTGATTACTTCCTTAAGAAAGATCTCCCTGGCGGCCGGCAGCACAATGAAGTCATTGTGGAGCGACAGATTGTTCTCGATGAAGCAGGCGACCGTTGCCGGCAGACCGTGAACGGTTGCCCTTCTCAGCATAAGAGGGGCAATCCCGACAAGCCTGCCAGCATCCCACATGGCAATCACATTGAGCGTTGCACCGGCAGAGAAGTGCTTCCACCATAGTTCATACCATGAAAAACTGGCAAAGACCGAAACACCATCTGCCAGTTCATCACAAAGAGCTTCCCAGGCCCCTTTGATGTTTGAGAAGTCCTCTGCTTCATTAATGAGTTTGATGTGCATAGTGTGGTCCAGTTTGCCCGATAGTGCTATAGTGCCCAACCCCATCTCTTACCAATAACACCCTTTATCCACCTTGTTCTTGCTTTCGGGGGTTTCGGATGGCAGGGGGCGTACCCAGTGCTCATTGAACAGTTTTGCCGTCGTGTCCGCATATTCCAGTTCCCATCTCTTTCCTTTTATGCCGAAAAGGATCTGGGTTACGCCGCCAAGATGGATCGCCTGCTTGCCCATCTTTTTGACAAACGCCGCCAGGGGAAGGCCGTAGGCGCCCGCTCCGATGAGACAGATATCGAAATCAATCCGTGCAATATCATCACACATATGGCGATAGGCATCGAACCAGGTTGCAAAGTCCACCTTCAACCCAGCGATTGACTGCACCGACCGGAGCGTCTTCAATTCGAAATCGGGCAGCACATCAGGAGAAGGGAAGAGAAGTCGCCGTTTTTCCGCATACTGTTTTCGTATCGACTCGACAAAAGGGTGGACAACCAACACCTTCCGCCCTTCGAGGGCTGCGCTCCATGGATTGGTGAACCGGAACGGCTCGAGACAGTCGAGGTCGACCAGCTCGGCATCCGGGCACCTGGTATTGCAGATCGACATCTTCATATTGATTGAACCAGACTCCCATGATATCGACCTGTGCCAGGTTGTCCAGAAACAATTCCGCAAAGGCGTCGAGAGACGCGTCGTCTGCCGGAAAGAATCCGGCATTATTTGTCATGGTGGATCTGATCTTTCTGCTGTACCCCGCTTTCTTTGCGACCCTCTTCTCAAGGTAAAAGCGGAGGCACGACAACTCCACCGCACCGATCCGGGCAACCAGCAGCGGCGCATTCCGGGAGACGGATTCTGTGACGATGTCATGGCCTTCCTGACCGAATCGGATCTTCCGGCGGTATCGCGCTCCGCGCCATTTGATCAGGTCCTCTTTGGTGATGGTGACGAGGTGCAGATTCTGCAAGGTGTCGAGAAGACGATTGATGCGAAGCAGTTCTCGTTTTATGCAGTCGCTGGGAGAGATCATGGTTTCCTTCGTCCATATTTTGCCAGGTTGCGGATCATTCGTTATTCCGTATCAACGGGAGCCTTGTTTGGCCAAGCCCAGAAAGGCCCTTTTGTACAGCTCGAACAGGTCCCGCCGTAACAGGCAGGGAATGACTACGACGGATGCTCCCTGAGCGAGCAGGAATGAGAAGACGGCGCCCATAATCCCGAATTTCCTGATAAGTACCACGTTTGCAACTATGCTGATCAACGCCGCCAGGGATGTGCCGATCAGGTTCACGATCCGCACGTTATCGTTGATCACCCATAACGTCTGGGCTATCCCCTGGAAAACGAAGACGATCACAAAGACAAGAACGCTCAGCACGACTGCCGATGACCGGTATTCAGCTCCGTACAGTAGCCCCACTATCCAGGGGGAGGCCAACGCAGTCAGTCCGGCCCCTATGAATGCTACAATAGCAAAAAAACGGAATATTATTACCAGGGCATCCTGATACTCAGCTTCACCGCGGCTTTTTTTCCGGGCGACGAACGGCGCAAGGCTTGCGACCAGGGTCGCCGGGATGAAGTTCCATACCTGGGAGAGAGTGAGCGCCACAGCATAGATGCCGAGTTCCCGTTCGCCGAGCATTTCCTTGAGCATGATCTGGTCGATTCTCATGTAGGCGGTAACCATCACTCCGCTGGCCATAAACGGCCAGCAGAGGTGCAGGAGTCTTTTCGCATGGGCCATGTCGGCCCGCCAACGGTCATCGGTTGGAAAGCGCCGGTAGGCAACGATCAGTGCAATTGCCAGGGCGGCCGCTTCAAGGCAGATAACCCCGGCGAAGGCAATCAGCGGAGCCTTGCTGAACAACAGAAAAACTCTTATGCCATTTGAGAAGAGATAGGACACAAGCTTCGCGAGGACCGTCCGCTTGCTCTGGCTCTGGCTCTCAAACCAGAGATCGACTGTATCGGATGCCTGGAACACCAGCATGGCGCCGACAACGATGACTAGCAGGCAGAGTTTTCCGTCTTCCGGGTGGAGCAGATACATCAGACTTATGGCGGCCAGCCAGCACATGATGCCGCTGGCAATCCGGAGCCTGAGTGACGTGCCGAGGATGACGGCAGGCATCTTCCTGTTTACGCGCGAGATCCCGTACGATGAAGCCATCCGCTTCGAGACCGGCGATGACCTGAAAGAAGGCGATGAAGGCAATGATGTAGGCAAGTTCCCCGAACTGGGCCGGGCCGAGATAGCGGGCGACCCAGGCACCGACAGTCACCCCGATCAGCATCCGGAGGATCCGGTCGAACAACAGCCAGCCGGTGTTGCCGATCGCTCTCTGGAGATGGGGACTTCCTTCCAGCCATTCCCGGATGATGTCGGGCAGGTATTTGGTCCAGGCACCATTCATAGGAGCGTATTCACCCTTCCAATACCTCCATATATCCTTTTCTGAACTGCTCGACCCTATACTTCCGTTGCAATTCCCGAACCTTTTGAGGTGTCCGCAACTCGGATACGATAGCTTCGGCCAGGGCATGGTGATCACCGTAAGGTACGAGGCCGCCTGATTCACCGCTTTGCAGGATTTCACGGATGCCGTCCGAGTCGGTTCCGATCACCCGGGTTCCGGCTGCCAGGGCTTCGATGACGGTTATGCCGAACCCTTCAAAAATAGAAGGAACAACTACGCAGTGGGCCCGGTTGTAGAGCTCATTCAGCTTGTCATCCGGTACGAACCCCAGGAACGTGACGTTGCGCTCCAGATGCAATTGGTCGACGAGATTTTTCATTTTCCCAAGGTGACTTCCCTTGCCACCAACCAGGAGTTGCACATCAGGGATTTGCTCACGGACGAGCGGCATGCTCCGGATCAGGAATTCGATACCTTTTCGTTTGTCGATGCGGCCGATATAGAGCAGTGAAAGGGGCTTTTTCGGTATCTCCAGATGATGAAATCTGCTCGTGTCCACGGCGTTATGAATAACGGTTACCTTGTCTTCGGGAATTTCATATCGCACAACCAGCGCGTCTTTAGTCGCTTCCGATACGGCGACGATCCTGTCTGCGAGCCGGTATGTCCTCTTCTCAAAGGGGAGGAAGATGCGTTTCCAGAATTGTGAACGGATGTGACTGATCTGCTGCAGATAGGTGTGGTGGCAGGTAACGATGACCGGGACGGGAAGCCGCCGCACACAGAGTACCCCTCCCGGACCGGCATGGATATTCACCCTGTCCAGGTGATACTTTTCAATGATCCGGCGGGCATTGAAATGGAACCAGAGCGACACACCGGCCTGTTTTAACAAACGGACCGGCAGGTAATGGATCGGAATATGGCGGGGTAGAGAGTTGATTGCTGGAGAGAAGAACAACAGGTCCTTGTCCTTCATGCATGAGAATATTTGAAATGTGTGCCGGCCGATGCCGCCGATCAGCGGGAAAAAATCATATGTAATGACCCCTATTTTAATAATTCACCCCTGGAAAATCACGGTCGTCTGTAGCCGCTACGCCATTCGGGAATATAATATAATCCTCAAACCAAGTCCAGAGTAACCGTACCACGCTCACGCCTGCAGCCCCGGCCTGAACCGTTCCATCAGCCTGATGTACCAATCCTTCTTCATGCAGGGTTTCTCAACCAGGATAAACATGATGGTACCGAACAGCAGGACAGCCGGCACAATCACCAGGCCCGCCAGGATAATCTCGAGCCAGACCGGCAGCTGGTTCAGGAACCCGACCTTGATCAGCAGGCGGCCGATGGCGGAAATCAGCGAGTAATGATACAGATAGAGCGTGTAGCACATGCCGCCGATGGTGTAGATTCCGGGCTGACAGAAGAACCGGTTGCTCAACACTCCTTTGAAGGCGGCAACATAGGCGAAAAAAGTCGGGATGACGATGAAAGATTCTCCCCCGTCCTGATAGAGCAGAAGAACGATGGCGGACCAGGCCAGGAGGGAGACCATGTCCCACTGCCAGGATTTGGCTGGATTCTGGTTCCATTCGACCAGGTAGATGTCCACGAGCAGGAAGCCGGTCAGGAAGTAGTGTGCTGCGGAAAGAATGGAGAGGTTTACTCTCGGGAATCCGCTCAAGACATGTGCGATGATTGCGAATATGGCAATGAGTGAAACGAGCAGCACTCTGCGGCCGACCTTCGACCGGATCATGAATACCGATGTGACGAGCGGGGCCAGAAGATAAAACTGCAGCTCTATTTCGAGGGACCAGGCGACAAAGTTGATTTTGCTCATGCTCCCGTAGATTATGTTGTGCAGATACCCCATGCTGGCCAACAGGTGCGGGAGCAGCTCGCTGAACGTGTCAGCAGTGGCAAAAGAAAGCAGTCCAACGCGGAAGAGCAGGTTTACGATATACGGGGGTTCCAGGCGGGTCAGCCGGCGGAAAAGATACTGCCGCAGATGTGGGAGTCTGCCGTGTAGCAGGTGCCCCTTGGCAAAGGGGAGGGCAATGACGAAGCCGCTGATGACGAAGAAGAGCTGAACACCGATGTGTCCGTTGGAGAGGAACTCCGACAGGAGATCAGCCCCTTCGGACCTTCCGGTCTTCGAGGTAATGAACCAGTTCAGGTGAAACAGAATCACCGAAAAGATGGCAACGAACCGGAGTCCATCAATCTCGGCGATAAACTGCCCTGATGTTGTATCCCGAGATGCCTTGGATACCAGCCACTTGATCCAGCGATGCATTGCCATTCCATTCGCGCGATGTGCGGTAACCAAACCGGTCGTGCTGCTTACGGTGTAGAGACGGGACTGGTTTCAATAGTTCCTGAAACAGGCAGAAATCAAGCGAACAGTTGATGGTTCTGCCGGAGAAGATTATTTCTGCTTCTTGTAGCGTGCCGGCGTGTATCCGGAAACTTTCATGGTGAATTGATTGTCCTTCAACTGCACACCGTACACAATGGGGGCTTTTGCCCAGTCGCCCGGTGAATTTCCCATCATGGCCAGCATAATTTCCATGCCTTGCAGGTCAGGCTTCCTGGCGATGGCACTTTTGGTTTCCGCCGGGCTTGGATTGACCTTGTATTTGAAGGGCACCGGCATGTTGGCAGAAATCATTTTCCCGTCAGCGGTAAATGTTATCTGCTGTCCAACAAACGGGCAGTTGTTTCCGTCAGCGTCCTTGGCACTTTCAACCAGTTGCCACGTACCTACCAGCGCCGCACTGTCGAGCGCCATGGCAGCCGGTGCAACAGACATAACGATTACCATTGCGAAAAAAATAATTAGTCGATTCATGCTGAAGTTCTCCTCGAGATCTGGTTTGAAACACGCACATTCTCTGAATGTGCGTGCTGATATAACATGTGCAATCAAGCTGGTATGAAGCAGTTTCTCATGACTGGCTGGTACTGTCGCCTGGAAAGATGGCCGGTAGTTCCTTGATACTCCAGTTTTTTTACCCGATACTGGACATCTTCCATCAGGCGCCGGTTGACAGCGAGAAGGTCGGCAAGGAAGGCGGTCAGCATGGTCTGAAAGCCGACTCCCATGAGTATGGATGATAATATCAGCGACTGCACATGCCCCGCACCATCTCCGGTAACGTAATAGTACAGGTATCTGATACCCCCGATCATCCCCATCAATAAGGCAGTCAATCCCACGGACATGAAGAACCTGAAGGCCTTGTAAACAACAAAGATCCTGACTATTGTGACCAGAGATTTTCTGATGTATGAGGAGCTGCTTTTTACGAGGCGAGACGGACGCAAGGTGCGGTTGACCCGTACCGGAACGGAGGTCGTCGCTATATTTTTCTGACCGGCCTGGATGATGGTTTCCAGCGTGTAGGTGTAGTCGTTGAAAACATTGAAACGCATGGCCGCTTCGCGGGTCATGGCCCGGAATCCGCTCGGCGCATCGGGAATGTTGGTCTTGCTGACAAAGCGAACGACAGTGCTGCCGGCTTTTTGCAACATCTTCTTGGCCAGCGAAAATGACCCGATTTCGTTGATGGGGCGGGCACCGATAACGACATCGGCGCTACCGGCAAGGATCGGGGCGACCAGCGCCGGAATATCGGCAGCCATGTATTGGTTGTCGGCATCGGTGTTGATAATGACGTCTGCGCCCAGTTTGATGCAGCTGTCCAGCCCGGCCAGGAATGCTCGTGCCAGACCCTGGTTTTTGGTGAAGCTGACGACGTGGTTCACGCCGTTATTCAGAGCAACCTCGGCAGTTCCATCAGTGCTTCCGTCATTGATGACCAGCCATTCCACACAGTCAAACCCGGACACTTCACGCGGCAGCTCCTTCAACGTAATTGGCAGCGCATCGGCTTCGTTGAAACATGGTATCTGGATGATGAGCTTCATATGCTTTTCCAATGAACGATAATTGTCATGATTTTTGCCTGTACTGCTGTGATGAAGCCAATCCCCACTTGTTGAGCCTGAACTGCAGCGCCGTCCCAAGAACTCCCAGGCCGTAGATTACGCTGCGCCGGAAGTTGATGGAGGATGCCTCCTTGAAGTACTTGGTGGGGCAGGATAGTTCACCCACCCGGAAACCGAACCAGACCATCTGGGCGATCATCTGGTTGTCAAAGACAAAGTCGTTCGAATTGGCGTCCAGCGGCAGCTTTTCCAGCACCTCCCGTGAAAAAGCCCGGTAGCCGGTATGATACTCTGAAAACTTCTGCCCAAGCAGGATATTTTCTACCAATGTCAGAAAACGGTTGGCAATGTATTTGTAACGCGGCATGCCGCCTTTGAGTGCTCCCGTTCCCAGAATACGGGAAGCGAGCACGGCATCGAACTCGCCATAGGCGATCATGGCAGCCATGGCGGTGACCAGCCGCGGCGTATACTGGTAGTCGGGGTGGACCATGACCACGATGTCCGCACCCATATCCAGCGCAGTGCGGTAGCAGGTTTTCTGGTTGCCGCCGTAGCCGGTATTCGTCTGGTGGACTACCGTGGTAATCCCCAGTTTTTGCGCCAGCTCAGCCGTATTATCGCGGCTGCAATCGTCCACCAGCACAACGGTATCAACCTCGGGGGGGATTTCCCGCCACGTATTCTCCAGGGTCTTCTCCGCATTGTATGCCGGAAGGACCACAATCACTTTTTTCCCGTTTATCACGCACAGGCTCCGTTAAGATTTCGAGAACAATCAAGAAAGGCTTGATGCATATATCATGTTATGAATAAATTGCCCATTATTTCTCCCGACCTGGTTCGGCTGCCGTGACAATTGTCCACCGGAAAATAGTACCGCTGTCACCAGGGATGGATGTATTGGAAATGGCTGGATTTTAACGCTCTATTCATGCTACTGTCACAGGCAGTATTACCCATGTAACCTTAGCGCAACGTATTGAATTGCAAGGGAGATGTCAAATAAAAACGGCCGCAAATCCCAAGAAAGTCCTGTTTGTAACCCCACCGTACCATAGTGGCGTGGATGAAATTGCCGGCCGCTGGATTCCACTCGGTCTGGTCTATCTTGCCGGTGCCGCCCGCCAGGCGAAACTGGATGCAGAAATCTACGATGCCATGGCCAAGGGACATGCATATCCCGAAATCGAGCACCGTTTACGTGAATCCATGGCGGATTACGTCGCCTCCACCGCGGTCACCGCTACCATCAATGACGCCGTCAAGACCCTTGAACTGGCCAAAAGGATCAAACCGGATACCGTAACCATCCTGGGCGGCGTACACCCGACCTTCATGTATGAAGAGGTGCTTGCACGCTACTGCCGCCGTGGACTATATCGTCATCGGCGAGGGAGAAGTCACACTCCGGCATTTGCTGGAGGTGCTGGAGGCTGGCGGAAACCCGGAGATGGTTGCCGGTATTGCCTTCCGGCGGGGCGATACGGTTGTCAAGACCGCCAGGCGCACGTTCATGGAGGTCCTTGATGATCTTCCGGCTGCGTGGGATCTTCTCGACTGGGCGGACTACTACAGTCTGGTGATTCCCGACTCCCGTCTGGGAGCGATCAGCACCTCCCGCGGCTGTGATCATGACTGCACGTTCTGCTCCCAGCAGAAGTTCTGGGAGAAGTCCTGGCGCGCCCGCGATCCACAGAAGGTGGCTGACGAGCTGGAATATCTGTACACGACGTACCACGTTAACGTCTTCTTGATTACCGATGAGTATCCCACCAGAAACAGGGAGCGTTGGGAAGCCCTCCTCGATGCCGTCATCGCCAAGGATATCCCGATATATCTCCTGATGGAAACCAGGGCCCCGGACATTATCAGGGACAAAGACATCATCTGGAAGTACCGGAAGGCCGGCATCATTTACATCTCCATCGGCATCGAGACGGCCGACCAGGCTGCCCTCGATGCAACGGGAAAAGGGATGCGTATCGAAGAAACAAAACAGGTTATCGATATCCTCCGTGAGCAGGAGATTGTCTCCGAGGCATCTTTCATGTTCGGATTTCCCGACGAGACTCCAGCGAGCATCAAGAACACCATGCAACTGGTTCAGGAATACAACCCGGACATTGCGAACTTCCTGATCTATACCCCCTGGCCGTATGCGGAAGGGTACACAGACCTTAAACCTCATATCCGGGTTCACGATTACGGCAAATACAACATGGTGGATCCGGTCCTCGAACCCCGCAACATGAGCATGCTTCAGGTTGAAGTGGCGCAGGCGGACTGCTACCGCCGCTTTTACATGGGCAAAATCATGGAATTCATGACCATGAAGGCCACCTTCAAGCGGGACTATCTGATGCGCATCACCAAGCTGTTTATGAGCAGCTCTTTTGTCATGAAAAAACTGGGCATTGGCATACTTGGCAAGATCCCGGCGAAGATGCAGGAAATGAGACGGGGCAAGGAATAAGGATTTTTCGGAGGAGTAACATGCAACCTAAAGAACTGGCAAAAAAAATTGCAGATGGTCGTCCCCCGGCAGTGATAGATGTCCGCACCGGTTTTGAATTCAAGGCTGGCCATATTCCCGGCGCGATTAACGCACCGGTGTGGAAAATCCTGCTCCGGCTTGTGTCGCTTCCGCAGGATAAACATGCCGAATTGGTCGTGCTGTGCGAACTTGGTCCTCGTGCCATGATGGGCAAGGCGCTGCTCGGTCTCTTCGGTTTCAGTAATGTCACCCTTCTTACGGGCCACATGTCTGCCTGGCGGCGGCTCGGTCTGCCCATGGTTAAGTGATTCGGAGAAAGGAATGAACCAGTCCATTGGCAGCCAGGGTACTGTGCTGATAGTAGAAGATGACCGTAACACCGCCGCTCTGGTTGCACGGTATCTGGAGCGGGAGGGGTTTGCGACGGTGGTGATCCATGACGGCGGGCAGGCGCTTCAGGCCGTCGGCGAGTGCAATCCCGTGTTCATCATCCTCGATGTCATGCTGCCGAACATGGATGGCCTGGAGATTTGCCGGACGCTGCGGAAAAGTTCCGAGGTCCCCGTGCTGATGCTTACGGCGCGGGAAGAGGAGGGTGACCGGGTAGCGGGCCTGGTGACGGGAGCCGATGATTACGTGGTCAAGCCGTTCAGCCCCCGCGAACTGGTGGAGCGGGTCAAGGCGATCCTGCGCCGCAGCAGACCGGTTTTGCCGCCTCCCGCGTCCCTGCTCTCTTTCGGCGGCCTCGAACTCGATATGGAGAAACACAGGGTTGCCCGCGACGACCACCCCGTTGCGCTGACTGCGTCGGAATTCAAGATTCTGAAGGCGCTGATGGGGTCGCCGGGGAAGGCCTTTTCCCGGGAGGAGCTCTTGAGCCACTGCTACCAGAACAGCGAGGCGGTGATTGACCGGGTTGTCGACGTGCACATCGGTAAACTCCGCCAAAAGATCGAGGACGATCCCGCCCAGCCGCGCTTCATTCTGACGGTGCGGGGGCACGGGTACCGCTTTGCCGACGAGGCTGAGCGATGAGACAGAGACTGCTCTGGAAGCTGCTGGTCGGGCACATCGTTCCGGTTTTTGCGATTTTTGCCTACCTGATCTGGCGTGCCATTGACCGGCGCGCCGCCGATTATTTACAGGAGCTGGAAGTTCATTTCCATGTTTCGCCGGTTGACCTGCACCGCCACTTTCTTGAAGCGGTTCATCACAACCTGTTCTGGGGTGTTCTGATTGCCTTGGCCGTCACCCTGCTCTTCACCTACCTGTTAACCAGCTGGGTGCTTCGTCCTCTGCTGCAGATCACCGCCATCACCAAAAAGGTTGCCGACGGCAACTATTCCGAACGGGTCAAAGCGGTATCCCGCTATGAAGGGGGGCAGCTCGCCGACGCCTTTAACCACATGGCCGATAACCTTGAGAAGGTCGAACGGCTGCGCAAGAACATGGTTGCGGATATTTCTCATGAACTGCGGACCCCTCTGACCAATCTGCGTGGGTATCTGGAGGGGCTGAGTGACTCTGTTATACCGCCGACCCCGGAAACGTTCCGGATGCTCGAACAGGAAGTCCTGCGCCTGGTAAGCCTGGTAGAGGATCTCCAGCAGTTGGCAAAAGCCGATGCCGCCGAGGTGCTCCTCGATTTCCAGGAACTCTCTCTCCACGAACTGCTTTCCCAGATCATGGACCTGTACCGGCCGAATTTCCAGGACAAGGAGATTGACGTGCAGTGGCAGCTTGATCCGGGGAGCGATCTGGTGGTCGCAGACCGGGACAAACTGTTGCAGGCGATTCGCAATCTTGCTGACAACGCCTGGAAATACACCCCGCCCCGCGGTGTTGTGACAATTTCGACCCGGCGTACCGCGGACGGCATAAAGACCGTCTTCGCCAACAGCGGCGCGGTTATTGCGGCAGATGATATTCCGTACCTGTTCGAACGGTTTTTCCGGGGGGATCGTTCCCGCTCACGGGATGCCGGGGGCGCTGGCATCGGTCTGGCAATCGTCAAGGAGCTCATCGAGGCGCACGGCGGCACCGTGGGTGTGGAAAGCGACGAGAATGGGACACGCGTCTGGTTCAACCTCCCGTAGCCGAAGGAAACACACCACTCCCACGACGTTATTCATCATTCCCCAATCTTACATTCTTTACCAAATCTTTACATGACCATCACATGTTTCCTTGCTACAGTGCAGCGGTGATTCAACGCGCTTCAACGTTGCTACTGATACCAATGACACATGGGAGAAACAGATGAGCAAGATTCTTTTTGTAACAGCCCCGTATCACTGTTGGGGAGTTCAGGTTGTCGGTAAATGGCCCCCCCTGCATCTGGCCTATCTCGCCGGTGCCGCGCTTGAAGCGGGGCACGAAGCCCGCATATTCGACGCCATGAACAAAGGGCTTGCTTTTGACGCTATCAGACAGGAAATAGAACGGTTCCAGCCCGATTTCGTCATGACCCTCGATTATCTTCCGGTTACCGGTGCCATCAGCACCGCTACGGTTCCCGACGCCCTCAAAATTCTGGATGTGACCAAAGAGGTGAATCCGGCCATCGTCACCCTGCTGGGTGGTCCCCATCCCACGTTCATGTTTAATGAAATCCTTGAAGACGACAAAAACCACGTGGATTATATCCTGAAGGGCGAGCCGGAGCAGACCCTGAAGCAACTGCTTGCCGCGATTCCGGAGGGAAAAGGAAAAAGCGTGAAGGGGGTCGCGTATCTGGAGGACGGAAAGGTTGTTTCGAATCCCAATCAGCCTCACATCGTCGAACTGGATGCCCTGATTCCGGCGTGGCATCTGCTGGACTGGGATGACTATCAGTACCGCGTCGCGCCCGGCGGCAGAATGGCTTCCATACTGACCTCCCGCGGCTGCGACATGGCCTGTGCCTTTTGCAGCCAGCGGATGTTCTGGCGCGAGGATTGGCGCTGCCGTAAGCCGGAAAAGGTCATCGATGAAATGGCCCATCTGATCGAGACCTATGATATCAGTTTTTTCACGCTGATCGACGCCTATCCGACAAAACACCGGGACCGCTGGGAACTGTTTCTGGACCTGTTGATCGAGCGGAACTTCGGAGTCCATCTGCTCATCGAAACCAGGGTGGAAGATATCATCAGGGATGAAGACATCCTGCACAAATACCGGGATGCCGGCATCATCCACATCTACATCGGCGCGGAGAGTGCCGACAAGGATACCTTGAACAGCCTGAACAAAGGGACCAGTTTCGAGCAGAACAAGCAGGCACTGGACCTGTGCCGCGAGAACGGCATCATTACGGAAGCGTCGTTCATGATCGGCTTTCCGAACGAAACCTGGGAATCCATACAAAACAACATTGACTCGGCTATCTACCTCAATCCGGACATCGCCGTATTTCCGGTGGTTACGCCGATGCCGTTTACGCCGATACACGCGGAAATGAAGGATCGCATCAGGGTCTGGGATTACTCGAAATACAACCTGGTAACCCCTATTATCGAACCGTTAGAGATGACCATGGATGAAATAACCCAGGCGCTGGGCACGTGCTACATGCAGTTTTACAGTAATAAAGCACAGGAAATCGTGGCGCTGGACGACGGGTTTAAGCGGAGGTACATGCTCAGCGCATTCAAGCTCATGATGAAAGATCACGGGGACAAGTTCGATTTCGCCGGTTCCGAAATGCCGATGCATTTTACCACGGATGCCATGAAGGACAGTTATTGATTCGGAAGTGAAGGCTATTGCAGAGACGAGAACAGCCGGGGGAATATCCTCCGGCTGTTCTCATTTAAAGGTCTGTGAATGATTTAGTGTCGCATGCGCATCATGCCGGAGATGGCGCCGCTGAAAAAGGCAATCAGCCAGCAGGTGTAGATGCTCAGGCTGACGCGATGAAACACGCGGTTGACCGCCTCGGTCCTGTGTGCCAGCGAGGCGACCAGCGCCAGCATGAAATGGAAAGCCATCCCGCCCAGCGAGGCGATGCCGGTGATGTTGTGCCATTCGGGAGCCTTGCCGTAGGTCTGGGCGAACAGGTTCATCTGATGGGTACCAAGGTAATCGCACAGGAGGCCGATACCGAAAATAACCAGGTGCTTCCGGTGCAGCCCCTGTTTCCTGCCACTGAATACTGCCCACGTGTAAAATACCAGGGCCAGGTTCATCCAGATTACCGCTTGCATCAACATCTGCACATCCTCTTGTTCCTGAAAATATCCAGGGCTGTTTTACCTGAATCAGGAATCGAATTAAAGTATAATCGTGATCGGTGCCGGTAGTTCTCTCCGTTCAATATGTGACTCTGCGGGGGCGCTGCGGCCACATCTCAAAGTCATTGACACAGCCTGTTCATGCCGCCAGCACCGCCTCTTAACGCACTTTCGGCTCATTTCAATTGGACTGATTTCGAATACTATGATAGAAGTAAAGCTACCAATATAAAAAGAAACAGGGAGATGCCAGTGAAAAAAAATATTACATTGCTTCTAGTCATCGTAGCGATTGCCTTGGCCGGATGTCAGGACAAGTCCAAGACCGAGGCCCCGCAGAAACCCGTTGCAGCACCCGGTGGTAACCCGCATGCGGGCATGAAGGCTCAGGACATCCCGGCTGGATCAGGCAAAAAAGGCACGGTGACCCAAACCATGAACTCGGGTGGGTACACCTATGTTGAAGCTGCTGACGATAAAGGACAGAAGATATGGTTGGCTCTGCCTGAGATGAAGGTTGCGGCCGGTGACAAAATCGAATACCCGGACACACAGCCGATGCTGAATTTCAACAGCAAGACCCTGAAAAAATCCTTTGATAAAATTCTTTTTGTTCCAGGCATCAGGATAGAAAAGTAGAGGCCTTTTCATAGGGTGATATAAGAGCGGTGCCCTGGCGGGTGCCGCTCTTCTCATTCACGTGGCATATGACTATGCAAAACGTGGTAGTAGTGGCTATTTTTTCATAACGGCTTCTTTTGGAGGGGTCGTCTCGGCCGATACAAGCTCGACTGTTACCGTGCCGAGCGCTACCGATGTGACAATTTTTACCGGGACCTTATTCTCATCATCAGTCATCCAGATCAAGATGTCTCCCGTGCGCCTGAAAAGGCCGGCACTCTTCTGGAGTGGCTGGACAACAAGGGTGTTTACCGTTGTCAGGTTCGGGAGACGCACCGTCTCCCGGCGCAGTATTTCAACCGGTACGTCGGCATAGGATTCGCTGTCGTATATATGGAGCGTTTCAGTCTTTCCGACCTGCAGTTGCCTGTTTCTGAGGAAATAGATTCCTGACAGCGTGTCGAGTGCTTCTTCCGTCGGGATAGCCTCATATTGGCTTCGATTGGTGATACGGTTGATCCAGAAGACACTTTTTTCCTTCTGAAAAATGGTAAACCTTGTATCGCCCTTGAAAGTGCCTTCCTGCTGCCTGATCTTGCTGATAATAAAGCTGCCGACGATATGCCGGGTTTCAATAAGGTCATCGACAGGATAGAAGCTTGAGATGGCGGTATTTGATCTGATTCTCAGAGTGAGCCAGATTTCGCCCTTTTCGTTTTTTGCCTCCAGTTCAGCATTTCCTATCGGTAAGCCAAGCATGCTGATGACATACGTCAGCTTCTCGCTTTTAGTTGACAAAAAATTACTGGCGTTGCTCAGCAGAGCTGTCTTCAAGTCCGCTTGCGTTGCTCGGTGTGATTTGGCAGGAGAAGGTTCGTCGGGCTCATCACTACTCTGAATGTGGGATCCGACTGCAGGGGAGCCGGCCTGTGCCGGAGTGGTGGAGGGGTGGTGCTGTTCCGGGTCTGATGGCGCTGCAATGGCATCATGTTCGCCAGCGGAATCGGGATCTTTATCGGCATGCTCGGTTTCTTCGTGTTCCGGTTCCTCAGATGTTGCCGCCGGAGAAGCTGTATCAGCCGGTCTTGCCAAGTCAACAACGGCCACCTGTGACTGGGCTATGGGAGTGGTAAAGTCATAGGTTCCGAACAACCGCACCGCATAAACAATGATAAAATGTGTCAACACGGACAATGCAAGACAGAGTACGAGCAGGCGGGTTTTGCTAGAGAGTATTGTCATGTTGTGGTGTTATAACCATAGCTGCAACCAGCCTTCGGGATGAATCGGTTTTGGCCCGAGGTGTCCAAACAGGGTGGCATGTTGCGCGGTAGGAGATCCATAGTAAGTGATCATATTTTTTTATTGCAAGATCTTGTCATTGCAGGCGATTATGTATCATAAAAACGATGTGGTTACAAGTATAATAAGAACAATCCCTAATTATATCATATAGTTGTATTATTGATTTCTCGCGGTCGATATTCTTTGCAGGGTTTAGGCCGGAACCCCTAATTGTAACTGATTGAAACTGTGTCGCACTCGTCTGCATATTATTCAAATAACTCTAAACGAGGATGTCGTTTTGATACCGATAACGCTCCAGCCGACAGGCAGATTGTCACTGATTAACATTATGACGGTGGGTGTGATGCTGATATCATCACCGGCTCATGGTACGGTCTATATGTGGCGCGATTCTGCCGGCATTTCTCATTACACCAATAAGGAATACGACATTCCCGCCCGCTATAAAGCCAAGGCTAAGGCGCTCTATCCTGAAGCGGCTGATACCGCGCAGGGCAAGCCCCCTAACTCGAGTGAGCCTGCAAAACCTGCTCTACAGCTGCCAGCCGTTACTATTCAGCCAGTAAAGTCGGACGAAAAACCGAAAGAGACGCCGCCTGCAGTCGTGGCACCCCCTGTAGTTGTGGCACCGCCTGAAGTCGCACCGGCACCACCGGCGAGAAAAAGCCGGCGACCGCCGAGGGTGCGTAGTGCTGAGGATGACTAGCGCCACATCCATACATCAGTACAAAATACTATCCTGAGGCTCCTTGTTCCGATGAAAAAAATATTCTTCTACGCATCTTTGGCAATAATTGTCTATCTTCTCTACGTGGTCATCACCCTGGCTTTGATGCCGCCGGTTTCCGATCTGGCCGACAAGAAGTTCAGCACGACCATCCAGGTCAGGGATTGGCAGGGTGACTATCACCCGTTTGTCGTCGGGCCGAAGAACCGCTACTGGACACCGTCCGGCGCGGATTCCGTCCGAGATGAAGTGGGCGGTGATTCTGGCCGAGGACGCCAATTTCTACAAGCACGAGGGTTTTGACGTCAAGGCCATCAAGAATGCCATCAAGTACGATCTGGAGAAGAAGAGCCTGAAGCGGGGCGCCTCGACCATTACCCAGCAGACCGCCAAGAACCTGTTTCTTTCCCGCGAGAAGACGATCACCCGCAAGCTGAAGGAGATCTACCTGGCCTACCGGATGGAGCAGGAGCTGACCAAGGGGCGCATCATCGAGTTCTATCTGAACGTGGTTGAGCTGGGGCCGATGGTGTACGGCATCGGCCACGGCGCACAGTACTATTTCGGTAAACCGGCTTCGGCGCTGACCCCGCGCGAATGCGCCTTTCTGGCGGCCATGCTGCCCGGCCCGCGCGTGGCCTACAACCCCTACAAGAATCTGGGCAAGGTGCTGAAACGTTCCGACATGATCCTGCGACTGTTGCGCCAGAAGGGTGTGCTTGGCGAAGCGGAATATCAGGCTGCCCTGGCGCAGTCGCCGAATGTCGGGCGTCTGCAGCAAAAGGTTGACGAACTCATCAGCACGCCGCCGGTGTTTGCATCGCCGTCGTCGGCTCAGAAATAGTATCGGATGAAAAGCTGCCGGACGCCGATGAGGGAAAAGGAAGAAGAACCGGCCGCTGTTGTGCCGCCACAATCCGGCGATACTGCGCCGACAAAATCAACCTGAAAGTCCAAATGAGAAAAATGATCGATAAAACCGACCTGAAAAACCTGACCCTGCCGGCCCTGGAGCAGTTTCTCCAGGGCCAGGGCAAAGAGCGCTTTCGCGCCCTCCAGATCTTCAAGTGGATCTACCAGCAGGATGCCCGCAGCTTTGAGGAGATGACCAATATCTCCAAAGATCTGCGCACGGAACTGGCCGAAACGGCCTTTATCAGCAATCTTGAGCCGGAAGCGGTGGAGCAGGGGAGCGACGGGACCCGCAAATACCTCTTCAACCTGGCTGACGGCCATGCGGTTGAAGCGGTGCTGATCCCGATCGAGGGGCGCAATACGCTCTGCATCTCGTCCCAGGTCGGCTGTGCCATGGCGTGCGAGTTCTGTCTGACCGGCACCTTCAAGCTGACCCGCAACCTGACCACGGCCGAGATCGTCAACCAGATCATGGCCGTCAAGCGGGATCTGATCCGGAATCCGCCCGCTCTGTCAGCAGCCGTAGGTGATGGTATCGGAAATTCTGATGACGATGACGACAGTGACGACGGGCCGTCAGATTCGCCGGCCGCTATCCGCAATATCGTCATGATGGGCATGGGTGAGCCGCTGCACAACCTGGACAATGTCATCCCGGCCATCCAGATCATGATCGACGGCAACGGCCTGCAGCTCTCCAACCGCCGGGTGACGGTCTCCACCTGCGGTCTGGTGCCGGAGATGGAGCGTCTGGGGCGCGAGATCCCGAACGTCAATCTGGCGGTGTCACTGAATGCCACCACCGATGAACTGCGGGACCGGATCATGCCGGTCAACCGCAGCTATCCGCTCAAGGAACTGCTGCAGGCCTGCCGGGAGTTTCCGCTGCCCGGTCGGCGCAAGGTGACCTTCGAATATGTCATGCTGGGGGGGGTAAACGATTCGCTGGAGGATGCCAAGCGGCTGCTGCGGCTGATCAGCGATATTCCCAACAAGGTCAACCTGATCCCCTTCAACGAACATGAAGGGTGCGACTTCAAGGCGCCGACCCGTGCGGCCATCGATGCCTTTCACAAGTACCTGATCGACCGTCATGTGACGGTCATCACCCGTGACAGCCGCGGTGGTGATATCTCGGCCGCCTGCGGGCAGTTGAAGGGGAGGCTGGAGAAACGAAAGCCGGCTTGAAGCGGATAATAGCCGTTACGCGTAACATCCAGCACAATAATCAAAGACCTCCGGGGCTCTAGCCTCGGAGGTCTTTGTCTACTATATGCCAGTGAGCATTATGCCTGTGGCCGGCGTGAACGGTACTCGATTACCGGTTCGTGGCGAGGAGCAGGTGCGCTGCGTGGGGCTGCTGCCAGCCGGTTTGGCCGATTTACCCCACGACTTTGGCCTGGCCGTCACGGCCTGCCGGCCGGTTTGCCGAAGCGTTCCTGCAGGCCCGCCGGGCCGCTTTTGCGAGGACCGCCGCTTCGACCGGCAGGTTTGCGGAGGGTTGTCGTCGGCTCATGTCCGGCAATCTGCTGCTCGGGCAGTTTCTTGCCGATGAAGCGCTCGATGCGCTCCAGATAGTTGCGTTCGCCAGCCGATGCGAAGGAGATGGCGATGCCGGTTGCTCCGGCACGGCCGGTACGGCCGATGCGGTGGACATAGTCCTCGGCAAAGCGCGGCAGGTCGAAGTTGATGACATGGCTGATGCCGTTGACATCCAGGCCGCGGGCAGCAACATCGGTGGCCACCAGCAGGCGGATGGCGCCGCGGCGCATGCGCTCGATGGTCTTGTTGCGGGCCATCTGGGTCATGTCGCCATGCAGGGCGGCTGCCGGATAGCCGTTGCGGGAGAGTTCGCGGGACAATTCGTCGGCATCGCGCTTGGTGGCGGAGAAGATGATGGCACGGGTCAGTTCGGCGTCGCTGACCAGATGATTGAGCAGCTCTTTCTTGTGGTTCAGGTTGTCGGCCACATGCAGGCGCTGTTCGATCAGGGCGTGGGATGAGGTGCTGACAGCCAGCTCAATCCGCTGCGGTTCACGCATCATTTTCTCGGCCAGACGTGCGATATCCCTTCCATGGTGGCGGTGAACATCAGGGTCTGGCGATCTGAAGGGGCGCGTGAAACGATCTTTTCCATGTCTTCGCTGAAACCCATATCCAGCATGCGGTCGGCTTCATCCAGAACCAGCATTTCCAGACGGTCGAGGCGGATGCTGCCGCGCTCGAGGTGGTCTACCAGGCGGCCGGGAGTGGCGACGATGATGTCAACCGGTGCGGAAAGCAGGCGCAGCTGCTCACGGTAGGGCATGCCGCCCAGGAGTGAGCCGCAGCGGAGGCGGATGCCGCGACCGTAGTTGCGGGCGGATTCCATGACCTGGCCGGCCAGTTCGCGGGTCGGTGTCAGAACGAGAATGCGCGGTCCTTTGCCGGGCAGCGGTCGATTTTTTTGTCAGGCGCTCCAGGGCCGGCAGCACAAAGGCGGCAGTCTTGCCGGTGCCGGTCTGGGCGGTGGCGATCAGGTCGTTGCCTGCCAATACCAGCGGGATTGATTGTTCCTGAATCGGGGTCGGGGTTGTGTAGCCGCAGGCGGTAATCGCCTGAGAGGATGGCCGGGTTAAGGCTGAGTTCTTCAAATGTCATGCTAGTTCCTTTTCTGGGAGCGGTGTAAAGAGAAAAGCGCACACGAACCGAGGAATCAAACAGATGATTCCGGGAAAGGTAAATGCAGTAACGTGCGGGCAGACAATAAATCTTCGCCTGCCGTACGGTCTGCTTGTTTCAATCGGGATTGAAGGTGCAGGAGGGGCAGAATGCGATGATCAAAAGAGAAACAACGGACACCATACCGCTGCTTCATGTGGTACAACAATTCGACACTATAGATGCTTTGTTTATTAAAAGCAAGCATTTATTTGCAGCTCGATGTGCCGATTGCGTATACACCTGATTCTGCTCTTGTCTATTGATCCTTCATCGTGCTAACGTCTTCATTGTCTGATATTTATGCCGGAAGAGGAGTGATGCGTGTCAAAACAGTTTGTCAGTGAGATAAAAGATCGTGATCCGGTCAATGCCGTATTTCTGGTGAAAGATAAGATTCTGGCCATGGCCAAGAACGGCAAGCCGTATATGAACCTGCGTCTGATGGATAAGAGCGGCGATATTGAAGCCAAGGTGTGGGACAATACGGAACTGCTCGACAAGCAGTTCGACAAGGACGATTTTGTCAAGGTGCGCGGTAAGGCTTCGGTCTACATGAACAAAATGCAGGTCGTTATTGCCGAGATCACCAGAGTGCCTGAGGAGGAGGTCGTGCTGGCCGATTTTCTTCCAGAGTCGCCGCGTGGCGGAGCCGAGATGCGTCTGGAGCTGACGGATACGGTTGCTGCACTCGGTAATCTCCATCTGAAGGGGCTGATGGAAGCGTTTCTGGCCGATGAACCGTTTATGCGCCTCTACTGTCAGGCTCCGGCCGCCAAAGGGATGCACCACGTCTATCTGGGGGGGCTGCTGGAACATTCTCTCTCACTGGTCAAACTGGTCAAGAGCATCGTGCCGCTGTATGGCGGGATCAACGAGGATCTGCTGATCGTCGGTGCGCTGTTGCACGATGTCGGCAAGATTTACGAGATGAGTTTCGAACGGGCCTTTGATTATACCGACGCAGGTAAACTGCTGGGGCATATTACGATCGGTGTGGAACTGGTCGATGAAAAGATCCGCCAGGTAGAGGGGTTCCCGCGAGAGCTGGCCCTGCTGCTCAAACATATGCTGCTTTCCCACCATGGTCAGTACGAATACGGTTCGCCCAAGCGCCCCAAAACGATTGAAGCGACCATCCTCAATTATCTTGATGATATGGATTCGAAAATCAACGGCATCAGGGCACACATCGCCAAAGAGACGGCCTCGACATCGCGCTGGACGGCGCATCACCGGCTGTACGACCGCTATTTTTTCAAGGGTAACGGGATGGGATGAGGAACAGGAAGTGGAGTGCATACAGGACGAAACCTGTCAGTTAGCGCCTCCGGAGCCTGTTGTTGACATGGATGAGCGCACGGAGCGACAGTCGTTCAACAATCAGCCGCTCAAGACGCTGGAGAATCTGAAGTTATTTTAGGACGAGACGAGGGGCTGATTTCAGCCCCTTTTCATTTCTATATTCAACTCGGAAATCTTCTTCCGCAAGGTGTTCCGGTTGATGCCGAGCACGTCGGCGGCTTTTACCTGATTCCAGCGACATTTTTCCAACACAAGGCGAATCAGGGGGCGTTCAACCTGCTCCAGTACCATGGCATGAATATCCCCCTTATCAAGCCCCTCTATACCGTTCATACAGGAGCGTAACTTCAGATCGACCAAATCTTCCAGCGAGGTTTCCTGCGTTCCTGTCTGTGAAAGTTCTTTCGTCGGGAGCAGTCCCCCAAAATCAGCCGCCGTCAGCAGTGGATCATTTGACAGTATCACAGCCCTCTTGATGGCATTTTCAAGCTCACGCACGTTGCCGGGCCAGGAATATGCCTTCAGGAGCGCCAGCGCGTCGTCGGTCAGCCGCTTGGGGGCAACCGACATCTCTGTGCAGGAGCGTGACAGAAAGTAATTGGCCAGATCGGGAATGTCGTCGCGGCGTTCACGCAGCGGAGCGAGTGTGATCGGCACAACATTCAGGCGATAGTAGAGGTCTTCGCGGAACTCCTTCTGACGTACTTTTTCGACCAGCGACTGGTTTGTTGCGGCGACAATTCTGACATCTACCGGAATATTCTGGTTTCCCCCGATCCGGGTGACCTCCTGTTCCTGCAGAACCCGCAAAATCTTGGCCTGCAGATCCAGCGGCATGTCGCCGATCTCATCCAGAAAGAGGGTGCCGTGATTGGCCTGTTCGAACTTCCCCTGTTTCCGCTCTCCGGCGCCGGTAAAGGCACCCTTTTCCGAGCCGAACAGTTCGCTCTCCAGCAGGTCGCGTGGTATGGCGGCGCAGTTGATCGCAACGAACGGTTTGCCGAGTCGCTCCGAATTGAAATGGACGGCCCGCGCCACCAGTTCCTTGCCGGTACCGGACTCCCCCTGAATCAATATGGTGACATCACTGACCGCCACCTTGCCGATAGTCTTATAGACCTCCTGCATGGCCGAAGAATTGCCGACGATGTTCTTCTCGACCTGATAGCGATCTTTGAGTTCCTGTTTGAGAGTTGTTACCTGCCCGGCAATGTCGCGTGCTCTGGCAACTTTTTCGATGATGGCATCGATGACGTCCAGATCGAACGGCTTGGTGATGTAGTCGTATGCACCACGCTTCATCGCTTCAACCGCATTTTTCATGCTGGCTTCGGCCGTCATGATGACGACCAGCAGATCGCTGTTCATCTCACGGACTTTATCCAGAAGGTCAAGTCCCGTGATGCCGGGCATCTTGATGTCAAGGATGGCCAGATCATAGCAGTTGTCCTTGATCAGCTCCAGCGCATGACGGCCGTCCTGGGCCAGGTCCACGCTGAACCCTTTCTGTTTGAGCGCCTTTGAAAGCACCCAGCGGATACTCTCCTCATCATCGGCTACCAGATATTCTGTTGAGCGGCATGGGGTACCTCAGTTTTGTTTGTATCTGGGACGAGTGACTCGGCCCTTTACCTTGTTATTATCGCACCAGCGGCAGCAGCACCGTAAATTTTGTTCCGTGCCCCGGATCAGATTCGGCTTTGATCATGCCGCGATGCTCCGAGACGATCTTGTGGCAGATGGTCAATCCAAGGCCGGTGCCACCCGATTTGGTGCTGAAGAACGGTGTCCAGATGTTTTCCAGATCCTCCTGCGGTATGCCGGGACCATCGTCGCTTACCTCGATGGCAACCATGCGTGAATGCCGCTCGTTCTGTGTCATGCGATAATCGGAAAGCACCCTGCTTGATACCGTCAGGCGACCGTCAACACCCATGGCGTCGATCGCGTTGCGGATCAGGTTCAGAAACAGTCGGGTCAGCATCGCTTCATCGGCCATGATTTCCGGAATACTGGGGTCGAAATGCTGAATAAAAGCGATCTCCCGGTCAGCTACGGCCTGTTTCTGCAGCAGCAGAATATCCCCCAGGACCTTGTGCAGATTAACCGGAGCGAGCTTGAGCGCTCGCGGCGAGGCCAGCTCCAGCAATTCGCGGATAATATGGTCGATCCGCTCTGTCTCACGGATCATGACCTTGGTGTAATCGAGCATTTCACTGTCAGGCTCAAACTCCCGCTCCAGCAACTGGGCAGCGCCCTTGATGCCCCCCAGCGGGTTTTTAACTTCATGGGCCAGTCCGGCGGCCAGTGTGCCGAGCGTGGAAAGACGGTCGGCCTGTCGTACGGCCGCCTCCAGCTCGCGGATGTAGGTGATGTCCTTAAGTGTCAGAATCGCGCCGATATTTTCGCCGCTCCCCTCAACCAGCGGGTAGCAGGTAACGGCAACCGGCGTAATCCTTCCCGTTGAGCGGACAACGACATTTTCATGGTCCGATATGGTGATGCCGGTGCGCATCGTTTTGGTGAGCATCTCGATCAGGGTCGTCTCAAGCGTAAACAGTTTCTCGAACTCTGCCCCCTGGGCCTGCCGTTGCGAGAACCCGGTGATCTGCTCGGCCGCAGGATTGCACAGGGTAATCCGGCCGTTGCTCCCGACAACGATAACCCCGTCCCCCACGCTGTCGATCACGGTGGCGTAGTAGTCATCACGATATTTTCTGGTTCTGTTCACTCTGCATGAGCTATCTGGAGCATGGCCCGGGTTGTCGGATACGCTCCGAATCCTTTCCGTCAGTAATCGTATATCCTGAATCGAGTGGGCCGAATTGGCTGCCCGGCGGATCTCTGAAGCGCCGGCAAATCCCTTGGCATACCAGCCGATATGTTTCTTGATCTCCCGGACGGCAACCGCTTCGCCGCAGTTCCTCGATAAACAGGTTCAGATGTTTTTCGATGGTATCGGCCCGCTCGACGGTGCTGACCGGGGTGAAGCGGCCGGATTGTTCCAGCTCCAGGACCTGCCGGAAAATCCAGGGATTGCCGAGCGCCCCGCGGGCAATCATGATGCCGTCACAGCCGGTTTCTTCCAGCATCCGCAGGCAATCATCCGGCGTAAACAGGTCACCGCTTCCCAGCACCGGAATCGAAAGCGCCGCCTTTCATCTCCGCAAGCTGGCTCCAGTCGGCCTGACCGGAAAACATCAGGCTGCGGCTGCGGGGGTGGAGCGTGATGGCATCACACCCTTCGGCCTCCGCGATGCGCCCCACTTCCTGAAACACATTGTCGCCGCAGTGCCAGCCGGAACGGATTTTGATCGTCAGCGGCAGGGTGGTTGCGGCGCGTACCGCACGAACGATGGCGGCGATTTTGAGCGGTTCCTGCAGCAGGGCGCTGCCGGCACCGGTCCCGACCACCTTGCGTACCGGACACCCCATGTTGATGTCCAGCAGATCGCCGTATCCCTCAACCATGCGCGCCGCTTCGGCCAGGTCGGCAGGCTTGTCGCCGAACAGCTGGATGCCGAGCGGACGATCCTCGGGCGAGCTCTTCAGAAGCGCCAGTGTCTTGATCCCTTCGCGCACCAAACCGTTGACGCTGACCATCTCGGTAAAGGCCAGCGAAGCTCCGGCCTGTCGACAGATCAGGCGGAACGGCAAATTTGTAATTCCCGCCAGGGGTGCAAGCACGACGTTGTGCGCGAGGACGAGAGAGCCAATTGTTAATGGTTTTAGCATGATACACACTGACGATACGAACCGGGAGGGAGGAAAACGGTCTTGATCTGCCTAATTTTTGGGCATAGTAGCACAGCCGGAATAAATGGCAAGAGCAAAAAACAGATTTTTATTGCCAACAGGGCGATTTCCGTTTTTAATACAAGATAACTCACGTTGTCTGTACAAGGAGAACTGCCATGTTTGGAATCGGCATGCCGGAAATGATAATTATTCTCGTGATAGCCCTGATCGTCATCGGTCCGCATAAATTGCCGGAGTTGGCCAAGTCGCTCGGCAAGGGGCTGGCGGAATTCAAGAAGGCTTCGGAAGGGTTCCAGCGTTCTGTTCAGGAAGAGGCGAACAAAACTGAAGAGACCGTGAAAGAACCGGTGCCGCAGGTAAAGGATGCCTCCGCTGCGGTGGAACCGGTTACGGCGCATACAGCGGCAGAACCGGTTGCAGCGCATGCAGCGGCAGAACCGCAGCCGGTTGAAAAGAAAGAAACGCCCCACGCCTGATTTCTGCATCAGTTCCACGTATAAACGACGAGAGCCGGGTTTCCCCGGCTCTCGTCGTTTATACGTATTCAAACGTTCTTATTTTACCTGAATATTGATCTGCTTCGGTTTCGTATCCTCTTTCTTGGGGAGTGTAATCGTCAACACCCCCTTATCGCAACTGGCGGCAACCTTCTCCTGATCTACCGTTGTCGGCAGGCTGAAGCTGCGCTGGAATGTGCCGAAATACCTCTCGATGCGGTGGTAGTTCTCCTTTTTTACCTCATCTTCATGCTTGCGCTCACCCTTCAGAATCAAGGTGCTGTCCTCAATGCGCACTTCGATGTCTTTCTGGTCCACATCGGGCAGTTCGGCTTTTATGACGATGGAATCGGCTGTCTCATAAATATCGACCGCCGGCTGCCAGAGCCCCTCTTTAATGTCTTCACTGGGGAGATCGTGATTCCAGGAAAGGTTGAGGAGCCGGTTCATCTGGTCCTGCATGGTGCGCAGCTCGCGGAGCGGATTGTACTTTACAAGTGCCATGGCGATATCCTCCTTATGAATGGTTGAAACTGACCTGTATAAAAGCATAATCACGATTTGTGAAATGTCAAGACGTCAGCATGCTTACCCGCATGTCTGCCGTAAAAATTCCAGACTTTTAAACGTCCTGGAGGAGTGCGTGGCCAACGATTCATCCAGCAGGATGCCGGCCGTCCGGAGCGTCTCTTCATCGAATACAATCTGTCCGAAACGGCTGGTAGCCAGGCAGGAGTTCAGCCCCCGCAGGGCAGATAGCGGCATCTGACGTCCTGTGGCGGCACAGAAGCGGCAGACCAGTTCACCGCCCTGCTGAATGAGGGCGCCACGTTCGTCAAACTCCGAGCCGCAGCGACTGCATCCCTCCAGCGAAGGGCGGTAGCCGAGAATGTTCAGCAGATTGATTTCAAACATCCGGCGGTCGGCATCGTCAATATGGCCGGAATCCAGACGTTCAAGATATGTGGCCAGCAGCCGGTACAGGCGCGGCAACGGCTGCTCCCTCCGGGGTGAGGCACTCCACCAGTTCACAGACGTACAGCGCATGGGCAATGGCACCGAGCTCGCCGCGAATCCCGGAATAGAGCGTGATGACGTCGGCGCTCCGCAGGGAAGAGAGGCCGTCCTTCTGGTTCAGCTGGAGATCGATCCGGGCAAACGTCTCCAGGGCCGGCCCGAAGCGCTTGCGGCTGTTGCGGGCGCCGCGGGCAAACCCCTTCAGCCGGCCATGCTCAAGCGTGAACAGCGACACGATCCGGTCGCTCTCGCCGTAGTCGGAATTTGAAAGTACGAAGGCCTGTAGTTTTTCCAGAGGCATGATGGTATCTGCTGCTCCTGCGGGTGATAATGATTTCGTTTCGGTGCTGAGTAAAAAAAATCTCAGGTGGTGAGCAGAACTCCGCCCATCTCGTTGTCCGCCGGCCTGATGAACCGGCCGAAGTCCGCCTCTTCGAGGGATGCCATCTCCCCGATCGTTACCGTTTTCGAGGTATCGATCTCGCTGTCACCGCTATTGTACGTGGTGTTGTAGAATGCCATCCGCTTTTCTTTTTCAAGCCCCAACTGCAGTAACTGCGCGGCGCCTCTCTGGATCAGTTTCAGTTTCCGGTGCAGGTCGTCAAGGTTCTTTACCGTCCAGACGCCCAGGTAGATCGGGCTGTTGACGTTCCTGACGTCTCCGATCAGCTCTCCCCGCAGCAGCTCGTCCTTGTCGCGGGAGAGGTACGGCACAAAATCGAGGTGTTCGGCCAACTTTCGATCAGTACAAAGAAATTCGCCACTTTCCGGATCAAGGGTGAATATCATGGTGCGGCCAACGGCCTGTCCGTAACTTTGGAACAGAACGTCCTTGTACTCCTGAAACGGCACATGCTGCGCGATGTAGGTCTCATTTCTGCTGATGCGCCTGGTTATTCCCAGCAGCCACGATCCGATGGAGGGGTTGTCGATACGGCATTTTCTCACTTCGTCCTTCAGATAATCGAACGGTTTGCCGCCGAAGCGATACAGAAGCACACTCTGAAAAATGTCGCGGATGTTGTTGTACCTGCTGAAATGGTACATGAGATTGAAGCTGAACAGTTCCATCTGCCTGAGCTGCCAGATGAAGGTGGAAATTTCCGTCCTGCTGCTGTTTTTGGTGAGCTCGATCTTTTGCGTCGACTTGATTAACCTGACGTATTTGCTGCTCAGATCCGACAGCAGCGCCGCGTCACTGGTGGTGCTTTTCTTAAGTTGGATGGTCCACCTGGTGAATTCCCCCTCCGTGCTTTCCACGGCAATGTTGTCCGCGCCAAACGTGGAGTAGGTCTGTCTCGTCCCTATCCCTTCACCGGCCATCTCCCCTTTTGTTGATTTTCCGACAAAAAGAGGCACATGATCCGGCCCTGTTTCCAGTCTCTCCCGGGCGATACCGATGCCATTGTCAGTTATGGCAAGGGTAACCGTATCGTCATGTTGTTCCAGTACGAATTCTATCCGTCCGCGCCTTCCCGCCGACTTTATGGCATCCATGGCGTTCGAGACAATATTTATCAAAGCCCGGCTGAAGCTCATGTAGCTGCCGCTCACCGGCGCAATCCTGGATTTGAGGATCAGGTTTCACCTCGCAGGAGCTGTCCACCGCTTCCACAAAGGGAATGACCCGCTCCGTTATCAGATCCTTGAGTGATACCTTGTGAGAAAGATGAGTAGTGTCCTCGTACATGTTCAGGGTGTTAAGAAGGGCTGTGGTTTCCCTGTTGATGTCCTCGGAAACCTTGCTGAAGTTGTCCACCGACATCATGGCGGTCATATCAAAGAGAACCTTCAGCGATTTTTTTACGTCGTGCCGCACCCTGGCCAGCTCTTCGACAGCAGAAACACCCGGGCGCTGCGCTGAAACGACCCGTTCCCTGAGCGCCCTGGCCGTCGCCGACATCAGGTGGAACTTCATCTTCCGGTAGACGATGAGATCCTCGATGCTGAAGCCCTTTTTCCCGAAGAAGTCAATGGAGCTTGTGAGCTTCTCCCAGACATAGAGGTAGATATGGGAATCAGGGTCCACCGTGTGGGCCAGATAGTGAACCAGGGCCGAGCCGATCCGTTTTCCTCTGCCGAAAGGACTGGTCACCTGCCGATAGATTTGAAATTTTTTCTGGTCCGGCGTTGCGTAGACAAGCAGATACCCGAGCAGTTCCCCCTTTTCGTCCCACACGAAGCTGTGTTCGTAGTCGACGTCGATGGTTTTGTCCAGGATGTATGGAGAAGGGATAAGCAGAGAGTCGATGTTGAGGAGGGGGAGATGTGTAATCGCTTTTTCGTAGTCGGGGGTTAGCTTTTTTATGTACGGAAATTGATTGGACAGCATTTCGACGGTTCGGGAGTCTGTCGAGCCAGGAATTGAGGAATCAGTTTTTCTGGAATTATTATTCAAGACATGATCCCCCAAACTTCTTGGAACAACTTTGATAAGAAAAGGTAAATAAGTCCGAACTACAGATTTTGATTCATTGTGTCTTCTTTGTGTTCAACGTTTCCGAGCCTTAGTGGTGAAAACCGCTGTAGGCTCTGGTTGGGGAAACTCTAATGGGCCCGCGCTGCTCCAATCATCAAAAGCCGGTGATCAGGAAATCAAGAGCGGCTATGATTTCGTTTCGATGTTCCTTGAGAGAACACACTTTCTCACCGAGGCTGGTTACCGTAACTCCTGCCAGCTCGGCAGTTGACATTATGACGGTGGTTCGTTTTATTGAAAATTGAGGATTCAGATGTGTTGCCGTCTTACTCATGGAAGACACTGAATAGAGGGGAACAACTACGCGAGTTGTCAGGTCGTTTAAAAGGTCGGTCTGCACGTCAAGCAGATAAGGGATTGATCGTTTTGTTTCAGGATTCGGGTTCGCATAGACATCAAACTGTGCCATCAGAATTGTCTCAGGCCGTCACTGAAAACCCCTCGGGCTTCAATACGTCGATTGTATTCTTCCACCGCTTCCCGATTCTCCTCTTTCCAACTCCGCCGTTTTTCGTCCCGTAATATTTCCGCAAGTCGCAATTCCAATGCCTGTGATAAATTGATGTGATGTTCTTTGGCTTGCTGAAGAAGATCGCTGTTAATGCTCAGATTTGTGGGTTTTTTTGGCGCGCTTGCATCGAAAAACATGAAGTTGCATAACACACTCCTTATGCGCATAAGATATGCGCATAACTTATAGCTACATGGTAAGCATTGCAAGAAGTTTCGAATCATTTCTTTTGTTTTCCAAGCCAACGCTCAACAAAGCCTGACCGGCCTTATTTTGGGCCGGTATTGGCACGAGATGGACATGTTTACTCTCCAGTTTGTGCTGTATAAAGTTAACGGTTTAAGTTTTCAACCTATCGTTAAGTATTTTGCTCACACTAACTATTTTTATTTGTACTTCTTGTGCTTTCGCGCTGATTGTTTTGGAAGCCGCAATGACTTCACCAAAAGCATTATCCCAACCAAGCCTATTTGTTGCTTTATTTATCATTAACAAAGCTTCTTGATTACCCCAAAAAGAGTTCATCTCGTTGTAGATATTTCGTATTGCTGAACTCATTTCATCAAAATATAGATCTGTAGTGCAAACCGCCTTATGAACTCGTTCGCAGTTTTCTAAGTATCGCTCACGATACTGATCTCTTGTTATTCCTGAAGTGGAGTGAAAGAAGCTAAGTGTCTGAGAATTTTCCAATTCTATTTTGGAGAGGATTATATGGACTTCTTCGAGCTTCGATCTTAGTAAAGCTACCTCAGATTTATTTCTGTCATCCAGCAAGCGTTCGTTTTGTAGTTTAATATCCTTGTTAGAGTTTAATTTTGCGATAACAAAGGTTATTACTGTAGTAATTATGTTTGCAATAAAAGCTATTGTCGCTGCAACAATAGCTGCTATAACTGCAGTATTGCTAGTGCTTTGAGCATATCTCTTTCAGTCCGCACTTTCTCCCATTCAACCATTCCTGGTTTAGTACATGTCACTATCATAAAATCACAATCATTTGGATTGCTCTCAAATTTAGCTACGCTTCCAAAAACAAAAGCATAAATGATGAATGGCTCCAACTTTGTGACTTCACGTTTTAGCCAAGCTATGTAATCGGAAGTAGCTTTCAGAATTCTTCACCGTTGCCAACTTTTGCAAAAAACTGTTTGTTGTTGACGATTGGTATGCCTTTTGATTTTGCATATGCTTTAGCGGCCATGCCAACTTGGCAGAAATGGCCCGCTACAAGAAGTGTCACTCCAAGTCCTCTAACTCTGTCAACAACATCTTGGCCGACAAGATATTCGGTACCTTCCGGAGTATAGATTCTGTAACTAAATCTTTCACCTGATTTGCCTCTATAAGCGAGATCCATGCAACGATTTCCCGGAAAACTGCAGGAAATAACTCTCGGGTATTCCTCCTCTAGACATTCCTTAAGCCACTTGATCCCCATTATCTTCCTCCCATTTCAGTTTTGAAGTTCAGCTTGTAACTTCTGCAACTCGCAAACAATTTTTTTTCTGTGTGAAATCACGTTTGGCAATAAATCAGTAGGGTACGAAAAAACGCCATGAAGTTGATTGGGTGTATTTCGAAAAGCATCATAGGATGCAGCATGCTTCATAAATCTCAAATATAGCTCAAAATCATCATCTTCGTTCATCAAATGCGAGTAACTCTTTATTATTTTAGTTATTTCCTTGTTATTGGGAAGAATAACATCGTTAACCATCAATGACCAAATGTGCAACGCCTCTTCACCGGCAAAATGATCTTCTGGAAAAGTTCGTGGTCCGAATCCATTAAATATCTCGGAATTCGTGTTAAGTAATGCAATTATTGGATCATAGAATTGTGATAGCTTTTCCTTAATTCTTTCAATTGAGTTCATTCCAAGTTCATTTCTTATTGCAACCTTCGACTCCAATCGTATTTTCCATAAAGTCACAAGATTAGTTACTAGCAAGACAAATAAAGGAACACCAATAGCTATCAACGCACCATAAAGACTGAATGTTTGTGGTACTTGCTTATTAATAACCTCAATTTTGACGGTGCCGTCTTTTATCTCTGCATTCGTATTAGTAACGTGGCTGCTTCCTTCGTTTTTTTGTGGTGCGATTCTGTGTTTGCTTGATGAATATTTTGAATGAGAATTTTCTTCACCTTGCTTGGGGATGGAAGGCGGCTTTTGTAGTTGAGATACGGGGGAGGATTTATAATGCAAATCATTGACATTGTCCGCATTAACATTTTGCGCAAGGAAGAGAACGGAAAGTAGAATTAGGCACCAAAGTTCGGCTTTATTATGCATGGTTGTTTGCCTTTATATTGAGAAATACATAGAACGGTAAAGGTGAGGGCGTATAGCTTTCTTCGGCGTCTCAGCAGGAAATAAATAGTACTGTCCCGGTTATGTGCCTGTGACGAGTCCACTTTCGTGAGGTTTATTGCATTGTTGGCTGTGTATTTATGTTTGCTAACTCTTTTATATACTGTGCAGGAAATTTGAAACTCGTAGTCGGAGTTATCAGCCCAGCTTCCGATGCAATTTTATCGACAAAATCAACACAATTTTCTGAGGTTAAGCTGTATTTTTTAAATTCAAGCATTGTTTCAAACTCCCATTTTTCTATAGCATAGAGAACCATTTCTAATTGTTGCTTGTTTAGCTGTGTCGTAAGGGTAATTGACGGAAGATTTGTAATTTCATTTTCACTCCGGATTTCGCCTCTTCCTCGTATCACGCTGAAGAATTTGCCATTTTTATCAGGGTAAAATCCATAGCTGTTGAGTGTACTCATTTTCTGAAGCTCATTTTCTCTAGTGATTTTTATGTAAGCATGACCTGGGCTGTTAATGGAAATAGGTCTAGCGAGTAGCTCTAGAGTTGCTATTTTGGTTTGATCTACTAAGCTTTGCGGAGGTGCGACGCTGATTGAACCTTTAGAGCATCCAAGGCTTCCAATTAACATAAATGGTATTACAAATAATAAAATTAACTTATCCATGACATTCCTTTTACAGCGAGAATAAGTAGTTGTACCCAACAGCTCTGGGGTCACTAGGGCCACGAAGTTTGCGGCAACCGGTGTAACCCATAGTTAGACCGATGAAATCAACGTTAATAACTGTTGACCGATCTTTGAAATAAGAAATTTCTCTATGAAATCAGATGATGTTGTTCCCAACCGTGCACCATGATGGCTCTCCATCACAAGCCCCTTTTTCCATAATTGAGAAAGGAGATGCTTTATCTCTTCTGGATCTTCAATAGCGAGGCTTCTCTTTGCCACTATTTCTTTTGCTACTTCGTCTGCATCCTTCCAATCCGGCGCAAGTTGAGCAATATATGCCAAAAGCTTAACTTCATAGGGGGTCATCGACGGTAGGGTTTCAATGGCAAGACGTGTTTCATCAAATGGAAGGTCTTCCTCAAGTAACTTCTTTCCTAAATTTAAAAAAGCCTCCCGCCTTATTTCATCTATTTCATCTCTTGCGCTATACAAAAAGCGATAGAACAGAACAAGAAAAGCATCGTCTTCCCGCTTTTGATTAAATATCACTTCAATATTCTCCACTTTTGAAGAGAGGTCATTCAACAGGCTGATAATCCTGTTCTTTTGTTTAGCGGCTGCAATATTATACCCAGTATTTTTGACAGCGGTAATAAACGCTCCTGCGATAGGTACTGCAGATAGACAGTCGCCGATAGCATTGACAACAACATTGACATAATCGCCGTTTTCCATTTGTGATCGGATTTCATTTCTTTCCATAAAGCCTCAGTTGTTGCCTGGTTCCTGGCTATTCCCAAGCGTCATCGCCTGAATTGCCAGACAAACAGTATTGCTAAGAAAATACAAATAAAGCCGCACTATATAATCGCCTGTGGAGTCTTGTAAAGAAGAATGCATAACCATTTGTCGCGACCTCACCAGTCACCGTCAAAACCCTTTACTCACCGATATACCGGTTGTACTATCGACGAAAAGCTCCACGCAACGATTCCTCATACAACGCAAAGGTTAACCTACATGATAGCTTCTGAAACACTGGCCCGGCTTGAATTCGACAAGCTGCTTGCCGAAATTTCCCGCCATGCCCACAGCTCCTGCACGGTGGAGCGAATCAACACCATCCGTCCCGCTTACTGACCTCCAGGAGATCAGAACCATATCCGGACGGATCGGCGAGATCCGCGCCCTTGATCGCTCCGGCATCTCGCTTGCCCTGGGAAGTTTTGAGGATATCCGCCCGTCTCTCGAACTTCTGCGGCCGGTCGGAGCCATCCTGGCGCCGCTCGAACTGCTGCTGTTTATCCCGGTGTTGCGCCTGTATGCCGACCTGGCCCGCCAATGTTCGCATCGTGACGACATCCCGCTGCTGAAATCGATTGAACCGCAGCTGAAGGGCTTTCCCGATATTCTTGAACCGCTGGCGGCCTCCATCGACGGCGACGGCAGCATCATGGATTCGCGCCTCGACGCTGCTCAGGGAGATCCGCCGGGCCAAGCGGGGGCTGGCGGCGCGCATCCGCAAAAAGATCGAGGAGATCGTCCGGCGACAGCGGCATCGAGAAATTCCTGCAGGACGATTTCATCACGCAGCGCTCCGGGCGCTGGGTCATTCCGGTGCGCATGGATTCCAAGGGGATGGTCAAGGGGGTGGTGCATGATGTCTCCTCCTCGGGCGAAACCGCCTTCATGGAGCCGCTGGAGATCATCCCCTTCGTCAACGAACTGGAAAACCTGACCGCCGAGGAGAAGGCCGAAGAGATCCGCATCCTGCGCCAGCTCTCCAGCTGGATCCGCGAAGATGCCGACCGAGATCGCCGCCTGCTTTGAAACGCTGCTGGAGCTGGATCGGCTGAACAGCATGGCCCGTTTTGCCGATCGAGTTCGATCTGGAACCGGCCACGCATGAATGAGCGAGGGCGAACTGCGGCTGGTGGAGGCCCGTCACCCGCTGCTGCTGATGATGCAGAAGCGGGGCGCTGTTGAAAACGGTCGAGCCGCTCGGGCTGGAGCTGGGCGGCGCTGCTTCGGAGGCCGACTCGGTCATGGTCATCACCGGCCCCAACGCCGGCGGCAAGACCATCGCCCTCAAGACGGCCGGGATGCTGACGCTGATGGCGCTCTGCGGCCTGCCGGTGCCGGCCGGGCCGCGCTCGACCTTTCCGCTGCTGGATTCGCTGCTGGTGGATATCGGTGACGAGCAGTCCATCGAGCAGAGCCATTCCACCTTTTCGGCCCATGCCGCCCGGATTGCCGCCATCCTTCAGCAGAGCGGCGCCGCGCACGCTGGTGCTGCTGGATGAACTGGGGGCCGGCACCGAACCGCTGCAGGGGGCGGCCATCGCCTGCGGCGTGCTGCATGAGCTGCAGCAGCAGGGGAGCATGGTGATCGCCACCACACACCTGAGCGAGATCATCGGTTTTGTCCATCACACCCCCGGCATGATCAACGCCGGGATGGAGTTTGACGATGCCAGCTTTACGCCGCTCTACCGCCTGATCGTCGGCGAACCGGGGCAGTCGCACGCCGTGGAGATCGCCCGCCGTTTCGGCATGCCGGAACGGGTGATCGCCTTTGCCCGCCGGATGCTCGGCAATGCCGGGAGCGAATTTGCGGGGCTGCTGACCGAACTGCGCCAGCGCCGGAATGAATATGAGCGTCTGCGCAGCTCTCTTGAGGCGCGTGAACGGTTCCTTGAAGAGCGAAGTGCAGAACTCGATGCGCGGGCCGACGAGGTGCGTCTGATCCGCAAGGAAGCTGCCGAAAAGGGGTGGAACGAGGCCAAGGAGCTGATTTCCGCGACGCGGCGACGTACGAACGCGCTGCTTGAAGAGTTGAAGCGAGAAAAGCGGAGCGAGATCGTCGACGAGCTGCGTCAGACCGAGACGGAACTGACGGAACAGCTCAAGCCGCAGGTCGAACTGCCGGAACTGCTGCCGCTGACATCAGCCAAACCGGGCGATACGGTCCATATCAGGACGCTCAGTTGCGACGGCGTTGTCCTGTCCGTTGACGAACGGAGCGGCAAAGCGCGGGTCAGGGCCGGGCGGATGGAACTGGACGTGCCGCTGGCAGAGCTGGCCAAACCTCAGAAAAAGGGTGAGGGTGGGAAGAAGAAACAACCTACCGGAACCTGGCGGGCCACCATTGAAGAGAGTGAACAGCGTGAACTGAAGCTGATCGGGATGCGGGTGGACGAGGCGTTGGCAGAGCTGGAGCCGTTCATCAATCACGCTGCCGCTGCCGGACTAAGCGAGGTCCGGGTCATTCACGGCATCGGCACCGGGCGGCTGCGGGATGCGGTGCGGGAAGAGCTGGAGCGGCACCCGCTGGTGGAAAGCCACCGTCCGGGAGAACCGCACGAGGGGCGGGATGGTGCTACGGTGGTGACGTTAAGAACGTAGCAGGCCTCTAACGACCTGAGTCTCTTTGAGATGAATATGCGGAGAAACCGCCTCACGCGGAGACGCGGAGAACGTCAAAAACAAAAAAAGGCTTAGACCCGAGTATAAGCTTTCGGTCTTGGTTCTCTCCGCGTTCTCCGCGTCTCCGCGTGAAATTTTATTTGGTTCCGGCTTGTCCGGTTTAGGTCTATCCGATCCTGACCGAGCGCATCGATATCGACCCCATCGTCAGCCCCTCGGCGAAGAACGAGACCGGTTCGCCCGGCTGCTGCAGCGCCAGGGTGTACAGCAGCGGCAGATAGTGTTCGTTGGTCGGGATCGAGAGCCGGGCCGCTTCGCCCAGGGCAGGGTAGGCCACCAGCCGGTCGTGATCGCCCGCCAGCATCAGTCCGGCCGCCTTCCGGTCGAACTCGGCCGCCCAGGGGTAGGGTTCACGGGCGTCCCACTGCAGCAGGCGCAGGTTGTGGACGATGTTGCCGCTCCCCACGATCAGCACCCCCTCGCTGCGCAGCGCCGCCAGTTCCGCTCCCAGATCGTAGTGGAAGCGCGGGTGCTGCGTCCGGTCGAGGCTGAGCTGAATGGTCGGGATGTCGGCCTCGGGGTACATGCGCCGCAGCACCGACCAGGCGCCATGATCCAGCCCCCAGGAGTAGCCGTCATCCAGCCGCACCGCGGTGGATGTTACCAACGACCGCACCCGTTCGGCCAGCTCCGGCGATCCGGGGGCCGGGTACTGCACCTGGTACAGCTTTTCGGGAAAGCCGTAGAAGTCGTGGATCGTCTTCGGCTGCGTCATGGCGGTAACGAAGGTCCCCTCCGTCTCCCAGTGGGCCGAGATGCAGAGGATGGCCTTCGGGCGCGGCATCGAAGCGGCCGCCTCGCGCCACGCCGTGGCGTAGACGCTCTCCTCGATGGCGTTCATCGGGTTGCCGTGCCCGACGAAAAGGGCCGGCATGGTTGTTTGCGGCGTGGCCGAATGTTGCTTTGATCCGCTCATGATAACCCGTTGCCTTTGGCTACTATTAGTGCTAGTTTATATTTGCTTGCAAACCTTCGTGGTAAATGTTTGCGAAGGCGCGTGGCTGCTACCGTAAACCGTTTTTGCTTGCTTTAAATGTATACAAGATTATTGTTGTTAGTCAATGGCTGCTCCCCACGCGTACGAACATTTATTTTGACAGGCTGGTGATCCACCATGAAGGAACAGGCTTTACGCGATAAGTTGCAACAGCTGCAGGCTGTTCTGGATATGTCTCAGTCCGGCATATTCATGGCGAATGCCGACAGATGGACCATTTCATATGCCAACAAGCGGATGGCGGAACTGTTCAGATGCGCCCTTCCCGATCTTAATGGTACTGCGTTTATCGATTATATCCATCCGGCGGAAATTGAAAGTGCCACACTCGATATGCATATGATGGTTACGGGAGACGTTGCACAGATCAAGGCGGAACGACGATTGATCCGCAAAGATGGCAGCGAATTCTGGGGTATTTTCGCCGCAAAACCGCTTGTACATGACGATGGCAGTCTTCAGGGTGTCATGGTCTCCATTTCCGACAACACGGAACTTCGGGAAAGGGAGCTGACATTAAGCATCGTAGAAAACAACTATTGGGAAATTTTCAACGCGACCAATGACGCGGTGTTTGTGCATGATGCCTATACCGGCGCTATCGTTGAGGCCAATAAGGCGGTCGAGAAGATGTATGGATACTCCCGCGAAGAAATCTTCTTCATGAATGTTCATGACTTTAGCTCCGGGCAATCTCCGTATTCGTTGGATGACGCCATCAGCTGGATACGAAAGGCTTCTGAAGAGGGGCCGCAGTCATATGAATGGCTCGGCAAGAAGAGAAGCGGTGAACTGTTCTGGGCAGAGGTGTCGCTTACCCCATCCCATATCGGCGGAGAGGGGCGTGTTCTCTCCGTTGTCAGAGACATCAGCGACCGTAAGGAAATTGAGAGAAAACTCCAGTATCTCAGCTATCACGACTCGCTGACCGGATTGTACAATCGATCATTTTTTGAGACGGAGTTTGCGCGGATTGAGAAGGGGAGACGGTACCCGGTCAGTGTCATCGTTGCCGATCTTGACGGTCTCAAGCTGGTAAATGATACCCATGGGCATGAGGCTGGCGACGAGTTGATTAAATCGGCTGCCGATATTCTAAAGAGTGTGTTTAGATCTGAAGACCTTGTGGCGCGCATCGGCGGTGATGAATTTGTCGTATTGCTGCTTGAGTCGGATGAAAAAGCGACTTCCGCGTTGCAGGAACGCATCCGCGAAGCTGAACAGCGGCTGAACAGCGAAAGCGGGGTGGTCCAGGTGCGGATTTCTCTCGGAAGCGCAACGGCGCATCTGCCTGACGAGGTGGGAAGTCTTATGAGCCGGGCCGATAAACGGATGTATGAAGACAAGTCCACCTACAAGTTGAGTGGCAACGTATTGAGTTCCTACCGCACCCCAGGGGTGTTCATAGAATGAACAAAGGGTTCCTCCTGCTCCTCGCGGGATGTTCATAAAATGAACAAACTCTGCCGTCACGGTTTTTTTCACGTCACTAATTCCCACGCCGTAAGCTGTGCCATCGTATGCTGAAACTTTCTCCGCGTCTCGCGGATCACGAACGGCACGTCACGCGGTTCGCCCAGCAGGCGGAAATGCGGCGCCAGCGCCTCCTTCAAGCCCATCCAGCGACCAGACCGGTTCACCCGCCTCGCGGTATCCCCCCAGCCACTCCTCTTTTTTGGTGTACTCCTCCAGCCAGGTATACGGGTGAGGTCAGCACCAGCAGACCGCCCGGATTCATCCGTTCGTGAATGGTGGTGAGGAACTTGCGCGGCGAGTAGAGCCGGTCGATCAGGTTGGCGGCCAGCACCAGGTCGTAGCCGCTGAATTTTTCCGGCAGGTTGCAGGCGTCGGCCTGGAAAAACTGCACCCGGTTGCGGATGCCGTCCAGCCCCAGCTCCGTCAGTGTAATCTCGTGGAATGAGACGATCTCCCCCTCTTCCGGAAGCGCATAGCGCAGATAGCCCTCCTCCTGCATCCGGGCGGCGAGGCGGAAAAAGCGGGTGGAGAAATCCAGCCCGGTCACCTGTGCAAAACCGCCGCGAGCCAGCTCAAATGACGCCCTTCCCAGGGCGCAGCCAAGATCGAGGGCATGGCCCCTTGCGCGCCCCTGCATCAGCTCCAGGCAGATTTCTGCACAGGCCGCCGGAAAGTTGGCGACACCGAAGTGTCCCGGGCCGTAGTGGGCATCGCAGTACTGGGCCGCCAGGGCATCGCTTTCGTACTGGTCATCGTGAATGATGACCGGTGCGGCGCTTTCCACATAGCGGAAACCGGCGTGCTGGAAGAAATGGCGCCGGAAGGCGTAACGGGAATCCCGCGTGGCCTCGTTGCCGGTGGAAATCCAGGAGCCCCCCTTGATCAGGTTGTGACGGGTATCGAAGGTCGGGGTGGAGAAGTCGTCGTACCAGGGGTGGATCTCGAAACCGTGGAACGGGTAGATCGGGGTTTCGGTCCATTGCCAGACGTTGCCGAGCACGTCGAAGAAGTCGCCGGTCTTGAAGCGGTCGATCGGACAGGAAGAAGCCCACCATTCCAGGTTGATGTTGCCCGGCGCCTTGTCCCAGTACGGCTGGTCGGGGATGGTGCAGACGTCCCGCAGCCGGTTCCATTCGTCCTCGCTCGGCAGGCGGATCGGCGTGCCGGTCTTGGCTGCTTTCCAGTTGCAGAACGCCTTGGCCTCCAGATAGTTGACCTCCACCGGCCAGTTCCAGGGCAGGTCGATTTCGCTGGCCATGGTGCGCAGTTTCCAGCCGTCCCCGGCTCTTGATCCAGAACAGCGGATAGTCCGCCTGTTTGAACTCGCGCCAGTGCCACCCCTCCTCGGTCCACCACTGCCGTTCGCGATAACCACCCGCCTCGACGAACGCCAGGAACTCCCGGTTGGAGGTCAGGTACTGTGCTGCCTTGAAGTCGGCGCACGTCTGCGGTGTGCTGGCCGTACTCGTTATCCCAGCCGTAGAGCGGATGATCCTTTGCCTTGCCGAGGGTGACGGTGCCGCCGGCAACGGCAAGCAGCCGGTTGGCCGGCGGTTCGCCCGCTTCGCGGCAGATGTCCCAGAGTGGCAGCTGCTGCACCTGGTCGATCGGGAGCTGGCGGATCAGCACCGACGATGTTTCCAGATGGATGCGCTGGTGTTCGATCCCCATCATGATCCCCCAGAACGGGTTCTCCCAGGTGATCGGGAGGGTCAGCGGCAGGGTGCGGATCAGCCCGTCGATCAAGCGCGCGGACCTGGTCGCGGTACTCCTTGACCTGCTGGCGGGTCGGCCAGTCGTAATGGGCTTCGTCCAGGTCATCCCACGACATCTCGTCCACCCCGACGGCAAACATCGATTCGAAGCGGGGGTTGATGCGCGTGTCGATGACCCGGGCAATCGTCAGCTTGTTGATGTAGAAGGTGGCGGTGTGGCCGAAATAGAAGATCAGCGGATGGCGCAGCCGGTCGGCACGCAGGTAAAACGTGTCGTCGTACTTAAGCGTATCGTAGAGCTTTTCGTCGATATCGAAGGTGGCGTGGAAATAGTGCCAGAATCTCGGCCCGCTTCTGTTCCGGGTCCCCATCGTTCAGGATGGTGGTGTGAGTTGTGCGCAGATCCATGAGGTGTCTCCTGCGTGGCGTTACTATGTGAGAATGATACAAGTATTATAGCGGATAATTGCTCTAACACAATCGCTCTGCACAATTTCGTCTTGGCAGATGACAGCTGATCCGTAAAAATGTAGTGAGGCACGGCACGACGGGAATTCCTCCGCACCGCCGCCAGAGTGAAGGGTTTTCGCCGGATTCAAAAGGGGAAGGTGTAGGTCAACGGTTTCCGTTCGATGAGATCGGCCAGTTTCTGCAGCAGCAGTTCATCTTCAGCCTGCAGGGTCGCCTCGATGAACATGCGTTCGTGCCGGGAGAGCGCCAGGGTGCCGCAGAGCTCGCCGAACACCGCAATGTCATTCATGTGCCCCAGGATCGTCTGATATTCCTTGAGCAGACCGAGCATGGCACTGCAGTCACGTCCGAGTACCGCCCCGACGATTTCGAAGAAGTAGCGCCACTTCTTGATGGCTATCCGGAGGGCATGGCGGGATTCCCGCTGTCCGGGGGAGGTTGCGACAGGCAGAAGGTCATGTATCGGCTGGAACAGACTGAGGCAGGTGTCGGGAAAATAAGTCGCCAGCGGGAAGCTCGTGCCGGCCGCAATCCGTCCTTCTCCCAGCCTGTCCGCCGCTTTCCGCACCATCCGGCCGAGGGGGCGCCGGTCAAAGGACGAGAGGGATTTATTAATCAGCGTCAGTTCTCCGGGGCGTTTTTCCGAGAGAATGCGGCAGATCTGGTATCCCCCTCCGGTGGTGGCAGGGGTATGCAGGCGGAAGAAAAGCAGCGCCTCATCGATATTGCGCAGACCGCCCAGCAGCCGCGTCAGTTTCCGGGTGCTTTTCTTTATCAGTGCCGCTTTCTTTGGCGGCAGCCATGGCTCGAACAGTTCCAGCGCCGCCCGGAAACGGCGGGATGCGACCCGCAGGTCGTGGATGGCCTCAAGGTCGGAGGTCTTCAGGACTTCACCCCGCAAGCGCAGCAGCTCGTTCCACTGTGCGAGCATGACATCACGAGACCGCTTTAGCATGGTTGCCGGTTGCATCGGTCAGACCTTGGCCAGAATCTTCAGCAGATGCGGCACCATCTGTTTCTTGCGCGACATGACGTTCTTCAGTTCATACAGATGCGGCTCCAGTTGCGGATATTCCATGACATGGGCGATGCGGGTATGTCCCTCCACCAGAAAGAGCGTCGTTTCGGTGGTGATATCGGTCACCATCAGCCCGGCGATGAAGAGATTGTCGCGCCGTTTGACTTCGGCCAGAGCCGCCAGCAGTTCCTCCTTCATGCTGTAAAATTCGTCAAAGCCGATCACCTCGACCTGTCCGAGTCCGATGCTGTATTTTTCATGGGTAAAGAGCTTGAAGTCGGCAGATACGACCCGATCAACCGACCCGTAATTTTTCAGGGAGCTGCTGGCGGCAAAAATATCGCGGCCGAAATCGGACGTGCGAAAGACCGGAGCGCTCTTCCAGCCAGGCGGCCATCTGATGGTCGGCGTCGGTCGTGGTGGGCGATTTGAGAATAACCGTGTCGGACAGGATCCCGGCCAGCAGCAGCGCGGCAATCTTCTGTTCCGGCTCCACGTTGCACTCGCGGTAGCGCCGGGCCACCAGGGTGCAGGTGCTGCCGACCGGCGAGGTGATGAAGGAGATCGGGGTGTTTGAGTGGCTGTTGCCGAGTTTGTGGTGGTCGATGACTTCGGCTATTTCTACCAGTTCGGCACCCGGTACCGCCTGCCCGAGTTCGTTGTGATCCACCAGAATCAGGTTGTAGGGGAGCGGCGCCAGAAGGGACGACTTGGTCGCGACGCCGGCCAGTGTCCCGTCCCCCTCCAGTGCCAGCACGGCCGACACGTTGGCTCCGAGCAGTTTCTGGCGCAGGGCGGCCAGCGATTTGTCCACTTCGATATCGGCAAATTCCCGTTCGGCAAGACAGGCAACCGGCGTGGAGAGCCGCGCCAGCCAGGCGGCTGTAGCGGTGTCGTGGGGGGTCAACAGCACCGTGACCCCCTGCTTTTGAGCCAGCAGGAGCAGATCCCCTTCCAATTGGTGCCCGCCGGTTACCACCAGCAGCCGCACGCCGCGTTCAATGGCGGCCAGCTGGATAGTGCGGCGATTACCGGTCATGATCAGAAGTTCGCGTGGGTCATAGCCGTCGATCCTGCTGCTGAAGGATTCCTCCAGCATCGCTCCGATGAACAGGTTCAGGGTGATCGGGGCATCGTCGCAGGCCCCGGTTTCAAAACGCCCTGCGAGGGTTCTGGCCAGGGTCGGCAGCGATGGTCGTAACCTGACGTAGTTCTGTCCTGGCAGGGGAGGAGGTAGCTTTCCGACAGCCGCAGCAGCGAGAGCATGCCGCACGGCCTGTTATCCCCATCGACCACCGGCAGTACCCGGACGCCGCTTTTGTTGAACAGTTCCAGTGCTTCGTAGGCTGAAGCCTGACGATCGACCGTCACCGGCTGCCGTTTGAGGGTGTCGCGCACCTTGGGGTGGACATCCGCCAGAAAGAGCGGGTCAGGAATCCCGAGGCGGTCGAGGATGTAACGGGTCTGGGGGTTCGGGGCGCCTGCCATGGCGGCGATGACGCTGCTGTCTCCGAGCCGCTGCTTCAGAGCGGCATAGCCGATCGCGGAGGCGATTGAATCGGTGTCCGGATTGCGGTGGCCGATGACATAGGTGGTTTTGATCATAGCGGGCTCACTGGGGATTAGTTGTTTTTCCACTCTCTGCTGCGGGCAGCAGTCTGCTGGCTTTCTACTTCTTTGAGTATTTCCATATAGGTGGCGTAGCGCTCTGCCGGTATACGCCCCTGTTCGACCAGTGTGAGTACGGCACACCCCGGCTCGGAGCGGTGCCGACAGTTCCGGAACTTGCAGGCGACATTCTGGTGATCTTCGAAACCGGGGTAATATTCGGCCAGTTCCTCGACCGTGATATCGACCAGGCCGAAATCGCGGAAACCGGGGGTGTCCACCAGCTCACCACCACCCGAGAGGGCGTGCAGCGTGGAAACGGTAGTGGTGTGCCGCCCCATGCTCTTGTAGTCGCTCACGCTGCCGACTTTAAGGTCTATGTCCGGGCAGAGCACATTGAGCAGGGAGCTTTTGCCGACCCCGGTCGTGCCGACAAACGCGCCGCGATGTCCGTCGCTCAGAAATTTCTCCAGCGGGGCAAACCCGCTCCGCTCGGCGGCGCTGATCGGAAATATCGGCACGGAGCCGCCGTACACCTTGTTCATTTCGGCCAGCAGTTCCGCCGTGCCGTCAAGATCGCATTTGTTGACCACCAAAAACGGTTGCAACGCTGCCGACCGTGCGGCGACAATTGCCCGATCGATAAAACCGCCCGGCGACTGCGGCGCGACAACGATGCCCAGGACATCGAGATTTGCGGCGACCAGATGGATGCCGCCACGGGCATCACGCCGCTGCAGCTCTGTTCTGCGCGGCAAACGTTTCAACACCTCACCGGTAACGGTGACGTTGTCCCCGACAACATGCCCGGAGTTGCGCTTGACCCGCACCATTCTGCGCGTACCGTTGTCAAACAATACCTCAACCGAGATGCCGTGATGGGCAACTATCAGGCCGTTAGGCGTATAACTGTTCATGGGATACTGTTCCGTTTTCTCGCATAGAATTGTCCCGGCAGAGGTTACCCGGTTGACAGCTGATAATAAATCTAGCATACAAACTCTCAATAACCTAGCACAGCCGGTAGAATGAGGCCATACTATCTCTGCAGTACACAATGCCGTATCACAGGAATCGCACAATGACCGAAAGCCACCATCCGTTTCAACGACTTACCCCCGACCACGTCATGGACGCCGTCGAAAGTCAGGGTTTCATCTGTGACCGCCGCGTCTTTGCGCTCAACAGCTATGAGAACCGGGTCTATCAGGTCGGTATCGATGAAGCGCAACCGCTGATTGCCAAATTTTATCGTCCGAACCGTTGGAGCGAACAGCAGATTCTGGAGGAGCACTCCTTCTGCTTCGAACTGGTCGAGCATGAGCTTCCTATCGTTGCTCCGCTCAAAAATGCCGCCGGGACGAGTCTGCTTGCAGTACGACGGGTTTCATTTTGCACTCTATCCCCGCCAGGGGGGGCACGCCCCGGAGTTTGACAACCTCGACAATCTGAAAATACTTGGTCGCCTGCTGGGGCGGATTCATGGCACCGGCGCGGTCAAGCCGTTTGTTCATCGCCCGACGCTGGACCGGCAGAGTTTCGGTACCAACAGCGTGCGACTGATTGAAGAGCGGTTTATCCCGGACGAGTACCGGGCCAGTTATAGCGCGGTAACCGGGCAGCTGCTGGAGGCCATCGACGGCATTCTGGCCGAGGTCGGCCCGGTTCGCAGCATCCGGACGCATGGGGATTGTCATGCCGGCAATATCCTCTGGCGCGACAACGCCCCCCATTTTGTCGATTTTGATGACGCCCGCATGGCGCCGGCGGTACAGGACCTCTGGATGATGTTTTCCGGAGACCGCCCGCGGCAGCTGGCCCAGCTGGATTCGCTGCTGGAGGGGTACCGGGAATTTAATGACTTCGATCCACGGGAATTGCGCCTGATCGAGCCGCTGCGTACACTCCGCATGCTGCATTACAGTGCCTGGCTGGCCCGGCGCTGGCAGGACCCGCTCTTTCCGCACACGTTTTTCTGGTTTAACACCACCCGCTACTGGGGGGAACATATTCTGGAATTGCGCGAACAGTTGGCCGCGCTCAGCGAACCGGCACTTGAAGTCGAGTGAGTGAGCTGGAAAGCGCCATATTGACGCTATTGACTAATAGCGGTATTAGTGTCAAAAAGGTATACACACTGTAATCGCCGGGAACATCCCTGCAGACCATACGACAAAGGAGTTTAGAATGACCAGAGCATCTGCCCGCCACATCCTCGTGGCATCCAAAGAGGCGTGTGAAGCGCTGAAAGCAAAAATCGAAGCGGGAGAAGATTTTGCGGCATGTGCCCGCGAACATTCCCAGTGCCCTTCCGGCAGAGATGGCGGCAATCTGGGTGAATTCGGCCCGGGACAGATGGTTAAAGAGTTTGATTCCGTTGTATTTACCGGCGAAGTCGGAAAAGTTCTCGGACCGGTTCAGACCCAGTTCGGCTATCACCTGATCGAAGTAACCAAACGCACTGCATAGGACCGTTATCATGAAGTTACTTGATGGAAAGATATGTGCTGAAAGTCTGGTAGCGGACATATCCAAGCGGGTTGCCGGGTATGTTGACTCCGGCCTGCGGAAACCGCATATGACCGTGATCCTGGTCGGGGAGCATGCTCCCAGCGAATCATACGTAAAATCGAAGATCAAATCATGCGAGAATGCCGGTTTTGAAAGCGCCCTGCTCCGCTTTCCGGAGAGTATTTCCGAGTCTGAACTGCTGGCAAAAATTGCCGAGATCAATGCAGATCCTACTACCGATGGCCTGATCGTGCAGTTGCCGGTGCCGAAGCATATCAATCCGCAGAACATCATTAACGCGATTGACCCGTTGAAGGACATAGACGGCTTTCACCCTACCAATTTCGGCCGTATGACCCTGGGTCAGAAGGCATTCAGGCCGGCTACCGCGTACGGCATCTGCAAGCTGCTTCAGTTTTACGAAATACCGGTCAAAGGGAAGCATTGTGTCGTTATCGGCCGGTCGAACATTGTCGGTAAGCCTATTTCGATCATGCTTTCCAACGATTTTGAAATCGGTAATGCTACGGTCACGCTCGCACACATCGAAACACCACGCGAGCTGTTGGTGGATGAGACGCAGCGGGCTGATATCATTGTTGTCGCGGTCGGCATTCCTGGCTTTATTACCGAAGACATGGTTAAAGAGGGGGTCGTGGTGATCGACGTCGGCATCAATCGTCTCGAAAACGGCAAGATTGTCGGCGATGTTGATTTTGAACATGTCAGCAAAAAATGTTCATGGATTACGCCGGTGCCCGGTGGTGTCGGACGGATGACCGTGGCGGCGTTGATGATTAATACCTTGATGGCGTACCAGAATAATTTCGGTCTCATCTGATCGGCACGTTCATACCGCATGCACAAAAAAAACGGCCTTTTGGCCGTTTTTTTGTGTGTCACGCTGAATATCTTTGCAGCGACTGCCGGGATGCGGCAGAATCTACTGAATGCTTACCAGCTCGATCTCAAAGGTGACGTCTTCACCGGCGAGGGGATGGTTGGCATCGAAGGTGACCTGGTCTTCAGTCGTTTCAAGAACGACGACTTCGAGCTCCTCATCATCTTCGTTTGAGAGGCTCAACTCATCGCCAACTTCCGGGATAAGGTCTTCCGGGAGGTCACTACGTGGTACGGTGAAGACCTTTTCCTTGTCATACTCGCCAAATGCGTCGGCAGCAGCGATCTTAACGGTTTTTTTCTCGCCTGGAGTCATCCCGACGATTGCAGCATCAATGTGGGGAAAGAGAATCTCTTCTCCCAGGACGAAGGTCATCGGCCCGCTTTCATGGCCGCCGCAGCCGCATTCCTCGTCATCTTCACATCCATCATCACAGCATTCGTCCTCGCTACATTCCATGTCTTCCAGAGTCGAGTCGAATACCGTTCCATCGTCCAGAGTTCCGGTAAAGTTAATTGTTACGGTATTTCCTTTTTCTGCTTGTGCCATTGTTTTGCCTCGCGTTTTTTAATAATGAATATGCCTAAACCTTGTATGCTACGGAAGTGCCGCCGGTTTGTCCAGAAAAATCGTAGCTGCAGGCAAGGAGTGCGTTACTCGAGGGGTGAAAACGGCTGCCAGTGTAGTCCGGGAGTGCTGCGTTTGTGCCGGAGAAGAGGGGAGGGGGCTGTGAATTCCCTGCGTGGCAGAAAAAGTCTGATGCCTGGCTGAAAGAAAAGAATCATAATCACGAAGGGGCTGGCCATCCGGCCAGCCCCTTTGTGGGTTACTGCTCTAGTCTACCGACTTACGCAAAAAAGTCGGAATGTCGTACTGGTCTTCATCTTCTTCAATAAAGGAGACTGTCGGACGGATGCGCGTGACATTCTCGGTTTTTTCACGGTCGCGCTGGAAGGTCGGCCGGTCGAGTGATGCGGGAGTTATAGTATGTTTGTCTGCCAATGACAGGCTGATTTTGCGGAAGTCGCTGCTTTTTTCAACGTCAAAACGGTCGCCGAAGCCGGTGGCAATAACGGTCACCTTGATGGTGTCACCCATTTCGTCGTCCCGGACAACACCGATCTTGATGTTGGCGTCTTCGTGGACCTTCTCGTGAACGATGCGGTTGACGGTGTTGTAGTCGTCCATGGTCATGGTGGTGGAACCGGTGATGTTGACCAGTACGCCCTTGGCGCCGGAGATGTCGTTGTCTTCCAGCAGCGGGCTGGAGATGGCGTTGTTGACCGCATCGGCGGCACGGTTGTCGCCAGCTGCCCATGCCGATACCCATCATGGCCATGCCGCGAACGCTCATGACGGTCTTGACATCGGCAAAGTCGAGGTTCATGAAGCCGGTGGAGGTGATCAGTTCGGAAATGCCCTGAACCGCCTGGCGAAGTACGTCATCGGATGGCTTGAAGGCGTCGAAAAGCGACATGTTTTTGCTGGCCTGGCTGATCAGGCGGTCATTGGGGATGATGATCAGCGAATCGACATGTTTCTTCAGTTCGCTGATGCCCGGTTCTGCCAGCATCGGTCGTGGCTTTGCCTTCGTAGGTGAACGGCTTGGTGACGACACCGACGGTCAGGACGCCGGTTTCGCGGGCCGCTTCGGCGATGACCGGCGCTGCACCGGTACCGGTGCCGCCGCCCATGCCGGCGGCGATGAAGACCAGGTCGGCACCTTTGAGGGCTTCGATCAGTTGGTCCCTGTCTTCAAGAGCGGCATCCCGTGCCGACTTCGGGCTTGGATGCCGGCGCCGAGACCCTTGGTCAGCTGGCGGCCGAGCTGCAGTCTTGACCGGGCTTTGGAGGTGCGCAGCGCCTGGGCATCGGTATTGGCAACGATAAAATCCACTTTATGTATGGAGCTGGCGATCATGGTGTTGACGGCATTTCCGCCGCCGCCGCCGACACCGATTACCTTAATAACGGCACTCTGTTCAATGGTTTCATCAAATTCAAACATGCGTTTCCCCCTTGCGCAATGGCAGTATCCCGTATCAACAGGGGTAAAATGTAACCGTAATTCTGACAAAGAATCAAAGGAAAAAAATCAAAAAAATACATCAGTGAAAAAACGGCTTAAAATTCAGTTTGTTTGCGTTATGACTGGAAATCCCTGACAACAGATTAGAAAAATTCCCGGAACCAGGTCTTCATGCGCCGCATGGTCGTGCTGAAGATGCTGTCATCGGATTTCGCCGTCTTGGAAATTCGCGTGTCCCGGAATTGCGGCTGCCGTAGACCACCAGGCCGACGCCGGTGGCGTAGACCGGTGAGTTGACCACATCGATCAGGCCGCCGATCTTCTGGGGGAGACCACGCCGGACCGGCAGGTTGAAGATCTGCTCGGCCAGTTCCGGCATTCCTTCCAGGATGCTGGAGCCGCCGGTGATGACAACACCCGATGCGATGGAATCTTCCAGGCCGGATTTGACGATCTCCCGGTTGACCAGGGTGAAGATCTCCTCCACGCGGGGTCCGAGAATCTCGCACAGCACGTTGCGTGAGAGCTCGCGCGGCTTGCGTCCGCCGACGCTGGGCACCTCGATCTTGTCTTCCTTGCCCACCAGGGAAGACAGGCAGCAGCCGTATTTCTGCTTGATCTTTTCGGCCTCGGCCATCGGGGTGCGCAGCCCGACGGCGATGTCGTTGGTCAGATGATTGCCGCCCAGGGAGAGCACCGAGGTGTACTTGATGGCCCCGTCGGCAAAGATGGCGATGTCGGTGGTGCCGCCGCCGATATCCACCAGGCAGACCCCCAGCTCCTTTTCGTCGTCGGAAAGCACCGCCTCGGAGGAAGCCAGCTGTTCCAGCACGATGTCGGCCACATCCAGTCCGGCCCGGTTGCAGGATTTGACGATGTTCTGGGCGCTGGCCACGGCGCCGGTGACGATATGCACCTTGGCCTCCAGCCGGACGCCGCTCATGCCGAGCGGTTCGCGGATGCCGTCCTGCTCGTCGATGATGAATTCCTGCGGCAGGATATGGATGACCTCGCGGTCCATCGGGATGTTGATCGCCTTGGCGGCGTCGATGACCCGGCGCACATCCTCCTGGGCAACCTCGCGGTTCTTGATGGCGATCACGCCGTGGGAGTTCATCCCCTTGATATGTCCGCCGGCGATACCGGCATAGACCGACTTGATCTCGCAGCCGGCCATCAGTTCGGCCTCCTCGATCGCTTTGCGGATGGCGCCCACCGTGCTTTCGATATTGATGACGACACCTTTGCGCAGGCCGCTGGAAGGGCTGGTGCCGATGCCGACGATATCGATGCCGTCTTCGGTGACATTGCCGACAATGGCACAAATCTTGGTGGTGCCGATGTCGAGACCGACGATCAGATTATCCCTTTTTGTTGCTGACATACCACTCCCCCCTGCTGATATGAATATATATGTGAAATTAGCTCTTTTTGACGATGATTTTGTCGTTGTAATCGAGATCGATGTAGTGAAGTGACGGCCGCTGGGCCATCAGATCCTGGTAGATGCGGGCGAAACGTTCCACCTTGGCGGAAAAATCTCCGGAGCCGATCTTGACCGGAAGCGCGCCGGAGGCGGTAAACAGGGTAAAACCGTAGCCCTTATCGTAATGAATCTCCGATACATCCGCAAGGATAAATGCACCTTTTTCCCGTAATATCTTCAGCAGTTCACAGGTGGCTTTCAAGCGCCTCCCTGGTCCCTTTCGGATCGCTGCTCAGCTCTTCTTCACTGAAGCCGGTGACGACCGGGATAATCCAGCTTGTCGCCCTGGTTGAGCACCTTGAAGACGGTCCCCTTCTTGTCCAGATAGTAGATGAACCCCATGTTGACCATCGCCAGCGGTTCGCGTTCGGTGATGGCGATTGAAAGCCGCGTCCGGGAAATAGCGGTTAATGCGCACCGTCTCCACCCAGGGGTTCTGGCAGAATCTGCTCTCCCATGCGCTTCAGGTTCATGCGCGAGCAGATCCTTGCCCGGCTCAACGCCGGCCAGTGCCAGGATCTCTTCACGGGTCAGGTGCTTGGCGCTGGATACTTCAATAGTTTTGAGACGGAAAAAGGTTGCCGAGTCGAACGGCGCGATAACAGCCATACAGGATGCCGCACGCCAGCGCAACGCCGGCCAGTCCGGTGGCGATCATTCCCAGCGGGCGCAGATATTTCTTCAGGTCGAGCGGCTTGCGCTGGATCTTGACCTTGTTGGGCGCCACCTTTCTGCGCTGGTATGTTGAATTTGCGAAGTCTCGCACCAGTTCAGTGCACCTTTATCGAGAGTGCTGCTGATTCAATGATTCGTGACACAAGGGCCTCAAACGACAGTCCGGCACCCTTTGCGCAATCTCCGGCAGCAGGGAGAGGGCGGTCATGCCCGGCAGGGTGTTGACCTCCAGCACATAACAGTCGCCTGCAGGCGTCACCAGCAGATCGACCCGGCTGTACCCGGTGCAGCCCAGGGCGCGGTGGGCAGCCAGGCCGATCTGCTGTGCCTTTTCGTACAGGGCCGGTTCCAGGCGGGCCGGGAAAATATGCTCGGCCATGCCGTCGGTGTATTTGGCCTCGAAATCGTAAAACTCGTTCTTGGGAACGATCTCGATGGCGCCGATCGGGCGGTCGTCCAGAATGCCGACCTGCACCTCCTGCCCCTTGATGATACTGCTCCACCAGGATCTCGTCATCATGGCGAAAAGCCAGTTCCAGGGCCGCTGCCAGCTGCGTCTCCTCCTTGACGATCGATACGCCGACCGAGGAGCCTTCCTGCACCGGCTTGACAACCAGCGGCAGGCCGAAGGGCAGATCGGACAACGTGACGGTTTCGCCGCGCCGGAAACAACGGAATGGGGCCGTCAGGATGCCGCTGGCGGCAAAGGTCTGCTTGCTGTAAAGCTTGTGCATGGCCAGGGCGCTGGCCAGCACGCCGGAGCCGGTGTAGGGAATCTGCAGCAGTTCCAGCAGCCCCTGCACGCAGCCATCTTCGCCGTAGCGGCCATGCAGGGCGATGAAGGCCGCTTCGATCCCTTCCCGCTTCAGAACATCGGCCAGGTCACGCCCCACATCGATGGCCACCGCGTTGTAGCCCTGCGCAACCAGCGCCTGGTGAACGGCGGCGCCGCTCTTCAGTGAAACCTCCCGCTCGGCCGAAAGCCCGCCCACAGTACGCCGATTTTCTTTGATTTCATCATGCCGCTGACCTTCCTGTTGTGCGTATGGGCACCATGTTAATGTTCGCCCACGATACGCACTTCTTCCTCAAGTAGTACGCCGGATGTCGAAAATACGGCATTTTTTACGGTTGCTGCCAGATCCAGAAAATCCTGCGCGGTTGCGCCGCCGGTGTTGACCAGAAAATTGCTGTGCACCTCGGAAACCTGTGCGCCGCCGACTTGCGCGCCGCGCATTCCGGCTGCGTCGATCAATCTCCAGGCCGCCTGGCCGTGCGGGTTTTTGAAGAACGAGCCGGCGCTGGGAAAGCCGACATTATGTTTTGAGCGCCGCAGTTCCAGATCCTTGCGGATCTCTTCTTCGGTGTGGTGCGGCTGCGCGCTCCTCCAGCTTGAACGTGGCTGCCAGCACGATGTCGCCGTCTGCCAATCTCAGGTGGCGGTAGCCGTAATCAAGCTCCTCGATGCGGAAATCATGGATGGTGCCGTCGCGCAGCAGCGTCAGGTGGTCGGTCCGCTCCAGAATCCCCTCGCCATAGGCACCGGCGTTCATCCTGATCGCTCCGCCGATCGTGCCGGGAATACCGGAGATAAATCCGATGCCGCCCAGTCCCATGTTTCTGGGCAAAACGAACCACCGCAAGATTCTCGGCTCCCGCTTCGGCCGTTATCAGGGCCTCTCCGGCGGTGGTGATCCGGTTGAACCGTTCCAGCGAGATGACCGCTCCGCGAATCCCCCTGTCCCGCACCAGCAGGTTGTAGCCCCTGCCGATCGGCAGCCAGGGGATGTTCTGCTCGCTGAGCCATGACAGCAGACTCTGCAGATCCTCCGCATCCTCCGGAATCGCGTACAGATCGGCCGGACCGCCCACCTTGAGCGAGGTGTGGAGGCTCATCGGTTCGTTCCGCAGCAGTTGACCGCGTATGTCCGATGCTCGGACAGGCTTCAGTTCTGTTCCTCCGAGCAGTCTTCACCAGCGCTTCGCCCTGCTGCCAGATATTTCCGGCGCCAAGGGTGATGACGATATCGCCTTCGCTTGACGATCCCGGCCAGATGCTCGGGGATCAGTTCGCGATTGGCGATCCAGGTCACATCCTTCTGGCCGTGACGCTGGATCTCAGCGGCCAGCCGTTCGGCAGTGGCCCCCTCGATCGGCTGCTCGCCGGCGGCGTAGACGTCGGTCAGGATCAGCACATCGGCATCGTAGAAGGCGGTCACGAAATCGTTGAACAGTTCGTGGGTACGGCTGTAGCGATGCGGCTGGAAGGCGGCCACAATCCGGCGCTCCGGCCAGCCCTGCCGGGCCGCTGCCAGGGTGGCCTTGATCTCGGCCGGATGATGGCCGTAGTCATCCACGACCATGATCCCCTTCGGTTCGCCCTTTGACGGTGAAGCGCCGTCCGACGCCGCTGAACGTGGCAAAACCTTCCTGAATGGCGGTGAACGGCACATCCAGCTCCAAGGCCACGGCGATGCAGGCCATGGCGTTCAGCACGTTGTGCGGCCCCGGCATCGGAAAGGAGATCTCGCCCAGACGGTACCCTTTGAAATGGGCGACAAATGAGGTCTGAAAACCGTCGTGCCTGATGTGGGTGGCGCGGATATCGGCCTGGGCGGAGAGGCCGTAGGTCATGTAGCGTTTTTTGACCCGCGGCAGGATCTCGCGGATGTTCTTGTCATCCAGACAGAGAACCGCCAGGCCGTAAAACGGCACCTTGTTGATGAATTCGACAAAGGTGTCCTTGATCTCTTCAATGCCGGAATAGTGATCGAGATGATCGGCGTCGATATTGGTCACCACGGCGATGGTCGGCGAGAGCAGCAGGAAGGAACCGTCCGATTCGTCCGCCTCGGCCAGCAGGAACTTGCCCTGGCCGAGCTGGGCGTTGGTGCCGATGGCGTTCAGCTTGCCGCCGATGACGATGGTCGGATCGATGCCGGCATGGCCCAGAATGGAGGCGGCCATCGAGGTGGTGGTGGTCTTGCCGTGGGTGCCGGCGATGGCGATGCCGTATTTCATCCGCATCAGTTCGGCCAGCATCTCGGCGCGCGGGATGACCGGCACATGCAGCTTCTTGGCCTCGATCACCTCGGGGTTGTCGTCATGGACGGCGGAGGAGATCACCACGACATCGACATTCTTCAGGTTTTCGGCCTTGTGGCCGATGCCGATTTCGGCGCCGAGGCAGGCCAGGCGCTCGGTGATGTCCGAGCCGCGCAGATCGGAACCGGAAACCTTGTAGCCCAGGTTGAGCAGCACCTCGGCGATGCCGCTCATGCCGATGCCGCCGATGCCGACGAAGTGAATTTTATCGATTTTTCCGTACATTAGTGCACCTGTCTTGTTTTAGTGTGTGTTCATCATCTCATCGACAATAATCTCGGCCGCATCCAGTCGGGCCAGACTGAAGGCCAATTCTCCGGTGCGGCGTACCAGATTCGGATCTTCCGCCAGTGTGCAGAATGGACTGCGCCAGGGTTCCGCCGGTCAGTTCCCGCTCCAGCATCATGAAGCAGGCATCCTTCTTGAGCAGCGCCTCGGCGTTGCGGCGCTGGTGATCATCCACCGCGTGCGGAAAGGGGATGAACAGGCAGGCCTTGCCGCAGGCGGTTACCTCGGCGATGGTGGTGGCGCCGGCCCGGCAGATGATCAGGTCTGCCGTGGCATATTCTGCCGCCATGTCGCTGATAAACGGAGTCACCGTTGCGTCGACGCCCGCTGCCCGGTATGCGGCAGTGACTTCGGCGTAATCTTTTTCACCGGTCTGGTGCGTAATGATCACGGTGACCCGGCTCTTCTTCAGCAGCGGGAGCGCCTCGATCATGGCCGTGTTGATGGCGTGGGCACCCTGGCTGCCGCCGAATACGAACAGCCGGAAATTGCCGGCGCTTCTGACATCATCTTCGGCAGACGACGGCGCAACCTTTTCGACCATGTCCAGGATCTGCCGCCGGAGCGGGTTGCCGGTCAGCAAGGTCGTTGTCGGCGGAAAGTAACTGGCCGATTCCTCCAGCGTGATGAATACCTTGCTGGCGAATCTGGCCAGCAGTCTGTTGGTCTGCCGGGAATGGCGTTCTGCTCGTGAATGAAGCGGGGAATCTGCATGCCGCGGGCTGCCAGCACCATCGGCAGGGAGGCGTAGCCGCCCACGCCGAGAACCATATCCGGGCGAAAGTTCTTCAGTATCTTTCGCGACTGGGCATAGCCATACATCATCATGGCTGCACCCTTGAGCTGGCTGAGAGTCCCCTTGCCGCGAATCCCGGCTGCTGAGATCAGCTCCAACTGGATAGCCGGCCGCCGGTACGGCTCGTGCTTCAATGCCCCGCTCGGTGCCGACAAACAGCACCTCATTGGCCGGGTCGCGGGCCAGAAACTCCTCGGCCACGGCGATGCCGGGAAAGAGATGGCCGCCGGTGCCGCCACCGGCAATGATCAGTTTCATTTTTCCTCCTTGAGGCTGATGGAGGAGATCTTCAGTCCCGATGAAATGTTGAGCAGAATGCCGACGGCAAACAGGCTGATCAGCAGCGAACTGCCGCCGTAGCTGATAAAGGGGAGCGCCAGCCCTTTGGTCGGGAGCAGGCCGGTCACGACCCCCATGTTGACCGTGGCCTCAATGCCGAACAGCACGGCAATTCCCAGGGCCAGGAAACGACCGAATGTGTCCGGAGCGGCCACGGCGATACGCATGGCCCGCTGTACCAGCAGAAAAAACATGCCGATGATGACGATCACCCCCAGAAAACCGAGCTCTTCGCCGACAACCGAGAGGATGAAGTCGGTATGGGCTTCCGGCAGATAGAAGAGTTTCTGTTTTCCTTCACCCAGTCCCTGCCCGAACACGCCCGCCCGTTCCCAGGGCCAGCCAGGACTGGATGATCTGGAAGCCGCTGTTCTGCGGGTCCTGCCACGGGTTGAGAAACGCCATGAATGCGCCGTTTGCGGTAGGCGACGTTCATGACCAGAAAATAGAGAAACGGCATCGACAGCAGAATTATCGAAATGATGTAGACCAGCCGCGTCCCGGCGGCAAAGAGCATGATGATGGCGACCGCCGCCAGGGTCAGGGCCGAACCCATATCCGGCTGTTTGAGCAGGAGACCCAGCATCACGACGCAGGATCAGCATGTACGAAACGAAGCCGGGGCCGAGCTGCTTGATCTTGTCCTGCTTCCTGTCCAGCGAATAGGCCATGTACATGATCAGGGCCATCTTGGCCATCTCCGAGGGCTGCAGATTGAAGCCGGGCAGCTTGATCCAGCGCGACGCCCCGCCGGCCTTGCCGCCGATGCCGGGGATCAGCACCAGCACCAGCAGCACGAGGCAGACCAGCAGGATCGGCGCGGCCAGCTTGCGCCAGAACTGGTAGTCGATCCGCATGGTCCCGAGCATGAGGGCAAAGCCGAGCAGGGCGAACAGACCCTGGCGTTTGAGAAAGAAGAAGCCGTCGTGAAAGCGTTTGGCGGCCATGACGGAAGAGGCCGAATAGACCATCACCACCCCGAAACAGGTCAGGGCGATGGCCATCAGCATGATCATCAGATCGTATTCTTCCAGTTTCTTGAACATGGTTACAGTGCCTTTACCGCCGCAATAAACCGCTGGGCCCGCTCTTCATAATCCCGGAACATGTCGAAACTTGAACAGGCCGGTGACATCAGGACCGTGCCGCCGGAGCTCGTTATCTCTGCCGCCAGCCGCACCGCCTCTTCCAGGGTTGCCGCCCGGCGGGTGTCGGTCAGCGACCCCAATTCCTGCTGCATCCGGTCGGCCGCCTCGCCGATCAGGATCAGGTGCCGCACCCGCTCCTGCACCAGCGGCGCCAGCGGGGCGTAGGAGCCGCCCTTGTCCTTGCCGCCGGCAATCAGGGTGATGTTGGTGAAACTCTCCAGCGCCTTTTCCACACTGCCGACATTGGTGGCCTTGCTGTCCTCGTAGTAGCTGACACCGTTCACCTCGCGCACAAACTCCATCCGGTGGTGCAGCGCCTCAAAGCAGAGGATCGTCTCGAAGGTCTCGTCCGGGCGGCAGCCGAGCAGCAGAGCGCAGGCCAGGGCCGCCATGATGTTTTCCAGGTTGTGCACCCCCTGCAGCCGGATCGCGGCGGTCGGGAAGCACTCCTCATGACCATTGTGGCGGTAGGTGATCACGCCGTCCTGGTAGAAGATCCCTTCATCCAGTTCACTGTGCGGCTGAAGGGAAACAGCGGCGCCTTGAGACCCTGGGCATGCTGCCAGACCAGCGGATCATCCCGGTTGACCACGGCAAAATCGTCTTCGGTCTGGTTCTCGAAGATGCGCAGCTTGGCGTCGATGTAGTCCTGATAACCGGCATAGCGGTCGAGATGATCCTCGCTGAGGTTGAGCAGGGCCGCCACGGTCGGGCGGAACGCTGCTGATCCACTCCAGCTGGAACGAGCTGATCTCGGCCACCACCTGATCCACGATCTGGCGCGATTCCGCCAGTTCGATCAGCGGGTCGCCGATGTTGCCGCCGACATAGGTGTGCATAGCCGTTATGCTTTGAAGATCTCGCCGCCAGGATGGTGGTGGTCGTCGTCTTGCCGTTGGTGCCGGTGATCGCCACCAGCGGTGCAGTGATGAAGCGGCGGCCAGTTCGATCTCGCTGATGATCTCCCGTCCGGCGCGCTGTGCCGCAACCAGCAGCGGGTGATCCATCGGGCACGCCGGGAGATACCACGATCAGGTCGCTGGCCAGGAAGGTCGCTTCGTCATGCCGCTCCAGCACCCAGCGTGATGTCGAGCCCTGCCAGTTCCGCCAGTGGCGCCGGCCAGGGCGATCTCGCTCGCGCATGTCGGTCACGGTCACCCGCGCACCCTGCGAGGCCAGAAAGCGGGCGCAGGCCACGCCGGTTTTGGCCAGGCCGACGACGAGAATCTTTTTGTTGCGACAGTCCATGAACATCCTACCGCATCTTCAATGTTGAAATCGCCACCAGTGCCAGGATGATGGTGATGATCCAGAAACGGACGATGATCTTCGGTTCGGCCACACCCTTCAGTTCGAAATGGTGATGGATCGGCGCCATGCGGAAGATGCGCTTGCCGCGGTACTTGTAGGAGCCGACCTGGAAGATGACCGAAAGCGCCTCGACCACAAAGATGCCGCCGACGATCACCAGCAGGATTTCCTGCTTGGTCAGCACCGCGATGGTTCCGAGCGTCCCGCCCAGGGAGAGTGAACCGACATCCCCCATGAAGACCTCGGCCGGATAGGAGTTGTACCAGAGGAAACCGAGCCCGGCCCCCACCATGGCGCCGCACAGGACGGCCAGTTCACCGGCGCCCACCACGCGCGGAATCTGCAGGTAGGCCGACAGGGTGGCATGGCCGGCGATGTAGGCAAAGAGCATGTAGGTGGCGGCATTGATCGCCACCGGTCCGATGGCCAGTCCGTCCAGTCCGTCGGTCAGGTTGACGGCGTTGCTGGCGCCGACGATCACCAGCGTGGCAAAGGGGATGAACCAGATCCAGAGGTCCGGGTGGAAGTTCTTGAAGAACGGGAAATAGAGCTCTTCGCTGAAACCGGGCTTGAGGAACAGAAACACGGCCACCGCGCCGGCCAGCAGAACCTGCCAGAACATCTTCTGGCGGGCTGACAGCCCCTTGGTGTTCTTCTCGACCACCTTCTTGTAGTCATCCACAAAGCCGATCACGCCGTAGCCGATCGTGATGAAGAGCGTCATCCAGATGTACTGGTTGGTGAGATCGGCCCAGAGCAGGGTCGGAATGATGATGGCCGCCAGGATCATCACGCCGCCCATGGTGGGGGTGCCCTGTTTCTGCAGGTGCGATTCCGGGCCGTCGGTGCGGATCACCTGGCGGGCCTGCAGGCTTTCCAGCTTGCGGATGATCCAGGGGCCGAGTACAAAGCAGACCAGCAGCGCCGTGATCATGGCGTAGATGGTGCGGAAGGTCAGGTACTTGAAGATGTTGAAGAGCTTGATGTTGGTCGCCAGCGGATAAAAAATGTGGTAGAGCATGGGCTATTCCCCTTTGGCGTGCTGCATCAGGTTCTTCAGTTCAGTTGCCACGTTTTCCATGGTCATCCCGCGTGACCCTTTGATCAGAATCACATCACCTTCGGTAACGGTTCGGTGCAGCAGCCCGGCAATCTCCGTGTGGCTTGTGCAGCAGACGACGGCTTCTGCCGGCATATCGGCCAGCATGGCGCCTTCGGCGGCGTATTTCGTCATCAGTTCACCGATCAGGTAGAGCCGGTCAACATTTCGGCCGGCCACGACGCCGACGCTCTGGTGCGCCTCGGTTTCGTGCTCTCCCAGTTCCAGCATGTCGCCCAGTACCGCGATGCGATGCCCTTCAGGCTGCGATCTGCGCCAGGGTCTCCAGGGCGGCCTTTGTCGAGGCGGGGTTGGCATTGTAACTGTCGTCGATAAGGGTGATGCCGTCCAGCCGTTCGATCTGGAAGCGCCCTTTGTACGGGGTAAAGGCTTCCAGTCCGGCGACGATGGTCGGCAATGCAACCTTTTCCAGAAGTGCGGCGGTTGCAGCGAGAGCGTTATAGATGTTGTGGCGTCCGCAGGCCTTCAGATGAACGGTGGCTCTCGCCGTGGGGTGTGGCGAGCACGAAATGCTGCCCTTCCAGTCCCAGCGGTTCGATCTCCCGGGCGCGCACTTCGCCGCGATCGATGCCGAAGCTGATCCGGCGCGCGGACGCGTTCTGGGAAAGCGAGGCGACACGTGGGTCATCGGCATTGACAACCGCCAAGCCGCCATCACTGATGCGATGCAGCAATTCACCCTTGGCAGCGGCCACCGCCTCGACCGTTCCCATGCTCTGCAGGTGGGCCGGAAGGGCATTCAGCACGATGCCGACACGAGGTTTGGCAATTGACGCCAGACGGTCGATCTCGCCCGGTTCGCTCATCCCCATTTCCAGCACTGCCCAGCGATGTTCCGGCCGGAGCTGGAACAGCATCTGCGGCAGGCCGATCAGGTTGTTGAGGTTGCCCGATGTTTTAAGCCCGGGTCCGGTCAGTTCCAGAATAGTTGCCAGCATCTCCTTGACCGTTGTTTTGCCGTTGCTGCCGGTCACGCCGATGATCGGGATATCAAAGCGCCGCCGCCATTCCGCCGCCAGATCACCCAGTGCCCGCAGGCTGTTTTTGACGGCGATGCAGGTAAGAGAATCGGGGATGGAGTGCCCCTTCAGCCACTGCTCCTCGGCCAGGATGGCGGTGATTCCCTTGTCCGATACCTCCTGAATGAACGTATGGCCGTCAAAGCGCTCGCCGCGCAGCGGCACGAACAGCTGACCGGGAGCGACGCTCCGCGAATCGGTTGATACTGCGGTTACCTCCCCGTCTGCAAGGCCGATGATCCGGCCTCCGGTGGCGAGGGCTATCTCACTGATGGTAAACATTATGGCACGTTCTCCGTAAAGGCCGCTGCCGCCTCTTCCCGGTCGTCAAAATGGTGCTTGGTCGTGCCGATGATCTGATAATCCTCATGCCCCTTGCCGGCCAGCAGGACGATGTCGCCGGGACGGGCCAGGCGGATCGCCAGCCGGATCGCCTCATGGCGATTTTCCAACAGTATAAACCCTTTTTCCGAAAAACCGTCGGTCAATTCGTCAGGCCGGTATTCGCGGAGCCCCAGCGGTGTGATGCCGGCCTTGATCTGTGCCAGAATGGTCTGACGGATCCTCGGTGCGGGGATTGTCGGAGGTGACGATCGCCAGATCGCTCATGGCGGCGGCAATCCTCCCCATGATCGGACGTTTGCCGTTGTCGCGGTCTCCGCCGCAGCCGAACACGGTGATGATCCTTCCGGTCGGCTATTTCCTTCAGCGTGGTCAGAACATTCTCCAGGGCATCTCCCGTATGGGCGTAATCGACCAGACAGGTGACGCCCCGGCTGTTTTCCACCCGCTCCATGCGCCCCGGGACGGTCGTGTGGTTTTCAATGCCGGACTTGATCGCCTGAAGCGGCAGATCGAGGGCGACCCCGGCTGCGGCAGCGGCCAGAATGTTGGAGAGATTGAAGCGCCCCAGGAGTCGTGAGGCGAATTCAAATTCTCCCGCGGGTGTCATCATGGTGGCACGGATGCCGTTGACCGATGACGTCACGTTGACGGGGCGGACATCGCACTCCCCTGACATCCCGAAGGTGACCACCGGACAGGCGCAGCGCCGGGCTATTTCCGCTCCGTAGGGATCATCCATGTTTATCGCCGCACGACGGCGCGGCTTTTCCGGTGATGGTCGGAGCAGGTCGGTGAACAGCCGGCTTTTTGCCTCCAGATAGCTTTCCATCGTGACGTGGTAATCCAGATGGTCACGGGTCAGGTTGCTGAAGATGCCGACGTCAAAATGACAGCCGTCGACCCGCTTCTGTTCCAGTGCGTGCGAGGAAACCTCCATGACAAAGGCCTGCGCCCCGGCTTCCGCGAGCTGCCGGAATGCGCGTTGCAGTTCGGTCGATTCCGGCGTGGTATGGGATGCCTGAATGGTGGTCGTGCCGAAACGGTAACTGATCGTGCCGAGTACCGCTGCCGGCTGTCCGGCTGCAGCCAGAATCGCTTCGATCAGATAGGTGGTCGTTGTCTTGCCGTTGGTGCCGGTAATGCCGATCAGCGGTTTTGTTGCGGTCGGGTTGCCGTTAAAGAGTGCCGCCATATGCCCCATGGCTGCACGCCCGTCCGCCACCCTGACCCACGGGAGTTCGGCCGGTGCAGATGCCGCATCTTCGAGAACAATCGCTGCGGCGCCCGCCGCTACGGCCTGTGCGATATAGCGGTGCCCATCGGCCTGTACGCCGCGCAGGGCAAAAAAGAGCGCGCCCGGCACGACCGCGCGTGAGTCGCAGGTCAGGGAGCCGATAGAGACGGCCGCGTCTCCGTGAGTCTCCGCATCCGGCAGTTTTTCAAGCAGTTCACGCAGTGTCATGCGCTCTCCATAGCTCCTGACGGGATACGTACGTTATTCGAAATATCTATTCTGCCAAACAACCCCAGAAAAAACTTCTAACTTACTAAAAACGGTAAAACCTGCCGGTTGCCCGGCAGGCGGTTTCAGCGTCATGCTGAAGGGGTGAATTTTATCCAGACTTCGTCGACTCCCCGAATCTTGTGGCCGGGAGGCGGGCTTTGCTCGGCCGCCCGCCCGCTTCCGATCAGCCGTGATGTTGATGCCGCGCTTCTCCATCACCTGCAGGACCCGGCGCATGCTCATCCCTTTGAAATTCGGCATTATCTCCCCCTCGGCCGGGGTATCCAGGATGTCGTCATCCGACAACGACTCTACTGCTGCAGCCGGAGATGCCTGTACGTCAGCCGGTTTCGTCGCGGCGGTTGTCGTCGGTCGGTTCGGTTGGATTTTGAGGTACGCCAATGAATTCTGCGCTATGCCCCGAAATGCGGGAGCGGCAACAACACCCCCGTATTTGACCCCTTGCGGTTCATCAATAATCACGACGATGGTCAATTTCGGCTTGTCGGCCGGGACAAAACCGACAAAGAGCCGATGCGCTTGGACGGTGAATAGGCGTGGGTGACCGGATCGACCTTCTGTGCCGTTCCGGTTTTTCCGGCCACACGGTAACCGTCCAGCGCGGCTTTTGTCCCGGTACCGCCGTCGCCGGTGACGGTTTCCATCATTTTTGTAACTTTCTGGGCGGTTTCTGGCGATATGACTCGCCGCACGATCTGCGGTTCAAATTTCTGTACTACCGTGCCGTTGTCGTCGAGAATCTGCTCCACCAGATATGGTTTCATCAGATTGCCGCCATTGGCAATCGCCGAAAGCGCTGAAACCAGCTGGATAGCTGACAGGGAAACGCCCTGGCCGAAGGAAATTGTTGCCAGGTCGACCCCGTACCAGTGATGTTTCAGATTTCCGGGCGATTCACCCGGCAGGTCAATGCCGGTGCGTCCGCCAAAACCGAAATTGCGCAGATAGGATGACAGTTTTTCCTCGCCCATTTTGAAGCCGATCTTTGCCGAGCCGATATTGCTGGAATATTTTATGATTTCCGAGACGGTCAGCCGCGAGTGCGGATGATCGTCATGTATGGTTCGATCGGCGATCCGATAGGTGCCGTTTTCGCAGTTATACATGATCGGCCGGTTTGATCGTGCCGGAATCGAGTGCCGCGGCGATGGTAAAAACCTTGAAGGTCGAACCGGGTTCAAAACTGTCTGCCACCACATGATTGCGCAGTTGGGACAGTGAGTAGCGCGAATAGGCATTCGGGTTGAACGTGGGGTAGTTTGCCATCGCCAGAACCTTGCCGGTATCCGATTCCATCACCAGCGCCATGCCGCCTTTGGCGTTGCTTTCGGTCACGGCCTTGGCCAGCTCTTTTTCGGTGATAAACTGAATGGTCTTGTCAAGTGTCAGAATGATGTTTTTGCCGGGAGACGAATTCTTGATGACCGTATTCTTTATGGCGATATTTCTGCCGAGAGCGTCCCGCTCCGTTATCATATAGCCGGTATTGCCCAGGATGGTGCTGTCGTATTTGAGTTCGATCCCCTCCAGGCCGTTAGGGTCGCGACCGGTGAAGCCGACCACATGTGCGGCAATCTCCATGTTGGGATAAAAACGCTTGGATTCCGGCGCAAATCCGATACCCGGCAGTTTCATGTTCTTGACGCGGGTCGCGACTTCGGGTGCCAGCCACCGTTCAAGCCAGATGAATGATTTGTTGACGGAAAGCCTGGCGACCAGTTCATCTTTCGGGATACCCAGAATCGGAGCCAGCACCGCGGCGGTGCCGTCAACATCCTTGATACGGCGCGGTTCGGCATAACAGGAATCCATGTGGATCGATTCGGCCAGCGTGGTGCCGTTGCGATCAAGAATGCTGCCGCGGGCCGGAGTGAGATCAACCCTGTGCTGATGCTGTTTGTCCGCTTTTTTAACGAGGTTTTCGTGCTGGAGGATTTGAAGATAGAACGCACGTCCGACTACAGTCAGGAACAGCAGGCCGAACACAGTCCCGATCATGATGATCCGGATGCGCGCCCATTTTTCCCGTTCGTCTTTCATTTGACGTGAATGACCTGCTGCTCGGTCGGCAGCGCCATTCCCAGATCATTCTTGGCGATGGCTTCAATGCGGGCCGGTGCTTTCAGTGAGGCCGCTTCGAGTTTCAGGCGCTTCTGCTCCTGTTCGGCTTCATTCAGCTGCCGGCTGATCTCGGACATCTGCAGATTCAGATCAACCAGCTTGAAACGTGACCAGACGTGAAAGACAGAGACAATCGTAAACACGACCATGCAGATCATAAGGTATTTAAATAGGTCAATGCGGTGCGGAGTTACTGCTATCCCGCCAAGAGCGCGCGGTGCGGCTACTTTGGTATAATCTGTTCGTGCCTGTGCCATAATGACCTCCTTGGTCTCCGCCCGGAAAATGAACCTCCTCTCCGGATCGGAACCGTTACAATTTTTCTACTGCCCGCAGTTTGGCGCTGCGCGCCCGTGGATTATCGTCCGTTTCCGCCTGCGTTGCCGTTACCGGCCGACCGGTCAGAATCTTCACCCGCGGCTGTTTGCCGCAGACACAGACCGGCAACTGTCGTGGACAGGTGCACCCTTCGGCGTATTCCCGGAAGATGTGCTTGACGATCCGGTCTTCCAGCGAGTGAAACGAGATGATCACGCCCCGTCCGCCCGGTTTCAGCAGGTCAAGAGCGGCCCGCATCCCCTGTTCCAGGCTGTCCAGTTCGCGTGTTGACCGCAATGCGGAGCGCCTGGAAGGTACGGGTGGCCGGATGGATCCGCTCATCCCACTTGGCCTTTGGTACCGCCCCCTTGATGATATCCACCAGGCGGAACGTCGTTGTTATCGGGGACTCCGCCCGTTCCTTGACGATGAAAGACGCGATCCGCTTTGCCCAGCGCTCTTCGCCGTACTCGCTGATAATCCGTTCCAGCTCCGCTTCCGGAAGTTCGTTAACCAGATCTGCGGCGGTTTCGCCGCTGCTGGTGTCCATCCGCATATCCAGCGGCGCATCCTGTTGAAAGCTGAAGCCGCGCTCCCTCGTATCCAGCTGGTGCGACGAAACACCCAGATCGAGGATGAAGCCATCCAGTGCTGTTATGCCGAGACTGCTCAGATGTTCGGCAACGTCGGCAAAGTCGCCATGCAGCAGGCGGACATGATCGCCGTACACCGCCAGCCGCGCTCCTGCCGCCGCCAGTGCCGCCTGATCGCGGTCGATGCCGATCAGTAAGGCTTCGGGCGCTTTTTCAAGGATCAATGCGGCATGGCCGCCGCCCCCCAGCGTGCCGTCCAGATATGTTTTGCCGTCCGCCGGTTCCAGAAAGCGGATGACCTCATCCGGCAGAACCGAGAGATGACGGAACTCTGCCACTAGAGACCAAGCTCCGCGGCCGCTTCAGTGCCGCTCGGGAAGTTTTTCACATCCTGGGCGCGGACCTTGTCCCATTCGCTCATGCTCCAGATTTCAATCTTGTCCATCGTGCCGACGAACTGGATCTCGCGATCGAGGGCTGCGATCTTGCGAAACGTCGGCGGGATCAGAAACCGCCCCAGTTTGTCGGCGCAGCATTCCTGAGCCGGCGAAATAATCGTGCGCATGATGCTCTTGCGCTGGTCGGAGGTGAACCCTTTGCTGACGCGGAAATTTTCCTCAAAGACGAACCACTCCTTGTAGGGGAAAATCAGCAGGCCGGAGCTGTGCAGACCGCCACCCAGATCAACCGGAACCGAATTGGTCAGGAAAAAGCGTTCGTCGCCATGCGTCCCGATGAGGATCTCCCGGAATCTGGCCGGCAGGCTGGTACGCCCCTTGGCGTCTATGGTTGTCTCGAAAATTCCCCTGAACATAGTCGTCTCTTTGGCATTATTTTCCACAATATTCCACTTTTTTCCACAGTGATGGCAACTTATACCGGCGGTCAAGGCGCTGTGTCAATATAAAATATGAATTTTGTAAGGGAAAATTGTGCATGCGGGGCGGGTGATTTCTGGTATATTTGAGAGCGAACTTCCAAAACGTTCCATGTGCAGGAGAGCAGAGATGAGTATGAAGCTGTCACCGCTTATTTCAAACGTCCATTTCCCCCCCATTTCCGAGGTGAAGCGCTGGGTGGCCGAGCGCCCGGACGACGGCCGGGAGCTGATCGATCTCTGTCAGGCGGTGCCGGATTATGCCCCCGCTCCGGAATTGACGGACACCTCTCCCGGTTGCTGGGCGATCCGCTCATGTCGAAGTACTCGCCTGATGAGGGGCTGCCGGAGGTGCGCGAGGCGATATGCGGCTATTACGGCAGGAAATATGGTGCGCAGCTGTCGCCGGACAATCTCTGCCTGACGATCGGCGCCAGTCAGGCCTTCTGGCTGGCGATCGTGACCCTCTGCCGTGCCGGTGACGAGGTTGTGGTGCAGGCACCCTATTACTTCGATCATCCGATGGCCCTCGATATCCTCGGCATTCGCGGCGTGTACGCCCCGTTTGTCGAGGCCGATGGGGGCGTTCCCGACCCTGCCACCATCGAGAGCCTGATCACGTGACAGGACCAGGGCGATTCTGGTTGTCTCCCCCAGTAACCCGACCGGTGCGATCACCCCGCCGGAGACGATCCGGGAGCTGTTTGATGTCGCCCGGCGCCACAACATCGCGCTGATTCTGGACGAAACCTACAACGAATTTATCCCCGGCGGCAGCCGTCCGCACGACCTCTTCAGCGACCCGGAGTGGGGCGACCATTTTGTGCAGATCGCCTCGTTCGGCAAGACCTACGCCCTGACCGGCTACCGCGCCGGACTGCTGGCCGCTTCCGGGGCGTTTATCCATCATGCCCTCAAGGCTCAGGACACGATGGCGGTCTGCCAGCCGCGCATAACGCAGCAGGCCGTCAAATTCGGCGTCGAGCATCTCGACGGGTGGGTTGCCGCCAACCGGGAGATGATGAGCCGCCGCCACGACCTGTTCCGCTCCGAATTCATGCAGCCGGGCAACCGGTTCCAGCTGGCGGCCAGCGGTGCCTTTTTCGCCTGGGTGCGCCATCCGTTCAGCGACTGCAGCGGCCGTCAGGTGGCAAAACGACTGGTGGACGAAGCCGCCATTCTCTGTCTGCCGGGCGAGGTCTTCGGCCCCGGGCTGGAAGGGTACCTGCGGCTGGCGTTCGGAAATATACGGGAAGAGGCTATTCCCGAGGCGGTCAGGCGTTTTCGCGAGGCGGCGATCTGATCCTGTATACCGCCGGGCATGGCGTCTGATTGCCTTCAACTTCAAAAGCGCGTAAGGTCATACTGTTGGAACGTATCACTACAATTACACTATCTGCACAGTGACGAGGTGCGGCAGAGAAGGAAACGGCAATGGTTCACAAAAAGAAACGCACAATAATCAATTCGCCCGGCTTGACGGAGCTCCCGCCGCTGCCGCTGGATGCTTCCGGCCTGATACACGACTACCGGCGCTATTTCACCTACACCCTCGGTCAGAACAAGTACTGCCATTCCGTCAATTATTTTTACAAGGCGCTGGCGCTGACCGTTCGTGACCGCCTGATGGAGCGCTGGAAGAAGACCCGCTACACCTACATCGAATCCCACTGCAAGCGGGGCTACTACCTGTCGCTGGAGTTTCTGATGGGGCGGACTCTCGGTAATGCCATGCTGAATCTCGGCATTACCGATGCCGCCACGCAGGCGATGCATGAGCTTGGCATCAAGCTGGAAGATCTGGCCGAAGCCGAGATCGATGCCGGACTCGGCAACGGCGGCCTCGGGCGTCTGGCGGCCTGCTTTCTGGACAGCTGTGCCACCCTGCAGCTGCCGGTCATGGGGTATGGCATCCGCTATGAATACGGCATGTTCCGCCAGCGTATCGTGGATGGTCGCCAGATCGAGGAGCCGGATCACTGGCTGCGGGACGGCAATCCCTGGGAGCAGGAACGGCCGGAATTTACCCAGCGCGTCCGCTTCGGCGGCCGCTGTGAACAGTATCGGACGGAAACCGGTGAGCAGCGCGTCCGCTGGGTCGACAGCCGGGATGTGCTGGCGGTCCCCTACGATATTCCGATCCCCGGCTATCGCAACGGCACGGTCAACACCCTGCGACTCTGGAAAGCGGCCGCCACCGATGCCTTTGACCTGGGTGAATTCAACGCCGGCGGCTATGCCGAATCGGTGGCCACCAAGAATGAAGCCGAAAACATCACGATGGTGCTCTACCCGAACGATGCCAGTGAAAACGGCAAGGTGCTCCGCCTGCGCCAGCAGTATTTCCTCGCTTCGGCCAGCCTTCAGGATGTCGTTGACCGCTGGGTGATGGTGCGCAAAGGCGACTTCAGCGATTTTGCCGCCAATAACTGTTTTCAGCTGAACGACACCCATCCGAGCTGCGCCGTACCGGAACTGATGCGCATCCTGATGGACGAGCAGGGCATGGGCTGGGATCAGGCCTGGGAGATCACCTGCCGGACGATGGCCTACACCAACCACACCCTGCTTCCCGAAGCGCTGGAAAAATGGCCGCTGCCGCTCTTCGGCCAGCTGCTGCCCCGGATTCTGGAGATAATTCTGGAGATCAACGCCCGTTTCATGGCGGAGGTTTCCAGCCGCTGGCCCGGCGATAACGAGCGGATGAGGCGCATGTCCATCATCGAGGAGGGCGCGGTCCCCCAGATACGGATGGCCTATCTGGCCATCGTGGGGAGTTTTTCCGTCAACGGTGTTGCCGCGCTGCACTCGCAGCTGCTGGTTCAGGGGCTGTTCCGCGATTTTTATGAACTCTGGCCGCACAAATTCAACAACAAGACCAACGGGGTGACGCCGCGGCGCTGGATCGCCCGCTGCAACCCGGAGTTGAGCAGGCTGGTAAGCGAAAAGATCGGCGAGGGCTGGGTGGCCGACCTGCAGCAGATCAGCAGGATTGCCGCATATGCCGATGATCCTGAGTTCCGGCAGCGCTGGCATGAGGTCAAACAGGCCAACAAAGAGCGGCTGTCGGCCCTGGTCCAGGCGAAATGCGGCGTTACCTTCAACCCGGACGGCGCTGTTCGATGTCCAGGTCAAGCGGATTCATGAGTACAAGCGCCAGCTGCTCAACATCCTGCATGTCATCCATCTCTATGACCGGATCAAGCGCGGCGATACGGCGGGCTGGACCAATCGCTGCGTGCTGATCGGCGGCAAGGCGGCGCCCGGCTATGCCATGGCCAAACTGATCATCAAGCTGATCAATAACGTGGCCCAGGTGGTCAATGCCGATCCGGTCGTCGGTGACAAGCTCAAGGTGGCGTTTCTGCCCAACTACAGCGTGACCGCCATGGAGATCATCTGCCCCGGCACCGATCTCTCGGAGCAGCTTTCGACGGCCGGCAAGGAGGCTTCCGGAACCGGCAACATGAAGTTCATGATGAACGGCGCCATAACCATCGGCACCCTGGATGGCGCCAATATCGAAATCCGCGAGGAGGTCGGCGAAGAAAACTTCTTCATGTTCGGCCTGACGAGCGAAGAGGTCGAGGAATTGCGCGGGAACTATGACCCGCACGGCGTGATCAGCCACGACGACGATCTGCAGCGGGTCATGAATCTGCTCCGCTGCGGCCACTTCAACCTGTTCGAGGCCGGTCTCTTCGATCCGATCATCAACGCGATCTGCTCTCCGCACGATCCCTGGATGGTCGCCGCGGATTTCCGCAGCTTCGTCGATGCCCAGCAGCGGGTGGCCGCTGCGTATCAGGATCGCGAACGCTGGACCCGCATGAGCATCCTCAACACCGCCTGCAGCGGCAAGTTTTCCACCGACCGGACGATCAGCGATTACAACGAGGATATCTGGCACCTGAAGGCGATGCCGATCGGGACAGGGGAATAATCTGATATGATACGTACATTGGATGTTTCCGGGTGTGTCGGGTGACCATGGACGTTATCACTACCCATACCAATGCCGATTTTGACTGCCTGGGCGCCATGACGGCGGCGCTTAAGCTCTATCCCGGTGCGCTGCTCTCCTTTCCCGGCTCGCAGGAGAAGGGGGTGCGCGATTTCGTCGAGCGGCATCCGGACTACCTGCCGCGCTTCACCCGCGCCAAAGATATCAACCTCGATGCGATCACCCGCCTGATCATTGTCGATTGCCAGCAGGCCGCCCGCATCGGCCGCTTTGCCGAGATTCTGGGCCGTCCCGGCCTGGAAATCCATCATCTACGACCATCATCCGGTGACGGACGACAGCATCCGGCCGACCGGCGGAATGATTGCCGTCTGCGGCTCCGCCTCGTCCCTGCTGGCCGCCTCGCTGATGGAGCAGGGCGTTGCGCTGACCGCCGAAGAGGCCACCCTGATCATGCTCGGCATCCACGAGGACACCGGGCGGCTGCTGTTTGCCTCGACGACACCGGACGATTACCGCGTGGCGGCCTGGCTGCTGGGGCAGGGAGCCCGGCTCAACATCGTCAGTGAAGCGCTGATGCCGGAGCTGACCAGGGCGCAGATGGGGCTTCTGAAACAGCTGCTGACAACGCTCAAGACCAGCACGGTCAATGGCGTGGTCATCTCGATCGCATACGCTTCCTGCGATCAGTACATCGGCGATATTGCCGCGCTGGCTCACCTGATGCGGGACATGGAAAATATGGACGCCCTGTTTCTGGTGGTAGCCATGGAAGATCACGTCTATCTGGTGGCCCGCAGCCATATCCCCGAAATCAATGTCGGTGAAATCATGAAGGGCTTCCAGGGGGGCGGCCATGCCACGGCAGCTTCGGCTGTCGTGCATAACCAGTCGCTGAAACAGGTGCTGGAGCAACTGGACGAACTGCTGCAGCGTTCGGTCAGGGGAGAGGCCACCGCGGGGGACATCATGTCGGCGCCGGTCAAGACCATGCCCGATTCGGTCAGCATTGCCGAGGCCCGCGAATTGCTGACCCGCTACAATTGCAATGCCATGCCGGTCATGGCCGGTGAAGCGATGGTCGGCATCATCTCGCGCAAGACCGTCGAGAAGGCGCTGTACCACGGCCTGGGCGAGTCGCCGGTCACCGACTTCATGCATACCGAATTCCTCTCGGCAACCCCTGAGACGCCGCTGGCCGATATCCAGTCCTACATGGTGACCGGCAATCGTCGTTTCGTACCGGTCTTTGACGGAGCAACTCTGACCGGTGCGGTGACGCGGACCGACCTGATGCGCCATATCTACGGCGGGCGTCGGGGGCAGGGTGGCGCCCTGTACGATCTTGAAGCCCTGGAAGTCCCGACTCGCACCCGTTCGGTAGCGGGACTGCTCGGCAAAAGGCTTTCGGCGGAAATCCGCGAGACGTTGCATATGCTGGGTGAGGTCGGTGACGGTCTGGGGCTGGCGGTCTATGCGGTGGGCGGCTTTGTGCGCGACCTGCTGCTGGGGGTCGATAACCTGGATATTGATGTAACCGTTGAAGGGGACGGCATCTTCTTTGCCGAACGTTTTGCCGGGCTCCATGGCGGCCGGGTGCGCAGTCACCAGAAATTCGGCACGGCGGTGCTGGTACTGCCCGACGGCAGCAAGATCGATGTGGCCAGCACCCGTCTGGAATATTACGAATCCCCCGGCGTCCTGCCGACCGTGGAGCGGGCCTCGCTCCGGCATGACCTGTACCGGCGTGATTTTACGATCAACACCCTGGCGCTCTGCATCAACAACGACCGTTTCGGCCAGCTGACCGATCATTTCGGCGGCCAGCAGGATATTCAGGAACGGGTCGTCAGGGTGCTGCACAACCTGTCGTTCGTCGAGGACCCGACCCGCGTGTTCCGGGCCATCCGCTTCGAGCAGCGCCTCGGCTTTCACATCGCTCCGCATACCGAAAACCTGATACGCAGTGCGGTACGGATGCATCTCCTCGACAAGCTCGGCGGGGAGCGCCTGTTTAGTGAGCTGGTGCAGATCATGCGTGAAAAGGAGCCGTCGGCGGCCATTGAGCGCATGTCCGCTTTGGGGCTCCTGCCGTTCATTCATCCCGCGCTCAAGCTGGTGCCGGCCACGTGATCGGGTACTGCAGGAAACCGGGCAGGTGATGGCCTGGTTCCGTCTGCTCTATCTGGATGATCGCTGTGAACCGTGGCAGGTATATTTTATGGCATTGTGCGATGGCCTGACAGCCGATGAGTTCCGCGATGCCTGCCGCCGTCTGGCGATTCCGGGGCGGCTTGCCTCACGGCTCAACGACCAGCGCCGCCTGGTTTCCACAACGCTGAATGCGATCAAGCGGCGTCTGAAACAGGGCACCAACGTTCGTAACAGTCAGCTGTTTGCCTGGTTCAGCGACATGTCGCTGGAGATGCTGCTGTATCTGGCGGCGAGAGCCAGCAGTGAGCAGGTCAGGCGCTTCGTGTCTCTTTATCTGACCAGGCTGCAGGAGTGTTGTCCCGTTGCTTGACGGAGATGATCTTTGCGGACTCGGTCTGGAGCCCGGTCCGCTGTTCCGGCGCGTCAAGGAGCGTCTGCTGCAGGCGCGTCTCGACGGTGAGGTGACCAGCCGGGATGAAGAAAAAACGGTGGCGCTGTCTTTGGTTAGGCAAAATAAATTAAACTGTAATAGTCCATAAAATAAAGCAGTTACAATAAATCAGCTTGACTAAATGCTCCATGGCATGCTACGAACGTACTGTGGAAAATTCAATAATGAAGCGGGGATGCTACGCTATGAAACGGTTAAGAACGCTTATTGCGGTAATGACGCTTGTTTCGCTTTTGTCAACGGCTTCTTCGGCGTTTGCTTCAGATGATACCCTCAGGGAAGTGTTTACCGATGCTTTTTACGGCGCTGCCATTGGCGGGCTTGTTGGCGGTGCTATCATGGTTTTTCAGAGGAAGCCGCTTGATCATGTCAATTTTATAGCGTACGGTGCTGCATCGGGTGTTCTGGCCGGAACGGCCTACGGATTGGCCAAATCGGCCCGCGCTTTTGCCGAAGTTGAAAATGGCACGTGTCAAGATGGCATTTCCGACAATCACCCCGGAGCTGGTCGTTTCGCCTGCATCAGGACAGACGACGGTTGCCTGGAAAGCCGATCTGATCCGCGGCACATTCAACTGATTCCACGCATACGTATCAATCGCGAGAAAAACCCGCCGGAGCGATCCAGCGGGTTTTTTTATTGCCTCATAATGCCCGAAACGGGTATAACGAGCCGCAGAAATCCATCTTGAGGAGGGAACTATGTCTGAGTTTAAAAACGTCACCGTTGTCAAGAAGGCCAATATCTATTTTGACGGGCAGGTTGTCAGCCATACGGTACTGTTTGCCGATGGCACCAAGAAAACGCTGGGTGTCATGCAGTCGGGAGAATATGAATTCTCCACCGCGGCGCCGGAGATCATGGAAATCCTTTCGGGAGAGCTGAAGTGGCAGCTGAAAGGCGAGAAGGAGTGGAAGAAAGTTGTTGGCGGAGAGGCGTTTAACGTACCGGCCAATTCCGTCTTTCTGATGAAGGTGACGGTTGTCACGGATTATTGCTGCTCTTTTGTCGGCTGACAGCCGGGAACTCCGTGGACAGAAGCCCTGACCATCGCGTCGTCGGCCGGTTTGCACCATCTCCGACCGGCGCCCTGCATACCGGTTCGCTGGTTGCGGCGGTCGGAAGCTATCTGATGGCAAAGCAGGCCGGCGGCCGCTGGCTGCTGCGGCTCGATGATCTGGACACGCAGCGCCAGGTGCCCGGAATGGCTGATGACATCATGCGGACGCTGGAATCGTTCGGCCTGCTCTGGGATGGCGAAGTTGCCTTCCAGAGCAGGCATCTGGAAGAGTATCGAACGGGCATTTGCAGCGCTGCAGCAGGCAGGAGTGGTCTATCCCTGCGGCTGTTCACGCAAGGAGATTGCCCGAAGTGCGTCGGCTCCCCATCTCCGAAGACGATTGCATACCGTATCCCGGCACCTGTCGTGGCGGGATGACCGGGGTATGAAAGGCGGAGTCACCTATCCGTTCCTGGCGGGTCAGGGTGCCGGATGAGGAAATCTGCTTTTCCGATCTGCGCAGGGGACGTATCTGTCAGAGGCTTCCTGCTGTTTCCGGGGATTTTGTTCTGAGACGCGGCGATGGGGAGTTTGCCTATCAACTGGCGGTTGTTGTCGATGATTATCTGACCGGGGTGAACCAGGTGGTGCGCGGAGAAGATCTGCTCTCCTCGACGCCCCGCCAGATATATCTGCAGCGGCTGCTCGGTTTTCCGCAGCCGGAGTATTGCCATCTGCCGCTGGTGACCGGGCCGGATGGCTCGAAACTGAGCAAGCGCGATCATCTGATTTCACATCACCTGGGTAATGTGGCCGGCAGGGAGCAGGCGCTGCTTCTTGAAGCGCTCCGCTTTCTCGGTCAGGATCCCCCGCCGGAACTTGCCGGAGGTTCCTGCAGCGCTATCCTTGAGTGGGGCGTCGCTCATTTCAGGCCGTTCAATCATCCCGCTCAAGACGGTGAGCCGGTGTTCTAGCGTTTCAGAAATCCCCCCATACGGCCACATACTGACAGTCATCTCGCTGCGTTCCGACAATAGAATTCATTTACGTTTACACCTTGATTATACGATAGTTGCATGGTATTTGTATCTATCGTACATGCTGTATGCACGTGTGGATTTCCACACATATAAAAGCACCCGAGGGGGACGAAATGGAAAAGCAGAAAGTTCATTACAGTGAATTGGGTTTGTCCAACACGAAAGAGATGTTCAGCAAGGCGATGGCCGGCAAATATGCCATTCCGGCCTACAATTTCAACAACCTCGAACAGCTTCAGGCGATCGTGACCGCCTGTGTCGAAACAAATTCCCCGGTCATTATTCAGGTTTCCAAGGGAGCCCGCAGCTATGCAAACGAAACCATGCTGCGCTGCATGGCGATGGGTGCCGTGCAGATGGCGCGTGAAGCCGGTTCCAATATCCCGATCTGCCTGCACCTTGATCACGGCGATTCGTTTGAACTGTGCAAATCCTGCGTCGACAGCGGTTTTTCATCGGTCATGATTGACGGTTCGCACCTCCCCTATGAAGAGAACGTGGCGCTTGCCAAAAAAGTTGTCGAATATGCCCATCAGTTCGATGTTACGGTTGAGGCAGAGTTGGGTGTCCTGGCCGGCATCGAGGATGAGGTCTCGGCCGAACATTCCACCTACACCAAACCGGAAGAGGTCGAAGAGTTTGTCAAAAAGACCGGTGTTGATTCACTGGCGATCTCCATCGGAACCAGCCACGGTGCCTACAAATTCAAGGCCGGACAGCCGGTTCCGCCGCTCCGTTTTGATATTCTGGAAGAGTGTGAAAAACGTATTCCCGGTTTTCCGATCGTCCTGCATGGCGCCTCATCGGTGGTTCAGGAGTATGTCGAGCTGATCAACAAGTATGGCGGCAAGCTGGAAGGGGCGGTTGGCATCCCCGAAGAGCAGCTGCGCAGGGCGGCAGCCAGCGCCGTCTGCAAGATCAATATCGACTCCGACGGCAGGCTGGCGGTAACCGCCAAGATTCGTGAATACTTTGCCAAGGATCCCAAAGAATTCGATCCGCGCAAATATCTGGGTGAAGCGCGCAAAGAGCTGGTCAAGCTGGTCAAGCACAAGAACGAAGCGGTTCTCGGTTCGGCCGGAAAAGCCTGATCTCTTTGGACAGCGGTGTATTACCGCAGGAGGTGACGAATGAGTACCCGAAAATTTTCCCGCGTACGATTTCAATGTCGCTGCGACCATCAAGAGCGCCGAGCGGCAGTTTCAGGGCGCGGTGGAAAATCTCAGCATGACCGGCATGTTTCTGGTGACCAGCGAGCAGCTTGCTGATGGGAGAGCCGGTCGATATTACCATGGTTCTTACCGGCACCTACCCGGAAATAGCGGTAAATTTTAACGGGATCGTCACCCGCGTAGCTGAGGATGGCGTCGGGTTTACCTTTGAAAAGATGGATCTTGATTCGTACATGCATCTGAAAAATATTATCGCCTATAATATTGATGATGCAGAAAAGGTTATGGAAGAGATCGGCCATTCCATCGATGAGAAATTTGCTTCAGAGAAGTAACGATCGGGTACAGGCTTGAGGAAGGCACTATGAAAAAGCGTTCAACTCTGTTTTCTGTCGGCGGATTTCTGCTTGGCGTTTCTGCCCCTGTTGGCTGGATCGTGATCACGGCTGCTTTTTTTTTATGATGCCAAGCAGTGGTCTCTTTGAGCAGATTTTTCATGATATCGTAAAAGACAGCGAGCATTTTGCGCTGTACAGCTATATGGGGGTCGGTACGGCCATCGTCCTTGCCAGTTCTTGGATACCTGATCGGCAAGAACGGTGATGAACTGCATGAGCGGGCAGTAGAGCTCGATATACTTCATCAGGAAGTCGGCGAACAGAAAGAGATCTTTGAAAATCGCTACAAGGTGCTGGACAGCAACATCAAAAACTTTCACCAGATCAGCAGCAAGATCCAGAAATCCCTCAATCTTGATGAAATCCTGCTGCTGTGTGCCGAGGGTCTGCACGAGGTTCTGGGCTACGAACGGGTCAATATCCTGATGGCTGAAGAGGGGAAACGACTCCGCTTCTTCGCCGCTGTCGGGACGGAGGGTTTTGATACCGTCTGACGTTGTCATGCCGCTCGATTCGAGCATCGGTGTCATCTACAAATGTTTTCATGACCGAAAAGTCTATCTGATTGACGATATATCCCGCTATCCCGAAGATTACCATCTGCAGCCCCCTCACAACAACCTGGCGCCGCTCCGTTCGAAAAGCTTCATCCTCTGCCCGATCGTCGTAAAGAACGAGACTATCGGGGTTTTCGGCATCGACAACAAAAACAGCCACCGCGCCCTTAACGATTCCGATGTCGATACCATCATGCTCTTTGCCGATCAGGTGGCGTCGGCCATCACCCGCATCAACCTGCTGACCTCGATCGACACCCTGACGTCCGAGATGGAAAGTTCATTCACATTTCTGCTGGGGAGCCGTGATCAGTACTCCAGAAATGTCTGTAATCTCCGGGATGGCGTTGATTCTGTTGCCGACGGCACTTCCATTATCGCCTCTGCTTCCGAAGGGGTCATGGCTTCGGTCGATGAAACCAGTTCTGCTGTCAATGAGATTTCGGTTGCCATTGAGCAGGTTACCCGCAATCTGGATCATCTGGCGGGGATTGTCCACCAGTCGGCCTCGGCCATGGAGCAGATCAACAGCACCATCGGCAATGTCGAACAGAATGCGGCCATTTCACACGAAGTTTCCATCAGGTAAAAGCCCGGGCTGAAGAGAGCCGGGCCGTGGTCACGGAAACCATCAACGCCCTGGACGAAATCAAACTCTCGGTTGGGCTCTCCTATGACGCCATCCAGCGTCTGGCCGAGAACAGCACCCGCATTGAAAATATCGTCAGCGTCATCAACGACATCACCAAGCGCACCAATCTGCTGGCACTGAACGCCTCGATCATTGCCGCCCAGGCCGGTGAATACGGCAAGAGTTTCGGCGTCGTGGCCGACGAAATCCGCAACCTGTCACTTCAGACCGGTCATTCAACCGGTGAGATCACCTGCATCATCGAAGAGATCATGAGTGAGTCAAAGACCGCCGCCAACAATATCAGCGACAAGCAAGGACCTGGTGCAGCGCGGCGTCGAACTGGGGCACACGACCGGTGAATCGCTCAAGGCGATCTTCGACAGTTCGATCTGCTCCCTGGACATGACCAAGCAGATCAAGCAGGCGACCCAGGAGCAGGTGATCAGCGTCCAGTTGGTGGCGCGTTCCATGGAAGAGATCAGTTCCATGACCTCCCAGATATTCGCCGCATCGACCGATCAGGCCAAAGCCACCAGGAGCATTGCCCGATCCATTGAAACGATCAAGGATATGACCCACGAAATGGTTCAACTCCACATCGCGTCAGGTTGAAGATGGCAAGTTGATTCGACGCAATGTGGAATCGGTCAGCGACATGGTTACAGAAATGTTCGACAACATGGAGATGCGCAGGGCGCAGAGCGCAGAGGTTGTCAAGGAGACTGGAGTCGATGAAAAATCTGACCTGACCGCTCTGGCGTGTTGAGCCGGGTGCAATCGGCAGAATAAATGTCTGGATTTAAATTTTCGGCTCTGATATTTTATCACTCTGCCATGACGGCTACCCCCTCCGGGAGTTGATCAAGCACTGGCAGTCGGTAACAGATACATACCGCACGGATTCGGAAGCGAACCGGGACGGAAGGGGTATCCCCCCGCAGAGAGGTGTTCAGCACTGTACCGCTCTGACCGTTCACGACGCGCCCTCCGGCGCGTTTTTTTTGTTTAGTAGGTTAGCAGTCTCTGCATGCCGGTAAGACTTCGTTAACGCACGTATCCGAGTATCGGGGCTAGGGATCATGAGAAAGAAAATAACCATACCGGACATACTGCAGATGAAACAGGATGGGCAGCGCATTACGGTGCTGACCGCCTACGATTTTCCCTTTGCCCGCCTGGTTGACGGCGGCGGGGTCGATGTCATTCTGGTGGGTGATTCGGCCGGCGTTGTTGTTGCCGGTCATGACACGACCCTGCCGGTTACCATGGATGAGATGCTGTATCATGTGCAGGCGGTGAGGCGGGCCGATCCCAAGGCGCTGGTGGTGGCCGACATGCCCTTTATGTCCTACCAGACCGGCATCGAGGATGCCTGCCGCAACTGCGGCCGCATGATCAAGGAGGGTGGCGCCGAGGCGGTCAAGGTCGAGGGGGGCAGCAACATGGCCCACGTCATCCGGGCCGTTTCATCGATCGATATCCCGGTCATGGCCCACATCGGTTTGACGCCGCAGTCGGTTCACCGCATGGGCGGCTACAAGGTTCAGGGGCGAAACGATCAGGCCGAGCGGATCATGGATGATGCCTTTGCCGTACAGCATGCCGGCGCCTTTGCCGTCGTGCTGGAGGGAATACCGGCCAAGCTGGCGGCAGAGATCAGCGCCGAGCTGACCATTCCGACCATCGGCATCGGAGCCGGTCCGTCCTGTGACGGCCAGGTGCTGGTGATCCACGACATTCTCGGCCTGTGTGAAAAATATTCACCCAAGTTCGTCAAGCGCTATGCCGATCTGGCACCGCTCATCTCCGATGCGGTCACGCAGTATGTTGCCGAGGTCCGGAGCGGCGAATTTCCGACCGAAGAACATTCATTTTCCTGAGGATCAGATGAAGATTATCAACAGTATTCTGCATATGCAGGCGCTTGCAATCGCCCCCGAACGGGAAGGGCAGGCGCATCGCCTTTGTCCCCACCATGGGCTATCTGCACGAGGGGCATGCCTCGCTGCTGCGGGAGGGGCGCAAACGGGGTGACGTACTGGTGCTCTCGATCTTTGTCAACCCGATCCAGTTCGGCAAAAACGAAGACCTGGACCGCTATCCGCGCAACATGGAGCGTGACTGCCAGATTGCCGAAGCGTGCGGTGTTGACATCGTCTTCATCCCGACCGCCGCCGAGATGTATCCGCACGGATTTCAGACCGGGGTCACCGTGCGGGATCTTGCCCTGCCGCTCTGCGGCGCCAGCCGTCCGGGTCACTTTGACGGTGTGGCCACGGTCGTGACCAAGCTGTTCAATATCGTCCAGCCCGATGTGGCGCTGTTCGGCAGCAAGGATTATCAGCAGCTGGCCGTCATCCGCCGCATGACGAGCGATCTGAACCTGCCGGTCGAGATCGTCGGCATGCCGATTGTGCGCGAGGCGGATGGCCTGGCGATGAGTTCGCGCAACGCCTACCTGTCGCCGCTGGAGCGGCAGAGTGCGCTCTGTCTGTATCGTGCCATCAAGCGGGCACGCGAGCTGTATGCCGCCGGAGAGCGTTCGGTCGCTGCTCTCGTCAGGGAAACGCGGGCGGTTATAGAACAGGAATCAGCGGCAACCATCGACTACGTCGAGTTTCGCGACGGCGCGATGTTACATGAACTGGAAGTGGCAGACGCCGGCACCCTGCTGGCACTGGCAGTAAAAATAGGGCAAACCAGGCTAATCGACAATACCGTACTTGGAGAGGAGTTGTAATCATGCAGAGAATTATGTTGAAGAGCAAAATCCACCGTGCCACCGTTACCGGCGCTGACCTGCACTACGAGGGGAGTGTCACCATTGATCGCGACCTGATGGACGCGGCCGACATCGTTTCCTACGAAAAAGTCGCGGTCTGGAATGTGACCAACGGCAGCCGTCTGGAAACCTATGCCATTGAAGGGGAGCGCGGTTCAGGGGTGATCTGTCTGAATGGTGCCGCGGCGCGTCTGGTGGCGCCCAAGGATCTCGTGATCATCGCCAGCTTCGTCAACATGGAAAACGCCGAGGCGATTAAATATGAGCCGAAACTGGTCTTTGTGGATGAACAAAACCGCATGCTGCCGACGCGCAAGGAAGATGCCGGACAGGCAAAGTTGAAGTGCGTGCACTAGAAGGGTATTGATGCTGTTGTACATCGACGGGCGGGAAGCATCCAGCTTTCCCGCCCGTTTTTTATTCACGCCAGCAGCAGCCATGCCACATACCCCAGCACGGCAGCTGTCCCACCCGCCAGGGCGATCAGCGATGTCGCCACCCGGCCGGTACTCCATCCGGCGGGCAGAGCTGCCCAGTTGCACTGTAAAGCGCGCCAGACCATCCAGAGTGCCGTCAATGGCGGCCTCGTCGACCCCTTTCCAGAAAAAACGGCTCAGCCAGACAAAGGGACGGATGAAGAGCAGACGGTAGAGATCATCCAGATACCAGCCCGTTGCAGGAAGGAATCCGGAACGGGGCGTCCGGCCTCTTCATCGCCCAGCGATATCTGCCCGGCGATGCGCCGGTGTAGCGCGACCAGGCCAGCCCCAGGCCGATCAGGCTGGCGGTTGCGGCCATGATCTGCAGGGAAATTTCGGTCGCCGGACGAGGCATGCGCGGCTGCGGTGCAAATCCGGGATAGTACGCCAAGGAACGCCGGACAGCAGACCGTGACTGCCCAAGGTACTCCGGCAGATTGAGGAGGCCTCCCAACAGAGCGACGAGTGCCAGCGGGATGAGAGTGAGGGTCATGACTCCGCTTACCGCCTGGTGGCTGAGCGGGGTCGAAGCCTCGCCATGAAACACCACGAACAGCATGCGGAAGGTGTAAAAGGCGGTCAGCAAGGCTGTCAGCAGGCCCAGGGCGAACAGGCCGCCGTATAGAGCGGCCGCCCTGTTCAAAAACCGCCCCCAGGATGGCGTCCTTGCTGAAAAAACCGCCGCTCCCCGGAAATCCGGCCAGGCAGAGCGCACCGGCCAGAAAGGGCCAGTAGACGGCCGGCAGCCTGGCTTTTCAGTCCACCCATGCGGAAGATGTCCTGCTGGTGGTGCAGGGCGGTGATCACGCAGCCCGCGCCGAGGAACAGCAGCGCCTTGAAAAAGGCGTGGGTCAGCAGATGGAAGGTGCTGGCGGTCAGCGCCCCGGCCCCGACCCCCAGCACCATGTAGCCGATCTGGCTGATGGTGGAGTAGGCCAGAATCCGCTTCAGGTCGCGCTGGGCGCAGGCGCAGGTGGCGGCGTAGAAGGCGGTCACCCCGCCGGTGACGGCGATGGCGGCCAGGGTGACGGGTGACGAGCCGATCAGCGGGAACATGCGCGCCAGCAGGTAGACCCCGGCCGTGACCATGGTGGCGGCATGGATCTGGGCCGAGACCGGCGTGGGGCCGGCCATGGCGTCCGGCAGCCAGACCGACAGCGGCAGCTGGGCCGATTTGCCGGCCGCGCCGATCAGCAGCAGGATCCCCAGGGCGGTGATCACCCCGGCCGGCATCAGGAAGCCCATGCCGTTCAGCTCGCGTGATCGATACGGTGCCGAAGAGCTGGAACATCCAGACCATGGCGATGCCGAAGGCGGTGTCGCCGATGCGGGTGACGATGAAGGCCTTGCGCCCGGCGGTGGCGTTCTTCTCCTCCGTGTACCAGAAGCCGATCAGGGCGTAGGAGCAGAAGCCGACCCCCTCCCACCCCAGGTAGAGCAGCGGCAGGTTCTCGGCCAGGATCAGGGTCAGCATGGCGAAGACGAAGATGTTCAGCAGGGCGAAGTAGCGGGCGTAGGACGGGTCGTCCTTCATGTAGCCGACCGAGTAGAGGTGGATCAGGCCGCAGACGAAGGTGATCATCAGGGTCAGCGACAGGGAGAGCTGGTCGAGGTACAGGGCGATGGGGGCCTTGAAGTCGAAATCCGACAGCCAGGAGGCGTACTCGATCTTTACCGGGGCCGTAAACTGAAGAAAGGCCAGCACAGAGCAGGCGAAGGCGCCCCAGATCACGCCGCAGGCAACGAGCTTCACCCACCGGCGCGGCAGGGTGCGCCGAACAGGGCGTTGAAGAGGCCGCCGCAGAGAGGCAGGGAGCAGGAAGTCATCCGACGGGACTTGAGAGTTACAGACCCGCATCGCCACTGCATTATCCCCTTCATCTCGCTGAACATATCCGTATTCACCGTCTTGCGCCGCCGGTGCAGATAGACCACCATGGCCAGCGCCAGCGAGACCTCGGCCGAGGTCAGGGCCATGATGAAGATCGCGAACAGCTGGCCGTCCGGCATTGCCCCAGCGGGCCGAGCCGGCCACGAAGACCAGCATGACCGCATTCAGCATGACCTCGATGCAGACCAGCATCATGATCAGGTTGGCCCGCCAGGCCAGCAGCCCCCCCATGCCGATGAAGAACAGCAGCCCGGCCAGGATCAGGATATGTTCGAGCGGGACGATCATTTTCCCTCACCCCCGACCCCTCTCCCTGAGGGAGAGGGTGGCTGAGGCCGGGTGAGGGCAGGCGCCTTCCCCAGATACAGCGCTCCCACCAGGGCAAACAGCAGCTGCAGCGAGATCAGCTCAACCGCCAGGCCATGCTCCTGAAACAGGCGGAGGGCCACCTCGCGGATCGGCAGCGGTGCGGGATATGCGGCCGTCGTTGCATGACGGGAGACGATCACCGCCACCAGCGAAGCGATGCTGATGGCCGACAGCAGCAGCGCCGGCAGCCATTCTTTCCAGTGGGGCGACAGCCCCTTTTCCGGGTGCCCCAGGTCGAGCATCATGATCACGAACAGGAACAGCACCATGATGGCGCCGGCATAGAGGATCACCTCGAAGGCCGCCACCAGCGGCGCCATCAGCAGGTAGAAGATCGTCGCCATGGAGAACAGCGAGGTCACCAGAAACAGGATGGCATGCACCGGGTGCTTTTCGGTGATGGCCAGGATCGTGGCGATGACCGCCGTGGCGGCCAGTATGTAGAAGATAGTCTGTTCGATCATGGCATCAGTGTCCTGACATCCACCGGCTTGGTTTCCTCCAGCCCCTCGCCGCGCGGCTGGGTCACCCCGATCCCGGCGTGATGGTAGAAATTGTAGGTCGCATCCTTGCCGCAGCCGTCGATCAGCAGGTCTTCCTTCTCGTAGACCAGATCCATGATGTCCCGCTTGCAGATTTCGTAGTCCGGCGTCATCTGGATCGCCAGGGTCGGGCAGGCCTCGGCGCACAGGCCGCAGAAGATGCAGCGCGAGAAGTTGATCCGGAACCAGGCCGCATAGCGGCGGCCATCCTCCCGTTCGGCCGACTGCATGGAGATGCAGTCCACCGGGCAGGCCGCCGAACAGAGGTAGCAGGCCACGCAGCGCTCACCGCCGTCCGGGTCGCGGGTCAGCACGATGCGGGCCCGGAAGCGGGGATAGGGTGTCGCGCTTCTCCTCGGGATACTGGATCGTCACCGGCCTGCGCAGCATGTGGCGCAAGGTGACGCCGAATCCACCGGCTATGGCCTTTATGTCAGCGACTAACTGACATACGTCATATTCCCCGCAAACCGCAGAGACGCCCCGCTGGAGCGTTCCTCGCAGGGCGTCTCTGACTACCATTGATCAGTATCAGGTTCAGGCATTCCCGTGTTTGGCCCGTTCGGCCTTCTTCAGCAGCGCAGACGCCAGCGGATGGCTGTTGTTCTCGGCATACAGGCGGCGGTATTGCCGGCAGAGGTGTTCAGCGACGGGTCTGGCGCCACCATCCAGCAGGGCCTGCACCGTCTGGTTGCAGCCGTAGATGGCAGCCAGCATCAGCGGGGTATGGCCGTCGCGGTCGCGGGCATCGACATCGGCCCCTTTCTCGATCAGCATCTTCGACGATCTCGGTGTGGCCGTTGGCTGCAGCATAGTGGAGGGCGGTCTTGCCTTTGTCGCTGGTGGCGGTCATATCGGCGCCGCGATGCAGCAGGTCCTGAACAAAATCCTTCTGAGCCCCTCCTTGGAAGCAGCTGATCAGTGGTGTGTGTCCATGACGGTCCTTGGCATTCACGCTTTCCATGTGTGACTTCCTCCTCTTGTGTGGTTACATGATTCGGACGGCAGTGTCCGTAGACAGTAGTTACATGATTTCAACGCATCAGCCACCAGCCGGTAATCAGAATATTCAGAAGCGCCAGCGGCGTCAACACCTTCCACCCCAGATGCATCAGCTGGTCATAGCGCAGGCGGGGCAGTGTCCCGCGCATCCAGATGAAGAAGAAGGCAAAGGCCAGTGTTTTCAGGGAAAACCAGACCACCGGCGGCAGCAGCGGGCCATGCCAGCCACCCAGAAAAAACGTCGTCGCCAGCCCCCCCAGGACGATGATGTTGATGTACTCCCCGACAAAAAACAAGCCGAAGCGCATGCCGGAATATTCGGTGTGAAAACCGGCCACCAGTTCTCCCTCGGCCTCGGGCAGGTCGAAGGGGATCCGCTTGCATTCGGCCGTAATGCTGATCAGGAAGATGATGAAGGCCAGCGGTTGGTAGACGATAAAGGGCACGGTCGTCCTGGGCGTCAACGATATCGGTCAGACTGAAGGAGCGGGCCAGCATGACGACCGGCACCAGCGACAGCCCCATGGAGAGCTCGTAGGAGATCAGCTGGGCCAGACCGCGGATGCCGCCCAGCAGGGAATATTTGGAGTTGGAGGCCCAGCCGCCGATGGCCACGCCATAGACGGCGATGGAGGAGAGCGCCAGGAAGAACAGCAGGCCGACATTCAGGTCGGCCACCAGCAGCGGCAGCGGTGCGGCCGGCAATCGTCAGTGGTGCACCGAAAGGGATCACGGCAAAGATCAGGATGGCGGGGATGGCGGCCATGGCCGGAGCCAGGTAGAACAGCCAGTTGTCGGCGGCAGCCGGGAGAACATCTTCTTTGGTGAGGAGTTTGATCAGGTCTGCCAGGGGTTGCAGCAGGCCGAAGGGGCCGACACGGTTGGGCCCTTTGCGGTCCTGAACCCAGGCCAGGATCCTTCGCTCGGCGAATACCAGATAAGCGGCCAGGGTCAGGATGACGAAAAATACCAGCCCCATCTTGGCCGCGAACAGCGCTATGTCCACAGAAGATGCTGTCATGTGGACCTTCGCGACACACGGTAAGAGGGACACAAACACATGGAATACAGCGTTATTCATATACCATAAAATCGATCGTGAAAACCATGGCGATTTTGACAGATAATACGAAAAATGCCTCGCTGAAATAAGCGCTTGTATCGTGAACGGCCGGCGCATTATAATGCCGCTCACAAGGAGAGCGTACATATGGATGTATATCAGGCGGATTTCATAAAAAGCGCGGCAAAACCGAAGGACTATCCGCCGCCGGAGCTGCCGGAGGTGGCCTTTGTCGGTCGCTCCAACGTCGGCAAATCCTCGCTGATCAACGTGCTGGCCGGCCGCAAGGCGCTGGTCCGCACCAGCTCGACCCCCGGCCGGACGCAGCTGATCAATTTTTTCGACATCAACGGCATCCTGACCCTGGTGGACCTGCCCGGCTACGGCTACGCCAAGGCGCCGCCCGACGCTGCGCAAACAGTGGGGGCCGATGATCGAGACCTATCTGGCCAATCGGGAGATCCTCAAGGCGGTCGTGCTGATCCTGGACATCCGCCGGATACCGTCCGATGGCGACCTGCAGATGCTGCGCTGGCTGGAGCTCTACAACATCCCGCCGATCATCGTCCTGACCAAGTGCGACAAGCTCTCGAAAAACGAGCAGGCCAAACAGACGGCGATTATTGCCGCGGCCATCAAGCGTGACAAGAGCATGCTGCTCCCGTTTTCGGCCCTTTCGAAAGACGGGCGGGACGGGATCTGGCAGGAGATCAAGCAGCAACTGGGGATTGCGGAGAAGGCGGCATGATGATCAGGAGGGCGTGTCGTCGTCCACGGACGGGTCCAGGGGGTTGCGTTCCGTCACTACACCTGCACAGCGCGCGCTGGAACTGGGGGTGACCGGCTGGGTCCGCAACCTGCCGGACGGCTCGGTGGAGGGTCTGTTCGAAGGGGACGAAGCCGCCGTGGATGCTCTGGTGGAGTGGTGCCGCAGCGGCCCGCCGGCGGCGCGGGTCGATCGTCTCGATCTGCGTGAAGGCACCTATTCCAACGAATTCGATTCTTTTCTCATTACCCATGGAATGCACAGTAGCAGGGAATAAATTTTCAGACTGAAAACCACAGGACAACAGATATGCCGCGAACCCGCACCGCCGCACCAGAGACATCCATGCCGGACATGCAGAAACGCCCGGACACGCCGCCGCATACCGATCGCCAAGGTCGGAGTCAAGGACATCACCTATCCGATCGTGGTGATGGACAAGAACCGCTCCCTGCAGCATACCGTGGCGCGGATCAACATGTACGTCGATCTGCCGCACCACTTCAAGGGGACCCACATGAGCCGCTTCGTGGAGATCCTCAACCGGCACCGCGAGCAGATCGCCCTGGACAAGCTGGAGACGATCCTGGAAGAGATGAAGGCCAAGCTCGGCTCCGACAGCGCCCATCTGGAGATCCAGTTCCCCTATTTTATCGACAAGGCCGCGCCGGTTTCCGGCGCCAAGAGCCTGATGGAGTACACCTGCGAATTCAGCGCCTCCATGACCGACGACCTCGATTTCGTGCTCGGCATCAAGGTGCCGCTGACCTCGCTCTGCCCCTGCAGCAAGGAGCTGTCCCGTTTCGGTGCCCACAACCAGCGCAGCATCATGACCGTGCGGGTGCGCTACCGCGACTTCATCTGGATCGAGGATCTGGTGGAGCTGATCGAGCAGTGCGGCAGCAGTCCGCTCTACTCGCTGCTCAAACGTGAGGACGAAAAGTTCGTCACCGAGCAGGCCTACGAGAATCCCCGTTTTGTGGAGGACATGGTGCGCGAGGCATATTCCCGGCTGGCGGCGCTGGACAACATCACCTGGTTTTCGGTGGAGACGGAGAATTTCGAATCGATCCACAACCATTCGGCCTACGCGGCAGTGGAGCTGGATCGGCGGTGAAAAAAGGGCTGATCGTCTTCGCCCGCGAACCGGTGCCGGGTCTGGTCAAAACTCGCCTGGCGGCAGCGATCGGCGACCGTGCCGCAGCAGAACTGTATGAGACCATGCTGCAGGATGTGCTGAAAGCCTGCCGTCAGCTGGGCGATGTTGAGACCGTTGTTTTCTGGGCCTGTGAAGAAGAGTCGCTCCCGCGTCTGGCAGAACGATACCGCTGCACCTCCCGGAGCCAGAGTCCCGGGGACCTGGGACAACGTATGCAGACAGCGTTCGCAGAGATGTTTGCGAACGGCTCAGACGTCTGTTGCATTATCGGCAGCGATGCCCCGGATCTGCCGCTCTCATACATCCAGAACGCCTATACGCTCCTGGAAACCCGGCAAGCGGATGTTGTCTTTGGACCGAGCAGGGATGGCGGCTATTACCTGCTCGGGATGCGGCAGGTGCGGCCGGAACTTTTCACGAAGATCCCCTGGAGCAGCGCAGATGTCCTTGAAGAGAGCCTGGCTGCCGCACGGGACTCAGGGGCGACGGTCGCCCTGCTCCCGGAATGGCAGGACATCGATACCGTTGAAGACTTGCAGGCATTTCAGGAACGAGTACGATTGACGCAATCAGGGGAAGACAGATGAAACCCATTATTATCATCGCGGCCATGCCGCAGGAAATTACACTGCTGGAAAAGGCGCTTGAGCATTCCGGCAGGGTAAAAGCGGGCGGGTACGAGTACGTCGAAGGGACCATTTGCAACCTGCGGGTTGTCGTCTGTGCCGGTGGGGTCGGAAAGGTTAATGCGGCTGCAGCCACTCGCCGTCATGATCGACCGCTATCAGCCGCAGCTCGTCATCAACATCGGCTGCGCCGGAGCCTACGTCGGCAGCGGTCTTTCAATCGGAAATCTGGTCGTGGCGAGCGAGGAGGTTCTGGCAGATGATGGCGTGGTCGTTGCCGATGGGTGGAAAGATCTGCGTTACTTGAATCTTCCCTCCGTCAAACAGGGGGGGCTCAGCTGTTACAATCTGCTGCCGCTTTCCCGGCATGCTTCGGAAAAAGCCATGCAGTTGGCAGATTATTATGGCGTTTTTCTTGTGCGCGGCCGCTCTGCTACCGTCTCAACCTGCAGCGGCACCAGCCAGTATGGAGCCGAACTGTCGCAGCGCTGGAACGCACTGATCGAAAACATGGAGGGGGCGGCGGTGGCACAGGTCTGTCTGCGCTGCGGTGTGGACTGTCTCGAAATACGGGGGGTCAGCAATATGGTGGAAGAGCGTGATCTGAAAAAATGGGACATCCCGAGAGCCGTTGAAGCCGCCCAGCGTTTTGTGCTGAAATACCTTGAGGAGATGGATCGGCCTGATACCGCGCCGATCCCGAGAGCCGTTCCTGAATTGTAACTACGAGCGTTCTCCGAAGATCGCCGTACCGACCCGCACCAGAGTAGCACCTTCCTGAATGGCCGCTTCAAAATCGCCCGACATCCCCATGGAAAGCTCTGCCATCTCAACACCCGCAATCTGTTGCGCGGCAACGGCTTCCGATAGCCGCCGCAGCTCGGCAAAATATGGTCGTGCGGCATCGGGATCATCGAAAAACGGGGGCATCGTCATCAACCCCTTCACCCTGACGTTCGGGAGCAGGGCGCATTCCCGCACCAGTTGAATCGCCCCCTCCTCGGTCGTCCCCGACTTGGTGGCCTCTCCGGAAATGTTGACCTGAATCAGCACATCGCAGACCGTGCCGAGTTTTGCCCCACTGACGATCAATTTCCTGAGCCAGCGAAAGACGGTCAACCGAATGGATCATCGCCACCTGGCCGGCGATGTACTTGACCTTGTTGCTCTGCAGATGGCCGATAACGTGCCACTGGACGGCTTCCCGCACCTCCGCCAGCTTCGGCACCAGTTCCTGGATGTAATTCTCTCCGAAAACTCGTCTGTCCGGCCTGGAAGGCCGCAATGATATCAGCCGCCGGGCGGGTCTTTGACACCGCAACCAGGCGGACGGACGCGGGATCGCGGCCGGCATTTTTCGGCCGCGGCACGGATGCGCTCGTTGATCCGGGCAAGGTTAGCGGAGATCGTCATGGGAAGTGCTACTCCACTGCCTGCATGGTCTGCAGCACTTCATACAGCTCGGTCATCGGCAGGCCGATCACATTGGTGTATGAACCGTTGATCGAACGGACAAAATGCACCGCTCCCCCCTGGATGGCATAGGCCCCGGCCTTGTCCATCGGGCAGCCGGTGGCGATATAGGCGGCGATCTCCTTTTCTTCCAGCTTCTTGAAGGTCACTTCCGTGCAGACGCTGCGGCTGATGTGGATACCGCTGATCTTGTCGAACACCGTGAAACCGGTGATGACCTCATGATCTCTGCCGGACAGTCCGGACAACATCCGCAGCGCATCAGTCTGCGTCAGCCGGTTTGCCGAGAATGGCGCCATCCAGCACCACGACGGTATCGGCCCCGATGAAGAAGCGGCCGTCGGTTGTCGCCGCAACCGCATCGGCCTTTTCGCGCGACAGGCGCATGACATGATCGGCAGGCGCTTCATCCGGGCAGGACATCTTCGCAGATATCGGCCGGCACGACGCTGAACTCGATGCCGGCCAGCGCCATCAGTTCGGTGCGGCGCGGTGAGGCGGACGCCAGAATGATGGTGCCGTGATTATTTTTCATCGCCGGCTGCCTTCCGGGCCTCTTCGGCAGCGCTCTTTTTCCGGGCCTCAACTCCAGACGCGCCTTGTGCTCGGCCTCCATCTCCTGCCAGTGCTTTGTCCAGTCCTTCTTGCGAACCTTGTGCAGCAGAAACACGCCGGGAATAATGACAACGCCCAAGAAGATGTTCATCGGCTTGTCATTGACGATGCCGTAATACCAGCGAGGCGATGCCCATCACCAGCAGAAACGCCTCCATTGACAGAATACGTCCTATCAGCGAGGCCTCCTGAATCTCTTTTTGCCCATCATGCGTCATGTGATTTCTCCTTCCAGGGAAACATTTTGCCTGGATTCAGTATGTTGTTCGGATCAAGTGCAGCTTTGATTGCCTTCATGGCGGCGATCTGATCGCGGGGACAGTTCCAGCTCGATATAGGGCGCCTTGGAGAGCCCGACCCCATGTTCACCCGACATGGTGCCGTTCAGATCCAGTGCGGCCTGAAACACATCGCGGATCGCCTCATGCGCCTTTTCATCCATGCCGGGAACGTCCTTGTCGATCATGATGTTGACATGGATATTGCCGTCGCCGGCGTGGCCGAAGTTGACGATCGGTATATCGTACTCTGGCCTGGATCTTCTCGATGGTGCGGATGATGTCCGGCACCTTGCTGCGCGGCACGACGACATCCTCGTTGTACTTGGTCGGGTTGATATCCCGCAGCGATGGCGACACCAGTCGCCGCACCCGCCAGAGCTCTTCCGATTCGGCAGCATCCTTGGCCGCACGGAACTGCACCAGCCCCAGCGGTTTGATCAGTTCATGGATCTGGGCCGCCTGCTTCTCGATCAGGTCGCGGTCGCCGTCCACCTCGATCAGCAGCACCGCCCGTCCCTTCAGGCGGAATCCCCAGGTTGAAGCGCCTCTCGACGCACTGCAGGGTGGCGTAGTCCATGAATTCGAGCGTGGTCGGAATGATCTTGTTGCCGATAATCGTCGAGACCGCCTTGGCTGCGCCGTCGATCGAATCGAAGATCGTCAGCATGGTCTTCTTTGCGTCGGGAAAGGGCAGCATCTTGAAGATGATCTTGGTAATAACCCCCAGCGTGCCTTCGCTGCCGCAGAGCAGGCGGGTCATGTCGTAGCCGACCACCGCCTTGTAGGTCTCGCCGCCGGTGCGGATGATCTCGCCGGTCGGCAGCACCACCTCCAGCCCCATGACGAAGTCGCGGGTGACGCCGTACTTGACGCAGCGCGGCCCGCCGGCATTTTCGGCGACATTGCCGCCCAGGGTCGAAAACTTGAGAGAAGCCGGATCGGGCGGATAGAAGAAACCGAGCTTTTCGACCGCCATCTGGAACTGTTCCGTCACGACGCCCGGCTTCAACCTCGGCGATCAGGTTTTCGGTATCGATCCGCAGGATGCGGTTCATGCGGGTCGTGACCAGCACGACTCCGCCCCCCTTGGGGAGCGCACCGCCGGTAAAGCCGCTGCCCGCGCCACGCGGGAACACCGGGAAACCCTCGCGGTTGGCCAGCTTCAGAACCGCTGAGACCTCTTCGGCGTTGGCCGGATGAACCACCGCATCGGGCAGAAATTCCATCTGGGTGGCGTCATAGCCGTAGCAGATCATATCCTGTTTGCCGGTTGCTATATTGTCGGAACCGACAATCGACGTCAGTTCAGTGATCAGTTGTGCTGCAAGCATGGGTGATCCTTTCTGCAGATATTCAGTTGATTAGAATACATGATATGGCGGCAACTCTGCAAGGCAGTTCTGCTTCTGCGCAAAAACTCACCTGGCGTGGATCCGTAGTTCTTTCACCGTACTGTGAATGAGAGTATGAATAATTATACCATGTGCATGTATGGCAATTAACACTTTGACTTATAGGGACTGTAACTATATATTTTTCTGAGATAACTTGATGGCGTTAATTACATACAAGGCGGAAAATATGTAAGAAGGAGTTCTCTATGCGAAACATATTGCTGAGCGTTGTTACGGCATTTTTCCTCGCCACCCCGGTGTTGGCCGACACCTCGATAAAGGAAACGGGGAAAGAGGTGGGACAGGCGTTTAAGAAGGGTGGCAAGGAGACCGGTCATGCCTTCAAGGAGGGCGGTAAGGAGGTCGGGCAGGCTTTCAAGGAAGGTGGTAAGGAAACCGGTCACGCCTTCAAGGAAGGTGGTAAGGAGGTCGGTCAAGGGTTCAAAGAAATGGGTAAGGAAACGGGGAAAGAGTCAAAAAAAGCAGGCCGGTCGATGGGTGAGGCGTTCAAGCAGATGGGCCGGGATATAAGGAACATTCTTCACCGGGAAGTAGGCACACGTTCCAGGAAGCAGCAGCTGTTCGCGTCATACCCTCGGATGATTCCGATGTGACGCATGGCCATGCTATATGTGGCGGCTCCCTTTATTCAGGCAAAATCTCTGTTGCCAGCGGGAGCGAAACCATCTATCCTTACCGCTAACTGCAACTAACCAGATCAGGAGGTTTACACGAATGAAGCGTTTCACCAGAATTGCAGCATCAGTTGTTATGGCAGCGTTACTCGCCGCCCCTGCCTTTGCCGCACAGGAAACAAAAAAAGCTGCCGGAAAAACAGTGACCACGGCATCAGGCCTCAAATACGTTGATGTTGTCGTTGGCAAGGGTGCATCCCCGACCGCCGGTAAAATGGTCAAGGTGCATTACACCGGGACACTTGAAAACGGCAAAAAATTTGACAGTTCCGTTGACCGCAACGAACCGTTCTCGTTCAAAATCGGTGTCGGTCAGGTTATTCCGGGGTGGGATGAAGGTGTCATGACGATGAAAGTCGGCGGCAAGCGCAAGCTGATCATCCCTGCCAAGCTCGGCTACGGCGCACGTGGAGCCGGTGGCGTCATTCCACCGAATGCCACCCTGCTGTTTGATGTGGAGCTGCTCGACGTTGCAAAGTAATCTGATCTTTACCCTGTTACCATTGGACAGCCCGCACTGCGCGGGCTGTTTTTGTCTCGTTTACTGGAGTATCTGAATGACGAATCTGATTTCTGCTGAAGGTCTGAAAAAACTGTGTGACGAGTATGACTACCTCTGGAAAGTGGAGCGCCCCAAGGTTGTCCGGGGGGTTTCAGACGCGGCGGCGGAAGGTGACCGTTCGGAGAATGCCGAATACATTTACGGCAAAAAAAGGCTGCGCGAGATTGACAGCAAGCTGAAACACCTCGGATCACGCCTGAAAGTGCTGAAGGTGGCAACTGTGCCGGCGAATCCCAAGCAGGTTACGTTCGGCTGCTGGGTCACATACGAAGATGATGGCGGCGATGAGCGCTGTTATCAGCTGGTCGGGCCGGATGAAATCGATGTCAGCATCGGCAGGATCAGTCTCGATTCCCCGGTCGGTCAGGCGCTGCTGCACAAAAAGGTTGACGACGAGGTAACCGTCCGCAAGCCGGACGGCGAGATGACGCTGTATATCACCGCCATTAGCTCGACACGGCCGGCATTGTGACCAGCTATGCGGCCGTGCCCGCCTCCAGCGCCTTGATCCTCTCCTTCAGCTCTTTCTCCCGCTGCCAGCGGGCCGAGACGTCGCGGATGATGGCAGAGACCCCCAGCATCTCCCCCGCCTGATCCTTCACCATCACCATTGAAAATTCTGTGGAGAGGCGCGTGCCGTCCTTGCGCAGGGCCGGTGCCGAAAGCAGGTCGGTGCTGTAATGGCTGCTGCCGCTCTGCATGACGCGGGCATAGCCGTCCCAGTGCCTCCCCCTCAGATTTTCGGGTATGATCAGGTCAAGCGACTGCCCCAGCGCCTCCTCGGCGGTGAAGCCGAACATCTGCTCCGCCCCGCTGTTCCAGAGGCGGATGATCCCCTCACGGTCGGCGAACATGATCGCATCGCTGCTCGCGGCGACGATTGTGCCGACAAGCCATTCCTCTGTTGGTGCTTCTGGCATGGTTTCCTCCTTGTGATCATATCGTAGTGAAAAACCTTAATTGGTTTCCTGTTCGTATCCGGTGACCACCTCTTCGTAGCGGGCGGTGAAATCAGCCGCTGTCCGGGCTTCTGCCGCAGCATACCCGGCTATGATGTCATCTCTCATAGTATCAGGAATTACCCGCTCTGCAAGGGGGTAGAGGATCTCATCCTCCTTTGCGATATGTTCCCGCAGCAGCGCAGCATAGGCCAGGGCGTTGTCGGCGATGATCCGCTCACTGCCGGTCTGGCCGCTCAGTTCCTCCAGGGCGGCCGTCTCCATGGCCTTTACGAAGGCGCGTCCCTGGTCATGTTCCATCAGCATGGCTGCCACCGGGCTGTGCTCACGGGGCATGCCGTTTTTCACCAGTGCCTCGAAAAGCACATCCTCCTCCTTGGCATGGTGGAAACGGTCGGCGTAGTTACGGATGAAGTCAACGCCATCAAGATAAAACTGCCAGTTGGTGTACGTGCCGTCCGCTGTCCGGGGGGCGTTGCGCTCCAGCAGGGCGATCATCCGCAGGATCAGGCGATGCTCGGTGACCAGCGCTTGAGTGATATCCTTCTTTTGGTTAACATCCCCATTCATCAGTTCCTCCGTTCTCCATCGATGCCGATAACGATGCTCTCCAGCGGGATATCCATGCCGCTCTTTGCGAGTGCCTCACGAACCATGATATCCAGGCCGCGGCAGCAGGGTACTTCCATGATGGCCACCGTGATGCTTTTGATCGCGTTGACAGCTGAAGATATGGGCCAGCTTGTCAACATACGCGCTGGTGTCGTCCAGCTTGGGGCAGGCGATGGCCAGTGCCTTGCCCTTGAGCAGTTCATGGTGCATGCTCCCCATGGCAAAGCCTACGCAGTCGGCGCAGATCAGGATATCCGCGTTCTGGAAATAGGGGGCGGTTGGCGGCACCAGGTGAAGCTGCACCGGCCACTGGCGGAGTTCCGAGGGGGCCTTTCCCTGTGTCGTGTCTGTTGTTTCCGGTCGTTCAATTACTCTGGCCATGCTGCCTGGGCAGCCGCATCCGTAGATTTCCCATGATTCATTCTCCTTTTTGTAGTCAGATAGTCGTTAATTTCCTGTTCGATTTTTGCTTCGTCATCCTTGGACAATCCATGGATGGAAACGACGTCCTTCAGCAGACAGATGCCGACCTTGCAGGTGACGCAGCCGATGTCAAACCGGTTGAGTATGTCACCGATCTCCGGATAGCTCTGCATCACATCCTGAATGGCCCTGTCGCCAAGATTGTTTTTGAATTCCATCTCTGCACCTCCCTGCTTGTGATGTTTCTACCATAGCGCAGTCGGAGGATTATTTTGATGACCTGGGTCAAGATTTGGAAGTATTACGATGGTTGGTATCTCAAATCTGGTTGCCGGCGCGCTTGGATACGACGGGTGAGGAGGGATTATCCTAAAGATCTAGCATTGTTTCTGGGGTATCAGTGAGGATCGAACATATCGGACCAGCATTGGCACTATGAACATCGCGCCAAGGACGATCAGCATCGTCGTATTCGGGTCGCGAACGTACGAGTTCAGGCGCAGCGTCGTGAGCGCGATGACGGCGAAATACAGCATGTCTCCGACGATGGCAAAGGCCCAGCCGGCAAGGAATCCGTGCCCCGCGGCGTGTGCCGTGGCGCGCCCTGTCATCGGGTCCACGCCGAAGGCAATCATCACGAGTGCAAGGGGGCCTGTGCTGGTGCCGCCGACATGTTCTACGCTGCGAGCCGTTACCTTCTTTAAAGCCGCGCTGAAACGGACGAGAAACGGGGTTTTCCCCGCTAACGCTGCGAACAGCCGAAGGATCGGTTCAAAGGCCAGGGCCAGGGCAATATCCGAAACCAGGTAGAGCCCCGTGGTGATGGGCCAGGCCAGGCCTTTGGCATGAGCGAGCAAAACGCCGGCAGGGATGCCGCCCCCGACCGGAATAATAAATAGCTTCAGCACGGAAAGCATGATGGGTGCTGACTGGATGAAGTCGTGAATGTGCGTGGATAGTGGTAATAGTGACATGGGGGCCCGGTACGGTTAACCTTTTTTCTCGGAAATGGCTTTTATCATTGTGCAAATGATCGCTTGCATTTTGACGGGGTCCGTCTCGTAGTCTATCATTTTGTACATTTTCGCGCGTTCGCCAAAGCCAAACCTCTGATAGATCGCTTTCTCTTCTTCGGGCAATTGTTCCAATATGGCATGTATCTTTTCGAGGTGTTCCGCCTGCTGTTGTTGATTTCTGGGCTTGGCCTCGGCTTCGACCGGCGTGACTGTCTCGGGTTTCTGGGATTGATATAACTTTGTGGCCTGCCGGAGGTCTTGTGCCAATTCAGCAAAATACTCGGCTGCGGCCCTCATTTTGTCGATGCTCGCGGCCTCGTCTCCGGAATCAAGCGGGATAATGCCAGTGAAACCTGATTCTGATATTGTGAGGAATTCACTGTTTACATTGAGCTTAATCCGGTTGCCGATCACCTCGACGAGTCCGCAGACAAATTCCCGATTGCTGACGTAGTTATGGTTTTTCACTGCCTCGTAATCTGTCTTTACCATGGTTGGTCCTCTTAATTCTGTTGTGGGGGAGCGGTAAGGAACCGAAGGGTTGCGTCTGTAAATTTTACATTTTTTGCGATATCTGCGGGGATTTGCCGTTTTTACGGACGCGACCCCTAACGGTTTGGCCGGTGACCCGGCGCAGGCTTATCGCGACCGGGTCCACTGGTCTTGTTGGGATTCCATCCCTTCCGGCATTATAGTTTGTCTTCCCATTTGAAACCGCTGCGCTTAATGCTGATAACATTACCGTTCTCATCCTCGAGCCGTAGATTGGAATCTTCATGAAACTGCTTACGGAATGCCCTGCGCTTTACATCCGCTAATCTCCTGGCCGTAAAGGTAAATGTTTCACTATCGATATTAAAAACCAGGTTATCGGATTGACGTAAAACATATGTCGTGTTCATGGTGTTCTCCTGTCGAATTTTAACGTGCGGCTTTTGTAAAGGTGCCAGTTGCTGTAAACGGGTTTACCCCTGTCTCACTCAATATGAATCGTCTGTAACGGTCATAAAACGGTGACTAAACACCCTGCAGCTTCCGCAGCAGCTCCAGTTGTCCGCTCACGGTGTCAGGGCTGACCAGTCCGGCCTGCTCCAGCAGCGGTGCTACCGCCAGCTCCGGCGCGATGCGGGGATAGGCGCGGTCGCTCAGTTCGTGGATCAGCCGCATGGTGCGGAAGGCGTCAAACCAGCCGTGGAATGCGGCGGTCAGTTTTGTCCCCTCCCGGTTATGTTTCCTGCAGGTTTTCCCAGGCATCCCTGAATCCGGCCTGCTCCAGAACATCATGCAGAACCGGTGAAATCTCCGCAGCTCCGTCCAGCAGCGCGGCTGCATCCGCTTCCGGATGTTCTGCCACGCACGCTCAACCACTCCCCGACAATTGTAAAGACAACCGGCTGATAGAAGAGCAGCCGCTGTTCGCCGTCGCTCAGCATGTCGCCGACAGATCGACCGGTGCCGAAGGGAACCCGGTGCGACGAGCGGGGGGAGGGGTGTACGACCGTTCCGGTGAGCGGTACTACACCGGACGTTTTGTGGACCTGCTGCAAAAAGTAGAAATCTTCTCCGGCCAGGCGGCGGTTCATGCCGCTGGCGGCAACGTATGCCGATGCCCGACTGGCCATGGCGCTTCCCACGGTGTGGAAGGCGTAGGGAGAACCGGCCAGCTCCAGGCCGAGTACGTAACTGCGCAGGAACAGTTCGTAGCGGTCGATGGCCGACTGTCCCGCCGGGTCTGACGCGGGGCGGTGGCGATAGGAGATACTGGCGCCTCCCGCTGTCGTGGTGGCAAAATGCCCGGTGAGGGCGGGGAGATAGTCCGGCTGCACCACGGTATCGGCGTCAAGGCAGATCAGGAGCGGGTCGCTGGTGCGGTAGTCAAGCAGCGTCAGCGCCAGATCGAGGCCGATCTTGCGGGCCAGGCCGACACCCTGTTTGGGGGGCAATTCATTTCCCGCCGAAGCGGCATCTACCCAGAACAGATTGTCCAGGCCGAACTGCTGCTTGCCAGAGCGGCAGGTGTCTCCAGGGTTGCGTGATTATCGGTTGTTTCCGCCTCCGAGGCGTCGGCGCGCTGGTTGACCACGATCAGGATGGCGAAACGGTCCAGCAGGTCGGCAGGATTGCGGGAGAGCGACTCCAGCGTGTGCGGCAGATTGGCCGCTTCAGCCAGTGAGGGGATGACGATGGCGCCGTCAAAACGGCGGGATGGGGCTCGTTGAGTGCCAAGGCTCACCTGCAGCCCGTTTGTTCAGATAGGCGGTTATATTTGGGGGGAGGTTTTATCAGGCATAGTCACTTGTAAGCAGTTCTTACGCGGAGACGCGAAGGGCGGAAGATGAACAGGATAAAGACTTTTAACAGAAGGATTATGGTTTTATCGCTTATCCCGTTCATCCGTTGCGTGAAACATTTGTTCGGTTCGACCGAAGTAAGACTATTCCGTTCCCCACCGTTTGTAAAGGTCGTTCTCAATGCCCAGCTGATCCAGTATTTTTCCCACGACAAAATCAACCAGGTCCAGCACCGATTCCGGTCTGCCGTAGAAGGCCGGCATCGCCGGTATGATCCGTGCTCCGGCGCGGGAGAGCTTCAGCATGTTCTCCAGATGGATATCGGACAGCGGCGTTTCGCGGGGGACCAGCAGCAGCGGACGGCGCTCCTTGAGCATGACATCGGCGCTCCGTTCGATCAGGTTGCCGGAGATTCCGCAGGCGATGCGGGCCAGCGTCCCCATGCTGCAGGGACAGACCACCAGAGCGTCCGGAGCCGACGAGCCGCTGGCGGCGCCGCAGAACAGATCATCGGGATGCACCAGCCGGATGCCGGAATCGATTTCAAGATGTGCATACAGCCGCTGCAGCGCTTTGTCCAGATCACCCGAGAGGTCAAGGCCGGTCTCTTCCCGGCAGACGATCGTGCCGCTGCAGCTGGCGCGTGAACGTCACCTGAACACCGTTCAGACAGAGCTGTTCGGCCAGCCGAAGGCCGTACATCGAGCCGGATGCGCCGGTCAGTGCGACAAAAATGTGTTTCTGCATCATAGTCTACCTCTTCAGAACATCAGCGGCTGTAAACAGCACGATGGCAACGCTGATATAGCCGTTCATGTTGAAAAACGCCGCGTCCAGCTTTGCCAGATCGCCATCCTTGAGCAGCCAGTGTTCGTACAGCAGCATCGCGACCGCCGCCAGGATGCCGATCAGAAAGAGTGTCCCCAGATGCATGAGCGTGAACAGCGTGAAAAGCAGCCCGATCATGATCAGATGGAAAATCCGGGCAGCCCAGAGCGACCCGTTCACGCCGAGCAGCACCGGAATGGAATGCAGTCCGGCGGTCCGGTCGAAGTCAAGATCCTGAAGCGCATACAGGATATCAAACCCGGCGACCCAGAACAGCACCACTCCGCCCAGAACCAGCGCCGGTGCGTCAATCGTGCCGCGAATCGCTACCCAGGCGCCGATCGGGGCCGCCGCCAGGCAGATGCCGAGTACAACATGGGCCAGCGAGGTGAAGCGCTTGCAATAGGAGTAGAGCAGCAGGAAAAACAGGGCGATCGGTGAGAGCTTGAGGCAGAGCGGGTTGAGCATGTATGCTGAAAACAGCATCAAGTGCGATTGACGCGACGATAAAGACAAAGGTCAGCCCTTTGCCGATCAAGCCGGCCGGGATGGCCCTGGCGGCGGTGCGGGGGTTGCGGGCGTCGATCTCGGCGTCGATCAGGCGGTTCATCGCCATGGCCGCCGTACGGGCGCCGACCATGGCCAGGATGATCCAGACGGTCTGCCGGAGGGTGGGGAATCCTCCTGCTGCCAGCAGTGCGCCGGTGAAGGCGAACGGGAGCGCAAAGATCGTATGGGAGAATTTGATCATCTCCAGAAAGATCGCCGATTTTTGTGGCGATGTTTGTGATGAGTGGTTGTCATGGTAACCTTGTACTCCTTCCAGCGGGCTGCGACGAGGGCCGCAGTTTCGTCAGAAACACGGACCTCCGGGCGGGGCATACGGCTGCCGGTTGCATCTATGGCAACCCGGCCTGTGGCCCTGTCATGGATAATGTCGTGGGCACGATCGGTTACGTTGATAGTTCTCCAGGCCGCCTGGGACAGCTCGACCGGTTCAGCACCGGCAGTAACGAACAGCAGGAGTCGCGCCGACCTGAACCAGGGTAGATCCCACAATTGAGCGGAAATGTTCCGTACCATGCCGGGTTGGGGATTTTCAAGGGAAATGATGGCGCTTTGATGGAAAACCCATTCGAAGCGGGAAGTGAATGTCTTTGATTGACGGCAGTAATCGTTGCAGAAACGCCAGCAGCAGCCGCTCCCACGCCTGTGCCATCCAGCAGTCCTCCATCGGCGGCGGCCCGACGACGGTCGCGGGGATGACGGCGTCCGGACGGTGGCTGATGGCGGTGACCCGCATCAGGGCCGCCGGAGCGGCGGGGGAATAGAAGCCGGTATGATTGCCGAACGGCCCCTCGGTGACGGTATCACCCGGTTCGACATACCCCTCGATGACGACTTCTGCGCCGGCCGGAACCCGCAGCGGGACAGTCCGGCAGGGGGCCGTGGCAAGCGGAGCGCCGCGCAGAAAACCGGCAAAGGTCATCTCGTCGAGATCGCCGGGGAGCGGGAACATGGCGCTGAACAGTGTTGCCGGATCGCCGCCGAGGACAATTGCCACCGGCATCGCCTTTCCCGTGCTGCCGGTACAGTTCGGCGTGCCGGGCCGCACCGCTCCCCGCTTTCCACTGGATGGCCAGCTTCCCGCTCACCGCGCAGCTGGACCCGGTACACCCCGCAATTGGGCGTGCCGCCATCCGGATCGGTCGTAAAAACCTGCGGCAGGGTGATGTAGCGCGGATGGCCGGAGGCTGCGCCATCGTCCGGCCAGCTCTGCAGAAACGGGAAACGGGCCAGATTCGGAGGGTTCATCCGGATCAGCGCCGGGTCCGGTTCTGCTGGCGGCATGGGGGGCAAAGCGGCTGAATTCGGGCAGGGCGGCAATCTGGCGGTCGAGTGACGTGACATCAAGTTCGGGTATCCGGTCGAGCAGTGCGCTGCAGCCGCGCGGTCAATTCGTCGAGGTCCGTGACGCCGAGCGCCAGGCAGACCCGCTTTGGTGAACCGAACAGGTTGGTGGCAACCGGAAAATCGCTGCCTGCCGGATGCTCAAAGAGCAGCGCCTGACCGCCATCCGGCTGCTTGCAGACCCGGTCGGTGATGGCGGCTATTTCCAGAACTGGATCGACGGATACGGATATGCGGGAGAGTTCACCGTTGGATTCGAGGAGGGAAATAAATTGGCGGAGATCGGATGAAGCCATGAATTATTCGAAGCGGTTGCGGTAATATTCCCCACCCCGCCGGCGCAGGATCGGCAAGGTGGTAGAGTTCGTCGTATTTGTGGGCTGCAGCTTCCCAGGTAAAGCGTTTCTTCATGCCGTTTTTGCGGAGTGCGGCCAGCCCCTTGGGGTTGTTGAAAAAGGTCCAGGCTGCCCAGCCGACCGTGTCGAACAGAGCCGTGGCGCTGTGATTCCAGAATTTGAAACCGTCGCCGGTCATGACCGCTTCGTTGAAGTTCTCGACACTGTCATCAAGGCCGCCGGTGGCACGGACAATCGGGGGGGTGCCGTAGGCCAGGGAATACATCTGGTTCAGGCCGCACGGCTCGAAGGCGGACGGCATCACGAAAAAGTCGGCACCCGCTTCAACCTTGTGGGCCAGCGCCTCGTTGTAACCGATATAGCAGGCAAATTTTTCCGGATACAGGGCCGCGATGTCGCCGAAATAGAAATGCGCCCACGGTTCGCCGTTGCCGACCACCACAAACTGGCAATCCATCTCCATGATGCGGTGAATGGCTTCGGCCAGGATATCGGTCCCTTTCTGCTTGACCATCCGCGAAACGACCCCGAACAGCGGCACATCGTCCCGCTGCGGAAGTCCCATCGCCGCCTGGAGATCGCGTTTGCAGGCCGCCTTCCCCTTTTTTACGGTGCGTGGCCGTATAGTTGGCCGCGATGAACGGGTCAGTCGCCGGATCCCACTCCTCATAATCAACGCCATTCAGGATGCCGCTCAAATCGGCAGCCCGGTCCTGTACCACCCCTTCAAGTCCCCAGCCGAATGCGGCGGTCTGGATCTCCCGGGAATACTCCTCGCTGACCGTGTTGAGCAGGGTGGCGTGGTAAATGCCCCCTTTGAGCAGGTTGACCTGATCGTCCATTTCCAGCTCAAGATAGTTGAAATGCTTCCAGCCGATGCCGAGCACATCCATCAGGCCGGGATAGAAATTCCCCTGATGCTGCATGTTGTGGAGGGTCAGCAGTGACGCGGCGTTGCCGACATAGCGGTCATGCAGGTAGGAGGTGTTCAGCAGAACCGGAATGACGCCGGTGTGCCAGTCGTGGGCATGGATGACGTCCGGTGACCAGTCGAGCATTTTGCAGAGTTCAAGCGAGGCCTTGGAGAGGAAGACAAAGCGGTTGTCGTTGTCGAGGTACCCTTCGCCATCCTGCTGGTAGAGGCCGGAGCGGCCGTAATACGCTTCGTGCTCCAGGAAATAGACCGGTACATCGCTTCCCGGCAGACGCCCTTCCCAGACACCGCAATACTGGTGGCCGATAATTCCCATCGGCACGACCAGTGTTCCCGGCAACAGTGTCAGACCCGTATTTTTCGGGGTTGACGCTGTAGTAGCGCGGCAGCACAACCCGCACATCATGCCCCATGCGGGCAAGATATTTGGGGAGTGCGCCGACAACATCGCCGAGCCCCCCCTCTTTGGCAAAAGGGGCGGCTTCGGATGCGGAGAACAGGATGGAAAGCGGCTTGAACAGGCTTTTTTCGCGTGAGATGCTGACATGTTATTTCGGTACGCTCTCCCAATCCTTCAGGAACTTCTCGATACCGGCGTCGGTCAGCGGGTGTTTGGCGAGCTGCATCATGACCGAATAGGGGATGGTAGCGATATCGGCACCGATCAGGGCCGAGTTGAGGACATGGATCGGATTGCGTACGCTGGCCACGATGATCTCGGCCATGTAGCCATAGTTGTCAAAGATGGTGCGGATATCTTCGATGATCCCCATGCCGTCCTGTGAAATGTCGTCAAGGCGGCCAACAAATGGAGAAACGTACGTGGCGCCCGCTTTGGCTGCCAAAAGTGCCTGCATCGGGGTGAAAATCAGGGTGACGTTGGTTTTGATCCCTTTGTCGGTAAGAGCATTGCAGGCTTTGAGACCTTCCGGGGTCATCGGCAGCTTGACAACGATGTTCTTGTGGATTTTGGCAAGCTCTTTGCCTTCTTTGATCATGCCCGGTGCATCCAGCGAGATCACCTCGGCAGAGATCGGACCGTCAACGATGGAGACGATCTCCTTGATGACATCCTTGAATTTGCGCCCCGATTTGGCGATCAGCGACGGGTTGGTGGTTACGCCGTCAACCAGGCCGAGTGCGTGTGCTTCACGAATTTCCTTTACATCTGCTGTGTCGATAAAAAATTTCATCTATTCCTCCGGGTTATGGTGGTGAACTATGGTCAAGTTGTTCTCGATATTTTTCAAGACAATCCATGGAGCAGAAATAGTGTCGCTGACCGTCATGCCTGCCGATGACAGCTGTTTCCTCGGATACGTAGACTCCGCAGACCGGGTCACGGTAGGTCTCTTCGCCGGCATCGCGGCTTCCGGCAGGTTTTGTCAGCGGTTTTTTGGCTGAGGTCAGCGAGATGAGTATGCGATAGCCGATGTACAGCAGCAGGCCGATAACAAGAAATCTGATCACACTCGTTCCTCCGGTTATAATTTGACGACGGTCTCGTCGGACTTCAGCGAGGCAAGGAGTTCGTGCATGCTCTTCCCGGTCAGTGGGTGCAGCAGATCAGGCGCTATTTCACAGAGCGGCTGCAGGACGAAACGGCGCTCAGCCAGACGTGGATGAGGAACCACGAGGTTTTCTTCGTTAATTACGCTGTTGCCATACAGCAGAAGATCAAGATCCATCCTGCGCGGTCCCTGCTGAATCGTCCTGACCCGTCTGAAAACTTCATCCTCAATCCGCAGCATGCTGGTCAGCAGCGAGCGGGCGTCAAGCCGTGTTGAGAGCCTGAGTACCGCGTTGTAGAACGAATCCTGGATTACAGTGCCAACCGGTGATGTTTCGTAAAACGATGAGAGCGCGGTTACTCTGCTCTCCGGCAGTTTGCCCACTTCAGCGACCGCCCGCAACAGGTTGAGTTCACGATCTCCAAGATTGGAGCCAAGTGCTATGTAGGCTTCAGTTTCCACGGTGTGATTAAAGCATAATGGTTCCGGTGCGTCAACCGTAACCCCGCTGTTCTCATAAAAAAACACCCTGGCAACTAGGAGGGGAAGTTACCAGGGCAAATGAGGATTCGTTGGAATCCTCGCAAGATTATCGTTTAATTAAATATACCAGTTCCATGCGGTAATGGCAAGTAATAAAATATGATAACGTACCGGTAACACAGTCAAAAATACTGTAACTCTCCCCTGTTGCTCGAAGATGTCCGGTGCCTCGGTCGTCATACACAACGATACTACCGTCCGGCGACAGCTGCCGTTGGCGGCTGAGGGACAGACGCCGCAAGTCCCTCCGACAGGGCCGTATAGCGCAGCTTCACGTTAAGGCGCTCCAGCATCCGGCGGTTGTCAATAATCCGTGACTGGCTGACGTAGGAAAACATCAGTGGCGACATGACCTGACGAGCTTCACCCAGGGTTACCTGCGGCTGGCGAGGCAAGCCGAGGGCATCCGCACAGGCATTGAAATATGAAGTCATGCTCGACGGATGCCCGTCGCTGATGTTGAAAATCTCGCCGGCTGTTCCCTTTTCGGCAGCAGCGATGCTGACTGCAGCCAGATCGTCAGCATGGATGCGGTTACTCGGGCCGGATTCCTCTTCATTCAACAGCGGCTGCCCCTGGCTGATCTGCATTAGCGGCAGCCGCCCCGGACCGTAGATGCCGCTTACCCGCAGGATTATGACCGGAATGTTCCTGGCAGCGCCATATTCCAGAAAAGCGGTCTCGGCATCCAGACGGCGCTTGCCCATTGCCGAATCGGGAACGGTCGGGGATTCTTCCGTTACCACATCGCCACCGGCTCCGCCGTACACCGAAGTCGCACTCATATACACAATCTTAACAGGTTTTTGCATTTGTGAAATATGTGCAATAAAATTTCCGGCACGACTGTCGGTAATTCCCCCACCCGGCGGCGGGACGAGGTAGAACAGGATGCTGCCGGTCAGATTGAGCGGCGGCAGAGCGGTCGCGTCATCCAGTGCGGAGACAATGGTGGTAAAACCGGCGGATGTGAGCCTGGACCCATGCTCAGGAGACCTGGTCATGCAGGTGACGTCCGCGCCGGACTTCTGATATGCACGCGCTACCCGTTCACCGATGTAGCCGCATCCTGCAATAAATACCTTCTGCATAATAATATCCATCGCTCCTATGACAGAAATGATTTTACCACCGGGCTCATCGCCCCGGTTGCAGATTCTACTGCCGCAGTACGCTCGGCTGCGCTCATGAACTGTTTGAGATACTTCCTGGCCTTCTTTTTGTCGCCTGCGACCGTTTCGGACATCTTGCAGAGTATGCCGACCGGCACCCCGTTGCGGAATCCCTGTACCAGTTTTTCAATTTCGTCGCAGCGCTGCTTTTCGGTCCAGGTTTTGAACAGTGCCGCTCCCAGATCATTGTTATCGTTAAGCATATAAATCTCCCTGAAAGATAACATAAAAAATCCCCGCAGATTGCTCTGCGGGGATGGATTGTAGCATTAGTTACTGCAGGACACTACTTTTTCTCGTACGTCAGCGCCGCCAGTTTCTGGTAATACTCGAACCGGTTTGCGGTCCAGTCGCTGGCCTTCTTCATCAGCCGTGCCGACTGCTTCCGGGTTGATCTTCTTCAGCACCTTGTAGCGGTTCTCGCCGTTGGCGATAATCCTCGAAGGTGGTGGTCGGCGCCTTGCTGTCCAGCTGCAGCGGGTTCTTGCCCTTCGGCGGCCAGGGCCGGATTGTAGCGGTACAGCGGCCAGTAACCGGAGGAAACCGACCTTCTTCTGCTCATCCACGGCGGTCGTCATGTTGATGCCGTGGGCGATGCAGTGGGCGTAGGCGATGATGATCGACGGGCCGTCATACGCCTCGGCCTCCATGAAGGCCTTGACGACCTGGGCCGGATTGGCCAGGGAGACGTTGGCGACATAGACGTAGCCGTAGGCCATGGCCATCATCCCCAGATCCTTCTTGGCCATGGCCTTGCCGCCGGCGGCGAACTGTGCCACGGCGCCGATCGGAGTGGACTTGGATGCCTGGCCGCCGGTGTTGGAGTAGACCTCGGTATCCAGCACCAGGATGTTGACGTTCTTGCCGGAGGCGATGACATGGTCGAGGCCGCCGTAACCGATGTCATAGGCCCAGCCGTCGCCGCCGATACACCAGACCGATTTCTTGACCAGATAGTCGGCCAGCGGCAGCAGTTGTATGGCAGCCTTTTCTTTGCAGCCCTTGAGAGCCTGCTTTCAGTTTTGCGACGCGTTCACGCTGTGCCTCGATGCCGGTCTGGTCGGACTGATCAGCGGCCAGAATCTCCTTCACCAGCGGCTGGACCGTTTTGCCGATTTTGCTGGCGGCAGAGTGCTGTCAGCCAGTTCGCGGGCCGATTCGGTGAACTTGTCCACCGCCAGACGCATACCGAAACCGAACTCGGCGTTGTCCTCGAACAGCGAGTTGGACCAGGCCGGTCCGCGGCCGTCGGCACGCTTGGCCCACGGTGTGGTCGGCAGGTTGCCGCCGTAGATCGAGGTACAGCCGGTGGCGTTGGCGATCATCGCCCGGTCGCCGAACAGCTGGGTCAGCAGCTTCAGGTACGGCGTCTCGCCGCAGCCGGCGCAGGCGCCGGAGTACTCGAAGATCGGACGGACCAGCTGGCTGCCGCGCAGGGTGTCCAGCTTGAGCTTGGTCGGATCCATGTCGGGCAGCGCCAGGAAGAAGTCGTAGTTGGCGGCTTCGGTGGCCCGCAGCGGCGCCTGGAACTTCATGTTGATCGCCTTGTGGTTCGCGTCGTCCTTGGCTTTGGCCGGGCAGTTGTGGACGCAGGCGCCGCAGCCGGTGCAATCCTCCGGAGCAACCTGGATCGTGTATTTCATCCCCTTGAATTCCGGGAGCTTGCAGTCGGTCGACTTGAAGGTCTTGGGTGCACTCTTCAGCAGCTTGCCGTCGTAGGCCTTCATGCGGATCGTGGCGTGCGGGCAGACGAAGGAGCAGATGCCGCACTGGATGCAGAGCTTCTCGTCCCAGACCGGAATGTCGACGGCGATGTTGCGCTTCTCGTACTGCGAGGTGGCGGTCGGGAAGGTGCCGTCGGCCGGCATCGCGGATACCGGCAGGTCGTCGCCGAAGCCGGCGATGATCCGGCCGGTGACGTCCTGGACGAATTTGGGGGCGGTTTTGGCAACAGCCGGCGGCATTTTGAGCTTGCTGGTGGCCTTGGCCGGAACCTTGACTTCGTGGATGTTCTTCAGAGCTTCGTCGACAGCGGCGTTGTTCATCGCGACAACCTTGTCGCCCGATTTGCCGTAGCTCTTCTTGATGGCGCCCTTGATCTCGTTGAGCGCGGTGGTCCAGCGGGATGATGTTGGAAATCTTGAAGAAGGCGGTCTGCATGATGACGTTGATGCGGGCGCCCAGTCCGAGTTCCTCGCCCAGTTTGATGGCGTTGATCACGTAGAATTTCAGTTTCTTGTCGATGATCTGCTGCTGGACCTCTTTGGGCATCTTGTCCCAGACTTCCCCATGTGCGAAGGGGGAGCAGAGCAGGAAGGTGCCGCCCGGCTTTGACCTTGCTGACCATGTCGTACTTCTCCAGGAAGGAGAAGTTGTGACAGGCGATGAAGTCGGCGTTGTCGATCAGGTACGGGGCGTGGATCGCCTTTTTGCCGAAGCGGAGGTGCGAGACGGTGATGGTGCCGGCTTTCTTGGAGTCATAGACGAAGTAGGCCTGGGCAAAGTTCTTGGTGGTCTCGCCGATGATCTTGATGGTGTTCTTGTTGGCGCCGACGGTGCCGTCGGAACCGAGGCCGAAGAACATCGCTTCGTAGGTGCCTGTCCATCGCGTTGCGGATAGGAAGGGGTGTAGTCGAGGCTGCAGTTCGTAACGTCTTCCTTGATGCCGACGACGAAGTGATTTTTCGGTTTGGCTTTTTTGAGGTTGTCCAGTACGGCTTTGGCCATGGCCGGGGTGAACTCCTTGGAGCCGAGGCCGTAGCGGCCGCCGACGATGGCCGGGTAGCCCTTGAAGCTGAATTTGCCGGCGGACATCGCTTCGCCGATGGCGGTACGTACATCCAGATAGAGCGGCTCGCCGAGGGAGCCGGGCTCCTTGGTGCGGTCGAGGACGGCGATGCTTTTGACGGTTTTGGGCAGGGCCTTGATGAAGGCGTCCAGCGGGAACGGACGGTAGAGGTGGATCTTGACGACGCCGACCTTCTCGCCCTTTTTGACCAGAGTGTCTACGGTGTCCTGGACGGTGTCGGCGCCGGAACCCATGATCACGATGACCCGCTCGGCATCTTTGGCGCCGTGCGTACTCGACCAGCTTGTACTTGCGGCCGGTGAGCTTGCCGAACTTGTCCATCTCTTCCTGGACGATCTTGATGCAGGGCGGCGTAGTACTGGTTGACGGTTTCGCGACCCTGGAAGTAGACGTCCGGGTTCTGGGCGGTGCCGCGCATGACCGGACGGTCAGGGGAGAGGCCGCGCAGGCGGTGGGCGTTGACCAGATCGTCGTCGATCATGGTGCGCATGTCGTCGAAGGTCAGTTCCTCGACCTTCTGGACCTCGTGCGAGGTGCGGAAACCGTCGAAGAAGTGCAGGAACGGGATCCGGGCGCGCAGGGTGGCGGCCTGGGCGATCAGGGCAAAGTCCATGACTTCCTGGACGTTGTTGGAGCAGAGCATGGCCCAGCCGGTGGAGCGGCAGGACATGACGTCGGAGTGGTCGCCGAAGATCGAGAGCGCCTGGGCCGAGATGGCGCGGGCGGAGACGTGGAAGACCGTGGAGGTCAGCTCGCCGGCGATCTTGTACATGTTCGGGATCATCAGCAGCAGACCCTGGCTGGCGGTAAAGGTGGTGGTCAGCGCGCCGGACTGCAGCGCGCCGTGCACGGCACCGGCAGCGCCGCCTTCGGACTGCAGTTCGGCTACCAGCGGGACGGTGCCCCAGATGTTCTTCTCGCCTGCGGCGCTCTTGGCGTCGGAGATCTCGCCCATAACCGATGATGGGGTGATCGGATAGATTGCGATGACTTCGTTGGTGGCGTGGGCCACGTGGGCGGCGGCGGTGTTGCCGTCGATGGTTACCATTTTTCTGCTCATGTACGTTCCTCCTCTGTTGGGTGTATGTGGACTTCGTGTCTACAATTCGTTTCTTCCCTGCAACGCCCATTGAACGGTCGCCGCATCAACAAATTCAATATCGCTTCCGAGCGGAATGCCGTGTGCCAGGCGACTGATTTTAACTCCGGTCGGTTTCAATATCTTGGTCAGATAGAGCGCCGTCGCTTCACCCTCTACGGTGAAATTGGTGGCAATCACCACTTCGTGAACCGCACCGGATCCGATGCGCTCCACAAGCTCGGAAATCCTCAGATTGGCCGGCCCGATACCCGACAGCGGTGAAATGGCTCCCTCCAGAACATGATAGACGCCCTGATACGCATTGCTCCGTTCCAGCGCCATCAGATCCTGCGAGTTTTCAACGACACAGATAATGCCGGAATCCCGATTGCCGGAGCAGATAGAACAGGGGTCGCTCTCCGTAATGGCAAAGCAGGTCGAACAGGGATGCACCCGGTCTCGAACCTCACAGAGCGATTCTGATAACGCCGTCAGGTTCCGGGGAGATTTAAGAAGATGAAACGCCAAACGGAGTGCGGTTCGTTCTCCGACCCCCGGCAACTTCTTCAGTTCTCCTACCAAACGCATCAATGAGGATGATTTTGTTAACATAAATTCCGGCACAAATAAAACATTTTTTTAGTATTATAGCGTGGTTAAAAAAGATGCTCCCCCGCTCTGGACGGGTCAGGGTATGACCGAAAACCATGGAGGAGCATTAAAATCAAGAGTTTTTGACAGCAACGATACAGTCGATGATGACGCCGTGTATGCGAGTTACTATTAGCCGAACTAAAACATTTAGTCAAATTAAAAAGCGAATTAGCTTTGAATGAAGCCGAAAATGCCTCAACTGTCCGATACTGCTAGAAAAGACCGGGAATGCTCATGCCGCCGGTTATTTTGGACATTTCGTCCCCCATCTCGGCGTGGACTTTCTTTAAAGCCTCATTGGCAGCAGTAATTACAAGGTCCTGCAGCATTTCGACGTCATTCGGATCAACCGCCTCTTTTTTTATTTCCAGTGAAATTATTTCATTCTTGCCGTTTACCGTAATAGTTACGGCTCCGCCGCCGGATGTTGCCACGGCAGTTTTCAAGCTGGCCTCTTCCTGCAGTTTGGACATCTTCTGCTGAATCATCTGAGCCTGCTTCATGATATTTGCTAATCCTTTTGACATCGTTTCCCCCTTCGTTTTCGTGATACGTGTATAGTAGTGTCAAAAATCGTTAAAATTCGCGTACTTCACTGATGTTGCAGCCAAATACCCGCTCTGCCTCTTTGACCAGCGGATGGTTTTCAACCTCCTGTTTCAGTTCGTTCAGGTGTTGTTCGGTGTCACACTTTTTTTTTTCAGCCAAAGACAAGGGCGCGTCAGTGAGACCGGTTTCAATCGATTTTACCCGGATGACGGTGTTCCCCCCGGAAAAGGTGGAGGCCAGTGCCTGGACATCGGCAATAAATTCAGCATCCTGGGCGGCGGTCAGATAGTAACTGCCGACCGGAAAGCCGATTTCAATCAACCCGTTTTCCTGCTTGAGCGGGCTGCCATGCTCAAGCACCGAGCCGAGCATGCCGTTCCTTTTCGTTGACAAAAGCCACGAAGCGACCCCAGTCCGTCTGTCCGCCGACCGGTTCAGCGTGTGAAGCGGCAGCGGCGGCGGGTTGCAACGGGCGGGAAGGGGCGGAAGCCTGCTGCTCTGTATGCTGCTGCGCAGGTGCGGGGGCAGTCCTGGTGGCCTCCCATGGCAGCGACGGCGTATGAACCGCTGCCGTTTCCAGCGCTTTAATCTTTTCTATCAGCTCCTGAATCGGAACCAGAGGGGCCAGCAGCGCGGCTTTCAAAAGCGCCATCTCCACAATCAGGCGCGGGAAGCTGGCATACGCCATTTCGGATTCGGCCTTTATCAGCAGAGTCAAACGGCGTTGGATATCCAATGCGCGTGACGTGGAGCGACTGTTTGTTCAGCTCTTCAAGTTCCGCCGCTGCCAGATCGAGGATCTCTTCCGGTTTCTTGACGGAGCGGATCACCAGCAGATTGCGGAAATGCTCAATCAGTTCCTGACAGAACTGGCGCATGTTGTATCCGACCAGATCGACCTGCTTGATTCCTGCAAGTACACCCTGGGTATCGCCTCCGAAGACCGCCGCCGAAATTTCCGCCAGCAGTCGCCGGTCGATGGCTCCCAGCAGGGTGCCGACATCCTCGTCACTGACGGTATTGCCGCAGAATGCCAGCACCTGATCGAAGGCGGTCAGGGAGTCACGCATGCTGCCGTCCCCTTTGCGGGCAATCAGCGCCAGTGACGTATCGGTGATGACCACCGATTCTTTTTCGGCAATTTCACGCAGGCGGGCAATAATTTTCGGCAGCGTGACCCGCTTGAAGTCGAAGCGCTGGCAGCGTGACAGGATGGTTACCGGCAGTTTGTGCGGCTCGGTCGTGGCAAAGATGAATTTGACATGCTCAGGCGGCTCTTCAAGTGTCTTCAGGAGCGCATTGAAGGCGTTGGTGGAGAGCATGTGGACTTCGTCGATGATGATGATACGGTAACGGCTATGGGAGGGGAGATACTTGATGTTGTCGCGCAGGTCGCGGACATCGTCTACGCCGTTATTGGAAGCGCCGTCAATCTCGAAAACATCGGTTGAGGTGCCTTTGGTGATCTCGATGCACTGCGGACAGACGTTGCAGGGCTCGTGCGTAACGCCCTTTTCGCAGTTGAGGGTCTTGGCCATGATGCGGGCGGTACTGGTTTTGCCGACACCGCGGGCACCGGTAAACAGAAAGGCATGGGCAACCCGTCCTGAATCGATGGCATTTTGCAGGGTACGGCTGACATGTTCCTGGCCGGCCAGCTCGGAAAAGTTTTGGGGGCGGTATTTCCTTGCCAGGACTTCATAGTGCGTGTCGTTGGACAAGAGATCTAACCTCGCAGGAAATCTGACGCTCCACCCGATGAAGCGGGGGAGCATGTGGTTCAGGGGGATGTGGCAGGAAAAAAGCTTGCAGACGCAGATGATAGCCGGGTTTACCCGCGGCACACAGCAGGAGCCGCTGCCGTTGCTTCCTTCCGGACCTGGCGGAGTTCACGGCGTGCCGTTGCGCGAGGCCCGGCTATCATATCCGCCTGCAAACGTACAGCTTCGCTCAAAAACCATCGGCGGCGTTACGCTTATTCTTCGTCACGGCGGCATACCATAATAATACGCCTCATTCCTCAGATTCAGCAAGCCTTGCATATGGATTTTTTGCTCTGCTGCAAAAAAAATAATGGCGGAGAGAGAGGGATTCGAACCCTCGGTACGCTATTAACGTACACACGCTTTCCAGGCGTGCTCCTTCAACCGCTCGGACATCTCTCCGCAAGAGTGAACGTGAAATATAGTATATGATTTTCTTTTTGTCCAGCATTTCATAATAAGCTTTGAAATGATGGCGCGATAATTGTACATTCCTGAGGGGAGTTTCACGCTATGAACATTGGAATAATTACAGCCATGCCGGAAGAATTCCGGGCCGTGGCGGACTGCCTTGGCGAAGCAACCGCAGTGCAGCTCGGAGCATGTCGGGCCGTGCGTTTCACGTCTGCCGGACACGAATTCCTGCTGGTGGAATCCGGGGTGGGCATTGACAATGCTGCCAGGGCGGCAGAGATGCTGATCTGCGATGGGCCTCCCGATCTGCTGATTTCGACCGGATTTTGCGGCGGGGTTGCGCCGGAACTCCGGGCCGGGGATGTCGTTGTGGCGAAACATATCGTTATTGCGAAAGAGGGGGGCTTTGATGAGATTCCCGTGCTGCTCTCCTCCATCGGCCGGACTTTCGTCGAACGCCAGGCGGCCGGGGGAGAACGGGTCGTTGATGGGACGTTTGTCACGACGGCGGCGATCACGTCAAAAAGAGATCTGGCCGGACTGCTGCCGGGGCATTACCCCGGTCCGGTAGTGGAGATGGAGAGCGGGGCCATTGCGCATCATCGCCGCGGAACACAATATCCCGCTGCTGGCGATTCGTGCCGTCAGCGATACCGCCGCTGAAGAACTCGGGTTTTCACTGGATGAATTCTGCGATCCGGAGATGCGCCGTATCCGCCCGTACAACGTGCTGCGGACGGTACTGCGGAAGCCCCGCATCATACCGCAACTTGTGCGTCTGGCCTTCAGCAGCCGCAGAGCGGCACAAAGCCTGACGGCGGCATTGTCCCGCTTATTTCCCACCCTTTAGAACTCTTCCCGCCGCTGACCAGGGATAATCCCGCAGATGGTCGCCCATCTGCTCCTTCGTAAAACGATTAACCCGCCTCAGCGCCAGCGTCACGACCATCAGAAGCGGCAGCGCGTACATCAGCACCCCGCACAGCGCCATAAAACGTTCGCCGATGAAAAGCGTCATGGCGATATTGAAGATCAGCACCGACAGGTACAGCAGCGGCCCGAGCAGAGAATGGAAGGGGACGCGGATGACTCCCGCCGCCGTCTCGTCAAGCCGTCGCGCATCGATCAGCTGAAACGCGGCCATCAGGAACAGGCTGGTCAGCAGCCAGCCGCCATAGTTGGATAGCGGCACCCCGAAATGGATACCCTGCTCGCGGTAGCCGTAGATCTGCCCCAGAAACCAGCGCTTTCCCTGAAGTGCGACCGGGTCGATGACGATATCGAGGAACGTTTGCAGGAAGGCTCCCAGCAGCAGCGCCGCAAACGAACGGCGGATGCGCCGGGTCTCCAGCGTGGCAAGGTTCCAGCGCCAGGCCTTGAGCGGCGAGAGGATAAACAGTGCGGTTGTATAGCTGCAGTAGGCCAGAAAAACGTAGGAGAGCGAGTCGAAGAACGGCACTCCGGCCACCCATAGCTCGCGGCTGCTGGTGGTGTCGATGTAATAGTACCAGCCGTAGGGAAAGCCGGTGTTGATGGAGAGCCACTCCGAACCGAAGGCGATCAGATAGCCGCCCAGCGTGAAGGTCAGGGTCCGCTTCCAGCCGACATGCGGCACGCAGACCAGCAGAAACGCCCCGAAAAAAGCGAATACGTACGGGCGCAGGGCAAACGTGCCGACGGCGATGTCAAGGAAATGAGGCATGTATCAGTCCCGGGGAATCGCCAGCATCCGGTCCAGTGCCCCTTTGGCCTTGAGACGGATATCCTCCGGTACGCTGACGACCGGCGACAGGGTCTGGAGTGAAATCAGCATATCCTCCAGCGAGGTCAGCTTCATGTTGGGGCAGAACAGGGCCGGTGAGGCCAGGATGAATTCCTTGCCGGGGTTTTCCAGCCGCAGCTTGTAGAGAATGCCGGCTTCGGTGCCGATGATGAATTTCGTGGCCGGGCTGGTGCGGCAGTAGTCGTACATGCCGCTGGTGGAGCAGACATGGTCGGCCAGCGCCGAGACCTCCGGGGCGCTTTCGGGGTGGCAGATGAAGAGCGCATCGGGGTGCTCGGCCTTTTTCTGCAGCACCGCCGCCACGGTCATCCGCTCGTGGGTCGGGCAGAACCCTTCCCAGAAGATGAACTTCTTCTCCGGGACAAATTTGGCGACCCAGCGCCCCAGGTTGCGGTCCGGCACAAAGATCAGCTCATCCTCCTGCAGCGACCGGACCACCTTGAGGGCATTGGCCGAGGTGCAGCAGATATCGGAATGCGCCTTGACCTCGGCCGACGAGTTGACATAGGTCACCACCGGCACGCCGGGATGCCTGGCCTTGCAGCGCCTCCAGCTCTTCGGCCGTAACCATGTCGGCCATCGGGCAGCCGGCATCCGGGCGGGGCAGCAGCACCTTCTTGTCGGGCGAAAGGATGGCCGCCGACTCGGCCATGAAGTGCACGCCGCAGAAAACGATCACATCGGCATCGGTCTTGGCCGCCTCCATGGAGAAGCGCCAGGGAATCGCCGGTGATGTCGGCGATCTCCTGCACCTCGTCGCGCATGTAGTTGTGGGCCAGCAGCACGGCGTTGTGCTCTTTGAGAAGGTCCCTGATCTGCTGTTTTATTACGTCGCTCATTCCTGTCAGCTCCTCGCGTAAGGTCTTTACAGTTGACAAGAGTGCCATAAAAAATATATAAAAACAACTCTTCGGGATGTAGCGCAGCCTGGTAGCGCACCTGCTTCGGGAGCAGGGGGTCGCTAGTTCGAATTCTTGTCATCCCGACCATACAAAATCAAGGGGTTACGCAATTAAGCGGAACCCTTTTTTTATTATAAGCTTTTCGTGTAACCTCTAGTGTATCCGCTGTATGCTTAACATCCTTGGCAATCAACCACAAGCCGAACGTAATCATCTCAAGAAATAGTATGTATGAAGAGTATGCTCTCCTCACGTCGTCTCCTCGCCCCGATCACACACCACCCCATGCGTGACTATGCCCTTCAAGTTACAGACTCGCCACAGACGCCCACGGGGAACAGCATGGAGCGGTCACGATGTTTCCGTTTTGCTTTCCCTTCTTTCCGTTCCGTCATAATCAGTCGTAAATCCAACTATCTGATTTCGCCTTATCTCTAACCATCCCTCTCCGCATTGGATAGCCGCAATCTTTTTTAATCTCCATAATTCGACAATTTGGCCTGCATCAACAGTATCTTTTGTGCCATCTGTATAAACCAAATTTATTTTGATAAACATGGTAATTCCTCCACGGTAGAGCGGATGCTTTTTCGTCAATCAACTGGCGCTGGATGAGAAGACCTGACCATTGTGTTTTCCTCAATGAACGCTAAACGCCGAATGGAATCTTGGAGGCCATCATCTTCCTCCGGTCAATCTTGAGCCCGTCGACAATGAACGTTCCGTCGCCAACAGCGTGAACCGTGCGCTTCTCTTTGCGTGCGGTATCGATGTATGCGGCAACCGCCTCTAACACGACGATGTTGTGCTTCTTAACGATGTCGATGACCTTGCACTCTATGTTGGCGAGGCACTCCTTGATCAAGGGCGGCCTGACGACTTTGCCCTGCACAGGCGTGAGCTTGAACTTTGCAAACTTGTCTGTGTCTGTCCCAGAGCACGTCCCTATACCGACCACCATATCGAGCATGTCAACCGTGGGAATGGCAATGACGCACTCCCTATTCTTTCGCAACGCCGCGAAAGAGTGATTCCATTCACCCGTGGTGATGGCAAATACCGGGGTGAAATCCAACACCATCGTCCAGGAGATAGTCATGATGTTGTCTTTCTGCCCATCATGGGTCGTCACGAGGACAACAGGCCCCGATTCCATCAGGGTAAAGGCCTTGCTCAGCTTCAACTTTCGCATGAGAGCACCTAGTGATATTCTGAATGGTCTGTATTTGTGCTGGGGGCCACCGTCGAGTCACGAAAAGATGAGGGTGCCGGGGGTATACCTCGGATCTGCCGCACTGGTACTTGTATATTGTGCGGAACTAACCCACATAAAATAAAGGCTTCATTGTGGTGCTACTAAGCAGGGTGTTTATTCAAACGTGCATTAGTTTGGAAAGCATGATCCGTGTAACTTCATCATTACTGAATATCCTGGTTCGACCGAATGGATCATGTGCCGTGATCCGGGCAAAAGCACATACACCTCTGCCTTTCATTTCCGGCGGCACCATAACCGTGAAACTGTCGTTATTAGAAGGTATATAAACCTGATCTCCGGGGCCGAGCTTTCTTGCTTCATCAATTTGCATTTTGTCCCTCCTGATAAATGTATTCATGATTTTAAACGTGATTTATAATTCGTCAAGTCGGCCATTGAACTGGCGCTGGATCACCCCATTTCAGATATACAGACGCTTGAACCGTTTTTTAAACGGTAGCATTCATCATTGCACTGTCAAGTGACCTTTAAAACGCCGGATGGAGAATAAGGGTGACCTCTGTCCCCCACATCTTTTCAAAACTTTCACCAACCCGCCATATGTCTGTAACCTGACAATGCTACGATGCCTCCACGTCAATAACGGGAGGGCATATGAGCGACAAGGCGGCAGCGCTTCGAGTTGTAAAGGACATCCGTCCGATTGTATCCGCATTTACTGCAGCGGCAGGCTTCATGCGCGGCATCTCTTTCAAGCGTTTTGCTCCCAAACATCGTCGCCGCGAGTTTGCACTGATTGTGCAGAACCGGGATGCCCACCGTACCCGTTGCCACATTTTCCGTGAGAAGGGTGCCGGCAATGTGCCGACAATCGTGCTGGGAGGTTTTGTCCCGGACGCCACCGAAACGGTGGAGTTCCAGCGCACGCTGCTGCGCCAGCATGGCTCGATCTACTATGTGAACTATGCGCGCGGCGGATTCTGCCAGGATATGTTTACCGCCCAGCTCACCGATCTGATCGAAGATCTGGCACGTAAAGGACAAAAACCGCTGATAATGGGCGTCAGCTTTGGGTGCGGCCTGCTCTCCAGTTTCCTGCGACAAGCCGAAGAACGGGTGCATGAAAGTATCAGAGGCCTGATCCTGGTGAGTCCGGTCATCACAACCGATGACCTGATACGGCCGACCGAGCAAAAACGTGACGGCGTCAGGATACTTGAAAGCAATCTGAAGAAAATTGTCGCAGCCGATCCGGACAATGAGACCGATATCTCGAAACATATCGAGCGTTCACGCCGCTGTTTTCAGGCCCTGTTCAATGCAGGGGCCGAGAACCGCACCCTTGGTGTCCGCCACCTTTCCATCCGAAAGAAAATCAACGAGGTCATCGAACGCACCACGGCGCGTGGCGGATTTGAGCGGGTTGTGGCACTGCGGGACTTCAGGTTCCCGCTGTTCTCCAGTACGCTCTTTCCCGGCCCGGTGCTGGTGCTTCTGGCCGAAAACGAATCCGATATTCTGGTGCCGTCATCGCCAACCTTGAAGCTGTTCAGCGAACCGTCGCTCTACACCAGGATATTTCCTTCCTGCCGCGTAAAGACGGTAAAATCCCATATTGCCGGTGACGGCGTTGCCCATGCTTCACTCATCTTCCACCACGAGGCCTACAACACGGTGCTGGACGGCTGGTATGGCAAACTCCTCTACCCGCGGCTTCAGATGGCGGTATAGGTGAAGGGTATGGCAGGGATACAGAGCGCCCGGTTTCTGCAGAGAATACTGCATTCGCAGGCCGTCAAACGTGCAGACAAATTTAAGCGCCGAGATCCGCTGGAAGCCCAACGGCGGATATTTCGGGAACTGCTTGAAACCGCAGCAACGACGCAATTCGGCAGGGACTATAATTTTTCACGGTTGAAAAACATATCGTTTGATGTCGCCTACCGTTACTACAAAAATCGCGTGCCGATCCGTTCGTACCGGGAATTCATGACGGATTATTTCTATCGCGACTCAGCCCGCCCTGTCCAGTGGGCGTTCGGCCCCTGATCTGGATAACATGACCTGGCCCGGCATCATCACGATGTTCTGCGAGACCTCCGGAACCACGGCGCCGACCAAATTCATCCCCTTCTCGGCCCGGATGTTTGTCGAGAACCGCCCGCGGCTCTCGACATGATCGCCTGCTACCTGGCCGCCAATCCCGAATCACGAGATACTGAACGGCAAAATCCTCTACATGTCCGGTTCCACCAGCTTGACCAAGGTCAGGCGCGGGATCTGGTCCGGCGATATGAGCGCCCTGACGCTCCGTTTCCGCCCCTGGTACCTGACGCCGTTCGTGGAGCCGAAGCCCGAGGTGTCGGCCCTGCCATGGGAGGAGAAGCTCCAGGCGATGGCGGAACTGCTGCTGCGTGACGACACCATCCGCGTCATCTCCGGCGTACCCCCCTGGATCATCCTGCTGCTGAAACGCTGCGGCGAAATCGGCGGCAAGCCGCTCCGGGAGCTGCTGCCGAATCTTGAGCTGATCATCCACGGCGGCACCAGCATCGCGCCGTACCGGAACGAATTCGAGAGCCTGTTCGACGGTCACCTGCCGCACCTGCTGGAACTGCTCCCCTCATCCGAAGCCTTCATGGCTTTTCAGCAGCCCGGCGAAGCGCAGATGCGTTTGACACCGTACTACGGGGTCTTCTTCGAATTCGTCCGTTTCGAAGATCTTGACGCCCACGGCAAACCGGCGCCCTATGCCGATGCCGTCCCGCTGGAGCAGGTTGAAATCGGGCAGCGCTATGCCGTCATTCTCACGACCTGCTCCGGGCTGTGGCGCTACCATATCGGCGATACGATCCGCTTCACCTCCACCTCCCCGCATTTCATCGAATTCACCGGCCGGGACCGCTTTCTGGACAAGCTGGAGGAGAAGGTCACCCAGGGCGAGGTCGAACAGGCCGTTGCCAACCTCAACCAAAACGGCCGCTGGAATGTACGCGAATTCATGGTTGGCGCCGACGTATCGACCCGGCAGCATCAGTGGGTTCTGGCGGTGCAGGACGAAGATCTGAATAGTGACGATGCACGGCTGGTATCTGGATACAACCCTGTGCGACCTGAACGCCGACTATGCCACCTTCAGGAGCCAGGGACGCATCAATGCGCCGGGCGTGCTGCTGGTGCCGGAGGACGGCATTTACCAATGGTCGCAACTGGAACGCGGCAAACTGGGGGGGCAGACCAAGATTCCGCACATTGACCCGACCCCGGATTCGTCCATGATTGCAAGCCTGCGCGATTTTCATGGTCATCAAAACTTTTTATAGCCACCCATGCACACCATGCAAAACATTATGGAAAAACATTTCGGGAAAATCGAACGAATCGCAGTTTTCAGCGTGTCCGCAGGTTCCGGACATGTCCGGGCGGCCCAGGCGCTCAAAAGCGCTGCCGAGTTGTGGTATCCGGATGTGGAGGTGGTCCATGTCGATCTGATGGAGCTGGTTCCCAAGCTGTTTCGCGCCATCTATACCGATACCTATATCAAGATGATCGAACAGCACCCCGCGCTGTGGGGCTACCTCTACGACCGGACTGATCGTGAAAAAATCGACTCATCTCTTTCGCGCCTGCGCAGAACCCTCGAAACCCTCAATACCCGGAAGCTGAAAAACGCCTTGAAAGACATAGCGCCCGATCATGTCATCTGCACACATTTTCTGCCCGCCCAGCTTCTTTCCCGCCGGATCAGAAAGGGTAAGTTCCATAAACCGGTATGGGTTCAGGTGACCGATTTCGACGTGCACGCACTCTGGATTCATAGCGGGATGAACGGATACTTTGCCGCCCACAACGAGCTTGCCCAGCGCATCTCAGAACGGGATATTCCCGCGGAAAACATCCATGTAACCGGTATCCCGATCATGCCGGCCTTCACAGACAGGTTGTCACGAATCGAGTGTGCTCATGAACTCGGGCTGGATCCGGCTCGCAAGACGCTGCTTCTGATGTCGGGAGGTGCGGGAGTTGGTGACAGCATCACACTCGTCGAGCGGTTGCTGACAATCGATGGCGATTTTCAGGTAGTAGCCATGGCGGGCAAGAATGAAAAGCTGCTCAAAAAGCTGAAATCGTTGGCGGCACGATATCCCGGACGATTATTCCCGCTCGGGTTTATCGGCACGATAGAGCGGGTCATGGCTGCCAGCGACCTGGCCATCACCAAGCCGGGCGGGTTAACCTCTTCGGAATGCCTGGCAATGGGGCTGCCGATGATCATCGTCTCACCGATTCCCGGCCAGGAGGAGCGTAACTCAGACTTCCTGCTCGAGCACGGCGTCGCCCTGAAGGCCTGTGATGCCAATGCGTTGGCCTGGCGAGTGAGACTGCTGCTCGACGAACCGGAGCGACTGGAAATCATGCGTGACAAGGCCCGTCTTCTCGGCCAAACCGATTCAGCCCGCAAGGTTCTCGATCTTGTTCTCGGGCGAACTAACGGGAGAAAATCCATGAAGTCACGCTTTATTCCCCGGATGACCCACATTCTGGTGCTGTTGTTCTGGGTGCTGTTGTTGGGCATGTTTTTCGCCAAGACCGAAATCCAGATAGAGGGCGCACACGGGTGGGCGGCTTCGCTTCCGACCTGGAGAATTGAAAAGCATCTGCTTCTTGATATCTTCTGGGGAGGGCGCGCCATGACCGGGTACCACGCCTGGGTATTTTCCTTCATGTTCCTGGCCTTCCACCTTCCCCATGTTGTACAGGGCAGTTTCTCGTGGCGCATGGAAGCCCGTTGCCTGGCGGCGTTGATGATCTTCTGGATCGCGGAGGACTTCCTCTGGTTTGTCCTCAACCCCGCCTTTGGCCTGGCCCGCTTCTCACAGGAGTGCATCCCCTGGCATAAACACTGGATGCTGGGGGTACCGACAGATTATCTGACGTATATGCTGCTGGGCGGATTGCTGCTGGTCTGGTCGTTTCTCGGCAGGCATGCGAAAGAGAATTTTGGACGGGGTACCCTGACCTGAATGGAAAGCGCTGCTCCAATGTTACAATCATGTGACATTGGAGCAGCCAGTGTTGCAAACGACTTAATGAGGTCTATACTTTCCCTCTAACCCTGATCAACAGGACACAATCAAACGGGAGGGTACGATGATTCTGTATGTTATGCGGCACGCCGAAGCGGTTGAAGGAAGTGATTCGTTGCAGGAAGAATGGCGTTATCTGACTGAAAAAGGGAGGGTGGAGACTAAAAAAGTCAGCTCCACGCTCGTCAAGTACAGTCCCAAACCGCGGTTGACCATTACCAGTCCCCTGACCCGTGCGGTGCAAACGGCCGAGATCGCGGCTGAAAAGGCCTGCCGCAAAAATGTGGTTGTTGCAAGCGGTCTTCTCCTGCCGGGAGCCGACCTAGGTGAATTGGTTGCGTATCTGAAAGGGTGCCGGGATGCCAAACGGGTCATGGTGATCGGCCACGAACCCCAGCTCGGTTCATTGGTCGCGACGTTGCTTGGCCGCGAGGACGCGGCGATCTCGCTGAAAAAAAGCGCCTGTGTGACGTTGAAGCTCGATCCGGGCGCAGACGATAAACCGGCCAGTTTTCTCTGGTATCTGGTCCCCGGAAAGAAACGGGTCTCGTCGTTCAAAAAGGCATTTCCCCAACAGTGAACCGATGACACCAAAGCCAGCACGATCAGGGCCGGATCAGACAACCATTCTGGAGCGCTCCAGAGGCGTCTTCTTTGCTCAATGGGGAGAGTTGCTGCGTCTGAGACGTTGTGTCATGAAAACATCCGATCTGGATGACATCCATGACCTGCGGGTCGCATCGCGCCGTTTCAGAGCCGCCTTGGATCTGTTCTGTCCATTTGCACTGAAAGGCACGAAAACGGAACTACAGAAAAGCGTCCGCACCCTGACCCGGATACTGGGTGGACTGCGTAATGTCGATGAGGCGCAGCTCTTCTTCCAGTCGCGAGTCCAAGCCGATGATTCATTTTACGACAGGCTCTGTCAGATGCTTTCCGAGCTTCGTTCCGGTGAATTGAAGCGCATACAGAAGTCGCTCGCGGCGTTTGACCACCGCAATCTTGACCGGATGGTACGTGGGATGGTTGCGGGGCTGACGGAAGACTCCATCGCCGACCGGACGAACGGTTCTCTTCTGGCCTATTTCTCTGACGTTTCAATCAGCCGGTATCTGCCGATCCTTCAGACGCTTGGAGTCGCGGCTGCGCCGGACCGCCCGGCGTCGCGTCATGCTCTCCGTATCGCCATTAAAAAATGGCGCTATTTTTTGGAGATCATCGCTCCGATCCTGGATCGTGATTATTCTTCTCTTTTAGAGTTGCTCAAAGAATACCAGTCACTCCTGGGGCGGATGAATGACATCGTCGAGTTCGAGGTGCTGCTCGGTACCCTTGATCTGTACCCGGATGAGCACGCGTATGTCAAAGCGACCTTCCGGGCAGAGGACACACTGCTGCTGGAAAGCTTCATAGAACTTGTCGAGCGGAAACCGCTTACCTACACATTTCTTATATAAGAGGCCACATGAAAAAGCCGCGCATTGCCGCCATCGATATTGGTTCCAACTCCATTCGCTGTATCATTGCCGAAGCCTCCAAAGACGGCAAATTCAAGATACTGGATGATGAGAAGGCGACGGTGCGTCTCGGGGAACGACTGGCCATGACCGGTGTCATCTCTGACGAGGCATCAGTGCGGGCGGTTGAAGCCATCCGTCGTTTTCAAAAACTTTTGACCAGTTTTGAATGTAGAAGCGGTCGAGGCGGTTGCCACCAGCGCCGTCAGAACCGCAACCAACGGCAAGGAGCTGATTGAGATGCTTTCGGAAGAGCTGGGACACGAGATCAAGGTCATTTCCGGCGAAGAAGAGGCCGAACTGACGGCAGCTTCGGCTCTGGCCAACTTCGACATGTACGGAAAACATTACGCCATGATCGACATCGGCGGAGGAAGTGTCGAGATCGTTACGGCGTATGGCAATCATGTGGAAGAGTTTTATTCCTTCGACCTCGGTGCGGTTGTCATGACCGACCGGTTTCTGGTCAGCGACCCGATAGCCGAGGGCGAACTGCGAAAACTCCAGCGCCACATCAGGGATAGCCTCAAGAGCACGTTCGGCGCAAAAAAAATGGTCATTGATTCTTTCATCGGCTCGGGCGGCACCCTGACCGCAATCGGCTGTATGGCCATGCAGATGCGCAAGGACAACTATGTGTCGATACATGGGTCCGAGGTGCTCCGTGCAGAAGTTGTCCACCTGTTGGCCATGCTGATCCACCGGGACCTGAAGGGACGCCGGACGATACCCGGGCTCAATCAGGACCGTGCCGACATCATCGTTGCGGGTGTGGTTCTGGTCGATGAGCTGATGCGCTTTTTCGATACCAACCGGGTACTGGTTAATGAACGGGGAATCCGCGAGGGGCTGCTCATCAGGGCCATGAAGCGGCTCGGGTTTGCTGCGGTAAGCAGCCCGCATCCTACGTGGAAGGCTGCCGTCAAGGAATTTGCCGCCTCATGTCATGTTGATGGGCCGCATGCTGCACACGTGGCACGTATGTCCCTCTCGATTTTCGATGCTCTGGCACTTCCCTTCGAATTAACGGCATCAGAGAAAAAGTTTCTCGAAGCGGCGGCCATTCTTCACGACTGCGGCTATTTCATCAGCTACAGCAGTCATCACAAACACTCCTACCACCTCATCCGCCATGCCGAACTGTTCAGCTTTACCCCGCGTGAACGGGAGCTGATCGCACAGATTGCCCGCTATCACCGCAAATCGCTTCCCAAGCGAAAGCATGACGCCTTTCAGAGTCTGAAGCAAAAGGATCAGGTGACGGTGGCCCGCCTGGGGGGCATTCTGCGTCTGGCCGACGGTCTTGACCGTCGCAGGAACGGGCTGGTTCACGCTGTTTCCTGTCAGTTCGGCGGCAGTACCATCACGATCCGGCTGACGGCGACAGAAGACATTTCGGTGGAGATTTTTGGCGCCAACGCCAAGAAGGATCTGTTTGAAAAGGCTTTTGGCAGTTCGGTCGTCTTTGTCACGGCGTGATTATCTTGCACGGTTTTGCCCATGAAGAACAAAGCTCCATCATCTCTCGATGATTTTAAATTTCCCTCCATATCCATGCCAATAAAACGGCAATATGGTCTTGAAACTCGACTCCAACAAGTAAGACAAATCCGCAGTAGCTCCGGTACAGAGCGCCTGGCAAAAAACAGTCGCCTCGCCTGAGGAGACATGTACGCTAACGTGACGAATGGGGACGTGTATGTTTTCGACTGAGTTCTTCAGGGAAGCGGTTTCTATCGACCGTATCCGCAGCCACATCAGGGCGCTGGAAGGGGTGCGGCATCCGTTGACGGCGCCCGGTGCGCTGGAGCATGCCGCCGACTACATAACGGAGTCGCTCCGCGCTCTGGGCTACGAAATGGCCGAACACCGCTTTCTGGACAACGGCCGCCCCTTTCCGAAACGTCATCGCCACTCATCGCGGACTCCTGCGACCCCACGAACGGGTCGTCGTTCTTGCCCATTACGACACGGTTGCAGAGACGTCCGGGCGCCGATGACAACGCCAGCGGAGTTGCGGTGCTGCTGGAGATAGCCTCGGGTACTGGCACGTGTTCACGTTTGAGCGGACCGTCCATTTCATCGGCGTAAGTCTCGAAGAAAATGAAAAGGACGACGATCCCATGCTCCGGGACGCGGGGAAGCCGGGCACTGGCGACCCACGCCCGCGAAAACGGCTGGAACATCGAAGGTGTGATTGTACTCGAATCGGTCGCATATGCCGGAGATTCTGTCGTGCAGAGCCGTTCCACCGGGAATAGCGATCCCGGTCCCCGAGGTCGGCAACTTCGTCGCGGTGGTGGGGAACGAGCGGTCAAGGGAACTGATAGACGGCTTTTACGTACGGTCGGTGGAGCGGTATCGGGACGATCTTCCCCATGCTCGTACTGGCGGTTCCCGGAAACGGTGAATTGCTCCCGGACAGCCGGCGGTCGGACCATGCACCCTTCTGGGACGAGGGTTTCAGGGCGGTAATGCTGACCGATACCACGAACTTCCGCAATCCTCACTACCACCGGCCGTACCGACACCCTGGCAACGTTGAATCTGGAGTTCGCCGCGAAGGTATGTTGTGCCACGGCCGGGGTCATCCTGGAAATGGCACGGCTCACGTAGTGAAGAAAACCTGCCGTCATGGTCAAGGAGGTAGCGTATGAAGACAGCCGCCCCGTTTCCGGTGCCTGGGGGATGGACTCGATTACCCCTATGAGTACCGTGTGAATCATCGCTTTTCACCCGGGGTAAACCGGAAATCCCGGCTCCTTGCCGCCATCATCCCGTGCGTCACCGGGATCGGCTGCGTGTATCAGGCTGTTGCCACGATACGTGACCAACGCGACTACCCTCCTCCCGGCAGTTTGGTGGATATCGATGGCTGCCGGCTGCATGTGCAGACGGCGGGCTGCGGCTGGGCCCTCGGTCGTCCTGGAAGCCGGCCTCGGGGGGATGTCCTCCGCGTGGGGGTGGATTCAGCCGGAAACAGCAAAGTTCAGTCGCGTCGTTTCCTATGATCGAGCCGGACTCGGCTGGAGCGGGCCGGACCCTGCTCCAAAGACGGCCGTTCTGTGCTGCGCGGCGGCTGCGCAGCGTCCTTCTGCACTCCCGTGTCTCTCCTCCGTACGTGCTCGTCGGTCATTCCATGGGGGGGCTCTTCATCCGGGTCTTTGCCGATCTCTATCCGGACGAGGTGGCCGGGATGGTGCTGCTTGATGCCGTCCATCCCGACCAGCACCTGCGTAGCTCCCGCCATCGACACGCATATGCGCTCCGGTTTTCGCTTTCTCAAAACCGTCCCCCTGCTGGCACGACTGGGATACGTCCGTCTCGCCGGGACTCTTCAACGCCTGGACGGAAGGTTTGCCCGCACGGCAGGCCGCGGAGGCAGAAGCATTCCTCTCTACCTACCGGCACCTCAAAACGACGCGTGACGAGTCGCTTGCCTGGGAGACCATCTGTTCCGAGGTCCGCGGCACGAGAGGGTTGGGAGATGCTCCTCTGGCGGTAGTTACGGCGTGCAGGGCCATTTTGCCCGGTCATCCCGAGTTGCAAAGAGAGCTCGCTACGCTTTCATCCGACAGCGTCCATTTCGTCGTCAAGGGCGCCGACCATGTGTCGCTTGTCAGTCGGCGTGAATATGCCCTGTTGGCAGTGGAGGCGATCCGGCATGTGGTGGAGAGGGTGAATGCGCTGCAGCCGGGAAAAAATAGCCGCTATGTCCTACCAAGATCCTCTGTTACGCAGACGGAGCTTGGGGTTTCCATGGCAGGTCATAAATAACTACCTCGCTCATCACCTCTCCATCAAACCGTCACAATTTCTTTGCCCACTTGTAACGCCGCCTCCCTTCAAATCGGTGTAGAATTCACGGTGCAATCGACACTCCTGTCGATGTTCCTCTCGCTGGTACTGAAGGAGGTTCTTCCGTATGTTTGCAACAAGCAGAAATAGCATCTCCGAACTTTTCAATAATCTCTCCCCGGTCAGGATCGTGCTGCTGTACGTATGTGTCGGGATAGGGTGGATATCTGTTTTCAGATACCGTGTTGGCCTGGTTTGTGACGGATCTGCACCAGTTTGAATATATTGCCATTATGAAGGGGATTCTGTTCATCATTGCAACGGCCGGTTTGTTGCATCTGTTGATCCGCCATTATGCCAGGCAACTCCGGTCATCGCAGGAAACGTTTCACCTGGCCGAGCAGGAGATCAAAAAACTGGCCTATTACGACCGTGAGACCGGCCTCCCCAACCACAACCTGCTGCTGGACCGGTTGAATCAGGTCATCGCTTTCAACAGCCGCAAGCGGAAAAACACGGCGGTCATCTATATCAGCCTGACCGGCTTCAAGGCTGTTGTCGACGCCCGCGGCCATAGTGGCGGGTGCGAAGCGGTGCGCGGCATTGCCGAACGCCTGGCTGCGACGCTGCGTCAATACGATACGGTTGCCCGCATCCATCGCGATGAATTCGTCCTCGTGCTGGGGGGAACCGTGCTGGAGGGTGATGTCGCCATGATCCTGAACAAGCTGCAGACGATTTTCTCCGAACCGTTCCGCCTGGAGTCGGACGAAACGATGATTCCCGCCTGTTTCGGCGTTGCCTGCTTTCCGGCAGACGGCGTGACCAGCGAACTGCTCCTGCAAAATGCCCATATCGCCATGAATCAGGCCCGCCAGAATGACGTAACGTTTCAGTATTATTCCGAAGCGCTCAATCAGAAGGCTGTCGAGCGCCTCAGTATTGAGAGCGGCCTGCTGCGAGCCCTGGATGACGGCGAATTTTTTCTCTGCTATCAACCCAAGATGGACATCAACGGTACGGATATCATCGGCATGGAGGCGCTGGTGCGCTGGCAGCGCCCCGGCCATGGCATTGTCCCGCCCGACAAGTTTATTCCTGTGGCAGAAGAGAATGGCCTGATCGTGCGGCTGGGAACCTGGGTGCTGCGCGAAGCCTGTCGCCAGAACAGGGCCTGGCAGGATGCCGGATTGCCGAAGCTCAAAGTCGCCGTCAATCTCTCTGCCCGCCAGCTGCGCGACAACGCCTTTGTGCCGCTGGTCGTGCAGATTCTTGCCGAAACCGGGCTTGACCCGCACGATCTCGAACTGGAGCTGACCGAAAGTGCCCTGATGGGCGATGCCAGCGATACGGTCTGCAAACTCCTGCGCCTGAAAGAGCTGGGCATCAGCATCTCGGTTGATGACTTCGGTACCGGCTACTCGTCGCTCTCGTATCTCAAGCATCTGCCGATCGATACGATCAAGGTGGACCGCTCATTTGTCCGCGATATCGTCGATGACCCTGACGATGCGGCAATCGTGGACGCCATCGTTGCCATGGCCCACGCACTGAACCTGAATGTGATTGCCGAGGGGGTTGAAACGCGCGAACAGCTCGAATTTCTCCGCCAGCGCAAATGCCAGCAGGCACAGGGGTACTATTTTGCCCGGCCGCTTGACCCCCAGCAGTTTGAAGCCTTTATTGCGCACGGCATGGAGGATGGCGACATGTCGGTCTCGACACCTGATCTGTCCCACAAAAACGATAGCCTGGGGACGCTTTCCTGTCTGGAGGAACCCATGCAGCCGGATTCCGGCAGCACCCCGGACGGCCCGGCCGTTGCCGCCGAGTATATCGGAGACATCTCCATCCCGGTACTGCCGGCACACCCCGGTGACAACCTGGCCGCCGTACTCAAGCGTTTTCAGAACGAGCCCGACCCTGCAGGTGCTGCCGGTGGTGGATGGCGGTCACGCCGTCGGCATTATCAACCGCTCCACCTTTCTGGAAGAGCATGTCATCGGCATGAACGGCTTCGCGTTTCACATCAACCATTCCCGGAAGATGCGCGACCTGATGGCGCCGGTCACGCTGGGGCTCGAAACGAACGTCAGCATCAGGGACGCCGCCCAGGCCATTCAGTCGCAGGAGATGGATGTCCGGGTGGATAACATCTGTGTGACCAGCAACGGGATCTATCACGGGGTCGTGGATGTCAACCGCTTCATCAGCGCCATCACCGACATCAATCTGACGCTGGCCAAAGGTGCCAACCCGCTGACCGGGCTGCCGGGCAACGAGAGCATCCAGCGCGAGATAAACAAGCGGCTTCTCACCGGAGAGGGGTTCGATATCGCCTATGTCGACGTCGATAATTTCAAGCCGTTCAACGATTACTACGGCTTTCAGCGGGGCGATGTGGTCATCAAGGCGATCGGAGAAATCATCTCCGGGGTGACGTTGTCGTCGGGCGCCGGTTTCTCGTGTTTTTGCGGACATATCGGCGGTGACGACTTCATCATCATCACCGGAGCGCATCATGCGGAGTACATCTCATCGCACGTCATCACGGCGCTTGAAGAACATCTGCCGCTGTTCCATGGAGAAAAGGATTATTCCGCAGGGTGCTACAGCGCGGTAAACCGCAAGGGAGAACAGGAAACCTTCGGGCTGCTCTCGATTTCCATCGGGATCGTCAATACCCGCCTGACGCCGGTCAGCTCATACGCCCAGCTGGCGTCGATCTCCACCGAGGTCAAGAAGGCGGCCAAGAAACTGCCCGGATCATCGGTGGTTATCAATCGCAGAATAAGTGAGGAATACCTGGCTGTGCGAAAACGCGTGGTTACCGGGCAGATGAGGCTCACGTGCAGGACTGTTTTAACCGTTTTCCCTTTCCATAACTTCTCTCCAGATCCTGAACCGGATGGCAGTGCAAGCAATGGTCTACGCGAACGGCACCAATGCCGTCTTTTGTGTTCTGCGGTGCCTGGTTGTTCTTTGGAGCCTCGACCGCTTACGCTGCATCAAAATATCTACCGTCAGCAGTTCCGGCTTCTTGAATGAATATTTTGTTCGCGGAAAATTGTGGCTCCTGGTCAACAAACGATTTGGTTTTGATCTGGCGTGTCAGCCACCCCCCTTTGTGGAGCGTTATCAGCGCATATAGTCCGATCCATGACAGAGAGATGAAGAAGAAAAAACCATACATAAAGGCCCAAAGAGAAGCAAAAGTTCTAAACTTCCACGCGTATATGATTGCCGTCAGACTTGAAGTGATAATCACGCCAAGAGCCGTATTAACTCCGAATACCGCTGGGTGCAAGATACTCAGCCCACAGGCAATCATGAAAAATATCGGACCTTTTGTAACAGCAACCCAGCTGGAGAACAGGTTGATTCTTGCGCCAAGCATTGATTCATCACGGAACGGCTTGAATATGAAGCGTGTCATGGCAATAGTTTCACGGACATCGCTCCGTGCCCATCTTAGATACATCTTGCAAAGGTTGGAATATGTGACAGGGACTTCGGTATACACTTTGGAATTCTGTTGAAAGAGAATGTGATATCCTTCTCTGAGAATCAGGTTGGTTATGGCACGGTCTTCCCCAATGTTGGCTGGCTGACCCCAGAATGTCTGATGCAGCCACTCCGGCAGTATATTCATTACCACGCTTCTGCGGTAGGCTGACAATGCCCCTGGTGTACACATAACCGCCTTGACCATACTCTGGCTTGCACGAATAAAGTCAAAACTATATACGAAAGCCACGTCAAGCATCCTGGGAATAACTCCTTTGTCCCTATTGAGGACCCTGACATTACCTGCAACGGCACCAACTTTTTTATCCAGTACAAAAGGTGTGACGAGGTTTCTCAAGGTATTGGCTTCAACAATGGAGTCGCTGTCAACAGTTACCAGAATTTCTTCGGTACTCTGCTGGAATCCGGCATAGAGGGCATGGCGTTTTCCTTTGTTGCGTGGCAGCTTGATGACAATTACGCGGTCACCGAGAACTTCTTTGGCCTTCTGAATCCATATCCATGTGTCGTCAACACTACCATCATCAATAGCTATCAGTTTTAATTTATCCTTTGGATAATTGCTGGCTGCAAGACTCTGAAGGGTTACAAAAACCTGTTTTCCTTCATTAAATGCCGGGACAACAACGGCACAATCAGGAAGAAGTTCATCTTCACATCCCTGGACAGGTTTGTACCTGAACACCAAAACCGCCCGCCAGATAATCTCCATACAGGAAAGTGCCAGAAAAATTACGGCTGTTTGCAGAAACAGTCCTCCCCGGAAGGTCTCCTTAAGGAAACCGGCAGTTGTCGCACCCTGCATGGCGCACTGGTATGCTGCACATACTACTATTGCTATACACAGAAGGGCCGGCAGCTTGCTCGTCTTCCCGGCGGCTTTTTCTGATGTTGTGTTGTTCATGAAAGATAAAGGTGAAGAAGCGTTGCCCGTTATAATCGCATCGCTTGTTGTTGTTTCGGAAGTGGACTGAGTGTCATCTTGCAGAGATTTTTTACGCTGGGATGCGGGCGTTGCCAAATACATCATGAATGTTCCCCTTCAGTCTGTTTTTTTACAGGCCACGTATGCATTGTCTGCATTCTGTCCGGGGGCGAACTGCAATGAGAATGCCACATCCCGTTCGATTGCATAACCCATTGCATTCCGAGGAAAATAGTTGGTATGGGGGTGTTGTCGGGACGGCCGGTGGAGATACCGGTGTATGAAATACAGTACACAGTGACGTGCCACGGTGCCGGTATATGCGGTAAACGTTATGTAAATCGGTTGGTTATCGACTGTATTGTTTTCAGTACAGGTGAGGGGTGTCTGGAGTGAGTTATTCCTTGAAATCGCCGGGATTTATCCGGTGCTTTTTGAGCAGAGTGTAAAAGTCGGCCCGATACTTACCGGCCAGTGTTGCTGCGCTGCTGATGTTCCCGTGGGTGAGTTCCAAAAGTCGAACGAGATAGGTGCGCTCGAAGTTGTCCTTAGCCTCTTTGTACGGTTTCACCGATTCCTGCCCGGTTCCGCTTTTTGCCGGCAAGATAAGCCCTTCGGTTATGACGTCCTGTACGGTCATGGCCACTGCGTACTCAATGGTGTTCTCCAACTCACGCACATTCCCCGGCCAATCATGAAGCATGAGCCGATGTAGAGCCGAAGGAGAGAAGCCTTTCACCTCCTTCTTCATCTGAAGGCTGAATTTTTTCAGGAAGCTTTCCGCCAGCAGGGGAATGTCCTCCGCTCGTTCCCTTAAGGGAGGCAGCGTAATGGGAATGACGTGAATCCGGTAATACAGGTCTTCGCGGAATAATGACTGATTGACAAGTTCTTCCAGGTTTTTATTGGTGGCTACGATGACACGCACATCCACCTCAACCGGTCGATCTGCTCCCACGGGATAATACTGGCGCTCCTGGAGGACTCTGAGGAATTTTGCCTGGATTGCAAGAGGCATGTCGCCGATTTCATCCAAGAGTATTGTTCCGCCATTGGCTTGGGCGAATAACCCTTTCGAGGCGCGAATTGCTCCGGTGAACGCTCCCTTTTCGTGGCCGAACAGTTCGCTTTCCAGCAATGTTTCCGGCAGGGCGGCACAATTTATGGCAACAAATGGCTTATCTTTTCTTCCGCTCGCAAGATGGATGGCCCGGGCAATAACTTCCTTGCCGGTGCCGCTTTCCCCATGGATGTTGACCGTTGAATCATTTTCAGCGATCCGTGATACGACGTCAAGCACTCTTCGCATCGATTCACTTCTCGCCATAATGTTGCCAAAATCAAAGCGTTCCGCCAGTAACCCCTTGAGCCTGTTGACTTCAGAGGCCAGGCTGCGGTTCTCTAACGCCCGTTCCACATGCAGTGCCAGTTCACGTGCATCAAAAGGCTTGGTCAGATACGTATAGGCTCCCCTTCTCATTGCCTCTACAGCGCTCTCAATGCTGCCGTGTGCAGTGAGAATGATAACCGGTACGCCAGGGGTGATGAGGCGAAGTTCCTCCATCAGCGAAATCCCGTCCTGCTGTTTCAGCTGCAAATCAATGACTGCCAGATCAAAGAGCTGTGCCGCTGCCGCTTGCCTGGCTTCCTCTTCGTTTTGGGCGGCTGTCACCTCGTAGCCCAGCGATTCGAGCCTCATAGTGATGATCTTCAATAGATTCCGGTCATCGTCTACTGCCAGGAGTTTTCCCTGCGCCATCAACACACCTACCTTCTTAACTCTTTCTTTTTTTCGTCGACTTTGATGTCGATTCGCAGTGAATTTTCCAGTGTTTCCAGAACTCCGACCCAAATTCTGGCCTCTTCCAATAAATAGCTGTCGGGGAACTCCTTCTTAAGTCGTAAGAAGTAATTTAGTGCAGTCTTATAGTCCTTTTTTTGATTGGCGTAGTGAGCGTAAATCAGTCCCATGCTGTAAAGCGCCTCATCACTCAGCGGGCTTTTAGGAGAACCGGAAAGGATTCTCTGATTTTCCCGAAGAGCGCTATCAAAATGTCCTTTTCGAATAAGGGCCTGCATCCGCTGCAAATAAGCGTATCCCTCCCGTTCCTGTGACACCTCATCGTTAAGTATCCCTATCCAAACCCGGCTTTCATCTGCGAAGGAACTTTGTGGGAAATCTTTCACCAACTGCGAAAAGAAGCCAAGTGCCTTCTTGCCGTCTTTATCCGGGTTGGCATGATCTGCGAAAATAAGCCCCATGCTGTAAAGCGCTGCATCACTCAGCGGGCTCCTGGGAGAAACTGAGAGGACTTGTTGGTTCTCCTTCAACGCGCCCTCAAAATCTCCATTTCGGATAAGGAGTTGCATCCGTTGCAAATGAGCACGCCCCCCCAGTACCCCTATCCAAACCCGACTTTCATCTGCGAAGGAACTTTGTGGGAACTCTTTCACCATCTGCGAAAAGAAGCCAAGTGCCTTCTTGTCGTCTTTATCCGGGTTGGCACGATCTGCGAAAATAAGTCCCATGCTGTAAAGCGCTGCATCACTCAGCGGGCTTTTGGGAGAAACGGAGAGAACGTTCTTGTTCTCCTGCAATGCACTTTCAAAATCTCCTTTTCGGATAAGGAGTTGCATCCGCTGCAAATGATTACGCCCCTCTCGCTCTACTGACACTTCATTTTTTAGTACCCCTATCCAAACCCGGCTTTCTTCGGCGAAGGGGCTGTGGGGGAAATCACTCAGCAGCTGCGTAAAGAAGCCAAGAGCCTTCCTGTAGTCTTTATCCGGATTGGCATGATCGGCAAAAATAAGTCCCATGCTGTAAAGTGCTGCACTACTCAGTGGACTTTTCGGAGAAACGGAGAGGACTTTCTGGTCTTCTCGCAGCGCGCCATCATAGTTTCGCTGATGGGTAAGAAGCTGCGTTTGATGCATATGAACCTGAATCTCCCGTTCCGTCAACATCTCCCGCAATGGTGCGCAACCGCTGGTTGCTATGATGACAAGGCCGGCAGTACAAAGGTAAATGTACTGCCGTGCCCTAATTCGCTTTCTGCCCACACTCTTCCTCCATGTGCCTGTATAACATGTTTGACAATAGCAAGTCCCAGCCCCGTGCCAGGAAACCTGGACGATGAAGCAGGTGATGCCTGGCGAAATTTATCAAATATGACGTTTAACTCTTCTTTTGGGATTCCGAGACCCGTATCCGTCACTGAAACACTTACCTCTCCCCCCATGCGGTGGGCGGCAACCCGTACAACCCCTCCAGTGGGGGTGAACTTCAGAGCGTTGCCGATGAGGTTTCTGAGTACCTGCAAAATTCTCTCCGATTCGACGGAGACTGGGGGGATTTCTTTGATGTCGCATTCGATCCTGATGTTCTTTGCTGCGGCAAGAGGAGTCACTTCACGTATCGACTGCACGATCAGCGGAGGCAGATCGGTCATTGAGAAATTTAATGCCAACACCCCGGCTTCCAACTTCGACAAATCCAGCAAGCGGCTGACCAGATCGATGAGACGGGAACTCTCCTCGGCAATAATGATCAGCAAATCGCGTTGTTTTTCCGTTATCTCTCCACCCAACCCTTCCAGGAACATGTTTGTTCCTTCCCTGATCGAAGTTAGGGGGGTTCGCAGTTCGTGAGACATGAGTGAGTAGAAGTCAGATTTCATTCGGTCCAGTTCCTTCAGCCTGAAGCACATGGTGTTGAAGGCATCTGCCAATGCTCCTACCTCCGGTGGTGATGTCAGGTCCAAGTCGGCATTGAAGACCCCCCCTGCGATATCTTCCGCCTTTTTTTTCATGAGGGAAAGTGGCAGTGCAATGCTCCGTGCAGTCCAAATTGAGAGGGCAAATCCTAGCAGAAGTGTTGTCCACGTAATTACCATGGCGACTGTGCGTGCACTAACTCCTTTTTCGTCCAGTTGGGTTATATTTTTGAGAACGCTCTGCTGACTCAAGGACTTCAACTCGGCCAGCTCGTCCATTTCTTCATTCATGACCTTCTCTTTTTCGCGGTTGAACCAGTTTCTCGAAGATCGCTTCCCGGCCTGCATTAAAGCAACTTCTTTTTCGAAGAGTGCAGTGTAGTCTTGATTCAACTTCCGTATCCGCATCAATGCATCGTTCACTTTGATGGAATTGGGCAAGGCCATCGCCTCGTTCAAATATTTTTCAAAGTCGGTTTTTGAAGTGATAAAGCCATCGTAAAGTGCCTGGTCTTGTATGATGGTAAACTTCTTTTCGTAACGGTTCTCCGTCAAAAGCGCATTAGTCATCTCTTGGTTAAGATCGATAAGGACGTTGTGAACCTGAATGATACGGTGGCTGATCTTATTCATGTGGTCGATTTGCACAATGGCATATACGCTCACACCCAAAGCCATGACCAGAACCGTGAGATTTACCAGTATTAACCTGGAAAAAATTGTAAGCCTGGTAAAACTGTATCCAAAAAATGTTTGAACGATATTCTTTCGGATGGGTGTCTTATAAATCACGTGAGACGTCCTCTTGATACTTGTTCGCTGGAGGGGAATGAAACCGACCGGCATACGAAATATAACCTCATGCGAGGTCGGCATACTATACTACATGGAACGATGCTTTCACAAGTGGATGGAAGAACCCCGGAATAGACCCGGGTCGATGGTGCGAACAGTTTGGCTCTCCTGGATAAGAAAACGGGAGGAACCGGCATTTTTATCTCTGTCGTGGTCAAGGGATGGGGGCATGGGGGTGAATGGGCTGATGGAATCGCAGAATAAGTGAGGAATACCCGGCTGTAACGGGAGAGTCGCTTAGCGGTGCAGATGAGGCTCATGTGGCGGAGCTGTTTTAACCTTCTTTTGCTTCATCCTCTTCCGGACAGTTCAACCCGTTTTTCCGCATGTTCAATCAACTGACAATGACTTCCGCCGGCTCTGTCGCCATCGGCAGGCATTCGCTGGATATAGCTGCCATCCGGCTGCATCTCCCACGCAGAACGTGTGTCATGCAGGTGGACATCCAGGATGGCGCGGATGTCACTGGTAGAGCCGGGTTTCAACCGGGCAGAGCACCTCTACCCTGGCTTCCAGGTTGCGCTTCATGGCATCGGCTGACGAGATGAAATACTCCTCCGCTCCGCCGTTTCTGAAATAGTAGATCCGTGAATGTTCCAGAAAACGCCCGACGATACTGATGACGCGGATGCTGCTCCGACAGTCCGGCAATGCCGGGACGCAGGCGGCAGGTATCGCGCACGATCAGGTCGATGGTGACGCCGGCCTGGGAAGCCCGGTAGAGCGCCTTGACGATGTCGCCATCTTCCAGGGCGTTGATCTTGAACTGGATCAAGCCGCCGCCGTTGTCACGGTGCAGTGCGATTTCGCGTTCAATTTTTGCCAACAACGCCTGCTTGAGGAAGCGGGGGGCGGTCATCAGACAGCTGTATTTGCGCCGCGGTTTGAATCCGGTCGTCAGGTAGTTGAACAGCTCGGTGACATCATTGCCGAGGTTCTCATTGCAGCTCAGCAGGCCGATATCGCTGTAGATGCGGGCCGTCTCGGCGTGATAGTTGCCGGTGCCGATATGGACGTAGCGCCGGAGGGCATTGAAGTCCTGGCGGACGATCATGATCACCTTGCAATGGGTCTTGAGGCCGACCACGCCGTAGGTGACGTGAATGCCGGCCAGCTCCATCTGCTCGGCCAGGCGGATATTGGTCGCCTCGTCAAAGCGGGCTTTCAGCTCCACCACAACCGCCACCTGTTTCCCGTTCTGGGCGGCCATCAGCAGGGCTTCAACGATGCGGCTCTGGCTGGAGGTGCGGTAGAGGGTCATCTTGATGCCGTGTACCTTGGGATCGACCGCCGCATCGCGCAGAAACCGTTCCACGGAAGCGGAAAACGATTCGTAGGGGTGCTGAAGCAGGATCGAACCGGCGTCGCGGATAATATGGAAGATGTTGCGCTGTGACTGCAGTTGCGGATGCACGACCGGATGATGGGCGGGATCGTGCAGATGAGGGATAATCGAGCCGGGACAGCTCGAACAGGTCGCGCATCGCCAGCAGTTCCGGAACCTCGAACACATCGTCATTCTCGTTGATGTTCAGCTCCGCGGCCAGTCTGCCGCGCTGAAAGACCGGTATCCCTTCAACCACCTCCATCCGCACGATGGGGGCGAAACGCCGCTCCTTCAGTTCGGTCTCGATCATCTCCACCAGGTCGTCGGCTTCTTCCTCGTCCAGTTCCGTGTTGGCATTGCGGGTCACGCGGAACAGATCGCAGCGCACCACCTTCATGCCGGGGAACAGCATGTCCAGATTGCTCATGAGGAGGTCTTCAAGGCGCACGAACCGCTCTTTCTTGCCCGGCACCGGAATAAAGCGGGGGGTGCTCGACGCCGACCGGCACCTTGACGCGAGCCAGCTGCATATCGAGTCCGGCAGGGCTGTTCAGGGTTACCAGCAGATTGAGCGACAGGTTGGAGATGAATGGGAACGGGTGGGCGGGATCGATCGACTGCGGGGTCAAGCAGCGGGTAGATATTTGTCGCAAAATGATTCCGGAGGCTCTTGCGCTCCCGCGCGCTCAGATCCTTCATCGCAGAAATGATAATGCCCTGTTCCGCGAGTCGAGCCAGAACCTGCTGCAACAGGAGGTGTTTGCTGTTCTCAAGGGGGCGGATGAAGCTGTGGCATGCCACTATCTGCTGGAGCGGTGTGAGACCGTCCAGCGTCAGTTCGCGCAGACCGGCGGCAACCTGCTGCTTGAGTCCGCCGATGCGCTTCATGAAGAACTCGTCCAGATTGGCGCTGACGATGGCGATGAACTTGAGACGCTCCAGCAGCGGCGTGCGCTCGTCCTCGGCCTCATGCAGAACCCGGCGGTTGAACTCCAGCCAGGTCAGCTCGCGGTTGAGATACCAGCAGGAGTCAGAAAGATTGATATCGGCGTCAGGATCGCACTTTTTTCGTGTCTGCGCCGGCACCGGCTATGCTCCGCCAGCGGCACATACGGCAGCTTCTCCGACCGTATCCTGCGTCGTATCGAGGTGAAGGATGGTGCTGTAGGTCTGGCTGCTGTCGGGCGCCTTGTCCAGTGTGAACCGCCGGGCATTGTGCCCCATGAGGGCACAGCCGCTCCGGGTCGGAGATCACCGCTCTGATGGCGGCGGCCAGACCGCCGGTATTGCCGGCCGGAACACCACGCCGGTTTCACCGTCGATCATCAGCTCGCGCGGCCCACCCTCGTCGGAGACGATGACCGGCAGACCGGAGGCCTGCGCTTCGAGCACCACGTTCCCGAAGGTATCGGTGGCGCTCGGGAACACGAACAGGTCGGCCGAGGCATAGCCCCGCTGCAGCTGTTCTCCATGCCAGGTAGCCGGTAAACATCGCCGGATACCCTGCAAGCGATGCTTCCATTTCATCCCGGTACGGACCGTCGCCGATGACGGCGAGCGCAATCGCCGCGCCCTCCTCAACCAGTTCCCTGAAGGCGCTCTACCAGCATTTCCAGCCCCTTTTCGCGGGAGACGCGCCCCACATAGAGCAGCACCGTCCTGCCGAAACCGGCGCCGCGACTCTTCCAGAAGCTCGGGTTGCGCATCTCCGGCGAGTAGACTATCGGTATCCACCCAGCGGGGGAGCGGTTTCATCCGTTCCGGCGGCAGACCGCGGGAATGCAGCTGCTCCCGGGTTCCGGCCGACGGCACCATGACCTCTTCCATCTGGCTGTAAAACCAGATCATGTAGCTCCAGGCGGCCTGTTCCAGAAATTCGTCGTTGGTCAGGCTGCGCACGTACTGGGGGATGTCGGTGTGGTAGGTGCCGGCCACCGGGATATTCATCATGCGGGCGATCAGCAGGCCGAGCAGTCCCACGGTGCCGGGGGTGCTGATATGGATGCGGGTGAAACCCTCGCGCTCGATGAAATCCATCACATCCAGAATCGGCGGGAAGTTCAGCTTCAGCTCCGGATATTCCGGCAGCACGAAATCGCCCACCGACGGCAAACTTTTTCACCCCTTCAACAGCGTCCGTCCCGTCGTCGCCCGCCGTGATCACGGTCAGCTCGACGCCGCGGTTGCGGGCGGTGCTTATCAGGCGCTTGATGGTGATGGCGACGCCGTTGATCTCGTCCAGCGTATCGGTGAACAGGGCGATCTTTTCGGGGGCTTCCCTGTGATGCATTTCAGGGATGGCCTTCGAGATTTCCCGGATCAGTTCCTTCCCCTTGTGCTGGTGGTGAAAGGCCAGGTAGTAGGGAGAAATAAGGGTGTGCACCAGTCCGATGGTGCCGATCGTGTTGAGATAGTCAAAGAAACCGGCGTTGATGCGGCAGCGTCATCAGCCGGTTCGTGTAGTGGAAAATCAGGCGGTTGGCGAGGCGGCTCGTGACCGCGAAAATCTTGTGGTTGTTGTCGGCATCGCTGATGCTGGCCAGAAATTCGGTGTCGTTCGAGCAGCAGCCGCGCCTCGGAATCGAGGATCTCTTCAAAGCTTTTTCCCGTGTGGTTGCGCGAAGCGGGCAGGTTTTTGAGGACAAACAGTTTGATCTTTTCGATGAACGAACCCTTGTCCGCACCGATGTTGAAGAAACGGTCCAGCAGGGCGCTGACAAACGGAGTCGAGCTGCGGCGACGCTCGCCGAAGCGCTCCCGGTAGAAACAGTGGGCGATGCCGTACAGGCTGTGGGCCATGGTCAGTGGTCCGCCATCCTCGCCGTCAGCCCTGCTGTCGCCATTTCTGATGGCAGTGATGAACTCATCGACAGTCGGGGTGTCGTAGACCGTTGTATGGGCCCGGGCGATGAACAGGCCGCCGTGGTCATCCGATCCGCCGACGATACCCTTGTTCCAGGGGATGGCTCCGTACGGCTGTCAGATCGTATTTGTTGGCCAGGCGTTCGATGACGATCCTGGTTGAGGGAGGACACCAGGCGCTTGGTGAAGCCGTTGAAACGGTGGGCCCGGCAGCCGTTTTTGATCTCGAAGGTGGTGAAGAGCAGCAGGGACCTTTCGATGATTTCCAGGTTCAGTTTGTCGTTCTGCGCGTAGAGCGGATGAGCCAGGAAGTGGGCGATCTTTTCCGCGTGGAGGTAGGCGACCATCTCGTACACATTCTTGCGCAGCTCCAGGATGATGCGGAACTGGATTTCGGAGATGTGCAGCACCACCACATGCACCTTGCAGCCGTTTTCCGGGAAATGGGCCGTGATCTCGGAACTGATGAATGTTCCCGGCAGATGGGCGATTTCCAGAGCGCCGCTGATGGCGTTATGGTCGGTGATGGTGACGAAATCCATGCCCCGTTCGCGGGCGGCCCGGTACAGGTACTGGGGCGAGGTATAGCTTTCCGGGACATTGAATTTGCGCATGGCCCAGTAGGTGGGCTTGTTGGAATGGCTGGAATGGACGTGCAGGTCGGCTTTATATGGGTTCATGCCTGATATTTGTAGCATAGCAATGTTACAGGCATGTTGAGGTTGTGTAATTGTTGTGTAGAATTGTGGGGAGTTAGAAAAATGTAAGACTAATGTGGTGTGTGACCCGGATTTGTGGTAATGAATTGTAAACGTGAGAAGTAGTAAATAATATACTGAAATGATTCTGGTTGAAAATATACTCCAATGAGGTATAATAGCCATGAAGTCGGAGTTGGTTACCGTTGTTGAAACAACCTCGTTTGTGACAGACGCAAAAACCTGCATGTCGGATGACGAGCGTTCCGAAGCAATATCCATGATTGCCGCTAATCCTGAATGTGGAAATCTTATTCCGGGCGGTGGAGGTATCAGGAAGGTTCGCTTTGCCATCGGCGGAAAAGGGAAAAGCGGTGGTGTGCGGATCATCTACTATTTTCACAACAAACGGGTTCCGGTATTTCTCTTGGCAGTGTTTGCTAAAAACGATCAGGCTAATTTGACGCGGGCTGAAACGAATATGCTGGGAAATGCGGCGAAAATGTTGGCCCACAAATATGGAGAGTGAAACATGGCACGGATAGCATTTGAGAAGATAATGGCAGGGTTGGAAGATGCACTTGCGTACGCGGATGGCGATAGTTCGCGGGGTATGGCGCATCAGGTAAAGATTGCTGATGTCGATATTACCCATCTGCGCGAAAAGCTCGGATTGTCTCAGGACAAATTTCCGCCCTGTTCGGGTTAAGTTCCAGAACCGTGCGCAACTGGGAACAGGGTGTTCGCATCCGGAAGGACCGGCGCGGATACTGCTGCAAGTGATTGACCGTGAACCGGAGGCGGTTATGCGGGCTACGGGGGTGATGAATTAACGAAGTATTGGTTTCCTATACAAGAAACAAGTTGCCTAAAGGTAACAAGTTACTCGTATGGAGGTACCCGTCCAATGCGGTTCATGCAGTGGGCGACTCCTATAGAAAAAGTAAGTAACGGAGGTGACCATGCCCCATCCAGATGGTGGAAAAGGTAATTTTTTACCTACATGCAGATTTCAATGAGGCATACAATGTATTGGCAATGACGGATTTGTTTACCGCTTCAACGCCTACTTATTTTAGCATCAAGGGCCGCCCAAATGGTAAATCCAGAGAACAGTATTTCGGAAAAAGAAAAGAGGCATAAAAGGTTTGAAGCTTGGGGATTTAGAAAATTGCAGTAATACGCGAATTGGACAATGCGTTGTGACGCTAGATCTCGTTAGAACTGCCCTATTCACGTATCTAGTGTCGAAACAGGATTCTTGTAATGCAAGCAAACAAAGTCACTTGAAATCAAAGTCACAAGGCGCTAAAGCTGAATATAAGTTGAGAGCGCGGTATTTTTTGGCTCACCTTGAGATGCACGCCCAATTACCCAAGTAGACTTTTATCATAGCGCCTTCGTATCTGCACGAGGAGCGTCACCTGGGTCATGAAATCAGAATTTTTGCATGTTCATGGCTGGGAGCAGTGGTATGAAACGAAAAAGCCTTCCAGCACAGTTCGTGAGTTGCTAAAGAAGATGAATGATGTCCGCGTTCGTGCCACCAAAACAGATCCTCTCAAAACTAAAACCACGGCAAATGTTACTATCCCGCCGATCAACTCACTCCAAGAGTTACGGCATTTTTGCGAGGCGACCCTTCTGGTCTAATCCACCTTGAGCCTATTGATTCAGGCAATACAGAATTTTGGTCAAAAATGGCAATAAGTTCTAGCAAGAGCTCATCTTAACAATGCGGAGCATGAACTTCCAGAATTTAGGGGGCGAGACTCAAAAGATGTTTGTCGCGAGTATCTGAATGAATTGGAAGCCTTAGTGAAGGAGTGTCTTGCTAAGTTCAAGCGCTAACCAGGCTTACGACCTGCCCTAAAACTGGTACGTCAAGGCTCACCACGTTACCCAATAGAACTGAGTGCAAAAATAAAAGGGGATTACATTTCTATGAGAATAAATCTGACCCTATCCGCCCTGATTCTTTTGATATCAGGAAATGTTCTGGCCGGCAGTGAGTATGACAAATGCATCAAGGAACAGAATACCTTGAAGACGGAGGCGGTCAGCAATTGCAGCGGTCTCAGTTATCTCTTTAATCCAAGCGCATGTTTTGCGACTCGGAGGGTACTGAAGGAGTATATATCTACCGGCAAATGCAAAAATATTGGCATCAGCGAAAATGTCAATGTTAGCGTTCCACCTGTAATCCCGGCGAAAAAAGCCAGCAGCGTCGGCAAAGTAGACGGTGTCAATCCAGTTGCTGCAAAGAAGCCAGAATCTGAAGTGCCACAACAAGAAAGCACCTACGAGCAACTGAAGGTCGAAAATGCACGCCTCAAGACAGAGATAAGCCGCCTCAAGGCAGAGAATGAGCAACTCAGGAAAACGGGCCAATAGCCACATCCATCGCGCTACCCGGGCCGATTCGCTGACGCTCCCGGCTCAGCGGCACACCCGTTGGTCAAAAAAAGGAGACCCCATAACCATGAGAATAATAACATTTCTCTATTTGACCATACGTTCGGCGCTTGATGGTGTGTTTTACCAGCCAATGCTTGTCGGAACAAAAACCACCTGATATGACCCAAGACTCCCATTTCATCTATCGCCCCATTGGCATCCTGCGATCCCCCTATTCCCGCCGCATTGATGCACCCCATCAAAGCACGGTGGTGGAAGGCACGGAAACCGGGGATTTTGCGATAGCCACTTTGGAACTCGCTGATTGGCTGGACGAGAAAGTCATTCAAGATCTGAGCGGCTTCGACAGGCTTTGGCTAATCTTCGCCTTTCATCTGAGTGAAGGCTGGAAAAGCACTGTCAAGCCGCCTCGGGGTGGACCAAAGCGGGGCGTTTTGGCCACCCGATCCCCTCATCGTCCCAATTCTATTGGCCTATCGGCTGTAGAATTAGTAAAGATTGAAGGCAGGACGCTACACCTTCGAGGTGTTGACCTCTTGGATGGCACACCTGTTCTGGATATCAAACCCTACGTGCCCTACGCGGATGCCTTTCCGGACTCCAAAGCCGGTTGGATCGACGAATTGGATGCAAAGCTGGGGCGTTATTTTGCGCCAGGACCTCGAAAGCCCAGGTAATTGTGGAGTGGACGCATGATCACTGGCACATGTATCGAATGGAGGAACTCTGGTTGACCAGGGATGCGTATCTGACACGGCTGGAATAAGGCATTTCTCTATCGGCTATCTGTTCGATTACGACTACAATAAAGTCAAACGAGATAAGTACGGTGCACCCCGAATATACCCAGTAGAGGAGATTACCCATGAGTATTCTATTTTCACCTCTTACCCTGCGATCCATCACATTCCGCAACCGGATCTTCGTTTCCCCCATGTGCCAGTATTCCAGTCACGACGGCTTGCCAACCGACTGGCATCTCGTCCATCTCGGTAGCCGTGCCGTGGGCGGAGCCGGGTTGGTCATGGTCGAGGCGACTGCGGTAAGCCCCGAAGGACGAATCAGCCCTGACGATAGCGGTATTTGGAGTGACGCACATGCCGAAGCGTTTTTACCGATTACCCGATTCATACGGGAACATGGAGCCGGTGCGGGAATACAACTTGCCCATGCGGGCCGCAAGGGGTCATGTTCACTTCCGTGGCTGGGCGGCGGCCCACTGGGCGTTGAGGCGTGCGGATGGCAGCCGCTTGCGCCCAGTGCAGTACCATTTGACGTGGGTCATCCTGTTCCCCGAGCCTTGACACTGGACGAAATGGACGTGATCGAGACTCAGTTCCGCGATGCGGCCAAGCGTGCGTTTACCGCCGGTTTCCAGGTGGTCGAGGTCCACATGGCTCATGGCTATTTGCTCCATGAGTTTCTCTCCCCGCTGGTTAATCAGCGAGACGACGACTACGGCGGCTGCCTGGAAAACCGGCTCCGCTTCCCCCTGCGGATAGCCCGTGCGGTACGGGAAGAGTGGCCGGAAGAACTGCCGCTGTTTGTCCGTATTTCTGCTACTGACTGGGTGGAAGGCGGTTGGGATATCGATCAGTCGGTGATCCTGGCACGGCTGCTGAAGGAGATCGGTGTCGACCTGATCGATTGTTCTTCGGGGTTTGCGGTCCCGGATGAGCCGGTACCCTTCGGTCCGGGATTTCAGGTCCCATTTTCAGCGAGAGTCCGTGCTGAAGCAGGAATTGCAAGCGGTGCGGTAGGCTTCATCACCGAGCCGTTCCAGGCCGAGCAGATCGTGGCAACACACCAGGCCGACGTTGTGCTGCTGGCGCGGCAGATGCTCCGCGACCCCTACTGGCCGCTCCATGCCGCTAAGGCGCTCCATGTGGACGTGGACTGGCCAAACCAATACCTGCGTGCCAAATAGTCGTTTTGGAGGGCCCCCGGGGGGGCAGCACAAATACAATTATCAAACGAGGACTGTATGTACCCTGAATCGGATGATTTAAACGAATATCTGGTTTCCGACGCAATTGTTGACTGGCAGACTCCGGCTGTCCGGCAGAAGGCTCTGGAACTCACACGGTCGTTATCGGATGACGTTGCCAAAGCCCGTTGTTTGTACGAATGGGTGAGGGACGCCATTCCCCACTCCGATGATGCCGGCCTCGAGATTGTGACCTGCACGGCGAGCGAAGTGCTCCATCACGGTACCGGGATCTGTTTTGCAAAAAGCCACCTCCTGGCCGCCCTGCTCCGGGCGGTCAATATCCCGGCCGGTTTCTGCTACCAGGTGTTGCGGCTGGATCCCGCCTGTCGATAATGAGCCGGTTTTGCACGGCTTTAATGCCATCTACCTCGCGACCCTCGATACATGGATTCGGGTCGATGCGCGGGGCAACACCAACGGGATCAATGCCCAATTCAGCATCAAGAAAGAGCAGCTCGCCTTTGCCATGGACCCTTCGGCCGATGAGTTCATCTACGAAACGATTTTTGCGGCACCGGTGAACAGTGTGGTCAACAGACTGAAAATGTACAAGACCAGAAGCGAATTGTGGCTCGATTTACCCCAATCCCTGTAATCGTTTGCAACGGAATAAGGGGACAGGCTGCTTTTTGAGAACAAAACCAGAAGTAGCCTGTTCCTTTTTTTCGTTTATAATTGAAACGAAATGTTCAACCGGTGCAGGAAATCAGGGGAACGGCATGCCGAATGCGGCCATACGCGGCAAGTGAAATAGTCCCTTCTCCCTGAGGGAGAAGGTGGCCGAAGGCCGGATGAGGGGGCAGCAGCACCATATTTATCAACGCTGCCCCCTCACCCTAGCCCTCTCCCTCAGGGAGAGGGGATTGTTTTGCCGCCATACCGGGAGATTGATTCTACTCAGGAAAGTGTACTAAACGAGAGAGGTAATACCGTATGAAGCGATCAACAAAAATTCTGTGCCGGACGGCTGGTTCCGGCCTGCTGTTGGTATGCATGCTCTTTGCTCTGGTCTTCTGGAGCATGCGACCCACGAAGGGCCCGCGCATCGAGAAGTATCCGGCTCCGCGTACCGCTCTCCTCATCATCGACATCCAGGAAGACTACACGGGACCACACGCCAAGAAGCGTTACCGTGACGGTGACCGGATCGTCAGGGTTTCCAACGCACTACTTGCGCAGGCCCAGGCAAAGGGAACCGTTGTCGTCTACATCAAAAACGTGGTCGATAACCCGATAATATCGGCCTTCACAGGCGGAATAAACGCCCCGGGTTCTCCCGGAACGGACATGGACCTCCGTCTCGTCAAAATCCCCGGAGCCGTGACCTTCACGAAGAACCGATCAGACGCCTTTTCCACTCGTGAGCTCGATGCGTACCTGAGAGAAAAGCATGTCGATCAATTACTGCTTACCGGACTGGACGGGGCCTACTGTGTAAATGCCACGGCCCGTGGTGCCCTGAATCGCGGCTACCGGGTAACACTGTTCCAGGATGGTATCGCCACGGAAAGCGTAAAGAGCATCGAAACGCTTGCGCAGGGCTGGCGCGAGGCTGGTGCCCAGGTTAAGACGGGTACGGAGATGTGATCCGTCGGCACGGCTCTGCCACCGCCGGAGCGATCAAGGTCAAAATCTGGCCGATCAGGGGTATGGCGTGGGCAGCCAAAACAGGGACAGGTATGTAGAACCTGAGAGGGGTTTGTCATGGATAGTGAGTGGCTGACTATTTTTATGCATCTTTTTGTTGCGACTGTTGCCGGTGGCCTTATTGGCCTTGAGCGAAGTTATCACGGCCGCCCCGCAGGGTTCCGAACCCACACTCTTGTCTGTGTCGCTTCAAGCCTTCTCATGCTGGTCACGATGTATCAAGGAAAGTGGTTTGCCGGAGCGGCCTTGGAGACTGTCCGGGTTGACCCGACCCGGATGGCTCAAGGGGTGATGACCGGCATAGGCTTTCTCGGGGCCGGCGTGATTATGCGGGAAGGGCCTTCCGTACGGGGTTTGACCACTGCTGCTTCAATCTGGATCACCGCAGCCATCGGCATACTTGCCGGAGTCGGGTTTTATAGTGCCGTCGTCATGGGTACAATCATAACCCTCGGTGTATTATCCGTATTCAGGAAAATTGAAATAAAAATGCCTTCACAGATTTTTGCAAATCACACCCTTCTCTTCAGCCGCAACAATGCCATGACCGAGATGCAAATCATAGAATTACTATCGGAAAACGGGTTCTCAGCTGCCAATGTCAGCTATCATTTATTGGAAAAAGGGGAGCAGCTGGAATATCGCATGACGGTACGAACGACAGACAAAAGAAATGTTGAAAAATTATCGAACTCTCTGCTGAAATTGCATGAAATCGTCGAATTCAATATTTCACTGACCGTAGATTGAGTCATGGGTGTAGATGCCCAGTATTAGCCGGCATCCGGCACCCTCAACCGGCGAGGTAGTCACACTGAAAATGAACAATATCTCTTTCGCAAAATTTCTTGAGAACTCTCCCTGCATCCTCGGCGAGGGGGCGGTCATCGAACGTCTTCGCCGCAATGGCGATCTGGAGCTCGACCCTTTTCTGGTCAATTCGGCCTTTATCTATGAAGATGCGAAACGCGCGGCCCTGGAGACCATCTGCCGGCAGTACCTGGACATCGGTCGCGAGTTCGACTTGCCGCTCCTCATGTCCACCCCGACCTGGCGGGCGAGCCGGGAACGGATCGATGCGGCCGGTTATGCCGGAGTCGATGTGAACGGCGACAATGTCCGGTTTCTTGATGCGCTGCGGAAGAGTTACGGAGCGTACGCGGAGAAAGTTGTCATCTGCGGTTTGATGAGCTGCCGCGGGGATGCCTACAGTCCTGCCGACGCGCTGGCTGTTGACGAGGCGCAGGCGTTTCACGCCTGGCAGGCTGGGAAGCTGGCTGACGCAGGGGTGCGATTTCCTTCTCGCCGCCACGCTTCCGGCCCTGAGCGAGGCAACCGGCCTTGCGTTGGCTCTTGCCGCCACCGGCAAGCCGTACGTCATCAGTTTCGTTGTCCGCCCCGAAGGGACGCTGCTGGACGGTACGCCGCTGAAAGATGCCATCGCTGCAATCGATGCCGCCGTGACGCCGCGACCTTTGGCCTATCTGATCAACTGCACCCATGTCTCCTTTGCCAGGGCAGCGCTGATGCATGAAACCAATTCCTCATCCCTTGTCCGGCAACGGATCATCGGCCTGCTGGCCAATACCGCGGCGCTCAGCCCCGAAGATCTTAACGACAGCACCACGCCTGGTGGAGGAAGATCCGGAAACCTTCGGCAAATCCGTCGCCGCGCTGCACCGGGAACTGGGCTTGAAGATTCTGGGCGGCTGCTGCGGGACCGACGACCGGCATATCCGGTCACTGGCCGCACAGCTTGCAGCCGGAAGCTAGTGCATATCCAATAAAACGAAAGGGATCACACATGAACACCTGCCTGATACTGGTTGACTTTCAAAATGATTATTTCCCCGGCGGCACCATGGAGCTTGTCGGCATCGAGGACGCTGCGGTAAAGGCGCAGGCCCTTCTGAGCACATTCAGAACGGCAAAAGCGCCGATCATCCATATCCAGCATATTGCCGCCCGCCCGGGCGCGACGTTTTTTGTGCCTGGAACCGAGGGGGCGGAAATAAACCGGATGGTGCTTCCCACAGGGGATGAGACCGTTATCGTCAAAAACTTTCCCAATAGCTTCCGCGGCACATCTCTGCTGGAAGAACTGAAAAAAACAGCAGCAGAAAAACTCATTATCTGCGGCGCGATGAGCCACATGTGCATAGACGCAACGACTCGCGCGGCATTCGATCTCGGTTTTACCTGCAGCGTTGCCGAAGATGCCTGTGCCACAAGAGACCTGGTTTTCAAGAACAAGACCGTACGGGCATCAGACGTTCACGCAGCCTTTATGGCGGCATTGTCCGTCCCGTACGCTGCAGTACTGTCAACTGCGGAAATCATCGAAAACAGGATGTAACCTGCACTCGGCCGCAGCGGCGACAGCATGGCAGTCACCGAACTTGTGACCATATTGTAACTTGTATTATTCCTTGGCATGAATACTATGGTCAGTATATGCCAAAACAAAATAATGATAGTGTCTTACGGTTCAGTAGGTGTCTGGTAGTTGCTGCAGCGTTATCTCTTGTGCCCACGTTTTTGCATTCTGCGAGCAATTCCGTAAAGACAGTTCTGCACTACAGAGTAACCTCAATGGGGCTCGATATTGGGGATGTTACCACCACCCAGCGCATGACTGAAGAGAGCGGAGTGCCCAGTGTCCACTTCGAAACCAAAACAGCGGTCAAGGCAGCGTTCTTGTGGATGGGGTACCATCTGAGCACGGTAGAGAAGGGAACGATACAGAAGGGAAACCTGGTCAGCTATTCCCGCAAAGGTCGGGAAAATGGGACCAGCATTGATATTGTGGGACGGCTCGAACACTCCACGTTCCGGTTCGACGCGCATGAGCCGGGCGGGATGCGTTCTGTCGATATTCCGCGGAACAGTTATGACTATACGACCATGGAGTGTCCCGAAGCACAGCTGGATTTTTCGGGCAAATCAGAGGTTGTCTTGAGGATTCTGGATGTAGAAAAAATGGTGGTGGTCAAGCGCGACTACCATCTCATTCGAAACGCATTTTATCCGGTTGGAGGCAAGGAATCGCCCTGCCGGATTGTGGATTTTTCCGACCGGAACAAAAAGGCCAGGCGCTGGATCACGTGGGACGGCACGGCGGTAGTGATGTACCGGCAAGACGGTACGGGAGAGAAAAACTCATACTCCGTTCAGGCAACTTCCGTGGTCAAGGAAATATGAACCTGAATGAACGCAGTGAAGCCCGTATCTCGTGCTGCATAGCGTATACCGCACTACAGCCGGTCAGTGTGTGCCGGGACGCTTACAAGAATCAGAATTACAAACAATCCTCGCGCCATAGACAGGCGCTCTGCCCGCAACTGCTCGATTTACCCGTCTCAAAACAGACGTCATTGTTTTCTGCTTGCTGGATAGCCGCCACCAGGTCGGCTTTTTTCATCTTGCCCACCTTGATATTGTGCCGTTTTGCTATTTCCTTGATGTCGTCAAGTTTCATGTCTTCCTCCAATTGTCCGTGTCTGTTGCTGATGAATTATATCTCTCCCACTTCCCCCGCTGTCGGAAAATAGATCATTTCACTGCACTGACTACAGGAGTCTATACTGCGATGCAAGTAAAAATAAACATGTAATCAATATGTTACATTAACGTTCGACTACGTCCCGGAATCGTTTAAAAGTTTACACGATTGTAACATTGCGCTGATTAGAATCAATGATACATAGGAGCAGCATTATTCATTAGAATTCGATGACGCTGTAAGGACGTTACCTGGTTCATACACTCAACAAAAGGAGGCGACAATGAGCAAAAAGGGAAAAACGGCGTTTGCATTGGCAGAGGATTTTCAAGCGATGATTGCAATGGTTCCGAAGCTGGAAGCCTTTATTGAAGCGCACAAAGAGATCGCGGCAGGATATCAAAAGTACCGGAAAAACGGTGGTGAAGCGATTCCCGGCATTGAGAAATATTTAGGGATCAAGGAGCAAAAGAGCACTCCTCCCGCACAAACGAAAAAGGTTGCAAAAGTAACCGAAACAAAGACGCCTGAAGAAGGGGCCGCGGCAAAAAAAGCCAAGAAGAAAGTTAAAAAATAAATCTCACGACCGGTGATTCGCCGCTCCCGCAGCGCCGTCTTGGACCGCTGCGGGAGTGCTCGTTCCTTGTGCAACCATTACCTTACTTAAAAAGCAAACTCCCCACCCCCAGTGTCCGCGACACATCCCACAGATTCATGAACAACGGATCAAAACGCCCCTGCTCGACCTGTTCCTCTTCACGCTCCCAGAAAAACAGCCTTCCGGCGGGATAGAGATAGCCGAAGGGGTAGGCGGTCATGCCATCGTACGTGCGGGCCACTAGCGAGAGCGGATAACGGTAGCAGGCCTCCTGCTGTTTAACCAGATCGAGTGCTTTGTAGCGCACCAGTCGCGCGGCGGTTAGCCATGCTGCTGAAGTCCGTTCGTCTTTACCGCCAACCCCCGACCGTTCATATACCTTTGCCGACAGTGCCCGCAGTGTCAAAGCCCGATGACGCGCCCTGAGTGCGCTGACTGCCAGGGCACGGGCCAGTTCGCGGGCCAGCATCCTCTGCATATGTACCGCAGAGTTTTCTGCCGTGGGTTTGTCTGCGAGTATCAGTGCCATCTTTTGCGACAGAACGCCCGTTTTTCGGGCGTACTCCTCCAGGTCGCTGATCGGCCTGCCGAGTTTTGTGTCGGTTTCCTGCGGGGTCGCTGAGCTGAGCAGCCGGGCATAGCGGAAATCCGGCGCAGGCTGGAACGGTTTGTCAAACGGGTGAGGCAGCTCGGAAAACGGCGTGGCGGCCGCCATGAAACGCATCAGATCCCGTTCTTTCAGGTAGAAATTCTGCAGGCGAAGGGCTTCTCGCCACATCGGCCGCAGGCGGGGATCGGGGAGTATCTCCAGCAACGGGGTCACGCTGCTGCTCTGCCGGACAGTCTGCGCGTCACGGTACTCCCACGACCAGCGGGCGATACTCCAGTCGATCAGCCAGTACCCCCATTCCCACCCCGAGGTGAACGTCAGGTGGCCGTTAACTCCCAGTCTGGCCATCGTCTCGATATCCTGATGTCTGGCATCGAGGTAGGGGAGCAACAGCAACGGGATCGGCGTGTCAAAGCCCACCCAGTAGGATGATTCCGGCCAATACCAGGTCTCTCGCCGCGGCTGTTCCCGCTGTGCGGTTCGCAGCATGAAACATTGATTTTGATTGCCATAGACCGGTGCACACTTTTCCGACACGGAATAGCACATGACCGAATGCACCAGGATGCCGCTGCTGGCAAGCTGCGGTTCCCGTACCGTTTCGGCGCCGCCGATGACATGGGTGCCGAGCAGCAGCAGGGCGTGGTAACGCTCGGTCACCTGCCGTTCGAGATGCGCCTGGATGTCCGGCACAAGTCTGCTCAGAAACGGCAGATGTTCGCCCATGGTCGGCTCCAGGGAAACAAAATCCCACTGGGCCTGGAACAGCCAGGCTAGCGTGTCGTCAACCTGATGCCGGTATGACGGATAAAGTCGCAACAGGGTTATGGCCTGGAACGCCTGCTGCTGCAACATGCTCAACGATATCTGTACCCCGCACAGTACGCCGCGCCGGTGGGCATACGCGACAATCCGGGCGGCATGACGGGGCCACCGGTCGCGGTCAATGCCGCGCAACAGCACAAACTGCATGCTGTTCTGGCCGTTGCGCGCCAGCCAGTCGATGTACTGCGCCACATCCTCGAAAGCGTTGGGATACTCCGGGTTGAGGAGCTGTTCCGCAAGTTCGATCGGATGCATCGTGTGGAGATGAAAGCCGCACTTTTCGAAACGTGGCCGCCCTGAAAAGGTAAACTGCTTCGGAAGAGGCCAGCTGCGGTACTTCGGGATGACCGACTCGCGCGGGTGATGGAAGCGGAAGCCAAGCTTTCCTTGAAGGAGTCCGTACAGGCCGCAGGCTACACCATCAGGTGAACGTGCCTGCAGCCTGAGTACCGTTCTGCCCGCTTCGGATCGTGATGTCCAGCGATACGACCGGTCCGGGGTCGGCAGGCGATACCCGGTCGAGGCAGGCGGGGGCTGATGCGGTCTGGGTGCTGAAATGCCCGTGTCCGGCAGGACGATGACGACCTGCGCGCCGTCCTTGTTGATGCCGACATCGGCTGACGGCATGGCCTGCTGCAGCAGCGCCCTGGTGTCGTCTATGGCGGCTTTGGCGACCGGCGAAGAGAGCAGCTTCGGCGGCGCCTGAATGGTGACCGGGAGGTTTGACGCGCAGGCAGGGGCAACAGATGTTCCGGCGAACAGCATAACGGCCGCCGCCAGCACCCAACCTGCTCCGTATGATCGGTGTGTGCCCGATTTGTCTGCTGGTATCATAAATTAAGACGGCCCCTGAAAATGTATGACGGTAGCAGATAATGCCCCGATGCAGTGTAGCGATTCGGCAACGGTTTGGTCACAGGATCTTATCAGCGCCGGCACCCTGAGAATACCTGCCCGAACACCAATCCCCCTCACGTCTCTGTCACAGACATTTTGACAACACGGCACACCACTGTAACGTTCGCTTTGCTACAATCCCGTGCATCAGTCCAGTACCGGAGAAGCGGTCGATAAACGACGTGCGAACGTTCAGGAGGTGAAAATGAGTTGCCCGAAATGTAAGGCCAAGATCGGCGTCATGAAACATGAGATCATCCTTGATTCTTGTGTGGCGGAGGGTACGCGCTGCATAATTTGTGGGTACTGGTCTCAACCGAATCTTCCCTATAAACGCAAAACCGTCACAAGACGGAACGAAACGCCATAGATTCGGTACACCTTTAAAATACGAAAGGATAGAAGAGGAAAATATATGGTCGTCCCCAAAATAAAGGTTCTTTTCGTTTGTATTCATAACAGCGCTCGCAGCCAGATGGCCGAGGCATTTCTCAAGCAACTTGCCGGAGACCGGTTTGAAGCTCAAAGCGCCGGGCTTGAGCCGGGTACACTCAACCCGTTGGCCGTTGAAGTCATGAAAGAGGTGGGCGTGGATATATCGGCCAACCGGACAAAAGGCGTATTCGATTTATACAGGAACGGAAGTTTGTTCGATTATGTCGTCACTGTCTGCGATGGTGCGAACGCCGAAAAATGTCCCGTTTTCCCCGGAGTAACCACAAGGATAAGCTGGAGCTTCGCCGATCCGGCTGTTTTGACGGGAGGATGGGAGCAGATGCTGGAGGCGACTCGCCTGATCCGGGATGAAATACGGTCTTCAGTGATTTCCTTTATAACGGACTATTCCTCCTGATTAAAAAGACCGCTACTGGCCGCATCAAAGAGGCATCAACTCCCTGATTCACCTGTGACACGCCGCCGCTGTAAAAATAATACGGAGCTGCTGGAGGAAATATGTTGAACAGATACATGAAACTGACACTCGGTAAGAAAATTCTTGCCGGATTTTTGATTGTCACCGGCATTGTGGGCGCGAGCGGACTCTTTTCCACCGGCGTGATCTGGGAAGTGACCCGGCGTGGCGCCCTCATGTATACCTCAAACTTCACCCCGATTCGCAATCTTACTGATGTAGTCAAGGGGTACCAGACCTCTCTCGCCATGCTGCGGGACATCGTTATAGACAAGTCGCCCCAGGAACAGAGCGATCACCTGGAAAAGATGAAACAGGCCGATGACAAGGTCATGAAAGGTCTGGCCGCCTTCCGCGCGTCGAACAGGTCAGCGGAAGCCGCAACTCTGGACAAACAAATCAGTGACGATCTGAAGCTCTACGGATTTTTCCGTGACAAGATTGTTGACTATGCTCAAACCGACCGGAGGGACGAGGCGGTCAATATCATGCGCACCCAGGCCTCCGATGTCATTGACCGGATCGACGGTAACATTGACAAGATCATGTCCGTCAACGACGCCCAGGCGCTGGCCAGGCAAAGCGACAATGCCTCCGCCGCCAAAATGGCGCTGTATATGAACATGCTCTGCCTGTTGACGGGGGTGACGAGCGCTCTGCTCATGGGCTATTTTCTGGCCAGGGGGATCACCAAGCCTCTCAGGCGGCTGACCGATACAGTCGGTGCCATCGCCGGGGGAGATCTGACCACCAGGATCGACAATTCCTATCCCGCCGATTCCCGCAATGAAGTCCATATCCTTTCGCTCAACATCGACCGGATGGCCACAACCCTCCACGACGTGCTCACCAAAATCGCCGGTGATTCCCGGCGGCTCTCGTCGTCTTCCAGCAGTCTCAATTCTACGTCCACCTCCATGGTCCGGCTGGCTGGTGAGGCATCGACCCAGATCGCTTCGGTATCGATATCCAGCGCGGAAATGAGTCTTACCGCTTCCGAGATTGCCGGCAGCTGTTCCACTGCTGCGGCAAATCTTGCCCTGGCGAACAGCGGTGTCAACGAGAGCCAGCAGATCATGGACGAAACGACCCTTTCCATGCAGCGAATCGGCGAGCATGTCCGGGAGACCTCCCAGATTATAGATAACCTGGGCCAGCGGTCAAACCAGATAGGAGAGATCACGGAGACCATCGACGATATTGCCGACCAGACCAACCTGCTTGCCCTGAATGCCGCTATCGAGGCCGCCAGGGCAGGTGAGAACGGCCGGGGATTTGCCGTGGTCGCCGACGAGGTGCGTGCGCTGGCGTTGCGTACCACAAAGGCAACCAAGGAGATCTCCGCCATGATCCAGGCAATTCAGGCCGAGACGCATCGGGCCGGAGCTTCCATGGGCAAAGGTGTTGCGGAGGTAGAAGAAGGGACACGGATGGTGGCAAAAACGGGCCAGGCCCTCTCAACGATCACCGACACCATGCGGACCATCTCCGGCGAGGTTGCACAGATCGCCACCGCTGCCGAGGAGCAAAGCGCAGCGGTGAGCGGCATAACCATGAACATCAACCATGTGACAACCGTTATCAACGAGAACGCCGACGGTACGCAGGAGTTTGCCGTAGCGGCCGCCGGACTGAACGATATGGCGGTCGATCTCCACACTATTGTTGCTCGTTTTCAGCTCGATCAAGCCCAGACCTGGCAAAATGGTGGGGATTTGAAAGATGAACCAGGCGGGTTTGCGCAGATTTTTTCCGGATTGGCGACAGCGGGTGCGTAATGATCGTCACAGACAAGACGGAGAAAAAGCATCGCCAGCAAATAGTTCCGGCTGCCTGCCTGTTTAATCATTCGGAGGTATGGTATAATGAACAAAACAAAGTACGCTGAAATCGGGCGTAGAATGAGATTGATACCGCTGGAGCTGCCCGTTTCAAGTCATGAGTGGGAAGAACTTGTGCAGCGGATGTGCGAGTCGGACGATGCCGGATTGCATGATATCGGCGTTAAGGAACTGGATGAACTGAAGCAGAAGCATACGGAAAAAAACAAGAAGTAGGATGCATGGAACTATTTACCTTTAAAGCATTTGCCTTCGGCGGTGAGCTCGACCTCAATCGTCTTGCCGTCAAACTCGGCATCACCCGCAAGTACCGCTGGGAAGAACCGATGAAGCTCAATCCGGTGACGTTCTCGCTTGCTTCAGGTACCGATGCTGAACGGGTCTATCTCTATTACTTCGGCGGAGTGGTCTTTCTCAACTGCTCGGGTGACATGATCGCCCGCTTTTTGGACAGCATTCCCCAATACGCCGAATCTCTGAAGGGGCAGATTCAATTGCCCTACCGGGAAGAATACCGGTTGGAGATCAACCCGGAACAGGAGCCGGTCATTGCCAATGATCGTGCCGTCATGCCCCGTTACAATCTCTCCTTTTTGGATATCATCTGTTTTGTGATTGCCAAGTCGGTAGCACTGGAGCGGATCGAGGAACGGATCGATGTCGTCTTTGACGAAGTTGAAGCGTTGATCGCCAATCTCGGCACGGGGAGGCTGGAGCTGCCGGACCGTGATATGGCCCGGCTGGCTTCGTCGATCCTGAGTTTTAAATTCACATCCATTGCCCACATCATGGTGCTGGACAAACCGGACATCACCTGGGATAACCCCGAGGCCGATCGCCTCTATACCACCATGGCCAGCCTGTTCGAGCTCAACCAGCGCTACCTTGAGATCAAGCACAAGTCCGAGACCCTGCTGGACATGACCGACGTGTTCAGCAGTCTCTCCCACGCCCGCCGCTCCGCCCGCCTTGAATGGATTATTATCGTCCTGATTGCCATCGAGATCGTGATTTACCTGCTGCAACTGTATCACGGGCATTGATTGGTATTGAGCCTCGTAAAACCCTTTCCTCTGGACGTGAATCTTTGCTCAACTGGTTGCCGGATTTAGATGAAAAAGTATCAAACAAGTGCTATAAGAGCGGGTATGAAAAGTCAAAATTGCCTGATAGGGCGTCAACCGATCCTCACCAACGATGAGCAAATTGTCGCCTATGAGCTCCTGTTCCGTTCCATAGGATCGGCCAACAGAGCCGTGGTGCGCGATGCAACGTTCTCTTCCGCAAACGTCATCAACAATACCCTGACAAACTTCGGCATACAGAACCTTCTCGGGGAACACCGCGGCTTCATCAATCTTGACCACGAACTCCTGATGAGCGATGTTCTGGAAATCCTCCCCAAAGATCAGATCGTGCTTGAGTTGCTTGAGTCTCTGGAGGTGACCGACGAACTGGTCGAGCGCTGCAGGAGCCTCAAAGAGATGGGGTTTACCTTGGCGCTGGATGACCATGAATACAGTCCCATCTACCATGATCTTTACAGTATCGCCGATATCGTCAAGGTGGACCTGATTCAAACTCCGCTGGAGCGTATCCCGGAAATGATAGAACAGCTGCGCCCGTATCCGATAAAACTCCTGGCGGAAAAGGTCGAGAGCAGGACCGAATTTCTGGCGTGCCGCGACATGAATTTCGACTATTTTCAGGGGTACTATTTCGCAAAGCCGTCGGTTCTGGAGAAAAAACGGTTTGCAGAGTCAGGGGTGACGCTTCTCAAGCTCATGCGCCTGCTCGCTGATGATGCCGATACCGCAGCAATAGAGGAGAGCATCAAGTCGGATTCTTCCCTCACGTTCAAGTTGCTCGTTATGGCGAATTCAGCCGCCGTTGGCGTAAGAGAACGGGTGGACAGCGTGCATAAAGCGGTCTCGATTGTCGGCAGAAGCCAGATCAAGCGATGGGTCCAACTGGCACTTTTTGCCTCCGACGATACCCGGACAGCTGCAAACCCACTCATAGACATGGCCGCCGTCCGCGCGGGATTGATGGAGCAGCTTGCCAGGCATCATCCGCGTCTGTCGCAGGACCCCGACGCTCCGGAAAAGGCGTTTTTGATCGGCATATTGTCGCTTCTGGAAAGGGTGTATGACATTTCGCTTGATGAACTGACCAGGAAGCTGAATCTGTCCGATGAGATCCGCTCGGCGCTTATTGCCCGGGAAGGGTATTACGGAACACTGCTTACCCTTGCAGAAAAAAGCGAATCTCTCGATTTTGATGCCGTAGAGGTCATGCTGGAAGAGTTGGGGATTTCTGCTGAGGATGCCACGGATTCGCAAGTTGAGTCATTTTCCTGGAGCGCCGACCTTACCACCGAGTGACCGGCTGGTATCCTCCCGGCGTGTACCTGAAAAACAAGCTCCCCACTCCCGGCGTACATCCCTGCCGGTTACGGTATGCATAGCTGCTCCCCGCCTTTCTTTGCGTCAGTTGTATGATCATGCTGCACCCCTTGAGTCGGGGCCTGGTAGGAATCGCGCAACATGCGCAACTTGTCGATCTGCGTATCCAGTTCGGCAAAACCGCCCCGCACCGGCAGACGACACCATCTGACCAGGGATGCCAGCCACCCGCCCATGGCTAGCACAACCCCGCTGCTATCGTGCTGTTGATGACGACACCGTTCATGTCCGGCAGGTCCATCGGCCGGTGGCAGGCGCCGCATGTAGTTCCATCCTGCAGTTTTGCCCAGAGCACCAGATTCTCGGAATCGCACCAGTCGCAACACCAGAAGTAGTAGTCTTCGTTGAGCCTTATTTTCATTTCCATGTTCCTCCTCTTGATTTTTTCTCCAGTATATCCGATCAGTATTACAATCGTGTGGAGGTAGGATAAAATCTTTGTGAATTTTATCGAACGTTACACATCATTTTCTGCGTTTTTATGGTAGAAAACAATGTGGCCGATGCACTATCCCGTTTCCCAGGGTACACGTACATCCCGCCTGGACGCAATTTCTACAAGATCTTTATGCGTCTGCAACATCGTTGTAACAATTGTATGGTACAAATGATGAGAACATTTGACTCTATGTGAACCAAGAGCGGGAGCATGGCATGAAAAAAGTGCTGATAATCGAGGACGAAAAAGATCTGGCGGAACTTCTGGCGTTCAACCTTGAGAAGGAAGGGTACGCCGCGACCTGCGTCCATGATGGCAAACAGGGGCTGGAGCGGGCCGGCACGGATGTTCCCGATCTGATCCTGCTGGACCTGATGCTGCCGGGGATGTTGGGCACCGATATCTGTAAGGAACTCCGGAAAAATCAGCGTACCGCTAAGATCCCGATAATCATGATAACGGCAAAAGGCGACGAAATTGACCGGGTGGTCGGGTTTGAGGTCGGTGCCGATGACTATATCGTCAAACCGTTCTCCATGCGCGAGGTGGCGTTGCGGGTCAAGGCGCTCATGAGACGCGTTGAGCATGAAGTGCAACTGCCGAAACCCGAGCTTCTTATGATTGGCGATATCATTATCGATAAACAGCGCCACACGGTTATGAGCGCCGGCAGCGAGATCGAGTTGACCAGTACCGAGTTCAAGCTGCTGCTCTATCTGGCAGAGAAAAAGGAATGTGTGCAGAGCCGGGAGCAGCTGTTGCAGAGGGTCTGGGGCTACAACAATACCGCGGATACCAGGACGGTTGATACGCATGTGACACGGTTGCGCGGAAAACTGGGCGCACCCGGCGATATCATCAAGACGGTTCGTGGCTTTGGCTACAAGATCGAGGAGTAATGTAATGGGATTTCGAACCAAACTGGCACTGTCCTACGTATTTCTGATCGCATTGATAACCGGAAGTTTCTATCTCTATTTCAATCATACCCTGCGACAAGGGATGATCGACGAGAGCCGGGCCAACCTGATCAGCCAGACACAGTTGGCGCGGCTGCTGGTGATGAGCAACAAACAGGTTACATCTCCGCAGCAACTTGCTGAATCGATCGGAACGGTTACCAAGGCCAGGGTTACCTTGATCGCACCTGGCGGCACGGTGGTGGGCGATTCGGAAGTGGGGCAGGCACACGTCGCTCAGATGGAGAACCATCTGCAGCGCCCTGAAGTGCAGGAAGCGCTTAAGAACGGAAGTGGAACATTCCTGCGCTATTCCGAAACCATCAGGATTTTCATGTTGTACTCGGCAATGAAATACGGCAGTGGAGCCACTGGCGGCATCATTCGCCTTGCCTTGCCGCTGGAATATCTCACATCGGCACGGAACACCCTACATGGCGTGGTCGGCGGGGCGACTGTCGTCACCATACTGGTCGCCCTCCTGTTCAGTTATCTCTTTTCCATCCTGACTTCCAAGCCGTTGCGCAGCATGGCCGATGCTGCCGCACGCATCGGTCGAGGGGGGAGTAAAATCAAGATTCCGGTAACTTCCAGCGATGAAATCGGCATGCTGGCCACGGTGCTCAATGACATGTCGGAGCGGATTGAGGTTCAGGTGCAGCGACTTTCAGCTGATACACAGCGTCTGGATACCATTTTGCGCAGTATGGGTGAAGGGGTGATGGTGGCGACTCCCGAAGGGGCCATCAGCCTGGTAAACCCCGCCTTCCGCCGTCTTTTCTCGATTTCCGGAGAGATCGAAGGCAAAAGGCTGGTTGAAATTTCGCGCCATCCGGACCTTCTGGATGCCTTCAACGACCTTGCAAAGCCGGATGTAGATGAACTGGTACGTGAAATTGCCATCCCGCCAAACGATTGCACTCTCTTTACGCATTGGGTGCCGCTGAACGTTGATGGTGTCAGGCAGGGCATAGTCGCAGTATTCCACGATATCAGCGATCTGAAGAAGGCGGAGAACATGCGCAGGGATTTTGTTGCCAATGTCTCGCATGAACTGCGGACGCCGGTGACGATCATCAAGGGGTACGCAGAAACTCTGCTGGATGGTGCGCTGGAATCTGATCCTTCCAGTGCAAAACGCTTTGTGGAGATTATTCACAACCACTCGGAGCGGCTCACCCATCTGATAAATGATATTCTGACACTCTCAAGCCTTGAGTCAAAAGAGGCGCTGATCGAGCTCAATCCCATGGATATTTCCGGGACCATAGCCAAGGCCTGCATGTTGCTTCAGGAACGCGCGTCGCAGAAGAATATTACAATCGTGAATGAATCGACGGCCGGAACCTTGCCCCGCATAATGGCAGATCAGGGACGGCTTGAACAGGTGGTGGTGAACCTCCTTGAGAACGCCATAAAATATACTCTCGAGGGAGGAACGGTCCACCTGTTCACCGAAGACGACGGCGAATTTATCCGGGTATCGGTGGCAGATACTGGCATCGGCATTCCCTATAAAGACCTGCCGCGGATCTTCGAACGCTTTTACCGGGTCGATGAGGCCAGAACCCGCGAACAGGGAGGAACCGGACTCGGTCTGGCTATTGTTAAGCATATCGTTCAACTGCATGGCGGCTCGGTTTCTGTGACAAGTGAAACGGGAAAGGGATCAATATTTTCGTTTACGGTAAAAAAGCAGGCAATAACCAGTTAAAATTAACGGAAGCTTTTCCTGCCTGTAACATCGCTGTAACAGTGGTCTGTTATGATACGAACATAAAAGATTGTAACAAATCCAAAGGAGGAACGATTTTTATGTTCAAACAGATGAGAAACACCCTTGCTGTTCTGGTGGCATTTTGTGCCATGGCCGGAGCAGCAAACGCGGAAACCTTGATCAACGGTGCAGGCGCCACCTTCCCGTACCCGATCTACTCCAAGTGGTTCAGCGAGTATGCCAAGATCGACACATCGGTCAAATTCAACTACCAGTCGATCGGCAGCGGCGGGGGAATCAAGCAGATCTCCGAACAGACCGTTGATTTCGGCGCCAGCGACAAATTTCTTACCGATGCCGAACTGAAGGCCGCCCCCGGCAAGTTGATCCACATCCCGACGGTCATGGGCGCCGTTGTTGTGACCTATAATGTACCCGGTGTCAAATCGGGCCTCAAATTGACCGCTGATGATGTCTCGGGCATTTACCTCGGGAAGATCACCAGATGGAATGACCCGAAGATCGCCGCCAATAATCCGGGAGTCAGCCTGCCCGCCAAGCCGATCATCGTCGTGCACCGTTCTGATGGGAGCGGCACCACAGCTATTTTTACCGACTATCTTTCCAACGTCAGCCCTGAATGGAAGAGCAGAGTCGGCATGGGTACCTCGGTTAAGTGGCCTGCTGGCCTCGGCGGCAAGGGTAACGAAGGTGTAGCCGGACAGGTGAAGAACACCGAGTACTCGGTGGGCTATGTAGAACTGGCGTACGCTTTTGAGAATAAACTCCCGTTTGCCACCCTGAAAAATCGTGACGGGCACTTCATCGTTCCTTCCATCGAGAGCACGACAGCTGCCGCAGAAGGGGCCGCCAAGCATATGCCAAGCGACTACCGTATTTCTCTGGTGAACCAGCCTGGCAAATCTGCCTATCCGATCGCCGGTTTCACCTGGCTACTGGTCTATGAACATCAAAAGGATGCTGTCAAAGGGAAAAAACTGGTTGAGTTCCTCAGGTGGGAGCTGAAAAAAGGCCAGAAATTGGCTGCGCCACTGCGCTATGCACCACTTCCTGCTAATGTTGCCAAGATGGTGGAAAAAACCATCAACGGCATCAAGTAATTAAATAATTGCTATACCAAAGAGGCGCAGACCGAACTCCGCTCTGCGCCTCTTTAACAGGTATGGAAATGTTGCAATCATGAATCAGGCTTATTACAAAAGTGTGGAGGCGACCGTGTCGCACGATGAACAATCACGAGACATCGGTTCAACGATGGGATGTAGCGGAGACCGTATATTCAAGATGATAACTCTTGGATTTGCCCTCAGCATCATAGTCATCCTGCTTCTGATTACAGTCGGAATGGCGGTTGAGAGTATTCCTGCCGTAAAGCTGTTTGGCTGGAAATTTATCACCGGTTCCAACTGGGATGCGGTGCAAGGACTCTTTGGAGCACTGCCCTATATATGGGGTTCCATCGTTTCGTCGCTGCTGGCTATTCTCATTGCCACTCCCCTGTCCGTAGGCACTGCGCTCTTCATCACCGAAATTGCGCCTGGAAAAATAGGGGGTGCTATTGCTTCTCTGGTAGAATTACTGGCAGCTATCCCAAGCGTTATCTACGGTTTGTGGGGCATTTTAGTCATGGCTCCCTGGCTTCAGAAGACAGTTGAGCCGTTTCTTGTCGACCGCTTCGGTTTTTTACCCTTTTTCCGCGGCGCACCCTACGGTGTCGGGATGATGGCTGCGGTATTCATCATCATGATCATGATTGTTCCGATCATTACGTCCATCACGAAGGAGGTTCTCCTGGCTGTTCCCCAAAGTCAGAAAGAAGCTGCCATAGCCTTGGGAGCTACCAAATGGGAAACGATCCGCATGGCGGTATTGCCGTACGGACGCTCCGGCATCCTCGGTGCTGTCGTTCTGGGGCTTGGGCGGGCGATCGGAGAGACCATGGCAGTAACAATGGTCATAGGTAATACGCCGCAGATATCGCTCTCTCTCCTTGACCCTGCGTATACGATGCCGAGTGTTATTGCCAACGAATTCGCGGAAGCCACTTCAAAACTTCATTCCGCGGCACTCATGGAGATAGGCCTGATCCTGCTGGTACTGACTCTGCTCATCAACATCACGGCCCGCGTCCTGATCTGGGGAGTTACCCGCCAAGGTGCTTCAGGAGGTCACATATGAACGGCATGATCGCCCGGTCGATGAAAAATGCCGGAATGATGGTGCTGATGGGAGCCGCGACACTTCTTGTACTCACTCCGCTGATCCTGATCTTCTTCCATATCGTGAAAGAGGGAGCCGGTTCCATTAACCTGGATTTCTTCACCCAGATACCGAATCCGCCCGGTGAAAGCGGCGGAGGCATGGCCAACGGGCTGGCCGGTTCGGCCATTCTTCTCTTCATGGCATCGTTATTCGGCATCCCTACGGGTATATTTGGGGCACTCTATCTTTCCGAATACGAAGGCAACCGCCTGGCAAATGTAATTCGTTTCAGCGCAGATGTGCTCTCCGGCGTCCCCTCCATCATTACCGGCCTGGTTGCCTATACCCTGATAGTGGTCCCGATGCATGGTTTCTCCGCCATTGCAGGGGCGGTTGCTCTCGGCTTGATCATGATACCGATTGTCCTGCGCACTACCGAAGAACAGCTCAAAATGGTGCCGGGAACGTTGCGTGAGGCCTCTCTGGCCCTGGGAGTATCATTCTGGCGCACTACCCTGTTCGTGACCTTGCGGAGCGCTCTCAAGGGGATCATCACCGGCATCCTGCTCTCAATTGCCAGAGTGGCGGGAGAGACGGCGCCGTTGCTTTTCACCACCCTGGGCAACCAGTTTTGGGGCAGAAAACTCACTGAGCCGATGGCGGCACTGCCGTTACAGATATTCAATTTCGCTATTTCACCATATGAGGATTGGCATCGTCTGGCCTGGGCCGGCGCTCTGGTTCTTGTTGTTATCATGTTCGGACTTTCTCTGGTAGCGAGGCTGTTTGGCAGGGAAAAGCGGATGGGATGACCGGTGTACACTCCTAACGTAGGATATGAATTGCAATTTTGAAAAGCTAAAGCAGACTGAGGAGTTCATGACAAACAAAATAAAGATTGAGAACCTGAACGTTTATTTCAGCGGGACGCATGCCATCAAGAATGTGTCTCTGGACGTTCCACAAAACAAGGTGACCGCAATTATCGGGCCTTCGGGGTGTGGTAAATCGACCCTGCTGCGTTCAATAAACAGGATGCACGACATGATACCGTCGGCACGGGTCACCGGAAGTATCATTCTGGACGATACCGATATTTATGATCGCTCAAGTAACCCGGTGCTCATTCGCCGTCGAGTGGGAATGGTCTTTCAGAAACCGAATCCCTTTCCGGCAATGTCGATCTATGATAACGTTATAGCAGGCTACAAATTGAGTGGTCGCTTGGACAAGGGAGAAGCAGACGAAATTGTCGAGTCGAGCCTGAAACGGGTTGCTCTCTGGGATGAAGTCAAGGATCGACTCAAAGTAAATGCCATGAATCTTTCAGGCGGACAGCAGCAGCGTCTCTGCATCGCACGGACGATTGCCGTCAAACCGGACGTGATCTTGATGGATGAGCCTGCTTCGGCTCTGGACCCGCTCTCTACCCTCAAGATAGAGGAATTGATAGAAGAGTTGAAATATCGGTATACAATTGTCATTGTCACCCATAATATGCAGCAGGCCGCCAGGGTATCGGATATAACAGCCTTCTTTTACCTTGGAGAACTGATTGAAACCGGGGACACGCGTACAATATTTACCAATCCGGAAAAGAAGCAGACCGAAGACTACATTACCGGAAGGTTCGGGTAGTCATTTTCAATTGGTCGTTACAATAGATTAGATGAACAAAGTGCAAGACAAACCGGCCTCACGCGGAGGCGCGGAGAAAGTCAAAAACAAAAGTTTAATGGTTTACCCCCAAAGACGTTAAGCTTTTAATCTTGGTTGTCTCCGCGTTCTCCGCGTCTCCGCGAGAAACTTTTTTGGTTCCGGCTTGTCCGGGTGAGGAGAGATAATGCAGCGCGAACACATCAGTACCATTTTCGATATCGAGTTAAGTGAATTGAAACAGAGCATCCTGGTCATGGGCGGCAAGGTTGAACTGATGATTGCCAACTCGGTCAAGTCGCTTGTCGATCGGGATACAGCGCTGGCAGAGCGTATGGTTGCCTACGATCATGAGGTCAATGCCGCCGAGATGTCTATCGACGAGCGCTGTCTGGAGCTCCTGGCACTGCGCCAGCCGGCGGCCCGCGACCTCCGTTTCATCACGATCGCGCTCAAGATCGTCACTGACCTGGAACGGATGGGCGACCAGTGCGCCAACATCGCCAAGCGTGCCCGTGAACTGAACGAGGAACCGCCGCTCAAGCCGTACATCGACATCCCCCGCATGGCCCACTGGACCGAAATCATGGTCAAGGAGGCGCTCGATGCCTTTGTGCGCGGAGACTCGGATCTGGCCGTCAAGGTCTGCAAGGATGACAGTTTCGTGGATGACCTTAATACCCAGATCCAGCGCGAACTGCTGACCTTCATGATCGAAGACCCGACGACGATCTCCCGCGCCATGAAGCTCAATTACATCTCGAAATCGCTGGAGCGGATCGCCGACCACGCCACCAACATCGCCGAGATGGTGATCTTCATGGTCAAGGGGAAGGATATTCGGCACACCATCGCGTAGAACTGCCGAGTCTGCAATGTCTCTGAATATACATCCCCTCCCTTGATGGGAGGGGATTGAGGGGAGGCGTCAAGCATGACCGCTACCCCTCCCCTGCCCCCCTCCCACAAGGGGCGGGGGATAGATTTAAAATGTGCCATTTTTGCTGAAGCGGAACCTGATACCGGGTTCCGCTTCGCTGTTTTGGCAAGGAACCAGCAAGCCATTGCGCTTGCGTTAACTTTCGTGTACAGAAATGGTACTGTTTCAATCCTTCATAGGTTCTTCCTGCCGACAGGAATCCGCATGAGCACTCTCACCTCACATACCCGCACGCGCTGGACAATTTTCGCCACCCTGGCGTTGATGTATATACTGGTCTATTTTTACCGCGTTTCGCTGGCGGTGGTGGCCGGCGATATTTCGCGCGACCTGCATCTCACACCGGAGCAGCTCGGCACCCTCTCCGGCGTGCTGTTCTACGTCTATGCCGCCGCCCAGCTCCCTCTGGGGCCGATGATCGACCGCCTGGGGAGCAGGCTGGTCATCAGCGGTTGCGGCGTGCTGACCACGCTGGGCGGCGTTCTGTTTTCCCAGGCCGATACCCTCGCGGTTGCCATGATTGCCAGGGCGCTGATCGGAGTCGGCACGGCATCGGTGTTGATGGCGACCTTCACGCTCTTCAGCCACTGGTTCACCAAGCAGGAGTTCGGGCGGGTTTCCGGCTTCATGGTGGCACTCGGGAACCTCGGCAATCTCGGGGCCACGGCGCCTCTGGCGCTGGCCGTCGGAGCCTTCGGGTGGCGGCATTCTTTTTTGGTCATTGGCGCGGTACAGGCTCTGGTAACGCTGCTGGTTTTTATCAAGGTACAGGACAAACCGGCCGAAAGCGCCACCCGTGAAGAGACCGTTGCAATTCCTAACACGGGCATGATGGCGGCCTGGGGTGAGATTTTCGGAACGCGGGATTTCTGGCTTCTGGGGGCTATATCGTTTTCCTGGTATGGCAATTACCTGGCACTGCAGGCGTTATGGGGAGGGCCGTATCTGACGGATGTGCTGCATCTATCCCGCGGGGCGACCGGCAGCATGCTGATGTTCACCTCATTCGGCTTTATCGTCGGCAGCTCGTTTATCGATACGGTTGCCCGGCGCTTCTTCAGATCCTACAAGAAAACGCTGCTGGCGGGACAGCTGGCGCTGCTGCTGCTCATGTCGGCTTTTCTGGGGTGGGCGGAAGCTCATTCCGCAGCCGTTGCTGGCGGGGGTGTTTTTTGCCATCGGCCTGGCCGTCTCCAGCGGGGTGATGATTTACCCGATTATCCGCTCCATGTTCCGGGTGGGGATCGTCGGTACGGCGCTGACGTCGCTTAATTTCTACGTATTGATGGGGGCTGCGGTGACACAGCAGGTCATGGGGGTCATTGTGGGATCGTACGGCGGCATGGCCGGCAGTCTGTCTGCGGCGGCACTTCATACCGCTTTTATGTTTCCGATAGCAGGCCTGGCGCTCTCCATTGTCCTGTATTCCCGGGCACGGGAGTACGGCCAGCTGGGTTAGCCTAATCCAGTTCTTCTCCAACTTCTTCCATTTCCCGCGTCATCTCCTTCAGGGCAGCGTCCTTGCGTCTGAAAAACGTTACCAGCCAGTAGCAGATGAAGTATGACGCCACCGCGGCACACAAATCCGATGATGGAGCTTCCCAGCAGGATCGACTTGGCATAGGGTTGGAGCTGATGCCACTCCAGGGTCTTGAATACGATCTCCCGGTGAGGTTTGCCCAACAGGAATCGTCCCAGATTGTAGCTGGCAACCAGAGTCGGTACGACCGTCAGCGGCGTATTGACCCAGGCACCGGTAATGCAGGTCAGCTTGTTAAGGCGGAAGATAAACGCAAGAGCAATGACCAGGGGTGTATGTAAACCGAAGAATGGGGTGAAACTGACAAAAACGCCCACGGCAAAACCGGTGGCGATGTGGCCGGGGTGGGCATCCAGAGAAAGTATTTTTTTGAATTGTTGCTTGATCTTGTCAATTGGTATCACAGTGCCCTCGATTACCGGCAACTCTACGATTATGAGGTCCGTTTTGTCAATTGAATAGACTTCACGATCACGTTCATCTCTGGTATAAGAAATAAACGGCATATGAAATCTGAAAGGAATTGACGGCATGAACAACACAACCATCGGCGTTATCGGCGGCAGCGGACTGTATGACATGGAGGGACTGGAGCAGGTCGAACGGATCAGGATCGAGACACCCTTCGGCGACCCGTCAGACGAGTATGTCACCGGCATCCTGAACGGGGTCAAGATGGTGTTTCTCCCCCGTCATGGCCGCGGCCACCGGCTGCTCCCGTCCGAAGTCAACTACCGCGCCAATATCTACGGCATGAAGAAGCTCGGTGTGGAGCGGATCATCTCCGTCTCTGCCGTGGGGAGCCTGAAAGACGCCATCGCGCCGGGGCATATCGTGATTCCGGACCAGTTTATCGACCGCACCAAGGGGATCAGGAAGGATACCTTTTTCGGCGACGGGATTGTTGCCCATGTCGGTTTTGCCGATCCGGTCTGCGGCGATCTGTCAGACACGCTCTACAGTGCCGCTCTGAAAGCCGGAGCCACGACTCACAAGGGTGGCACCTACATCTGCATGGAAGGGCCGGCTTTTTCGACCCGTGCCGAATCATTTTCCTATCTGGCGCTGGGGGCCTCCGTCATCGGCATGACCAACCTGACCGAAGCCAAGCTGGCCCGCGAGGCCGAGATCTGCTACGGCATCATCGCGCTCTCAACCGACTACGATTGCTGGCACGACTCGCACGACGATGTCACCGTCGAAGCGATCATCCAGATCATCCACCAGAATGTGGCCATGGCCAAAAACATCATCCGCCATGCGGTGGCGGAAATCGGCGGCGAACGGAGCTGCTCCTGCGGCAGCGCCATGCAGTATGCCGTCATTACCGACCGATCCGTCATTCCTGAAACCACCAAACAGAAGCTGGCACCGATTATCGGAAAGTATCTGTAACAGAGCAGGTTGGAAGGGGGTACCCAATGCTTTCATTTGAACAGGCCCGGCAGGTCATACTCGAAAACATCTCTCCGGTCGGAGTCGAACAGGTCACTCTGCTTGATGCCGTTGGCCGCGTGACGGCATATGACATGGCTGCACCCTGGGATATGCCGCTGTGGGATAATTCGGCCATGGACGGCTATGCGGTGTGCAGTGCCGATTGCAGTCAGATCCCCTGCGCATTGAATGTGACCGGCTACCTGCCGGCCGGGGCCAGGGCAGACGGAGTTGCGGTCGAACCGGGCTGTGCCGTGCGGATCATGACCGGTGCGCCGACACCGGCCGGCTGCGATGCCGTGGTACCGGTGGAGGAGACCGACGACGGGCAGGAGGTCGTGACGCTGCGGGAGCCGGTCAAAAAGGGGCAGCATATCCGCGTTCGCGGCGAAGATGTGGCTTCCGGCGTCGTCTTTGTCCGCGCCGGGACGATTATCCGGCCGCCGGAGGTCAACATGCTGGCGGACTTCGGCATGGCGCTGGTGCCGGTCTATCGCCGTCCGATCGTGGCGATCCTCTCCACCGGCGATGAACTGATCGAGCTGGGGAGGACACCGGGACCGGGAGAGATCATCAACAGCAATACGCTTTCACTGGCGGCCGCCGTCATGGAAACCGGCTGCATCCCCCGCATCATCGGCATTGCCCGCGATAACCGGGAGAGCCACCTGGAAAAGCTGCGCGAAGGGTTGAAGGCCGATGTCCTGATCACCTCGGCCGGCGTCTCGGCCGGTGACTGTGATCTGGTGCGGGATGTCCTGGATGAGCTGGGGGCGAAGCAGCTCTTCTGGAAAGTCGGCATCAAGCCGGGCGGGCCGACCGCCTTTGCGATGCACGGCGCAACGCCGGTCTTTTCGCTGCCGGGCAACCCGGTCTCGACCATGATCACCTTCGAGGAGTTCGTCCGTCCGGCCCTGCTGAGGATGCTGGGGCATCAACGGGTGTTGCGGCCGCTCTTCAAGGCCGTGCTGCGGGAAGAGATGAAGAAGAAACCGGGCAAGGTGCAGATCGTCCGGGTGCGGCTGGAGAAGGAGGGGGGCCGCTGGTTTGCCACTTCGGCCGGCAATCAGCAGACCGCCATCCTCAAGACCATGGTCGATGCCCAGGCCATTGCCGTCCTGCCGGCCGAGAGCAGCTGTTGCTGCCGCCGGCGAAGAGGTGGATGTGCATTTTTACGGGAATTATATCGAACTTCGGAGGCTGCACCATGAACGACTACCTTGGCGCCCACATGTCCATCTCCGGCGGCCTGCACCTGGCCATCGACCGGGCCGTTGCTGCCGGTTGCGGCGTGCTGCAGATCTTTACCCGCAACTCCAACCAGTGGAAGGGCAAGCCGGTCAGTGAGGCCGATGCGGCCCTGTTTCGCAGCAAGTTTGCCGCCTCCGGCCTGCATGAGGTCATCTCCCACGATATCTACCTGATCAACCTGGCCGCCCCGCCGGGTGAAACCCGCGACAAAAGCCTGGCGGCCTTCCGCGATGAGCTGGAAACCTGCGCCCGGCTCGGCATCAACAAGGTCGTCATGCACCCCGGCTCGCACCTGGCCGACTCGCCTCAGGCCGGACTGGCGCGGGTGGTCGAGGCCTTTGACCAGCTGTTCAGCGAGGTGCCGCAGTTTGAGGGGCGGGTGCTGATCGAGACGACCGCCGGTCAGGGGAGCAATCTGGGGAGGACGTTCGAGGAGCTGGCCGCGATCATCAACGGCTCACGTTTTCCGGACAAGTTCGGGGTCTGCTTCGACACCTGCCACACCTTTGCCGCCGGGTACGACACCGCCACGGAGGAGGGCTATCGCGACACGATGGAGCAGTTCGACCGGATCATCGGGCTGGAGCGGCTGCACTGTTTCCACTTCAACGACTCCAAGAAGGGGCTCGGCTCACGGGTTGACCGGCACGAGCATATCGGCCAGGGAGACGCTGGGGCTGAACCCGTTCCGCTTCATCCTGAATGACCCGCGTTTTGCCACGGTGCCGAAGATTCTGGAGACCCCCAAGGGGGACAACGACGAGATGGATGCGGTCAATCTGGGGGTGTTGCGGGGGTTGGTTAATTGATCCGTCGCGATGGCCGTTGTTTATAGCTTTTCAAACAGATATTCCAGCCCGTTGACCTTGATTTCGTAGACCGTCTGCAGCATCTCCCCCAGTTTCCCCGGTGGAAAGCCCTGACCGGCAAACCAGACCACATACGGTTCCGGCAGGTCAACCAGACGGTGCCCCCGGTATTTGCCGAACGGCATCCGCATTGCCGCCAGTTCCAGCAGTTTTGAATGGTCGAACTCCGGAAACTGGTCTTTCGTGTCATTGGCAGCGTTTTTCACACTAATTCTCCACTTTCATCCTGTATTTTCCCGCTGCAATAGTCTTCGGTGCGGCGGCGCCGGTTTGTCGCACCGACCATCTGCCACCACGTGGTTATGCCAGTTCTATTTTCAGGCTTTTACCGAGGGCAAGGGCCGCTCTTTCGAGGGTCTGGAGGGTGACGGAAACATTGGCGGGATCAAGTAGTCTGTCCAAAGCTGTGCGGCTGGTGTGCATCTTTTCGGCCATGGCGGTTTTTGAAAGGTTTGCTTGTTTCATTTCCTGTTCAATCTGGAATGCAATAACCCTTTTGATTGCTGCCGCTTCTGCCTCTGCACGCAGACCTTCTTCTTCAAGAAAATCGTCGAAGCTTGATCCTAAATGTTCGTTTTTCATTTTGCGCCTCTTTTGTAGGTGCCAAGGCGGCTTAATGCCGTCTTGAGTTCGTTTTGTGGGGTCTTCTGTGATTTCTTGATAAATCCATGCAGTAAAATCATGTATTCGCCGTCAACCGTGAAGAACACCCGCGCAATGCCGTCTGCCAATCTTGTTCGTACTTCCCACAAGTCCTTGTCGATCTTTCTGATGAGCGGCATTCCCAAAGGCCAGCCAAGCTGGGCGGTCTTGATATCTTCGCCGATTTGACGCTTGTCATCACGATGCAAGTCCTTCAGCCATTCCCGGACCGGCTCATTACCGGCTTCGGAACGATAAAATACGACTTTAAGGACAAAAGATAATATCCGTCATTTGCAACCCATTGTACCATTATTGGTACGCATGTCAATTTTTGTTTTGATGTTGTTTTTGAAACGGTTTCGCATAACGGGGCTGAGGCTGACCCGCCCTCGGCGGGTCTTGCCGATGGTTGGGGCCGCGCTTTTAAAATCCTTTACTTTTATAACATGCGTGGTATATTTGAATCATGGTTTTCCGACTTTCATATTACAATGAAACTGTCGAGGCTGAGCTTGATGCTTGGCCTGTTGGCTTGCGTGCTCGATTTCGAGCATTGACCGTACGCATGGAAGAATACGGTCCCAACTTGGGAATGCCGCATACACGTGCGCTTGGTAATGGCCTTTTTGAAATCCGCGCCAAGGCAGAAGAAGGAATTGGAAGAGCGTTTTTCTGCACCATGGTCGGACGAAAGATCATAATTCTTCACAGTTTCATAAAAAAGACGGATAAGACACCAAAACGGGAACTCGATATAGCGCTCACTCGGCAGAAGGAGGTAATTAGTCATGAGCTATAAACCGGTTTCGTACCACCCCAAGAAAAAATTGGAGAAAGACCTTCAAGACCCCGATTTCAAGAAAGCATGGGAAGCCTTGGATGATGAATTTGCCGCTCTGGATGCCCTGCTTGCGGCACGTCGTCAGGCTGGGATGACCCAGGAACAAGTGGCGGCTAAAATGGGAGTTTCTCAGCCATCATTGGCGAGAGTAGAAGCGTCACTCGGTTCTCACCGTCATTCTCCGTCTCTTGAGATGCTCCGCAAGTACGCTGCCGCTGTCAACTGCAAGCTGGAGATCAAGCTGGTACCGCAGCATTCGTGACTCTACCTGTTTTGTTTTGAATGTTCATTTGAACTTCAAATGCTTTTCAAGCAGTGGCGCAACTAAAAAACTTACTGCTAGCAGAGGATAAAATACCTTTCCAGAAAAAAGCACCTCTCCGATATCCAAGCTAAATATTATAGCGGCAACGACACCAACTCCCAGAAAAAGTACGTTCATAGCAAACGCGTATTTCAGCCGATTCAAAAATGTCATTTTATTTTTCTGCCAACGGTAGTGAGGGTGTGCGGTATCAACCGCACCACCCGATGGTTAGGCCTTCTCCCGAACTCTGACGGAATACCAGATATCTCCGGCGAACTCTGTAACGCCAACCTCAAATTCCTCTTTCATGTATGGTGCGAGCAACGCCGGGACTTCACCACTCCAGACATAGTCGTCGAATTTGTATGGGAAATTATCTTCGTTTGGATTCGGTGTGTGGAAATAAAGAGCGTTTTGGTATGAGTTGTGAGCGGCGAAGGAAAGCCATACTTGGCATGGTTCTTTGTACTCTTTGAGTTGTTCAAGCACTTTTTCAAATGCAGTGAATGTTGCTTTCAGATGTTCATTACGTTCGCGGCCACTTTTATTGCCTTGTCCACGCCAGTCAAAGTGATAATGCCAGAAGTCATACCAGTCATTTGGCCCACCGAGGTCTAATTTGAAGTTGGCCGCTTCCTTTGCAAGGTTCCGGTAATATCTTTTCTTGCCTCTCAATTTCTTCATCATCTTCCTTGTGGCCTAGGCATCAATTATTACATCTGGCCTTATAATTCCATCACATTTTGGACATTTTGTTTTACTGCCAGAAACCCTGACCTCAACTTTATGGCAATGAGGACATTCAGTGTACGGGATATCATAACCGGGATCGTTAATTCGTTTTATATCCTCCGAATCGAGTGGCTTGAACATTAGCTTTACATGCTTGAACCACCCAACAACGGAAATGCCAAAACCAATGACTGCTACAGAAAAACCGACTATTTGTAATGGAGCTGAAAAAGTGGAAGAATCTGAAGAAGAACCCATGACAGCCACTAGCCAGCCAACAGCAAACACAAGTAATCCTTTGTTCATCAATCGATTACCGACAAGCCTCGGATTCCTTTTGTTGGACTTAATTACGATAACGGCAAGAACAGCAACAAATCCAACTCCAAACATAATTAAATTCATAATTCCTCTTGCGACTAACGGCCCGGCGCTTGACCTGACGGGCGGGCTTTATCGCCCGGTCATGGTCTGAGCGTCTGGTTGGACGCTGTCTGTGTCTCGACTTCTTGGCGGATATTTGCAAGAACCTCCGGATCACCACCGACGACAACTACCATGAAGTTTTCTGGAACAAAATCGTCAAACCAAGTGACGTTGAGAAAGTGAAACACGATATCTTCGACAGGTTCATCCTCATGCCACGAGGTCATGACAAATGTCTTCTCGTTAGTCTCCATATTATTTCGTCTGAGATCGGCCATGTCTATGGAGTCATCCCATGAGGAGCAGAGATGCCCAGCGCAAACGGCATATCGACAGCCAGCAGCCACTATTTCGTCACTTAATCTTTCTTGTTCTTCGGGGGTAATTTGTTCTTCATCAACGAAGAGTAAGGCTACGAACTCTTCCTCTTCAAAGGGCGAGGTAAATTTGAATGGCTTTTGTATTTGGAGATATTCCAGTTTCATCTATCTTTGTTATTCCTCGTCCAACTCGTAAATCACCCGTTAGGGTGTGCCATATACATGTATATCGAACCATCTAGATGTATATTGAAGTATCTATATCTATATGGGTAGTTCCTATATGTATTTATATAGAAATGGCTCTTCGCTACTTATCCAGCCCATCTACATCTATATACTTTTCCAGCACGGTGCCTACAACATTGCCATAGCTTACAAACCATAATTGTTTTTCCGGATTCCATCGCCCACCGGCTTCTTTAGCTTTATTGCGTGCCGCCATGTCTCTGGCGCTGATTCGTAGCGGCACAAGAGTGCCATTCGAAAATTTAACCGGTGGCGGCGTCCAGTCGCTTCGCTCAACAACCAGCTCCACAGTTTTCAACCGCTGCCCCGCCTCAGAGTCATACCGGAACCGGACACAGACCAGTGCATTCCCATATTTTTTACCAGGGCTTTTGTTCCGTACTGTCCGGGTTTTAGCGTCAGCTTGGTTTTCATTTTGTCACAACCTATCTGGTGATACGATAATTGTCGCCAAATATACGTAGAATCTGGTAAAAGGTAAATTAAAAAAATCAAGGAATTGTGGTGATCCAGCTTCCTCCCCATCTTCTCAAACAGTACCGGTCATTCTGTGCCGATAACGGTGTCAGCGACAACGAGTTTGCCGATCATCTTAAATGGCTGCGCTACTTTCTCGACTTCTGCGAAAAGTACCAGATTTCAGGTGATGATGCACAACGGATAGATTCGTTTCTGGACAAACTTCGACAGAAGGGACAATCAGAAGCAAGGCGGCAAGAGGCCAGCCATGCCGCTTTACTATATTTTACAATGATTCGGAGCGGAATGGATAACCCGCCTTCCGCACAAACAGCTCCAACGGTGCAACCGGGGTTGGATCACTCTCCACGGAAGTCTTTTTATAATGTCGCCGGTTACCAGGAAAAATCCGACTCCCCCGAATGGGACGAGGTGATCGGTAAGCTGGCCGACGAGATCAAGGTTCGGCATTATTCCCGCAAGACTCTCAAAACCTATGCCCTCTGGTCACGGCAGTTTCAGCGCTTCCTGAAAAACAAGCCTCCGTCGGAGTTGACCACGGTGGATGTGAAGGAATACCTGACCTACCTGGCGGTGAAGTGCCACGTGGCGGCGTCAACTCAGAATCAGGCGTTCAACTCGCTGCTGTTCCTCTTCCGCCATGCACTGAAGCGGGATTTCGGCGAACTGCGCGATGTGCCGCGGGCCAAGAAGTCGCTCTATGTGCCGGTGGTGCTGTCACGTGAGGAGATCGACGCCATTCTTGCGCAACTCTACCACCCCTACAGCCTGATCGTGAAGCTGCTGTTCGGCTGCGGCCTGCGGCTGTTCGAGTGCCTGCAGCTGCGGGTGCGGGATTTCAACTTCGATGCCGGTATTCTGACTAGTCCACGGCAAGGGGAAGAAGGACCGGACCGTGCCGTTGCCGGAATCGATCATGGATGAGTTGCAGCGGCAGATGCGAGCGTGGTGAAGGATCTGCATGAAAAGGATCTGGCGGAGGGCTATGACGGGGTGTTTCTGGATGACGCGGTGGAGAAGAAGTATCCCAAGGCGCCGAAGGAATTGCTGCACCAGTGGTTCTTTCCGCAGAAGGAGCTGACGCTCGTCGAGGAGACGGGAGAACGGCGGCGTTGGCATGTACATGAATCAAAACTGCAGAAGGCGCTTTACCTTGCCGTACGCAAGGCGAAAATCCCAAGCGGGTCACGGCCCATACCTTTCGCCATTCCTTTGCCACCCACCTGCTGCAGGCCAATTATGACATCCGCACCATTCAGACCAAGCTCGGCCATTCCAGCCTGAAGACCACCATGATCTACACCCACTGCGTCCCGGTCAGGACGATCAAGGAAGCCAGAAGTCCGCTTGATCTTGACTGATACCGGGTTCGCCGGTTCGGCCCGTGCAGGGAATTTACAGCATCTTCCGCAGATACTGCCCGGTGTAGGATTTCGTAACCTTGGCCACCTGTTCCGGGGTGCCGGTCGCAATGATCTCGCCGCCCCGGTCGCCCCCCTCCGGTCCCAGGTCGATGATCCAGTCGGCGGTCTTGATCACATCCAGATTGTGCTCGATGATCACGATGGTGTTGCCGGCCTCCACCAGCCGCTGGAGCACCTCCAGCAGCTTGGCGATGTCGTGGAAATGCAGGCCGGTGGTCGGTTCGTCCAGGATGTAGATCGTGCGGCCGGTGGCGCGTTTGGAGAGTTCCTTGGCCAGCTTGACCCGCTGGGCCTCGCCGCCCGAGAGGGTGGTGGCCGACTGCCCCAGCTTGATGTAGCCCAGCCCGACCTCCTCCAGGGTCTTGCCAGCTTGTTCTTGATGCGCGGGATGGCCCCCATGAACTCCAGCGCCTGGGAGACGGTCATGTCCAGCACCTCGGCGATGGATTTCCCCTTGTAGATGCACCTCCAGGGTCTCGCGGTTGTAGCGCGCCCCCTTGCAGACCTCGCACTCCACGTAGACATCCGGCAGGAAGTGCATCTCGATCTTGATGATGCCGTCGCCGGAGCAGGCCTCGCAGCGCCCCCCCTTGACATTGAACGAGTAGCGCCCCGGTTTGTAGCCGCGCAGCTTGGATTCGGGCAGGTTGGAGAACAGGTCGCGGATATCGCTGAAGACGCCGGTGTAGGTGGCCGGATTGGAGCGCGGGGTGCGGCCGATGGGTGACTGGTCGATGTTGATGACCTTGTCCAGATGCTCCAGCCCCCGCACATCCCGGACCGCGCCGGCCTTTTCGCGGCTGCGGTACAGGCGCTGGCTGAGCACCTTGTGCAGGGTGTCGATCACCAGGGTGGACTTGCCCGAGCCGGAGACGCCGGTCACGCAGGTCATCACGCCCAGCGGGATCTCGACGGTGACATCCTTCAGGTTGTTCTCGGTGGCGCCGACGATGCGCAGCGTACTTGTCCGCCTTGCGCCGCTTCTTCGGCACCGCGATGGACAGTTCGCCCGACAGGTAGCGGCCGGTCAGGGAGGCCGGATTCTTCATCACCTCGGCCGGGCGTCCCCTGGGCCACCACCTCGCCGCCATGCACGCCGGCGCCCGGTCCCATGTCGATCAGGTGGTCGGCCTCCAGGATGGTCTCTTCGTCATGCTCCACCACCAGCACGGTGTTGCCGATGTCGCGCAGGCGCTTGAGGGTGTCCAGCAGGCGGGCGTTGTCGCGCTGGTGCAGGCCGATGGAGGGTTCGTCCAGGATGTAGAGCACGCCGACCAGGCTTGAGCCGATCTGGGTCGCCAGGCGGATGCGCTGCCCCTCGCCGCCGGAGAGGGTGCCGGCGGTGCGGTCCAGGGAGAGGTAGTCCAGGCCGACGTTGACCAGGAAGGAGAGCCGTTCGCGGATCTCCTTGAGGATCCGGCGGGCGATCTCCTGCTCCTTGTCGGTCAGCGCCAGCTCCTCGAAGAAACGCAGGCAGTCGCGGATCGAGAGGGCCGTCACGTCGCGGATGGTGCGCCCGCCCACCAGCACGTGCAGCGCCTCGGGGCGCAGGCGGGCACCCTGGCAGGTCGGGCAGGGCATGACGTTCATGTACTTTTCCAGCTCTTCGCGGGCAGCATCCGATTCGGTCTCGCGCCAGCGCCGCTGCAGATTGTTCAGCACCCCCTCGAACTCCTTCTGGTAGGTGTGGCGGCGGTCGCCATCCTCCTCCCACCAGAACTCGATCTTCTCCCCCTTGGAACCGTTCAGGATCACGTCCCGGACCTGCTCCGGCAGGTCTTTGAACGGGGTGCGGATATCGAACTTGTAGGCCTTGGCCAGGGCATCCAGGATCAGGTGGAACCAGCCGGAGAGGCGTTTTTCCCACGGTGCGATGGCCCCTTCCCGCAGGGACAGCTCCGGGTTGGGGATGACCAGATCGGCATCGAAGTACATGCGGGTGCCGAGACCGGTGCAGTCCGGGCAGGCGCCGTGGGGGTTGTTGAAGGAGAACAGCCGCGGGGTGATCTCCTGGTAGGAGATGCCGCAATCGACGCAGGCCAGCTTTTCGGAGAAGAGCATGGTGTCCGGTCTTTTTCGGGCTTCTTCTGCGCACGGACGCCGGTTCTTCCGGCGTCTCAACGGTGGCAGCCGGCTGCCACGGACACCTTGACCACCCCCTCGGCATGGTGCAGGGCGGTCTCCAGCGAATCGGCCAGGCGGCGCTGGACGCCCTCCTTGACGACGATCCGGTCCACCACGATATCGATGTCGTGCTTCTTCTTCTTGTCCAGCTCGATCTCGTCGGCCAGTTCCCGCAGCTGTGCCGTCGATCACGACCCGGGTGAAGCCCTCCTTGCGCAGCTGGTTGAGCTCTTTCTTGTACTCCCCCTTGCGGCCGCGGATCATCGGGGCCAGCAGGGTCAGCTTCGTCCCGGCCGGCAGGGCCATGATCTGGTCCACCATCTGGGAAACGGTCTGGGAGGTGATCTCCTTGTCGCAGGAGGTGCAGTGGGGATGGCCGACCCGGGCGAACAGCAGGCGCAGGTAGTCGTAGATCTCGGTGACGGTGCCGACGGTGGAGCGGGGGTTTTTGCTGGTGGTCTTCTGCTCGATGGAGATGGCCGGCGAGAGCCCCTCGATCGACTCCACATCCGGTTTTTCCATCTGCTCCAGAAACTGGCGGGCGTAGGCCGAGAGCGACTCGACATAGCGGCGCTGCCCCTCGGCGTAGATGGTGTCGAAGGCCAGGGTGGACTTGCCGGAGCCGGAGAGGCCGGTGATGACGACCAGCTGGTCGCGGGGGATCTCGACGTCGATGCACTTGAGGTTGTGCTCGCAGGCGCCTTTGATGATGATTTTATCGTGTGCCATCCGATAATAATGCCATGAAGGGACGCGTATTGCAACAGCCGCCTGGATTGACGGATATGGATGGCCACACAGAGGAGCATAGGACGAAGCAGAAGCGTCAGGTCTCAATTCTCTACATTATTGCAAAGCCTGAACCTCTCGTGTACACCGCTATAACGTTCCTTGATTCTCCTCTACTCTTCAATGCCCGCCCAGTGCCGTCTTCACTTTCTTGAGCGTATCAATGTTCTGTTGCAGGCCGTTCACATGCTTTTCCATGTCGGTTATTGCCGTAGCGAGTTGAGCTACGCTGCCAAGTGAACCGCCGCTTTCCGTTGCTTTCTTGAGCAACTCACCGCCAAAATCCCCCATCTGTGCATTCGCGCTCTGCTGGGTCAGCGAACCGCAGAGGTAGCCTGCCGAAAAAACAGCCGTAATGATCCCGATGCGCACACTGTTAACGATGGCCTTGCTTGACATGGTGAACCCCTTTTCTTGTTGGCGTTGCATGGTGTTGACCCCCGTAATTGTTGGCGGATATCTTCGTGTTTTGAATTGTACAACTAACCATAGCGTTGTCAAAAACACCCGTGGGCAGAATAAAAAACGCCCCCCGGTTTCCCGAAGGGCGTTCAAACAGCCCGCTTCCGCGTGCCGTTATTCACACTACAGGGTCTGCGTGACAGAAGCGATGGTAACTGCCAGCGTTGCCCGCGCCCAGGCGAATCTTTCTTTCAGCACATCAAAATCCGGGCCGGAGGTTATAAAGGCTGCCGTGCCCTTGATCAGAAAGCCGGTGCCGGGGCCGATATTGCCCGCCACCTTGCTGCTGCCCACTGTTATCAGTACATTGCTGTTGAATGCAATATTTGCCTCCGTAAGATGCATGTACCCGGCAGGGATCAATAAACGCCCGTCGCTGGTGATACGTACGTACCCGTTCCAGGTGTTAACCATGTGCGGCCCGTCCGGCCCCAACGTGGCAATGGCCACCACCCCGTCATGTTTCAGCACTTCCCGCAGTTTTTCCGGAATCATCGTGACTACCTCCTGTTGTTTGTCATGTTGTACCATGTAATACCCGTAATGTGCCACCATCAGTTGGAGCTTTTTTCATAAGAGACGCGGGGTCAGATCTGCGTGATTCTTCAGGTGGTTCACTCCCTTGCTGCGGATACAAATGTGCTATAATGAATTCAAAAGGAGGTGTTTAATATGTTGCGTACCACAGTGAATACAGAAGATCGCAGCAAGAGTGGCGGTTCCTGCGACGTCAAGATATGGAGCGGGGAATGCGAACATTCGACGTATGCATCGCTCGGTGACAAGTATCTCTGCGATGTCTGCGAAACGATCCCGGGATTGGATCATGAAGTTCGTCCGGCGACCATGCCGTATGTCAGCGGCGACTACAAGAAGCTGAGCTGATATGCGCATCTGTTGATAGTGAGTGGTCATAAAGAAGGGGGAAAAGCATGCCCAAAGAGAGACTGATCGTTATCGGCGGAGATGCCGCGGGTATGAGCGCCGCCTCCCAGGCACGGCGCCGCCGTCCCGAATTGGATATCGTCGTCATCGAACGAAGTCCGCATACGTCCTTTTCCGCCTGCGGCATCCCTTATTACATCGGCCGGGTCGTCGATGCGGAGGAAAAGCTCATAATGCGCACCCCGGAACAGTTCCGGGAGGCCGATGGGATCGACGTGAGAGCTCTGCACGAGGTGGAGAAGATCGATGCGGCGGAGAAAAAGGTATATGTCCGTGATCTGAAAACCGGCAGTTCGGCATGTGAGAAGTATGACCAACTCCTGATCGCCACCGGCGCTGTTCCGCTCCGCCCGGACCTCCCCGGTGCCGATGCCGTTGACATCTACGGGGTAAGCACCCTCGAAAGCGGCCTGGAAATACGCAGGCGTCTCGACAAGGGAGGGATTAAAAAGGCGGTTGTCGTCGGCGGTGGTTACATCGGCCTGGAGATGGCGGAATCCCTGGTGCTGAACGGCCTGGAGGTCTCCCTGGTCAGCAGGCCATCGCAGGTAATGGGAACACTCGATGAGGAGATGGGGGCGCTGGTGTCCCAGGCACTGAGGGACGTCGGCGTTACCCTCTACCTGAACGAGGCAGTCACGGCGTTCGAGACAACGGCCGGGAAAGTCACCGGGGTCGTCACCGACAAGCGTTCCCTGCCTGCCGACATCGTGATCCTCGGTCTCGGGGTGCGCCCCAATACGGCGCTCGCCGCCGCAGCCGGCATCCCGCTTGGGGAGAAAGGGTCGATCCGGGTGAACGAGCGGATGCACACCGGCATTGCCGGTATCTGGGCCGCGGGTGATTGCGCCGAGTCATTCCATCTGGTGAGCCGCAGGCCCTTCTATGTGGCACTTGGCACGGTTGCCAACCGCCATGGGAGGGTGGCGGGCATCAACCTGGGAGGCGGCTATGCAACGTTTCCCGGTGTAGTGGGAACGGCCGTCACGAAAATATGCAGCGTGGAAGTCGCCCGTACCGGTCTCCAGGAAAAGGAGCTCAGTAATCTGGGCATCGAGTGGGTCAGCGCAGTTATCAAGAGTCGCACCAAGGCCGGCTATTATCCCGGCGCAGGGGAAATAACCGTAAAAATGCTGGCCGAGAGAGGGAGCGGCCGCCTGCTGGGAGGCCAGATCGTCGGAATGGAAGGGTCGGCCAAGAGGATCGACGTCATCGCAACCGCCCTTCATGCCGGCTTTACGGCGGAGGAGATGATCAACCTGGACCTTGGCTACGCTCCACCTTTTTCACCGGTCTGGGACCCGGTCGTGATCGCTGCCCGTGAAGTGGCCAAGAAAACGTAGAAAAAACGTCTGACGTGCAAAATAAAAGCCCCTGCATTTCTGCAGAGGCCTTTCTTGTGTGCGCCCGCCAATCATCTCGACGGGCTAACTACTGCATCCCTCTTTGCAGTGGGATACAGGGCGGATACGGAATTTTTCAGTGAACATTGGAGTGATCTCCTTTTACCCTCGTACGAGTTGTTCTGCTATGTTCACTATACTCCTATGGGAGGGGATCGTCAACATAATAGGACTGTATCGGTCTTCTTGCCCCTGCCATGGTCCTTCAGGTACGATCCTGCGCAATCTTCACTACTACCCGCCCGCGGCTTCCACCCCCGAGCATCGCCTGGATCTTCTCCTCCAGGGCTTCAAGGGGAACCTCGGTTGTCATGTCGTGCAGCAGCTCCGGTTTCCACTCTCCGGCAAGCTTTTTCCATACCTGCAATCTGGTGTCGGCCGGGCATCTGACCGAATCGATGCCGATGAGACTCACCCCCCGTAAAATGAAGGGATAGACATTCATCGGGAGCTCTGTTGATCCGACCAGGCCGCAACAGGTGACCGCCCCGCCGTAGCGGGTCGCCTTGATGGCGGCCGCCAGGGTGTCGCCGCCAACGACATCGACGCACCCGGCCCACCGCTCCTTCATCATCGGGCGGTCCGAGCCTGCCGTCACCTGGTCGCGGGTGATAATCTCCGCTGCCCCGAGATTGCGCAAGAAACGGTTCGTCGGAACTCTTCCCGGTGGAGGCCACCACCCGATATCCCGCCCGGGCCAGGATTGCCACGGCGATGGCGCCCACCCCTCCGGTTGCCCCGGTCACCAGGATATCGCCGTCTGACGGCGTAACCCCGGCCTGCCCCAGTTTCAGCACCGAAAGCGCCGCCGTGAACCCGGCGGTGCCGAGTGCCATCGCTTCCCGCTCCGTCAGTCCCGCAGGAAGCCGCACCGCCCACTCTGACGGGACCCGGATGAACTCCCCCCAGCCGCCGTCGGTCTCCATCCCGAGGTCGTAGCCGGTGATGATGACACTGTCTCCGACGGCAAAGGCGCCGCTTCGCACGACAGTACTTCACCCGCCGCGTCTATGCCGGGGGTGTGCGGGAACTGCCGGGTCACCCCCGGATGCCCCGTTGCAGAGAGGGCGTCCTTGTAGTTGAGCGAGGAGTAGTTGACCCGCACAACCAGGTCTCCCGGCGGCAGGTCGGCAATGCGGCGCTCCCGGATTTCCCGCACGAACCGGCCATCATCGGTTTTCTCCACTACCAGCGCCTTGAACGGTGTTGACGTGTCCATATGTTCTCCTTTATCCGGCGGTTCTGCTTCACCCGAACCGCGCCAATAACTCTCTCGCTACGGCAAAAATACCGATCCCGGTAGGACAGACTGCGTCGCAACGGCCGCAGACGAAACAGCTGATCTCCCCCCATTTGTCCGGATCGGCGGCCAGTTTGTGGTGGATGCGGCGCCGGGTGCGGAGCGCCTCGCTCCCGAGCGGGTTGTGGCCGCTCGCCTCGCGCATGAAGCCGTCCAGCTGGCAGGAGTCCCACATGCGGCTCCGCTCGGTCTGCGTGGCAGTGCGCCAGTCCTGCACGCCGAAACAGGTGCAGGTGGGGCAGCAGAGATTGCAGCCGGTGCAGGCGATGCAGCGGTCGCCGATCTCTGCCCAGAATGAATCGGGGACCTCGACAGTCCGCAGCAGTGCCGAGGCGCGCGCGATCAACGTTTCGTTCTCATCCGGAGGAGTCATCGCGGCTTGCCGGAACAGCTCCACCGCTTCCGGCGGGGCGGAGTCCGGCAGATCCGCGGCAATCGCCTCGCCCGCCTCGCTGTACGGAATTACCAGCCAGTTGCTCCGGTCCCAGAAAAGTTCCAGATCGCAGTCGCCGCCGGCAGGGGGGAGCAGTGCTCCACCCGGGCCGCAGTAGCCGGAGAGTCCCTGCCACTACGGCATTGCGACGCTGACGGAAATAGATGTCGTCCCGCCACCCATCGGCAAAGAAGCGGTCGATGAAGCGGAGACAGGCGAGGTCGCGGGGGGTAAAGCCGAGCACGAAGAGCGGGCGCTCCGGCGCGGGCGGCTCCTGCAGACCGCCTTCGGCGGCGGTGAACACGGTTTCCTGCTGGGGAAAGAAGGCGGCGGTCGGCTTGCTCAGGATTGCGATGCCGAGCAGGGCACGGGGGCCGTCTTCCGGAGAGCCGATGACGCGGGTGCCGTCGGTGAGCAGGATCGGCAGGCGCAGTTCATACGTCTGTGCAAGCGTGGCAAAAAACCGGTCGAGCCGGTCGGAGGTCAGGACTCTCATGGCAGCTTCTCCACCCGCACCGCGCAGACCTTGTATTCGGGAATGGACGACTCGGGGTCGAGGACGTTGTTGGTGAGGGCGTTGGCCGCCCCTTCGACAAAATGAAACGGCATGAACACGACGCCGGGGATCACCATCGCCGTCACCCGCGCCTCCGTCCGCACCTCGCCGCGGCGGCTGGAGACCAGCAGCATGTCGCGGTTGCGAACCCCGAGACGGGCCGCGTCGTCCGGATGCAGTTCGATAAAGGAGCGGGGCTCCTCCCGGTCAAGCAGATGGGTGCGACGGGTCATGGTGCCGGTATGCCAATGAAAGTAGGTGCGTCCGGTGGTCAGCACAAAAGGGTACTCATCGTCCGGGAGTTCGGCCGGGGGACGGTGAACGGCCGGGCTGAAGCGCCCGAGGCCGCGGGTGAACCGTTCCATGTGCAGAATCGGGGTGCCGGGGTGGCTCCGGTCGGGACAGGGCCATTGCAGGCCGTGGGGCTCGAGGCGGTCATAGGCGATGCCGCCGTACATCGGGGTGAGGGCGGCGATCTCGTCCATCACTTCCGCCGGTCCGTCGTAGCGCATCCCCTGATACCCGGCACGCCGGGCGATGTCGCAGATGATCTCCCAGTCGGCACGGGCCGAACCGGGCGGTTCCACCGCCTTGCGCAGACGCTGCACCCGGCGCTCGGTGTTGGTGAAGGTCCCCTCCTTTTCGGCGTAGCAGGCGGCGGGGAGCACGATGTCGGCCAGGAGGGCGGTCTCGGTCAGGAAGATATCCTGCACCACCAGCAGCTCCAGATTCTCCAGCACTCTGCGGGCATGTCCCTGATCGGGGTCCGAGAGCATCGGGTTCTCCCCCATGATGAACATCGCCTGCAGATGCCCCGCCGAGGCGGCATCCATGGCTCTGGTCAGCGGGAGCCCCGGCGTTTCCGGGAGATTCGTCACACCCCAGGCGCGGGCGAACTTCTCCCGCAGCAGCGGATCGGACACCTTCTGGTAGCCGCTGTAGACATCGGGAAGAGCCCCCATGTCGCAGCCGCCCTGGACATTGTTCTGGCCGCGCAGCGGATTGACACCGGTGCCGGGCCGTCCCACGTTGCCGGTCAGCAGGGCCAGGTCGGCAACGCAGCGGACGTTGTCGACGCCGTGGCTGTGCTGGGTGATCCCCATCGAGTAGACGATCATGCCCCGCTCCGCCCCGGCGAACAGGCGCGCCGCAGCGACGATCTCACCGGCTTCGAGCCCGGTGACGGCAGCGCTTCTTTCCGGCGTCCAGTCGGCTACCGCTTCGGCCAGCGCGTCATAATTTTCGGTGCGGGCCGCGATAAAGTCCCGGTCTTCGAGCCCTTCGGCGATGATGACGTGCATGATCCCGTTCAGCAGGGCAACGTCGCTGCCGTTCTTGTGGCGCAGGTGCAGGTCGGCGTGCCGGGAGAGACGGATGCGGCGGTTGTCGGCGACGATCAGGCGCGTCCCGCTATGGGCCGCGTTGAGGATGCGGCTGCCGATCAGCGGGTGCTGTTCGGTGGTGTTGGAGCCGATGACGAGGATCACGTCGGTCTGGTCGATGCAGGAGATCGAATTGGTCATCGCCCCGGAGCCGAACGTTTCGGCCAGCCCGGTCACGGTGGAGGAGTGGCAGAGGCGGGCGCAGTGGTCGATGTTGTTGGTGCCGAACACCCCCCGCGCCAGCTTCATCAGCAGGTAATTCTCCTCGTTGGTCGCCTTGGCCGAGGAGGCGAACATGACCGAGTCGGCCCCGTGCCTCTGCTGAACCGCACGCAGCCGACCGGCCACCAGATCGAGCGCTTCGTCCCACGATGCGGGGCGCAGCGCGCCGTCGCGGCGCACGAGCGGGGTCGTGAGGCGGTCCGGGTGGTGGACGAAGGCGAAGGCGTTCCACCCCTTGACGCAGAGGCCGCCGCGGCTGACCGGATGGGTCGTGCTCGGCTCGACCCCGACCAGGCGCCCGTTGTCGCTGACGAGGTAGAAGGTGCAGCCGGTGCCGCAGTACGGGCAGACGGTGAGGGTCCGTTTCATAGCGCCCCCCGCAGGTTTTCGATCTCATCGAGCCAGAACACCGGGCCGTCCTGGCAGCAGTAGAGGTGGTCGATCGTGCAGTGGCCGCACTTGCCGACCCCGCAGCGCATCTGCCGCTCCAGCGAGACGACGATCCGGTCGGAGCCGAGCCCTTTCTTCTTCAGCTCGGCAATGACGCAACGGTACATGGCCGGCGGTCCGACGATCACCGCAATGGTGTTTTGTGGATCAAAGGTGAGAGGGGGGATCAGGGAGGTAATCAGGCCGATGTTGCCGGTGTAGCACTCTTCGCCGCTGCTGCTGTCGACCGTCAGACTGCAGGCGAAGCGGGCCGAAGCTTCCCAGGCGGCGAGTTCATCCTTGAAGAGGGTGTAGGCCGGGTTCCTGGCGCCGTAGAGGATCGAGATGGTGCCGAACTCGTCCGGCCGGTCTTCGCAATACTGGATCAACGAGCGGAGCGGTGCCAGGCCGCAGCCGCCGGAGATCAGCAGCAGATCCTGCCCGCGAAGCCGCGGCAGGTCAAAAGGGCTGCCGAAGGGGCCGCGGATGCCGAGGGTGTCACCGGCTCTCAGCAGGTGCATGGCGCCGGTCAGGCTCCCGGCGCGGCGCACGCCGAGCTCGAATATCCCGTCCCGGGTCGGCGACGATGCCACCGAAATCGGCGCCTCCCCCCACCCGAGCAGGGAAACCTGCACGAATTGCCCGGGGAGATGGCCGAGCGGTGCGCCGTCGGTGCGCCTGACCCGGAACAGCTTCTCGCCGGGGGTCAGGTCGGTGACGGCGACGATCTCGCACTCCGACGGCAGGTAGAGCGAGCTGTGGCAAGGGGTGTCGGTCACGGCTTCTTCTTCAGACGCCAGCCTTCCTTGTTGACCTGCGGGACACGGGAGATGGCCAGCGAGTCGGGGGGCACATCGATCGTGACGGTCGTTCCGGCCGCCACCAGGGAGTTGCGGCCGACGCTGACCGGCGCCACCAGCTGTACGTCGCTGCCGATAAAGACGTCATCGCCGATCACGGTGCGATGCTTGTTGACGCCGTCGTAGTTGCAGGTAATCGTGCCGCAGCCGATATTGACGTTGCTGCCGATCTCGGCGTCACCCAGGTAGGTCAGGTGCGAGGCTTTCGACCCTTCCCCCATGACGATCTTCTTGGTTTCGACGAAGTTGCCGATCTTGACCTTCCTGCCAAGCACCGTACCGGGGCGCAGGTGCGCCATCGGCCCGACCGCCACGTCCTCACCCAGTTCGGAATCTTCCAGTACCGAAGCCGCCTTGATATGGCAATCGTCGCCGATCCGGCAGCCGGAGATGCTGACGTTCTGCTCGATCTCACAGCCGCAGCCGATGATCGTGCCGCCGCCGATCCGGCAGCTGGGGTGGATGATCGTGTCGGCGCCGATGGTGACACCCTGGTCGATATAGGTCGGTATCGGGGTCGATGATGGTAACGCCGTTCAGCATATGGTCGCGGTTGATGCGGCGGCGCAGGATCCGTCCGGCTTCGGCCAGCTGGACGCGATCATTGACCCCCATGATTTCGTCGGCATCGGCGGTTGCCAGAGCCAGGCAGGTCAACCCTTTCCGGACGGCAATCGCCAGCAGATCGGTCAGATAATATTCCCCCTGGGCATTGTCGTTGCCGATCCCCCTGATATTGCCGAACAGAAAGTCGGAGTCCATGCAGTAAATGCCGCTGTTGATCTCACGAATTTCCTGCTCTTCCGGGTCGGCGTCCTTCTGCTCGACGATGCGGGTCACCCGGCCGGAGGCGATCCCGGACAACCCGGCCATAGCCGTACGGATCATCCATCACTGCGGTCAGCACCGTTATGGCGGCGTGGTTGCCATGATGGAACGCCAGCATGCTTTTCAAGGTTTCCGCGCGCAGCAGCGGTGTATCCCCGCACAGGATCAGTACCGTGCCGCGGAAACCGGCCAGCGCGTCCAGAGCGCAGGCGACGGCATGCCCGGTGCCGAGCTGTTCTTCCTGCATGGCGCAGCGGATATCTGCCGCACCGCGAAAAACGCCCTGTACCGCATTGGCCTGATGACCGATCACCAGCACAATCGGGTCTGACCCGGCATCACGGGCGGCCGCGACCGGCCAGGCAATCATCGGCAGACCGGCAACGGGATGAAGAACCTTGATCAGCCCCGACTTCATGCGGGTACCCTTTCCGGCGGCAAGTACAACAGAGGCAAGTGATTCCATATCGATCATCTCCATACAATAAATGTGGAAAAAACATTCTAATACTCTATGCGATTGAGGGTCAAAGCGTCAAGAGATTAGCGTAGTTGCGACGTTGATGCGCTATCTTTAATCTTTACTTATCTGCTGGTTTGGCTATAGTGCTTCCCGCTTGTACTCGGACATTTACAAAGGTTTACTGATGGCAATTGCTGAAGATGTCATACTCCTTGACCAGAAATTGAGCGAACTGATCACCAGGTACGAACAGTACTTTATCGGTCTGGAGAAACGGGAGCCGCTCCTGTTGCTGGGTGAGGTGGAAAAGCTGGTGCGCCGCTATACGGGCGTGCCGATCAACAACACCATGTACAAGCATCGCTTTACCATGCTGGTGGCCCGCCTCAACACCTATCGTGAACACTGGAACCGGATTCTGAAGCTGATGGAGGAGGGGCGCTACTCCCGGGACCGTTTTATCAGCGATCTGCACCTGCGCCAGAAAGGTAAACCCGAGAAGAGGGAGCCCGATTCCCCTCCTGCGCCAGCCGAAGCGGATCTTGATCGTCTCGTCCATGAATTCCGTGAAGCACGCAAAGCCTGCAACCTGCCGGTTGACAAGGTTACCCGGGAACTGGTGGCAGCAACCATTGAAAAGCAGAAACCGGCCCTGGCTGCCAAGCTTGGCACCGATAATTTTGCCTTCAGGGTCGTTATTGAAGATGGCAAACCAAAGCTCAAGGCCGGCCTTCGCAAGCACTGATCACCTAAACCGCCCGACATCGATACCACTATGACCCCTCTGATCCCCCAAACGATAGACAGCATTGCCGCACTTCGCCGTGGCGAACGGCGCATAGCCATTCCGGGGCTGAAAGGTTCGTCCCCGGCCCTGTTTGTTGCGGAACTGGTGCGGGCCGGCCTTGACAACCCGCTGGTGATCGCTGCGACCCAGGAAGCGGCCGAGGAATTCTGCCGGGAACTGGCTTTTTTCTCGACTGGCGATCTGCACGCGGCGCTCTTTCCGGCCTGGGATGCCGCGCCGTTTTCAGCGGCCTCTCCGCACCCGGACGTGACCGGCGCCCGGCTGGACACGCTCTTCCGGCTGCAAAACGGTCTGGCCCGGATAACCGTCATGCCGGTGGCGGCGGCGCTGCAGCGGGTGCTGCCGCGAAAAACCCTCAATGACGCATCCTGCTATCTGCTGGCCGGCGAAGAGTTTGAGCGGGACGATCTGCTGGCCCGACTGGTCAGGATGGGCTACGCCAATGTGCCGCTGGTGGAGGATCGCGGCACCTTTGCCGTGCGGGGCGGCATTCTGGACATCTTCCCTCCCAACCTGGCGACGCCGGTCAGAATCGAGTTCTTTGGCGACACCGCCGAAACCATACGCGCCTTTGATCCGCTGACCCAGCGCTCCCTGCAGCCGGTGGAGGAGCTGGTGCTGCTCCCCTCGCGGGAGACTCCTGCTGACGGACGAGGTGCTGGCGGACATCGCGCCGCGCCTGAAACAGGTCTGCGACGACCTGGACATCCCGGCCAACCGCCGCCGCCTGATCCTGGAAGATCTGCAGAATGCGGTCTACTTCCAGGGGGTCGAATTCCTCCAGCCGCTGCTGCATCCCGGTCTGGAAACGATCTTCGACTATGCCCCCGGCTGCCCCGCTGATCCTGCTCGATCCCGAGGCGATCCGTTATGCGCTGCCTCAGCTTCTGCGAGGAGATTGCAGCGGGAGTGGCCAAGGCTGCGCGTCGCCGGCCTGGCCCATTCTCCGGCCGGGGAACTGTTCCTGGACCGAAGCCGAGCTGCGACGCCATCATCGCCGGACCGCGCCGTCTGGAACTGTCCGGCCTGATCCTGGACGGGGCAGGGGAGCGCACGACCATCGCCATCCCCTGCCAGGATAACAGCGACCTGCGGGTGACCGTCTCCAAGGAGAGCAGCCATGCCCTGGCGCCGCTTGCCGGCACGCTGCGCGAATGGCTTGACGGCGGGGAGCGGGTTGCCATCGCCTGCCATCAGCAGCCGCAGGCCGAACGGCTCAAGGAGCTGCTGACGCCGTACGGTATCCCCTGCACCATCAGCGAAGCGGGCTTTCCGGATGTGGCGGTGCCGAGCCGCAGCGCACTCCGTCTCGATCTACCATCACCATCCTGATCGGCGACATCTCCCGCGGTTTCCGGCTCCCGGATTCCCGCCTGGTCCTGATCGCCGAGGAAGAGCTGTTCGGCAAGCGGGTCCGGCGGCGCGGCGTCTCCGAGGTGCGCAAGAAGCAGATCCTGGCCTCTCTGGCCGAACTCAAGCCGGGCGATTACATGGTGCATATCGACCACGGCATCGGCCTGTACCGCGGCCTGCAGCACATCAGCGTCGGCGGTGTCGGCGGCGACTTCCTGCTGCTGGAGTATGCCGGCGGCGACAAGCTCTATCTGCCGGTGGACCGGCTCGGCCTGGTGCAGCGCTATGTCGGCCCGGAAGGGAGTCAGCCCGGCGCTGGACAAGCTGGGTGGCGTCTCCTGGGAGAAGTCCAAGGGCAAGGCCCGCAAGAACATCGAGGAGCTGGCCGGAGAACTGCTGGAGATCTACGCCAAGCGCCAGATCTGCGAAGGGTTCTCCTTTTCGCCGCCGGACGAGATGTACCGCGAATTCGAGGCCTCCTTTGCCTGGGAGGAAACCCCCGACCAGCTCTCCGCCATCCAGGATGTGCTGGCCGACATGCAGCATTCGCGCCCGATGGACCGCCTGGTCTGCGGCGATGTCGGCTACGGCAAGACCGAGGTCGCCCTGCGGGGCGCCTTCAAGGCGGCCCTGGACGGCAAGCAGGTCGGCGTCCTGGTGCCGACCACCATCCTGGCCCAGCAGCATTACGAAACCTTCCACGAGCGGCTCAAGGATTATCCGGTCACGGTCGAGGTGCTCTCCCGCTTCCGCACCGCCAAGGAGCAGAAGGACATCCTGGAGCGGCTGCAAGAAGGGCGATATCGACATCATCATCGGCACCCACCGCCTGCTGCAGAAGGATGTGGCCTTCAAGGATCTGGGGCTGCTGATCATCGACGAGGAGCAGCGCTTCGGGGTCAAGGACAAGGAGCGCCTCAAGTCGTTCCGGGCCGTGGTGGATGTCATGACCCTGACCGCCACCCCGATCCCGCGCACCCTCTACATGTCGATGATGGGGATCCGCGACCTCTCGATCATCGACACCCCGCCGGTGGACCGTCTGGCGGTCAAGACCTTTGTCTCCCGCTTCTCCGAAGAGCTGATCCGCGAGGCGGTCATGCGCGAGCTGCGCCGGGGCGGGCAGATCTTCTTCGTCCACAACCGGGTCCAGACCATCGGCAAGCGGGCCGAACTGCTGGCGCAGCTGGTGCCGGAGGCGAAGATCGCCGTCGGGCACGGCCAGATGGGCGAGCATGAACTGGAGAAGGTCATGCTCGGCTTCATGCATGGCGAGACCAACCTGCTGCTCTGCACCACCATCATCGAATCCGGCCTGGACATCCCCAACGCCAACACCCTGATCGTCGACCATGCCGACAAGTTCGGCCTGTCGCAGCTCTACCAGCTGCGCGGCCGGGTCGGGCGCTCCACCCAGCGCGGCTACGCCTATCTGCTGATTCCGGGCGAGGGGGCCATCAGCTGCCGATGCCCGCGAACGGCTGCAGGATCCTGCAGGACATCTCCGAACTGGGGGCCGGTTTCCGCATCGCCACCCACGACATGGAGATCCGCGGCGCCGGCGACATGCTCGGCAACCGCCAGTCCGGCACGGTCACCGAGATCGGTTTCGAGCTCTACAACCAGATGCTGGAGGAGACCATCTGCCGCATGCGGGGCGAAGAGATGATCGAGCGGGTCGAGCCGGAGATCAACCTCAAGGTGCCGGCCTTCATCCCCGAGGCCTACGTCAAGGATGCCAACCAGCGGCTGGTGATCTACAAGAAGCTGACCCAGGCCGAGAGCGAAGAGGATGTGCTGGACGTGCAGAACGAGGTCAGCTGACCGCTTCGGCAAATATCCGCTGGCCACCTCCTACCTGTTCGAGATCATGAAGCTGCGGGTACTGCTGAAAAAGCTGCTCGTGCGGCAGATCGACTTCGACGGCAAAGCGGTGATCATCTCGTTCCACCCGCGCACCCCGGCCTCGCCCGACACCATCATCGGCATGATGCGGAGTGAGCCGAAAAAATACCAGTTCACCCCCGATTACAAGCTGGTCTGCACCTTGAAGGACACCTCGTTCGAGGGGATTCTGGAGATGGCGAAGAGTGTGCTGCAGCGGCTGCTGCCGGTTTCGTAGATACCGATATTCAGGTAAAGCAGTTTTCATCGATACGCTGGAATGTACGGATAAATGTTCCGTTTGGGTAGATCGGTAATTCACGCGCGCGCGCGTGAACTGCTCAGCAACGTGTTAGACGGCTACCGAAGTACGAAAACGAAACAGACACGAGGTTCAAGATGACGACAGGAATCATGAGCGGAGGTAAACCTCAACGATTTCCCATCAGGTTCGACCCGTGGTACGGCGTTCTTTCGCGTATGTTATTTCTGTCGCCTGCCGGTTCCTACGTGGAAGTAGACAACCAGCAGGTCCGCGTTCAAATGAGTTGGGCGTTTCGATCTTGCTTTCCGAGAGCAGCCGTAGTTTCAGCCGAGGAAGCGCATGAACGCCCGCTCAGTAGAGGAGTTCATGGATTCGCGGGTCGGTGGCTGGTGAATGGATCGGGGCAGGGAATTATAACTATCGACTTGGCACCGAACCAGCGAGGGTATGTCATGGGATTTCCGATCCGTTTGCAGCAACTTATGGTGAGCGTAACGGAGCCCAATGCCCTGGCAGTGGCTCTCAGGAATTCTGTGTAGGTAGTTCGCCCGGGCCGAAAACCCGCCCGGTTGCCTTTGATGTTGACAGTGGTTTATGACTCTATAACTCAAACCTGACCCATAGAGGGTTTTCAGGAAAATCTCGGAGGTTGTCGCATGAAAAAATGGATCATTATAGCGCTGGTAATTGCCCCCTTCGTATATGCCAACCACAATAAGCCTCTATTAATCAATCATCAGCAAAAAATCTATCAAGCGGCCACCGGCTCAACGGAGCCTGTTGACGAAACGGTCTATGCCATGCCCCAATGGGCTGGGGCTTGAATTTGTCGACTGGAAATTTGTGACGGCTACCCGTGACATAAACAAACAATCCCTTGTTTCATACGGGATCGTTAATTACATCAAGGTCGTAGATAGCGAGTGGGCGCCCAGAGTCTTCGGGCTCAAATCCAAGGAAGGTGATGAGGTAACAAAGTAGCAGTTCGTTCATTTGCCATCTATCGGTAAAGGCGACGTGAAACGGGAAACGAGGGACACTCCCTAATTTTGTGATAGACTGACATGTATATCCAATTGTTTTTTTACACCATCCCAAATATTGACCCCACAAAACGATTGGTCTATTATGCCAACTATAAAAGCAAAACTACTTGCTCACCGGAAAGAGCGGAATGAAGATGGCCACATTACGGAGCTGAAAGCCTGGATTGTGCCTGTAGCCGAGCATACTCCGCATGGGCTTAAATACTCAGTCGTCTACATTGTTAATGGTGTCAGGGTAATAGGGTATGATAACGAACGGGGCAAAGGCGACCATCGGCACTTCGCAGGCGTTGAAAAACCATATGTCTTTATCAGCATGGCGCAGCTTGTAAAAGACTTCAACGCTGATGTTACCCGCTACCTTGAAGGAGACGACAATGAAAGCGACCTTTAAAACCATCACAATAAAATCACATGAACAAACAATGGATGAATTTGCTGCAATTTGTGATGCAGCAATTAAAGGAGAACAAGTCAAACCGGAAGAGCCGCAATACAGCTTCACCAGCTTTGAGGCATTCCGCAAGGCCATGACGCCACAGCGTTTTGCCCTGCTTAAAGTCATTCGTGAAAAACAACCCGAATCGATCAAGGAGCTGGCTGCGATCACGCACCGCGACATGAAAAACATATCTGAAGATGTAAAAATACTTCTGGATATGGATCTGATTGAAATGGAAAAACATGGGAAAAACAAAGCCCCCAGATTGCACTACGATGGGTTCAGGCTTGAAGTTGCCGTGTAAGTCGCTACGCCTAACTACAGCACTGGAGGTATAGACCATGAGCGCAATCAGTATTCGTCTCCCCGATTCAATCCATAAAATGGCCCGAGAAGTTGCCAGCGAGGATCATATTTCTCTCAATCAGTTCATTGCCTCAGCAGTAGCCGAAAAGCTCTCCGCACTTACCACCGAAACATATCTTGTTGGTCGAGCTGATCGAGGTTCTGTTGACAAGTTCCGCGCTGCTTTGGCCAAGGTTCCTGCTGTAGAACCGGAAGAGTTTGATCGGATGTAATATGCTCGGCACCTACCCGCTCCTGACAATCCTGATCTTCCTCCCGCTGGCCGGCTGCCTGCTGCTCCTGCCGCTCTGGAACCGCGCGTCCGGCTGCCCGGCCGGTCGCCTTGGGGGTTGCTGCGGTCGAACTGGTGCTGGCAGGGCTGGCTGTATGGCTCGTGGCAGGGTTTGGCGGGAGTCCCGACGAAACTGCCCGGCTATCTGCTGCTGGAGGATGCCCCCTGGATTCCGGCCTTCGGCATCCGCTATACCCTGGGGCTGGACGGCATCTCGCTGCTGATGGTCATGCTGACCGCCTTCACCTTCTGTGTGGCGCTGGCTGGTGTCGTGGAACGCCATCAAGGAAAAGACCGGTCCTGTTCCTGACGCTGATGCTGATCATGGAGTCCGGCATCATGGGGGTCTTTCTGGCCCTGGACCTGGCGCTGTTCTACCTGTTCTGGGAGGTCATGCTGATCCCGATGTTCTTCCTGATCGGGGTCTGGGGGCATGGCCGCAAGCATCTACTCGACGATCAAGTTCTTCCTCTTCACCATGTTCGGTTCGCTGCTGATGCTGCTGGCGATCATCGCCCTGCACCTGCTGCACGCCCAGCAGAGCGGTGTGGCCACCTTCGGGCTGCATGAACTGCTGCAGACCCAACTCCCCGCCGATACCCAGCTCTGGCTGTTCGCCGCCTTCTTCCTGGCCTTTGCCATCAAGTTCCCGCTCTTCCCGCTGCATACCTGGCTGCCGGATGCCCATACCGATGCCCCCACCGCCGGCAGCGTGATCCTGGCCGGGCTGCTGCTCAAGACCGGCAGCTACGGCCTGATCCGCTTCGGCTACCCGCTCTTTCCCGCAGGCGGCCCAGACCCTGACGCCGCTGTTCTACACGCTGGCGCTGCTCGGCATTATCTACGCCTCGCTGGTCGCCTTTGCCCAGGAGGACATGAAGCGGCTGATCGCCTACTCCAGCATCGGCCACATGGGGTATGTGGCCATCGGCATCGCCGCCTGGCAGCCGGTGGCGCTGTCCGGCTCGATCATCCAGATGGCCAACCACGGGGTCACCACCGGGGCGCTGTTCTGCCTGGTGGGGATGCTGGACGAACGGGCCCATACCCGTGAGATCGCCGCCTTTGGCGGGCTGTGGGGCAAGATCCCGCTCTGGTCCTTCTTCTTCCTGTTCTTCTCGCTGGCCTCGCTGGGGCTGCCGGGGCTGAACAACTTCGTCGGTGAATTCCTGATCCTGGCCGGCACGATGCAAAAAGCGCCGCTGGTGTGCGTGCTCTGGCCTTCATCGGCATCGTCCTGACCCTGATCTACATGGTGCGGCTGGTGCAGGAGGTGCTGTTCCAGAAGGAGCGGCAACCGCTGGCGCTGGCCGACCTTGATCTGCGTGAAATGTGCTATCCTGGCCGCGCTGGCGCTGCTGAATATCTGGATGGGTGTTCATCCGGCGCCGCTGCTGGACCTGATCCACCTGCCGGTGCAGCTGCTGACAGGGGGTGACGCCATGACATCCGCCGACCTGATGGCACTGATGCCGCTGATCATCCTGGCCGGCGGCAGTGTCCTGGTCCTGCTGGCCGGTGCCATCAAGCCGGGTGGGTATCTGTACGAGCTGGCCAGTGGTGCTGATCGCCTGCGGCCCTGCTCTGGAGCCTGCTGCTTCCGGTCGATGCGGTCATGCCCGGCCTTGCCATCACCCCCTTCTCGCGCTTCTTTGCTCTGCCTTCCTTTATGCGGCCGGCATCTGTGGCCCTGCTGCTGGCCGCCGGCTACAACCGCCGCCGGGGGATTACCGGCGAGGAGTACCCGGCCACGCTGCTCTTTGCCCTGGCCGGGATGGGAGCGGCCTGTGCCGCCAACGGACCTGCTGATGCTGTTCCTCGGGCTGGAGGCATTCACCTTTGCCTTCTACATCCTGGTGGCTATCGAGCGCGGCTCCGCCACGGGGGGCGAGGCCGGGCTGAAGTATCTGCTGAACGGGACACTGTCGGCGGCGCTTCTGGCGATGGGGATGGCGCTGGTGTATGCCGCCGCGGGACGCTCAAGCTGGCCGAGCTGGCTTCCGCTGGCAGGAACTCCTGAGCCGCTTTTTCTGGCGGGTGGCTGTCTGATCCTGCTCGGGATGGCCTTCAAACTGTCCCTGGTACCGGCCCATCTCTGGACGCCGGATGTGTACCAGGGGGCTCCGGCGCCGGTGACGGCCCTGCTCTCCACCGCCTCCAAGGGGGCTTCGCTGGCGGCGCTGCTGCTCCTGCTCCCTCTCTTCGGGGCCTGGCGCGGCCTGCACGACATCCTCTGGCTGGCTGGCGCTGCTCTCCATGCTGACCGGGAATCTGGCCGCGCTGGTGCAGACAAACCTCAAACGGATGCTGGCCTGGTCGTCGGTCGGCCAGATGGGCTACGTGGCGCTGGCGCTGGTGGCAGCCCCGGCTGGCGGCGTGACGGGCGGCCGTTTTTTATGCTGGTGGTGTATGCAACTGCCGGGGTGGCAGCCTTCGGGGTGGTTTCCGTTCTCTCTGATGAGGAGGAGCGCGATGCCATCGACGCCTATCGTGGTCTCGGCTACCGCAGCCCGCTGGCGGGTGCGGCATTGGCGGTCGCCCTGTTCTCGCTGGCCGGGATTCCGCCGACAGCCGGTTTCATGGGTAAGTTTGCCGTATTTGCCGCCGCGCTGAGCGGGGGAGAATCCACCCTCGCGCTGGTCGGCATCCTCTCCGCGCTGGTGGCGGTCTTTTTCTACCTGCGGGTCGTGGTTGTCATGTACATGAAATCGTCAGAGCTTCCGGTCGAAACTCCCCGTACGCTGCATATCGCTGAAATTGCCGCTCTGCTCGCTCCGACAGCTGTTATGGTAGGGCTCGGCGTCTACCCCCAGCCACTCTTGCATCTGCTGGAACGAATCCTCCCCTTTTAGATCATCCCGTCAATAAAACAGCATCCAGGCATCAAGGAAGAAGAACAGCCATCCGACGTTACAGATCAGGGCGATGTACCAGAGGTAGTGACGCTTGGTCAGGCTGGCGATTGACGAGAGCATCAGGGCGATCTGCAGGAAGATCAACGCATAGGCAAAATTTCCCCCCATGTCCTGCGCCTTGAGCTTGGCCTTGGCGATCGCGTCGGCTTTATCCTTTATCTCCTTCTTTTCAGCATCGTACCGCTTGGTCTCCTCGCCGTATTTTTGTATGGTCTTCTTGAATTCGGCAGCCGCTTCGGGTGACAACCCCTTTTGAGCAAGGAATTGCAGCTCCAGTGTCTTCTTGTTTATATCGAATGTATGCCCCTTGATGCTCTTGGCCTGATAGTACGCCCACTGATCGCTCTCCTGCCCTTGGGCCAGAATGGCGCGCGACGAGAACTTTCCCATGTAGAGTGTCGTCAAGGCCGCCAAAACGGCCATAATAGCGGTTGAAAGCGCCAGCCACCCCTGCCATTTATCCTTTTGATCCGACATAATCATTTCTCCTCTCTGATATCCCGGTCGGCCGCCAACTGTCAGCTGCATTCAGCCGGACCGGTGTCCATGTGCGGGTGGATATATTCACGTAAACGCCTGCGCGGTGCAACAAAAATATTATGCATTCTTGACATTGGAACCTTTGGTATTACGCTTGTATTCAGGTCCCGAATCGAATGAGAGGTACTCATCATGGCACGCCGGGATATGGTGCGAGAGCTGGCCAAGTGGGACGATTCACGGGCCATGATTCAGGCAGAATACGAGGAGGAGAGAGCCATGCAAAACGATAAAAAAGAGGTAAGCGTCAGAGAAGGTTCCGCTCAGAAGCATGAACTGCAGAAGTTTTCATCATCGTTCCAGGAGATGGAGCAGATGTTTGAGGACTTTTTCCAGCGCCGTTTTTTCATGCCGTCCTGGATGCCGCGCTTAAAATTCCCCGAACTAACCGAAGTGTCTGCCTCGGTGGACATGTTTGAAGAGGGGAACGATCTCGTCATCAAGGCAGAAATACCGGGCATGAAGAAGGATGAGATCAGCATCGATTTCTCGGGCGACACGATCACCATCTCCGGGGAGAAAAAATCGGAAGAGCGGACCGAACGGAAGGATTATCACCGGGTCGAGCGTTCCTTCGGGTCGTTCAGCCGCAAATTGCGCCTGCCGGTCGAAATCCAGATCGACAGGTCACAGGCATCTTTCAAGGATGGCGTGCTGGAAATAAGGATGCCGAAGAGCGAAACAGAGAAACAGAAGGTGCGGAAAATCACCGTGCATTAACGCTGTTCAGGCCCGAAAGCTGGTGTTGCCATCGTGGATAGTCGTGGCGGCAGGAAGTCGTTTTGCCCTGAATCGAACGAGAATCGGCGTGCCGGTACAGAAGGAGCGGTGAAGGGTATGCTTCATGAGTCATATATGCATGCGATGGTGCTGGAAGCGGTTGGCCGGCAGCTCATGGCGAGGAAAATCCCGATTCCGGCCGCCGCTGCCGGAGAGCTGTTGATCAAGGTGCTGGCGTGCGGCATCTGCCGTACCGACCTTCACGTCGTTGACGGAGAATTACGCGATCCGCACCTGCCACTGATACCGGGGCATCAGATCGTAGGAGAGGTGGACAGCGTCGGGATGGGTGTCAGCAACTTTCAACCCGGCGATCTTGTGGGTGTGCCGTGGCTGGGAGGGACGTGCGGTGAATGCCTCTACTGCCAGTCGGGGCGTGAGAACCTCTGCGACAGCCCCGTCTTTACCGGCTACCACCGTAACGGCGGCTTTGCCGAATACTGCACCGCCGACGCCCGGTTCTGCTTCACCATCCCGGACGGATATTCGGCTACCCAGGTAGCCCCGTTGCTCTGCGCAGGGCTGATCGGCTACCGTTCCCTGCGTATGGCCGGGGATGGGAAGAGGCTGGGGGTGTATGGTTTCGGCTCGGCTGCTCACATTGTGACCCAGGTGGCACGGTGGGAAGGGCGGGAAATCTATGCCTTCACCCGTGAGGGGGATGAGGCCGGGCAGCGGTTTGCACGGGAAATGGGGGCCTGTTGGGCGGGAGCCGCATCGGAACGCCCCCCGGTTGAACTGGATGCGGCCATCATCTTTGCCCCGGCCGGAGAGCTGGTGCCGATGGCGCTGAGGGCAATCCGCAAGGGGGGCGTGGTAGTCTGCGGCGGCATCCACATGAGTCCGATCCCAAGCTTTCCCTATGAACTGTTGTGGGGCGAACGGAGCATCGTTTCGGTGGCCAACCTGACCCGCCGGGACGGTGAGGAGTTTCTCGAACTGGCCCCGCGGATACCGGTCAATACGGAGATTGAGGTCTTTCCGCTGGAGCATGCAAATGAGGCGCTGGCAGCCCTGCGGGCTGGCAACATCAGGGGCGCGGGCGTTCTGGTGCCATAAAAACATGGGGAGGTACGATGACTATGGTTACGACAATGAGGAGAACAGAGGAAAAAGGGCAACGTACCCCACGCAGTATGGATGCATACCAGAGCGGGGATGGGGTAAGCGGAACGGCGTATTGCGAATGCGGCGCCGTGTTCCACAGCAAACGCTGGCACTTCGAAGAAAGCGGCGCACCCTCGCGGGGGGAGCAGCGGGTTGTCTGTCCGGCCTGCCGCCGGGTTGCGGACGGGAATCCGGCCGGCATCGTTTCCCTGAAGGGACGTTTTTTAGCAGCCCACGGTGCCGAGATAGAGAATCTGATCAAAAATACGGCGCAGGCTGCCGTCATGAAGAATCCGCTCGGCAAGATAATGGATATCAGCAGAGAGAACGGAGGTATCACCATTACCACCACAGACGTAAAGCTGGCCCAGAAGATCGGGCGGGAGGTTTTTAAATCGCATGGCGGCGAGCTGCAATTTACGTGGAGCCATGCCGAGAGCCCGGTCAGGGTGTCCTGGTCCCGTTAGCCCGGACTATTCCCGCCATCACATGCCGATGCCGGGAATAGCGGTGCCGCAGTCGGGGCAGGCCGAGTTCCGGATCGAGTTGGTGCCGATGGTAAAGCCGTAGCGCTTGATCAGCAGGGACGAACAGGATGGGCACCAGGTATTCTCGCCACCCTCGCCCGGAACGTTGCCCTCATACACATAGTGCAGCCCGGCAGCGCGGCCGATTTCTCGGGCCCGTCGCAGGGTGGCGGTCGGGGTCGAGGGGCGGTCGGTCAATAAGTAGGTGGGGTAGAAGCCGGTTACGTGCCAGGGGGTGTCAACCCCCAGATTGGTGACGATGAACGAGGCGATACCCTGTAGTTCGGCATCCGAGTCATTGAGCCCCGGAATGATCAGCGTGGTGAGCTCGATCCAGATCCCCTGTTTGCGATACTCAATGATCGAGTCGAGTACCTCGGACAGACGGGCGTGAACAACATCGCGGTAGAACCCCTCGGAAAACCCTTTCAGATCGATATTGGCCGCATCCAGAACGGGGGCGATCGTCGCCAGTGCCTCCTTGCTGATGTAGCCGTTGGTGACAAATATATTGAGCAGCCCTGCCTCGCGGGCAAGGCGGGCCGTATCGTAGGCAAACTCGAAGAAGATGGTCGGCTCGGTGTAGGTGTAGGAGATCGAACGGCAGTCGGTAGCGAGCGCCTGCTGTACAATTTCCTGCGGGGTCTGCTCCGCACCCGTGACAGGGGCGCCCGGTTTGACCTGGGAGATGGTGTAGTTCTGGCAATGGCGGCAGTGGAAGTTGCATCCGACCGTGGCAATGGAATAGGAACTGCTCCCCGGCATGACGTGGAAGAGCGGCTTTTTCTCGATCGGGTCCACATGCTCCGCGCAGAGCTTGCCGTACACCAGGCTGTAGAGGGTGCCGCCACGATTCTCGCGGACGGCGCAGATGCCGCGGGCACCGTCGCTGATCAGGCAGCCGAAACGGCAGAGCCGGCAGCGTACCCGGTTGTCTCCTTCACGTTCGTAAAACATCGCTTCTTTCATCGCTTCCTCCGATCGCCGGTGCAGCAGGCGGAGCATCTGTGCCGATACGGCAGCTTTGGTGTCGATATGTTTTCTGCTCACATTGTACCACATATTTCAGGATTGTCGTGGCAGAGGTCCCCGGAAATGAGGGTAGGTGGCCGGCGAAAAAAACTGAATTTGATGCCGTGTGCACGCGGCCCGCTTGACTAATGGCCGTCTGCATATACAATTTTGAGACGGCAATCCTTATAAAGGATAAAAATTATGAACACTCACAATACGAGCATATTCTCTCTGCCGTTCCACTGCAGGAACGGAAATGAAAACAGTACTGCCGGGGTGTGCGGCATCGACAGATGGATGGTGCGCACGTTCCTGAAATTGATTGGTGATCCCGCCTTGCGGGTGACCCTGTGGGATGGAAAGGAAGTTGCGGGAGGCGGTCCCACGCCTGCCGTCGGTTTACTCATCCGCGATCGGGCCGCTCTGCGGCGGCTATTGCTCAATCCTCTTCTCTACTTCGGTGACGACTACAGCGCCGGCCGCATCGAGATAGAAGGCGGGCTGGTTGCGTTACTGGGAACGGTGTATCAGGCCATGGCCCGAACACCCCGGTTCAATAAAGTTTCCGATCCCGTCGCGTACCGTCGCAATCAGCCAAAACTGAATTCCCTCTCGGGCTCACGTCAGAATATCCATCACCACTACGATATCGGAAACGATTTCTACCAGCTCTGGCTGGACGATGAAATGCTCTATACCTGCGCCTATTTTCCCGACCAGGCCGCCACACTGGAAGACGCCCAGGTCGCCAAGATGGATCTGGTCTGCCGCAAGCTCCGCCTGCAGGCGGGGCAGACCGTGGTGGATGCGGGCTGCGGCTGGGGTGCGCTGGCCCGTCACATGGCCAGGCGGTACGGGGTCACTGTCAAGGCCTACAACATTTCTCACGAGCAGATCGTCTATGCGCGGCAACGGGCCAGAACCGAAGGGCTTGCCGGCCTGGTCGAGTATGTCGAGGACGATTATCGCAACATTTCGGGCCGATATGATGCGTTCGTCTCTGTGGGGATGCTGGAGCATGTGGGGCCTGACCATTATCAGGAGCTCGGCAGGGTAGTCGACCGGAGCCTGACCGAACAGGGACTCGGGCTGATCCACACGATCGGGCAAAACAGAGCGGCACCCATGAGTCCCTGGTTTCTGAAACGGATTTTCCCCGGCAGCTACCCCCCTACGCTCAGGGAATTGATGAAAGTCCTGGAACCGTGGGAGTTCACGGTTCTGGACGTGGAAAACCTGCGGCTGCACTATGCAAAAACCGTGGAGCATTGGCTCCAGCGTTTTGAACTTCACCAGGACCGGATACATGAGATGTTTGATGAATGCTTTGTCCGGGCCTGGCGGCTTTACCTGTCTGGCTGTATCAGCAATTTCAGTGTCGGTACCCTACAGCTGTTTCAGGTCGTATTTTCGCGTCCCTCCAACAACCATATTCCCTGGACACGTTCCCATCTCACGGTTCCTGCCGGTGAGCCCTGATGGATTCCTGTGACGTGCTCGTTGTCGGCGGCGGCCCGGCAGGATCGACCTGTGCCGGGAGGTTGAGGCAGGCCGGACTTGATGTGCTGCTGCTGGACAAGGAGACGTTCCCGCGCCAGAAGCCGTGTGCGGGCTGGATAACGCCGGCTGTGCTGGAAATGCTGAAAATCGACGGAGAGGAATATCGCCAGGGGCGGGTGCTACAGGATATCAACAGCTTCCGTACCGGTCTCATCGGCGGTCCAGGGCTCGTTACCCGCTATGGCACACCCGTCAGCTACGGCATCCGGCGCTCCGAATTCGACCACTATCTCCTGCAGCGCAGCGGAGTGCGACAGGCGCTGGGGGAACCGGTGACAACGCTGGACCGGAAAGAGGACTGCTGGATCGTGAACGGGCGCATCCGGGCGCGGATGCTTGTCGGTGCCGGCGGCCATTACTGTCCGGTGGCCCGCCGGTTGGGGGCAAAGATCGGCCGTGAGGAGGTTGTTGTCGCCCAGGTAGCGGAATATGCCATGAGCCGGGAAGAGGAACGGTTGTGCCATATTCTGCCGGACACGCCGGAACTTTTTTTCTGCCGGGACATGAAGGGGTACGGCTGGCTGTTCCGGAAAGGAAGCCATCTCAATATCGGCCTGGGGCGCATGGACAGTCGGCATCTTGGCCGTCATACGAGCGATTTTTGCAGGTTTCTCGAGTCTCGGGGGGATGTGCCGGCAGGATTCAGCGGCAGGTTCGAGGGGCATGCCTACCTGTTGTACGGAGGGGAGGGGCGGCGCCGCGCCGTGAGCGATGGCGCGCTGCTGATCGGCGATGCTGTCGGTGTCGCATGTCCCCAGAGCGGCGAAGGGATCATGCCCTCGATCGAGTCGGCCCTGCTGGCCGCAGAGACCATACTTGCAGCCAACGGTGATTATCGGAGCGGTAATCTGGAACCGTATGCGGCACGGCTGGACCTCCGCTTTGGCCACAGTAATACCCGCATCCCCTCATCGCCCGGTTTTTCACGACTCTCACGTTTTATCGGGGCCAGACTGCTCTCCACCAGATGGTTTGCCCGCCATATTGTCTTGGACAGCTGGTTTCTCCATGCCGACCAGAAGGCTCGTCACCCTGAATGAGACTGTTGGCCGGCAGATAAACATGTAAACGTATCGACTGCTGGTAACGCTGCTCATGTTTGATCGACGAGGAGGGAAATGCGTATGCCGATTTACGAATATTGCTGCGAGAATTGCGGGAAGATATTTTCACTTCAGTTGAGCATGTCGGATCATGAAAAGGGAAACCTCGCCTGTCCTGAGTGCAAGGAAGGCAAGATAGTCCAGCTGTATTCCGCCTTCTTTGCAAAAACATCGAAGAAGAGTTGATTGACGCAGTCGTGATGTTCCTCCGGTGACCAGATGACAGACCTACTTACCTTCTTTATGGCGTTTGTTGAAAATCCGTTCCAGGTCGGATCGGTGATCCCCAGTTCCCAGCATCTGTTGCGCCGCCTTGTCGATGTTGCCGGGATCGGCTCGGCCTCGATTATCGTAGAGCTTGGATCGGGGAATGGCGGTTCGACGCAGGCAATCCTGCGTGCAGCCCCTGCAGACGCGAGACTCCTCAGCATAGAGATCAATCCCCGTCTGCATGCGCTGCTGCGCAACATCGAAGACAGGCGACTCATCACCCATCGGGGCGACGCCTGCCGGTTGAATGACATTCTTTCCCGGCACGGGCTTGGCGCCCCGGATGTGGTGATTTCCGGAATTCCGTTTTCCACCATGAAAATACCGTCTGCGTCCCACCTTCTTGAGGAGATATCAACCGTGCTCGCACCGAGAGGACGATTCGTTGCATATCAGGTCAGCCGGCGGGTTGCCACCCTTGCCAGGCCATTTATGGGAACGGAGCATATGGAGGTGGAATTGGTAAATATTCCGCCGATGCGGGTGTACCGGTGGGTAAAGAGCGACATATGCTGATGACACCAGGCTGTATGTGAGGAACATGTCTACCGCGAAGAGGGGGTCTGGATGATACATATTCCCAGAGTTTTCGCCGCTCTCGGGCTTGCCCGGAGCCCTCTCGATTTGTTTGCAACCCTTGAAGAGCCTATCCGCTACGAGATATTCAGCGCGGAACGGTTGGAGGAACATGCAAAAGAGCTCGCGGCCAAACAGAAAGTCATGGCCGACCCCGGCCGTGGCCGCCGTCTCGCGCCGCGTATTCAAGAAAATGGCCGGATACTCAGAGCAGCGAATCAAGCTGTCGCCGCCACAGTCCGTGAACAAAGGGCAATCACGCCCGCCGCCGAATGGCTCCTCGACAATTTTCATATAGTTGACGATCATCTGCGGGACATTCAGGACACCCTTCCCTCCGGATATTACCGGGAACTCCCCAAACTCTCCGGGGGACCTCTCAGGAAGTATCCGCGCGTCTATGAACTCAGCTGGTCCTTTGTTGCCCATACGGATAGCCATTTTGATCCGCAACTGCTGATCCGTTTCGTACGCGCTTATCAACAGGTACAAACTCTCAGTATCGGTGAGTTGTGGGCCATCCCGATTTCGCTGCGCATCGTGCTCATTGAGAACCTCCGCCGGCTTGCCGTCAGGATTGTCAGCTCGCAGCAGGCCCGCATTGAAGCGGACCGGGTTGCCGATGACCTTCTGGGTATCACCGCCGGCTCTCCGCAGATCGCAAATGATATCCTGCAGGAGATTGAAAAACAGCCGTTGCAGAGAGCGTTCGTGGTGCAGCTGGTTCAACGCATGCGCCATCAGGGGAGCGACGTAACTGCCGTGATGCAGGATCTCACGGAAAGACTGGAAGCGCAGGGGACGAATCCGGATGAGATAGTACTTCAGGAGCACGGCCTCCAGGCTTCCGCCAACGTCACGGTACGCAATATCATCACCAGCATGCGGCTTATCTCGGCCTATTCCTGGAACTCCTTCTTCGAGGAGGTCAGCCTGGTGGACGAGGCGTTCCATGCCGACCCCCTCTTTGCGGAGATGGATTTCATCACCCGGGACCGTTACCGGCACGGCATAGAAGAGTTGGCCAAGGGGTCGCGTCTCCAGGAACTGGATGTTGTCCGCCTGGTGATAGCCAAAACGGATGAGGCACGCCGGAAGGCCGGGGAGCTGTCTGACTGGAGGCAGATGGACCCGGGCTACTACCTGATTTCCAAGGGGCGGAGGGCTTTCGAGGAAGAGATCGGCTTCCGTCCCTCGCTGCGCCGCATCTTTCTACGTGCATACATCGACCACGCAACTCCGGCGTATCTGGGCAGCATTGTCGTTGTGACCCTGCTTCTGGCGCTGCTCCCCGTGTCGGTGAGCAGCGGTTCCGGAGTCATGCCGCACTGGCTGTTCCTGCTCGGCCTGCTGGCGCTTTTTCCTGCATCAGATATTGCGATCATGCTGATAAACATGATCGTGACAGCGCAGATCGGGCCGCGTCACCTGCCCCGGCTTGAACTTGCCGACGGAATTCCTTCCTCGCTGCGCACTGTTGTAGTGGTGCCGACCTTTCTCCTCAGCGAAGCTGATGCGGAAGAGCAGATTAAGCACCTCGAAGTGCATTACCTGGCTAACCCGGACGGCGACGTCCGCTTTGCCCTTTTGACCGACTGGCCTGACGCCGACTCCGAAACGGTAGCGGGCGACACGGAACTCCTCCGCTTTGCAGCCGGACGGATCGAACAGCTCAATGTCAGTCACGGAACCACCCCCTGCGGGGAAACACGTTTTTTTATGTTCCACCGCAAACGGCTCTGGAACGAAGGTGAAAAAAAGTGGATGGGGTGGGAGCGAAAGCGCGGCAAACTCAGCGAATTCAACCGGTTGCTGCGGGGCGCGCGGGATACCAGCTATATCGCCGTCGACGGCACTCCTCCGGAGCCGCCGGCCAACGTCCGCTATGTTATTACCCTCGACGCGGACACAAAACTCCCGACAAAAGCTGTACGCGAACTCGTCGGAAGCATGGCCCACCCGTTGAATCTCCCCCGTTTCGATGAGCGAATGAGGCGCGTCGTGGAAGGGTACGGCATACTCCAGCCTCGCATTATACCGTCATTCCCGCCTTGGAGCGACCGCACGCTCTTTCACCGCATTTTTTCCGGCCCATGCGGTATCGACCCGTATGCATCCGCACTTTCGGATATCTATCAGGACCTCTTCGGGGAAGGATCGTTCACCGGCAAGGGGATCTATGACGTGGATGCCTTTGAAGTTGTGCTGGCGGGACGTGTACCGGAAAACAGCGTCTTGAGCCACGACCTGTTCGAAGGAACATTTGCCCGCTGCGGGCTGGCAAATGACATTGCCCTGTTTGAGGAATTTCCTTCCCATGTCGAGGTAGCCGCCTCCCGCCATCACCGCTGGGCACGGGGGGATTGGCAGCTCCTTCCCTGGATTTTCGGAAAAATGGGGGCGGATATCCCCCTCATCGGGCGCTGGAAGATGGTAGACAATCTGCGGCGCTCCCTCTCTGCCCCGGCAATGGTGATTCTGCTGTCGGCAGCCTGGCTTGTCCCGGCTGTCCCGTGCAGCGTATGGGTTCTGCTCGTCCTTGCCAACATCGTTTTCCCGGCATTCCTCACCGTCATCACCGGTCTGCTGCCGCACCGCCGCGGTATTTCCATCAGAAGCCACCTGCGCGCCGTGCTCGGAGATCTGCTTGAAGGCGCGGGACATACAGCTGCCTCAGTTACGCTGCTTGCCTATCAGGCATGGCAGATGACGGACGCTATTGTTCGTACCCTCGTACGTCTCTTCATCACTCGTCGCAATCTCCTTCAATGGGTGACTGCCGCCACTGCCAAAAAAGAGTCGTGTTACTCATACGGTTTCTTTTTCCGGCGGATGTCCGGGTCTCTGATAATTGCCCTGGTATTGCTGCTCCTGATTGCACTTCTTGCACCCGGTGGACTGCCTGCGGCGATACCGTTCATCCTGCTCTGGCTTGCATCCCCTCTTATTGCGTGGCGAATCAGTTGTCCCCCCGCAACCGATCCGAATGAAATCCTTCCGGAAGAAGAAGTGACGCTTCTCCGCCTGACCGCCCGGCGGACCTGGCGCTTTTTTACAACGTTTGTGACGGCCGAGGACCACTGGCTTCCACCGGACAACTATCAGGAAGAGCCGCATCCGGTCATCGCTCATCGCAGCTCCCCGACCAACTTCGGCCTCTATCTTCTTGCGGTCGTCGCTGCCCGTGACTTCGGCTGGATCGGCCTGTCTGAAACAGTGGAGAGGCTCAACGCAACCATGGAAACCCTGGAGGAGCTTCCCCGCTTCCAGGGTCACTTTTACAACTGGTATGAAACAAGCGAACTGCGGACGCTTGAGCCGAAGTACATCTCATCAGTCGACAGCGGGAATTGTGCCGGTCACCTTTTGACCCTCTCCCAGGCATGCATCGAGATGAAACAGAGTCCCGCTTCTGTCAGGAGCCGCACTGAAGGGTATCGGCGACACACTGCGCCTCATACACGACGCCCTGCTTGAACTCGGCAGGGATACTGCCGTGCGGACGTTACGTGATGCTGTAGGAGAGCTGGAGTTTTGTCTTGCCGACGCACCGGACGGCTGTGTCGAACAGGCCCTCTTTATGGGCGTACTGGAGGCCCGGGCGGAAACGCTCGCGGCATCGCTGCGCAGCGTCGCACAGGAGAGCGGAGCGGCAGAATGGGATGAAGCAGAGGCCTGGGGGGAGCTTCTCCTGAGCGACATCAGAAGTCATCGGCGCGACGTCGACACGCTTCTCCCCTGGGTACGAATACTCGATGAGTGGAGCCGGGATATACAGGGGGCTGCCGGGAAAGAACAGGAAATCCTGAATACAATCCGTGACATTTTTGAACCCGACATTCCGCTAGGGTCCCTGCCGGAGTGCTGTGAAGCCGCTGCCGAAATACTTCTGCGTATGAAGGGACTCACGGATTCCAGGGAACAGCGCGCACGTCTCGACGCCATGATCGAGGCTTTCGAGCGGTCGGGTGTGGTGTGCCATATGCTTTCCGAACACCTTGACAGAATCGCCGAGAGTGCCCGGATTCTCTTCGATGATATGGATTTCAGTTTCCTTTATGACCAGGGGTGTCATCTCTTTTCGATAGGGTACTCCGTAAACGATGGGCACCTCGACCGGAGTTTCTATGATCTCCTTGCCTCGGAAGCCCGCCTTACGAGCTACATTGCCGTTGCCAAGGGGGAAACGCCCCCCTCCCACTGGTTCCGGCTGAGCCGGACGCTGATACCCGTGAAAACAGGTGCGGCTCTGGTCTCATGGTCGGGTTCGATGTTCGAGTATCTTATGCCGTCGCTGGTTATGTCCTCGCCGCGCGGAACCATCCTGGACCAGACGTGCCGATTGGTAGTTGACCGCCAGATCGGCTACGGAAAGGAGAACGGCGTGCCGTGGGGAATCTCCGAGTCGGCCTACAGCACCCGAGACCTCTCATTTACCTATCAGTATTCAGCCTTCGGGATTCCCGGATTGGGGCTCAAGCGCGGCCTTGGCCAGGACCTGGTGATCGCACCCTATGCCACGGTGCTGGCTTCCATGTATGCTCCCGCTGCTGCGGCTCGCAACTTAAGGCGGATCGATGCCGTTGGCGGCCGCGGCCGGTACGGCTTCTACGAGGCCCTTGACTTTACCCGCGACCGGCTGCCCGAGGGGGTAAACGCCTCGATCGTCAGGGCATATATGGCGCATCACCAGGGGATGTCGCTGCTGGCGCTGGACAACGTCATTCATGACGGAATCATGCGGCGCCGCTTCCATCGTGAGCCGATGATCCATGCTGCCGAGCTCCTCCTGCAGGAGCGGATGTCCCGCGACGTAAACGTTGCCCGTCCGCTCGCCGACCAGATTCAGGGCGCCAGGGTCCGGGAGGCGGTCCAGCCGGTGCTGCGTCGCTTCAACACCCCGAACCACCGCCTTCCTTCAACGCACCTCCTTTCCAACGGCCGATATGCGGTCATGATTACCGCTGCCGGCTCCGGCTACAGTCACTGGCGGGACATCGCCGTCACGCGCTGGCGCGAGGATGTAACCAGGGATGCATGGGGAAGCTATCTCTTCATGCGCGACGCCGAAAGCGGCCTGGTGTGGTCGGCGGCCTATCAGCCGGTCGGTGCGGAACCGAAGCAGTACGAGGTTGTCTTCGGAGAAGACCGGGCGCGCATCGTTCGACACAACGGCACCCTCTCCTCTACCATTGAGATCATCGTGTCGCCTGAAGATGACGTCGAGCTTCGCCGCCTCTCGATCGTCAACAGAGGAACGTCAATGCGGGAGATCGAGGTTACGTCGTATGCAGAGGTCGTCCTTGCGCCGCAGAATGCCGACATCGCCCATCCGGCCTTTTCAAATCTCTTCGTCCAGACGGAATATATCCCTGCCGTTTCCGGCCTTCTCGCCTGTCGGCGTCCGCGCTCCGCCGCCGACTCCGCAGTATGGGCCGCTCACGTGGTCGGCGTGCCGGGAGCCGCTGGCATCGAGTATGAAACCGACCGGATGCGTTTTATCGGTCGGGCGGGAACGATCCGCCGCCCTGCTGCCATCATGGAGGGGCGACCCGCTCTCCAATACGGTTGGTCCCGTTCTTGACCCGATCTTCAGTCTTCGCACCCGGGTACGGGTCGCGCCGGGGACAACGATTCACATCGTCTTTTCGACCATGGTTGCGCCATCCCGGGAGGCTATCCTGCTATTGGCCGACAAGTACCACGACCCGGCATCCTTCGAGAGAACCTCCACCCTTGCGTGGACCCAGGCGCAGATTCAGCTCCACTATCTCGGGGTCGAGCGTGGCGAAGCACATCTTTTCCAGCACCTGGCAAACCGCATGCTCTACACTGATCCCGCCATGCGCCCGCGCGACGAACTCCTGAAGCTGAGTATCCTTACTGTTACCGGGCTCTGGAAATACGGGATATCCGGGGATTATCCCATTGCCCTCCTCCGTATCGATGATATCAGCGATCAGGGGATCGTCCGCCAGTTGCTGCGTGCCCACGAATACTGGCGGCTGAAGCTCCTGCCGGTGGATCTGGTTATTCTGAACGAGCAGGAAAGTTCCTACATCCAGGAGCTGCAGCACTCTCTGGAAGGGATAGTGAATACCGGCCTCTCCGGTAGCCGCCCCCTGCAGGAGAGCCGCGGCAGGATATTCGTTCTGCGGGCCGACCTGATGACCGGCGACGAGCGCAGTCTCCTCCAGACCGCCGCCCGTGCTGTACTCTCCGCCCGTGACGGCAGCCTGACCGAGCAGGTCATACGGATGCGACGTCAGGAACAGCGGACGGTCCACCCGGCGCGCCGCCAATTACCCCGGCACCCGGCTGAAGAGGCCGTTCTCGATACGCCTCCGCTGGAATTTTTCAACGGCTTCGGCGGATTTGCAGAGGGGGGGAGGGAGTACGTCATCGTTCTCGGCAAGGGGCTGCGCACACCGGCTCCGTGGATCAATGTCATCGCCAACGAACGCTTCGGATTTCAGGTCTCCGAGTCGGGTGCGGGCTACACCTGGTCCCTCAACAGCCGCGAAAACCAGCTTACCCCCTGGTCAAACGATCCGGTGGGCGACCCGCCCGGCGAAGTGCTCTATATCTGCGACCGGGACAGCGGAGCAACGTGGTGTCCTACGGCCCTGCCGATCCGGGTCGAGAGTGCCACCTATATTACGCGACACGGACTGGGCTACAGCAGCTTTGAGCACGTTTCCCACGGCATCGGGAGCACGTTGGTGCAGTTTGTGAGTCTGAACGACCCGGTCAAGATATCCCTGCTCGCCCTGGAAAATCGCTCGGAGAAGCAACGCCAACTCTCGATCACCGCGTATCTTGAGTGGGTCCTCGGCTTTACCCGGACGGTTTCCGCACCGTATATCGTCACCGAAATAGATGACGAAACCGGGGCGCTGTTTGCCCGGAACCCGTGGAATGCCGAATTTGGCGACAGGGTTGCCTTCGCCGATCTCGGCGGTCGGCAGACATCGTGGAGCGCCGACCGGATCGAATTCATCGGCCGCAACGGAACACTGGAGCAACCGGCCGGCCTCATCAAAGGCGCCGTGCTGAGCGGCAGAACAGGCGCCGGACTCGATTCCTGCGGAGCGCTCCAGACAACGCTTGTACTTGAGCCGGGTGAGCGCGTCGAACGGTTTTTCATCCTTGGACAGGCGGCAGACAGGGAAACGGCTCGTGCGCTGGTAAAACGCTGGCGTACGGCCGACCTGCGGCAGGAGCTGTCGGATGTCCGCGAACATTGGGAACGGCTCCTCGGGACGGTCGAGGTCAAAACCCCCGACCGGTCCATGGACATCATGCTGAACTGTTGGTTCCTGTACCAGACCATGGTCTGCCGCTTCACGGCACGGTCGGCGTTTTATCAGGCGGGTGGGGCGTACGGCTTCCGCGACCAGCTCCAGGATTGCATGGCCCTCGTCATGATCGATCCGGCACTGGTCCGCACCCATATTATCAGGGCGTCCGGACGCCAGTTCCGGGAGGGGGATGTTCAGCACTGGTGGCACCCGCCGACGGGGCGCGGCGTGCGCACCCGTATTTCCGACGACCTCCTCTGGCTCCCCTATGTTCTTTCCCATTATCTGGCGGTAACGGAAGACACGGGCATCCTTGACGAACAGACGCCGTTCCTGGAGGGGGATGCGGTTCCCGCCGGGCATGAAGACGCCTATTTCGAACCGGTTGTCTCTGCAGAGAGTGCGACGCTCTTCGAGCATTGCGCACGAGCCCTCGACCTGCGCCTGGCAACCGGCGAGCACGGCCTGCCGCTGATGGGCACGGGTGACTGGAACGACGGCATGAACCGCGTCGGAGACAAGGGACTCGGCGAGAGTGTCTGGCTCGGCTGGTTTCTTCATGCCGCGCTTTCCCGTTTTGCACCGGTGGCGGCGGAGCGCGGGGAGGGGGAACGGGCGGAAAAGTGGCGCGCCCACGCCGACCGGTTGCAGGAAGCACTGGAAATGGAGGGGTGGGACGGCGCCTGGTACCGCCGCGCCTATTACGACGACGGCACACCGCTCGGGTCAGCGGGCAACAGCGAATGCCGCATTGATTCTATTGCCCAGAGCTGGGCGGTCATATCCGGAGCTGCCGACCATGAACGGGCGATCCGGGCGATGAAGGCGGTCGAAGAATACCTGATCCGGCCGGGTGAGGATCAGATCCTGCTCTTCACGCCCCCGTTCGATAAAAGTCCACGGGATCCCGGCTACATCAAGGGGTATCTACCCGGCATCCGGGAAAACGGCGGGCAGTATACCCATGCCGCCGCCTGGTGCGTGATCGCCTTTGCCATGCTGGGTAACGGGGACAAGGCGCATGAACTTTTCGCCATGCTCAACCCGCTGACCCACGGCACCACCAGGAGCGGCGTGCACCGCTTCCGGGTGGAGCCGTACGTGGCGGTGGCGGATGTCTATTCGGAACCGCCTCATACGGGGCGGGGCGGGTGGAGCTGGTATACCGGTTCGGCCGGATGGCTCTATCAGGCAGGGGTCGAGCAGATTCTGGGGTTTGCGGTGCGGGGAACATACCTGCGTCTCGATCCGTGCATCCCCTCTGCCTGGCAGGGTTTTGACATTTCGTACCGGCACGGGACGGCCAGCTATGAGATAACCGTTACCAACCCGAACGGAGTAATGCGGGGGATTGCCGGACTCGAACTGGACGGTGAACCGTTGCCGGTTGCGGAGAAACGGGTGCCTCTGCAGGATGACGGCAGGAAGCACGTGGTGAGGCTCACCATGGGATCTGCTGAGGAGTGAACGTGATATGCCCGAACTGTTCATCGGCTGCAGCGGCTTCAGCTAACCGCACTGGCGCGGTCGCTTTTATTCCGACAAGCTGACGCAGATCCTCGGTAGAGGTACGATTCAGGGAGAGGGCGGCATGACGTGACTGCACATTGGTGTTTCACATCCACTCCTGCTCTACCTTTCCCTTCAGATTCCCCCACAGAGACCCAAGCGGCAGATCAAGCAGGGTGGATGCCCCGTGATGACAGTTCGGAATGGCCCGCGCGGCGGCGGTCATGACTGCGGCGGTCAGCGCTGGTTCGGAATAGCGCCCCTCAAGGAGAAACATCTGGTGGTCGGCAGCAGCTGCGGATCCGCGTCTTTCCAGAAGTACCCCGTGCCCCTCCTCTTCCAGTATCCGGATGTCCTCCACGGGAATGACCAGAGTTTCCTCGCCGAGGAAGAGCGGGTCGCTCTTGATCGCCGCCTCTATCCCGGCCGGATCTTTTCCCTTCTCAAGCTCCACGTACACATAGCGTTGTAGTTTCCCGTCAGCGGAACGCAGTTCGATGGAGAGCGCCTCCCGTACTCCCGGAACGGCACGTGCGGCGCCGGTATGGTGGAGGCTTGTTCCGGTGTGCCAGGAGGTCTTCGTGTGTCCCCTGGGGGTGAGCAGGGCAAAGATGGCGCGGAACAGCGATAGTGCTCCCGGATTCCAGCCGGCACCGACAATGGCCGAAACCTTATGGTGGGCCGCGATCCGGTCGAGTTCGTTCCGCTGCTCCTGGAACTCCTTGTCGTGCAGCATGGCGCATTCAACGATGGGCGTGCCGTGCTGGAGGAGGTCGCGGGCCGTCGCCAGCACCTCTCCGGTGGGCACGCAGATCAGCGCCGCATCCACCCGTGCAAGCTCTCTTGCGTGGGAAACCACCGGAACCTGTGAAAATGGGGAGGGGAGCTTTTCGGTGAGGCTTTCAGGCCGGCGCACAATACCGGCCAGGGCGAGCTGGTCATCTTCTGCTATTGCGGCTGCGCAGGCCTTGCCCACTGTACCGAAGCCGATAATAGCCAGTTGTAACTGCTTCATGGTAGATCCTCGTCGTGAAGGTAGATTTGCCTGCTCTTTGCCTGTCCATCGTTCAGGGGTTCCGGACTTTTGTTCTTCCGACCGGCATGATGGAAAGTGGTTCTTCTTCGGGGGGCATGGACATAATCCTTTTAATGGAATCATCGGCAAAAGCTCCGATAACCACCGTTCCGAGATGGAGAGAAACCGCTTGCAGGTAAACATTTTCCGCTGCATGGCCAAGATCCATGTAGACGTAGCGAATCCCGCGCTCCGCATACTTTCCGGTTGTCCGGGCAAAGATGGCGGAGAAGACCAGAGACGCAGGTGCCTTCCGTATCGTCGACTGATGCAGGGCGGCAGCGCTGAGTTCGTCGCGCCTGTCGCCGGTTAGCATCAGTGTCAATGTGTGTGTTTGCGGACGGTAACGGTAAATGCCGGGCGCAAGAGCGTTGACATTTCCGGCAACGATGTAGAGTTCCAGCGGATAAAGTGCTCCGGCCGACGGGGCCGTTCTGAGACCTCCCGGAGCGGTCACCCCCTGGGCTGCCCAGAGGAGCTGGCCGATCTCGGCGAGGGTGAGCGGCTCGTCCCGGTACTCGCGGACCGACCGTCTGCTGAGGAGCGTCTTTTCGACGGGGGTTTCGCTGTCAAAACGGGGCGTAGGGAGCTGAACGATGTCCGTGGAATGTCCTGGCGCAGCATATATTTCCAAAGCTATCTCCTCCCATACCCTTCCTGCTGCTAAATACAGTATAGCGTAGAATTCCGAGTAATAAAGGCAGATGGAAATATTGAATAAACGAGCTACAATGTTAACAGTGGGTGACATGGACATGAGAACTGACGGTTGACAGGGCTCGCGAGTCGAAAGGACGGGAGGTGGTTACCGTGACAGAAGCACCTGACAAAAAAGTGGGCGAGAAGACATTCATGTACTGTTCTGACTGCGATCAAGAGCGGATCTTTGTATGGGCAGTATGGAGTGGCGAGGAATTTTTCGGCTACCCTCCGGAGCAGGAATACGGCTGGAAGTGTAGCGCCTGCGGCAGCACGTTCCGCGAGCCAACCCCGTGATGCTGCTCTTCGCTTTGGTGATTTAACAGTCCCCTCTCCATGAGGGTGAGGGTCAGGGTGGGGGGCCGCATGATCGAGATCGACGGCAGTCGTGGCGAAGGTGGCGGACAGGTCCTCCGTACGGCACTGAGCCTCTCCTGCATCACCGGCAAACCGTTCCGGATCATTAATATCCGCACGCGTCGGGCAAAACCGGGACTCATGCGCCAGCACCTGGTGTCGGTCCAGGCTGCTGCCCGCATCGCAGGGGCAGGCGTAAACGGTGATGCGCTTGGCTCAACGGAACTGGTATTCTCCCCCGGAAAGGTCACCTCCGGCAGATATGACTTCGCCATCGGCACGGCCGGATCAACCTCCCTCGTCCTGCAGACGCTCATACCGCCCCTGCTGTTCGCTGCCGGTCGCAGCAGCCTTACCCTGAACGGCGGCACCCATGTTCCCTTCAGTCCCTCCTGGCATTATCTCGCCGAAGTATTCGCCCCTGTCCTGTCCCGCCTGGGCGGAAGCATCGAGCTGACCCTTGACTCCTGCGGTTTTTACCCGAAAGGAGGCGGAAGGGTACACTGCCGGGTGAAACCGGCCCTCCGCCTCGCTCCGCTTCATGCCGAACAGCGCGGGAAACTGCTGCGGGTTACCGGCTGCTCGGCAGTCGGCAATCTGCCCGCCTCTATTGCCGAACGTCAGAGCCGGGCCGCAGTGGAGCAGCTTGGCGCTGTTCTGGGAGCAGAGGTTTCGTTGGAGGTAGGGATCAGCGAAGTTTCCGCCATCGGGCCGGGGACGTTCCTTTTTCTCAAGGGGGAGTACGAGTATGCCGTTGCCGGCTTCACCGCCCTCGGAGCCCGCGGGAAACCGGCCGAGATCGTCGGCAGGGAGGCAGCCGACGAATTCCTGCGCCATCATGAAACCGGCATGCCCATTGACCCGCACCTGGCGGACCAGCTCGTCCCCTACCTGGCGCTTGCGGACGGGGGCTCCGTCTTTGCCGTGTCACGGATCAGCGAACATCTGGAGACAAACCTCTGGATAACAGGCTGCTTTCTCGATATCGCCACGGAGGTAAACGGAACAAGGGAGGGGCCGGGTATCGTCAGAATCTGTCCGTCCGGCCGGTTCGCCTGAATATATACGATGGCAATGTCTGCACGATAGACCCCCATGACGTTTGGTAGCTATTACCACCAAAGATTCAGAGTAGTATCCTCATCCATATTCACCCCTGTACCAAACTGTTTCCCTTCCCTGTTCAACATATCCCTCAGCCAAAGCGCGTCCGCATGCGAAGCATGGTGTACCGTGAACCTCTTCATCCGGGTCGGCTTCATCCGCAAACCGGAGAGCTTGCCGGACGAGGGGTCCATCTGAACAAAGTACATCAGGCCCAGTTCGCCCCTGAACTGCTCGTATCCGCCGATCCCCTCGTAGTCGTTGATAAAATCGCCGCAACCGTAGATGAGCGGTTTGCCATGGTAAACCTCGATCCCCTTGGCGTGGTGGGATGAATGCCCGTGAACGATATCCACGTCTGCATGGTCGATGAGGTTATGGGCAAATTCCGTCTCCTCGCCGGGAATGACGTAGCCCCAGTTGCCTCCCCAGTGGATCGATGCCACCACGATATCTCCCGGTCGTTTCCATGCACTGATTCCGGACTGAATGGCAGACACCGTTTTGTCCGAAAGATCCGGTACAAGATGCACACCGGCTGAATTCGCGCCAGCGGCCCACTCAGCCGGAATGCCGCTTGTTTCGGAACCAAAACTGAAAACGATTACTCGCCCCTTCCCCGCCACCTCCATAACGGCCGGGGCCGCTGCCTCCGCAAGGCTCCTTCCTGCTCCCGCGCTCGTTATGTTGATCTCTTGTTTCAGAATCTGCAGGGTCTCCAGCAGCCCTCCATACCCCCAATCGAGGACATGATTGTTGGCGAGTGTGCAGACATGAATTCCGGCAGCAGTGAGGCAGGAGATGTTCAGGGGATTCATCCGGTAGTTGATGCCCTTTCCCTTCCAGTAGTCATCGCAGGTGGTAATGCTGGTTTCAAGGTTGATGATCTTCACGTCCGGCGCCATCCGCTCCAGGATGTCAAGGGCATCTCCCCATATATAGGCGAAATTCACCGGTTTCGGGATTGGACCGTTGGCCGCTTCCGCCAGTTCCACATACCGCCGTGCATCCCGGACGTAGGGCTCGTGAATCTGCGGGTTACCCGGATAAGGAAGGACCTGGTCAATGCCTCGACCAGTCATGACGTCGCCGCACATGAATATGGTGATTACGGGGTGGGAAGGCATCTTGTTCACTCGATAGTACGGAAATCCCCTGCAACTTCAATCATCATTCAGCAGACCGTGTATTTCCCCCGTGCCAGGTCTGCGCAGAAGCTGTTGATATCCGCGAATTCCCGCTCGAATATGGCCTCCACCTTTGCGGAGATCTCGTTAATCCGCCGACCTTTTTCCAGAAGAAGCTGTGCGGTGGCTATCTGCGGCTGATCTATGGGTGCGCCGATTCTGCTCAGGAGCAGGACGTACACTTCCTTGATCCCCTCAATGCCCTGATAGATCTCCCGAGCCATTTTATGTGCCAGGACGTTGTAGATCTTCCCCACGTGGCTGACCGGATTTTTTCCGGCCGCCGCCTCGGTCCCCATCGGCCTGTTCATGGAGATGAGACCGTTGACGCGATTGCCGCGTCCCACCTGTCCCGAATCGGCATCTTCGGCGGAGGTGCCCAGCAGGCTCATGTAGACACCACCCAGCCCCCTGCCCGTTACGTCGAGGGTGTTGTACTGCAGCGCAATCCGCCCAAACCCGCTCTGCCCGCCGGCAATATCCCGCATCTCGGCCAGGATTGCCGCTTTGGTCGCAAAGTAGTCCTGTTCCGAGGTCACATGGCGGGCCATCAGCGGCATGGCGACCGTCAGGTCGAGCTCCCGTCCCTTTCTGGCACCCATCACCTTGACGTCCTCACCCGTCTGCGGGAATCGTATCTTGAACTCCTTGCTGTTCAGAACGCGTTCCATCTCCAGAACGGCCCGTTCCGTGGGGCTGAGTGGGTAATATCCGACAGCGGCCGAGGTGTCGTTGGCTACCCGCACCGCGCCGGATCGGGCGAAGATGTCGGTCAGTTCTTCCGAACCGGGCGCCAGGGCGACACGGTAGCGGATATGCCGTTCCGGATCCACGAAACGCAGATTCTGTCTGATCCACGCTTTGGCGGCCGTCACGGCGATGTCACCGACCGGGACCTCCTGCCCGCTCGCCCTAAAGGTGGCACGGTCACCGATGATCAGCTCCATGGGGCGAACAACGCGCCCGCCACCGAAGCGTTTCTCCACTCGCCCCGCGGCCAGGAGTCCCTTGTCGATATTATGGTGGAGGATCGTACCGAATCGGTCTAAGTACTCCCGACAGAGGGCCAGGGAAATGGCCTCCATGATGGAGTCGCACATCTGGTCCGGGTGTCCGGTCCCCTTGCGTTCCACGATCTCCACCCGGTGTTCTGTGATCGATTTCCCCTTGAACATCTCGACAACGACCATGGTTCCTCGCTTTTGAGGCAGAACTCTAGGTGAAACGTGATGAGTTCTATCTCATCATCCCCTCAATAATACCTTTCAACCTCTTCACATTGGCCCGTTCCATCGGCCTGCCGGTGATGCTGCTTTTCGGGATACGGTGGATATCCTCAAGCGGGTAAACACTGCACTCGACTTCAACCCCGTCATCCTCCAGATAGATGTGGTGATAATCTTCAAACTCTCCGCCGTGGCGGATGGTCACGACCTCCTGATCAAAGGCGATCCCCTTCTCGCGCAAAAACTCCTCCACCTCCTCGCATGATTCGGCAAACAGGTGGATATCGATGTCACTCCGTTCCGTTACCGCTGCCACTCAGAACCGAACCGACCAGATAGGGGTGAAACGGAGCAAGCAGTTCCATCTGCCTGAGGGCCGCAAGCCGCAGACTCAGCAGCCGCTCCGGCAGCACTTCTTCCTCGTAGAGGCCGATGAGCCGTTGCAACTCCTCGTGGATTTCGGCATTGGACGGGAGATGGGAGCCGAGGGAAAGGGCTTTTTCCGGACCGAACTGCCGGGCCGCCTTGCGCTTGGCGTCGCGGTACTCGCGTACCCCCTCCTCGTACATGATCCGCGCCGCTTCCCTGGCGATGAGCTGCCGTATTCGATCTTCTTTTCGCATGTCACATACGCCGGTTGTTCAGATTTATCTGAGGTTAACTGAGATACGTATGGCACTAGGATATTTCACATGCTGTGCCAACGCTGGTATTTATATAATCAACTATATCGAAGGGTTGGGAAAGTTGCCGTTGGATATGAATGGTAAGAGAATGAGGAAGCGGCATGATGTGCGTGCGTCGTTCAAGCGGAAGTTGGCGGATAGCACGAAGCTCTACTGGAAGTTAATAGTTTTACCGTAGGTTCAATAAATTACATGTAGTAGAGGTTGATCTCGTTGCAGGTCGAATGAGCACATAGAACATGAACCTGAAACGGCAATTAACCGCCGATAAACAGGATGAGCGCAGACAAAACCTGAAATTAAGGCGTTTATCTTATTAATCTCGCTGAAAATGCTTTTTATAGGTTAATGCCATCTATGTGATGGTGGGCATGGTAACTATTCTGCAGCGGTTAAAAATATTACCATCCAATAAAACCGTTGTAAATCAGTTTGTTATTCGGTTTTTTGTCCATTCACACCCATCCGGGCATAATAATGTAACATCTTCAATTACATGCCCCTTCCGTAACGTGCATGACTGCTTGGTTTTTTTGTGAGTTAGATCTGGCATGGAGTTTGGATTAGTGAGATGGGGCGCATAATACAGGAGAACTCTACATGCGCCTCTTTATTGCCATAGAGATTCCGGATGATCTCAAAAAAATGATCGGCGGTCTGCGGGTGGATATCCCCGGTGCCCGCTGGGTTCCGGCGGAGCAGATTCACCTGACGCTGGCCTTTCTGGGTGAGGTGGAAGAAACTGCCGTGGAGCCGCTGAATATGGAGCTGGCCCGAATTCATCTGCCTGAATTCAAGCTGTGCTTCAGCGGGACAGGCTGCTTCCCGGACCGTCGTCGGCCACGGGTACTCTGGATAGGGGTGGAGCCTCATCCGCTCCTGACGAGGCTGGCTGCCACGGTTCATGAAGTCGTACTTGCATGCGGCATACCCCAGGAGGAGCGCCCATTCTCCCCGCATATAACGCTGGCCCGGCTCAAGTTTCCGGCACCGGGAAAGTATGACGCATTTTTTGACCGGCCTGAAATACAGAAGCTTCCTCCGTTTCCGGTAAGGGAGTTCATCCTGTTCCAGAGCCGATTGACGCAGCAAGGGGCCGTGCATAGCCGCATCAGAAGTTTTCCGCTGACAGCTGCCAGCGGCGCACATTGACAGGTTATTATCGTTTCACCAGTGTGACTCATTCGTGCATTGGCGTGGAATGCAAGTAGAAGGAAAATGCTCTTTGGAAATTGTTCTGGAATTCACAGTGTACCCCGTCGTGTCATCTGCCGATCATGAAAAACTCTGGTGATGTGTCCGGGTCCGGACGTGGTGTGCAAGCCTTCTTCGGAGAAGGAAGCCTGAAGCGTCCTCCCGGGAGATACTGAGGCAATGGGTAGTTCCGTAATCGGGTACAAAGGGTTCCAGGATATGACACTGGTTGACGCACGTGAGACGAGGCCGATGGCTTTAATTCACTTCCGCCAGGCGCGTAACAACCGCTTGGAAAAGGGGGTCCGCGAAAGGTCTTTCGGGTTGCGTGGTCGTAACGGAGCATGTAGTCAGGACCGAGTAGTGTGCTTGCCGACGGATTAGATGAAAGGTTCTCTACGTTGCGTCAATCAGTGTCACGGAAAAGCCCCGGAACCGTTCCGGGGCTTTTCCTGCTTCAGTACTCCTCCACGATGCCGGCTTCCTTCAAAAAGGTTGCGATGATCCGGTAGAATTCACGCCGATCCGGCGGAAAATCATTGTGCCCACAGGGGAATTCGACGAGCCGTGCGCGGGGCGCCAGTCGCTGCAGCTCGCGGCTGTGCTCAGGCGGTATCAGGGTGTCGAGGCTGCCGTGGAATAGCAGGATAGGTTGCCGGTATGCGCTCACAACCGTGCCATTGTCAAACACATCCCTGACAAGAAAGCCGGGAGCAAGAAAGTTGCGCGCAAACGGCCGGGTGGATGTGAACGTTGACTGGAGGATCAGAGCCGCGCTCGGACGCCGGGCGGCAAGCGCACAGGCTGCGCCGCCTCCCAGCGAGCGGCCGAAGAGCACGATCCGCTCCGGGTCAACCTCCTCGCGCTGCAGCACGGCATCATACGCGGCTGCCGAGGTCTCGGTGATGCTCTTCTCGGTAGGATTTCCCGTTGATCGGCCAAAACCTGGATACTCCACCAGCAGCACCCCCATTCCCAATCCCCGGAACCCCTCGACCTGCTCCGGCAGATAATCGATGACCTCGCCATTGCCGTGAAAAAAAATCACCAGAGGGCGTCGCTCCCCCCGCTTCCGTTTGAGAGGCGGCATGAACCACGCCTCGCCGCGCCCGGTTGCGGTAACGACCGTGATGGGCTCAATGCCGGCCGGTGGGTGACCGCTCACCTGAATAGCGCGTCCCGGGTAGATAATCTGGCGCTGAATGAGAAAGATGAGCAGCGCGTAGCCCGCATACGCTATGCCGGCAATGGTGAACAATTTGAGTACGGGGTGAAATGGCATATCTCTCCTCGAACGGCACCAGATCCACAACGAAGGCATGTAGAGCGCACTCCTGCAAAAAGCGGTTACAGGTGCATTCGTCGCGAGCTATGGTATGATTTCAGTATTATACCACCCTTGTGGCAGTTAACGTGACAACGCCCATCATAAAGACAAAGGACCACCGATGAAACGTGTGCCATCAGCGCCTCCGGAGGGCGCCCCGGCACCCGGACCGGGAGTTTCGGGGGCATGATACGGAGCTCTTGAGCAAGGTCTCTTATGAAACGACGTCTCCCTTTCCACTACATCCTACCCGCTTTTTTCGGAGGTCTGCTGGACGATCCGCTCCTCTATTTGCGGATCCGCCCCCTCAAGAGGGCGCTGCTCTTCGACTGCGGCCAGATCGCCCATCTTGCCAAGCGGGTCGTCAAGCCGATTGACACCGTCTTCATTACCCATGCCCACATGGATCATATCATGGGCATCCCCACCCTGGTCCGCCATCATCACGCTTCGCCCCGCCCGTTGGACATATACGGGCCGCCGGGGATCGCCGAGCGGGTCTACCACCTCCTGATGGGGTACGACTGGAACCTGTGCGAGCCGAATTGGTTCACGCTCCGTGTCCATGAGATCCGGCAGGATACGATACGCCATTACAGCTTTGTCGGCGCAGAGGGGTTTGCGCGCCGCTTCGACGGCGAAGGACCGCGCTGCGGGCGGGAGATCTGGTCATGCCGCTATGTTTCCGTCGAGGCGGAGCTGCTCGATCACAGGATTCCGGTTCTGGCCTTCAAAATCCTGGAACGTCCGCACTACACGATCGATCCCGGACTGATGGAGCAACAGGGGCTTATCCCGGGCGACTGGATACGCGATCTGAAAAGCCGTGTGTGGAAGGGGCGCACGGAACCCCGGGTCGTGGTGCCGCGCCGTGACGGGGAAACGGTGCGGGAGGAAACGGTGGACGATCCCGGCAGCTTCTACGCCGGCATCGAGGCCAGGCAGCCCTGCGCTTCGATCGGGTACCTGTGCGATGTGGGGTGGACTGCGGAAAACAGAGAGAAGATTGAATCGTTCCTGGACGGTGTTACCCTGCTCTGCGCCGACTGCACCTTCCTGGCGGCCGACGTTGAAAAGGCCCGGGCCTCGTACCACCTCTGCACGGACGATCTGAATGAACTGGCCGGGAGGCTGGCCCCGCGCTTCCTGCTCCCGATGCACCTCTCCAAGAGTTATCTTCTCCGCACGGTGGCTCTGTACAACGAGCTGCACCCGCCCCGGGGGACCACCATCCTGCCGCTGCCGCGACACCTCGTGCCGGCGCCGCTCATGGTCCGCGATGTGGACGAGTGGCTGCATCCTCCCGCCGTGAACCTGGCGTCACAAGAACATGCAGCCGGGATATGTCGTGACGAGGGGCCGGTTAACTGACCGGTGAGCAGGGCTACACATCCAGCTCGACGACCGCCTTCCAGAGGTTGTCTTTGAATGCGACCTGAAAACGGTGCAGCGTGACCGCCTTGACATCCACCTGCAGGCGGTGCCGGTCGGCATTGATCTGCTCCCCGCGGAGGGTCGCCTCCAGCCGGAAGAGACCGTCCCGCTCCTCGATCCGCACCCGGTCGGCATGCAGCAGCAGCCGGCGGGCATCCTTGTAAAAGATCAGTTCCTGCAGAAACGACCAGAGCAGCAGATCCAGTTCCTGGTGCTCAAGCCGGATCGTCAGTTCCTGTCCCCGCGCCACCTGCTCCGGAGCTTCCGCCATGGTGCGCAGCAGTGCGGCGGCGCTGGAGATGAACAGCTCCTCCTGCGTCTCCCCCCAGGCCTCGAAGGCAACGTCGGCGGTGGAGACCTCATCCTGAAAGCGGTACGGCATACCTACCCCTTGATGTTCCCGATCGGCACCAGCTTCACGACCCTTCTGCTCAGTCCTGCCTCTTCCGTTGCCCGTGCCACGACGTCGATATCCTTGTAGGCCAGGCCGGCCTCTTCGGCCAGTCCGCCGTACGAGGCGGTGCGGACATAGATTCCGCGCTGCTCCATCTCACCCAGCAGTGTGCGCCCCTGGAACATCTTCTTGGCCTGGTGGCGGCTCATGGTCCGGCCGCTGCCGTGGGCGGTGGTGTAGAAGGTCGCGGCGGCGCTCGCCACCCCGGCCAGGAGGTAGGAGCCGGTCTCCATGCTGCCGCCGATGATGACCGGCTGGCCGGTTTCGCGGTAGCAGTCGGGGAGGCCGGGCATGCCCGGCCCGAAGGAGCGGGTCGCCCCCTTGCGGTGCACCAGCAGCTCGCGCTGTTCCCCGTCGATCAGGTGCTTCTCCAGCTTGGCGGTGTTGTGGGCCACGTCGTAGACCATGCCCATCCCCAGATCCTCCGGTGAGCGCCTGGAAGACCTCGGAGAAGACCTCGCGGATCCGGTGCAGGATCACCTGGCGGTTGGCAAAGCCCATGTTGACGGCGCATTTCATGGCGGCAGAAGTAGGCCTGCCCCTCGGGCGAGCGGAACGGGGCGCAGGCCAGTTCCCGGTCGTAGCAGCTTGATGCCGTATTTGGTGGTCATGACCTTCAGGAAGGAGCTGGAGGTAGTCGGTGGCGACCTGGTGGCCGAAGCCGCGGCTGCCGCAGTGGAACATGATCACCACCTGGTTGGGGATGGTGATGCCGAAGGCCCGGGCGGTCGCTTGCGTCGAAGATGTTCTCCGGCCGTGCCACCTGGATCTCGCAGTAGTGGTTGCCGGAGCCGAGGGTGCCGATCTGGTCGTAGCCGCGTTCGATGGCCTTGTCGCTGCACATGTCGGCATCGGCGCCCTCGAAGCAGCCGCCCTCCTCGGTCATCTCCAGATCCTCCGGCCAGCGCATAGCCGTTCTCCAGGCACCAGCGGGAGCCCTTCTCGATCACCTGGCGGAACTCGTGCTGCGCGAGCAGCGGACGAAACCGGTGCAGCCGACGCCGGTCGGGATGCGCGCAGAACAGCTGGTCCACCAGTTCGTGGAGGCGCGGCCGCACCTCCTCCTCGGTCAGGTTGGTCAGCACCAGGCGCATGCCGCAGTTGATGTCGAAGCCGATGCCGCCGGGCGAGATCACCCCGGTGTCCGGGTCCATGGCCGCCACGCCGCCGATGGGGAAGCCGTACCCCCAGTGGCCGTCCGGCATGCACCAGGAGTAGTTGACGATGCCGGGGAGGCAGGCCACGTTGGCGGCCTGGTCGAAGACGCCGGCCTCCATCCCGCCGATGAGCGCTTCCGGGGCGATAATCCGTGCCGGGACCCGCATGCCGTCCTTGAAGGTGACGGGGAGTTCCCAGACGGTGTCGGATATCTTGCGCAGCTGGGGAGGGAGTGACATGACTTGTTCCTCCGTGCATTCTTGCTGGTAACGGATCATGCGTATGTATGGCGTCGGGCCCGTACCTGGAAACGCACCACGCTAGTCCAAAAAACAGTGCATCCTATTGCTGCGGCAGTTCCGGCTGCAGCACCCCCAGCAACCCGTCCATGGTGGTGGTCAGCCGTGCGCCGGCTTTTTCCATCTCTTCAAGGGCATTGGCCGATTCTCCGGGGACAAGGTCCACCCCTGCTACGGCATCGGTCAGCACCGTTACTTCGAGCCCCCTGCGCAACGCCTCTCGGGTAGTGCAGAGGACACAGTAGTCGGTTGCCAGGCCGCAGATATAAAGCCTCCGCACCTCACGGTCACTCAATAGTTCCGCCAACGGCGTGCCATCATCGGTTAACCCCTCGAAGGCAGAATAACCGGCCAGTTCAGGGCTGAGCCCCTTGGAGAACACCACCGTCCCTTCCGGCAGGCGAAGCGCAGGATGGAAGGCAGCCCCCACGGTCCCCTGGACGCAATGCACCGGCCAGATGCCGCCATACTCCCGGAAGTGCCTGGTAACCGGCGGATGCCAATCGCGGCTTGCCAGCACCGGCAGCCGGGCGGCTGCGAACTGCCGCGCCGCACGGTTGATCGGCTCTATCACCCGGTCGCCGCCGACAATCTGGAGGGCGCCGCCGGGGCAGAAATCGTTCTGTACATCAACTATCAGCAGTGCCGCTTTCTCATACATGGCTCATACCCCTTGTTTGCTAACCTGGACGATCAGCGTGTTTCTCAGCTCATTCAGCCGCTCTGAAATGGACACCTTGAAGCGGTGGGGATTGATGAAACGGAGGCACCCCTGCGGCAGCCGGGCCAGTTCCCGCTCACTTCGTTCGGCCATGGTGGAGAGTGTTTCGGGGGGCTCAGTCCGGGAACCGTTTTCCATCACCACCCGCCGCAGTTCATGCAGAGTGGCGTCTGCCGGCAGCGTGGTGTGACGGAGCGGATTGCAGGGATCATAGACCGTATCGCCGGCGCACAATTCATCCGGCACCAGGCAGATCACATCCTGAATCAAGCCGCCATCCGGCCCCACTGCCCTCAGGACCCGCTTTTTACCGGGCAGGGTGGCCTTGGCGATGTCGCTGGTTACTTTCAGCTTTGGCAGGCCGTCCACCTCCACGAGCTTGTAGACCCCGCCCAGTGCCCCGCCTCCCGCCCCGGCGCCGGTCGCCAGTTTCGTGCCGACGCCGTAGATGTCCACCCGCCCTCCTTCGTCCCTGATCGAATCGATTACAAATTCGTCCAGTTCATTGGAGGCCACGATCTTCACCGCAGGGAAACCGGCCTCGTCGAGCATCCGGCGGCTCTCGCGGGAGAGAAAGGCGAGATCCCCGGAATCCAGGCGGATGCCGCACAGTTCATGCCCCCGCGCCCGCAGTTCACGAGCCACGGTGATGGTGTTGGGGATGCCGCTTTTCAGGGTGTCGTAGGTATCCACCAACAGGATCGAGCTGTCGGGAAAGGCGTCCGCATAGGCTCGAAAGGCGGTCAACTCGTTCGGGAATGCCTGTACCCAGCTATGGGCGTGAGTCCCGCGTACCGGCAGACCGTACACCATCCCCGCCTGCACGTTGCTCGTGCTGCGCACACCCCCCACGCAGGCCGCCCTGGCGCAGGAGAGGCCGCCGTCCGGTCCGTGGGCCCGGCGCAGACCGAACTCGATCACCGGCGCACCGGCGGCGGCATGATTGATGCGGGCCGCCTTGGTGGCCACCAGGGTCTGGAAGTTGATGATATTGAGCAGGGCCGTCTCCACAAACTGTGCCTCGGCCAGCGTCCCCTCCACCGTCAGCAGCGGCTCGTTGGCAAAGACCGGCGTTCCCTCCGGCGGGGCCGTCACCCTGCCTCGGAAGCGGAATTCCCGGAGAAACTCGATGAAATTCGGTTTGAATATTCCCAACCCCTGCAGATACTCCAGTTCATCCGGCAGAAAGCTCAAGCCCTCCAGATACTCCAGTGCCGGCTCCAGCCCGGCAAAAACCGCGTACCCCCCCTCGAAGGGGTTTGTGCGGAAGAACAGGTCGAAGACGGCCGTGTTTTTCCGCCATCCCCTCCTCCAGATAGCCGGCCAGCATGGTCAGTTCGTACAGGTCAGTCAGTAGAGACGGGTAGCGCATGGAATGCCCCCTGCTGCAATGAAGGGTGTGTGTCGGTGTTCATCCGGAAACCATGGATGAAAAATTATCGTATCTTCCAATGTTTCTCTGCATAAAATGGTAGCACACCTTTCCGGTTTGTCACGGCATGTGAGCAACTGCGGCTCCCGGCCCGGTGCCTGCTCACTGCACCCCGAAGATCGAGTCACCCCCCCAATCTTCTCGTCACCGTGGCCACCAGCAGCGAGACACCCAGTGCCGACATCAGGATGACGAACGAAACCGTCACGCTGTTCAGGAGCCCGGGACTGGCGAGGAGGACTGCACCGAGTCCGAGCATCATGCTGCCTGAAACGAGCTTCAGGACTCTTCCCTGCCATTCGGACAACTGCCGTTTCCCGAGCGTGAATGTGAAACCGAGAACGATGATGAACAGCGGGACGACATAGACGATATTGTACAGGACGAGATACAGGTAATAGGTCGCGGTCGAAAGGTTGTTCAGGGTAAGTATCCGGGTAAATACCATCGGAAATCCGGCCGTACAGAGCAGTTCATATAAATTGGCAACCACCGCAAGCACCGTGGTGCCGATCAGGATCGACACAAGCGAGGTGGAGCGCAGCAGCCTTCGCATCCGGTCAAACAGCTTCGGTTTGGCGCTGTCGGGAATGGTCAGGGAAAGACCCTGTTTGAACAGGAAAAAGTCCTTGATATTGATTCCCGCAATGACCAACGAGACACCGCCTGCGATGGTGGTAATGACCGCAACATGCCCCATGACGAGAAACAGGTTCAGCCAGGCAGCCATGAACAGGAAATAGATAAAACCGGAAAAAAAGACAAAGATCCCGCCGATCAGGAACATTTTATTGCGCGACCTGGGCGTGTACCAGCAGGCCGAGCAGGGAAAGCAGCACAAAGAATGCGCAGGGATTGAAGCTGTCCATCCCGGCAATGACCAGCGTAAGCAGGGGCAGGGAGGATGTGCGGGCGTCGAGGGCGCCGAGAAGCGGGATGGTGACGGCTGTGTCTGCTCCCGCCGCACCGGCCCTGGCCGTGGTTCCTGCGGCGAATGGCCGGGCCTTGGCTGTCTGCTCCGGCTGCCCTCTTCTGCCGGTCCGCTCAGCCGGATCGCCGCATGGTACGACGCCGCACCCCGTGATCACCTTTTCCAGCGCGTCCCTGGTCTGCGCCGAAAAACCCGAAAACAGTTGATCGTCAACAAACGTGACGGGAACTCCGGAGGGAGGCACGCCATGCGCCCGGAGCATGGCAGCCAGCAGTCCGGCATTCTCCCTGTGGTACCAGACTTCGTACTCCCTGATCTCCAGGGATGGTTGAGCCCGCTCCAGGCCGTCGAGGAATTTTTTCTCCTCCTCGCAGTGGGGGCATCCCCTTCCCCAGAAGAAATAGACGATGGTCTTATTATTCACATCATGTGGCTGGCCCTGGTTGTCGCCTGCCGCCCGCCGGGCATCTTTCCACACTATCCGGCTGCTCTGCAGCGGAAGCAGCAGCTGAAGCGACCCCTCCGGCACTGCCGGGGCGACAGCGCTTTCCGGATCCGCACAGATGCCGGCTGACTCCTGCAGCTGTCCACCCCCCGGCGGGCATGCCATCTCAGGCGGTGCAGGATCGGATGCGAGAGCTGTCATCCCGGCGAAAAGAACGCAGGTCATCAGAGACAGTATATGGATTCTGAATTTCATTCTCTCTGCTCCGCCCAGGCATCCCGGCTTCCGGTCCTTCGGGCCGAACCTACTTGAGGACGCCTTTGTCCTTCATCGCATCACAGGGGTTATTCTCCATGACCGGCAGGTCAACGCCTTTTCCCCTGGCCCGCTCTTCCATCTTCTTGTGGTGTGCATCGATATACCCTTTACAGCTGTTGTACTCGGTAAAGCTCGCCAGCTTGGCCTGGTGCTCTTTCCGCTCTTCAGGTGTCATCAGTTGCCAGCCGTAGGTGTTGTCCTGCGTGCAGCACCAGCACCACTGGTGGGCAAAGGCTGATGATAGGGCCAGCGAGATCGCGCATGATGCGACGATGAAGGTGATGGTTCGTTTCATGGTGTTTCCTTTTACTGAGACGAGGTTGAATTCCGGTGGCGGTGCTCGGTGCCGCCACCCGCTCACAGCTTGTAGCCGATCCTGCGCAACAGGGTATGGCGTTCCCGTCGATCTTCGTCCGACTCCACCCCCTGCGGCGGCAACCCGTCGATAACGCCGAGGATGCCCCATCCCTGCAGGGTGGAGGCGACGATTACCTGGAGCGGGTTGGACGTGGCACAGTAAATCTGGCAGACCTCGGGGCAGTTCTTGATCTGGTTGAGGACGTTGATGGGATAGGCATCCCGCAGCAGAATGCAGAAGACATGGCCGGCGCCGATCGCCTTCAGGGCCGCAATGCATCCTTTCACCAGTTCATCGTCGTTTCCCTCGGAGCGGATCAGGCAGGGGCCGGACGCCTCGGTAAAGGCAACGCCGAAATGGGCCTGCGGCACTGCGGTGGCAATCGCCTCGTACAGATCCTCCGCACTCTTGATGAAGTGAGTCTGGCCGATGATGATGTTGCACCCCTCGGGATAGTTGATCTTGACGTCATGCATTTCGAGATTCATGGGTTTCTCCTTTGCCTGATCGAATCAGGCCGTAGGTGAGAGAGTTGGACAATGAATATATCCCCTCGCCGTTTTTCACGTATCTGGTGATCTGCGATGCCGACTCCAGATACGCGAGTAAACGGCGAGATTAATCAGCAGTGCAGTGACCCCGAACACCAACTGTGTGTGGCGCGTCAAACCGAGAGGGTAGAGGAGCGGCTCAAGGTAATGTTCAATAAAGGTCACGTTGTAGCCGGCTCCTCCCGCCATCGTGCGGAGATGATTTTCCAGGTAGGTCAGGGGGCATATCCACCCACCCAGTTCTATGGTCGCGCCCCACAGTGCAGCAGGCAAATGGAACCATGCCAGGCGTCGCCAGCGCAGTGCCGCCAACCCGCCCAGGAGAACGAAGAGCACAAAGGAGGCGTGCAGGAGAACCATCAGGTCAGCCCACAGTTGGAATTGCATGCTACGGCTCCGGCCGGGCCATGCTGCCCGGACGCGCATCGGGATAGACGTCGTACCGCAGATCCACAACCCGCACTGCCGCCTTCTTTTGCATGGTTCATGCTCCTCTGCGCACCTGGAGAGTACGATCCGGCTGTCTCTACCCGAGCATCCCCTTCACAATTACGTCCACGGCCTCCTCCGGGGCAAGACCGTGAGCCATGAGAGTCTCCATCTGATGCTTGTCAACACTGCCGATGGCGGCCTCGTGGGTGACCTTGGCCTGGGGGTGGGTGACACTGACAATCGGGATCGCCTTTGCCACCGCCCGGTCGCGGATAATCTCCATGCAGTCGACATGACCGCGGGCGCCGGCGGCGTTTCCCTCGGTAATGCCGGTTACTTCGGCCAGGGCGTCGTCCTCGACGGCGATTCTGGTCTTGATTATCCCGCGTGCGTTCTCACCTTCGAGAACGACCCGCTCCCTGACCCGGATATCATCGCTGCCATGCCCGAAAACCCGCGCCGTCAATTCGACAACAGCATCCTCGGCAGCCTCCACGTCGTAGTCTATGGCGAGGGTTCCCACGCGGCCGTCGGTGAGGGTAAAATTCGACGAGTACCTGCCCCCTTTTCCTATCCTGACCACTGCCTTCGGAACTACCTCCACTCCACCATACGGACCGTGAAAATGCCGTTCCTGGTACTGCATCGATGCCCCTTCGCCGATCTCCACATGGGCGTCCATGGTATGCCGGACACGCTCCGCATTGGGAAAGAGACAGTGGGCGATAAAGCTGGCGGAGGAATCCGGTTCCAGGACAACGTCTATGTCGATCCGCTGGTCGCCTTCGCGATGCACCACCCCGAAACAGGTATGGACCGGTGTCGCCAGGTGCGTTCCTTCGCGGAGCCTGATCTTCACCCGGACGCCCCCCTCCGTACCGGCGGCCTCAACCTCCAGCCCCGGCACACTCCGGGAACTGACGATCCGGGTGCCGACCACCACGAGATGCGCTGTCGCCGGATCCTCAAGGACCGCCCGGTCACCTCCGGCGGCGCCCAATGCCGTCATAAGCTCATCGAACTCATTCATCGCTGCAGACCTCCCCGTCACAGACTATACATTTCCTGCTCTTGAAAGCGGCGGAAACCGTGGCGGGGCTTCCGCTGCAGATGATCCTGCCGCCGCAGATCTGGGACGCCTGATCGGCCGCCGCCGCAATCTCGTCCCGGTGGGTGATCAGGAGCACGGCGCTCCCCGCGTCCCTGAGACGGTCGAGCACCCGGAGTATGTCGTCGGTGGAAAGCATATCGATCCCGGAGTCCGGTTCGTCGAGTATCGCAAGCTTCGGCCGCAGTGCGAGGACCGAAGCCAGCTCGATCCGCTTGCGCTCCCCGCCGCTCAGGGAGCGGTCCACCATCCGGTCGAGGTAGCGGTGCGGCTCCAGTCCCACCAGGGTAAGAGCCGACTCCGGTTCTTCAGCTGCCGTCCCGAGCGTGAGGTAGTCGCGCACCCGCAAACCCTCGAACCTGGCCGGTTCCTGCCATGCCATGCAGATGCCGAGTCGTGCCCGCTCGTGAATTTTCAGGTCGTTGAGCACGGTTCCGGCAAAGAGTATCTCGCCGGCCGCCGGCCGGTAGCCGCTGCACCCCATGATCAGGCAGGCCAGCGTACTCTTGCCGGTGCCGTTGGTTCCGAGCAGGGCGTGCACCTCGCCGGCCTTGACAGCGAGCTGCAGCCCCGACAGGACCTCCCGGCCGGACACCGCAAAGCAGATATCGTGCAACTCGAGAAGATTCATAGCTCATCTCTCCGCAGGCATGCGGCATCCGGGACGTGCTGCGTTCGAACGCGTCGTATCTGCCGGGAAACCGACCCTGGCCCGTCACCACCCCGCCGCGCCGATCAGGGGGACAAAACGGACGCCACAGAGCTCTTCGGTGCGGTAGTCACGGTCACCGACCCGGCGCACCCGGACGAGCATCTGCGCGTCATAATACGTCCCGACCGGAATGACCAGTCGTCCCCCCGGGGCAAGCTGTTCGAGAAGCGGCTTCGGCACATGGGGTGCGCCGGCGGTGACGACGATGGCATCGTAGGGAGCATGTTCCGCCCAGCCGAGGGTGCCGTCCCCCTCATGGATGATGATGTTTGTGTAGCCGAGCAGTTCGAGGCGCTCCCTGGCACTCTGCGCCAATCCGCCCAGACGTTCGACGCTGTAAACGGTCGTCACGATCCTGCTCAATACCGCCGCCGCATACCCGGAGCCGGTGCCGATCTCCAGCACCCGGTCGGTTGCGGACAGCTCCAGCGCTTCGGTCATGTATGCCACAATGTAGGGCTGGGAAATGGTCTGTCCGGCGCCAATGGCAAGCGGGTGGTCCTCGTAGGCCAGCCCGACCTGGTCTTCATCGATGAACGCCTCGCGCGGTACCTCCCGCATCGCCGTGATCACCGCCTCATCCCGGATGCCGCGACCACGCAGGTGATCCCTGATCATGACGTCGCGCTTGTAGTCCAATGTCCTGGCAAACGGCAGCTTCATATCGTCTGCAGCGGCCACGGCACGAACGGCAGCAGATGATCGGACGCCTCGCCGCCATGTAACTCCAGGTTCATGATTTCCTCCTCTGCGATCAGGGTATGTCAAGTATACCAGCTGAATGGCCCCGGTCAAATCCGGGCGCTGCATGCTCAGACGGGGAATATGCCGCTGCCGCTTGCGCCCGGCCTACTCTCTGGTATGCTTGGGGTGAAGCAAACTCGTGCCGCAGGTATAGGGGGTGGCTGCAATGTTTGAGTACATCAAACCGGCCTTTTTAGTGTTTCTGATTGTGATTGTGCCGGGAGTGGTCGGCGGCGTTCTGGCCGCCAACAGAGGAAGGAAGGTAGTCGGCTGGTGTCTGCTGTGCGCCCTGTTTCCCCCGCTGCTTCTGTTCGTCTATTTTGCCAAACCGTTGTGCGAGGTCGAGGGAAAATTCAGGAAATGTTCGAATTGCGGGAAGCTGATCACGTGGGACGAGCCGATCTGCACGTACTGCCGGTCAGCTCAGGACGTAATACAAGGTGATGAGAAGTGATGTGCCGTGATGCGGGGTGAACTGTAGTGCAGCGGTACGGGAGGAAGTTTACGGCCGTTGACGATGGCTTGGCCGCTCTTTAAGACACCTCTCCTTCAGGCAAAGATCGGCGTCCCGGATGCCGGAATGAGCCCGGCCTGCTTCGGCCCGCTGCAGCAGGCAGGTGATCGCGCGGATTCCCTCATCCCCCAGGTCGGTCGAAAAATCGTTGACGTACAGCTCGATGTGGGCGGCGCAGACCTCCGGGCTCATCTCCTGGGCATGCTCGCCGATATAACGGGCCGCTTCATCCGGGTGGGTGCGGGCGTATTCGACCCCGGCCCTTAGTGCGCGTTCGACGGCGGCGATCGTCTCCGCACCCAGTGAACGCCGCGCCACGATGCCGCCGAGCGGAATCGGCAGGCCGGTTTCCCCCTCCCACCATTCTCCCAGATCGAGCAGTTTGTGCAGGCCAAACCCGTGGTAGGTAAAGCGCGATTCGTGGATGATCAGCCCGGCATCGACGTTGCCGCTCAGCACGGCATCCATGATCTCGTTGAAGGGCATGACGATGAAATTGTCCAGGGCCGGATCGAACAGCCGCAGCAGCAGTTTGGCCGTTGTGTAGCGCCCCGGCACGGCGATGGTCCTGCCGCGCAGGTCGGCCGGATCGATCCTGTCAGCCGCCACCAGCAGCGGTCCGCAGCCGCGCCCCAGGGCGCTGCCGGAGCGGAGCAGCGCGTACTGGTCCCGGATATGCCCCAGAGCGTGGTAGGAAACCTTGCTGACATCCAGCTCACCTGCAAGCGCCAGCTGGTTGAGGGTTTCCACATCCTCCAGCCGTTCCCGGTAGACGAGGCCTCCCGTATCGACCAGGCCATGCACGAGCGGGTAAAACATGAAGGTGTCGTTGGGGCAGGGGGAGAAACCGAGGGTAAGCGGAGTATTCATAGTGAAGTCCTCTCGTGATACGGGATGAGTTGTCACGCACCGGTTTGTAGCTGTGATCAAGCCGTGTTCCGACGAGCATACAAGATCTTTTTTACTTGTGACACAATTGTGCCTTCGTCATCAAGTCTTTTCGGGTTGAATCCGGGACGATGTTTCCGGCAATCGGTGCTGCTCTTCCGGATATCGTCCCGTCACAGCTATCTCTCCAGAATAAACGTCACCGGCCCGTCATTGACCAGCGATACCTGCATGTCGGCCTGAAAGATGCCGGTTTCGACCGGCATGCCGGACCGTCCGGCAACAGCGACGAAGTACTCGTACAGCCGTTTCCCTTCCTCCGCCGGTGCCGCCGTGTCGAATGATGGCCGCTTTCCTTTGGCACAGTTGCCGGCCAGGGTGAACTGGGAAACCACCAGCAGAGCGCCGCCGATATCCTGCACCGAGAGGTTCATTTTACCGGCATCGTCAGAGAACATGCGCAGTCCGCAGATTTTCTCCACCAGCCAGTCGGCCTTTGTCTCGTCATCTCCCTTTTCCACCCCCAGAAGAATCATGATGCCCTGCCCGATCTGGCCGACGATTTTGTCTTCAACAGCGACCGAGGCTGAGGTAACGCGCTGAATAACCGCTTTCACGTATTCTTTCCTTTCACGCCTTCTTGACGAACTCCGATTTCAGCTGCATGGCGCCGATGCCGTCGATCTTGCAGTCGATATCGTGATCGCCCGAGACGAGGCGGATGATCTTGATCTTGACTCCGGTTTTGACAACCGATGACGAACCCTTGATCTTCAGGTCCTTGATGACGGTGATCGAATCGCCGGCCTTGAGTTCATTGCCGAAGGCGTCACGCACGACAGTGTCGGCTGTCGCGTCTCTCCGCTGCAGCTATTGCCCATTCATGGGCGCATTCCGGGCAGACGTACATGTCTCCGTCTTCGTAGGTGTATTCTGAACTGCATGTGGGACATTTTGGCAACTGGCTCATGTTTTATCCTTTTTATTGTATTTGTAATTACTAAATCGGCCGTCCCTTTGTGAGGCCTAACTATAGTTGTCGCGTGCACTGCACGCCATTCAGAAAACCCTCCAGGTCCAGAATTATTATGTCTTCCGTGCTATCGCCGATCTTTTTTCTGCCGATGCCGCGAATCACTTTTTCATCGATGTTTGTAAAAAGGGGTGCCTCAGAGACGATCTCATCCATTTTTTCAAAATATTTAATCGAATCAACGGACAGCGAATATTTTTGGCCATCGTGAACAACGATAACCGCGTACTCCTGATAACTCTGCCTCATCTGCTCCTCAAAACCGTCAAACAGTGTTATCAGGTTTATTAACTCGTTGTTTTCCGCCGCTTGTATTAATAATTTGGCCTGCTCCTTTTGCCCCGCCTGTACCAATTCCTCAACCTGGACCGCAAGATTGTGAATCGCCTTGTGAGGTTTGTCAAAGCGCGCCATATATGAAGTCAACGCCAAGGTATTGGGTCTGTAGGTGTCATACCATTTACCAAAGGCACATTTATGCGGATTTTTTTCTACGGTTATTTCTTCATCATCGTTTACCGCTTTTTTTAATGTATCGATCCAATTCAGATGATCCTGTTTTCTCGTCATGAACAGATTTACGAACTCATTCACTTCATCCTGCCTTGAAGGAACAGACAGCTTGATTCTCGTGTCGATTAACGGCAAAGCCTCACCCATTATGTCAATAACACCCCTAATGTATCGGGGCATATTCGGCACTGAGGTACAGATTGGAGAGTCTACAATCTGGATGATGTCATAAAATGGCAAGGCAAGCAGATAGTCGCGGGCGGAAAATACAAAATAATCGATATCTTCTGTGCATACATTTCGATCCTCATTACCTTGGGATTGCATGTGAACCTCCTTCAAATGGAGAACGACAACTTAGAGTTTATGCCGGAATCCTGGTTATCATCCCGACATCATTAAATAACGGTACCGCGAGGAAACAGTCAGACCCTCACCAGTTCGTACGTCCTGCTCCCCAGCCCGACCTTCTCCCCATGCTCCAGCTGCACCTCCCACGGGATCTCCGGCCAGCAGCCGCGGAACTTGTCGCCACCCGGCTCGTGGCCGCGTTTGCAGGGCCGAACCTTCGTTGCCGCGCGCCCCGTTGACCAGATCGGCGCAGGCCTGATCGATTGCCACCGGATCGGTTGAGGCGCAGATGCCGATGTCGTTGACGATCGGGGCATCGGAGTGGCCGTAGCAGTCGCAGGCCGGTGAGACCTGGGTGATGAAGTTGATGTAGATCGCCTTGCCCGTCTTGCCGGTCAGCGCCCCCTTGGCATATTCGGCCATCTTGCGCATGACCAGGTCGGCTGCCTCGTTCCACTGGATGTTGATCGCCTTGACCGGGCAGACCGTGATGCAGCGCGAACAGCCGGCGCATTTCTGCGGATCGATGACCGCCTTGCCGTCGGTAATGACGATCGCATCGTGGGCGCAGGAGCGGGGGCAGATGCCGCAGCCGATGCAGTACTTTGGCCGCCACCTTGGGAGCCACGGTGGAGTGCTGCACCAGTTTTCCCTTGCGGCTGGCGCATCCCATGCCCAGGTTCTTGATCGCGCCGCCGAAACCGGTCAGCTCGTGGCATTTGAAGTGGGTCATGGCCACGATCGAATCGGCCTCGACGATCTCGGTGCCGATGTAGGTCTTCTTCAGCAGTTCTCCGTCAATGGCGACCTCGGTCTCGGTGACACCGCGCAGGCCGTCGCTGATGATCAGCGGCGCGCCGACACAGGCATAGCCGAAGCCGTTCTCGATGCGCGCAGGTCAGGGCCGAGACCGCCTCCTTGCGCTGGCCGGGATAGAGTGTGGAGGAATCGGTCAGAAACGGCAGCGCCCCCAGTTTCTTGATCTCCTCCACCACCCGCCGGGCAAAGACCGGGCGGAGATAGGTGTGGTTTCCCTTTTCGCCGAAATGGATCTTGACCGCCGTCAGATCCCCTTCGGCAACGGTCTGCGCAAGCCCTGCCAGCGTCAGCAGTTTGGCGATCTTGTCGAACAGATTTTCCTTGTGACCGGCGCGCATATCGCTAAAAAAGACTTTAGACATCTGATTTCTCCTTAAAGTTGTATTTTTTTGACAACCGTCAAGTAATTAGTCGAAAAGGCGGTATACTGTTCCTACCATAAAAACGAAAAAAACTCACCACACGAGTTTACACAACCACCAACGAAAGGGAGGAATCAGACATGAGCATGTTTTGTAATCAATGTGAGCAGGCAGCAAACGGAGTCGGGTGTAATATTTCGGGCGTATGCGGCAAGAAACCTGATGTAGCGGCACTGCAGGATCACCTGCTGTACGGCCTGAAAAGTCTGGCGCTCTATGCCGACAAGCTGGGGCGCAACGCCGAGATCGACCGCTTTACCATCGAGGGGCTCTTCACCACCGTCACCAACGTGGACTTTGATGCTGCGCCATATCGGCGGCGTGATCAAGCGCTGCTACGAGCTGAAAGAGAAGGCCAAAGCCGCTGCCGGTGTAACCATCTCCGGCCCGGTGGCCGACTGGAAACCGGCTGACGATCTGGCCGGCATGGTCAGCCCAGGCCGAGGCCTACGGCATCAACACCCAGCATGTCAACGAAGATATCCGTTCCGTCATCGAGATCCTGATGTACGGCCTGAAGGGTATGGCAGCCTACATGGATCACGCCATGATCCTGGGCAAGAGCGATGACGAAGTCCTGGCCTTCTTCCAGAAGGCGCTGGCTGCCACCACCGATCCAGAGCCTGGGACTGATGGATTTTGTCGGCCTCTGCATGGAGTGCGGCAAGCAGAACCTGACCGTCATGGGCCTGCTGAACAACGCTCACACCGATACCTACGGCCATCCGGTTCCGACCGCCGGTTCAGCTCGGCACCAAGGCCGGCAAGGCCATCCTGGTGACCGGCCACGATCTGAAGATGCTGGAAGAGCTGCTCAAGCAGACCGAAGGCAAGGGGATCAACATCTACACCCACGGCGAGATGCTGCCGGCTCACGGTTATCCCGGCCTGAAGAAATACTCCCACCTGGTCGGCAACTTCGGCGGCGCATGGCAGGATCAGGCCAAAGAGTTCGTCAACTTTCCCGGTGCGATCATCTTCAACACCAACTGCATCCAGAAGCCGTCCGACAGCTACAAAGACCGCCTCTACACCTGGGGTCTGGTCGGCTGGCCGGATGTGAAGCATGTTGACGGCTGGGATTTCAGCGAGGTCATCAACAAGGCCCTCGAACTGCCCGGTCTGCCGGAAAATCCGGGCCAGGAGATTCTGACCGGCTTCGGCCACAACGCGGTGCTGGGCGTGGCCGACAAGGTTATCGCTGCCGTCAAGTCCGGCGCTATCAAGCACTTCTTCCTGATCGGCGGCTGCGACGGCGCCAAATCGGGACGTAACTACTACACCGAATTTGCCGAGAAACTCCCCAAGGATACGGTCATCCTGACCCTGGCCTGCGGCAAGTACCGCTTCAACAAGCTGGAGTTCGGCGACATCGGCGGCATTCCGCGTCTGCTGGATGTCGGTCAGTGCAACGACGCCTACTCGGCCATCCAGATTGCCGTAGCCCTGGCGGGTGCCTTCGAATGCGGCGTCAACGACCTGCCGCTCTCGATGATCCTTTCCTGGTACGAGCAGAAGGCGGTTGTCATCCTGCTTGACCCTGCTGCACCTGGGCATCAAGAACATCAAGCTCGGACCGACACTGCCGGCTTTCATCACCCCGAACGTGCTCAACTTCCTGGTTGAGAACTTCAACATCGCTCCGATCACGACGGTAGAGGCCGATATGAAAGCGATTCTTGGCTAGTATTGGTTGAATAGGATGAATGCAAACGCCCCTGCCGGAGATTCCGACAGGGGCGTTTGCTTTCGTACCGGTCCCTTGTTTCGTAGAATATGTTTGCAATGCATGCTGCTGATCATGTACAAAAAGCACTTATATGAAACCATCTATTAAACAATTTAAATCAAGTAGGCGCGGGCTTTTTTCGCGGCCCCTGATAAACAGGGTACGGGCGTTAACGACGTCACTTTTTGCTTTATCGCTGTTGTGCGCAGCCGCCGCTGTTGCCGATGTCAGGCAGGATGCCGAATCGGCCGTGTCGAGCCTGCATAAGAGTGCTGCCGCCCAAAAATTTCCGGACGATTTGAAAAGCCTCGATCTCGTGTATGAGGTTGCACAACGCTATTTCTCCAAAAACGACCGGGAGAACGCCGACAAATTTTACCTGCTGTCGCTTCAAAAATCGCAGATAATCGAATCGATGCTCACAACATCCGAAGTGACTCCGGTGCCCGGAATAGTCGCCCGGCCGCTCCCTGTCGATCTGAAACCTCCTGTCGTACCTTCAGAAGATGAATCGTCTGAAGAGCCTGATTCCGACCGGCTTGTCGGTTCAAGAGGTGTCTACACGGTCGTGAAAGCCGATACCGTCCGCCTTGTTGCCTCAAAGCTGGGGGTTACCCAGCAGCACCTTCGCAGCATGAACGGTCTGAGTGCCAGGGCGAGACTCAAAGTTGGACAGAAGCTTGCCTATAATAATCGTAAAATTATACCGCAACAGGTTAAGAATGGCATCGTCATCAATATTCCTGATCGGACGTTGTATTATTTTCAGCAGGGGACCCTTGTCACGTCACTTCCTGTGGCGCTTGGCTCGGCAACAAAAAATGAAAAATATGTCTGGCAGACACCGGTTGGAAAATTCAAGATCACGGCGAAAATGAAAGATCCGACCTGGACGGTACCTCCATCGATACAGACTCGAAATGGAAGAGCAGGGCAAAGAGATTGTTACCAGCATTCCTCCGGGGCCGGAGAATCCGCTTGGAAAATATGCCATGAGAACCTCAATACCCGGTATTCTGATCCATAGCACGACCAAGCCGTCGTCAATTTACAGTTTCTCCAGCCATGGCTGTATTCGACTCTCTCCGAGCCGGATGGAAGAGTTTTTTCCGCAGATCAAGGTGAACACGAAGGGGGAAATAATTTATAAGCCGGTCAAGCTGGCAGTGACCGAGGATGGGCGGGTTTTTCTGGAAGTACATCATGACGTCTATAACAAGAGCGCCAGTCTCGTTGCTGAAGCTCGACAGATGATAGAGAAGCTGAAACTTTCGAGGCTGGTTGACTGGGCAAAATTCAATTCGGTTGTAAAACAGAGAAGCGGGGTAGCCGAGGATATTTCGATGTAACGGCGGTGCAGCTGGGTACCATATAACTAAGAAGCGGGCGCCGGAACAACAGGCGCCCGCTTCCGTTTTTACCCTGGAGAGTGTTTCCTAGTCGTATGAAGACGGCTCCGTCCCTTTTATAAAACATTCCATTACCGCACCCGGAGTGCCTTCTCTGGCAAGTTTGCCGGTGCGGGGATTTATCAGCACGAAGGACACATTTTCCGGTGCCTCAAAATCTTCGACAGGCAGCGACATGACCGCCTTCTGCATGAAGTCGCCCCAGATCGGCGCGGCCGCCTGGCCACCGGTTCCCCCGCTTCCAAGAGAGCGCTCCTGGTCATATCCGACCCAGACACCTGTCACCAGTTGCGGAATATAGCCGACAAACCAGGCATCCTTTGCACCATTGGTGGTACCGGTCTTTCCGGCTACCGGTCGTCCGATGACGGAGGCTCGATGTCCCGTTCCGCTGGAGACGACACTCTGCATCAGATTGGTAATGACATACGCCGTTTCCGGTGAAATTACCGGGACCGGTACTGGGGGGCGCTGTTTCCTGAAGAACGGTGCCATCGGTGTCGGTCACCTTGGTAATGAAGTACTGGGGGGTCAGCACGCCTTTATTGGCAAAGACAGCGTACGCGGATGTCAATTCGAAGGGGGAGATTGAGGCCGCTCCCAGTGCCAGTGCCAGGTTGGCCGGAATCTGAGAGGTGAACCCGAGTTTTTTTGCGTACTCGGCCGTGTACGGCGCTCCGATCTGCTCCATGATCTTGACGCTGACAATATTGATGGAATAGGTCAGCGCCTCGCGCATGGTCACCGGGCCACGGAACTCATGGTCATAGTTCTGGGGTTTCCAGATTCCGCCGGCGCCGTCCGGGTATTCGACCGGTGCATCTTCGATGATCGTTGCCGGAGTCAGTCCTTTGTCAAGGGCCGCCGCATAGATGATCGGCTTGAAGGCCGAACCGGCGTTGCGTTTGGCCTGCATGGCGCGGTTGAACTGGCTTTTTTTGAAGTCGTAGCCGCCGACCATGGCCTTGACTCCGCCGGTGCGGGGATCGATCGAAACCAGAGCCGCCTGAACCTCCGGGGTCTGGTCAAGTGCAAACTGGGCGCCTTCCTTGTTAATATCAGGAGATACGACCGATACCTCGATGACCGAACCGAGTGTCAGTCCCTTGTTCCCCTTCTCCGGTTTGCCGTAACTGTTGATCATGCCGACCTTGCCGGCCCAGGACATGTTTTTTCGGGAGAGAATCCCTTTGCGATCTCCGACCCTGACCAGCGCCTCACCTTTTTCGGGATTGAAGCCGACCACGACACCCTGGTAGGTTTCGCCGGTTTTAAGTGCGGCGGAATCAATTGAGTCCTCAACCTTGCTGCAGAAAGCGTCGACATCCGTTTCATTCAAATACTTTGACCGGTCCGCGGAAACCCTGGCGTTTGTCCACCGCTTTGAGCCCTTTGCGGAGGCTGTCATAGGCCGCCCGCTGCATGGCGGCATTCATGGTGGTGTAGATCTTCAGCCCGCCCTTGTAGAGCTGGTCCTCACCGTATTTCTGCTCCAGCTGGATCCGCAGGTGTTCAAGGAAATAGGCGGACTGGTCGTTGTTGACCTTCTTCATGGGCTGCAGGATAATCGGGGTCTTCCTGGCGTGGTCGGCCTCGACCGGAGTTATGTACCCCTCCTTGATCATGCGCTCCAGCACATACGCCTGGCGTTCGCGGGCTTTTTCCAGATGCTTGATGGGGGAATAGGCGTTGGGCGCCTTTGGAAGGCCGGCCAGCATGGACATTTCGGCCAGGTTGAGCTGCTCGACATTTTTGCCGAAATAGGTCTCGGCCGCCGCCTGGACACCGTATGCGCCGCTCCCGAGATAAATCTGGTTCAGGTACAGATACAGAATCTCGTCCTTGGAGAGTCTTTCCTCCATCCGTTTGGCAAGAATGGCCTCCTTGATTTTGCGGGAAAACTTTTTCTCCGGCGACAGCAGCATGGATTTTGTAACCTGCTGGGTGATGGTGGAGGCGCCTTCTTTTTTGCTCATGGAGATTACGTTTTTGACTGCCGCTCGAACAATTCCCAGATAGTCGATCCCCTTGTGGGAATAAAAATTGGCATCTTCAGCCGAGACAAAGGCCTGAATCAGTTTGCGCGGCATCTTGTTGACCGGCACCACGATGCGGCGTTCCAGATAAAACTCCCCGACCAGGGTGCCGTCATCGCCAAAAACCTGCGAGACGATGGGCGGTTTGTAATCAGCCAGTCGATCGACTCGGGGAAGTTTTGCCATCAGATAAAACACGTAGCCGGATACACCAAGGATAGCAACAACGGCAAGCGTCACTGTAAACAGCAGCACCGTTGACCGAAAACTATTGTTAACGGAGGGATATTGCATGTTTCTTTTCATTGGTGAACCTTCCTGATAGTCTGAATGACCTACAACTGTTGCAATTTTCAACTCCAGCAAAATAGCATATCATTGTAGGAATTCAAGTATATTCAAATGTGGAAGTGCGGGACGGAGTATGGCGATAATGGTTTCGCCATCAAAAAAATCGTGTTACTGAGAGTATCTTTATGGTACCATGCCCAATTATTTCATACATGTTTATTACACGTTTTGAGGAGAGTATATGTGCGGCATTGTTGGATACATCGGTGGGCAGCAGGCAACCCCGATCATTCTGGAAGGACTTAAAAAGCTTGAATATCGTGGCTACGATTCAGCAGGAATTGCCACACTGGCGGATGGCGTGTCCGCCATTCGGAGAAGCCAGGGCAAGTTGATTAACCTTGAAAATATGCTGCGCGATCAGCCGCTCGTCGGGACTGTCGGTATCGGTCATACCCGCTGGGCCACGCATGGCAGACCCTCTGAAATAAATGCCCATCCTCACAAAGCCGGTCCGGTAATTCTGGTGCACAACGGCATCATAGAAAATTATCTGCAACTTAAAGATCAATTGAAACAGGCTGGCCATACGTTCAAAAGCGAAACCGATACGGAAGTTATAGCGCACCTGATCGAACAAACGCTGAGAACTGAAACCGACTTTGAAAAGGCCGTCAGGCAGACCCTGGCGCAATTGCGCGGGGCATATGCGGTTTGTATCCTCAACGAAAAGGATCCTGGTTGTTTGATCGCCGCCAAACTGGGGTCGCCGATGGTTGTTGGACTCGGCGAGAGAGAGTTTTTCGTCGCTTCCGATATTCCGGCCATTTTAACCTATACCCGTGAGATGGTTTTCATGGAGGATGGCGAGCTGGTAATTTTCAGAGACGGCGAGGCGCATTTCTCAACCATCTCAGGAGATCCCCTCGATAAAAAAGCGCGCCATATCGACTGGTCGCCCATGATGGCCGAAAAGGGGGGATTCCGGCACTTCATGCTGAAGGAGATCCACGAACAGCCTCGCGCCGTACGCGACACTATCGCCGGTCGATTGCTTGAGGGTGAGGGTGATGTGTACCTCGAAGATCTGCAGTTTAGCGACCGCCAGCTGGCAGCAGTCAAGCGGATCGTTATCATCGCCTGCGGAACCTCCTGGCACGCCGCGCTATTGGGTAAATTCTATATCGAGGGACACTGCCGCATTCCGGTTGAGGTTGATATCGCCTCCGAGTTCCGCTATCGCAATCCGGTTGTAGATGAAAGCACGCTGGCAATTGTCATCTCCCAATCAGGTGAGACTGCCGACACGCTGGCGGCTCTGCGTGAAGCAAAATCGCGCGGCGCGATGAACATGGCGATATGCAACGTGGTTGATTCATCCATCGCCCGTGAATCTGCCGGCGTCATCTACACTCATGCCGGTCCTGAGATCGGTGTTGCCTCAACCAAGGCGTTTGTTACCCAGTTGACCGCACTGTATCTCTTTACGATCCGTCTGGGGAGAGCTAACTGTACGATTGATGCCGTCCGTGGGCAGCAGATGATCGCGGCGCTCAAGAAAGTACCGGGTCTGCTGGAAGAGACGCTGAAACTGAACGAGTACACTGAAAAAGTAGCGAAAAAATATATGAACGCCCGTGATTTTCTCTATCTCGGCCGTGGGAAAAACTTTCCGATCGCCCTCGAAGGCGCTCTCAAGCTCAAGGAGATTTCCTACATTCATGCCGAAGGGTACCCGGCGGGTGAAATGAAACATGGTCCGATCGCCCTGATAGATGAAGATGTGCCGGTTGTTGTTCTGGTACCGAAAGGAAGCTCTTACGAAAAAACGCTCTCCAATATGGAAGAGGTTATCACCCGGAGTGGTCGTGTGATCGCCGTCTGTTCCGCAGGTGATGAAGAGGTGCGTGGCAGGGCGGAAACGGTGATTGAAATACCGAGCCTTGACGAAGATCTTGATCCGCTGCTGCTCTCAGTGCCGCTGCAGTTTCTGGCGTACCACATTGCCGTATTGAAGGGTACCGACGTCGATCAGCCGAGAAACCTGGCCAAGAGTGTTACCGTGGAGTGACCGGACGTGATGCGCTGGGGGAAATGTCCTCAGAAAATAAAGTTCTATACTGGAAAATAATGTCTTATACCGGAAAATAAAGTTGTATACTAGGCCGAAAGGGAGGGGCTCCATCCTCAAAGTTCGGGAAAATAAAGTGGAACTGGTGGGCGGTGTTTGTCGGACCTCGCCCTTTTATTTTACCCCTATGTCACGCCGCGTTCGCAATGCGTAGGTCGAGAGTTCGATCCTCTTCAGCTCCACCAAAAAATAAATATGGGTTGCGATAAGTACTTGTCGTGACCCAGTGTTTTTTTTACGGGTATGCAATCTCTCGTGCAACCTTAAGCAGTTGTGTTGTGCACTATACTAATTGTTTGAAAGAAAAGAGGATAAGACATGGATAAGTCTTGGGGGCTAGTCTTTTCTTCGGCCAATTAGGACCGTACTGGGCAGTCATTTCTTTATCAATAAATTGACGTAACTGTTTCAAACCTTTGCAGTCGGTCTTTGTTACGTTAGCTCCGAATGGGGTACGTAGTGTCACGGCATTTCCTTTTAAGAACAAAAATAGGGCTTTATGACCTTTGTGTACTGATGATGGTTTTTTATGCTGGGAATATTTACATCTACGTTTTGGATGGTATGCTTCTGAAGGATTGATTCACTTGCTGGGGAATTAAATGCAGACTCCGGACGTTGAAATATTGAAGTCAGAACCTGATACAATGTTTTGTACTACAGAGCGGATTACTTGCGAGTTATCCAGATGCTCCGTTAACAATAAAGCGTGTAGATATGGTCTCTTTGCCGGCAAGACTTGCACCTATTGCCTGCATCCCGATCATATGAAGTTCCTTAAATTACCTGATGATAAGCAGAGCTATTTATAGTAGATCACCCTCATCTGATAGTTTGACTGACCTGAATTATGGTCGTTTTTATCCAGATTCCATTTTTTTGAAAATGGAGGTCATCATGGCTAACTGTGAATTTTGTAATACCTGTTGTTTCTACAATGAAGAACCTTCAGATAAGACCCAAACCAAAGAAATATTACGCGTCGAATACTGTAATAGTGAATTTGCCAACTGTGCACGTCGCAAAATGGCTTTGTCTCGTGGAATAGATAATGTACCGCATAATCTATTACCTGATGGCTTTAAGAGACCAAGGTGTTTTTGTGGAATGTGACTATTGAAATTGTACTTAAATTGACAAGGAGGTTATCAGGTATGTTTGAATGTATTGTAGGTGGGATGGGTATTTGGCCTATTGAGTTTTACATAGATCAGACGGAGCAGTTTTTCTCCACAAACATTACAAATTACCACTGGTGCTGAATCTCGATCTGGTAGGAAAGTATCAGTTCTATCATCAGTAGTTCCATATCGGATACCATGTACAATCTCTCTGTTACTTAACTTTCTGGTGTAGTACACGCATCTCATGGTGTTCCCTCCTTTCAATATAGGTAGTTGATTAGTTGCTTCACCATCGATACTGGTTTCATGCCCTCCCATTTGTTGCTCAGGTATTCCCGTATTTCCTGTTGTTATGCAGGCATACTGAATTTATTGGATCAGGCTCTGACACCTCATACACTGCTTTGATCTGTTTAAGCTGGATCTTCTGTGGCTTTGTTACGTTAGTTCCGAATAGGGTGTGTAGCGTCATGGTAATACTCCTTTCTTAATAAAGTCTTGGACTTGAATGGATTTGTTGTGCTAGATAGCATTCTGATTTTATGGAGGTTAGCTGTGACACTGATGGAAGATGATCTACTGGCGGCATTGAAGGAATTGCAAGAGGCATCGTTGGATATGACCAATGGCAAGCATACTTCTGCTGAACAAATAGAACGCTACTATCGGGCTATTGAGTGGTCTAAGCGGGTAATTGCACTTGCGGAGAGGGATTTATGACAAGATCTGAATTGATAGAAATGCTGGCTAAGAGTAAAAACCTCAACATGGAAACTGCTGAGACTATTATTCTCGAAGTATTTGTCAGTATGTCTGAATCCCTTGTTGCTGGTGATGGAATTGAGTTAAGAGGTTTTGGTAGTTTTCAGATTCGAGACTATGATGGCCGTACAGGTAGGAATCCTAAGACAGGTAATGAAGTTACTGTTGTTGCTAAAAAGCGTCCATTCTTCAAGGTTGGTAAGGATCTAAGAGATCGGATTCTGGAGAGTGGCAGAGAGCAGTTACATGTTGAATAGAACGTAGGAGGAGCCTGTTCTATGTCAGTAGCACTAATTCAGATACCACCTGTTCCCGATCAGACTCAAGCTGCCCATAAATCGGGAGGCGGACACAAAAGCAAAGCCAACCAAACGGCACAACAAACTAATGCTACTAAAGGGTCAGCACCAACATTTGCCAGCCAAATATTTGGTAAATTGTTGAAAAGTTCCAGTGATACCAAATCTGCTACCAATACCAATGAGACATCTGTTCAAAAGGATTCTGAGAAAAAAGATATGGGCAACAGTAAGAGTAAGGCTAAACCATCTCAAAAAGCGGCACATAAGAAAAATACGACTGCCGAAAGTTCTTCTGGGATAGTAAACCTGTACGTATAACCAGTCTGCATATGTAATGGCAGTCATTGGGTACATCTTAAAGGACCTGGCTTATGACAACTGCGAAATCAACCATAATTTTCTCGTTTTTCCTTTTCGTTCAAGCTCTGTCTGCAACTGCATATGCTCAACAAAGCCCACTTTCGCTTGAAGACAAATGTGTCAATGATGGCTATGAACTGATCAACCGCATTGGTAAACCCTTCTCTAGTAATATCCATTACAGTAAAAAACTTGCAGGATGCTTTGCTCGTGCTGCATTTTATCAGCATCAGAATGATGGGAAAGTCCATGCTACGATCTATCTCTACAGTGTTTCTGATAGCAAGATAATTGGTTTCGTCAGCTATATTGATTCGCAGAGTTCAGATTGTTGGGTTGGAAAAACGAAGTGCAAGTCTGCTGATGAATTCGATGACCTCATATCGCCATACATTGACCGATAGTTCCCACGTTATCCGCTCGGACACATATTTTATGCCATTCAGTACAGGTAGTTGATTAGCTGCTTGACTATTGCTAGTGGATTCATACCCTCCCATTTGTTGCCCAGGTATTCGCGTATTTCTTTGTTATTGAGCAGACATATAGAATTGATTGGATCTGGTTCTGGCACCATGAAGGCATTGAGTCCCATTGCTGCTGTTAATTGATAGAACGTACAGTTCCTACGCAGCATGTGAGGCTTACTGGTGAAGAGGACCAGTTGCTACAGGCATTCAGGAAGATCAAGAATGTTGAACTTCGGGGATGTATATTAAAGCTCGTAGGGAATATGAATAAGAGGGCGAAGTGATCTCATAATTGATATGGCATCTGTGTTTGTAGGTTAAAGCTTTTAGACGCTCACTAACCAGATATAGACTTTACAAAATCACACACATAAGTTACATCATCTATATCTAACAAGAATAACTCATCTTTAACCAGTTCAAATTCTTCACCAGTTTCTGTTACTTCAATTCCTTGCTCAATATAATGATGAATTTTACAGGCCAATCTGACAGCAGCTACTAAATTATCATTTGTTCCACACTTCCAATTATTTGTGATATGTCTTTCTACCGAATTTGAATATATTTTTGGAATGTTCAGATACTGCATTACTCTTATGCCTTGCTGAATACTAAGTTCCTCAATAAATTCATCTATTAAACCGTTATCAGCCTGCAATAGTTCAGCTTTAATAAATCTATCCATTGACTTCAATAAGTACAACTTCCCAATATCATGAAATAATCCAGCCAAATATACTTCATCAGTATTTATATCGGGTATTTTGTTGTCATGCCTTACCTGTACTGCCAACCATGCACTCGTAATAGCTACAGCATGACTATGATGCCAAAGATTTTTTATATATGTGTTTATAACTGGATTGTCAGATTTACTATTTGCCATGCTTGCTGTAAATGCGAGATTTACGATCTGTTGAGAGCCTAGCCTAACGATTGCATTCTTTATTGTAGTAATTGGCGTTTTACCTGAATTATAAGTACTATTAGCGTATCTAAGCATTAAAGAAGCTAATGCTGTGTCTTCATTGACTAATGTTATTGCTTCTTCAATTCTATATGAGTGGTCATTCATCATTTGCAGCAAACGCAAGGCCACTTCATGAAAGACTGGAATGTCAATAGGTTGAGAAAGTATAAGGTTTTTTATGGCTTTTGTAACTACCTGTCCTGACATGTTATTCACCATATTGAGCACAAGAGTTATTAATGTTTTCATTTATTGCAGACCTTAGCACCATGCTCGGCTTAAAGCTTAATATCTTCCTGGCTTCAATGGTAATGGTTTCTGCTGTCTGTGGGTTACGTCCTCTACGCTCTTTCTTCTGCTTAACCTCGAAGTTCCCAAAGCCACATATCTTAATCTTCTCACCTGCCTCAAGTGTGGTCTTCACAATTGTAAAGATGCCTTCCAATATCTCAAGAGATTCCTTCTTTGTCATGCCAGTATTAAATTGTATGCGTTCTGCAATATCAGCCTTGGTCATGGTTCTTTAACCTCTTTACTCTTCATTTTATTCAGAAACTCATATCCAGATACTCTGTACTCATTGAGTTTATTCTTTGTTTTCTTAGAGGCTTTAAGCGTTCCGGACCTTATGCGTCCAAGAGCCTCCTCTGTGATTGAAAGTGCTTTCTGATAGTTTTTACGATTAAATGTTTTTTTAACTGCATCTAAATACTCGTTAGCTGTTTTGAAGTGATAGCTATTTTGAGGGGTATTATGTTTGAATTGATGTTTAGGATGTGGTCGTTCTATGCCCTGTGATGATGGTATAGGTGTAGTAGTATTTTTTTCCACTGGTGGCTGTGGCATAGGTTGCGTAGGAGGTGATAATGGATTTGGGTTATCCATCCGACTTGCTGGATTGTCAATATTAGATGCTGGATTCTCAATTTTATACATTTCTGCCATTGCAGGTATATTTAGACAAAGAAATAGAGTGATTCCGATAGCTAATATTTTAATGTGCATTATTTCCTCAGTTCCTTAATGACCTCTATAGCCTCTTCTTCTATTGCCCAAAGTGAAATGGCACCTTCAGGATCTCTTATTACTCGGTAAGCACCATGTCGATAGTGACGCATTAATGCTACTACTGCGCTGTTTGCTTAGATGTGAAAGTTCGATACCATTGTGTCGATCTCAGCAGACTACTTCTTCTTAGCAACCTTTGCAGGTACAGCAGCTTTTACTTTTACGGCTGGTACACCAGCTTTCTTTATAACGGCTGGAATAGAAGCTTTGACCTTTTATTGAAGGTACCGAAGTTTTCACTTTAGCCACAGGGACAGAGGATAAATCTTTAAATATTGCAAGAGGGGGTATACTGTATATTTTCCAGCTTTTCAATACACTTTACTGGAGGCTAGGATGCCTAATAACACAGATAAGTTACCACTCAACAAAATACACATTCTTGATACATGTAGTTTGATCGAGGAAAAATGTGCTCATATTTACCGTCATTTTGAACAGATGTTTTCTGATGCCCCCGAGATCGAAGCTCTTTGGCATAAGATCGCAAATGACGAGGACAACCATTCTGCTCAATTTAAATTAGCGGCAAGCCAACTGGTACATGATAATGTTGACGTTGAATTCAAAGACAAAAAATTAATTGCAATATTAGATAAACTGGAATCAATTCATCGTGCAGTAGAAACAAGTCAGTTATCTTTATCAGAGGTGTTTGAAATGGCATTGGTGATTGAAATGGATTTAGCAGAGCGACATATTGAATCAATTATAACCTATGGTGATTATGGGCTTTCGGATTTGTTTATAAAAATGGAAAAGTATGATCAGGGTCATCTAGGAGCTATTGCAGAACGCAGTAGACTCATTGAGATAGAGGGGGAGGGGGCAACTCTGGTCGGACAGTAATATCCTTTTTTCACACGTTACCTTCATGTAGGCTCAATAGGTATATCCTCGCACAAAACGCTACTATATGCTAACTCCTGAGCAGCCTTCAAGCTAAAGCCTTTCTTCCTCAACTGGTGAACAATAAGTCCGAACCTCTGTTTCTCTTCTGGAGTGAGCAAGGATGACCTTTCTACATACTTCCTATTTTCATGTATTCCCCCTTGTACTATTTATGAGCGGTTGCTGCTACCTTTTCATTCTCTCACACATAGTTTTTATAGCTGATTCTATTAAGTCTCCCCATTCATGGTTTCTCGCCTGAGCTGACTTTTTGCTCCCGCAAACGCTGTGGAATGTCCTTCTTAAGAACATCCATAATCACATAAGCCTGCCGAAGATATTTATCTGCCAGGTTTTGATCAGACCCTTGCATTTGGAAGATAATCAAATTATACACGGCGAATCGTGCTGGCTTTGGGACTTTGACAAAAATTGGCCTTTTGCCAAAAGCAATGGCTGGGACAGGGTTCTCAATCAAGAAGTCGAGTAACTCGCGGTGGAATGCGGAATTCTGCTCCTGGTCGATAAGCAAAGTTCGCAAAGATAAATCTGGAAGGCTTCAGGACGTGCATGAGGCGCAGGAACGTGGCCACCGTTTCGGGAGTTGCCAGTGTTCCTGGCTTGAGGAGCGTGTTTCTCGTAACCAAGATGCTCGGTTAGTTCAGCTTGCATTGCCCGTTCTAAAAGTCTCTTGGTCAGTTGTTTCAGAAGTCCATTTTCACCTCTTACACAAACTATTTTACAGGCCCGGGGTCACTAGATATTTATAAAATCAAGACCTATGACACCCTTTGCATTCTACCGGGCCTCTGTCGTTAAGATCGTGGCAGGCGATACATACTTGGTGAGCGACTTCCTTGTCCCATTTTTTAATTTTCCATTCTTGCGGTTTGTGACAGTGAAAGCACTCATTATTATTCAAAATCTGATGTTTTCGATGTTGGAAGTTCAAGGTATAATTACCCATCTTGAGTTCGATTGTTTCGGGACCAAGATTTTCAGGTGTTTCCGTTGCCAGAATGGAAAGAGGTAACCCAATAATCACAACAAACGTGGCAAGCAGTACAGTAGTTAATCTCATATTATTTATTCTCCTTAGCGACCTGCTTGCAGACTTAAGATCTCAGTTGATAAAACACAAAACCTGTCACAACTTTTTGAAATATTTATTGATTATTTCTCTGTGACTAGAGGGCAATTAGCCTTAGGCCTATTGGTGTTCATACTTTATTATGTCCATGTAATGTTTACCTTCATTGAGAGGTATCAACCTCCAGATAACCTCATTCACATTCCTTTATTGGACTTCCCATTGACGTATATCCCTGTGCTTCATAGACATCTATTTTCCTGTTTTATTGGAATTAGGCAACCTTAAGATTGTGCACTCACCCACCGGAGGCCCAAATCAAGATTGGAGTCGTAGGCTTGAAAATTTCTTGAAACTCCGGTCACAACTACTAAACTCAAGACCTGTAGTTGCTTAGGCTGGTACGATGACAACTGATGTTCTCCGCTGAGACGGGTCCTGTTTACGGGGAGAAAGTCCACTGAGCTGCGAATCATTACGAGGTATTACGCAGGAGCAGGCAGCAAGGACGATACGGTCGTTTTCTAACACAACGGTGTGAGAGCTGTGCTCAATCAAATCGTAGAAACGCTGATAATTACCAATTAGAGCCGGCTCGCGGGTCTTACGACCAAAATACTTCCCCGGATTGATGAAAACCTCTGTTGCTACTTTATTGTCATAGATTGCGAAGTCAAAGGAACCGGCAGAATCCCGACCGGAGATTTCGCTCGCTGCCGGAAGTTCGTCGCGATAAGCGATGCGCACTTCGACACCGTCTCGCAACTGGATGAGAAGAACCTTCTGCACCTCTTTGTCCTCAATATCGCCCTGATTGAGAACAAAGATGCGTGTAACCAATACCCCCCTCTCGAGAGCCCTTAGATTGGCCTGATAGTAATTGAGGAGGGAACCACGGCTGTCCCAGCCTGACGTCATCGGATCGACCGCCTTGACCCGGTGATTGCTCTCATCAAAGTATTTAGCCCCTTTCATGTAGAATTCAGTTTCGTCGAGGGGGACGTAACCTTGCAACAAGAGCGCAAGCATCCGTTTTGCCCCAGCCACTATTTCGTGAGCCTTGTTCTGGCATTCTGGATCGACAATTCTGGCAATAGTAAAGGTTATCTCATGGGCGTGATTATACTGATCAATAAGTTTTTCTCGTGTTTGTTCGATATCTTCCCGCAAGAGATATGTGGCGAGTGACAGGAGGATTCCAACACCGAAGATGACGTAAGCAGTTTCCGCATGGTGGAGAACGAGGTGGAAGAATATTGCTAGTCCGGAGCTGGCGATAAATTCAATGAATACCGCCATGTTTTGAATTTTCTTGTGCATATAATTTTCCCAATTTCTCAGCTTTTTCTGAGAAATAAAAATTTGTGATTTGAATATCTGTGGCAATTTTGACAGCAAATGGTGACATTAATCTTTCCTTCCATCAAAACAACTAGTGGTAATGAGATCTGATGTGTTCGCAAAGAATAATGTTGGGAACTGGTAGATAAAGTTGAGAACTGACGAATTGTGGGGCATGTGTTTTATCGCATATGCCCCTTTCGTTTAATCTCAGAGGAGATGTAATCAATGTATGTTGCAGCCGATAGTAGAGTAAACCTACAAATCATCCTCAAGTTGGTCGATATAAATACTCTTATTCAATCTATCAAGACCTTTGGCTATCAGACTAAAACCGAACATCATCATAACAAGTCCGAAAGATACGATAGAAGCTGTTTTGAATACCAATGCGACGATACCAATAGTCATGTATGCAATTCCGAGTCTCAGACACCTGTCCTGTCTCTGTGTACCCTTGCTGTTTACTGAGAAAAAGTACATCTGGACGCAAAATATAAGCAGAATAACAATTATTATTAATTCGACAAAAGTGTGCATGACCACTCCATTTAGCTGTTATTGTTTGCCATCTGGTCAATCAATTACGGAAAAAGGCTACCCATGCATTCCAAATAACCCTACAAAGGGCATATGCACAATTATGATGTCAAAAAATGTCCTTTATCGAGCCGTCTTGAATTGTGTGAGATGAGTTAATATTGGGAATGTTGTGCCGGTCAGGATTGGTGCAAACGTTATCTTCTAGACCACAGAACATTAAATAGGGACATTCATTCGTAGATATGTCCTTCGACTTGCATGCATAAAAATCGCTTGTACCAAGCGGTTGAACGTAACAATCTGTATCAGGTTTCATGATTTACCGTTCTCATCTAACAACTCTCGAGAGGGTACCAACAACCAGTTAGGCAGCTTCATCCAAGTCATCCATCCAACTTTCACCATTCTGCGTCTCGTCTTCCGGTCCATCATAATCCATGTCATACAGATCATCAAACCAGCTTTCGCCACGCACCGGTGTAATATCCATACCCCCAACCAGTTCAAGGGCATTGCAAAAAGCCTCAATTCTATGAGCCATGCTTGAATCATCCAACAAGTTATCAACAAACATTTTGATCTCCTAGCGCCTAATTATCATAAGATTTTGTAGAGTTTACTCGTATTACCGGCAGGCAATCGGCTTAACGATTCATCCTCCAATGTAGACACCATAGCAGAACACTATTGAGCCGGAGTTGAGAAGGGGTAAATTGTTTTGTTACATTGCTCTCAGCCTAAATTAGAGTATATTTCGTGAGACAATAATCATCAAAAGTTATCCATGTTTACTGGAGCGTCACCGAAGAAGTCTACCTCATGGCAGAAAAATCTTCTGCCGCTTTCATCAAGGGTTGCCGTAAATTCGTCGCGCCGTTTACGTCTCAACAAATTGTACATTTCAAGCGCACCATCGCATGTTAATGCCCCCACAGTGTGTGCGTGAAATTTTGAATGATCAGGATGGCGGCACACAAAACTAAAACCAAATTTATGCGCGAAACGGCACTCTGGCTTTTCTACTAGACACCCTGAAGTTTCTGAGAACAAGAATTGCTTTGTAAGGCACTTTTGCATGACCTTTCCTTTCTCATATATCGTTTTCACTGATATGAGGCTGAAACGGGAAGCACACTATTTATTCAACATCCATATGCACGGATAGCATTCAAAAGATTTAATAAAATAAATAGTATTATCTAGTCCGAACTGAATAGTACACTAAAAATAATACGATCACGTTCGCATCAAGTGAATGTTTTGTAACAATCAAATTAATGGGGCTAATGAACTGAAGGGTCGTGTTTGATCCGTGCTAATATGAAAGCATTTAACTCGGGGTATTCTTACAAACCTGGCGTTGATTTGACTACGAGTAAAGCAGAGCTTGTTATCCGTTAAGTGAATCTGGAAAAATAGCGTAATCTATTGTCGAATGTCGCAATTTCCTGCTTCAGCATGTATTTGTTAACTATCGGGTTGTTCATGAACGTTCCTTGCCGAATTGATTATGAAATGCCAACACCAATGGAGGTGCCAAGCGGTACCATAGCAAAAGCAAGGTTACATAGGGGTGTCGAGTTGGTTAAATGTAAATCGCGGGTCGTGAGGGAGGTCGAACAGAGGTACCTAACTAAGAATGGGGCCCGTTACTTAATTACAAATTTAGTATTACGTGTGCGGAGTCGTGAGTGTATAAAGGCCAGTTATTTTGAACACCAAGGCATTCGTCTTATTCTCTCCGATGACTGAAACTTCTGAATTTTTCACCGTCTTGATGCTCTTGATCGTTCTAAGCAGGATGGCAATACCCATCGAATTGATGCGCACGGTATTACTAAAGTCCATAATAACTTTTTTCCCAGTGACTCTCTGGACAAGCTGTTCAAAATGCGGCTCTGCATGTGAGTCGATGTTACCGTAAAATGAAATGTTATCACCCACTCTATCCTTAAATATTTCATATTTGAATTCAATATCCATTTGTTTCTCCTTTTTCTAAATTTGTTGGGTATAGGCTAAGGATTCCACCCATTGAGGTCTTTTCGCCTGGATCTATATCTACATAAAAATAATCCAAAAACTTCCACATGATATATAGACCACGTCCGGCTCTGTCACCTACAGGATCAGCGCCGCTTTGGTTCAAAGTTAAATAGAACTCTACTATTTCTGGTGACAGGCTTCCCCAACTGTCCCTTACCTCCAGAAAAAGCTCTTTACCGTCAAATGCGCACCGGAGTGAAATTTTTTCATTCGGAAGAAGTTTGCGCTTGCTTCCTTTTGTAAATAGAGGGGTGTCGGTGTCATTGCGAGGAGCGGAATAGAGAGCATTTTCCAGCATTTCATCTACTATAAGCCCGGCTCGCTGACCAAGAAAATCATGATCTTCATCTTTACCGTCAAATAGAATCTGTAGTTGGTCCATTATTCCGGCTTTGTCCTGAGATGATAAAACATCCCATTCCCGTGTCCAGCAACGTGTATTAAGTGAAGGTACCACACCAGATACTGATATAATCGTACCTCTATCGCCGTAGCGAAACGTCTGTATACTCATTGCAAATCCTTCATAGTAGTTTGAAACAATTCATTCTGATTCGTTGCCGACTATCAGAAGAGTTACGTCATCCTCAAAATCTTCAGCACCTGTAAATGTCCGAACAGCTTCAACCAAACCCTGCCGAACATGAGCCGGATGACCTCCAAGTTCGTTAAGTAGGTATGCTTCCATTCGGTCGTACCCGAATTCCTCGTTGTTATTGCGCGCTTCAACAATCCCGTCTGTATAGAGCAACAACCGGTCATTAGGGTGAAAAGCCACTTCAGCCTCGTCGTATGTGCTCTCTAATTCAAATCCCAAAGGAAATCCACTGGTGTTATCAAGCGTGATAATCGTTCTTGATGAAGCTTGATAGATATAGGGATAATTATGGCCAGCATTGGCGTAAGAAATTTTTTGATCAGCAAGATCAATAACTGCAACCACCGCAGTCATCATCAGTGAATTCGATGCAGTAACAAGAACGGCCTTATTCATGCCAGACAACAACTCAGAAGGAGTAGTGTAGCCTCTTTCGAGCATCAAGTGAAGGCCAGCCTTGGCAGCGGTTGCAACCATACCTGACTGAACACCATGGCCGCTTACGTCTCCCACCATGACCACCAGACGATGGCTGTCAATTATAAAGTAATCATATAAATCCCCGCTGATCTCACTTGAGTTTATCAGCACTGCTTCCAGTACTGTGTTGGAAAAGCTGAATGATGAGGCTGGCAACAGGTTTTGTTGAATTTGGCGGGCCTTGTCCACTTCTTCGCGAATTCGTGAACTCAGATTCTCCAACTGTTTGAGCAAAGACGCTTGAGCCTTAGATATGGCCATGATCAGTTCGGCTACATGTATAATTCCAACACAGTTTCCCTCATCTAAGACAGGAAATGAGTCACATTCCAGTTCGGGATCGTGCTTCAGCAGGATCGAAAGTGCCGAGTTGATGTCCATTTCAGGAGACATGGTAATTGGTTGCGTATCTATCAGAAGACGAATGGGTTTATTGCCGTAGAGCTCATTTGCAAATTTGTGAGATAGATGACGTGAGAAGAGATCCCGGCGACTGATTACCCCTTCAAAGCCGGAATCCCCACTTATAGGGATCATCATAACTGTAGAATTACTTGTGAAGATTGAAGCTACATCTGCGACTATTGTAGAAGAGGATATCGATGTAACCGGACGAATTACATCTTTGAGAAAAGCCGCACTGAATTGACTGTTAGGAATCATAGCTATTTATACCGTAATCAATAATACAATGGTGTGCCGATATTACTAATTGTTTGTTACAACGGATTTGCACATCGGTGACGGCTAAAAATAGCAGCATTATACATTTACAAAGATTTCATCCGATCACTACATAATTGTAATACGGGTCGTATATACTGGACAATATGTGGAGGAACCAAGGGATGAAACTTAGACATAGCGAAGACTATTACTTCTGGTGCTGCAACATGTGTGACTCGGGAAATCTGATCCTTTGGGCAAAACTGCAAGATGGAGCCACTTGCAGTATTTGCAAACGGCCGATGAACATGCCGGACATAATTAACAGTGCGATTGCCACGGGGTTGTGCTAGCCATGGTTGGGTATCTGGCATCACTGGTCACATGGTGTCACCAACCTTTTAGGGGCGGTTTTGCCGAACTAGATATACAGATTTATAAGCTGCGCTTGTTGCGCGATTCTTATCAGGCTCAGTCACAATATTCATTTTACGACCCGGTAGCCAATACGGAAAAAGACAGGAATGTATTCAGACCCCGCATTGTTTAAAATAATTTCCTTATGGTACACTTCCAGAATATCCATCCCTCCGCAGGAGACCCTATGACTTTTGCAATACGACCTCTCACACCTCTCACACATTCCGTTCTGGCGGTAAGCGCCATGCTGCTCTATCCATTTGCGGTTACCCATGCCGCCGACGTACGGGAGCCCCTGCGGAATATCAATCACATCGTCGTGATCTACCAGGAGAACCACAGTTTCGACAACCTCTTCGGTGGATGGGAAGGGGTCAATGGACTGGCCAACGCGCATATACCCCAAATCGACCAGCAGGGCGGGGTACTGGGGTGCCTGCCACAGAAAGACGTCAATCTGACTTCGCCAGACCCGCTTGCCGTGACCTGCACCGACACAAACCGCCATATCGTCAGCAATTTCGGCAATACCCCTTTTCCGATCGGGAGGTATATCGCCACCGGGGACACGACCTGCCCGAAGCCGGATGAGAAATCCCCCAACGGCATTGCCAAGGGCAAGGGGGAAGTGGGTGGATGCACCATGGACCTGGATCATCGCTTCTACCAGGAACAGTACCAGCTTGACGGCGGAAGGCAGGATCGTTACGTGGTCGGCTGCAATGCCGCCGGCCTGACTATGGGCTATTACGAGACAAAGGACCTGCCGGTCTACAAATATCTGCATACAACCGGACATCCTCACTACGTCATTGCCGACAATTTTTTTCAAGCGGCGTTCGGCGGCTCATTTCTCAATCACCAGTGGCTGATCGCGGCACGAACCCCCGAGTGGATCGACGCCGTCAATGATGGTTCGTCCCTTGATCTGCACTCGGTTGTTGATGGCAACGGCATGCCAAAGAACACTCCACTCTACGTTTCGCCTGTCAAGGACATGGTGAAAGACCTAGCTCTAACCGCCTCCTGCACACCGCCGGTGACGCATAGCGCAACCCCGGCCAGCGTAGTCTGTGGTAATTATGCGATCAATACCATACAGCCAAAGGCATGGCCCTACGATCCGCTAACAGCCGACGCAAAACGCTTGCCGCCGCTGACAACGCCAACCATTGGCGACCGCTTGACCATGGCGGGCATCGACTGGGCCTGGTACTCAGGCGGCTGGGCAAATGCCGAAGGTGACCTGGCGCAGATGGGCTTCTCCAACGGCAACGGTCCGACCTGCCCTACAAACGCCTTTGCAGGATCGACCTGGCCGCAGTGCCCGGACAAGCTGTTCCAGTTCCATCACCAGCCGTTCAACTATTTCGCCGCATACGCCCCCGGCAGCGAGGCACGGAAAAAACATCTGCGTGACGAAGTCGAATTCACCCAGCTAGCCACGTCGTCCAAGCGCGACCGCTGCAACCTCAAGACGGTCAGCTTTATCAAGCCACTCGGCGCCGACAATGAACACCCCGGTTACGCCAGCGAATGGACCGGCAACAACCACTTAGTGAAACTGATCAAGTCTATCGAAGAAAGTATCTGTGCCAAGGATACCATGGTTATCATCACTTACGACGAGTTCGGCGGCCAGGCCGACCATGTAGCGCCGCCAGGTCCCGGCAATTTCAAAGGTCCCTATGACCAGTGGGGGCCCGGCACGCGTATTCCGGCCCTGATCTTTGCTCCAAATCTGAGCCATGATTACGCGGTAGATCATGAGGGGCACGACACGACCTCGATCTTGGCCACTATTGAACGCCGCTTCGGCCTTTCCCCACTGGGTGATAGGGACGCAGCGGTCAAGGATCTGAGTACAATTTTTACGGCCAAAGGTGCAGGAAACGCCAAGGGGACGCCGCCGAACAGATAACTGTCCGGTATTGTGCTACAGAAAAACATCAATGAACCCGATTGGAAAGGATATCTTACGTGGAAACACTCGTCGTCAGCTCATGGGATGAACTACAGAGCGAACTTTTTGCCGACTCCTGGAATCAGGACCTAAGACGTTTCCGTTCGCGCTTCGCCTTTCGGGGCCTATCGGATTCCTCCTATCGTCTGGAGACCACCTTGAATCGGCTGGGTGGGCCTTATGGCGAGCTGGAACGGCACCTATTGCGGAATTTTAAAAAATACGCGCACCGCAGTGTAGTGGAGCGCGATTCCATCTGGCATTGGCTCTCAGTCGCCCAACATTATGGGCTGCCAACGCGGATACTCGACTGGACTTATTCCCCCTTCATTGCCATGCATTTTGCGACGGCCAATATCGATAAATTTAATGCAGACGGAGTTATCTGGGCGGTCAATTATGTCAAAGCACACGAGCTGCTCCCGGCGGTATTAAAGAGTAGGCTGGAGCTGGAGGGAGCAAATGTCATGACGGTCGAGATGCTGTCTGAGTCGATTAATTCACTCCAGGAGCTGGATTCCCTGGCAAATGAAAAGGTTGCCATCTTTTTCGAGCCACCCTCCATCGACGACCGCATCGTTAATCAGTACGCCTTTTGTTCGATGATGTCGGACCCCTGCATGGTATTAGACGATTGGCTGGCCTTGTATCCACGCATTGCCCGCAAGATCATCATCCCTTCCTCCCTGAAATGGGAGGTACGCGACAAACTCGACCAGGCAAATATCAATGAACGGGTCCTCTTTCCAGGGCTTGACGGCCTGAGCCGCTGGCTCAAGCGTCACTACAGCCCGCGTCTTTAGATTTATAACTCAAACTTAGCTTAGTACGAGTTAACAATTATAAAGGTCACTCCTAATTATAGAAGTGCGAAGAAGGATTTACTACTGTTTCCACTGATCAAAATTACGCGGTAGGCGGCTATTGCATGCATTGACGATGGTTGGTTTCGTAGTATTATTCTACGTACAAAAAGTAAATTTCTATTCCTACAATCCAATGAAAAAATCAGACAAAAGCTATTTTCAGTACTAATCTCAAACGCGTTAACCGGGCCAAGGTAATTCTCGGTAAAACTGGCAACTCCAGCCGCGACCAAGCCGAACTCGATGCGACGATATACTGATGGATGTCATAAATAATAGGTCGTAAGGAGTCAGATGATGGGTAAACAGATCGAGATCAAATGGCTTCCGGAACCAGAGGAAAAGGATTTTCCCGCAGCAGCTTCATACCTTTGCCTAATCTATGATGATGAGACCACCAAAGCCCTCGTGAGCAAATTGAAGAAGGCTCCAATGTCTCAATTTAAGGCCAAAGATATCTTCAGGGCATCCGGATTGTCGTTATTGGGGATCAGTAATTTCCATGTAGAGAAAGACCGCGAGAAAATAAAAAACGGTACCCCCCTGTCGCCTGTTCTTCTTGTCAGAGATGAACGCAATGGCAAAGTAACCGTCGCAGACGGTTATCACCGGATGTGTGCAGTCTACTCCTTCAACGAAGACGAAGTGATCTCTTGTAAGATCGTCTAATAAATTGTAGAACGCTTCAAAAGCTTTAACGCCAGTCAACATTCTATTAGTTAAATTTCAACTTTTATAAAATATTTGATGCTATCTCCGCTAATTCAGACCTCTCACCATGAGTCAGGGTTACGTGCCCAGCAATGGCTTCATCTTTAAACTTCTCCACCAGATAAGTAAGTCCGTTAGAGGATGCATCGAGGTATGGGTTATCAATCTGTGCCGGATCCCCTGTGAAAACCAACTTGGTGTTTGTGCCTGCTCTTGTCACAATAGTTTTAATTTCATGAGGAGTTAAGTTCTGTGCTTCGTCAATAATCATGTATTGATTGGGAATTGAGCGGCCACGGATGTAGGTTAGAGCCTCAATATCCATAATACCCGCAGCGACCAACTCCATGTGCCCTTTGCCCAGCATGCCGTACTCTTTTTCATCCAGGTCTGCCTGCGCCTGGTTGTCTGCTTTGGTTTGGCGTTTTGATGTCTTTACAACCTTAACTTTGGGAGCATGCTGCCCTGACATGAGAAATTCTATATTGTCATAAATTGGTTGCATATAAGGAGCAAGTTTCTCGTTAATGTCACCTGGGAGAAAGCCAATATCTTTACCCATCGGAAATACAGGACGAGAAACCAGCATTTTTTTGTAAACAAAATCATCCGTTACTTTTCGCAGACCTGCGGCTATGCTCAGCAGGGTCTTTCCTGTCCCGGCCTTTCCTACTAGAGTCACCAACTTTATTTCATCATTCAGAAGTAGATCCATTGCCATCTTTTGCTCATTGTTTCTCGGCGATAGTCCCCAAGCATCCAAATCTGATCTGAGAGGCACAAGCATATCCTGAGTCTTGTCGTACCTTTTAATTGCACTTTCATCATCCCTGGATACAAACTGGTTTGCTTTGAGCTGGTCAACGAACTCTGTGTGACCTGAGAACAGAGTTTCAAAATCCACTTTATCATTTTCGTACGTTTCTGCTGATAACCCTAATGCATCCGCCTTTATTCGGAGGTTAGTGTCTTTAGTGATTAAAATTGTCGGGTTGGAGTCGTGTTTTTGAGTAAAAAGCGCAATCGCAAGTATGCGGTTATCAGCTATCTTCGGATCCAGCTCAGAAGGAAGCAGATTCAGGGCATCTTGTCTGCTGAATCCTACTGAGACAGTCCCTTTACCTACCTTAACCCCTTCTATCAAAGAGCCTTTCTCTCTAAACGAGTCCATTATTTTACTAAATTGTCTTGCGTTTCTCCCAAGCTCATTCATCTCTTTTTTGAAATGGTCAAGCTCTTCGATGACAGTCATTGGTATAATGACATTGTTGTCGTCGAAATTAAAAATTGATTGGCAGTCGTGAAGAATGATGTTGGTGTCTAAGATGAAGTTTTTTGGCATGTCGTGTTAATTCCTTATTATTTTATTTTGTTCAATATTACTGGGTAAGTTTGCCAATAATAAATTTGCATGCATTGCTATTAAATATCTATTCTTCGGCCAACTAATCCTCTCAATTTAGAAAGAGCTTACTCACAAGTTTAAGCACTACATTTAGGGAAGGATACCAACGCTGTGACTCTTGGCAAAAAGCAGTAACCGACAAAACATTTACCTACAAACGCCTATAACTACTCTGTTGCGGCATTTGCAACAAACTCATAGAAAAACAATATTATCCGCAAGGTGAGCTAGGACTGCTCTTTTTTAGAAAAGGCTGAGCGAGGGGTATCGTATTTCCTACCCGAACCGGCAGGTTTTTTGATATGAAAATCGGGGATTTATTGCAGCCTTGAGAGATAGGATTGATAATGGTTGGCTCCAGTTATGCCGGATCGACAGTATTGCAGTGAAGTTCTCAACGCATGGTCAGCATACAACAACCAATTCAAAAGATTGTGCCAATCGAGTAAATTTTAGGTAAAAAATAAGTGGCATCAAGCGAAGTCAATCGAACCGTTCTTACCGATTTTTGGATTATTAAAGTTTCTAAGTTTTTTAGGATATACAATGACCTTTGGAGACTTGCTACACTAAATATGTATACCCCATGAGCATCCGGTCTAAAAGTTCTATGAATTGACTGCTCTCCTCGATGGATATTTTTTTATTGGCAACATTCATGACGAGAGTTGCTGTCTGTCTGTGCTTTTGCATTATACATAATGATATTGTTACGAATTTACTGATGTAGTGTGACTATTGCGTGAACATTTACAGTTCCAGATATTAACTGTACCAACAGTTTTTATCTTCATATACACTGCCGCCATGAAAACAAAATCTTTTTCAAAATTAGATAGATATCATTCAAAACTGGGCCATATCAAAAAGCGATATTTTTATTCGCTGTCTGCATTCTTCATTTTTTCTATGGTTCCATTGGTTACTTCTCTTGCCGGTGTTCCTGTGAAAACAGTGACACGTTATAAGGTGTCCTCAATGGGCCTGACCATTGGTGATGTAACCACCACCCAACACCTGGCTGATGAAGGTGGAACATCCCGCACTCACTTTGAAACGAGAACAGCCGTCAACGCATCTTTTTTGTGGGTGGACTACAATCTGAATACAATCGAGAAAGGAACTTTTCTTAAACAAGAGTTGGTTAGCTATTCTCGCAAGGGTGAGGATAATGGAACCACGGTTGATATTGAGGGGCGACTCGAAAACTCTTCCTTCCGTTATGATGCCCATGAGCATGGGATGACGCGTACCATCGTTATTCCACGTAACAGCTACGATTTTAACTCCCTGGAATGCCCCGAGGCGCGTCTGAATTTTCCCGACAACATGCCGGTTACACTAAGGATTTTGGTCATAGAAAGAATGGCCATTGTCAAACGGAAATACCGACTGGTTCGTAATACTCACTATTCGATGGCGGGGAAGGAATATCCCTGCCGGATAATTGAATATTCGGATCAAAATGATAAGGTTCAGCGTTGGATTGCGTGGGATGGGGCTGCAGTGGCTATGTACCGTCAAGATGGCAAAGGAGAGAAAAACTCGTATTCCGTCCAGGCAACATCGGTGACAAAACATATGTGATCTTGGCATTTCTGTATGGTGCGGAAATGCGCTTTTCATCATCTCTCCACGGCCACGAGGTTGCGTCCGAGGTTGGCCGCCTCGCCACTAAGTAGGGCCAATAGTGCATGTGGTTTATCAAACACAAACATTTAACTGTATCGTCATATCCCTGCAACAATTAACTGATATAGTCACCTCACAAAAGTTCATATTACTGATATCCAATAGGCGTTCAGATGTTGCAAATGAATAATGTCAGCGTCACCTATCCGGGAGGTACGGCAGCCCTCTGTTCTACTTCCACCACCTTTCAAGCGGGCCGGTTTACCGTGCTGCTGGGACCTTCGGGTTCGGGCAAGTCCACATTACTGCGCTGTCTGAACTTTATGGTCAGACCCAATTCGGGGCATGTTTCCGTTGAGGGATTGGGTGTTCTGAGCGAAGGCAGACTGCTCAAGATGCACCGCAGGCATACGGCCATGATCTTCCAGCAGCACCAGTTGATCGGCCGTCACACGGTACTCCAAAACGTACTGATAGGCCGTCTCGGCTATCATACCGCGTTGCGGAGCCTGTTCCCCCTTCCAAAGACCGAAATCCTTATTGCGATCGAATCCCTGGACCGCGTCGGACTGTTGCACAAGGCAATGGAGCGGGTGAGTAATCTGAGCGGTGGAGAACAACAGCGTGTCGGTATCGCCCGGGCTCTTACCCAAAGACCTCAGATCGTCTTGGCCGATGAGCCGATTGCCAGCCTGGACCCTGCCTCAGCAATCAGAGTGTTGTCATTGCTTCATGACATATGCAAAGAGGACGGCATCACCGCTGTAGTCAGCCTTCACCAGGTTGAAATGGCAAGGAGGTTTGCTGATCACATCGTAGGACTGGCATCAAGCAGAGTCGTTTTCGAGGGGAGTCCTGATGAATTGACTAATAACATGGTGGATAAGATTTACAATAGCGGGGAGCTTCGAAAAAGCGGCCGGTATGATTCATACGCAGGCAGCTGGGCCGAAAACTTTGCCGACTTCGCAGCCATCTAATCCTGTCAAAAGGGGGAATGAAAATGCAAAAAAAAGTTCTGGTTGTTATCGGAGTGGTGCTCACCACCCTGTTCTGCTTCAACACCTTGTTCGCTGCAAGCGATCCTGATCCGAAAACCCTCAAGGTGGCGCTGCTCCCCGATGAAAACGGGTCGACCGTAATCAAGAATAACGATGGATTGAAACGTTACCTCGAGTCCAGTCTCGGCAAGAAAATTGAACTCGTGGTGACCACCGACTATTCGTCGATGATAGAGGCCATGCGCCATGGCCGACTGGATCTTGCCTACTTTGGACCGTTGTCCTACGTGCTGGCGAAGTCGAAGAGCAATATCGAGGCCTTTGCGGCGCTTAAGAAAAAAGGACGTACAACGTATCAGGCAGTCGTCATTGCGAACGCGGCATCCGGCATCCGTTCCATTTCCGACATAGCCGGGAAAGACATGGCATACGGCGACGTAGCGTCAACTTCGAGTCATCTGATACCCAAGTCGATGCTGAAAGAAAAAGGGCTGGAAACAAAGAAAAACTACAGAGAACATTTTGTCGGTTCCCACGACGCGGTCGCGATTGCTGTCCAGAACGGCACGGCCCAGGCCGGAGGTTTGAGCAAACCCATCTTCGAATCACTCGTTGAGCGCAAGATCATCGACCTGGCCAAGGTGCATGTCCTCGCCGAATCGAAACCCTATCCGGAATATCCCTGGACCATGCGCTCCGATTTAACTCCGGGACTGAAGGAAAAAATACGGAACGCATTTCTGAACCTTACGGACAAGGGCGTTTTGAAACCCTTCAAGGCGGACGGCTTCGGCGCGGTTACCGATAAGGAATACAACGTGATCCGTGACCTTGCCCACATTCTCAACCTTGATCTGGCAAAAATCTAGGCAATGCAAGACGCCCAGTCGATAGACCATGCCTATGCCCATCTGATCCTTCACCAGAAGAGGAAGTGGTACGGTTCCCTTTTGCGGATGACGGCTGCCATCGTCATCGTGGTACTATGCGCATGGTATACCGGCCTTCTCGACACGAAGAGATTGCAGGAAGGCATACCGAGCATCATCGGATTGATCCGGGAATGCATGCCGCCCAATTTCCACGATGCCCGCAACTGGTTCAGGCCGCTTGCGGACACCTTGGCAATGAGCGTCGCCGGAACGGCGCTGGCGGTTGTGATCTCCCTCCCTCTTTCTCTCCTCGCGGCACGCAACACCTCGCCTCACCCGGTCGTCTACCACGCGGCACGCGGGATATTAAACGGTTTGCGCTCGATACCGGAACTGATAATGGGGATACTGTTCGTCGCCGCCGTCGGCTTCGGGGCACTGCCCGGCGTGCTGGCGCTCGGACTCCACTCGGTCGGCATGGTCGGCAAGTTTTTTGCCGAATCCATCGAGCATGCCTCCGAAGGGCCAATAGAAGCTGTAAAGTCGTCCGGCGCGAGCCCCCTTCAGGTCATACTCCATGGCGTTCTTCCACAAGTGGTGCCTCACATGGCCGATGTCACGATCTATCGCTGGGAATACAATTTCCGGGCATCTACGGTGATGGGGATGGTCGGCGCGGGCGGCATCGGATTTGAGTTAATGAGTTCCCTGCGTATCATGCAGTATCGGGATGTTTCGGCCATTTTGCTGGTAATTCTCATTATGGTCACTATTGTTGACGGGTCTGGCCAATTCTTACGCAAACGATTTAAGTAGCGGGGTGAATGCATGCAACCAAAAGTCGTCATAACTCACTGGGTGCATCCAGAAGTCGTGGAACTCTTGGGTCAGCATTGTGAGGTCATACCGAACCTTACCCGTGAGACCTTGCAGAAAGAGGAAATAATCCGTCGCTCTGTTGACGCACAGGCCATCATGGTGTTTATGCCTGACAGCATCGATAACGAGTTTCTCAAGGCCTGTCCGGAGTTGAGAATCGTGGCCGCCGCACTGAAGGGGTACGATAACTTTGATATCGAAGCTTGCACGCACCATGGAGTATGGTTCACTATAGTTCCCGACCTTTTGACAGTTCCCACTGCTGAACTAACCATCGGTTTGCTCATTGGCCTTTCTCGCAGAATGCCTCAGGGGGACAGGTATGTGCGCAGTGGATCGTTTAGAGGTTGGTTGCCGAAATTCTATGGAATGGGACTAAATAGCGCAACAGTTGGCATCATAGGAATGGGATCCGTGGGCCAGGCAGTAGCGATGCGATTGTCGGGATTCGGTGCAAAGGTAATATATAATGATATCACACCCATTGCTAAAGAAAGCGAGGGAGCGCTAAATGTAACCTACGTCTCCCTTGAAGAACTATTGAAAACAAGCGATTTCATCATTCCGCTGGTTCCACTCAGGCCGGCCACCAAGCATCTGATTAACGCCAAAGCAATTGCGATGATGAAGCACGGCAGTCTGCTCATTAATGCCTGTCGGGGTTCTGTTGTGGACGAAAATGCAGTTGTGGATGCACTTGCTTCTGGATGCCTTGCCGGTTATGCCGCAGACGTATTTGAGATGGAGGACTGGGCGCGCACAGATCGCTCCCTCGCCATTCCTCAGCCCCTTTTGGACAATGCTGAACAAACCTTTCTTACTCCTCATATCGGCTCGGCAGTCGATGATGTCCGGAGAGAGATAGCTATGGAAGCTGCTTGGAACATCATACGGGCATTGAATAACGAAAAACCTGACGGCGCTGTCAATCAGCTTGTTTGATAATTCTGCCATCAACAATTTGGTTGGTTTAAAAAGGGTATAGATACGGTTTGGACTGAATACGGCTCCGATAACTTAGTTATATTGTATGTAAATTAAAAACAATCATGAGGTAATGTAAATGAAATGTCCGAATTGCCAAAACAGGAAGATAGATGTCTACGAAGCACAGGGATATACGTCAATGGGAAGTCCAATAAAGGAATGTGAATGTGGTTATATCTGGCGGTTGATACCTCTCAATGAAGGTAAGCATCACATAGACATAATAAAGTACAGCCACCAATAGTTAATAAAATGGGTTTTGGGTTGGAGTTAGCGAAGATGCATGCCAATAGGATGAGCGGTTTCAAGGCTAAGGGGCGAATAGCTCATTTGCCATAGATTGGGGCTGTTTCGCCAGTATACAACTTTTTTTTTCCACCCATTGGGAGGTCTGAATGAAGTCGGTATACAACTTTATTTTCTGGTTGACAGGCGCTCACTTTTGTAAACTATTGAAAAATAATTGCTGCAAGTATACAACTTTACTTTACAGGGACAGGAAAAAACTGTCCGAAACAAATATCCCCTGGCTCTGCCGGGGGATATTTGTTTTCCAGGCTGCGCGCAGAGAGATGAGTACAGTGACCGACCGCGAGTTGTCCGCACGCTGACTGTAAAGGATGGATGCAACTCATAATGCTCAGATACGTCAAATTACCTGTCGTCCTTTTTATTCTCGTCGCTCCTCTGTGTGCGGATGTAACGAGCGTGCCGGCCGGCGAAATTCAGGTCAGTCATTTCAGTACTGAAGGATTGGCGGGCTGGAAACCTAAAATCTTCAAGGGGAGTACGGAATACCTGATACAGCAGGAAAATGGGCGAGCCGTTGTAAAGGCAGTCAGCCATGCCGCTGCTTCCGGGATGGTACGGAAGATTCGCTTTGCACCCTCAACGTATAGGTATTTGCGGTGGTCGTGGAAAATTGCCCACACGATCAAGGGTGGAGACGAGACGTCCAAAGCCGGCGATGATTATGCCGCACGTCTGTATGTGATTTTCCCGGGGCGGTATTTCTGGCAGATGAAAGCGATCAACTACATTTGGGCGAACAGGTTGCCGGTGGGAGAGCACGTTCCCAATCCGTTCGCTTCGGACGCGAAGATGCTGGCAGTGGAGACCGGAAACGGGAAGGCCGGTCAATGGGTATACGAGGAGCGCGATCTGCTCGCAGATTATCGACTCCTGTTCGGAGCCGAACCCCCGGCAGCCGATGCCATTGCCATCATGACCGATACCGATAATACCGGCGGAAATACGGAAGCATGGTATGGGGAAATATCCCTCTCGACGGAGGGTAAGCAGTCCAAATGAACAATAGACCCCAACTGTTATCAGTCGTCATTCCGACGCTCAATGAAGCTGAAAACCTCCCTCAGTTATTGGACGATCTCAAAAAACAACAGAATATAACCCTCGAAATTATTGTCGGTGATGGCGGCTCTTCGGATGCAACGCGGTCGGTGGCGGATGCGTTCGGCGTTCACTTCGTATGTGCCGGCCGGGGCCGGGGTGTGCAGATGAACGCTGCAGCAGGCCGCGCATCCGGCGATAATCTTCTTTTTCTGCATGCCGACTCACGGATAGTTGACCCGTTTCTTCTGGTAAATGCCGTACAGGCAATAACAGATGCGGCATGCGGAGATGACCGGATTGCCGGTCATTTTTGCCTACGTTTTATTCGTAGTACGAAACGAAACTCAATGGCGTATCGCTACGCCGAGGAGAAGAGCGCCTTTAATCGCGCCAACACCACAAACGGTGATCAGGGGCTATTGCTTTCAAAGGAGTTCTTCCGGTATCTTGGCGGCTTTGATGAAAGTATGCCGTTTCTGGAGGATCAGCGCATTGCCGGGAAAATCCGGTCTCAGGGAAAATGGATTACCCTTCCGGGGTATCTCAAAACCTCGGCGCGCCGGTTCGAGACGGAAGGGATTTCATCGCCGTTACATCCTGATGAGCATGATGATGGGACTGTACAGTGTCGGTGCGGAGGAATTCTTCGTCCGGGCGCCGGGGGTGTACCGGGTGCAGCAGGATACCGGCACGCTTTTCCTGTCGCCGTACTTTGGTCTTATCTGGCGCATGATCTGTGGCGACTGGGGACTCTGGGGATCAATCCGGGTGTTCTATCTTCTGGGGAGATATATCCGGCAGAATTCCTGGCAGATGTTCTTTTTTCTCGATGTCATGTTGCGGCCGCTGCTTGGAGGCGGCCGCTATCCTTGTTTGAGTTTCCATGATCGGGTCTTCGGCCCATGCACAAACTTTGCGGTGTTTAATGCGCTGACCGGAGTGAGTCTGTTTCGTCTGGTTTATGGGGGTGCTGGCGCCATTCTTTTGGCTGGTGGATAGTAGAGAACGATATTCCGTAAATACCAAAAATTGACTATGTGCCGCTGGCTGCTATAATTGTCCTGTTGGCTTGTTAATGCTGTCCCAAGCAGGGTGGCGTTTATGGCGACTCGATTTATTGCAAACCAGAACCTTGAACCTCTGTTAGATCAGTTGCGACGATATGCCGAAGTGCACGGCCCCGTTCGAGGCGACGACGGGGTGGTTCGTTTCGCCGTCCTCACTCCAGGTTTGCTTCCCGACCTTTCTGCCATCCGTACGCTGCTCCCCCCGAAAAAATATCTGCTGCACCCACGGGAAACGATTCTGAACTATACGGCTGATTCCGGCTTATCAGCTGCCGTCGGCGGAGACTTCCCCGTTGATCCTGTTCGGCCTCCACCCCTGCGATCTGGCCGGAATCGACTATCTTGACCGGATCTTTCTGGGCGACGACCCTGATCCGCTTTATGCCGCCCGTCGCTCTGCGCTGACGCTGATCGGTATCTCCTGCGCCCCGGATGAATTCTGCTCATGCCATCGCTCTGTCTCACCGCTGAAAGCGCTATCCGACCTGTTTTTTCACTCTCTGGATGGTGGTTTTGCCGTCACCAGTAGTTCTCCCCGTGGCGATGAACTCCTCGATCGGATCAAGGATATCCTTGAAGAGCGGGATGTCGAAATCCCTGAAGATACTCGCCGCTTCTTTGGCCGGGGCGTCCCAGAACAGTTGCCTCCTGAACTTGATGCAACGCTCCCGGAGTGGCAGGAGCTTGCCGACCGCTGTCTGGGGTGCGGGGCCTGTTCGGTCTGCTGTCCCACCTGCTCCTGTTTCGATGTGCTGGAATTCGGCGGGCTGGATGGCCGCTCGGCAGTCCGGGTACGACAATGGGATAACTGTCTGTTCAAAAGCCACGCTCAGGTGGCCGGCGGCATGAGCTTTCGGAAGGATCGCGCAGAGCGCTTCCGCTATCGCTACCGTCACAAATATCGAGGTTTCGGACCGCTTCAGGGGATTCCCGCCTGTGTCGGCTGTGGTCGTTGCCGGGTCGTCTGTCCGGCCGGCCTTGATCTGCGACCGCTGGCGGAGCGTCTGGAAGGGGGCGCACAGTGAACAGCACTCTTCCCATCCCGGCAGTCATTTCGGCAATCCGTCAACTGACGGTTGATACCTCGTTGTTTACGCTACGTATGGAAGCGGATCACCCCGTTGCATCATCGTTTCTTCCCGGCCAATTTCTGGAACTCTCCCTGCCCGGGGTCGGTGAGATTCCGATATCGTACTGCGGCTCTCCCTCGCCGGATGGCAGCATCGAACTCTGCATCCGGCACGTCGGACACGTAACTGCTCCGCTGAAGGCTGCATCCCCGGGTGATGCTGTCGGAGTGAGAGGCCCTTTTGGGAGGGGATTCCCGATGTCCGCGTATACCGGCCAGGATATGCTGCTGATCGCCGGCGGTTTGGGGATGGCTCCGCTCCGCTCGCTCCTGTTGGCGCTCCTGAAGCAGCGTGACCTCTGGGGACAGCTAACCCTTCTGTACGGGGCCCGCGAAACCGGAGCGTTGCTCTTTCTGGATGAACTGCTGGAACTGCAAAAACGCGGAGAGATAAAACTGCTACTGGCGGTAGATCGCCCCGGACACTGTCTGATTGGACCTCCTGATTGCCGTATTGCCCTGCTGCCAGCCCTGCTGGATCAGCTTGAGGTCGATCCGGGCCGGACCTGCGCCGCCATGTGTGGCCCACCGGTGGTTTACCCACCTCTGGTGTCCGGGTTGCGGCTGCTGGGGCTGGAGTCAAACCGGATTCATCTTTCGCTGGAACGGCGTATGAAGTGCGGCGTCGGACGTTGCGGGCACTGCGCCGTAGGAACCCGCTTGTGCTGTGTTGACGGACCTGTGTTCAGCGATGCAGAACTGGCCGGCATAGAGGGGGCTTTCGTATGAAGCGGCTGCGGCTTGCCATCGTGGGGTTAACGGCCTGTTCCGGTTGCCAGCTGTCCTTGCTGAACTGTGAAGACGAGTTACCGGGGCTGTTGGAGCAGTTTGAGTTCCAGTTCTTTCCGATGGCCTGTTCTGCCTGCTTTGCTGGATGGCGAGTATGACGCGGCGTTAGTGGAGGGGTGTCTTTCCATGCCCCATGAAAAAGAGTTGCTGCAGGAGTTGCGGAAACGAAGTCAGTATCTGATTGCCCTGGGAACCTGCGCCGCCTGGGGCGGGGTGGCGGCTCTTCGGAATGGCGAGGGGCGTGAGCTGCTTCGCCAACAGGTGTATGGTCAGAGCCCGGTTGCTCGTGAAACATATGATCCACTGCCGCTGCAGAGCGTGGTGCAGGTGGATGCCACTGTCACCGGTTGCCCGCCGGAAAAGGAAGAGCTGCTAAGGCTGCTGGCGGGATTGGTTCGGGGGGCACTTCCTGTTGTAATCGACTACCCTGTCTGCACCGAATGCAGGATGCGGGAAAATCTCTGCCTGCTGACCGAGCGGGACGCGCTCTGTCTCGGCCCGCTGACATTGGGGGGGTGCGGTGCGCGCTGCCCGAGCATGGCGGTCCCCTGTGAGGGGTGTCGTGGGCCGGTGCCGGAGGCTAATCTGACGGAAGCTCTTAAGATCTATGAACAAAAAGGTTTTGATCGTCAGACGGTGCTGGAACGGTTACGCCGCTTCTGGCCGGAGTGGAAACCATGAGTGGCGTAAGAACGATTGATATGTTGACCAGGGTGGAGGGGCATGGCTCTGTCGAACTGATCCGGGATGGTGGGCGGGTGGTGGATGCCCGCCTGAATCTGTACGAATCGCCCCGGTTGTTCGAGGCGCTGCTGGTAGGCAGGCGTTTTGATGAGATAGCAGACATCGCCTGCCGGATCTGTTCAATCTGTTCGACCGTTCACAAAGTCGCGGCACTTCAGGCGGTTGAGCAAGCGTTGGGGGTTGCCATATCGCGGCAGACCGGACTGTTGCGCGAACTGGCGGTGCAGGGGGGGCAGATCGAGAGTCATGCCCTGCACATATTTTGCCTGGCGTTGCCTGATTATCTGGGGGTGAACGGTATTCATGAGCTGGCAACATGTGCGCCGGAAAAGCTGCAGATGGGGCTCAGGATCAAGAAGCTGGGCAACTTGATTCAGGAAATCGTCGGAGGGCGTGCCATACACCCGTTCAATCTGCTGGTGGGGGGATTGGGGAGGATGCCGGAAGCGGATCAGCTGCGGTATCTGGGTGAACACCTTGCGGAGGTCCGCGACGATGTGGCGGCAAGCATTACCTATGTGTTCGGCCTGAAGGATATTCTGCCATCGTTGACAACCCATTCTGTCTGCGCAGTCAGCGGCGGGGCGCCGCTCTTTGGTGATCGCCTGGTCACGTCAACAGCAACGGCCATTCCCGTGAGTTGCGCAGCTGCGTGGCTGAACGAGCACGTTGAGTCGCATACCCATGCCAAGGTCAGTCACTTCGATGAAAAAGCCACCTTTCTGGTGGGGCCGTTGGCCCGTGTGACGTTATCGATGCCGGCAGCGTATGCACACCTTATCGAAGATGTGTCAATCAGGTCATCTCTAAAAGCCCGGATAATTGAACTACAGCTGGCGGTGGAGCGAGCGCAGTCCTTAATCAAGCAACTCCTTGACGTCGGTCTGAAAAAAGAGCCACCAGTCACTGTCGTTGCAGCACAGGGAGAAGGAACGGCACTTGTTGAAGCGCCGCGAGGCGTGCTCCTCCATAGTTACCGCTTCGATGACGGGGGAATCTGCACTGCTGCAAACATTATAACTCCAACCGCCATCAATCAGGGGGCAATAGCCGCGTCTCTAAAGGATCTGATAGTCGCAATGGATGGCGCCGACTATGACCAGATCAGGGTCGCCGCAGAAATTCTGATCCGCTGCTTCGACCCATGCATCTCCTGTGCTGTCCACTGACTCTCGCATTATTTGGCGCATGGAGTCATTTTTATTTTGACAAGTTGAAATTGTTTATGATAGAAAGCGAGTCCCTTTTGAGACGGAAGTTTTGCGGGGCGCCCAAGAAAAAAAGATTGTCGGGACGAAAAAAGTTGTTGACAGTTGAGAGTGAATTGGGTAGGTTGTCCGTCTGGTTGCACCGCAGGATTTTGTTGGAC
>CAVXBQ010000002.1:0-99494 GCA_963760075.1 uncultured delta proteobacterium | reverse complement strand
CGGAGACCTTGTTGCACCATCCCAGAACTTCAGATGGTATCCCCGCCCCCGATCAGAATCGCGTAAAGCTCACCCTCAAGTAGCTGTTTAATCTACCTATCCCTACGTTTCATTGCAAACCTAATGCTCAAGAGTCATGAACAATTGTCATTTAACCAGATCGACCACGCTAAATAACCATATTATTTATATAATTATATTCTATTTTTTTTCATGCTTTTTTTTTGCAATTTTAAACATTCGTAAAACAATATAGTTAGATTGAGTATTGTTTTATAAAATAGGACTATTCATATATTTGGAGTTGCGCTTGCAAGTCTGGATTTTGTGGAAGCAAAATCTTTTTTACCAAAGGGAGGCAGCATGAAAAGGAAGTCCATCAGAAAAATTGCTTTAACGCTTATGTTGGCAATGATGGCGCCGCTGGCAGTACATGCAGAGGACGTTGATCTACGGCTGAAGATTGACAAACTGACAAAAGAGGTCAACGACCTCAAGGGGTCAGTCAAGAAGGTAGAGGACAAATCACTCGGCAAATGGCTGACCATCGGTGGCATTTATCGTTCCCGGTTTGATTCATTGCATGGGCAGACGGTCGCATACACTGATCCCAATAAGATGTTCGCAAATGTTGGTCAGCAACTTCAAATGGCGGCATTCACAGACCCTAACTCGGCAAGTGCATTTATGCCGGGATTCACGGCAGGACAGGCACTCACCGGATTTATGAATTTTGGTAACACAATGAAAGCGACAAATACGTATGCCGGAGCAACGGCATTTTTAAATCCGTCAAATCCCTTCGTGCAAGGATTACCGTCACTTGCGGCTATGGGGGCTGTCGACGCATACAAGCCTAAAAACGAAACCATTTTCACCAACATGTTCGGTCTCGATCTGCATGCCAAGGCCACTCAGGATGTGACGGTCACTGCCCGGCTCCTCATGTACAAGACCGTCGGCTCCCAAGACGATTCCCAGGTTACCGGCAACTATTTTGCCGACCGCGTCGGTGTTTTCGACGGCACCCTCAGCCATATCCCCTCCAGCAGCCTTTTGAACGTGGACCGTGCCTACGCCACCTGGAGCAACATCGCCGATCAGCCGGTCTGGTTTTCGATCGGTCGCCGTCCCTCCACCAATGGTGCCCCGACCAACCTCAAACTCAATAACGAGCGCCCCGGCAACGGCGGCACCCCTGCGATGCTGATCGATTATGCCTTCGACGGTATTGCCATCGGCTATGCCCCCGACATCGAAGCCCTGCCGGGAGCCTACGCCAAACTCTGCGGCGGTCGCGGATTCGACAGCGGCATCCAGACGCCCACCAACAGCGTCAAGGACACCGATATGTTCGGCGTCACGATAGTCCCGATCGATACCGATCCGCTGCGCGTCTGGTTGCAGTGGAACCACGGCTTCAACATCTTCGACTTCCCGGTCATGCAAAACACGGCATTCGGCAACACCGCCCCTTCCACCAATTTGGGTGATATCGACTGGTTCGGTGCCGGCGCCATGAGTACCCTCAAGAATGTCGGTCCGGGTAACCTGAATATCTTCGCCGATTTTGGTATGAGTGTCACTCATCCCAACGGCAATGTATCAGGACAGGCAGGGTTCCAGGGACTGGTGACCGGTGCATTCTTTGCGCCTGAGGCTCCTACCGACAAAACCGGTTGGGCTGTATACACTGGTATTCGCTATGACCTCCCTTCCAAAACCAAGCTTGGGTTCGAATTTAACCATGGTTCAAAGAACTGGATTACCTTTGCCCCGGCGTCAGACGATATGTGGACCAGCAAGATCGGTACCCGCGGCAATGTATTTGAGCCATACATCATCCAGGAACTCGACCTCAAGCCGATTTCATCGTACTTGAGCAAGACCTTCTTCAGGATCGGCTATCAGTATTACGATTTCGAGTACACAGGCAGCAACAACTGGGTCGGCGCTCCCGTGAAGATCTCTTCGATCAATGCGTCTAATAACATGATGATGCTCGCACCAGTGAAGAAAGCCCAGGATGTATATGCAACATTTGAAGTAAAGTTCTAGGCACTATCGTGTTTCCTGGCAGCGGCGTAACATCCTCTGCCAGGAAACACCTTTTCGGATCTGTAGCATTCCCGTTGTATGTATGAAAACAACTATAATAAAGGAGCGTATTATGAAAAAAATTGTTTCCGTCATTGCAATATTGGTCTTAACGGCTGTTTCGCTTATTTCGTTCTCAAACGCAGCCAGCGCAGAAGAAATAAAGATGGTCGGCACCATCACAAAAATCGAGGTTGCAGCCGATAAGAAGTCGGCAACCGCTGTTTTGAAAGATTCTAAGACCGAAAAAGAAGTTGTCATAACGATAACCGACGACCTGACTCTCGATAAGTTCAATGACAAGCGTATTGTCGAAGGAGATGAAATTCGCTGCAAGTTTGAAAAAGTCGGCGACAAGAACATGAGCAAGATATTCAAAAAGACGGCTGGCTGTTAGGCCGTAATTCACCAAGGAGGACACGATTCATGAACAAGAAGACGCTTCTGCTTACCATAACCGCCTGTATGGCGGCTATGACAGTATTCGCGGCTGAACCGATCGTACCTGCAGTTTCGCCTGCCAAGCCGATGATTGCGAAAATGTGCGCCAACTGTCACAAGGCCGAAGCGGGTGTATTACTTGGCAGTTTCGATAATATTGCCTTCAAGGCCAAGACAATCCAAATCAAGATCGATGATGCCACAGTCCTGGTCAAGTTCGACGAGGACGAGATCAAAGTCATAAACAGTGTAGGCAAAACCGGTGATGGCGAACTGCTCACACGCTACTAAAAAGGGACATGACATTAAGGTCGTATTTGTTGAGAACAACGGCGTCAAGACCGCTGTGAAAGTCATCGAAAAACCTCCTGTCAAGATATCTCAAGACTTGCTGATCACTACAGATGACGTTATGAAACTTGTTGCCCTAGGGCCGGAAAAAGGAAAATATTTCCTCTTTGATTCTCGTCCCCTGCCCCGCTTTCAGGAGGGATCAATTCCCACCGCCGTCAGTCTTCCGTTCCCTGCTTTCGATAAACTGGCCGAGAAGCTGCTGCCAAAGGACAAAAATGCCCGGATTATATTCTACTGTTCCGGTCCAACCTGCAATCTGAGCCCCGGTTCAGCTGACAAGGCAAGAAAACTAGGCTACACGAACCTGAAGGTCTACAAGGACGGCATGCCGGCCTGGCTGGAGAAGAACTACGGCGTCCTGTCAACCAGGTTCCTGAAAGATGCCTGGATCGAAAAGGATATCCCGCGTGTGCTGCTCGATGTTCGATCAAAAAAGGACACTGCGAAGGGTTTCATCAAAGGTGCCGTAGCCTTTCCTGCCAAGCAGGCTGCGAAATTGATAAAAACGCTGGATATCAAGAAGAACGCCCCGGTCATCGTGTATGATCAGAAGGGTGGCAAGGATGCAACATCCATCGCGTCGGCCCTGGTTAAGGCCGGATTCAATGATGTGCTGGTGCTGTCCGGCGGCTTCAGCGCCTGGCAGGATGCCGGGTATGATGTTGCCAGCGGCAAATTATCAGCCAAGGCGACCTACACCCCCAAGCCGCGCCCTGGCGAAATCAATCTTGATGAATTTAAAAAGTACGCTGCCGAGCTGCCTGCCAACGTCATGATCATTGATGTCCGCAACCCTGACGAAGTAAAAACCGGCATGCTTAAAACCGCAAAGTTGATCCCCGCCGAAGAGATCAGGGACCGCGTGGCCGAAATACCGAAAGACAAATTGATTATTACCCAATGCACAACCGGCGTGAGGGCAGAAATGGCCTACCATGCCCTAAGAGAGCTCGGCTACACCAATGTCAAGTTTGTGAATGCCAAGATAGAGTTCGAAAAGAATGGCACGTATAAAATATCGAAGGATTAGTATGGGTACACGTGCAGTTTTCGCCATATTTTTGAATTGTACGTGTACTTTTTGGCGCAGTTAAATAACTTTTTATTTGCACTATATATATAATAATTAATATAATCGGTATAAGCGTTGTATTGAAGGAGGCAATTGCTTAACGACTTTGGTTCCTTATTTGAAAAAAGGAGGTGTGATATGGACTTGCAGCTTATCTATTTCGCCGTTGGAGTGGTTGCTTCGGTTGTATGTGCAATAATAGTCTTGTTTTATTTTTATGCAAAAGTAGCGGTATCAAAACAAATAAATACGAACGTAGACAGCAAAGAAGTTACCCCCAATGAATAACGATCTTGCCATATCCCGAAGATCGGCAGGGCGTATCCCAAAGACTTCACGACATGGGAAAAGCAATACAAATATTTTTTCAACAAAGTCTTATAGAGGAGGTAAATTGTGTCACCAAACCTTTCACGCAGAACGTTTTTGAAAACATCTGGAATATTGACGGCAGGAATAGCAGTGACATCAGCCCTGCCCGACAAGTTTCTCTTGTGGGCCGAAGAACAAGGAATGATAAAGGCTACGTACACCCCCACCTTTTGCGAGATGTGCTTCTGGAAGTGTGGCGCTATGGCGAAAGTTCTGAATGGCCGTGTAGTTAAGCTTGAAGGGAATACGGCTCACCCTGGCGCACGAGGTAAACTCTGCGCGAGAGGAAACGCCGGTGCAGGGCTTCTGTACGATCCAAATCGGTTGAAGACGCCTCTTATCAGCACCGGAGCCCGCGGAGAGGGTAAATACAGAAAAGCGTCATGGGACGAGGCACTTGGTGTTGTAGCTGACAAGCTCAACAAGATCAAGCAGCAGTACGGTCCTGAAGCGGTTGCAATCTTTACCCACGGAACCCCGACGGACCATTTCCTTCCATTGATTTCTGCCTATGGCTCGCCAAACGTCGGCATGCCTTCATTTGCCCAATGCCGGGGGCCGCGCGATGTCGGCCTGGAACTCACCTTCGGCGAGGGAATCGGCTCACCGGAACGTGTTGACATGGTCAACAGCAAGGTAGTTGTGCTGTTCGGCTCCCATCTGGGAGAAAACATGCACAACTCCCAGGTGCAGGATTTTGCCGAAGCGGTCGGAAAAGGTGTAAAATTTGTCGTCATCGACCCTCGCTTCTCGCATTGCTGCGGGAAAGGCCCACACATGGCTGCCAATCAAACCGGCAAGCGATATTGCGCTCATACTGGCATGGATCAACGTTATAATTTCCGAAGGAATGTATGACAAACAATATATTGCTTCATACGCCAATGGCTTCACGGAGTTGGCTGACGCAGTGAAGTCATACACCCCGGAATGGGCAGCAAAGGAGACCGACATCCCGGCACAACAGATTGTGGAGACGGCTCGGCTTCTGGGCAGAAATGCACCTGCTGTCTGCATCCATCCCGGGCGTCACACGGCCTGGTATGGAGATGACGCCCAACGCAGCCGTAGCATGGGTATTCTCATGGCGCTGCTCGGCACCTGGGGCAGAGAGGGTGGAGCATATCTAGCCACCAAAGCCTCGTTTCCGAAGGGCGAGTCACAAACCGTATCCCGAACCTACCAAAGCGGCGCTCAACCTTGGAGGTTTTCCTTTTGCCAGCGGCGAGGGGGTTACACAAGCGATTCGGACGGCGACAATCAACGCCTCGCCGTACCCGATCAAGGGGTGGTTCGTCAGCGGCACCAACCTGCTGAAATCCATGCCCAATCAAAAAGAGACGCTCGAAGCCATCAAAAAGCTGGACCTGCTCGTGGCCGTGGATGTAATGCCGTTTGACACGGTGATGATGGCAGACGTTATTCTGCCGGAATGCACCTATCTGGAGCGCCATGACGCATTGGCCGTCGGCAAAGGGAAATCGCTGACCGTCTCGTTACGGCAACCGGTTGTTGAGCCGATGTACGAGTCAAAACCGGGTTGGTGGATCGCTAAAGAACTCGCCAAACGCCTGGGAGCAGGAGAGTACTTCCCCTGGAATACGTACGAGGAAAAGATCAAAAACCAGTGCGGACAATGGGGCGTAGATTACGAAGAGTTGAAGAAAGTGGGGACCATAACAATTCCCAACACTGCCACCCCCTACATTACCGCTACGAACCAGCCGGAATTTAAAACTGCTTCCGGTAAAATAGAGCTCTACAGCAAGGAATTGAAGGAAAAAGGATTTGATCCCGTCCCCCGCTACACGAAACATCAGCAGCCCGCCGCCGGTGAGTTCCGGCTTATCTATGGCCGCAGCCCGGTGCACACCTTCAGCCGTTCGACCAACAACGCGGAGCTGAGTGAGCTTTTCCCGGAAAATGAAGTCTGGATAAACACCCGCAAGGCCAAGGAATTGGGGCTTGATAACGGCACCTACGTTATCCTGGTAAATCAGGACGGGGCAAAGAGCAACCGCATCAAGGTCAAAGCTACCGAACGGATCCGGGAGGACTGCGTGTATATGGTTCACGGCTTCGGAACCACAAGCAAGGAACTGAAAAAAGCCTTCGGTAAGGGGGCAGATGACCAGGGCCTGATCACCCGTTACGCGGTAGACCCGATCTGCGGAGGAACGGGAATGAGAGTAAACTTTGTCCGGCTGGAGAAGGAGGGAAGCAATGCCTAAGTATGTCATGGTAATAGATCAACGGCGCTGCGTCGGCTGCATGGCCTGCGTTGTTGCCTGCAAGAAGGAAAATGAAGTTCCACCGGGAGATTTCAGAACCAGGGTGGTTGAAAAAGTTGAGGGTGACTACCCCAAACTGCGTATGGAGCTGCGTTCGGAACTGTGCAATCACTGCGATAATCCGCCATGCGTGTACAACTGCCCCACGGGTGCCTCCTACAAAAATAAGGAAAACGGGATGGTTCTGCTGAAGAAGTATCGCTGCGTCGGCTGCAAGTCCTGCGTCGCAGCCTGCCCGTACGATGCCCGCTACATCAATGAGGAAAAGGGGTATGCCGACAAATGCACCTTTTGCGAACAGCGGGTCAAGGAAGGCAAGGAACCTGCCTGTGTAGCAACCTGCATCGGAAAATCGAGGATATTCGGCGACGTGAGCGATCCGAAAAGCGCCGTCAGTATAGCGTTGCGGGAAAACCACAGCGAGGTTCTTCTGCAGAGCACAGGTACGAAACCACGAGTCTATTACATCAGAAAATACGGTAAACCGGAATAGGAGTGTCGCGTATGGAAATCACAACAACAGGCTTGAATGCTATTACCTCGCCGCACCTCCACGTCTGGGACTGGCGAGTATCACTGTATCTCTTTTTAGGAGGACTGTCCGCAGGCCTGGCGATCATGACGTCAGTCCTGCATGTCCGAAAAGGCGGAGCTCTGGCAGAAGGCGAACGCGCCGCTATCAGTGCCCCGCTGTACGTTCCCGTAATCCTGAGCATCGGCATGTTCTTCATTTTTCTTGACCTGGAACGGAAACTCAACGTGTTCTGGTTCTACCTGACCGTTCAGCCGCTTTCCCCCATGTCATGGGGTTCCTGGGGTTTGCTCGTTTTCTACCCGGTCAGCATCTTGTACGCGCTGGCCATGTTTCCCGAATCCAAACGACATCTACTGATGTTCCGGCAGCTGCAGGAGCTCTCCGCCTGGTTGAGCACGTATAAGCTCAAACTTGCTGCCATAAACTTCGGGATGGGAATTTTCATCGGCGTGTACACAGGGGTTCTGCTCAGCTCGTTCGTTGCACGACCATTGTGGAACTCCGCAATCCTTCCGGTGATCTTTCTGACATCGGCCATGTCGGCGGGAGCTGCATTCATGATCATGATCTCCAACCAGAAAAAGGTGAAACTCTACTTTACCAAAGTTGATATCTGGTTGATACTGGCCGAGATGGTCATGCTGCCGCTCTTTTTCTACGGGCAGTACACCTCTTCAGGATCACACAGGGAATCGATCATGCCGTTCTTTACCTTTAGCCACGAATATTTCTGGTATGGCTTGGGCATGCTCCTGCTGCTCGTTATTTTCCCCATAGCACTTGTCACGAAGTTTCTTGAGGTAAAGGAAGACCACGGCGAAGAATTGACCGCCGAGGCATTGTTTAAAATGAACTTGAGCGCACTCATGGTACTGGCGGGGGGCTTGATCATTCGCTTTACCTTTGTGTATGCAGGACAACTCAGTCATTTGTCCTGAACATGTCCCAGTTTTTGCCTCGTAATATACAGATTTTGATGAGTCCGGAATGCCGGACCAATCCACCACAGAAAGGGAGATACAAATGAAGAAAATCGTAGCAATGATGGTCGCAGCAATGATGGCACTGAGTTTTGCCGCTGTTGTACTGGCAGAAGAGAAGATGGAAGAGAAGCCGGCTGCTGTAAAAACCGAGAAAAAAGCTGACAAAAAGGCAGCAAAAGTAAAAAAAGAGAAAAAAGCTGCCAAATCGGAAGAAGCAAAGCCTGCAAAAAAAGGCAAAAAAGAGGTATCAGGCTGTTAGTGATGCATCTGGAAGTACCGACGGCAGCACGCATCCGCGTGCTGCCGTCGCGCAGTTGAAAGAAACTGACCTCTCATAGTATAATGAAGCGCGGATAGAACAGAGAGCGATAAAAGGATGTCATCATGCACACGCACGACAAACGCGACTTTGACACCGCGGCCGCCACATGGGATGAAAAACCGGCGCGGGTCCGGCTGGCACGTGAGGTAACCGCCACCATTTTGCGAGAGGTTCCGCTTTCGCACCAGATGACGGCCCTTGATTACGGCTGCGGCAGCGGACTGGTGACACTCGGGATTCAGCCGTGCGTCGGCCGGATCATCGGAGCCGACAGTTCGCGGGGCATGCTCGACGTCCTGGAACAAAAGGTGCGCGCACAGAATATCGACAACGTCTCAACCCGCCTGATCGATCTGACATCCCAGGATCATCTCGAAGGCAGCTTCGATCTGATCATCAGCAGCATGACCATGCACCATGTATGTGATATCGCGTCTCTGGTCTCAGCTTTTGTCCGGGCTCTGAAACCCGGCGGCTGGCTGGCCCTGGCAGACCTTGAGTCAGAGGACGGCAGCTTTCACGACGATCCGGCCGGTGTGTGTCACCATGGCTTTGAGCGTGGTTTCATGCATGCGTTACTGACGGAAAAAGGGTGCTTCGACGTTCGTGTCATACCGGCCGCAACCGTTCACAAGGAAGCCCCGGGAGGTGAAGAACGCCTCTACCCGGTTTTCCTGGCCGTTGGCAGAACGAGAATCCAAACTGTTTCCAGATGACGCGGATTCCAGCGTGATGAGAACGTGGGGGCATGAACTGGCAACATGCCTCCATTCTTGTATTGACTGCCTGTAAATGCCGAATGAAACCTTACTTTATGAATTATAGAAAAGGAAATGTGCCATGTTTGGAATCGGAATGCCAGAGTTGATCATAATTCTTGTAATCACGGTGATCTTCGTTGGGCCGGGCAAGCTGCCCCAGCTCGGATCATCGCTGGGCGGTGCAATCCGCGGCTTCAGGAAAGCGGCCGAAGGTGAGCCTGTACCCATCGAGAGTGAGCAGCGCAATAAAGATTGAGGTCTGATAACATGATATGTATCGAGGATGCACAACGGATCATTTCGAGTCACACAGGTTCTCAATCGGTGGAAAGAGTGCCGCTCCTGCAGGGAGTGGGACGGATAATTGCCGAAGATGTCCATGCTCCATGGGATATCCCCATGGCGGACATCTCTGCCATGGACGGGTATGCCTTTTCGTCCGAGTCTCCGGTTCAGGAGGATTGGGCGGTCGCCGATTTCATTCCGGCAGGAAGCGAGCGAACAGCTCCGGTTGCCGCAGGTGAGGTTGTCAAGATCATGACCGGCGCTCCGGTTCCCCCGGGGTGCGACACGGTCGTACCGATCGAGGAGGTGGAACAGACCTCGTTCGGAATTCGTTTTGTCGGCGAGATCAAGCCCGGCGCCCACATCAGGCGACGTGGCGAGGATGTCCGGGCACACGATCTGGTGGTCTCCGCAGGATCGGTTATTCGCCCCCAGGAGATCGGCCTGCTGGTATCGCTGGGCAGAACCGAGGTTTCAGTGTATCGCCCGGTGCGGGTCGCTATTCTGGCCACCGGTGATGAACTGATCGAAGCGGGCGCAACCCCGACATCCGGCATGATCATCAACAGCAACAGCTATAGCCTGGCCGCCCAGGTACTGGAGGCAGGCGGCGAACCGCTCCTGATCGGCATCGCGGCAGATACGGCAGAAGCGACAAGAGAGAAGATTCGCGAAGGGCTCGCGGCCGATATCCTCATCACCACCGGCGGGGTGTCGGTCGGCGACAGGGACTTCGTCAAAGAGTCCATCCAGGAGCTGGGGGGGAGCGTGCTCTTCTGGAAGGTACATATGAAACCGGGCAAGCCGGTGGCTTTTGCCGTGCTTGAGAATACACCTGTTTTTGCCCTCCCGGGCAACCCGGTGGCGGCAATGGTCGCCTTCGAAACGTTCGTTCGCCCGGCCATGCTGAAGATGATGGGGCATTCACGCATCTTCAGACCGGTGGTCAGAGCTACTCTGGCCGAGCAGATGAAGAACAAGGGGGATCGTCCCCATTTTGTCCGGGTTCGGGTTACGCTGGAACATGGCATCTACAGGGCGACAAGCACAGGCAACCAGAGTTCTGCCAACTTGACGTCGCTCACGCGGGGAAACGGACTGTTGAGGCTGGAACCGAGTACTTCGATTGCATCTGAAAGTTCTGCTGAAATTACTCTGCTGGATCGCGGGTTCGAGATGGGTGTTCCACCCACGATGATGAATTAACGCTGAATACTTGCCTTATCCACAAAAGCGGCTATAGTCGTCGCCAGCTTCAGACACCTTTCATTCCAGGATTTCCACGCAATGAAACCGGTAACATCAGAGGTAGTGCACATCAAACGTTCAGACACTGAATTCATGGGGGGGAGCCAACCGGCGCTCCTCTTTTTATTGATGGTGCTGCTGGCAGTTGCCGCCGGGTGTACATCGGCAACGCCGCCCTCTACCTGTGTCTCCTGCCACAAGGGGCTGGAGGCGGTTTCTTCAGCTCACAGCGATTGTGTTGCGTGCCACGGCGGCGATCCGAAGGTTCATAACAAGGGGCGAAGCCATGCCTCTCTTCGCAGCTCTGCCAACCCGTCATCTCCTGAAAGCTGGGAAGAGACCTGCGGCCGCTGCCACCGCTACCAGCTGGAGCGGGTCAAATCGACCATCATGCAGACCAACGCCGGCATGATCCGCAACATCCAGCTGACCTGGGAAGGTGAGGACGGGAAGAGCTACACCACGACCGGAGGAAAGGGGTTCGATCCATCCGGCAAACCGGTCGAGTCTGCACCGGTCGAGGAACTGGACAACCTGTCCGGCGAACTGTACCGCAAGTTCTGTTCCCGCTGCCACATCGGCACAGCCAACAGCGATTCCTATGCAGCGGCGCATGCATCGGGATGCGCCGCCTGCCACTTTCCCTGGAATGATACCGCCACGTATGAAGGGGGCGACAAGAGTCATGAAGGGAAAGGCCGGACATTCCGCCAGCCATGCCATGACGCCGCTGCCGGATACGCAGGTCTGTTCCCGCTGCCACAACCGCAGCGGCCGGATCGCCCTCTCCTACCAGGGGCTGTACGACGGCAACAACGGCCTGGTGCCGACCAGGGGGGGCGAAGCCGGGCCGGTGATGACCAGCGGCGCCCGCAACCTGACCCATATCACCCCCGATGTTCATTTTGCCGCCGGCATGGAATGCATCGACTGCCACACCTCGCGGGATGTCATGGGGGACGGCTATGCCTACCGGAACATGTACCTGCAGACCGAGATCGCCTGCGAGGATTGCCACGGCAGCGCCACGGAGCTGCCGCGCTACCGTGAGATCACCCGCGAAAACGACGAGGCGCTGCGCGAATCACGCTCTTACAAGCAGCCGGTGCAGTCCGGCATGCGGATGATCCAGACCGTCCAAAGGGCGCAGCTACTCCAACGTGTTCTACCAGGATGGCGCGGTCTGGCTGCAGGGCAAGCGGAGCGGCAAGCTGCACCGGAGCAAGGTCATCACCGGCACGCCGGAGCATACGATCGCCGGGCATGGCCGGCTGGAATGCTATGCCTGCCATTCCCGCACCTCGGTGCAGTGCTACGGCTGCCACACCCGCTACGACAAGGGCAAAACCGGGATGGATTTCATCAAGGGCGAAGAGACGCCGGGCGCCTTCAGCGAGACGGAGGATTACCGGATGCTCTACCCCTTTCCGCTGGCGCTCAACCAGCGCGGCCGGATCTCGCCGGTGACCCCCGGCTGCCAGACCTTTGTCACCGTGGCCGAGGCGGATGGCTCGCTGTCGAAAGCGGAATATGTCGCAAAGTTCAAGGGAAAGCAGCAGCTCCGCTTTGCGCCGTTTTACTCGCACAACACCGGCAAAAAGGCGGTCGGTCTGCGCGGAATGCCACGGCAATCCGGCCTTTCTCGGTTTCGGCCAGCATGTGGTCGAGGGGAACAGCATCAAGGGGACGCTGATCTGTGAACGCTCGGACAGCAAACCGCTGGACGGTTTTCTGACGATGAACAAGGGCCGGGTCAACGCCTATTCCGCCATCACCCGCGAGAATGCCCGCCCCCTGAACGGCGCCGAAGTGAAGCGGACGCTGGCGGTCAACCTCTGTCTGCCCTGCCACGCCAAGGCGCGTGACCCGATCTACCGGAAAGGAATGAACCATCGTGCGTTGGATGATACTCTTCATCGCCGGCTTCTGTCTGACCGTTAGCCTGAATGCAGCAGCCGCCCACACCGGACTGAGCTGCGGATCGTGCCACCGTCAGGGAGGGAGCGACAGCGATCCGGCCGCCCGTGTCGAACCGGGCCGACGGCTGTGTCGTCTGCCACCAGGGGCATGAGCGGATCTTTGACCATGCCATGGGGCAGCGGAGCGGTGAGCAGGAGTTTGTCCAGCGCAGCTATGGCCGGTTCGATTCCGGTTTCTGGGAGAAGAACTGCGACTCCTGCCATCTGAAGGGGTGTCTCGACTGTCACGGGGACGGGCATTGGCAAAGCCGACCGTTGCGGCCTGCCAGCGCTGTCACAACGGGCTATTACACCGGCTGGGACTATTCGGGACGGGCACCGCGTGAAGACAACATGCGCTACCAGCGGGGCATCGCCGTGAATGGCGAGACGTTCCTGAAGATGCTGCCGGATGTGCACTACAGCGCCGGCATGACCTGCGGTGCCTGCCATTCCATGGCCAGTCTGGCGGAGGGGAAAAAATCATCCAAAGGGTGCCGCGACTGCCACAAGCCGAGCCTGAAGGTCCTGGAACACCGCATTCCGGCCCATCTGGAGCGGCTGGAATGCTATGCCTGCCATTCGGCCTGGGCGCCGCAGGAGTACGGCACCTTTTTCCTCCGTTTCCGCGATCAGCGCATGAAGGAGGATTTTGACCTGAAGCCGGGGCCGAGCGCCGAATACCTGCGCAGCGCCTACCTGAAAAAGCAGGATGCGCCGCCGCTCGGGATCAATGCCGCCGGGCGGATCAGCCCGATCAGGCCGATGTTCATCGCCTACTATACCGACATCATGCACGCCCGGAACAACGGCCCGGAGAACAGTCTGCTGGCCGCCGAGTGGCGGGCATACTTTCCGCACACCGTCCAGCGCGGCACGGTCACCTGTGAAGGGTGCCACGACAATCCGACCCGCTTCCTGCTTGAACCGGAGTCGCGGCGGATCTACAATCTCGAAAAGGACGGCATGGGGCTGGAATCGTTCTGGCAGCAGAGCGGGCAGCGGGTCAGCAACGGCAGTTTCATGGATGCCGCCCGCTATCTGCGCATGAGCAGCAAAAGTCCGGCCTACACAAAGGCATACGTGGAAAAATGGAAAACATTCCTCAATCGCGTCGAACATTCATCAAGACCCTGACCCTGCTGCTCGTCTCGGGCGGTCTGCTGGTGCGGTATCTCACTCCGCGGACAGGCGGAAAGCGCCGGGTGCTGGTCAGCGCCGCCGCTGCGGATGTGCCTCTGAACGGGGCGCTGGTGTTCCGCGACCGAGCGGCTGGCGCTGATGAGAGACGACAGCGGCTTCTACGCGCTGAGTCTGGTCTGCACCCATCTGGGCTGTACGGTGACCGTCACGGAGGATGATCTTGCGTGCCCCTGTCACGGCAGCCGGTTCGACCGGCAGGGGAAGGTGCTTAAAGGTCCGGCCGACGGTCTCTGGAGCGGCTGAAGGTTGAAGTGCGTGGGGAGCGGGTTGAGGTGATGGGGTGAGATTCGTCTCACCCCGATGAGTTTCTACGTTCGTTTTTGGAACTATGATTTCGTATCGTTTTGGACAACTTTGTTATGCATCTCGGTTGTAAGCACTTCAATGTGCTGGCTCAACTTTTTCACAAGTTCGGTCAGCTGCGTGTTCTGCTGGATTAACTCCAGTAACTTGTCCGTCTGTTGTGCGGCGAGTGTTTCGCGCTGCTCACTGGCCATGGCGAGGGCTTCACGATGTTGCGCATCGGCGTCAGCATGCGCCTTATCGCGGTCTGCCTGCCGTGTCTGTGCAAGCAGAATCAGTGGAGCTGCATAGGCAGCCTGGAGGCTGAACGCGAGATTGAGCAGGATAAACGGATAGACATCGAACTTGGTATATCCAAGGACGTTCAGCCCAATCCATATTGCCACTATGACCGTCTGTGTCACAAGAAATACCGGTGTCCCAAAAAAACGCGCGAAAGCCTCAGCCTTCAGTGAGAACCAGTCATTCCCGAAAACAGGGGTGAGATGAAGATGCGGAACATGGAACCGGTAGTAATCATCCGGTATATCGGTGGTTGTGACAGGTTTCGATGTTTTTGAGTCTGTTTCCATTCCTTCTCCCTTATGAGCCGAAGCCGTCTGTTACTGTGCCGAACGGGGCAGGAGTTGACCGGGTGGTTTTTGGCCCGGTCTTACTTCCTGGTTGTAAACTCTGTAGTATATATGGCTCCACCTGCACACCCGAAAACAAAATATTCAAATAGTCTATTTGGCAAAGCGTACCGGGAGAGCCCGGGCTTGTGTGCCGACAAAAGACTGGGGATAATAATGGAGAACGCCTCTGTGAAAAACGAAGACGGCAGCATCGGAGCCACGTGTTTCTGATGACCAGGGAGTAAGGCAAGTAAGTCGAATCAATTCTGTCAAATGAAGATCCCATCCACTAAAAATTAGAATACAGTCAGATTTCTGAGATTTAGTCTCATCATACAGTCCCGCCAACTCATTCGTAGTCGGCAGCCGCCAGTCGGTATACCCACCCCCACGATAATTATCGCAATAGTTCTTGGCGTTCCCCAAACTTATATCACGCCCATTGTCCTTCGCCGCCCACATCAGGTTCGTACTAGTGTCCATGACCGTTCCATTATCATAGGCGATGAAACGGCCATCCCTTTTAATCTCATTCGCTGTGGGTACCGAAAGCCGTTTTGCCATGGCCAGAGTCGTGGGCTTTTTTGTCTCCAGAGTAGCCTTTTCCTCCTCTATTTTCCGCCGGTTCTCCTCCAAAGCTTTCTTTCTCTCCAGTAGTGCCTTCTCCTTTTCTAGCCTGCGTTCTTCATCTTCCAGCTTTCTGTTTTCATCATCAAGCGCATCCGTGTCCGATTTCCGGGCTGTGGATGATTCATCCCTGTCTATGGCAATTTTACCCGGTTGGATATTATCTGTTGCTGTCTTGCCACTGCCCGGCACAAAATAGAATTCTCCCTGCAAAGATGAAAGCTCCCAGGGTATCTGCTTACCCCCCGTTTCTTTACCCAGCTTTAACCGCACACTCTTGAAGACCTGTTCAATGGTCAGTCCCGGTTCCTTCATGTACCGCAACAAAGCCTCCGTATAGGGACTGTTACTACCATCGCCGTCCCGTGCTACGTTTCCGGGACTCGTGGAATACGAAACGACCGTCCCCGCTGGGGCGGTGCTTACAATCGCCAAGCCACGCGTAACGTTGCGGAAACTGCGGGAATAAGGATTGTCCCGGCAGGCATCGAGGATGACGATATTCAGTCCATTATTGGCATTGGCCATTTCATCGAGAATCTTCCCCGCATCCAGGGTTTCATACTTGATATCCGACTCCCGGTTGATTTTTGCCCCAATGGGAACAAGATAGTTCACACCGCCAACCTGCAGACCATGACCGGCATAAAAAAACAGACCAACACCACCTCGCTTCAGCCGGTCGCCAAAGTCAGTAAGGGCATCTTCCATTCCCCGCAGATTGGCATCTTTCTTCAGAATAACGGTGAAACCGAGCTTCTGTAATTGAGTAGCCATAGCTGTAGCGTCATTTGCCGGATTTTTCAGGGGACCTGAACTGTAAGCACTGTTGCCGATGACGAGAGCGGTACGCTGCTCCGTCGTTGCTGACACTATCGATGGAAGGATTAAAAAAAGTATAAACAACAGGGCAAGGAAGATTCTTATAGACATGGTTTGCATAGAAATACTCCCCTTGTTAGCGAAACCATATTTTACTCCATCTACCATTAACGGTATGGCCGGTCACGTGACTTCTCACGTGCACCCGTCTGGTTATACATCTATAAACAAGTTTATATCGGTAGAAGCAAGTTTCTACATCTATAAACCTTTCCGCCTTGTCCTGGACCCTGCCTCCAGGGTCAGCAGATAATACGGGCTTTATGAAGCCATTACAATAAATATTGTTTGTGGAATGCGCTTCTTGCCATGCCGAGACAAAAGCAAGATACCTTTTGCCCGTTTCGCACGGGTATGCTAAATTCATAAACATGCCGATATATCTATTTTCTCATGGTGCAGGAAATACCAGTGTTTTCTGACTTCCTCAAACATCTCTTTCCCCGTGTCGTGCTGGAGACGCAACCTGCGCTTCAGCTACACCTTCTGCCTGGGGGGGCTGGCCTTCAGCGCCTTTCTGATCATGCTGGTCAGCGGCATGCTGCTGCTGGTCTACTATCAGCCGACGCCGGAGCGGGCGTTCAATTCGATCCTCTTTCTCGAATCCTCGGTCTGGGGCGGGAAATACCTGCGCAGCCTGCACCGCCTGACCTCGCATGCCCTGCTGATCCTGCTGATCCTGCTGCATACCCTGCGGGTGATCCTGACCGGGGCCTATCAGCGACCGCGGCAACTCAACTGGGTGATCGGCTGCCTGCTGCTGTTCCTGGCGCTGTTCGAGGCCTACACCGGCTATCTGCTCCCGTTGGACCAGCTGGCCTTCTGGGCGACCCAGACCGGGATGGAACTGCTGGCTACGCTGCCGTTCGGAACGCTTCCTCCGTTCCCTGCTGGTGCCGGACGGCGTCGGCCAGGCGCTGTCGCTGCTCCGCTTTTATGCCCTGCATATCGTGATCATTCCGCTGTCGGTGCTGCTGCTGTCGTTGCTGCATTTCTACCGGGTCAGAAAAAACAAGGGGGTGCTGCCGTACCTATGAAAAACGGATTCGTTAAAAGCTCCCCCCATTTCTTCAGGCTCATCAGCCGCTCGATGTAGCTGCTGGCTGCCTCACTGCTGCTGCTGGCGGCGCTGATCCCGGCGCCGCTCCAGGAACAGGCCAACCCGGCGGTCACCCCCAATCCGGCCAAGTCGGCCTGGTTTCTGCTCTGGATTCAGGAACTGGTCAGCTGGTCGCGCTACATGATCTATCCGGTCATGCTGCTGGCGGTGCCTGTTTCTGCTGCTCCCCTGGCTCCCCGGCGGCACGCACATCCACCGGGCCGGCTGGTTTCCGCGCGAGCAGCGGATGGTGTCGGCAGTTACGGTCATATTGGCGGCCGCCATCGTGCTGCTGACCGTCGTGGCGATGTTTTTCCGGGGGGCCAATTGGTCCTTCATCTTCTAATCATTTGCCCTGCTTCATGGCAACCGCCCCGGCCTGGGGAGGACAACCGCAGCAGCTCTGCCTGTCGTGCCATCCCGTTCACTATGCGGAGCGGGGACGGTGCAGCGACTGCCATCGCGGCAATCCGGCATCGGAGCGCAAAAACATTGCCCACGCCGGACTGCGCGCCGGGAAATACAGCCGTTTTACGCTTGGTGATGGAACGTACATCAAGGAGGGGGAGCGTCTGATGGAGCAGCTTGCCTGCCGCCGCTGTCATGTCAGCGGGGGTCGCGGGAACCGTCTTGCGGTGAGTCTTGATGGTGCGGCGGCCCGGAAAACAGCCGAAGAACTGGCGCTCTCGATCCGGCAACCGGTGGCGAATATGCCGCATTTCGCCCTGACCGACGAACAGGTAACGACACTGGTAAATACCATTTTTGCCGGTTCACAGGGGCGAAAAACGGATGAAGCTGCACCGGTGCAGGTACATTTCAATGTCTCCGGCAAAAAAAGAGCCGACATCTTCTCATCGAAGTGCGGCAGCTGTCATCGGATGCTGACTGAGCGTTTTGGGGCGATCGGAACGGGCGATATCGGTCCCAATCTGTCGGGACTGTTTTCACCGTATTATCCGAAGAGCTTCAGGAACGGCGAGGGGTGGAACGCCCGTAATCTGGGAGTTTGGCTGAAAAATCCCCGCGAGACACGGGCGTGGGCGAGAATGGCGCCGGTGATTCTAACTGAAGCCGAAACGAGGGAGCTGACACGGATGATGGCTGTCACCTCTGTTCCATGACAACGTCTCAGGAGGCGCCATGTTCACGAGCAGCGTTCATGAGCAACTCTCTCCGTCCAGAACCTCCCGTACCCTCCCCGCAAGCTGCAACACGGTAAACGGTTTGTGAATGAAATTTATCCCGTCGGGCAGCACGCCACGATTGGTGATGACTTCATCAGTATAGCCGGACATGAACAGTACCTTGATGGCCGGATTGATCGTCCTGATATGGTCATACAACTCTTTGCCATTCAATTCCGGCATGATAACGTCACTCAACAGCATGGAGATCTCGTCGGCATGGCTCTCAAACAGAGTACACGCCTCGAGTGGTGAGGTGCTGCAGATAACGGCGTAGCCGCTCTCCTCGAGCAGTAATCGGGCAATTTCCAGATTCGCTTCATCATCTTCGACCAGCAAAATGGTTTCGCTTCCCATGGGGACGGAGGTGGAATGTGTAAGCGGTTGTTCAACGGTAACCTGGCTCTGACGCGGAATGTGGATGACAAACGTGGTACCGGCACCCGGTTGACTCTTTGCGTGAATTTCACCTTTGTTTTGTTTGACAATCCCATACACGGTAGCAAGACCGAGGCCGGTTCCCTTGCCAAGTTCCTTGGTGGTAAAAAACGGCTCGAAGATTCGCTCTATCGTTGCCGCATCCATGCCACTGCCGGTATCGCTGATACAGATGCGCACGTACGGTCCGGGAGTCGCACCCCGGTGAAACTGGCAATAGTGGGAGTCAAGATCGGCATTGGCGGTCGTGATGGTGATATGCCCGGCGCCTTCGATCGCATCCCGCGCATTCACCACCAGATTGACCAGGATCTGATCAACCTGGGAGGGATCCATCAAAATCGGCCCGGTTTCACGGTCGGGAACAAACGTCAGCCTGATATCCTCATGAATCAGTTTACTGAGCATTTTCATTTCATCACTGATCGTTGCATTGATATCCAGAATTTTGGGCTGCATCACCTGCTTACGTGAGAACGCGAGAAGTTGTCTGGTCAATTCGGCAGAACGTCTGCTGGCGTCCATGACGCAGTGCAGATAGGAAGCGCTTTTTTCGTCATGGGTCATACGCTTCAATGCAAGCTCGGTGTACCCGGTTATCACGTTCAGCATGTTATTGAAATCGTGGGCCACCCCACCAGCCAGCTTCCCCACGGCATCCATCTTTTGTGCCTGGTGCAACTGATCAACCAACGTGCGATGTTCTGAGATATCCCTGCCAACCTCAATAACACTGACAACCTTCCCATCTTCCTTGACAGGTATGGCCCGTAGTTCCCAGACCTTGCCGTCTGATGCTGTGATAATCGAGATGGCAGGCTCACCGGATTGCAGGCTTTCCATGACCGGGCAGGCATCACATGGGTCATTATTGTCATGCCAGAGCGTGTAACAGTGGCTTTCGCCTGACGCGACGAACCCTTCCGGCGAATCGCTGATCGCGGCCCGGTTGGCCCAGATTATCCGCCGGTCGAGTCCATGAAGGATGATGCGGTCGGGCAACGTATCCAACAACGCGTTGAACTGGTTGGAAAGCGTATGGAACCTGGTTTCACTTTCCCGGATACCACGCTCGGCCCGTGTGCGGTCAGCCAGCAGACGCCATTCGCGCAGAGCACGCTCGACGGTACGCGGCATACCGGCAAAGGCTTCAGCCGACTTGACGATGTAGTCAATGGCACCGGACTTGATCGCTTCAACCGCCACATGTTCGTTGCCGTGGCTGGTCATCAGCAGGATCGGGAACGCCCCGTTTTCAGGGGGACTCGTCATGACCTCCACGGCACGGCCGTCGGGCAGGTTGAGGTCCATTATGGCAATATCAGGCGGATTGTGCGCCACCCTTTCGCGGAACTCGCCGAGCGAAGCGATCAGTTCGATTCCGGCCTTCAAGCCGGAAGAGACGAAGGCACGACGAATGGCCTCCGCATGAGCGGCATCATCTTCCACAAGCAGGATATTCAGCTGTTCAGTTTCCATCTCCTGCCCCTTCACGCGTCAGTTTTTGGATGTGTGTTCCAGACCAGCCAATAGTAACCGAGCACCTCCATCAGTTCGACGAATTGGGTGAAATCGACCGGTTTGACCAGATAGCTGTTGGCATGGCTGTCATATGCCCGGGCGACATCCGACTCGGCAGCCGAGGTTGTCAGGACAACGACAGGGATCTGGTTCAGTGCGGCATCATCCTTGATGGTTTTGAGAACCTCCAGGCCATCTACCTTGGGAAGCCGCAGATCGAGCAAAACGAGTCCCGGTCGCGGCGCCGACAGCGGGTCGCTGAATGCCTCACGGCCGTACAGATAATCCAGAGCCGCCTGACCGTCCGATACGTGGATCAGCCGGTTGGCAATCCTGGACGTTTCAAAATTCCGGCGCACGATCTCGGCATGGGCCGGATCGTCCTCGACCAGCAAAATGGTAATTGGCTCGCCCTGCATACGTTGCCTCCCTTTAGTACGATAGAAAATATTTCTGCGTTTTTTTGCAGAATCATTTCGTGAACGTACGTATCCCGCTTATTGGGGCAAGATGTTACTTTTTTATCGCAGTCGGCAGGGTGAAGAAAAAGGTGGTACCCTGCCCTTCCCCCCCCGATTCGACCCGTATTGTGCCATCATACATCTCCACGATCCGCTTGACCAGCGCCAACCCCAGTCCGGTCCCCTCGCCCCCCGCTTCCAGTTTTTCAAACAGGCCAAACACCTTGGCATGGAAGCGCGGATTGATCCCGATACCGTTGTCCCTGACGAAAAAGAGCGTCTCCCGGTCGCACCCTTCAACACCGATCTCGATGCGCGGGTTTTCCTGGCTCCCCATAAACTTGCAGGCATTCTCCACCAGATTCTGCCAGATCTCAACCAGGCGCGGCCGGTCGCCAAACAGGACAACCGGCGAATCACAGATCTCCACCGTTACCTTCTGTACGCTGATCCTTCCCGCATCCAGCTGGACCGCCTCGCGGGCCAGATCCGTGAAGGCGACCTCCTGCGGAGGATTGATGACCCTCCCGACGCGTGACAGTTCCAGCAGTTCGTCGAGCAGTTGCGACATCTTGTCGGCAGCTGTGTGCATAAATGCCATATCCTGCTGAACGCGGGGATTATCGGGGAGCTTGGTATCCTCTGCAAGATACCCCAAAAACGTTTTTATGGTAACCAGCGGGCTTTTCATGTCGTGTGAAACGGTATAGGTGAATCGTTCCAGCTCGGCGTTCTTTTCCTCGATCTCCCGTTCCTTCTGCTTGCGTGCCTCTTCCGCAGCAGATTGCTGGATCACCAGGGCAATGGCACTGCCGAGTCCGTCCAGAAGCGTGTCCTCATCAGCCAGGATGCGGTGTTTGGCGAAAAGGGCCAGCACTCCTATCGTCTCTCCATCCGGAACCCGCAACTGGTATCCGGCAAACGACTCGAGACCGAGCTCGCGGGCCCACTCGCGGTTATGAACACGAGGGTCATTCTGGACGTCGTTACAGATGAACTTGTGCTCTTTTCCGGAGGCGATGAGTCCGATCTTGTAACAGCCGAAAGGTACCCGGCGGTGCACTCTGCCATCCGTGTGGGTGTAGCGGCCGGAACTGGCCAGAAGGTGCAGGCAGCGGTCGCGGTAGCGGCAGACATGCGGTTCTTCATGTTCCTCGGCATGGATGCACCCCTGCTCGCACAGATCGCCGGGGCGAATCAGCCAGATGCGGCAGAAATCGGCATCGAAAAGCTGCACGATACTGTCGGTTATGACCTTGAGCTTACTTTCCAGAGGTGCGGACACGATCAGCGACTGCAGAAGCAGATTGATCCCCTGCAGCCGCTGGAGCATGACCTTGCGTTCCTCAAGCGTTTTGGTAAGGCTGGGCATGGTTATGGCTTGGGGAATTTTCGGTATAAAAACGATGGCGGCAACTATCGAAACAACCGCGGTAAACGCCTTGACATACCCTTCCGGCCAGTAATCGGGCCTATAGACGGTATACGCCGCAAAAAAATGGGTCGTGCCGCAGGCCATGATGAACAGCGCAAACAGCACAAAAACCCACAAAAATGGCACATCGCGACGCTTGTAGGCATAATAGCCCATGGCGGCGGTAATCACATAATAGGCCGTACCGGTCAGAATATCCGAGGCCACATGAAGCCAGACCAGGCCGGGCTCCCATGCAAAGCAGAATCCATGCGCCATATAGTCGCTCATTGCACTATGATCCATCAATCCCTCCTTGTATGATAAATCGCTGTTATATTACCGTAGAATCTGTAATTGATAAACAGTGTTAACATTATAAATAACTCAGAACCGGAGTATCAGATTGCCCGCAGAATCAATGCATAAAATCGGATATTCGGCACCGCAGCTTGACTTCCGGACTTCTAATGCTTAACTCATAATCAGATGCGGAAAAACATGGAATAAAGAGGCACAATCATGGACTTCAACAAACTTACGCAAAAATCACAGGAAGCCTTCACCGAAGCGCAGAACAAGGCCGTTTCCTTCGGGCATGTCGAGGTGGATGGCGAACATCTGCTCTGGGCGCTGCTGGATCAGCATGACGGCCTGGTACCGCGCCTGCTGCAGCGGATGGATATCCGTCCGGACATGGTCAAAAACGAGGTTGTAGCGGAACTGGACCGGAGACCGCAGGGTTTCCGGACCGGGTGCAGAACCGGGCAAAATCTACGTTTCCCAGCGTCTGTCACGCATCCTGGTGGCAGCGGAAAATGAGGCCAAGCGGCTCAAGGACGAATACGTCTCGGTAGAGCACCTGTTCATGGCGCTGCTGGCGGAGGGTGAAAAGATGCCGTCCGGGCGGATACTCAAGCAGGCCGGCATCGACCGGGAGACGTTTCTTGAAGACGCTGACCGAGGTGCGCGGCAACCAGCGGGTGCAGAGCGCCAATCCCGAAGCCACCTATGAGGCGCTGGAAAAATACGGCCGCGATCTGGTCAAAATGGCCAGCAGCGACAAACTTGATCCGGTCATCGGCCGGGATGAAGAGGTGCGCCGGGTGATCCGGGTCCTGTCCCGCAAAACCAAGAACAACCCGGTGCTGATCGGCGAACCGGGGGTCGGCAAGACCGCCATCGTCGAAGGACTGGCCCAGCGCATCGTGCGGGGCGACGTGCCGGAAGGGCTCAAGGACAAGACCGTCTTTGCCCTGGACATGGGGGCGCTGATAGCCGGAGCCAAGTATCGCGGTGAATTTGAGGAGCGCCTCAAGGCGGTGCTGAACGAGATCAAGGAGGCCGAAGGGCGCATCATCCTCTTCATCGACGAACTGCACACCATCGTCGGGGCCGGCAAGGCCGAGGGTTCCATGGATGCCGGCAACATGCTCAAACCGATGCTGGCCCGGGGCGAACTGCACTGCATCGGCGCCACCACCCTGGATGAATACCGCCAGCACATCGAAAAGGATGCCGCCCTGGAGCGCCGCTTCCAGCCGGTGCTGGTGGAACAGCCGACCGTGGAGGACACGGTCTCGATCCTGCGCGGCCTGCGGGAACGCTTCGAGGTCCATCACGGCGTCAAGATCCAGGACAATGCCCTGGTGGCGGCCGCCACCCTCTCCAACCGCTACATCACCGAGCGCTTCCTGCCGGACAAGGCCATCGACCTGGTGGATGAGGCCTGTGCCATGCTGCGCACCGAAATCGACTCCGCTGCCGTCGGAACTGGACACCATCATCCGCCGGGTGATGCAGCTGGAGATCGAGGAGGTGGCGCTCAAAAAGGAGAAGGACAAGGCCAGCAAGGAGCGCCTGGAGGCGCTGCGCAAGGATCTGGCCGATGACCGGGAAAAAGCCAACAGCCATGCGGGCCCAGTATGATTCGGAAAAGATTGCCATCCAGCGGGTTCAGGGCCTGCGGGAGCAGATCGAAAAGACCCGTCGTGAAATCGAACAGGCCGAGCGGGCCGGCAATCTGGAACAGGCCTCCAAGCTGAAATATTCCGAACTGCCCGGCCTGGAAACCGCCCTGAAAAATGAAGAAGCGGCACTGAACGATAAACAGGGTGGGCAGAAGCTGCTGCGGGAAGAGGTCACCGAAGACGAAATCGCCGAAATAGTGGCCCACTGGACCGGCATTCCGGTCACTGCGGCTGGTGGAAGGTGAACGGGAAAAACTGCTGCGACTGGAAGATATCCTGCATCAGCGGGTGATCGGTCAGGACGAGGCGGTGCAGCTGGTGTCCGATGCCGTGCTGCGGGCCCGCTCCGGCATCAAGGATCCGCGCCGCCCGATCGGCTCCTTCATCTTCCTCGGCCCGACCGGAGTCGGCAAGACCGAACTGGCCCGCACCCTGGCCGAAGCGCTGTTCGACTCGGAAGAGAACATGGTGCGCATCGACATGTCCGAGTACATGGAAAAGTTTGCCGTGTCGCGCCTGATCGGCGCTCCCCCCGGCTATGTCGGCTACGAGGAGGGGGGACAGCTGACCGAGGCGGTCCGGCGCAAACCGTACTGCGTCCTGCTGTTCGACGAGATCGAGAAGGCCCATCCGGATGTGTTCAACATCCTGCTGCAGATCCTGGACGACGGCCGGGTAACCGACAGCCACGGCCGCACGGTCAACTTCAAGAACACGGTCATCATCATGACCTCCAACATCGGCTCCGCATACCTGCTGGAGGGAATCACCGCCGAGTGGCGACATCAGGGAAGATGCCCGCAAGAGCGTCATGAACGAACTCAAGGCCGGTTTCCGCCCCGAGTTCCTCAATCGGGTCGATGACATCGTACTGTTCAAGCCGCTGCATATCGATGAAGTGATGAAAATTGCCGATCTGCTGGCGGAACAGCTCAAGCAGCGCTTGAAAGATCAGCGCATAACCCTTGAAATTTCCGAGGAAGCGTTGCGTTTCATCGCCCAGGCGGGTTATGATCCGGTCTACGGCGCCCGGCCGCTCAAGCGCTATCTGCAACGCGAGCTGGAAACCCGCGTCGCCAGGGCCATCATCGGCGGGGATGTCATTGAAGGGGGAACATTGAGGGTTGAACTTGAAAATGGAGCGCTCTGTATTAAAAGCTGACCTGATCTAACAGTAATGTTCCGTTCAGGTCCCTTCTCCATAGGCCCCAGAGAGAAGGAATATAAAAATAGACAAAAAAGGGCCCACGTGATGTGGGCCCTTTTTTGTTTCAATCGACCCTCTGATCAACCCGTAACTCAGGCCAGATCCTGAACTCCCTGGTAGATGATGTCGAACAGTTCCTGGATATTCTCCTCGGCGATGCAGGAGAAGGCGATGCGCAGGTCGGTCTTGGTGGTGGAAATGGCGCCGACCCCGTACTTGTCCAGCAGATGGAGGCGCAGTTTTTCGGCATCCACCGTCTTCAGCTTCAGACACATGAAGTAGCCGGAGTTGAACGGGTAGTAATCCCAGGCCTTCTCGTATTTGCCGCTGTTGAGGACCTGCTTGGTCTTCAGGGCGCGCCCCTTCATGACCTGGAACTTCTCTTCCTTCTGGGCCAGGAACTGCGGCGAACGGAGCGCCTCAATGACAAAGGTCTGTGAAGGATGCGGGCAGTTGGAGATGCGGGCGCGGATGATCCCCATGGTCTTCTTCTCCAGGGCGGTCATGACCGGTGCATTTTCGTAGTCGTTGCCGTCGGCAAAGGTGATGAAGCCGGTACGGAAGCCCCAGACGAACTCCTCCTTGGTGGCGCCGTCCAGCTTGATCGCCAGGATGCGCGGATGGAGGTTGGCGAGTTTGCCGAACAGGGATTCCTTGAGGCTGTCCTCGTAAAAGAGACCGAAGTAGGCGTCGTCGGCAATGGCGACGATGTTGCAGCCGGCTTCGGCAACTTCCTTGATGGCTGCCACCAGGGCATCGCCTTCGGCCACGGTCGGGGTGTAGCCGCTGGGGTTGTTGGGGAAGTTGAGCAGGACAACGGCCTTCCCTTTTTCTTCGGCGCTGTTTTTCAGAGTCGCCTTGAAGGCGTCGATGTCGTAGCCGCCGGTGGCGGTGAAGGTCGGGTGCTTCTTGACGATCGCGCCGCTGCAGGTGCCGAAGGTCAGGTTGTAGTTGCCCCAGAGCATGTCGGGAAGGATCAGGTGATCGCCCTTGTCGACGAACAGGTCGGCGACGATGGAGAGACCGTGGGTCAGCGCATTGGTGACGATGGGATTGCTGAAGTGCTTGCCCTGCTGGCTGGGGTTTTCCCGCAGCATCTTCTCACGCCACAGGGCGCGCAGTTCCGGCTTGCCGGCAGGAGGGGCATAGGGATAGATATCCTTGGGATCAAAGGCGGAGAGTTTGTCCTGGATGCACTGCAGGAACATCGGACCGCCGTTCTCGGTGGCGATGCCGATGGTGGCGTTGAATTTGTGAGCCTTGTCCTTGGCTTCGGCCGACTGGGTCAGGATACCCTTGGGAAAGAAGAGGTTCTTTCCGAGATCGGACAGCATTTCCAAGACATGCGGGCTGTGTTGGGCAAGCAGATCGTTCAGTTCCTGGGCCAATGGGTTCATCGATTTCCTCCTGGAGTTGTTTGAAAACTGGTCGTGCCAAAAGTGTCGTGTTACGAAGTCATAAGAGACTAGTAGAACAACACCGGTCGGGTTTTGTCAATAGAGAAATATATCACCGGAGCACATCCTCTCTCCCTACCCGTTCTCTCGTCGAAAGAGGCAACTCACGGTTCGTAATGTTCTAAACCGCCTGCAGATTTATTTTGCGACTGATCGGGCAGCTGCGATTGTTTTTTTGCCGAGTTATGGGATAATTTAAAAGAAACCGGAAAGTCGGAAAAGGAGGTGTTCTCAATGACAGCTCAGACTGACGAACAAGAGGCGAAAAAAATCGAGGAACTGGTCGTAGAGGCCGAAATTTTGATAGAGGAAGACGACTCCAAGAAGGATCTTAAAGAAAAACGTGGCATCATAAAGCAAACCTTGTATGCCGGTCCGAAAAAACTTAAGCACATTGCCCCGAAGGGAATACGCCAATAGTCGGACAGTAACATAGCATTCACTGTAAGAGCCATGACGTGGCCCAGAGAGATGTGGAGTGACATGCCTGAACTGTTCATCGGCTGCAGCGGCTTCAGCTACCCGCACTGGCGCGGTCGCTTTTATCCTGACCTATTGCCGCAGAATCGGTGGTTCGACTGCTATTGCACCGCATTTGCCAGCGTCGAGTTGAACGTCACCTTCTATCGCCTGCTGAAGCCGGAGACTTTTGCCCACTGGCGGTTGGAATCACCCGAAGGCTTTGCCTTCAGTGTCAAGGGGAGCCGCTTCATCACCCATATCAAACGGCTTGCCGACCCGGAACGGCCGCTTGCACGCTTCTTCGAAGGAGTTCTTATGCTCGGCGAAAAGCTCCGGGTAATCCTCTGGCAGTTCCCTCCCACCTTCGCCTGCACCATTCCCCGTCTGCAGCGGTTTCTTGCCCTGTTGGCCCGGTATCCCGTTCGTAATGCCCTGGAATTCAGGCACGACAGCTGGTGCTGCGAAGAGGTCGTCTCTCTCTGTCGTGAATATCGCGTTGCCCTCTGCATGGCCGACTGGCCGGACTTTATCGCCGAGCTTCCGCGTACGGCGGATTTTGTCTACCTCCGGCGACATGGTCGTGGCGGGAGCTACGCCGGCTGCTACACCCACGACGAGCTGTTGGTCGATGCGGTGAGAATCAGGAGTTACCTGGAGGAGGGGAAAGACGTGTACATCTATTTCAACAACGATGCCGAGGCCTGTGCCCCGGCAAACGCCAGGGAACTTGCTCAGATCCTCGGTTGTGGTACGCTTCAGAGAGAGGATGGCATGCCGTAACTGCAGACGAAGGGGAAATGACTATGGCGGATACACCACATCAGAAGAACTCTTTTTCGGAATCGGGCTTGAAAACCGTGCTTTTCGTGGATGATGACGTGTCAATTCTGCGCGCAATCCAGCAACTGTTTTCTGATGATGCCGTTATGCGGCTGCTGGTGGCCTCAAGCGGTGAGAAGGCGCTGGAAATCGTCCGCACGGAGGATGTGTGGCTTGTGGTATCCGATAATCATTTGCCCGACATATCCGGAATAGAGCTGCTGGAACGGATTCGTCACATTTCGCCGACAACGGGGCGCATGCTGATGACCGCCCATGCCGACCTCAAGACCGCCATTGACGCCATAAACATCAGTGAGGCTTTCCGCTTTATCACCAAGCCATGGATCGATGACGAACTGAAAGCCATTGTGCACGAAGGGCTTGAGCGCACCGAAGTGGTCAGAGAACTGTCCCACTGCGAGGAAGACGCCATCAGCTCCATCGCCCAGGCAATCGAACTCAAGGACCCCTATACGCGGGGTCACTGCGATCGTGTGGCTGAATACGCTACCACTCTTGCCAGGAGGATTGGTCTGCCGGAAGAAAGCATCATCTACGTCAGGTACGGTGGCTGGCTGCATGACTGCGGCAAAATTGGCGTGCCGGGGGCTGTGCTCAATTTTCCGGGAAGGCTGGATGAACCCAGCTTGAAGATTATTCACAAACATCCGCTCTGGGGGGCGGAAGTAGCCCGTCAGGCCGGGCTTCCCACTGATGTTGTCAACATGATCCTGTACCACCATGAAAAATATGATGGCAGTGGCTATCCCTATGGACTTAAGGGGGAAGAGATTACTCTGGAAGCCCGCATTTTGACGATTGCAGATGTATTTGACTGCCTCGGGACACGGCGCCCATACCGGGCGGCCTGCACGAGTGACCAGATCCGGGAAACAATGCAGGAAATGTCGGACGCGTTTTTCGATCCGCACCTGATGGAACAGTTTCAGTCTATTGCCGAAGAGGTACTGGATGAAGATGCGCAGCGCGCAGCAACGCGGCGCCGGGACCTGGTCCGGTAAGGGGCTTGTCTACGGTATGTAACCTATTACGTGAGAACGGCAGATTCTCAACACGCGCCTGAAGCCTGACGGACCTGAAACCGGGCGGTCAGGCTTCAGGCGCTATTGATACCTTCCCCATCTACTTCCGCACAAATATTTCTTTGGCAAGATTGGTGTCGATGGCAAATTCCGAGTAGCCGACCCGGAAAATATAGGACGGGTACGCCTGCACCAGCACGATCTTGTTCCCCGGGAGTACCCCCATGGCCATCAACTTCTGCATCTTCTTGTTGTCCTCGGTCTGGATATAGGCGATCTCCCCCTCCTGCCCCGATTTGAATTCGGTAAGCGGCACCACCCCTAAATCACCCTGAGCACGGGCCTGGGCACAGCATTCGCCAGGAGGAATCGGCTTGCCGTGAGGGCACGTCGTCGGATGGTTGAGCATGGTGCAGACCTTGATGTCGGCGCCTTCGTTGAGCAGGTGTTCAAACTGGCACGCCTTGAATTCGCCATCATCGCCACGGATATTGAGCACGTCCATCATCAGACGTTCAGCCAGGCGATGGCGGCGGATGGTCATCTTCCCCTCATCGTGCCCTTCAGGGCGGAAGTAAATCATCCCCTGACGGATCTCGATCATGGCATGGCCGGTCAGCTCCCGATAGGCGGGATCATCCGCCGCAAAGCCCATCTTCTCAGGGTCAAGAAACGCCGCCCCGCCCTCTTCTACCGCAATCCACAACGCCTCGAGTATTTCTTCAGCTTTTTCTGAAAGTTTCATACCTTGTCCTCCTTTATTTTTAACGTTTTTTCCGAATATAGTTCTCAGTTTTTTGACGACGCCTGATTCCAGCGGATTCTTATAGTTGCAGCGCGGACAATGGACACTGTGGCAGCCGCCGGAACAACCGCCGCACCCGTTTTTGCCTTCGCTCTCTTCAAATTCATATCCGCAGAATCCGCAGATCATGACAGCAGTCCCGTTACCAGCAAGGCCTTGTTCAGGACATAGCCGCTGCCGAAGGCCACCAGACTGACAAAGACGCCGATAGCACCGGCCACCTTCCAGCCCCGCTCCTTCTTCATGATCAGGAACTGGGCCACGCAGGGGATGAAGAGGGTCAGGGTCACGGCGGCCACGGTCAGCTGGCGGGCATCCATCAGCCCCTTGGTCTGCAGCTCATACAGCCCGGCAGCACCGTAATCGCGGCGGAAGAAGCCGAAGATGAAGGCCACCGCCGTCTCTTTCGGCAGGCCGATGGAGGCCATCACCGGTGTCATGGCTGTGATCATCTTCTCGAAGAATCCGGTGATCTTGCCCAGCCAGAGCAGTACCGAGGCCAGTACGAACAGCGGCAGAATCTCCATGAAATACCACTGCATGCGGGTATAGGTCTTGGTGACCACGTTGCCGAACTGGGGCAGACGCATGGGCGGCAGTTCCATATAGAACATGGGCGCCTCGCCCGGCAGAATCCTGGCCGAGAGCAGACCGACCACGATGAACAGCAGCAGCAGACAGCCACCCCATACCACCAGTGCGCCGGGAAATTTGGAGAGGAGCGACATGATCACCCCCAGCTGGGCCGAGCAGGGAATGGTCAGCGAGAGGAGGATCGTGGCGATGACCCGCTCGCGGGTGGTCTCAAGGGTGCGGGTCACCATGGTGGCCATGGTGTCGCAGCCGAAACCGAGCACCATCGGAATCACCGCCCGGCCGGTCAGGCCGAAATGCTTGAAGATCCGGTCAACCAGCAGTGCCAGGCGCGGAAAATAGCCGGTGTCCTCCAGGAAAGAGAAGAAGATGAAGAAGGTGGCCACGATCGGCAGGATGATGCCGACGGCATAGCGGATGCCGAGGGTGATGATGCCGTATTCACCGACGAACAGCTCCTGGAGTATCTCGCCACGGGATAACCGCTTTGGCGACGCCGGTGATCCAGGGGTTAAACAGCTCCTCAAAGAGCTTCACTTCCAACAGATCCACCACGTGCCGGCCCCGAAGACCCCGACGAACTGGTAGAGTCCGAAGTAGAGCACGATCAGCAGCAGCGGGATGCCGGTCAGAGGCTGCACCGCCAGACGTGACAGACGTTCTGCCGCCGTCACCACCCGTTTTTCCGGTGCGCTGAAGACGCCGTTCACGATTTGCCGGACCATCTCGTTACGCTCCAGCGACAGGTCGAGATGGAACGATTCGCGGCGGTCGAAGGCGATCTCCCGCACCTTCTCGGCCATGGGTGCATACCCGTCACCCTCGCGTTGACGCACCAGTTCGGTGATCTCCTCGTCCTGCTGCAGCAGCAGCAGAGCCAGAGCGCGGCTGGAGAGGATGTACTCCCCCTGCATCAGGCCGGCCACCTCGGTGATGTCACGCTCCAGCAGGCGGCTGTATTCAAAGCGCTGCTGCTCGCACGAGCAGCGATACGTTACTGATTGCCGATCGGATCTCGTCGATGCCGCGTTTACGGGCAGTGGCCGCCCCGATCACCGGAATGCCGAGCTTCTGCTGCAGCAGTTCCAGATCGATGGCGAGCCCCATCCGCTCGGCCTCATCCATGATGTTGACCACCAGAATCACCGGCAGACCGGCCTCGATCAGCTGGATCGTCATGGCCAGCATCCGCTCCAGGTTGCGGGCATCCAGCACATGCACCACCACATCGGGAGTCTCGTGCAGCAGGATCTCCCGCGCCACCCGCTCCTCTTCGGTGATCGTATGGATCGCGTACATGCCGGGGGTGTCGATAACCTCCCACTGCTGACCGTCAATGGTTGCGTTTCCCCGCGCAACCTCCACCGAGGTGCCGGGATAATTGGAAACCGTCACGTAGGCACCGGTCAGGGCGTTAAACAGCACGCTCTTCCCGACGTTGGGATTGCCCACCAATGCCACTTTTTTGGTATTTCCGTTAGTAGATACTTTCGTCTGTTTGCCGCAGCACGTAGCCATATTCGCCCTTCCTTATCTTGCTTTTGATATTCAATTTCATTTAACTGTTAAAATAATACCCTCCTGGAACGAGGAGGGTTTCAGAGTTTACTGTCTACAGGTGGCGCAGAGGCCATAAATCTCCATCTTGTGGCTCTTGATCAGAAATCCGTGCCGTGCGGCGATCTCTTTCTGCAGCTGTTCGATTGTTTCGTCTTCGAATTCGATGATGGCGTTACAGCCGGTGCAGACCAGATGGTCATGATGTTCCCCGGCCAGGGCATGTTCATAGCGGGTCTGGCCGTCATGAAGCAGGATTTCACGCGCCAGACCGGCCTCGACGAAAAGCTTGAGTGTGCGATAAACGGTGGCGTAACCAATGCCCGGATTGCTGGATTTGATTTTGAGGTAGAGTTCTTCAACGCTGATATGCTGATGAGTCGAGAGGAAGATATCGAGGATGACATCACGCTGACGGGTGGAGCGAAGACCTTTTGCGATCGCAAAGTCGTTAAATCTTTTTTTCTTTTCGAGAATCATTCGCCCCTCCCTATTGAACATGAAAATCAATATAGAGAAGTGCGAAACACCTGTCAACCAATTTTTCTATAAATTTCAGAAGTGAGTGTGAATTACCAAAACGTCATGCGAATAGTTTGCAAAATGGTACAGTTCGTCAGACATACAATAAGCCCCTTTTGGGGCCGAAACTTAGCGGGGCTGCACGTTTCTGTGGGCGGGATACTGCCGACCCAGCACCCCGTCACGCTTGTCGCCAGCTATCTCAACGTCGGTAATCGCGTCGAAATCGTCGCCGGATACGCGGTCGAGCTCTACATCTTTTTCTCTGTTCTCTTTGATTATCCTGCTGGCCAGGAGTTCTCCCTCCTCTTGGACGCCCTTGCAGGAGGACCCTCCCCCCAACTCGGTGAGGCGACGTTGGATGTCGCGTGCAGCAGTTACCCCATGGCTGGCGTGAGTCTCCTCGTGCGCCAGTATCGACGCGTAATAATGATCCCACGCTGCCTTCATTCCGTCACCTGCCGAAGCGTAGTTGATCCAGCGGGGCATGGTGATCGAGGTTGTCACGCGGGTGTCGACGAAGGCGATCTCGCAGCGGTTTTCCTTTTTGCGGGTATGTATGTTCCACGAAACCTGCCAACTGCACCAGGCAATCGCCAACTTATTGTTAATCCGTTTTGGGCTGCGGTGGTTGATTTCCCGCCGAATGTCCAAAAAAGTGTAACCGCCGATTTCATAAAACTGATCCTGCCTGTACACTTCCGGTGTTTCCCCCTGGGCAGGCAGGCGATTTGACGCCTGCACGGGGAAACCTGGATTGGTTGTCATAGGCTTGGAGATCCCCGCTCCATCGGGTATTTGTCTCACCTTCCCCCGTTTCAGCGGGGTCTTTGCAGGGTTGTCGGTGAAGACCATGGTGCCGCCAGCGTCCTCATAACTATAAATATCGGCGCAAGCCTCAGTACCAACAAAGGCTAAAAGCACGAGGAGAAGAGGTTTCCAATACGTGTTCATTCGAAAAGAAGATTTTGAAGTCATGTTGATTGCCCTTGTATCATCCTCATTTTTCGCCATAACGGCTTGAGGGTCTGACTGTGTAGCGAAGCGAAATACAGCAGCACCCGAGTGTTGGAAACTGTTCTTTACTTCAGACTGTTACGAGCGCGAGCAATTATCCGGCTGCATTTGCTTCGACTTGCTGACCTCCTTGAAATCCCTCGTCAGTTCATCAATCAAGTAGCGTGATTCCTGTCTTGGGTTCAAATCAATCGCTTTTCCGATATAAAGTGCTGCCAATTTTGGATCTTTTTGCAAAGAGTAGCATGTGTGCGATGTAGCTGTAAACGGTTGAGTTTGGTTTTGGGGACTTATTTTGAGCGGCAATAATTTCTTTGACGCTTTTGTTCGCTTCATCATTCCGCTTCTGCAATACAAGCAGCTTTGCGAGTGATGCCTTTAAAAATAGATCATTCGGCTTCAGTGCCAATGCCTTCTTCTTCAGTTGTTCAGCTTTTTCCAGATTGTAATAAGAATTGCCCAACTCCTTTGGATCGGTGTAGTTGTAGGATAGGTTTGTGTAAATGAGCGCTTTTATGTCGATATTTGCGTTTTCTTTGTTTGCCATATCGATTGCTTGCGTGAAGTACGAAATGGATTCTTTGTATTTTCGTTTGTCGTAATAGTATCTTCCAAGTTCAAGTAAGCTGTCGGTTTTGTACGACGTGCACCAGTACTTGTTTATCTTTATGGAATTAAGAAATGCTTCTTTTGCTTCGTCTCTCCTGTTTTGGTCTTCAAGAATGATCCCCAGGTTTTGTTGCCACATGGAACAGTCAGGATCAATTTTGATAGCCTGCCTTGTCTCTTTTTCTGCCTCATCTAACTTCCTTGCTTCCCAATATTTTGTGCCGCGATTCCCATACTCGCTGCCAGCTTTATTTTTTGGGCATTCATAATTCATATCCCCGAAAGATGCGGAAAATGAAAGCAGAACAAATGCCGCGACCCAGATCATTTTATGCATTTTTGATCTTTTCTCCTTTTCTTTCGCAACATCTGATTAGACTGCGTATTAGCCGTAATATATCACGGGTCGCTGCACTCGAACTGCGATACTTCTATTTAATATTAAGTTGTTATGGCTAATTTTAAAATTTTCTCAGGGATGTTATACAGGTATTTATTAGAAGTGTCTATTGGCAATCGACGGGACGGCAAAGGAACGGCAGATTGCAATGTTGAGGTGGCCAGCCAGGACAGCGTCTGTGATGGAGTGACGCTAAGTCTTCTGATCTCGGTTATTGAATTTATTCACTGAAACATGAACATAAGCAGGTTAATTTCGGCAGGGAAGTATCAGAAAAATCGACAGCGAGAGAAATTGAGATTGTGGCGGGGATTGAAGCAAAAAAAATGGCGAGCCAATTTCATGTTTGGCTCGCCACGATATAACTGATTGCGATCTTTGGAATGGTTCCGAGTCCTTAACTCAGGACACCAGACCATGTTTGACGAGAAGTCCCTGAAAGCTCTGCTGCATCAGCGGCTTGGTCAGATAATCATCGCAGCCGCCGGTAACCAGGGCATCGAGCATATCATCCGGGGAGCTGCTTCCGGTCACCATGAAAACCGTGGCCCTGGCATCACCATGCGCCTTTTCCATCTCGCGGATGGTTCGCAGGGTTTCATGGCCGTCCATACCGGGCATCATGATATCCATGCATATCAAATCAAAGTAACTGTCCGTCCGGAGCGCCTCTTCTACAAGCTTGATCGCTTCTTCGCCGGTTCCCGCAAAGGAGGTGTCGGCACGGCCTTCAAGAAAGATGGCCAGTAACTCGCGGTTCATTTCAACATCATCTACGATTAAGGCCTTCATGGTCATTCCCCTGTTTTCATGCTTGTCGATTTATTCTGTTCCAGCAGATACTGCTTGAAAAAGGTCTGCTCGATCTCCTGGGCTTTAAAAGAAAGCGGCGTCATGCCGAGATACCGAACTCCACCCTCAATGGTATTTTCAATCATGGAGACAGGTCCCTTGCGCTCTTCGCCGACATTTTCGGTCAATGCGCCAAGTGTGATTGTCACCCCTTCGTAGAGGATTCTCTTAACGTTAATCTTCGGATTACACTGTACATAGCTTCTCGAACGAACCGCCTGGGTTCTCTCGGTAATTGCAGCCCTCTTCTGGGCAAAGTCCTTCGGATCGACTGTTCCTCTCGGTGCATTGGTATACCCGGCAATGAGAACCTTCAACTCATTAAACAGCTCGTTAAGCTCTTCAAGGTCTCGATAATGGACACCGACAACGACACGGGTACGAAGATGCGATACATTGCCGAGCACGGCGGTTTCCAACCCTCCCAGCGCAAAGTACTCACCACCCGCAACCCCGTTCTTGTTGACCCGCAACGCTCCAAGACAGCGGATTTCGGCATTACGTATTTCAGTTTCCACCGAGATGTCGCCGGCACACTCTATTGATGTTTCATAAATAAAATTGGCGGTAAGCGAACCGCCGCACACGATCGTCCCCTTACCCATGCCGTTCATGCCGCTGAAAGCGATATCACCCTCCGACTCGATGGCACACGCCCCGATAATGCCATGAATCTTGATCCCCTTGGTCGCCTTGATGGAAAAGCCGTCCTGCACATCCCCCTTGACCTCGACAAATCCCTTGAAAGAGATATTGCCGACATTGAAGCCGACATCCCCCTTGACTTCATAAATGTCCTCGACCGAAACCTCATTACCTCGGCAATAGACACGACCGGTCGCAGTTGCAAAGATGCTCAGACCGTCATCTCCCAAACGGACATTCTGTCCCAACTCAAGCCTTATCGGGACGCCGGGCTGGGGAGGAACAACCTTGCCCGATACGGTCATGCCCGGGGTACCCGGTCCCGGCAGATGAACCTTTGCCGCCAGATCCCCGGCTTCGACATTCAGAAACGACTGTACGTGACGTAGGTCAACGACCCCTTCATCGCCTGTTTCGGAACTATTTTCCGCCAGGTCATCGGGTACAACCAACTCAATATAGCCGTCTTCACCGGGTATCATGGCCGTGCCATGCGCCAGCAGAAGTTCTTCCACAGACTTTGCACCCGCCGCAGCGTTCAGAAGCAATGAAACCGACTCGGGAATAACCCCTTCAGTAATTCTGAACTGCTTCAGATGCCCCTGCAGCTCCGCCTCCGTCAAGGCAGCGCCTCCGGTTGTTGCCGGTTGGTAGGAGCAGTGACACTCATTGGCATCTGCGCTTATCAAAAGTTCAAGTGTATAACCATAACGCTTGATTTCATGGCGGCTGGCAGAGCCGGTCTCTTTCACGAATATAACGTCGGCCATCAATAGTCTCCACAATAGCACTAAACAGATATCGGAGGATTACCATCCCTCCGTATTCTCAAAGATTACAACCACTCCAGAGGCACCGCCACACCAGAAAACGTTAAATCACATCACCTTCTACGACAACAGATACCTTCCGACCCAGTTTTTAGCGAACTGGTAGGCGGTTCGACCGCACCGCTTGCTCTTATCGTGCGACCACTGGATTGCATCACGCTCGATATCGCTGCTCCAGGGGATCTGTACATTACGGAGGCTGCACTCCTTTTCTACATTCAGGCGTACTGCATCCAGGTAGCGATCCTGAGAAAACGCATAGAAAGCAACCCAGATGCCGAAACGGTCGGAGAGTGAAACTTTTTCCTCCATCGCTTCGCTCTGCTGAAGTTCGCCTTTGACAAATTTCCCCCCCAGGTGATCGGATTCATATTCCGGCAGAAGATGACGACGGTTGGAGGTTACATAAATCAGGACATTTTCAGGCGCAGAATAGACCGATCCATCCAGAGCGCTTTTCAACATTTTGTAACTCAGTTCGCCGACTTCAAAGGTCAGGTCATCACAGAGCAGGATAAACCGGTACGGCTGGTTCTCGACGGCGGTGAATATTTCGGAAAGATAGATCAGATCTTCCTTTTCGACCTGGATAAAACGTAACCCCTGCGGGGCAAATTCATTCAGCAGCGCTTTGACCAGCGACGACTTGCCGGAGCCACGCGATCCCCACAGCAGGGCGTTGTTGGCAGGCAGTCCGGCGAGAAACTGGCGGGTGTTGTTAACCATGATTTCTTTTTGATCTTCTACACCGAGCAACTCATTCAACGTGGTGGTATCGGTTACCCGAACCGGCTCAAGATACCCGGAGAACGAGTGACGGCGCCAGTTTGCCGCCGTGACAGTGCTCCCAGTCAATCGGAGCGACTGCTTTGGGGAGCAGCATTTCTACAGAACTCAGCACGCGTTCGAGTCGGGCGACAACATCAGGTTTCAAATTAAACATGGTTCCAGTTCTCTCTTTTCGGAATAATCAAGATGGCACTCAAGGCATATTCCCTGCCAGCTAACTAGCTGGGAAAAGGCACTAAATGTAGTCGTTCTATATACGTTATCCGGTTATACGCTGTCAAATCAAAAAACCGGAGAAGAATCTTTCTGTTGCTATTTGTTTTCCATTTTATATAAAAGAGAACTTATACAGGAGATTAGATACCCATGAAAATCATTGATTCTATCAACCCGCAAAAGCAATTCATTTCTCTCGAGTTTTTTCCGCCGAAAACCCGTGAAGACTGGCCTGCTTTTTTTCAGACCGTAGAGCGCCTCGCACGGATTTAATCCGCTCTTTGCCTCTGTGACGTATGGTGCCGGCGGAAGTACCAATGCGGATTCTCTTGAAATTGTCACACGACTGCAGACACGAATACGGCCTGGAAACAATGGCCCATCTGACCTGCATCGGCTCGACACTCGACGAAATCGCCCTGTTTTTGAATGAACTTGACGTCTGCCGGCGTTACCAATGTGCTGGCCTTGCGCGGCGACCTGCCTCAAAACGGAACGGGTGAACCTCTCACCCCCTCTCCTCTCCAGTACGCATCGGATCTGGTCACCCTGATTCGTTCTTCATTTCCTTCGCTGGGGATCGGAGTTGCCGGATACCCCGAAGTACACCCCGATGCCGTAAGTCACGGAGACTGATCTCTCCTTTTTGAAGACTGAAACTGGATAACGGAGCGGACTTTGCCATAACACAGCTGTTTTTTGACAACAGCCTGTATCACTCGTTTGTGAAGCGGGCCCGTGAAGCGGGAGTTACCAAGCCGATCATTCCCGGCATCCTGCCGGTCGTCAGCCTGAAGGTCATTAAAAGAATCGTATCGCTGTGCGGCGCATCCATTCCGGCGGAATTTCTTGCAGAACTGGAACAAGCGGATCAGACGGGGGGAGCCGCGGCGGTACAAAAAGTAGGCGTTGCCCATGCCCGGAAACAGATCCGGGAACTCCTCGATTCAGGAGTTCCCGGAGTACATCTCTATACTCTCAATAGGGCCGAAGTTGTAGTCGATCTGCTGGAAGGTTTTGAGCCGTAGTTCCAGGATCTTCCCCACCTCGATCCCCAGAGCTGGGAGGGTAAAACGATGTGGAGAGGGGTTATACATAACTTCCGGTTCGCTTTCTCTTCCTGCTTTTTTGGGAAGCCGGGACCGGTTCAACATGCGTATGATGATATCCGCAGTCACGTGGAAGCCATCGCAGGGTCTGGACCAATTCCGGAGTCAGTTTTATACAACTTGGATTGATCTCAAAACGTCGCTCGAAGATCTTGCACTGGCGACTGACAACGTCAAGAAAGCGGCACGCTGTCTGGGTGTAGAAGATATTGCCGCGTTCATCTTCGATTTTTTCAAAACAGCAGCGGCCGCACTGCTTACAGCGGCTGTCCCAATCAGGATCTTCGGCGGATAAGTCGGCCATCGCTTATTTTTTACCTTTCTGAACTCTGGTCCGTACCATATCCCCCAACGTTCCCATCCCTTTGGGAGCATCATCTGCCTGACGACGAAATTCGGTCATCGTAGCTTCTTCCTCTGCGGCAGCACGGGCCGGACCGGCCAGAGCAAGGGAGATGCGGCGGTTGCCACGGTCGATGCTCTCGATCTTGATTTCGATCTGTTCCCCTTCCTTGACTATCTCGCGGGGGTGGTTAATCCGCTTGCCGGCGCCGAGTTTCGATATATGAAGCAGGCCGTCCACCCCGTCGCTTAAGGTAACAAACGCACCAAAGGTGTCGAGGCGGGCAACCGTTCCGGTATGGAACGACCCTTCCGGGAACCTGTCAACTACCTGTTCCCACGGATCAGCCAGGGTATCCTTGATGCTCAGGGAAATTCGATCCTTTTCCTTATCGATTGATTTGATGACGACTTTCAGCTGCTGGCCGACGCTCAATACATCGCGGACATCTTTTACCCGGCTCCAACCGATCTCTGATACCGGGAGCAACCCTTCCAGGCCGCCTATATCTACAAAGGCACCATAATCCTGCAGGGAAGTCACCGTCCCGGTAACCGTCATCCCTTCACTGATGCCCGCCTGCGCCTCTTCTTTCAGCCGTCTCTGTTCCTCCTCGAGCAGGGCGCGCCGGGATACGACGATGTTGCGGCCATTTTCTGCATATTCGCTGATCTGAAACGTCAGGCGCGTACCGATCAGCGCCTCAGGGTTTTCAACGCGGCGGAGCGCAATCTGGGAATACGGACAAAAAGCACGGGCAGTCCCTCCCAGTTTAACTTCATAGCCACCCTTGATCTCTTTCTCCACGACTCCTTCCACCGGCACTCCTGCCTGCCAGGCCTGCTCCAGCTGGGTACTGCCCGACGCTCCGCCTCCGATCCTGGTCGTGAAACGCATTTCGCCATGGCTTGAAGAGAGGAAATAAGCGGTTATGACATCACCTTCCTTCACGGTAATATTGCCGTCGATGTCCAGGAATTCCTTCCGTTCAATGACCCCCTCCCCTTTCTGGCCGGTATCCATGAAAATCCATTCCGTGCCGATTTTCAGTACTTTCCCGGTCAGCTTCTGCCCAGGTTCAAGCCAGCGTCTCACTCTGTTTGCTACTCTGTTCAAACAGCGCGGCAAAGCTCCCATCCTCGGTTTCATCGGCTTCATCAATAATGTCATCTTCAATATTGTTTGTATCAACCATGTACGTTTCACTCCCCTGAACGAGTATTTGTTGTGTGTTCTATCGAGAATAGCTTGAATGATTTGGATTTTCACGGGACAAGAGAGGGTATAGATACCACAGAGCAGACAAATAGTCATGAAGCTATTTTAGTGGCCACCTGGAAAGTTCGGTTACTTCAGCATCTGGTAAGCAAGATACGTGCGTTAGCTGCGGATGATATCGTCACCCTCGACACGCATTCTACATTGCTCATAACGGCTTCCCTGTAATGATCAGTTATCGCTCTTTCATCGCTCTGATGTATGTCACATTTGCCATGAGGGTACCCCTGTTTTCGGCGGAAGGAAGTTGACTGCAACGTGCAACTGACCCGCCCGTTTCAATATTCTCTCCGCATACCGGTAACTTTTGCGTGGAGGCATTGTGCCCCCGTTATAGCGCGCCAGCGCCTCTTTTTTATTACCCTTGGCGCTGACTAAAAGACAACGGATGATTCTTTCAGCCTGACCTGCCTGCCCATGGAGATCTGCGGGTACAAATCCCCATTCTGAGGCTTTTACCTGCCAGGCCCCTTTTTCACCTGCCGAACCCACTGCGACCGGATCGCCATTGCTTTCTTCTATTGCAACGCTGATCAGCAGGTCTGCCATAAGACTATACTTGACTGCGGAAACAAGTGCTACCGGGGCGGCTACCCCGTGATCGGCAGCAAAACTTACCCGCTGCTCGTGAACGACATCAAACTGAGCAACATGTTCCCTTGTCTGTATTTTTTTTATGCGGCAATCTACTTCAGCCTTTTTTACATCTAACCCGCCTGCACCGGCGGCCGCTAAAACAGAGAACATCCCGAGCATAGGTGAAATAAACGATAGTAAGTATCTTTTACGCATATGATTAAATCTCCTATCAGTAATCAGACAGTTCCAAATCGGTGTCGATGTCCGCGCCACCGGGGGGCTTCCATGTCGATTACCTCAATCGTGTTTTCTCCAACCTTGATTGGAGACCGTCGGCCTGCGCAGCCCCTCCCTGCTGTCGCTCAAAATGGCCAGGTCTTTCCTGTAAATCGCTTCGGCACCTTCATTTGCAAATTTTTCTGTATAATTTCAGTCAACATCGGCACCATAACCGCCACATAAAGCCGGGTATGACCGATGCCAACGCTGATTATCGTAAGACGAGACTTCAGGCCTCATCGCAATAGTTGTCGGTAAATGAATGGTGGAGTCCCAGACGCTGGATGGTCTGCAGCATGTCGTCGGGCAGATTGAACAGTTGTGTCTCCACTCCGTGCATCCGTACGAGCTCCATCCAAACGCGGAGGAGCTGCAGACCACTCATGTCGATGTTGTTTATTTTTCCGCAGTCGATCTGAAGTTTTGATTTGTTGTCAGCTCGCAGGTTTTGCAATGAACGAGATAGTTTCTCACATTGATCAACCACACCGGATATGGTCCAGTCTCCCGACAAATAGTGATTGCTGTCTGATGTCCGATTTGCCATACAAACCTCCAGTCCATACCGGGTTGAATTATTAGAATATCGCAAATATATTTACATGATGTATGCCAAAATGCAGAATTAAAATACGTTTGAATTACGGCACGTTAGAAACGGCGTGCCTGCTACCGGAGGTAAAAAATTTGCATTGGAAATAAGAAAGTTCGGGCTCTCTTGGAGACAACCAGAATAAATTCAGAGAGTTGAAGCAGGTATAATTTTTTTACGCTGAGGGAAGAATATGATTCCAGACGACAGACGGAACAGTGGGCGTACGCAGGGGTGTTGAATTGCTGAGTTGGTATGAGTTCTGCGCCCTCGAATGCATTAATGTTTTGCTGTTCGTTCATGGTCTCACAAACACCTTCTGCCGGTTCATATTCCGGACCGCGCGGAGGAAACTTCGTTCATGCTCCGTTTGTAACGACACGTCACTACCCTCACAATTACCGTCGGGGGTTGTTTTATGTATTCAATCAGAAACCGGGCCGTTTTTACGCCTGATAATTTATGTAGTTAACGTTACCATGGAAAATAAATAACGCAATTGGTGACTGAGAAAATTTCCGACCCGCCTGTCTCCCACGGAAATATCCGCTTCATCATTTTTTACCGCCGCCCCCTTGAAAATCACACTCGCCATGATTACCTTTTGCGAATCACAATCCAATCCCGCCGAAGGAGACGAACCAGTTATGTCCAAAACCACCAAACAGTTCCAGACCGAGGTACAGCAACTACTCGATCTGGTGATCCACTCACTCTATTCCAACAAAGACATCTTTCTGCGCGAACTGATCTCCAACGCTTCCGATGCCATCGACAAGGTCCGCTTTGAATCCCATTCCGATGAAGCCCTTCTGGAAGGAAACAGCGACTGGAAAATCAAGCTGATTCCGAACAAGGATGCCGGCACCCTGACCATCCGTGACAACGGTATCGGCATGAACATGGCCGAGGTGGAAGAAAACATCGGCACCATCGCCCGCTCCGGCACCAAGGCCTTCATGCAGTCACTGAAAGAAAAGGCCGCCAGCAACAATCCGGAGCTGATCGGTCAGTTCGGCGTCGGCTTCTATGCCTCCTTCATGGTGGCAGACCGGGTCACGCTGGAAACCCGCAAGGGTGGAGCAGCTGACGGACGGCTGCCGCTGGGAATCGACCGGCGACGGCAGCTATACGATCGAAGAATGCAGCCGCGAACAGCGCGGCACCGAGATCATCCTGCACCTGAAAGAAGAGTTCAAGACAGTATCTGGACGAATGGAAGATCCGCTCGATCGTCAAGAAATACTCCGACTACATCCAGTATCCGGTCGTCATGGATATCACCCGCACCGAAACCCCCAAAGGGGTGGACGGTGAAGAGATCGAAGGTGCCGGCACCATTGAAAAGACCGAAGAGCAGACCCTCAACTCGATGAAAGCCATCTGGGCCCGCGCCAAGAGCGAGGTCACCGAAGAGGAGTACACCGAGTTCTACAAGCATGTCTCCCATGACTACGACGCACCGTTCCGCACGATTCATTTTTCTGCCGAAGGTACCAGCGAATTCAAGGCGCTGCTCTATCTGCCGGCCAAGAAACCGTTCGACATGTTCATGGATGACCGCAAGAAGGGGCTTCAGCTGTACGTCAACCGCGTCTTCATCAGCGACAAGTGCGAAGAGCTGATCCCGGACTACCTCCGCTTTGTCAAGGGTGTCGTCGATTCCAGTCCGACCTGCCGCTGAATGTCTCCCGCGAAATCCTTCAGGAAGATGTGCAGATCAAACGTATCCAGAAGAGTCTGGTCAGCAAGATTCTTTCGACACTTGTCGGAAGTTAAGGAGAAAACTTCGATGAATACGTCACCTTCTGGAAGGAGTTCGGCCAGGTCATCAAGGAGGGGATGCACTTTGACTATGCCAACAAGGAAAAACTCCAGGAGCTGATCCTGTTTGAAAGCACCTCCACCGAAGCCGGTTCCTTCGTTTCCCTGAAGGAGTATGTCGGCAGGATGCCGGAAGGACAGAAAGAGATCTACTACATCACCGGCGCCAGCCGCGAAACCCTGGAGCAGTCACCGCATCTGGAGGCCTTCCGCGCCAAGGGGTATGAAGTGCTGTTCCTGACCGATCCGGTCGATGAGTGGGTTGTTCAGTCGCTGACCGAATATGATGAGAAACATCTCAAGGCGGTTGACCGCGGCGATATCAGCCTGGACAGCGAAGAAGAGAAGAAGGAAAAGGAAAAGAAACGTGAAGAGGCCCAGAAGGAGTTCAGCGACCTGATCTCCCTGATCGGCGATCGCCTGAAAGACAAGGTCAAAGAGGTCCGTTTCTCCAACCGCCTGACCGACAGCGCCTGCTGCCTGGTGGCCGATGAATACGGCATGAACGCCAACATGGAACGCATCATGAAGGCGATGAACCAGGCCGTGCCGGAATCCAAGCGTATCCTGGAACTGAACCCGGATCACGCCATCCTGAAGGCAATGGCCATCAATCCACCAGAAAGATGCCTCGGCAGCGGCGCTGGCCGACTATGCCGACCTGCTCTACGATCAGGCACTCCTGACCGAAGGTTCAACGATCAAGGATCCGCTCCGCTTTACCAGACTGGTAAGTGATCTGATGGTCAAAGCTGCCCAGTAACATATAAGCTGCACGTGAAATCAGAAACGGCCTCCGGGAATGTACAATCCCTGAGGCCGTTTTTGTCTAACTCACGCCATGATTAAAGGTAAAAAACGACAAAAAAAGGAGCCAGCGTATCGCCGACTCCTTGATTTTTTTTGGTGGAGCTGAACAGGATCGAACTGTCGACCTCCTGACTGCCAGTCAGGCGCTCTCCCAGCTGAGCTACAGCCCCACAAAATGAACCGTCTTATTTAACAAACTAACCATGACGTGTCAATGTTTTTCTGAAATTATCTTTTGCAGCTCATCAGCCAGCCTCGCCTTGACGCCTCCCATACATCCGGTGTAAAGTTCAAAAGTCGTTCAATTATCTTGCAATCTATCGGGAGACTCCATAATGCCGCATGCCGATCTAACCTGGAATACCGCCCTGCTCTACCCTGCCCCCGATTCACCGGAACTGGAAGCCGATCTCGGTTCCTTTGAACAACTGGCCGCCGATTTTCGCGACAGCTATTTTGAAAAGGTAGCAACGCTGGACAACACGGCTCTTCTGGCCGCGATCCGGGAGTACGAAGCGCTGCAGACCCGCATGTCCAAACCGTTCTGCTACGCCCACCTGCTGTTTGCTGCCGACTCCGGCAACGAGACCTACCGGGCCCTTTCCCAGCGCTGCTCCGAACTGGGCAGCCGACTGTCCCAGCAGCTGCTGTTCTTTGACCTGGAACTGATGGAGCTGAGCGATGAGCGCTTTGAAGCATTCTGCGCACTCCCGGAAGCAGCCGGACTACGTCCATTTCCTGGAAGGTATCCGCAAGTTCCGCCCCTACACCCTCAAGGAGAATGAGGAGCGGCTGCTGACCCGCAAGGATCTGACCGGCGTTCGCGCCTTTACCAAGCTGTTCGACGAACTTTCCGCATCCTTCAGCTATCAGATGGAACTGGATGGCGAAGAGAAGGACTTCACCGGTGAGGAACTGCTCTCCCTGCTGCACCACACCTCCGCCGATGTCCGCTTCCGGGCCATGACGACTTTCCTGGAAAGCACGGCGAGCACGGCATCGTCTACAATGCGGTCTTCAACAACATGGCCCTCGATCATGGCCAGGAGATGGAACTGCGCAGCTATCAGACGCCGATCCAGCCGACCAACATCGGCAACGAGATTCCGGACGAAGCGGTCGAGCATCTGATGGCGTGACCGAAGCCAACTACGGCCTGGCCCAGGAGTATTTCCGGCTCAAGGCCGGGATGCTCGGGATGGACAAGCTCCGCAACTGCGATGTCTATGCCCCGGTGGCCGAGGCGGAACGAAGCATACGGCTTTGATGAGGCCCGCGACACTGGTGGTGGATTCCTACCGCGAGTACTGACCCCGAATTCGGCGATATCGTCGAGGCATTCTTTGACGAGCGGCGGGTGGATGTCATGCCGCGCACCGGCAAATCGGGCGGCGCCTTTGCCATGGGCATATCGCCCGGTGCTCCGCCGTTTCTGCTGCTGAACTACACCGGCACCCTGCGCGACCTGGCCACCATCGCCCATGAAGCCGGCCACGGCCTGCATTTTGTCCTTTCCCAGAAACAGAGCATGCTCAACTACCACGCACCGCTGCCGCTGGCCGAGACCGCCTCGGTCTTCGGCGAAATGCTGCTGACCCGCAGGCTGCTGGACAACGAGCAGGATCCGGTCGTGCGCAAATCGCTGCTCTGCGCCAAGATCGAGGACATCATCGCCACCACCTTCCGCCAGACCGTGCTGACCCGCTTTGAGCTGCGCCTGCACAACGAACGCAACGAGCGGCCTGCTCTCCAATGACCGCATCGCCGAGATCTGGCTGGAGGAGAACGGCAAGCTGTATCGGCGATTCGGTCGAGATGATTCCCGGCCTATCGCTGGGGATGGAGCTACATCAGCCACTTCATCCACAGCCGTTTCTACTGCTACTCCTACACCTTTGCCGAACTGCTGGTGCTGGCGCTGTTCCAGAAATACCGCGAGGATGGAGAGGCCTTCAAACCGGGCTACCGCACCCTGCTGGAATCGGGTGGTGCACTGTCACCGGCCGACACGGCCCGTCTGGCCGGCATTGACATCACCGAAAGCGGTTTCTGGCAAAAGGGGTATGATGTGTTGGCCGGATTAATTGAAGAGTTAAAACTGATTGCCTAAATCATAGCTTTAAGGATCGGGACTATGGCTGGACAAGAAAAAGAGCTTCTGGAAGCGCTTACCAGCTCACGCATTCTGACATCGATGATTACCCCGGCGGTGCTGATATCGGCATGCGGAACGCTGATCTTTTCCACGTCGGCACGCCTGGGACGCATCTTTGACCGGGTAAATGTCATGAAAGGTGAAGTTGAGGCGATTATCACGGGGAAAATTTCGTTCCCGGAAGAACGGTTGCGGCACCTGCGCGGCCAGATCGGTCTGCAGAGGCGGCGGGCGAGGCTGATCCAGAAGGCGATGGTTGCCCTCTACACCGCGACGCTGCTCTTTGTAACGTCCAGCCTGGCCATTGCCGTCAATGTTGCCTACGGCAGTACCGACTCAAGCCTGGGTTCCGACGTTATTGGCTCTCTGCGGCGGTCTTTTTCTCTTTGCGGCGTCGGCACTATTGCTGTACGAAAGTCGTTTCAATCTTCGCTTCGTCCATCGCTCGATCGATTTTATCGAATTTCTGGAAATAAAAGCGGAGGAGCAGAATAAGTAACCTGCTCCTCCGTACCAAACCCTACCCTTTCAAGCCAACTTCCTGCGCCAACGCCCGCCACGCCGGAAGACTCCGCTCGATCATCCCGATATCAAAGCAGTAGGCGATCCGGAAGAACCCGGGTGCGCCGAAACCGGCCCCCGGCACCAGCAGGATATGGTGTTTCTGGGCCAGCTTGACGAACTCCACATCATCTGCCAGAGGAGATTTGGGAAAGAGGTAAAAGGCGCCATCCGGCTTGACCATTTTGAAACCCATGCCGCTCAATTCACGCACCAACAGATCCCGCTTGGCCTGATACTCGGCAATGTCAACCGATTCATCCTGCAGCTTGGCCACCAGTCGCTGCATCAGCGCCGGAGCATTGACAAAACCGAGCACTCGGTTACTGAAGACCGCCCCCTCCATGAACTGCCCGGCAGTTGCCATGCGGGGATTGGCCGCCAGATAGCCGATCCGCTCACCCGGCAACGCCAGATCCTTGCTGTGTGAAGTGACGATGATCGAGCTTTCCACCAGCGGGAAGATATTCGGCACATGCTGGCCGTCAAAAGCGATACGGGCATACGGTTCGTCGGATATGACGTAGATCAGATGACCGGTGCGGTCGTGTGATCTGTTTCAGAACATCCCCCAGACGCTTCAGGCTTTCCGCCGGATAGATGACGCCGGTCGGATTGTTGGGGGAGCAGATGATGATGGCGCGGGTTTTGGCGGTGATCGCCTTTTCGATGGCGTCGATATCAAGCTGAAATGTGTCGCGATTCGTCCAGACCTCAACCGGCACACCGCCATGATTGTCGATGTAGAATTTGTATTCGACGAAGAAGGGGGCCAGGATAATGACCTCTTCCCCCGGATTGAGAATGGTCTTGAGCACCACGTTAAGTGCGCCGCCGGCGCCACAGGTCATGATGATATTGTCGGCCGGAACGGTAAGACCGGAATCCTTCGATATTTTCCCCGCAACGGCGGCCCGTGTTTCGGCATACCCGGCGTTATTCATATAGCGATGCATTCCCGGCAGCGGATTCTGTGCCAGCTCCAGCAATTCACGACTGAATGATTCGGGTGGCTCCACATCCGGGTTGCCGAGCGTAAAGTCGTAAATATTCTCTGCGCCGAATTCCTGTCGTAAGCGTTCTCCCTCTTCGAACATCTTGCGGATCCAGGATGATTTGGATATTTGACTGGCGATCTTCATAGCAATAGCCATTACAAGTTCCCTCCATGATAATTTTTCTGCTAGGATAACAGGGGCGAAATACTACAACAATTCACGGAGAACTCAAATGGAAATTCCTCCGTATCCTGCATCACGGCCGCTTGCCATGAGCGACAAACCACTGCTGGACCGGTTATGTACCGATATTCAGCCACGCGTTTCCGAACTGACCTTTGCCGGTCTCTACCTGTTCCGGAGAGCGCATGAGTATCGGCTGGCAACGGTTGCTGATTCGATCGTCGTGCTGGGAAAGGGGTATGACGGGTCAGAATATTTTCTGCCGCCACTCGGGGGAGATGTTGCAGAAGCCCTGAAGGTCATGTTTGCTGACGGCTGGTCACTGTATGGCGCCGATGATCCGTTTATCGCCAGATATCTGTGCCGGGAATACAGCACAGATCACCGAGACTGCGTGACTCCTGTGACTATCTCTACCTTCGTGAAGAGCTGGCAACATTGCCGGGAAGCCGTTTTCACAAAAAGAAAAACCGGATCAACTATTTTACCAGTCGTCATGACTACGCCGTTACCCTCTTTTCCGACGAGCATCTAAACGGGTGCCTGCAATCTGTTGGACAGATTGGCTCAGAGTTCCCGTGAAGATGATCAGCAGTTCGCTTCGTACTGGAGATGGAAGCAACGTACGAGGCGCTGGACTGCGCTGAACTGCTCGGTCTTGAAGGGGTCGTCATTACCGTAAACAACAATGTCGCCGCTTTTGCCCTTGGCGAACGCCTCAACCGGGATACCGCAGTGTGCCATTTCGAGAAGGCGGATCCATTTACCGAGGGGTTGTATCAGCTGGTGAACCGCGAGTTTGCCACGGCTGCTGTTTCAGGAGTGCCGTTACCTGAACCGTGAACAGGATCTGGGTGACGTGGGACTGCGTAGTGCCAAGTTGTCGTATCATCCGGTGGAACTGGTGAAAAAGTACCTGGTTACATATCCCGATCACAAACATTTTGTTGCACTTTGCGAAAAAACATAGTAAAAGAGTTGTTCTTTTAAAGACGGCAATATTTGCCGAAATCTCCTTGCTCCGGGTAGGACCGGGGCTCGAATCCGTGAGGAGGATTACACATGAGGAAGTACGAAACAATTTTCATCCTCCAGCCTGAACTGAGCGAAGACGACATCAAGTCGGTCACCGCAAAGGCTCAGGACGTCATCTCGTCGTATAAGGGCGAGTGTATCAGGATGGATGACTGGGGTATCAGGAAACTGGCCTATCCCATCAAGAAGTCTGCCAGAGGCCGTTATTACTATCTCCGCTTTGATGGAGACAGTGCTCTTATCGCCGAGCTTGAGCGGCGTCTGAGGCTTGACGACAAGGTGCTGCGCTACCAGAGCGTAAACATCACCGACCTGCCCGAGCGCGCTGTACCTGAGAAGAAAGTCGAACTGCCGGAAGCTGTGACAGAAGAGACTGTGGAAGAAACACCAGCCGCTGAAGAAGCTGCTGAATAAATTTCCTGGAGGAGATATACTCATGAGTGACGAAAGACCAGCAACAACATCATCATCTATCAGCGTCCTGCCAGCTCCGGCCAGCGCCCAGCAGGCGGACCGGGACAGCGTCCAGCAGGCGGCCCCGGCGGCCAGGGTGGACCTCGCAAGAGACGCCCTTTCCAGCGTCGTAAAGTATGCCGTTTCTGCGCAGAGAAAAACCTGGTTATCGACTATAAAGAGCCTCGTACTCTTCGCTTTTTCATCACCGAGCGCGGCAAGATTGTTCCCCGCAGAATTTCCGGAAACTGTGCAGCGCATCAGCGTCACATCACCGAAGCAATCAAGCGGGCACGGAACATCGCTCTTCTGCCGATTGCCGCTAATCACGCCGTAAACTGATTCAATCTGAATGAAACTGAAATCACCAACCGGCCACGACTTGTACATACGCCTGAAAGCGTCATTACTTGGAGTGGTCGGTTCGTTTATTTTATTTGCAGCCTATCTGGCAGTGCCGCCTCTTGGGATTTTTTTCCGGAATACTGGCGCCATTTCCTGCCGCATATAACCGCCTGATTCATGGGCGCATGCCGTCGCTGATTGTCATACTCGGCTCGGCAACCGCCATAACCGCCCTGTTCGGAATTTTTGCCGGATGTCTGTACCTTGGCATGTGCGGGATGATAGGCTTTATTATGCCGGAGCTGCTTTTACGTGGTGTCAGTGGCAGTCGGGCGCTTTTCTGGACGACGGTCGCAAATCTGGCGATTTTCTCAGTTGGTTTCATTGTTTACAGCACCGTGTCCGGCACCAATCTGCAGCAGCTGATTTCCGGCAGAAATTTCCGACAGCGTGAAACAGGCGGTCGCCATATATGAAAAAGCGGGGGTAAAAGGAGAAGATCTGGATACCCTCAAAAAATCCATGGTTACAGGCGGCGAACTGATGCAGCGTCTGTACCCGGCTCTTGTCACGGCAATGCTTATCATTATCGCCGGATGTAACCTCGTTCTTTTAAAAAAGACCACCGCAAAATCGTCTGTACATGTGCCGATTGGTGATTTCAGCACGTTCAGAAATCCTGATCTGCTTGTCTGGCTGTTGATTGCCACCGGATTTTCCTTGTTGTTGCCGGTGTCTCTAATAACAACACCGGCTCTCAACATGTTGCTGATTATCACCCTGCTCTATTTTTTTCAGGGTATGGCGGTCGTCACTACCCTGATTAGAAGAAGCTCCGTATCCGCATTCGTGCGGGTAATTTTGTACGCGTTGCTGATTATACAGCCATACCTTCTGGCACTTGTTGCCGGCATTGGATTATTCGATCTCTGGGTTGATTTCAGAACCCCGAAAACACAGGAAAACCTGTAACTACTTGACAGGCTCGAAAGGAGAAAAAGATGAAAGTTATTCTGAATGAAAACATTGAAACGTTGGGTCACATTGGTGACATCGTAAAGGTAGCACCTGGCTATGCCCGCAACTACCTGCTCCCTAAAAAGCTTGCAGTCCTGGCCACAGAGGGTAATGCCAAGGCGCTTGAACACACAAAACGTCAAATGGCCTATAAGAAGAACAAGGCTCTTGAAGCTGCAAAACATCTCGGAGCAAAACTGGAAGCGCTGTCAATTGTTCTTGCGCACAAAGCCGGCGAAGAAGGCAAGCTGTTCGGCGCGGTCACCAATATGGATATTGCCGCCTTTCTGAAGGCCAATGGCTTCGATATTGATCGCAAAAGCATTGTTCTTGCCGATGCCATCAAGCACACCGGTGAGTTTTCCGTTGCGCTGAAGATTCATCCAGAAGTGACAGCCACATTAAAGGTGACCGTCACTGCCGCATAACCCTGATGCCACAACTCAAGGAAGCCCGCAGATTGCTGTTCTGCGGGCTTTTTTTATTGACTTCCAACTCTCCTCCCGGTTTTGCTCTTCTGCCTTGTCACCTTGCGGTTACATCATGTTAATGGTAAGCTGGAAGCATGCCTGCATCCGCTATTACACCGCATATTCTGGAATCACTTCAGCACCCCTCTGCATATCCGGTTCAGACCCGATCGGTTGAACTGATTCAAACGCATATTTCCTGGCTGTTCCTCACCGATACGCATGTATTCAAGCTAAAGAAACCGGTTAATTTCGGCTTTCTTGATTTTTCAACGCTCGATCTTCGTCGTTTCTACTGCTATGAGGAACTTCGTCTCAACCGGCGTCTCTGCCCGGATATCTACGAACAGGTTATAGAACTCCGCGAAACAGACACAGGCGCTGCGTTTGTCGGTGACGGCAACGTAATAGAATACGCCGTCATGATGAAGCGACTACCTGCCGACAGAATGCTTGACAGACTCGTTGACAGCGGCAACATTTCGTTGGAAGAGATACGGATTATTGCGCGTAAGATAAGCACCTTCCACTCCAACGCCCTCACTTCACCGCATATTTCAGAATTCGGTTCACTGGAACAGATTCGGTCAAACTGGCGGGAAAATTTTGAACAGTCGGACCAATTCAGAACATCCACTCTCCCGGTGGAAATTTTCGAAACTATTTGCTCTTATGTCGATGCTTTCACCGATTCACAGCGCGCTCTTTTTACGGAACGGATCGAGAATGGCTATATACGTGAATGCGACGGAGACATACACCTCGGCAATATCTGCCTGCTAAATTCTACTGCGTATATCTTCGACTGCATCGAATTTAACGAACGCTTTCGTTTTTCCGACACGGCTGCCGATATTGCATTTTTGCTCATGGACCTTGATTTCCACGGTCGCCCCGATCTGGCTGATGCGGCACTCTCCACCTATATCACTGCATCCGGCGACACAGATCTTGCGAAATTGATCACGTTTTACAAGGTGTATCGCGCCTTCATCAGGGGAAAAGTTGAAAGCCTGCAGCTTCTTGACACCGGTATTGGATTGGAAGCACGTGCTGCCGCCGAAAAACGCGCCATCCGCTACTTCAGGCTGGCGCAGGGGTACTGCATGAGAAGCCGCCTCCCCCCTACCCTTTTTATCACCTGCGGAACAATGGGATGCGGGAAAAGCACTCTGGTTACACAGCTTGCGTTTGAACTCGGGCTTGCATCCTTCAACTCGGATATAGAACGCAAGCAGCTTGCAGGATTGCCACCTGAGACCGCTGTTCCGGATTTATTTCGCGCTGGACTCTATTCGAAAGAGATGACTCAGAACACCTACCGCCGGTTGGAACTCTTGGCCGGCAATGAACTTGCCTCCGGACATTCGGTGGTAATTGATGCGGGGTTCGGAAATCGTGAGGAACGAGCCGATATTTGCCCGGCTCGCCGAGTCCCATCACGCAGAGTTTGTTGTTCTGTTCGTGCAGTGCGATCCCGACGAACAGCAACGAAGATTGCGCGAACGCTCTTCTCGCGGTGGTTCTGTTTCCGATGGCAGAGTTGAACTGTTGGATCAACAAAAACGTGTCTTTGAGTTCCCCGATAATTCGGAAGGTACCGTCATCTCATGTCCTACAAGCGGGACATCAGAGCATACTTTAGATTCATTGTATGAGAGGTTGTTCCGGTCATGAAACGATTACGTACGTACACTATCCACAGTCAGCAGCTGCGCGAATCCTGGTTAATATTTTTCATTCTCGGTATTATCATGATGACATTCCCGTTTTTGCACATTTTCAACAAACCGGTACTTCTGTTCGGTATTCCATTGCTGTTTCTGTATTTTACGGTTGGATGGATAGTTTCAATTATCGTAATCTACCTATTCGTAATTGCCAGTCGCCATGAAAACAGGGCGACGGATGAAACGAACGAACTATGAACAACGTTATCCCCTCAGTGGCTGCCATATCGCTTCTCTACACGGCGCTGATTTTTTTGATCGCCTGGTACGCACACCATCGCAATGAAACCGGGCGCAGCATTATCAGTAATCCGGTAATCTATTCGCTCTCGCTCGGGGTGTACTGCACGTCATGGACCTTCTACGGCAGTGTCGGAAAGGCGGCCACCACCGGGATTGATTTCCTGCTTATTTACCTGGGCCCCTCGTTAACGGCATTTTCCTGGCTTTTTCTCCTGCGCCGAATCATCAAGATCAGCAAAGAACATAACATTACTTCGATCGCCGATTTTCTCAGTCAGCGCTACGGAAAATCGCCCTGGCTCGGCGCACTGGTCACACTCATCGCTTTCCTCGGCATCATGCCCTATATCGCCCTGCAGTTAAAGGCGGTATCCACCAGTTTTTATCTGCTCAGCGGAAATCACGCTAACCCTATCGCTTTTATAACAGTTGGATCTGACACCACCATTCCGATCGCCTTACTTCTGGCGTTAATACTGGCGCTGTTCAGCATTATTTTCGGAGCCCGGAGACTGGTATCATCAGAACGGCATGAAGGTCTGATTGCGGCAGTCGCCTTTGAATCGCTGGTTAAACTGGTTGCCCTGTTGGTAGTCGGGGTGTTTGTCACCTATGGCCTCTTTGACGGTTTTATTGATATCTTCGAACGATTCAAGACCATCAATCCAGAACAATTCGCACAGCTTGTTCACATTCAATATTTCAAAAAATGACCCAAATTACACATCCACATTTACGCTTCTCTTTTTGTCAATGGGAGCGATCATGCTCCTGCCGCGTCAGTTTCACGTCATGGTCATTGAAAATTCCGATGAACGCCACATAGCTACCGCGATGTGGCTCTTCCCCGCCTATCTGTTCCTGATCAATCTTTTCGTCATGCCGATTGCCATTGGCGGCATCCTCACCACCGGGAGCAGCAGCCGCGCAGACTATTTCGTCCTGTTCGCTGCCTCAGCTCGCCGGGCATCACGGCATAGCCCTGCTTGCATTCCTGGGCGGTTTGTCAGCAGCCGCCGGTATGGTCATGGTCGAGTCAATCGCCATATCAACCATGCTGCTGAACCACATCTTCATGCCGATCATTATCCGGTTTACTCCCCGGACATGGTTCCCGATTTTGCTGATCAACATCAAGCGCTTCGGAATAATTCTGGTTGTCCTGCTGGGATATTGTTACCACGAAATCATCGGTGACTCCTACACACTCGTAAATATGGGACTTATCTCCTTTTCAGCCGCCGCGCAATTCATGCCGGCCATGCTGGGGGGACTGTACTGGAAACGTGGCAACAAGGCCGGAGCAATCAGCGGCACCTTGCTCGGCTTTCTGATCTGGCTTTACACCTTACTGCTCCCTTCTTTCAGTAAATCGGGCTGGATATCGGAAACGCTGCTTTCACGCGGCCCCTTTGATATTGCTCTGCTTAAACCGACCGAACTATTTGGACTGACCGGCATGGATATCTGGAGCCATTCTCTGTTCTGGAGCATGTTTTTCAATGTCAGCTCCTATATCATTTGCTCGATACTTCTGCAGCAAAATGAGCAGGAGCGCGATCAAGTGCACAAGTTTATAGGCGTTTTTGGCCGGGAAGAGGCATTTCGCCGTACCGAACGGAAGCGGCTTTCAAAACCGGTTACAACCGATCAGTTCGTGACCCTCATGAGCAAATTCATCGGCGAAGCTGAAGCCAGGCAGGCGCTCAACCTCTATGTGAACGACCGTAACATCTCCACAGAAGGAGCGGTTTCCGAATTTGAGCTTCCCGATCTGAAGCGTTTTACAGAAAAGACTCTGGCTGGTTCGGTCGGTGGTGCGGCAGCCAGAGCAATCGTAAACAACTTCCTCTCTGACATCGGCTCCAGTATGGAACCGGTGTATGACATTTTCAGTAGCGTCCGCTCAAATCTTGACCAAAACCGTGAATCACTCTTTGTGCGTCTAAAGGCTTCAGAAATCATCAATCGTACGTTGGACCTACAGGTAATCCTGGATGACCTGCTCAGGTTGTTAATGAAAGAGTTCAGGTTTGATGTCGCACTGATCGTCGCAAAAAAAGATGGGAACATATATGCAATCAGCAGTGTTCAGGGAGAAGATCTTCAGACCATCAATCAGGTCCACTGGTATAAGGAACATGTGCCATTTTTAGATCTGGTCTACCACGACCAAAAGGCGTATTTTGTTAATGACCTTCGTCTCGAGAGTGCTGTTCCGATGCTTGAACAATCGGTCGCTGAAGGTTTCATCTCCTGTGCTCACATCCCGATCTACCGGGAAGGTGAACCGGTTATTGCCGTGCTTTCCCTGTTTTCAAAGTCAATAGCCGGTCTGTTTACTCAGGAGTTCATCGAGCTGCTGTCAAGTCTTGCCGGACAGCTTGCTCAAGCAATAACCATTGTTCGGGAGGTTGAAGCCAAGCAGCTCGAACGGAGCCAGAAAGAAGCTGCTCTTCTACAGACTGCCAGAATTACGCGCGACATGGAAATTGCGCAACAGATCCAGAAATCGTTTCTGCCCGATTTTGCACCGAAAATTGCGGGTGTTGACATTGCCGGTCGCTGTGTTTCTGCCGCTCATGTCGGCGGTGATTACTATGATTTTTTTCTCCGCAGTGATCAGACCGTTGATATCGTAATTGCCGATGTTTCGGGGCATAGTGTCGGAGCGGCCCTGATTATGTCAGAAGTTCGCACGCTGCTGAAGGCCGAATCCAATTCAGCTCAGAGCCCCAGCACCATCCTTAAGACACTCAACCTTCAGCTGCATGACGACTTGTCTCGGGCAGAATTATTTATTACTATGTTTTATGCGAAGTACAATTCGACAACAGGTATTCTCAGTTACTCAAATGCCGGTCATAATCACCCGTTTCTTCAACGCAAAAACGAATGTATCTCGCATGAGCTGGACACGGAAGGATTGATACTTGGGGTCAAAAATGATGTGCTTTTCGAAGAACGGACTATTGAACTTATCGCCGGGGATGTGCTTCTTTTCTACACAGACGGCCTGACGGAAGCGCGCAACAGTAAAGATGAGATGTTTGGCGTGCCGGGAGTTTACAGACATCTCAGCACGGTTATGCAGCTCCCAGCTGATGAAATCATTGATTCGTTTTTTGCAGGTATCCATGCATTTACGGGTTCTAAAAATCTTCAAGATGATATATCGATAGTTGTCGTAAAAATACTCTGAGCATACGAGGAGAGGATATGGATATCAAGACTGAACACACAGAAGGGGTTGACGTGCTGTTTATCAGGGAAGACCGCCTTGATGCAAACAATTCAGAAGAGCTTAAAGGAGAGTTGCGTCGTCTATTTGAGAGCGGGGCAAAAGAGCTGATCATTGATCTCAAGGAAGTACATTTTATTGACAGCTCAGGGCTTGGAGCACTGATTTCAGGCTACAAAAACGCTTCAGCCCTACATGGGAGCCTCAAATTATCAAATTTGCAGTCCCAGGTGAAATCAATGTTCGAATTAACCAGACTACACAGGGTGTTTGATATTTTTACGACTGTTGATGACGCATTGCAAAGTTACAAATAACCACATGATTTGAATTTCAAGACACACGTCGTTACTGGAAAGAGAATGAAAAACGACATCGACATTGACATCACGATACCAAGTCATACTCGCTACTTGCGTATGATCAGCGGGATTGGTGAGAAAGTGGCTCAGGAGATTGACTGCGCGGAAGAGGTCCGTGAAGCGTTATCCAGCCAGATTGCCATCGTACTGACAGAAGGTTTGGTCAATGCCATTAAACACGCAAGCAGCGCCGAACCCGATAAAGATATTCATATTAGGATCAATGTCTCGAACAAAACATTGGTTGTTCGTATCTATGATAACGGCGTTGGCTTTGACCTTGATACAATACCAACTCCATGCTTCACTTCTTCCGGATTAGAAGATAAAGGGCGCGGTATTTTCATTCTTCGATCACTGATGGACACGGTAAAATACACACGATCCGGCGGAGGGAATGTTCTGGAGATGAGAAAGAAACTGGCCTAAACTGGTGTTGCTTCTACGCCCCAGCTCGCAAGTTCAATCAATACGTTAGACACAAGAGTTTCAAGTTGGGCTTCCACTTCCGTCGTCAGCCCGACTTCCATTTCTATCGATCCCGGCTGCACCCCGATAAGCACCATCTCTTTCGGTGAATGCCCCATGAGTTCGGATACCGCCAGCAGATCCTTAAGCCCCATCTGATGCGGTGACACTTTGGTCTGAAGGGCAATTGGCAGCTCCTGCCCACACAACCGGACACAGGTTCCCGCTTTTTTGCCGGTTTCAACTGCATCTACCATGATGAGGTTCGTAATATTTTCAAGCTTGGGAAGCAAATCCAACCCCAGCGTGCCCCCATCCATGATCTCAACATTATCCGCAAACCGGTATCCTCGCTGAAGCCGCTGAGCAACCAGAACTCCAACAGCATCGTCACTCATGACAAGATTGCCGATGCCGAGAACAAGAACTGATATTTGTGGCGGAACTGTTGTCATGAATAATCCGTTATATACGTTTTTGGTTGTGGTCGGTAATTGTCGCAATACAACAGCAAACGAACAGCTATTCCCGGACGAAAATATCAATATCAGTTTCGTGAACCATGCCCATCAAACGGGCATATTCCGACTCAATAAGCTCGTAATGCTGATGGGTTTCCCTGGCATTCAACTCATAGACCGCTTTGATCTCGGGAATATCAATCATTGAAGCTGTCTCCAATAACGCTTCTTCAAGATTTTTTTCCCGTTCCATAGCCAGCTCAAGCGCCTTCTGCTCATTAAAGTCGGCCGAAATCAGACGAGAAATCGTAGAAACCCAGCTGGATTCGTTGTCTGGGGAAGCATCAAGAAATGCATCGAGCGAAGGGATGTCGGTACCCTGGTAAATCTTGTAGAAATGAGAGGCATGCTCCCGTTCTTCTTTGGCAAGCAGCTCAAAGGTGCGCCGCGCATCTTGATTGTTCATCTTCTGTGCGCCGAGCTGGTAAAAGTTCATGGCATTTTTTTCAGTCTGGATGGAGCGTTTGATCGCCTCCTGGATATTTATACTCATGAGATTGCCCCCTGTCAGGATATAGTGCTAAATCAATACCACAATAGTCCTGTTTGTCAAGAGATTGCTCATCAAGATCGTCTCCAAAGCGATTGACATCGCCACCAAGCGGCGTGTAAAAGGAAGCATATTTTATTGTAACGGGCGGAGGAATTATGGCAGTTGAACCAAACAAGATTATTTATTCAATGATGCGAGTCAGCAAGTTCTACGACAAGAAACCGGTCATCAAGGATATATCTCTATCCTATTTTTATGGCGCCAAGATCGGCGTACTGGGCTTGAATGGTTCCGGCAAATCCTCTCTGCTGCGGATCATGGCCGGAGTTGACAAGGATTTCAACGGTCAGGCGGTGCTGTCACAGGGATATACCGTCGGCTATCTGGAGCAGGAACCACGGCTTGACGAAACCAAAACTGTTCGCCAGATCGTCGAAGAGGGGGTTCAGGAAACCGTTGACCTGCTGGCCGAATTCAACGCCATTACCGACAAATTTTCCGAACCGGATGCCGATTTTGAAAAACTGTGTGATCGCCAGGCGGTTCTTCAGGAAAAGCTGGATCATCTGGATGCCTGGGATCTGGACTCACGCCTGGAAATGGCGATGGATGCCCTGCGCTGCCCGGATGGAGATGCAGCGGTAAAAGTTCTTTCCGGTGGCGAAAAGCGCCGCGTGGCGCTCTGCCGGCTGCTGCTGAAAAAACCGGACATTCTGCTTCTGGACGAACCGACCAACCACCTGGACGCCGAAACGGTCGCCTGGCTGGAGCATCACCTGCACAGCTACCCCGGCACGGTCATCGCCGTTACCCATGACCGCTACTTTCTGGACAATGTGGCCGGCTGGATACTGGAACTGGACCGCGGCGAAGGTATCCCCTGGAAAGGAAACTACTCTTCCTGGCTGGAGCAGAAACAGAACCGTCTGGCGACGGAAGAAAAACAGGAGATCGACCGCCAGAAGACCCTGCAGCGCGAACTGGAATGGATCAGAATGTCGCCCAAAGGTCGACATGCCAAGTCGCAGGCACGTATCAGCGCCTATGAAGAGCTGGTTGCCCAGGAAAGCGAAAAACATGCCCGTGAACTTGAAATTTACCTGCCGCCCGGACCCCGCCTGGGAGATATCGTCATTGAAGCTGACAACGTTGCCAAAGCCTATGGCGACCGACTGCTGGTCGAAGGAATGACCTTCCGCCTGCCGCGCGGCGGGATTGTCGGCATTATCGGCCCGAACGGCGCCGGCAAGACCACCCTCTTCCGCATGATCACCGGGCAGGAACAGGCCGACTCCGGTTCGTTCCGAATCGGTGAAACAGTTCAGCTGGCGTATGTTGACCAGAGCCGCGATGCGCTCAATCCGGACAAAACCATCTGGGAAGAAATTTCGGAAGGGCAGGAAGCTATTCAGCTCGGCAAGGTGTCAGTGAATTCGCGGGCCTATGTTTCCCGTTTCAACTTCTCCGGCAGCGATCAGCAGAAAAAGGTCGGCATGCTTTCCGGTGGCGAGCGCAACCGGGTACATCTGGCCAGGATGCTGAAGAGCGGTGCCAACGTGATCCTGCTGGACGAACCGACCAATGATCTGGATGTCAACACCATGCGGGCACTGGAAGAGGCTCTGGAAAATTTTGCCGGCTGCGCAGTGGTTATCAGCCATGACCGCTGGTTTCTGGACCGTATTGCCACGCACATCCTGGCGTTTGAGGGTGATTCAAAAGTGGTCTGGTTTGAAGGAAATTATTCGGAGTATGAAGAGGACCGCAAGAAACGGCTGGGAGCTGCTGCCGATATTCCGCACCGCATCAAGTACCGCCAGCTGACGCGGGCCTGATCATCGGGGATGCCGCAAACTGCTCCTTCATCAGGTCGATGAAGGCCTGCCGGGTTTCCGGATCCTTAATAAGCGCTGACTGTTCCTCAATCAGAGCCAACTGTTGGGAAGTCAGGGGACGAGGTACAACCGGTGCTTCAGGAGCTTCAACGGGCGGGAGATCAACCCTGCCCGCTTTGAGTACGATTTCACGCACAACCTCGGCACCGAGACAGCTGTTGAGCTTTTCTTTCATCATGCCGGTCATGAAGCGGAGTTCCTGCATCCAGGGTGCGCTTGACACCGCCACGGTCAACGTGCCGTTGATGATCCGCACCGGTTGTGCCCGGCAGGCAAGTGCTGCCCCGACAACATCCGGCCATATGCGCCAGATTTCCGCTTCACGCAATCGTTCCGCCAACCCGAGGCCAACCAGACTTTCCTGCATCACCCCCGACAACGGACGGGGAAAAGGCATTCTAGGGCGCTTTGGCATTTTGCTTTCTCCGTCGGCTTACGGCACCGCCAATAATCTGCCCGGCGACTGAGCCACCCAGAGTTAAAGGGATAAAATGCCAATTGAGCCCCGCTTTGATGCGCAGCAGCACAATAAACGGTATCGGGAGATGAATCAGAATCAACCACATGAGTGAATATTTGGGATAATTTTGACGGGTATAACCACATGGAATACTGATGATTAAAGCCAGAACAACCAGCCCGACTATAGAGATTATACTCTGCATATACTTTCTCCTTTTCGGGCATAGTAGAAACTCACACGGTTTTTGTCAATTAGCATTACACCGAGATCCGCAGAGAGGTCTCAAATATCGGGAGATTCAGACTGTGATTCAAAATGGCCAGTTACTTGCGGTATTCAACTCAGCACATCGAGTCATGAAAGCTGAAAATATTCTTAAAACAATGCGGGCTGTCAATTCTGCTCATACCGGCCCCCAGAGCGCTTTCGACTGACTGTGGCCTGGCAATTCGCTATGACAGTGATCTTTATGACAGCGTATTGCAGGCCCTCACATCTGAGAAGCTCTTGCCTGACGTCATCTATCGGAAAGACAGCGATTCTCACTATGAACCAATTTGGTGCGTCAGCACCTGAACCCTGAGACGTAATCTGGAATTAAATGCTCCGACAACTGCAGCAATGGAGACAGCATAGAATCGACATTCTTCAAAGAGAAAATCCCGTCACCGCACCCGCCTAATACAGCTTTAAAAACAAATAGTTCTTGACAGTGTGGGCTGCGACCCTTTATAGTGACCCCCTTTTGGAATAACTCTGTGCCGGGGCAGCTATAACCTACGATGTTTGACAGCCTATCCGACAAACTTGAATCAGTCTTTAAAAAGCTTCGCGGTCAGGGAGTAATGACTGAGGATAATATCAAGGAAGCCTTGCGCGAAGTTCGCCTGGCTCTCCTTGAGGCTGATGTCAACTTCAAGGTTGTCAAGGATTTTGTTGAAAATGTCCGGGTCAAGGCCGTTGGCACTGAAGTTCTGCAGAGCCTGTCACCCGGCCAGCAGGTCATCAGAATTGTCCATGACGAACTGGTTGCGATCATGGGTGGCGGCGAGGACAACTCCCTCAACCTGGCGGCAAAACCACCGGTAGCCATCATGATGGTCGGCCTGCAGGGTGCCGGCAAGACCACAACCTGCGGCAAGCTGGGCAATCTGCTCAAAAAGCAGAAACGTCGACCGTTGCTGGTTCCGGCTGACGTGTACCGCCCGGCGCAATTGAACAGCTGAAAACCGTCGGCCGCAGCTCGGCCTTGAGGTTTTTGACTCATCTGTCGATCAGAAACCGGTTGATATCTGTGTCAGCGCCATGAAGTTTGCCGAACTGAACGGCTATGACACCGTTATTCTCGATACTGCCGGTCGTCACCAGATTGATGATTTTCTGATGAACGAGCTGAGCGAGATCAAGGACGCCGTTCAGCCACGGGAAATCCTGTTTGTGGCCGATGCCATGACCGGTCAGGAAGCGGTCAACGTTGCCAGCGGATTCAATGAACGGCTTGAAATCACCGGCGTGGTTCTGACCAAGCTGGACGGCGATGCAAAAGGTGGCGCAGCCCTTTCCATCAAAGCGGTCACCGGCAAACCGATCAAGTTTGTCGGTCTTGGTGAAAAGCTGGATGCGCTTGGAAGTTTTCCACGCTGATCGCCTTGTTTCACGCATTCTGGGCATGGGTGATGTTCTCACCCTGGTTGAAAAGGCCCAGTCGCTTTTTGACGAGAAAGAGACAGCCCGTCTTCAGCAGAAACTGAAGAAGAACCAGTTTGATCTGGAAGATTTTCTGGCCCAGATGCAGCAGATCAAAAAGATGGGTTCCGTGGAATCGATCATGGGCATGATCCCCGGCATGGGCAAGATGATGAAGCAGATGAAGGGCGCCCAGCCAAGTGAAAATGAAATGAAGCGCATTGAAGCCATCATCCGCTCCATGACACCGGGTGAGCGGGCCAATCACGGCATCATCAACGGCAGTCGCCGCCTGCGGATTGCCAAAGGGAGCGGCACGACCGTACAGGAAGTCAATCAGCTGCTCAAACGTTTTACTGAAGCACAGAAAATGGTGAAGATGATGCAGAAACTTGGTCCAAAGGGTCTCCTCAAAGGAATGGGGGGACTCGGCGGTGGAAGGGCATGATGCCGTTCCGATAATTCATGCATAATCACTGTTCACATAAATACTATCGAAGAAGGAAAAAATCAGGAGGAATCACCAATGGCAACAAAAATCAGGCTTGCCCGTGCAGGCGCTAAAAAAAGACCTTTCTACCAGATAGTTGTTGCCGACGAGCGCAGCCGCAGAGATGGCCGTTTCATTGAAAATGTGGGCACATACGACCCGACCAAAAACCCGGCTGTCGTCAAGCTGAAGACGGAAAGAGCTGCCGATTGGCTCAGCAAGGGTGCTCAACCGACCGATACCGTCCGTCAGCTTCTGAAAAATGCCGGAATTCTGGACAAGGCAGCTGCAGCGACCGCATAACGTATCCAGTTCTCCGGTCCGCCGGTCATTCTACATGAGCAGCAGAGGATACCGACATGAAAACACTTGTTGAAACCATTGCAAAGGCACTGGTCGACGACCCGTCTCAAGTAAATGCAACCGAAGAGACGGAAGAGGATACTCTGGTCATCAAACTGACCGTCGCAAAGGAAGATATGGGACGAATCATCGGCAAGGAAGGACGAACCGCCAAAGCGATTCGCACCATCCTTAATGCTGTGTCCACCAAGGACAACAAGAAGGCAATCCTCAAGATTGTGGAATAAATGACTGATCAGGATGAACTGATTCCGGTTGGCAAAATCATCGGCACCCACGGAATCAAGGGACTGTTGAAGGTTTACTCCTATTCCGGCAACATACGAAAGTCTGCAAGCTGCTGAAACCGTTTTCCTGAAAGGGAAGGACGGTTCACTTCGTGAATACGCTGTAAAAAGTGTTTCTGCCCATGCCGGCGGCTTCATTTTCGGTCTGGATGATTTTGACGACATCAATCAGGTTCTGTCCCTGGCCGGATCTGAACTTTGTCTGAAACGGAGTCAGCTGCCGGTTCCTGATGAAGATGAATATTACTGGAGTGACCTGATCGGCCTTGCCGTTTATACCGATCAGGGTGTCGAACTGGGTACGCTTGTTGATATTTTTGAAACCGGCAGCAGTGATATCTATGTGGTACGCGGCGAGCTCGAAAGAGTACCTGATTCCGGCCATTGCCGATGTCATCGCACAGCGTTGACATTCCGGGTAAAAAGATGATCATCACCCCGCTTGACGGCCTGCTGGATTTATGAAATTTGACATCCTGACCCTGTTTCCCGGAATGTTTTCCGGTCCGTTTGATGAAAGCATCATCAAGCGGGCCAAAGACAAACAGCTCATTGACATTTCGCTACACAACATCCGCGACTGGGCAACTGATCGCCACCAGACCGCCGATGACGCCCCCTATGGCGGCGGTGCCGGAATGGTCATGAAAGTCGAGCCGCTGGCCGCCTGTATTGAATCGGTAAAGGCACTGCACCCGGCATCGACTGTTGTACTTGACCTCACCCCAGGGACGACGACTCACCCATCAGGTTGCGTGCGAACTGGCGGAACGGGCCGGGCTGATCATCGTCTGCGGTCGTTACGAAGGTATCGACGAGCGAATCCGGTCCATCTACGCTGAAGACGACATTTCCCTCGGTGATTTTGTGCTCTCAGGCGGTGAAATTGCCGCCATGGCGATTGTTGATTCCGTAACGACGGCTGATACCGGGAGTACTTGGCAGTAGTGAATCGGCTGAAACCGACTCTTTTGGTGACGGACTGCTGGAATATCCACAGTACACCCGTCCGCCGGAATTCAAAGGGCTGACGGTTCCGGAGATTCTGCTTTCAGGAAATCATGAACTGATCAGAAAATGGCGCCGCAAGGAATCACTGCGCAAGACCAGGGCGCTTCGACCGGATTTGCTGACAAGTGCCGTGCTGACACGGGAAGATCGGAAAATGCTGACGGAGATTGAGCAGGAGGAAGCCCGTGGCATGTAGCAATCTGGCCATAGCCCTTGTTCACTATCCGGTTTACAACAAGCATCACGAAGTTGTCACCTCTGCTCTGACAAACCTTGATCTGCACGACATTGCCCGTTCATCAAAGACATTCGGGCTTGATCGTTTTTATATTGTGACCCCGTCCGAGGAGCAGCGAAAGCTGGCAGAACGAATAAGCGGTCACTGGCAGCAGGGATGGGGAGCAGACTATAACCCTGATCGCAAACAGGCACTCGATATTGTCCGGGTGACTCCGACAGTGGCATCAGCAGTAGCGGATTTTCAAGACGGATTCAGCTAAACCGGTCAAGATTGCCATCACCGGTGCCGCGCAACGCTCCGGTTCGATAGCGCTGGCGACGTTCAGAAAGCTGCTTGCAGGAATCTGATCAGCCGTATCTGCTTCTGCTAGGAACCGGATGGGGATTGACTGAAGAATGTTTTGCAGCCGCAGATCTTATACTTGAACCAATTGCAGGAACAGGAACATACAATCACCTCTCGGTCCGTTCGGCAGCTGCAATCATGCTTGATCGACTGAAGAGGAATTGAACGCGAAGATACATAAACTCACAAACAGAGATCATACAGGAGGAAGGTAACCAATGAACACCATCGATTTTCTGGAATTTGAACAAATGAAGAAGAATATCATCCCTTTCAAGGTCGGGGATACGGTCAAAGTACATGTAAAGATTGTTGAGGGCGACAAACAGCGTATCCAGGCTTATCAGGGCGTTTGTATCGCCCGCCAGAACGGCGGCATTCGCGAAACATTCACGGTTCGTAAAATTTCCAACGGCATCGGCGTTGAGAGAATATTCCCGCTCCACTCACCCATCATTGAAAACATTGAAGTCATGGTTCGCGGCCATGTTCGTCGCGCCAAACTCTACTACCTGCGCAAACTGCGCGGTAAGGCAGCCAGGATCCGCGAGAAAAAGTACGTTCCGGTTGCCAAATAGCTCACAAAAAGCCCCGCTTCTGCGGGGTTTTTTGTTTTAGTAAGTTAGAAGTTGTTTTTATGTGTTTTTTTGCATAAAACAACTTCGTTAACGCACTTATCCTGTTTCATTCAGGGCAAGGATTTCTTATGACACAGCAAGGTGAGCTTTTTACAGCGGCACCTCTCGATAACTCTTATGTTCGAAAAGAGCTGCATACAACAAAGGCTTCACCCACGTGGCAGGAATCGATGAAGCAGGTCGTGGGCCGCTGGCTGGTCCGGTAATGGCAGCAGCAGTGATACTGCCGGCCGGACTTTCGATCACACGGCGTTGATGATTCAAAAAAACTCACTCCGGACAAGCGCGAGAAACTCTTTGAGATCATCATGGCGCAGGCGCTGTCTGTTGGTGTCGGTATCATAACGCCTGCAGAAATTGACCGGATCAACATTCTGCAGGCCACCCGCCGTGCCATGCTGGCTGCTGTTCAAAACCTTTCTCCACAGCCTGACTATCTGTTGATCGATGGCATCAGCACCATCGACAGCACTGATCCCCCAGAAAACCATAAAAAAGGGCGATTCCTTAAGCCTCTCCATAGCAGCCGCCTCAATTATCGCCAAGGTAACCCGTGACCGGTTGATGGTCGAAATGGATTCGAAATATCCCGGATACGGATTCGCCGGACACAAGGGGTATGGCAGCGCCACACACCTGGACGCAATCAGGAGACTCGGCCCCTCCCCCATCCATCGCCTGACGTTTGGTGGCGTCAAGGAGTATGTTGATTGTACCTTTTCCTGATTACATTTCTTTCGCTCTATGGTGGCATGCATCTTTACGCTTTCTTCAGACTGCGTGATGCATTTCGACCACAACCGCAGCTGACATGGTTCCTGATTTCCTGGATGGTTGTTATGACTGTCATCCCGTTTCTCGTACGCATGGCAGAACAGTTCGGGAGAGAGAGAACCGCACAGTTTATCGCATGGCCTGGTTACCTCTGGATGGGCTTCATCTTCATATTCACTTCAACTCTGTTCTTTACCGAAGCAATTGGTCTCGGATATCGTTTCGTAACTCATCAGTTTTTCGTGCGAGCACCCGGATATGTATCCTCAAGCACCTGCTGCTCATTTGCACTCATCCTGGCAATGAGCGCCAGCATATATGCCTATATCGAAGCGGGTCGGATTCGCAGTGAACATATTGTCATCACCTCATCCAAACTCCCTTATTCCACTTCAAAGGTCAGGATTGTTCAAATATCGGATGTGCACGTCGGCCTGCTGCTGCAAGAGAAACGACTACAGAAGATTGTAGAAAAAGCCAGGGAAGCCGGGCCTGATATTCTTGTTTCAACCGGTGATCTCGTTGACGGTAAACTGAACCGCAGTGATGAAATTTCTGAACTCAATCCATTGGCGGACTTGCTGGCATCAATTCCGGCGGCTTCCGGTAAATTCGCTGTAACTGGCAACCATGAGGTATATGCCGGGCTTCCTCAAGCAATTGCCTTTAGCCACGCAGCCGGCTTTACGATGCTCAGGAACCAATCAATAACGCTTACTAGCGGAATTACAATATCAGGCGTGGATGATCCCGCCGCTAACCCGGAATCTCATGCTGTCCACGGCACAGAAACTGCGCTTCTACACTCGGTCTCTCATAATTCGTTCCATCTACTGTTGAAACACCGCCCCGAAATACTGCCTGAAAGTGACGGCCTCTTCGACCTGCAACTCTCCGGACACGTTCATGGTGGGCAGATTTTCCCGTTTAATTTACTCGTCAGACTCACACACCCGATTCCATGCGGCATGACCACAACCAAGGCAGGATCAAGCATTTATGTATCAAGAGGTGCCGGAACCTGGGGCCCTCCCATGCGCTTGTTTGCCCCTCCGGAAGTTACAATAATCGATATAATCCCCCAGCCTCACATAAGCATTAGCTAATAATATCTTTAATTAAAAGTGTCCCTTTTTTCTACAGTGTGCTATACTCATGGTCAAATCCTGTAACAATATAAGGTAGATCATCATGGGCACTAATCCTATAGAAGCCTCGGCATCCTCTCAAGAAAACGGCATGATTACGAAGCTGTTGCTGAAAGAGAATATCATATCAGCCCAGCAGCTGTCATATGCTGTCCGGGTTAACGGCAAACTTTCAACGCCCAAAACCATGATTGACACTCTGCTTGATCTTGGGTATCTGACGCGTGATATTCTTCAGGAAACCTTGAGAAACAACCGTGTTAACATTCGCCTGGGAGATTTTCTTGTCGAGCTGGGGTGTCTCCGCGAATCCGATCTGAAGCAGGCGCTCGGAATGCAGGCGGAGTCAAAAAGCAAGCAGCGTTTGGGAGAGATACTGATAGATCGGGGTTTCATAGAGGAGCGGAAGTTTCTTGAAGCTCTGTCGTATCAGTTGGGCTACCCCATTATCGAACTGACCTTTGTTGCTATCGATCGCACACTTCTTTCGATCATACCGCTTTCCGTCTGTCAGGAGTTGAAAATTGTACCGGTCCGGCGCGAAGAATCTTTCGTCATTTTGGCAGTAGCCGATCCGCTTGATCAGAAAACGCATGATTGCGCCCGAAAGTTTCTGGGTGATAACGCCCGGATCGTCATTGCTTCAAAAGAATCAATTCAGGATGCACTTAAAGCCTTGGAACGGTCAGCAACTCAACCGGTACTCTCGGATGAAAATACAATCATTGGGATGATCAACACCCTTTTGGATGACGCCATCGAAGAAGGTACCAGTGATATTCATATCGAGCCTATGAAAGATCGCCTTCGAGTGCGCTTCAGGCTTGATGGGGTCATGCACCAACATAAAGATTTCCCGAAAGAGATCGCCCCCCAGCTCTCGACGCGCATTAAAGTCATGGCACAAGCCGACATCGCCGAAAAACGGCGTCATCAGGACGGCCGCATACTCTTTAAAAGCAATAAGCACGGCATAGATCTGGACCTGCGGGTTTCGATATTTATTACCATTTATGGTGAAAAAATAGTTATGCGGCTCCTCAACAACAAAACGTCACTCCTGGATATCAAAGAGATTGGAATGGCGCCTCGCATGCTTGAGCATTTCATCTACGAAGCTGTCGAAGTGCCGTCCGGAGTTATGATCATCACCGGTCCGACCGGTTCCGGCAAGACATGTACGCTCTACAGTTGCGTAAACTACCTGAATGATATCAACACCAGCATCATAACTGCCGAAGATCCTGTTGAAATAATCATCGATGGCATTTCTCAATGTTCCATCAATGCAAAGATCGGAGTCACCTTTGAAGAGACATTACGGCATATCGTCAGACAGGACCCAGATGTAATAGTTCTCGGAGAAATTCGTGACCATTTTTCTGCAGAGACAGCCATCCAGGCGGCGCTAACCGGACATAAGGTATTAACAACCTTCCACACTGAGGACAGTATTGGCGGCTTGATCCGATTGATGAATATGGAGATCGAAGCTTTTTTGATCTCATCAACTGTTGTTTGTGTAGTTGCGCAGCGCCTGTTACGAAGAGTCTGCCCCGACTGTGCCGAACCGTATATCCCAACGTCACTCGACCTGAGCAGACTGAATGTAACAGCCAACGATCTGGTGGGAGCAGAATTCAAACTCGGCCGTGGCTGTAAGTCTTGCCGCTTTAGCGGCTATCGCGGTCGATCGGGGGTTTTTGAGCTGCTGGTAATGAATGAGATGGTTAAAAACGCCATCCTGAATAATAAAAGTTCATACGAAATCCGTAAAATCAGTATTGAAACATCCGGCATGGTAACACTGCTTGAAGATGGGCTGGTTAAAGGAGCCCGTGGAGAAGTTTCACTGAATGAAATTATCTCTGATCTTCCGCGACTGGGCAAACCACGGCCACTGGCTGAACTGAGAAGAATACTGGGGGTGACCGCATGATTTCGACTGAAAAGCCCCTCATTGAATTGATTAAAGGCCACCTTCAAGGGGACCTGCATGATTTGCCGGTATTCAATACTGTGGCGGTAAAACTCCAGCAGATGCTGGCCCGTCGTGACTTCAGGATTGGTGATATCATTAATATGGTTGGTGAAGACCAGTCTCTTGCAAGCCAGGTTCTCAGGGTGGCAAATTCATCCTACTATGCCGGTCTTTCATCAATTGCCACCATAAAGGATGCCATCGTCAGGCTGGGAGCCCAGGAAGTAGCCAATATGGTTATGATGGCTTCGCAGTACGAGATGTACCATTCTGAAAATGAGTATCTGAACAGTTCAATGCAGAAGCTCTGGGTCCATTCGCTTGCATGTGCGACAGGAGCAAAATGGCTGGCAAAAAAAACCGGTTATGTCAACCTGGCTGCAGAAAGCTTCATGGGTGGACTGTTACACGACATCGGACAACTGGCTTTGCTCAAAGTGCTTGACGACATCCACCGCAGCAAGGAATCAAAGGCCCCCTTTTCAAACACACTCATCAATGAAATCCTTGGCTGCATGCATGAAGATGTCGGGTACCAGCTGATGAAGTCCTGGAGTCTGCCGGAGGCATACTGTTCTATTTCTGCCAATCATCACAAAGAGGACTATGACGGGAACGACATATTGTTAGTCCTCGTACGGATGTCCGACAAGGCGTGCAAAAAAGTCGGCAAGTCATTACATCCGGATGCTTCAATATCGCTTATTTCTTCAACAGAAGCGCAGTTTCTGGCAACAAAAGAGATGACTCTGGCAGAGCTGGAAATTATTCTGGAGGATGCTGGAGAACTTCAAATTTGATGGTTCTATGGTCGCACTACCTAAGATAGCGCACAACTGCACGGTTATGTTCTGTGAGATTTCGTGAAAACTGGTGAGTGCCGTCCTGTCGGGCGACAAAATACAGGAAATCGGTTTTTGCAGGGTTCATAGCCGCCTTCATGGCATCACTGCCTGGGTTACCGATCGGGCCGGGAGGCAGCCCTTTGTTGAGATAGGTATTATATGGTGATGGGCGCTGAATGTCGGCTTTGCTCACCTTGCCGGAGAACGCCCGAACTCCGTAAACCGCCGTTGGGTCGCTCTGCAGCGGCATGCCGATCCGTAAACGGTTGTGGAACACTGAAGAAATCAGTGGTTTTTCGTCCGCTGAAACAGCCTCTTTTTCTATTATTGACGCCAACGTAACAATTTCATGACGAGAGAACCGACGAGCCCCCTCCCCTTTCTGTATTGCTGCATAGTCTTTGTTGAATTGCCCGATCATCTGTCCCAGCAGTTGTTCCTCACTAGCACCCCGCGAGAGATTGTAGGTGGCGGGATACAGGTACCCTTCCGCACTATTTGAGTTTATCCCGAGACGCGCCAGTAACTCCTTATCCCGGCATTTTTCCAGAAAGGCATCCTTCCTGAAGTACCCCTTCTGCTCCAGCAGCTCGGCAGCCTGAAACACGGAATATCCTTCAGGCAGGGTAAATTTGCGGTAGTCTACGTCTCCTGAAACAATTTTCTTCAGAATCACATCAGGGGTCATACCGTCACTGAAACGGTACTCCCCAGCCTTCAATCTATACGCATCGCCCCTCAGTCGAGTCATAAGAACGAAATGCCACGAGCTGCGTATAACACCGCCAGCCTTGAGTTCATTGGCCAGTTTGCGGATGCCGCTGCCCGGAGGAAACGAAATATCGCAGAGTACGGAGCCATGACCGGGAGAGCTCCATAGACAGAGAAGGTACCAGAAGAGACCAATAAGCAGGAATATCCGGACCGCGTTCAGGGAGATAACTTTAAGGGGAGGTGTGGCAAAAAACATGACTGATGATTCCTGTTAAGATGATTATTACAAGGGCATTGATCGAGTGTGGATCGGATAAAAGAGAGGCACCAGGGAAATTACGGGTGCCCTGCTCTTATCACCTTGTCAACGCTTCATGAAAGCAACGTGGGGAGCAGCGGGTGACCTTCCACCAGCAGCCCGGTTGCCTTGGCCTGGGCCTCGTCATACGAAGCGGCGCCGTTGCCCTCACCTGCGCCGCTCCGGTAGATAACAAATGGGACCGGATCTGAAGTATGGGTCATCAGCTTCACCGGCGTCGGATGGTCAGGCATACAGAGAATGACATAGTCACCAAACTTTTTTATTCCTTCCAGAACGGTACCGACAACCTGACGATCAAAATCCTCAATGGCCTGGAGTTTATGCTGCATATTACCGGCATGTGACGCCTCGTCGGGTGCTTCTACATGAACATAGACGAAATCGTGACTCTCCAGCGCAGCCAGGGCAGCTTGTCCCTTGCCGAGATAATTGGTGTCGATATAGCCGGTGGCTCCTTCAACATTGACGATATCCAGACCGGCACAGATACCGATCCCCTTGATCAGGTCGACTGCCGAGATAACGGCTCCGGAAAGTCCGAATTTTTCCCGGTAGGTTTCAATCCTGGGGGTCTTGCCGTGCCCCCAGAGCCAGACCGAGTTGGCCGGCAGTTTGCCTTGCTCCTTGCGCTGCACGTTGACAGGATGGGCGTGGAGCACCATCTGGGCATGGTTCATGATGTTATTGAGCATATCCGCACCATCACCAGCAGGGAGAGAATCAAGTATCGCCCTGCCGGTAATGTCGTGGGGTGGAGTGGAACGCATTCCATCCTTGCCGCCGCGCCAAACCATCAGGTGCCGGTACCCTACGCCGGCGTGAAATTCGATTTCGGTGCTGCCAAGTTCCTTCTGGAGTGTTTCAACCAGTTCGTGAGCCTCGGCAGTCGAGATATGCCCGGCAGAGAAGTCCTGCATGTAGATCGAGCTTCCATGGGGCTTGAGTGTTACCAAATTCATGCGGAACGCAACATCGTCAGGACCGAGAACGACTCCCATGCTGATAGCCTCAAGCGGAGACCGTCCGGTATAACAGGTACGGGGATCATAGCCGAACACCGAGAGATTAGCCACGTCACTGCCGGGGGGCAAGCCATCGGGAACCGTATGGGCCAGGCCAACCTGACCATGCTGTGCCATAAAATCCATGTTTGGTGTTGCAGCGGACTGAAGAGGGGATTTGTTTCCGAGTTCACTATAGGCGATGTCTGACATACCATCGCCGAGGAGGATGATGACCTTCATATAAACCTTTCAAGGTGGAATGTATTTTGCCAAAACATATTAGATTCTATATCTACTGTTTGTCAATCAAGACGAAGGGCATCCTTCCGGAAAACCGGGAGAGTGCCCTTCCGTACCACGAACGCACATATTGTTGACTATCGTCTGTCTATAGTGCCCATCTGAGGTAGATACCAGAATGGACGCATCTGAAGATGAACCACATCGGATTCGCACCATGCAACATTGTCACAGCACCTCGATATGATGAAAACCTGAGCCAAAAGTTGCACCTTTGCCGGCGTTAAAATAGCTTCCGAAACGCAATAAGGAAAGCATTGGCTCAACAAGACCGCTACATTCAGCGCTGCCGATCAAACCGGCCCTGTTCTGACGTTTGGACCATGAAGGCTGAGTATAGTGTATTTTATCTTCTAACACAGCAACATTCTGAGCGTACCGGGAAAGACGAGCAAAATCCAAATTCGTCTCTCTCGTGCCATAATAGGCACACAGCGACGAACAGCGTCTCAATTGGGAGCAGAAAAACGTGGCAAAATCAAAGCAATGCGCAATAGAACCATTGCTTAACAGACGCAACGGCGATGTCAGCGTCAATGTAATATGGTCAGAATGAACTGTGTTCTGCAGTATGTGCTGCCCGGAAAGCAAGATAACATTTTCAGACAGTGATGCGGTATGGCTGAACTCATGCCGGACATCTTGATAATCAAGGCTGTAAAAATGCAGCATATATGTTGAGGGCGGTAGAACTGAACTGGCGCATGTCTCAACCATACGAAGCAGCGCAGAATGAAAAAGTTCCACATAATTGACCGCACTGCCAATAATGACCATACCCACTGTGCAAGATGTCGTGATACCGTCTATCCCCTTTATATACGAACAGAACGGCAGCGAGGGTTTCTGGTGAAGCCGCACGATCTCAGGGTCTGGCGATAACTGTTGCGCAAATACAACCTGGTAAGGACAGCCGGCTCTTTCGGTGCAGAACGCACATGTTTTTTGTACAGATGTGCAGCACGCTGCTCTAAACTGCGCTTCGAAGTGCCGTAATTCATCGTAGAGTACGGCAATCAATTGGGCAGGAATATCGGCAACAATATCGCATTCAATACGAACAAAATCTAAATCCACGGGCGTCTGGCTCCAAAAAAAGCGGGGCAGCCAAATGGCCGCCCCGACAGTACAAAACAGGACATGCAACGAAATCAGGCAAACTGCGCCTTGAGAAACTCACGGTTCATCCTGGCGATAAACTTGACGTTAATCCCCTTTGGACATGCAGCCTGGCACTCGTAGTGATTGGTACAATTGCCGAAACCGCATTCCGTCATGGCTGCTGTCATGTTCTTGACGCGAGTGACTGCTTCAGCTTTGCCCTGTGGCAGCAGTGCCAATTGAGAAACTTTAGCACCGGTGAAGAGCATGGCGGCACCGTTAGGGCAGCCGGCCACACAAGCGCCGCACCCGATACATTCGGCTGCATCCGTGGCCTCTTCTGCTATCGGCTTAGGAATCAAGATAGCATTACCGTCTGGCACACCACCAGTATGACAGGATGTATAGCCGCCAGCCTGAATAATCGTGTCGAGTGCAGCACGATCAACGATCAAGTCGCGAATGATCGGGAAGGCACGCGCTCTCCACGGTTCAATGTAGATGGTATCGCCATCCTTGAATTTACGCATATGCAGCTGGCAGACCGTTGTACGATCCTGTCCACCATGTGGCGCCCCGTTAATAACCTGTGAACACATACCACAGATTCCTTCACGGCAGTCGTGATCGAACACGATCGGTTCCTTGCCGGCATGGATCAGGTCTTCGTTGACGCAGTCAAGCATCTCCAGAAAGGAGTGATGCTCGGTGATATTTTTTGCCGTAGTAGGTTTCAAATTTACCAGGATCGTTGGCATTCTTCTGGCGCCACACGATCAGTGTCAATGTCATGGTCTTGTGATCGCTCATTATTTGTAGCTCCTTACCGCGAGATGAATTGTCTCGAATTTCAGAGGTTCCTTGTGCAGTTCAGGTTCCTTGTCGTTCCCCTTGTACTCCCATGCGCCAACGTAGGAGAAATCGGCGTCATTACGCATGGCTTCACCGTCCGGGAGTTGATGTTCAACTCTGAAATGACCGCCGCACGACTCTTCACGGTGCAGGGCATCGCGAGCAAGCAGTTCACCGAATTCAAGGAAGTCAGCCACACGACCGGCATTTTCCAGCTGCTGGTTGAGTTCAGCACCGGTACCGCTAACCTTGACATTATTCCAGAATTCGTCACGAATTTGCGGAATATCCTTGATCGCCTCGGTAAGGCTCTCTTTGGAACGGGCCATACCGACATTGTTCCACATAACCTTGCCCAGTTCACGGTGGAACTCGGTAACGGTCTTTTTACCGTTGATGGAGAGGAATTTGTTTGTTCGTGGCCTTGACATCCTCAACCGATTTTTTGAATTCGGGGTGGTCGGTCTTGACCGAGCCTGGTTTAACTGTGACCAGATACCCGCCGATGGTGTACGGAATAACGAAGTAGCCATCGGAGAGACCCTGCATAAGAGCAGAAGCACCCAGACGGTTGGCACCGTGAACAGAGAAGTTGGCCTCGCCCAGAACAAACAGGCCGGGGACATTGCTCATCAGGTTGTAGTCAACCCAGAGACCGCCCATGGCATAGTGCGGTGCAGGATAGATACGCATCGGCCGTTTGTAACCGTTCTCGTCGGTGATTTTTTCATACATCTCGAACAGGTTGCCGTAACGCTCGCGGATGGTGTCCTCGCTGAGACGCTTGATCGAATCGGCAAAATCGAGATAGACGCCACGTCCGCCAGGGCCAACACCAAGACCGGCATCGCACTGCTCTTTGGCGGAACGTGAGGAGATATCACGAGGAGCCAGGTTGCCGAAGGAGGGGTACTTACGCTCAAGATAGTAATCACGATCGGCTTCTGGAATATCGTCAGGAAGCTTGCCGACATCTTCCTTCTTCTTGGGAACCCAGATACGACCATCATTACGGAGAGACTCGGACATAAGCGTCAGTTTGGACTGATATTCGCCAGCCTGCGGTATGCAGGTCGGGTGGATCTGGGTGTAGCAGGGATTGGCGAAGAAAGCGCCTTTTTTGTGCGGCTTTCCAGTTAGCCGTTACCGAGCAACCTTTGGCGTTGGTGGAAAGGTAAAATACGTTGACGTAACCACCGGTTGCCAGACAGACGGCATCGGCAGCATAGCTTTCCATCTCGCCGGTAACCAGATTACGCACCGTAATACCACGTGCAACGCCGTCAACTACGACCAGGTCAAGCATCTCGCGACGGTGTATACATTTTGACCGAACCGGCCTTGATCTGACGTGAAAGTGCAGAGTAGGCACCCAACAGCAGCTGCTGTCCGGTCTGACCGCGTGAGTAAGAATGTACGGGAAACCTGGGCACCGCCGAAAGAACGGTTGTCAAGATAGCCGGCATAGTCACGGGCAAAAGGAACGCCCTGTGCCACGCACTGGTCGATGATGTTGTTGGACACCTGGGCAAGACGCCAAACGTCTGCCTCACGGGCGCGGAAGTCGCCACCCTTGATGGTGTCGTACAAGAGACGCATAGATTGAGTCGCCGTCATTCGGGTAGTTCTTGGCAGCGTTGATACCACCCTGCGCGGCGATGGAGTGGGCGCGGCGAGGGCTGTCCTGGTAGCAGAATGCCTGGACATTGTAGCCAAGTTCGCCAAGCGAGGCAGCGGCAGCGCCACCGGCCAGGCCGGTACCGACCATGATGATGTTATATTTACGTTTGTTGGCAGGGATTGACCAGCTTCAGATCGAAGCGGTGCTTGTCCCAGCTTTGTTCAATAGGTCCGGTTGGACATTTTCCATCAAGTATCACAATAACCCCCTTAACCTTTCAGAATGCCGGCAAAAATTGTCAGCGGGATGGTAACATAACCAAGGAAAAGAACGAGAGCGACCAGAGTGCCGAATCTTAATAATAAGCGGCTGGCTCTTGTCATTGCTCCAACCCATGGTCTGGAAAAAGCTCTGGATGCCATGTGAAAGGTGCAGAAACAGAACCACCATCGCACCGGCATAAATAAATGACACAAAGAAGTTCTTGAAGCCGGCTAACAACCATGCCCAGAACATTGGGGACCATCTCATTGTGCAGCGGCACCAGATTTTTCAGCGCGGCAGTTTCAGGATTTATGCACCTGAAAGGTGAAGTGCGCCAGATGATACAGCAGAAAAAGTCCGATAAGAGACACCGGTCCAGATCATGTTTTCACTGGCAAAGGTTGCTTTCTGGGTGGACTTGACTGCGTACTGCTGAGGACGACCGCCACGGTTTTCAATGGTCAGCTGGATACCGAACCAGATGTGTACACAGACCATGGCCAGCAGGACCAGACGAACGCCGATGATTATTGGCAGCGGCAGACTGTGGAGGTGTTCGGCATAGGCGTTGATACCACCATTGAGCCATCCGAAGATGGAGCTGTTACCGAGCAGATGGACGACAGCGAACAGAACCATAGCCTGGCCTGTAATCGCCATCAGGATCTTTCTGCCGATGGATGACGAGGTGAGTTGCATGGCATTCCTTCCTTTTTAGATAATGTTATTTTTCACAGAGTGAATGTTCTCGATACGGCAAGGGAACTTGGGAGTGTGATTCTGAACAACTAGGGGGGACCGCGCCAACAAAATCTGGAGACAACTTTCATTCGTAAACCTCCTTGAGAGTGTTATATGGGATGCGTCGATCTAAATGGGTGGCGCACTCAAAATGGCTCTACAGTTTCCAACCGCGGCAATACTAAACATCGTTATAAGAAAATGCAACCATTTTGTGTATACAGTTCGCATTAATGACTGTGCCAGCCGCTATATCACTACTCACAAATTGCATTTTGGTGGCCGTTCTGATAGTACGTTATCAAAGAAATAAACTTTGATCAGGTTTGGAATCGGAGTTTTGGAGATTTCATGAAATTCACGCTTCTCAAAAAAGACCCCCACTGTTCGGCGCGCCTTGGAATAGTCAGTACTTCACGCGGCGACATTCAGACCCCTATTTTTATGCCGGTGGCCACTCATGGCGCCATGAAGCCGCTTACTCCGGCACAGATTAAAGATACCGGTTCCCAGATTATCCTTTCGAACACGTATCATCTGCACCTGCAGCCGGGAGAGGGTCTGGTAAAAAAGGCGGGCGGTCTGCACAAGTTCATGGCCTGGGACAAGCCGATCCTGACCGACTCAGGAGGATTTCAGGTATTTTCCCTTCCCAACAAGCGCATCACCGAAGATGGTGTCTTCTTTAAACATGAGATCACCGGAGCGGAAATATACCTCGATCCTGCTACTGCAACCCGTATCCAGCAGGATCTGGGGGCCGACATCATCATGGCCTTTGACGAATGTATCCCCTACCCCTGCGACAAATCCTATGCTGAAAAATCAACCAAAAAGACCATCCGCTGGCTGAAAGAGTGCCAGAATGCCATGACCGATAACGGTCAGGCCCTGTTCGGCATTGTTCAGGGGAGCGTGTACGAAGATCTGCGGGAAATGTGCGCGAAGGAAATGCGCAAACTTGATCTGCCGGGCTACGCCATCGGCGGAGTCAGTGTCGGTGAGGGGTTGGAACTTCTGAAAAAAATTGTCGGGTTTACCACACCACACCTGCCCGAAGACAAACCGCGCTATCTGATGGGTGTTGGCCTGCCTGAGGACATTCTCGAAAGTGTCGAGCGCGGCATAGATATGTTTGACTGCGTCATTCCGACCCGCTATGCCAGAAGTGCTACGCTATTTACCCGTCGCGGCAGAATCCGCCTGACCAATAAAAACTACAAACGCGACTTTTTCCCCATTGACCCGAGCTGCAACTGTTATACCTGTCAAAATTTCAGCAGGGCCTACCTTCATCATCTCTTTGTAGCCAACGAAGTTCTCTCGGCCGTTCTGTCGGCCATCCATAATGTTCATTTTTATCTGGCAATGATGGCGGAGATTCGTCACGCGATTGGAGAAGGGCGATACATGGAATATAAAACAAGGTTTTTGTCGGAGTATCAACGCGGATAACATAGCGGTGTCACACCGCTGTCCAGTCATTCATCTAACGGAGGAACTATGGCAGGGTATGAACAAACCTTCCTGGAACAGATAACCAACATTCACGGCACTGATTTTTCAACATGGGGTGGTTGGGAAAAATTGATGTCATGGACGCAGCGCCAAGCGTGGTCAAAAGATTTCCTCGGTGATGACAAAATACCTGCCCGCTTTCTGCACCCAACCACTCTGGCTGAGGAGTTGACCAAATATCTGGGCGGATAAATACACTTCTGCCTCATCTCAAACGCAAAAACAGCCGGCACTTCACAGCGTCGGCTGTTTTTTTATCAGTTCGCAATTTATTTCGCCAGGGCCAGCACCACGCGGCAATTATCCTTGACGTACGACTCCGTCTGAATTATAAATAACAGCTCTGGCGGAGTGGTGAAATGGTAGACACAGCAGACTCAAAATCTGCCGAGGGCAACCTCATGCCGGTTCGAGTCCGGCCTCCGCTACCAGACAAACTATTGAACAGCACCCTGTCTTATTGAGATTGTGGTGCTTTTTTATTGCCTCCTCTACCCTCATTTCCCTAGTTCTCTCTGGCTCTCCCGTAACTGATACGCAAACTGGTACACACAAGGAGAACATTATGTATGGTTCCTACGGTTCCTACTCCGAATACACGTTGACCTGTCCTGAGTGACCAGAGTCACAGCATAGAGGTATGGGGGAATCCGAGAGGGACACTAGCGATATCCTTACAGATTTTATAATATTTTATTGATTGCCTTTAGATGTGAATGGCTCTGGGGCTCATTTACAGGAGTGCATAATATTAGTATAATGAGCCATGGAAGTAATTAAAGGTAGAGGAGGTCAGTCATGAAAAGGATAGCAACCGTAATATCTGTAATGGCTGTTTCAACTCTTTTCTCAGCGATATCCATCATAGCAGCAGATAAAACTCCGACTCCAGACAGAGAAGATTATGGGGGTTTGATGTCCCCCCCAACTAGGAATGAATGTCTGCTTGAAGCCAAAAACTGTGCAACTGAATCCAGTACAGTACAGGAAAGAGTTGATGACCTGAGAAGGGAAATCGATAAGGGTCGTGCTGTATATACCCCTGATGAGTTGAGGATACTGGATGAACAACTAAAATGGATTGAAACCACCAGCGGTAATGTAATTATGTGAACAAAATGAAGTAGCTTTAGATGTCGTGGATACCTAAAGTGTTTCCCATCTATGGCACATAAAACCCCCGTTCGGATCGATCCGAACGGGGGTTTTTCCATATATCGCACTCCCGTGTTCTATTTTGCCCTCGCATTAATATTGAGCATCTGCATTTCATAACATTCCGGGCATATGCCATGGCTGATGCGGGCCCCGGATTGGCTGGACATGTATCTCTCCAATTGATGCCAGATATTTTCATCATCACGTATTTTTTTACAATATGCGCAGATGGCGATAATACCTTCACGCAGCGCTACTTCGGCAAGAACCGCATCCAGCTCTACAACTTTATCAGCACAATTGCCCTTTCTCACGCCTGGTTACAGCGGGAGGTAAAATAGCAATAGTACTGATACCCCATGACAGCCACGATCAACAGTAACAGCAGTCCAATAAACACCATGTGATGACTCCTTTGCATGTAGTTTTTATGCCCCCACACCATCTGGAAGCGCGAGAAACCGGTAACAATCCCGACAGGATAACGCTAATTAATCGGCATGGCCGCGATCCGTGCAGCTGCCTCATCTGTTTCGTTCTTTTGACGGTATACTGCACAGGAGGTGTATTCCCCGGCGCAGAAAGTAAGCATTTTTGGGATTTTCTGACTTGAAATATTCAAGCAGTAACACTCTGGAAATGGCTTCTCCATGAATACGCAGAGAGGGGAGAGATTGTGATCGGCAAATTCCGAGTCGTTCGCAACATCTACTCTTGTTCGCATAATCACCTCCTGGACGTATTTCGAATCAAACCAGTGAAATACTGAGCAAAAGGAATGCCATATGCGCTTCATCCTGAAATTACAGTGTATTTTCCTGCGGGGCCAGATGGGGGGTATGCATAATGCACAGTCAGCGGCAATAACAGGTAGGTAAAGTGATGAGTTCTACAGGTTGTATCTGGCAAGCATCCGTTTGAATCTGCCGTAATCAACGTCCAAGAGACGGGCTGCCTCCATTTTTCTGCCACCCGAGGCGACCAGGGCGTGACGTACTGCCTGTCGCATCACATCTTCAAGTGTCTGCGGGGTGAACGTATTGTCCACGGACGTCGCCTGATGTATGTCTGCCAGTACCTGGCCCACGTCTTCACGCGTAAGTGTCTCTCCTGCAAAGAGAGCCGCACGTTTCATCACGCTCTTCAATTCCCGCACATTGCCGGGCCACTGATGGCGACTGAGCAGCATGATCGCCTCGGAAGTCATGCGAGGAGGAACCCGGTTCAACTCCAGCGATACATCATTGAGAAACTCGCGCGCCAGAACCAGAACATCCCCGCCTCTATCACGCAGCGGCGGCAACGTGATCACGAAATCGCCAAGCCGGTAATAGAGGTCCTCCCGGAAATTTCCTGTCCGCGCCTCTTGAAGGAGGTCGCGGTTGCTCGCAGATATGATGCGGATATCCACGGCCACCGGTTTCGTCCCTCCGACCGGGTAAAACCGTTTCTGTTCGACCGCGTGAAGAATCTTGGCCTGAATGGCAGGCGGCGCACAATCAACGTCGTCAAGAAAAAGCGTCCCGCCGTTGGCCTCCTCGAAAAGTCCTTTCTTCGTCAACACCGCGCCGGTAAAGGCCCCCTTGATGTGTCCGAACAGCTCACTCTCAACCAGCGATTCCGGCAGAGAACCGAGGCTGACGGCGATAAAGGGGTGATGCCTGCGCGTGCTCAGTCCATGTATGAGCAAAGCCAGGTGGGACTTGCCGACGCCGGTTTCACCCTGAAGGATCAGCGAATAATCGGTTCCGGAGATGCGCCGTGCCTGCCGGATGACATCCTGCATTGCCGGACTGTCTCCCAGTAACAGTTCGAGCGACGCCTGTTCGCCCTGTCTCGCTTTTTCCAGCTCGGCTTTCTGCAGAATGGGAGTAGCGACCCGCGAGATCGTTTCGACGAGTTGCCTGCAATCGAGCGGTTTGCGGACATACGCGGACACTCCCAATTCAATGGCCTTGAGGAGATAATTGGTCTCAGTGAAGGCAGTACCAAGGATGACCGGCGTTTCCGGAGCAATGTCACGAATGCGTCGGGTCATTTCGAGGCCGTCCATGACCGGCATCTGTATATCGCTCACGACGATGTCAGGACGTTCGCGGGAAAAAAGATCCAGTGCCTCCTTACCGTTGGCAGCGGAGATAACACGTTCGAAACGCATCGAAAGCACAATGACAATCCTCTCCCGAAGCTTCGGTTCATCTTCCACATATAATACTTTCAACCGGATTTTGTCAGCCATTGGTATCCGCCTCTTCCGCGAGGTCCCTCGGAATTTCTATCCTGAATACGGTGCCATCAGGACCGCTCGTGAAACCGAGCCTCCCTCCCATACTCTCCTCGATAATAAGCCTGGACATGTACAACCCTATGCCTGTCCCCTTATCCGACGACTTGCTTGTAAAATACGGTTCAAACACCTTGTCGGAGTATTCTGTCGGTATCCCGCCACCGTTATCCCGTACCTCGATAACAACGTGGTCTGCTTCCGCAGACAGACAGATCTCGACCAGGCCGCTAAAGCCGCCCGACCCGACAAAACGGTTTCCATCAGAGGCTTTATCAATTATGGAATCAAATGAGTTGCTTACGAGGTTGAGCACGGACTGTTTGAACTCATTCTGGTATCCCCTGATCTCCAATGGGGAACCACCCGTGCCATCAAGCACAGTAAGACTGACGCCTGAATTCGAGAACTGGGGGGTGACAAGCAAAACGACCTCTTCAATCTTCTCCCTGACGTCGAATCGCTCAATCACCTTTTCCAGACTGAAGAAATTCCTGAAGTCCTCGATGGTGTCGGACATATACGCAAGTTGCAGTTGCGCATCGGACTCGGCGTTCTCCAGGAATTCATCGTCGATGCACTGCTCCTCCCAGGCCATCCTGATGCTCTGAATCGTCGCCCCCAGCGTTGCCAGCGGTTGCCGCCACTGATGGGCAATGGCTCCGATCATCTCACCAATCGCCGCAAGGCGGGCATGGCGAGCCAGAAGGCGTTCATGCGTAAGGCGCTTCTCCGTTTCCTCTTCGACCCGCTTTGCAAGATCCTTGTTCAAATCGTGGAGTTCTCTCTCGCTGCTGCGAAGCGCACATTCTCTCTCGGCAAGTTGGTGTGCCATTTCGTCAAACGAACGACCCAGCTCACCCAGTTCTCCCCCTTCTACAAGCTCGGAAACCCTGACCGTCAGGTTACCTTCGGCCAGGAGCTTTGAAGCTTCCTGCAATTTTTTGATACGATTGACGAAGCAATAATTGCCGATGGGTATGGCCAGGACGACCGCGGCCAGCAAAAAAAGCGACAGAACAGCGATGCTGGTAAGCTGGGCCCATCGCGCCTTTTCAAGCGCACCCTGAAGAGGAACCCCCGCACGTATGTACAGATAGGGAGACTCTTCGCCCTGCAGTTGCAATTTACGGTACGAGATGATCTGCTTATCCCCGTTTTCGTCAAAATCTATAAAGGTGTCTCTATCCTTGCCGTTTTTCATCCTGAGTAACGGTGCATCCCCGAGCTTGGTTCCGTTGAATTTTTCAGGGTGCAGGTTTCTGTAGATAATGACGCCATTGCGGTCGATGACGCTGAATGTTGCGCCTTTGGGGATATCTGCCTGATTTTGCACGCTGTTGTAAATGTCGAAATTGATGTTGCAGGCTATAACGCCGTCAATTACCCCGGCAGCATTCACCATAGGATAACCGAACCCTATGGTTGATTTGGACGAGATCGTGCCGACAACGTATTCTCCCGAAGAGAGGCGGCCGGTTTTTACGGCGTTGCGGAATGTGCGTCTGTCTTTCAGGGAGAATGATTTTGTCATGGGCAATGCGGAAGCCCACACATTCCCGCTCCGGTCGGTGATAACAACATTCCCGTAACGGTGACTCTTCTTGTGAATATCGCCAATCAGGGCATTGGCCGCGGCAGCGTTATGCCTCTTGATATCAGGAATTTGAGCCAAAACCACCATCAATTGTTCGGCGTCGCCCGCCAGATCATACTGTTCCGTGGCAATTTGGTTAACCAGCCTCCTCGCCGTATTGTAGCCTTTTCGTAGAGAGTCATCGCGTTGGATCGTGCCGGTATGGATGATCAGACCGATGGCAGGCAGGGCAAGCAGAAACGCCAAAAGGAGCAGGTGTGTCCGCAATGAGAGGGCAAAATAAAATTTTAGTAATGATGTTTTCATGCAGTCTTCCCGGATAATCAAATCCTTTGGCGGGATATTCTAGGCCAATGCCGGCGCTTCTCCAAGTTGAAATAACGGGTAGATTCTGTTTACACGTCAGGGTGCAAAGACAAAGTCCCTGACTCCGGCTCTTCCCCCGGCTTTACCATCATGCATCGCACTATTGCAGAGTACCAGACCCCTGTTCGAGAAGCACAGCAAGCATCTCGACACGCGGCATATTGACGCCCTGCTGTCTGCCGTCAATCGAGCGGGATGCGGAATATGGCCCGTATCTCCAGCTCTCTCCCCTCTTCGCGATCAATCTGCATGGACGGCTTGTACTCTCCCATGCCGTCACTGAATGCAAGCATGGTGTCGGCATACGTTTCAGGTATTGCCTGGCTCAGATTTTGGGCATTGGCAGCCGTGATTACCTCGATCATCAGATCTCGTACGAGTTTCCTGCAATGCGGCACCTCCAGGAGATGATTGACCGGTTGTTGCAGGAGCGCGCAAAGTCCGTTGAACGGAATATTCCAGACCAGTTTTTCCCACCGTGATTTTTTCAGATCGCCGGTTGTCGTACAATCGACGCCAGAAGAAACAAACACGGAAGCCACACGTTCCAGCCGCGCATCGTCACGCGTATGATAGTCACCAATGATTATTTTGCCGGCCGCCACATGGTGAACATGCCCCGGTTCACCTCGGTTTGAGCAGAGAAAGGCAACGCCGCCCATGATCCGCTCGGGGCCGAACAGTTCCGCCAGAAGTTCCTCGTTACCCAGTCCGTTCTGCAAGGTCAATATATGAGTATCCGCTGCGATCAACGGTGTTATGAGATCGTACAGGCGGTCGTTTGCAAATGTTTTGAGCCCCACGACAACGAGTTCCACCGGCCCGATCGTATCAGAGGTTTTGTGGCCGGACACCGACGGCAGGCAAAAATCGCCATTGATGGAGTGTACAGCCAGGCCGTTTTTCATGATGGCATCATAGTCTTTTCTCAGGAGAAAATGTACATCATGCCCACCTCTCTGGAGCAGGGCTCCATAGTACAACCCGAGAGCACCAGAACCAACTATCGCAATCTTCATACGTACCCCTTTCATCATTCTGCGCACAGTTACATACCAGAGGAGACATCTGGAAGACAAGTGGGACCCGCTTGTGAGATATATATTTATGTCGTATGGCGATAAATTACACTGATTATTTTGCGTTTTAGTGTAGAATTCCGCGAAGTAGTACCTCATCCGACTGTAAGGTACCGTTGCTGTTTCAGGAGGCCCCATGACATTTCATCTTGCCCGGGAGGACCGCTACAGTGTCGGCAAGATCGTTGCCGTCTATTCACTGTTCGGCGGTCTATGGATCTTTCTGTCCGATTCCGTCCTGGGGCTGCTGGTACGCGACCCGGATATTATCACCCGGGTTGCCACGTATAAAGGGCTGCTGTTCATAGCAACCACCGCATCGCTGCTCTATTACCTGATCGGCCGTTATATCCATCGCCTGGGCGAATCAAATCGCCAGATCGCCGCCAACGAAGAGGATCTGCACTCGCTATTAGAGCTGATGCCGGTCGGAGTTGCGTGGGCCGACAGCAACGGCAGCATACGATACATCAACCGGAATTTTGTCGAGAGATTCGGGTATGTACTCGCCGATGTCCCTACAATCGAAGAGTGGTTCCTCAAGGCCTACCCCGAACCGGCCTATCGCAGCAAAGTGGTATCGCTGTGGAATGCCCATATTGCCGAATACCATACGGCTGGTACGCCGGTCCCCCCCCGCGATGTCAAGGTCAGCTGCAAGGACGGTGCGGTTCGGAACGTGATCATCAATACCCAGATGTCCCAACATCGCACCCTGGTCATATTCACCGATATCACCGAACGGGAGAACCAGCAGGAAGAGCTGATAAAAAAACAGAAACTTGAATCCATCGGCGTGCTGGCCGGAGGAATCGCCCATGATTTCAACAATATCCTGACCGCCATCCTGGGAAACATTTCATATGCCGGCATATTCATCGGGCAGGATCACAAGGCCAAAGCGCCGCTGATTCAGGCAGAAAAGGCTTCAATGCGGGCGGCTGAACTAGCGCACCAACTGCTGACGTTTGCCAAAGGGGGACAGCCAATCACCCGCCCGGTTGCGCCCCGGCATCTCATCGAAGAGTCACTGTCACTGGTGCTGCGCGGATCCAACGTGCAAAGCCGCGTGGAAATCTCCGAAAGGGTGCACACTATCGAGGCCGATGCCGGCCAGTTGAGCCAGGCTTTCAACAACCTGATCATCAATGCCGTCCAGGCGATGCCGGGGGGCGGCACGATCTCCATCCGCGCCGCCAACGTCTCTTTCACCGACGACTCCAATCCGTGTGGGCTCCCGGCGGGGGAGTACGTCAAGTTCACCTTCATTGACGAAGGGTGCGGCATACCGGCAGAAAACCTGAAGAATATCTTCGACCCGTATTTCACCACAAAGTCCGGAGGTAGCGGGCTTGGACTGGCCTCGGTCCAATCGATCATCCGAAAGCACGGCGGCCACATCCGCGGCAGCTCCACCGTCGGGAGGGGAACAACGTTCGAGATACTGTTGCCGGTCAGCAAGAAACAACCGTCTGCTACAGTACCACCCCCGCCTGTATCTGTTACTGACACCGCCGGCACAAAGGCAGGAGCTTCACTGCTGGTTATGGACGATGAGGAGATGATCCGGGACATGGCTACGGCCATGCTGGAGGAGTTGGGCTACCACGTGACGACCTGCGCAAACGGAGAGGAGGCTGTGGCGCTGTACAAGGCCGCTTTTGAGGTTGGAGCGCCGTTCTCGGCGGTGATCATGGACCTGACCATTCCGGGCGGCATGGGAGGGGAAAAAACAGCACGGGCAATTCTCGACATCGATGCAGAGGCACACTTGATTGTCTCAAGTGGCTACTCCAACGACCAGATCATGGGCGACTTCCGGCACTACGGTTTTGGTGCAGTAGTATTCAAGCCATACAGTGTTGCCGAAATTTCAGGAGTCCTGCACGACATGCTTAAGGCGAAAAATATTATGTGAGCGCTTTCACACCCGCAACGGCAATCGCCAGACCTATGGCCATCAGCGCAATGACAAAGGCCAGCCAGCCAAGAAGACTCTTCCCGCCCCCCTGCCCCGATTGTGCATCCAGAACGTTCTCGAACAACAGTACCATGGCCGCAAAGAACAGGGCGCAACAGATCGTGACACAGAGAGGACACCAACTGCCGATAATGTATTTCTGTATCCAGAGAAGGCGTAATTCGGCGCCAAGGCCCGAAAACACCGTTGCAGCAACGGCCCAGTTCAACACAGGCACTTTTTTACGCAGCCAGAGCAACAGCAGGATGAGGCTGAAATAGACAATGCCAACCCACCCGATAGCAACTCCGAAGAAGGTGAAACTGGCGGCATCGCTGCACGCAGTTGCCAGACACATCTCCTCTACCAAGGAACAGATGGTGACAGCCAAACCTGTTGCTACGGCAAGCCACAACAACATCGACAGCAGGCGACGATACCCCGTATTGATAGGCACATCTTCCTTGCCAGACACGTTAGACATACAAACTCCTCCGCGTAGTGTGCAGAATTTACCCTGTCAAGTATTGTATCACAGCATTGGCGGCCTTTTCCATCAGACAAACAGCGGAACGCTGGAACCCAGACCATGGACGACACTGGTAAAGGCATCCCGGTTTTCCAGTTTGTCCCGACCGAATCGCTCGGCAAACAGGGCCTGAATATGGGGAATCCGTGAGGTGCCTCCGGTCAGAAAGACCGTATCAATCTGCGCCGGCAGCGAGCCCGGATCGGGCGACGACCTCATCGATGCAGTCCGCAATCTGCCGGAAATTTTCCGCATTGAGCGTTTCAAACTCACCCTTGCCAAGCTCCTCGCTGATGCACAGATCACGCTCCGTGAAACCGATCAGGGTCTGCTCCTGGTCTGAAAGCTCACACTTGGCCTTTTCAATGGCCTGAAACAGGAAAAAACCGAAATTGTCGGTGATGATGTTTTCCAGGTGTTCGATGGCCTGGCGGTCATCGGTAGTGCCTTTGATCACCCGGATATGTTCCCTGGTCTTACGCGCCCGCAGCAGCGGGATGCGATGCCACTGGCAGAGGGTGTAGATGATGCTCTTGGGGATACTGACCCACTCATCCTTGCCCATGGTCTTGTAGCGGGCATAGCGCCCGAAATGATGCGCCACCTTATCCCACATGATCTGCGAATCGAACTTGTCTCCGGCCACATAGACGCCCCCCAGCGAGAGCACATCGCTGCGCCGGTCGGAGCGGGCAAAGGCGCCACCCTTGACGCGGATCACCGAGAAGTCCGAAGTGCCGCCGCCGAAATCGCCGATGAACACGATCCGCTCCTGTCCGGGCTGCAACGACTCTTCAAAGGCCAGCGCCGCCGCTACCGGTTCATACTGGAACCAGATATGTTTGAAGCCTGCCTTGCGGGCAGCCTTTTCAAGTCGCTGCTCGGCCACGGCATCCTTGGCGGCATCCGTCGAAAACACCACCGGCCGCCCCAGAACCACGCTATCCACGGGGCAGCCCACATGCGCCTCTCCCCGGGCCTTGATCTTCCTGAGGATGATCGCCACCAGGTCATCGATTGTGTAACGCTTGCCGAACACCTCGGTGCTGTCGAAACTGGTGTTCGGCAGAAAGGTCTTGATCGACTGCATGAAGCGCCCGGCAGCTCCATCGCTGACATACTGGCGAATGGCCTCGTGCCCGGCATAGATCTCGTGTTCCTCGTTAAAATAGAGCACCGAGCGCATCAGTTCCCCGGCACGGTCGTTGCCATCGACGGCAACGACCTCAACCGTGCCGTTCCTGTATACCGAAAGCGCCGAATTGGTTGTCCCAAAGTCGATGCCGAATACGATCTGCAATTACACACTCCTCCCGGCGGATTCCAAGGCCCGCGCCAGTTGGTCCGGGCAGGACGTATCCCCCTGGCAGGCGATACCCTTCAGGCGCCGCACCGCTTCCGCTACCGGCATCCCTTTGACCAACGCGGCCACCGCCTGGGTATTACCGGCGCAGCCGTCAATAAAATCCACGCTCACAATACTGTCGGCATCAAGCTCGATGTCGATCCGTGTGGCGCAGGAACCAGCCGTTTCATAACTAAATCGCATTATTGCCCCCCCCTGCCGGGATCACGACCCCGCCCGAGACCACGAACTTAACCGCATCTTCAACCGTCATCCCGCTCTCGTACACCTCGCACTCACGGAACCAGAGCGCAAAACCGGAGGTCGGATTCGGCATAGTGGGTATGTAGACCACCACGAAACGCTCACCCTCCCGCTCCACCTCGGCCGTCACAAACCCGACGGCGCGCACCCCTGGACGGGGCCACTCGACGAAGACCGCGCGCCGGTAGGATGAACCCCCTTCCCGGAACACCTTAATCAGCTGCTTGCTTGACGTATAGATCGATTTTACCAGCGGTATGCGCGTCATCAGATCATCGCCCAGCTTCAGCAGGCGTTTCCCAAGCACGTTGGTTGCCACCAGACCGGTCAGGTAGATCACCACGGCACCGGTGACCATGCCGATTCCGGGGATATGTCCACCGCCGCGACCGGAGAGCTCCATCAGGCTATCCAGGTGGCTCCCCAGGATCCCGTCGGCGAAATTGAAGAGAAATTTGAGGATGAAGATCGTGATCCCGAACGGGATGACGACAAAAATCCCTGCCAGGAATGTCCCTTTGAGATGCTTGACCACAGCTTTCATACGACGGTTCCCCTTATCTGGTCAGAATGTCTGCCCGCTGGCAGCATAGCGCGTGCTGTCCAAAACGTACTACCAAAAGCAAAGGCGACCACGCGGCCGCCTTTTGAATTACTCTACCTGAGAGATGGACACACTACATGTATACCATAACCTTCAACGACGCCGAGCCATCCTCGGTCCTAAAGGGAATCGCGACCCCTTTGCATTGCACACTGATAGACGGGTCATCGGAGACGGACGGCGGATCGGTGACCGCACGAAGCTGGCCGGCGACGATCAGCGGCAAGCCAAGGGCAACATTCCCGCATGCCGCGTGGTTTGTTTTCACGGCACCCGCAATTGTGTTCGCCAGTTCCCCTATCGCATCGGCGATATCGTTGTCATCAGGTTCATCGGTCATGAGCATCTGTTGGGCCACCAGACGCGCGGTGCTCTTGTTCGCGGCAATAATGATGTACCCCACCCTGTCGCCGCCAATGCCGACAATTCCGGTGATATCGGAATCAAGAGTGTTAATTTTTTTGTCCACTTCCCCCGACACCAGGTCAATATTCATATATGACTTGAAAGTGTCTATAGTTGCGGTCATTACAGTTGCCAACACATCTTCAAAAGAAAACCCAGCCATAACAATGTATCTCCATTCCCTTTTAAAATAATGAGCAATAAAAGCCCGCGGCATCATGACCGTTGACCCGGGACAACCTATCACACCGGTGGTGAAGATTCAATATTTGGTTTCCGGAATAAACGAAGCCGGATCCAAGAAAATTTCAGGATATGTTACTTGAGATAATCGAAATGCTTGTTGAACAGTTCGATACCTTCCCTGCGCGGAATGAGATGAATGTGGGCATGCATTACAGATTGTCCGGCTGCCACCCCGCAATTAATCCCGATGTTGAACCCCTGCACCGTCGAATCATACTGTGTGATCTGCTCCTTGAGGGCGATCAGCACCCTCTGGGCATCGAGGCGTTCTTCATCTGTCATGCTGAAGTAGTCCAGGGTATGACGAAAAGGAATGACCAACAGATGCCCATGAGTCACAGGATAGAGGTCCTCGATGACATACACCGTCCCCTGCGACATCAGGATGCGGTGTTTGACTTCTTCAGAACAGAATATGCATTTGCGTGTAGGGCGAAACATGAAGTCTCCCGGCTGAAATAATGAGGTCCATTATGCACGAAAATGGTCCGTCGGGAAACAGTGACAGGGCATTTTTACACATTTTTTTCAGCACAACCTGATAAACATGGCGGTCATTAGCCGGTTCTTACCGATTCTCGGAGGGTTTCTAGCCGAAACGGATCAGGCTGATCCCGGCAAGAATCAGCAATGAGGCGATAAAACGGATACGGCCGCACGATTCGCAGAGGATGAGGGCACCGATCAGGACTCCGGCAACGATGCTTGCCTGGCGTACCGGTACGGCGTAGCTCATGGGGGAAAGAGCCAGCCCGTAGCGAAAAGAGATGAACGAAGCCATCATCAGGGGGCCGCCGGTCAGGATCAGGCGGCGGTTGTCGCGCCACTCCGAGATAATCTGGGAACGGTAGCAGGGACGCAGGATGTTGACCGTCATCAAAGCCAGCATGGAGACGACAAGGAGATAGGTGAAATAGAGCGGGGGATAGGCGGTGACACCGATCTTGTCGACGATCGCCCCGAGCGAATATATGAAACCGGCGGCAAGCGCGGCCTGAACAGAGGGTTCGACCAGGCTGCCGAAGGGGCGCAGCAACTCCTGCATGGTCACTCGCCTCATCTGGAGGAGGTAGCCCCCCGTAAGGACGACCAGTATCCCCAAAAGGCCGATCCGGCTCAGACGTTCCCCCAGCAGCATGACACCCCATAGCGGGACGTAGATCATGGAGGTCTGGGTGAGTGGGTAGGTCAGTGAAAGGTCGCCTGACTGATAGGCGCGTCCGGTGAAGAGGTGGTAGAGTACGAAACAAAAGGCACCTGCCGCTGCCAGTAATGTGATGTTGACATCAGGCCGCGGGAACGGGCCCGGCAAAAACGGCATCAAAGCCGTGAAGAGGCATGTTGAGCAGACGAACATCCACCAGATAAAAACGGTTTTGTGGCGGCTCTGTTTGATGAGGAGATTGTAGATGGCATGCATGATGCCGGAAAAGGCGATCAGGGTGAAGGCGGAATAACACATCGGTCCATAGTAGTGCAAAATATATTTTAGTCAAACTAAATATATGTAGCAGACCTACGAACCGTGGCGACAGGGTACGCTTCATGCCTGCAACGACGAACAACCGGATTATCACAGGTTTTGCGTGATAAACACCCCGACGTGCTGTTCGTTTTCGCGCGCGATCACGTACTGAAGGAACCCCGTAATGTCAAGTCTTGCTAAACACAGACTGTTTTTCTGCAGTCCCGCGATGAACGATTCCGTATCAAAAGCAAAAGGCGACCAGATGGCCGCCTTTTGAATTACACATATCGTTCCCTAAACGCCACCTTGCGCAGAAACAGCCGGGCAGCAACAGCTCTGCCTCGTCTGCCCCCCGGTTACATCTCGCTTATTTCTTTTTTTCCGCTTTTTTGATCTTCTTGTCTGCCTTTTTTTCTTTCGGCGTTTTGGCTGGTGCTTTTTTTTCTGTTTTCTTGCTGTCCTCACCTTTGCTCATAACGTTGGCTCCTTTCAAAATGGTTGTGAACCGCTCTTTCACAAAAAAAACTGTCCCCATGAGATCCATTCTGCCTGCATGACATTGGGGGAACTATACTACAGGAATCGCCATATGCAAAGACAACTCTATGACTCTGCTATGGATTTTCTCCTTTGGAGTGCAGTATGCCGGATTTCCGGGCGAGCCCAAGATCAATACGGGCAGCATCGTACCCCTTCAGGTCACTAAGAACCGGCAGAGAGAAGTCACCCTTGACCTGCCATTTATCCTTCATGTAAAGCCAGGGAGCAAAGGCCGACAGCGTGTAGCCGTCTTCCGACTGGATGTTCTCGGACCGCATGTCGCGGATAAAGAGCCCGTTCCTGTCGGCCAGTACCGTGTGACTGCCCGTAAAAGGTGCCGCGCCCGGATCACTGTACTCCCAGGTCACCTGACGACGCTGCGTGCCCAGCAGGTCGCTATGGCATGAATCACAACTGCGGCTCCTGCCGAGCTTGTGGGACATCTTGTCAATCTGAAACCAGAGCAGGGCCTTGTTGTTTTCCGGAAGCCCGCCGAACAAGCCGACGTAGGCCCAGGCATCGTCGGTGCGCTGCAGGTCGGGCAGATCACCCGGATAGCGCCAGAGCAGGCCGGGCTTGAAGGGTGACTCCTTCTGATTCATGACCGCCATCGGAAACGGTTTGACCGGAATCCAGTTTCCACGCTGGTTCTTGATCAGGATCGGCTCCGACATGTAGCCATAATAGCCCTTGTACTTGAAAAACGGGGTCGGTGCTCCGGCTATTGTGCCCGGACCCCAGTAAGTACCCTGATACCCGGCTACCTGTCCGATGTGGCATGCCTCGCAGACGAGTTTCCGATGGAGTGAGGTACCATGGCTTCTTACCGCACCGGAGTGGCAGCGCACGCATGAGTCACCGGCCTGGCGCCTGACCGTTCCATGGCCTATTGCGGCATTCGTCTTCGTGCTCTCGTGGCAGTCCAGACAGCCGACCCTGGCCTTCACATGGACATCGGGCTCATTACCTTCGGGGAACGAAAATGAACCACCGAAGTAGCCGGCGCCGCGGCGGCGGTCCTCCGGCCCCGCATGACAGATCGTAGCCCGGCCGTTGCCGTAACAGCTCTCCGGGGCAGGCGTCTTCACGAAGCTGTGCGCCCCCTTGGAAAGATCGCCGGCGCTCTTCGGCTGGGGATTGAAATGGCAGTCCAGACACCCCACATGGCAGGTATTGCAGGCCTTCTGGTTGATCAGGTGGCTCTCCCGCGACATAGGCACGGAGGTGGTGGCCTGCATCCGCTCGAAGTTACCCTCGAACCAGGGTCCGCAATTGTGCGGGCCTCGCTTCGGGTCCAGCCACCCTTTATACTGGCTCTGTTTGCCGTTGGTCCCCATGGTGCTTTTCGAAAACTCGGCGAACTCCTTCTCGTGGCACTTTCCGCACGTTTTTCTCATCACGGCGAAGTCCTGGGTCAGCGTGTCCTGCCTTTTGTCATGCCAGGAAACAGCCACAACCGATGCATCTCTGGTGATTTTTCCATCCTTTTGGATGCCGATGTAGAGGCGGTTGACAGGATTGGTACCATACTGCAGCGGCAGGGTTTGTGGCATGGGATCGGCCATCAGTCCTTTCTTGCGCACCACCAGCAGGCGGGCCAGTCCGACGTGGGCCTGGTCACGCTCGCTTGCGTCAGGATTGCCCAGATGGCAATCGCTGCATCCGGCCGGCATGCGGCTCTGCTTTTCGACCTCCTGCCGGGTTATGGTCAACGCAGGAGCTCCCAGGGCCGACATGCGCTTGGCATCAGAGTGGCAGGTAAGGCAACTGTCGGAGGCGACGGCAGGAGCTATGATTACAAGAAGCAGCCCGATAAGCACGATAACGCTCTTCATTTACATCCCCCCTGTCATATAAGCGCCCTCTCAACCAGACCTTTCCACATACGTGTATCGCGTCACATATGGGCTAGTACCATGTAACATCTAAACATAACCCCCTCAGTCCCCCCTTACCTTAAGGGGGGAAGCCTTGAAATCTCCCCTTAGGTAAGGGGAGATTTAGAGGGGTTAGCCGTGCAAAAACAAGAGTTACAGGGTACCAGGCATAAACATACTCTTGAATAAACTATTGTCAAATCATGGGTAACAAAATGGGTGTATACTTGGGACAAAAGCACCAGCCAAGGAGTCTCCCATGCCCGCTCCAGAGTACGACATCATCATCGTCGGCACCGGCCCGGCCGGTCTCGGCGCCGCCTTTCAGCTCTCCGAAGTATCACCTCCCCTCTCGATCCTGATGATCGACCGGGAGCGGATCTGCTCTGGCGGACTGTTGAACGACTGCAAGCAGAACTACACCTACCCCATCGGCTTTGCCACAGACAACTGGACCAGGGAAGAGGCCGAGCGGCTCCTCCCGATGGTGGAGAGCGTGCTGCGGCCGACCATCAAGGAGAAACACAACCTGGAGATCTACCGGCGGCGGGCGGAACGGCTCGGCGTGACCCTTCTCGACATCCGACAGGCCCATGTCGGCACCGACCGCAGCCGGGTCCTGATCCAGCGTCTGCTGGACGAGCTTACGGACCGCGGGGTGCAGTTCATGCTGGAGCGGGAGGTGACCGACATACTCGACGATGCCGGCGGGTCGGGAGTCGTCATCGGCGGCGGGGAAACGCTGCGTGCCCGAAAGGTGATCGTCGCCCCCGGACGGAAGGGGTTCAGTTTCCTCCAGCAGGTGATGGAGCGGATGGGGATCACCTACATCGACAACGTGGTGGACGTGGGCGTCCGCGTCGAAACCCGGCTGGACAACTATCAGATCGTCAACGACTACTACGACCCCAAATTCCACTTCCCCGACGGAGTGCGCACCTTCTGCACCAACTCCGGCCATGCACGGGTGGTGCTGGAACGCTACCAGGGCTTCAGCCTGGTTAACGGCCACGCCCTCTCCGAGCATCAGCAGGGGAACAATCTGGTGAATTTCGCCCTGCTCAAGACCATCGGCCTGAAGGCCCCGGTCCGCAGCGGCCAGCAGATGGCGGTTTTTCTCGCCACGCTGGCCAACGAGATCGGCGGCGGCAAGCCGCTCATGCAGCGGGTGGGCGATTTCCGCCTGGGAAAACGCTCGACCGCCGAGACCTTCAACGATGATCTCTACGACTTCCCCCCCAGCTGTCCGGTCACGGCAGGCGACCTGGGGCTGGCCGTGCCGGCCAAGATCATGCGCCACATCTGGGCGGCCCTCAAAAAGCTCGACACCATCGTCCCCGGCGTCCTGCACCCCAGCACGATCATGTACTACCCGGAGATCAAGATGTACGCCAACAAGCCCGCCTTTCTCGACCGCAACTTCCGGGTGAGCACGAACGTCTACATGGTCGGTGACGGCGCCGGCACCTCGCGCGGCATCACCGGTGCCTGGGCCAGCGGGATCAGGGCTGCAGAGGGGATTCTGCAGGGAAGGTGACGGGGCCGACTGTGACCCCGGAGGTGACCTGAAGATGGTATTTATTGCTGCATGGGATTAGAATAAACAGTACGGACAATGCGGAACACTACGACAAACGTAAAGAGGTGCGCCATGAGTGAGCGAGACAATGCTGCCACACAAAAACCATCTGTTGCGGATCGTATCAGCGGTGCCATCTGGGGACAGTTTGTTGGAGATGCCTTCTGTCTCGGCAGCCACTGGATCTACGACCTTGAAGAACTGGAGCAACGCTTTCCCGGCGGTCCCCGGGGGTTCGAAGAGCCTGCTGCCGGACACTACCATGCCGGCAAACGGCCGGGTGATTTGACCCATTACGGTGACGGAGCACTGCTTCTCCTCCGCTCGCTGCACGAGCGAACCCACTTTGATGCCTCAGACTTCGGTTCACGCTTCGTGTCGTTGATCGGGTCGCCGGGATATACCGGCTATCGGGATCACGCCGCCAAGGATACGTTGGCCAACTACCGGGCCTATCGCGAGTTGCACCCGGATGGGGCCTACGGCTATCAGGATGGGGCGAACGACGACCAGCCGGCGAGCATCACCAGGCTGGCACCGCTGGTTGCCCGGTATTTCAAGGATTCAGACCTGGCGGGCATTGTGGAGCGCGCGACGAGGGTTTGCCAGAACAACGAACGGGCGGTTGCCTATAACCTGACACACGCCATGATTCTGCAGAAACTTTTCAACGGCTCCACGCTGGAAGATGCTGTCCGTCACTCTGCAGAACAGGCATCCCGGCTGGGGCCCGAGGGGGTTGTGCTGGCCGGAAAGATTGCCGCCGCCGTCGCGGGGCGTAATCTGTCCATACGCGAAGCCACCTTGAAATTCGGGCAGTCCTGCCCGCTGGACAGCAGCTTCCCAGCGGCGCTACAGTGTGCATTGCATTATAAGGATGATTTCGGCGAGGCACTGCGCGCTACGGCAGCGGTGGGCGGCGATAACGCAGCGCGTGGAGCCATGATCGGCTCCTGGCTCGGGGCCTCCCTGGGGGTCCAGACGCTGTCTGACGGCTGGTACGAATCCCTTACGGCCCGGGAAGAGATTGCCAGCGGGGTTGAGTGGCTGGTGCGGCTGGCCGATAGCTGAGTGTGATTCCCGGCTTGCCACACGTACCTTTCAATTCCGCCGCAGATTGTAGTTTTCCGCTTTTCTGGTAGAGTATTTTGTGCAGAATAAAACTCTACGGTGAGGGGGATTACGCTATGAACATCTTTGAATTTGCCATGAAAATGGAGTTGGACGGCAAGGCCTACTATGAAAAGCTTGCGGCAGAGACCGCAGTAGCCGGGCTGAAAACGATCTTTATCAGGTTGGCCGCGGATGAGCAGAAGCACTACGACACCATCCAGACCATGAAATCCGGCAGTTCCGGGACTATGGCCGACTCAACCGTCCTGGAAGAAGCGAAGAACCTGTTTGCGGATCTGACGGGAGACAAGAACATCGCCGGCAGCCTGACAGGATCCCTGGCTGGGTACGAACATGCCAGGAAGGTAGAGGCGGACAGCGTCCGGTTCTATGAGAATGCGGCGGGGAATGAAGGCAACCCGGATACTGCCAGGATCCTGCTGCGAATTGCCAGTGAAGAGAAGAAGCATTACAACATCATGGACAATCTGTGCGACTACACTTTGGCGCCGCAATACTTCCTGGCCTGGGGAGAATTCAGCAATCTCAAGGAATTGTAGCAGAAGAAGATGCGGCCATCATGCCGGGGGCGTCTTGGCGCTTTCAAAGCTTTCTGTCCCCCAGATCAAGATGGAAACGATGCATGAACCGATGGTAGATCGGTGTAAAGAGAACGCCGCAGAACGTAAGAAACGATACCCCGCTAAAGATGGCGTAAAAGGATGCGAACAGCTTGGCGGTATCGGTTTCAAGCCTATTCCACTGGTCCCATGCCGGTCAGGATCATCGATGCGTTCAGAAAGGCGTCGACCCAGTTCAGATTGGCGGTGATGTGATAACCAACGGGGCCGATCCCCATCGAAAACGCCAGGAACAGGCACCCGAACAACCAGTACCACGCCATACGTACCAGAAAATCCCGCCGGGGCAGCAACTGTGATGATTTATGTTCCAGCTTGAGTCGTTTCATCTGTTCCTTCATTACATCGCTGATGAGAATATGACCGCCAGTCTCTCATCTTTCCCGATTGGATGCAATCTTCTGCGGTTCCCCCGTTACTATCCGCTGCAGCCTTTAGAAATACGTCACCTCCAGAAACGGCGCAAGCGTCGCCCGATTTA
>CAVXBQ010000001.1:0-259887 GCA_963760075.1 uncultured delta proteobacterium | reverse complement strand
CCGTACCCTTTGATCATGGAGCCTTTGGGTTTTTCGTCGATGCTGTAGAGGTCGAAGCCGGTGGCGACGACGATTGCTCCGACGGCTTCGACGATCAGTTGGTCTTGCTGTTCGAAGTCGACGGCGCCGGGGCCGCAGACTTTCTGGCAGACGCCGCATTTGCCGGTTTTGAACATGGTGCAGTTGTCTCGGTCGATGACCGGGGTGTTCGGCACGGCTTGCGGGAAGGGGACGTAGATGGCGGTGCGCATGCCGATGTTCTGGTCGAATTTGTTGGGGATCTTTTTCTGGGGGCATTTGGTCATGCAGACGCCGCAGCCGGTGCATTTGTCTTCATCGACCGAGCGGGCCTTCTTTTTGATCGTGACCTGGAAGTTGCCGATGTATCCTTCAACCAGTTCGATTTCACTGTAGGTGTAGAGTTTGATCTTGGGGTGGTTGGCGACGTCGACCATTTTCGGGGTCATGATGCATTGCGAGCAGTCGAGGGTCGGGAAGGTTTCCGAGAGTTGGGCCATGTGCCCGCCGATGGAGGGTTCCCGTTCGACGAGGATGACTTCGTGACCGCAGTCCGCTATGTCCAGTGCGGCCTGGATGCCGGCGATGCCGCCGCCGATGACGAGGGATCTCTTGGTGACCGGGACGGTGATGGCGGGCAATACCCGGTTTTTTTTGACCCGCTCGACCATCATGCCGACGATGTCAATCGCTTTGGCGGTTGCTTCTTCTCTGTTTTCGTGGACCCAGGAGCAGTGTTCGCGGATGTTGGCCATTTCGCACAAAAACGGGTTCAGGCCGGCTGATTCGACGGCTTTGCGGAAGGTCTTTTCGTGCATGCGGGGGGAGCAGGCGGCGACCACCACGTGGGAGAGTTTCTGCTCCTGGATCGCTTTCTTCAAGAGGTTCTGACCGGGGTCGGAACACATGTATTTGTAGTCGGTGGAGAACGCTACGCCGGGTAGTCTGCCGACTTCCTGCGCGACACGCTCGACGTCGACGGTGCGAGAGATGTTCTCACCGCAGTGACAGATGAATACGCCTATTCTGGACATTTAAAGCAAACCTCTCTCTTTCAATAACGGCAGCGGGTTGACCATCATCGCATCCAGGCCGAGCTTGTCTGTGCCGAGTCCGACGGACAGTCCGACCAGCTGGGTCAGATAGAAGACCGGCAGGTTGTAGTCGGTGTTGTAGACACCCTCGATCTCCTTCTGGCGGATATCCAGGTTGCCGTGGCACAAGGGGCAGCCGACCATGATGCAGTCGGCGCCGGCCGCTTTGGCCGAGTCGAGGATGGCGTTGGTCAGCTGGATGACGACACCGGGGCGCGATAGCGTGAAGTTGGCGCCGCAGCACTCCAGGCGATGGCTCCAGGCAACCGTTTCGGCACCGGCCGCTTCGACGACCCGCTCCATGATGGTGGGTGCCTCGGTGCAGTCCAGGTTGGGTACATCGGTGGGGCGGGTCAGCAGGCAGCCGTAGTAGCAGGCAACTTTGAGGCCGGTCAGCGGTTTTTTGACCGAGGCGGCCAACCGCTCCGTGCCCAGGTCCTTGGCCAGGATCTCCAGCAGATGTTTGACTTTGCCGTCCAGTTTGACGGGGGCGGCGATGGCTTTTTCCACTTGCGTGCGTTTGGTCGCGTTCTCTTCGAGGATATGCTGGGTGAACTTGAGCCGTGAGAAACAGGAGGCGCAGGCTACGGCCAGGTCCCCCTCGACTTGGTCGGCCAGTTCCAGGTTCTTGGCGCAGAGCGACAGCGACAGCAGTTCATCGACGTTGTGGGCCGGGGTGGCGCCGCAGCAGAACCAGTCGGGCACTTCGGTCAGGCCGATCCTGAGCGCCTTGAACAGTTCCCGGGTGGAGAGGTCGTATTCACCGGCCGAGGCGTGCAGCGAACAGCCGGGGTAGTAGGAGTACTCCATGATGTTTTTCGGGGTCACAGGGCCTCCCCTTTAGCGCGCATCTCTTCGATGCGGGTAAAGATTTTTTCTATTTCGGACAGGTTTTTGTTTTTGCTGTGGAACATCTTCAGTTTGCCCTTGGCAAGCAGTTTGGGACCGAGCATCAGGTCTTTCAGAAATTGTCCCGATTTGACGTTGAAGACGGCGGCCAGGCGCATTTCGTACTGGCGGCCGTAGGTGCGGATGTTTTGTATGAAGAGTTTATCGGCCAGCTGGACATAGCTTTCCTTGGAGGGGCCGTCCAGATCCCAGGAGAGTTTGCGCAGGGCGTCCATGATCGAGGCCAGGTGGACCTTGTTGGGGCAGCGGGTGGAGCAGGTTTCGCACGAGGCGCAGTACCAGATCGAGCGGCCGGCCAGGATGCGCTGCCACTGGCCAAGCTGCAGCAGGCGCACGACGCGGTTGGGGGGATGTTCCATGAAGGTGGCCATCGGACAGCCGGCCGAGCATTTGCCGCACTGGAAACAGCGCCGGACCGAGGTGTCGGAAAGCGCCTCGACCTTACGGACAAAGTCGACGTCCATCGTTTCCTGCGAGAGGACCATCTTTTTCTTTTTATTCATGCAGGCACCTTGCAGGGTGCGGATTTTACGACAATCCGCCTTGTAAAATAGTCCGTCACGCTTTCATGACAGTCAACCAACTGACATAGCAAAAGCCGGACCAATTTCTCTTGAACTGCCACTTCGTGCGGCTTGTATAACTACGCGTATCAGCAGGTGATGGAATATCTGTAGATTCAGCAGCATCAGGCCGTTGATTGCTGTTGCAGCAACTGCGGCCTCACTATGAAAAGCATGATCTCCATACTCCCGATGATACGGAAGCAACAGCAAAGCACGACGATTGTGCGGCAATATTACTCATTGTGGCGAAAGCACCCACAGCATAACAAACGAGAAACTTGATCATTGTTGTAAAGTTGTCCTGAATTTCCCCATAGCCCCCTGAGAGCAGGGGGTCTGCCAGAATCAGGCGGCCAGAATGAACTGTCCGACAAGACGCTGAAGGCCATCCGCACAGGTGGAAAGCTCACGGGCGGAAGAAGTCGAATTATGTGAAAATGAGGCGCTTGCCTGGATCACATCGGTTATCTGCTGGATATTGTTGGATATCTCCATCGAAGTGGCGGACTGCTGCTCGGCGGCGGTAGCGATCTGGTTGATCTGCAGTGTGACATCGCCTATTTGATTGAAAATGTCCTCCAGCGCCTTCCCTGACCTGGCGGCATCATTCGTGCCCCGCTCCACCTCATGCACCCCTTCTTCAATGGCTACAACCGCGTTTTTTGTATCAGCCTGTATCGCCTTGATCATCTGGGCGATTTCCTTTGTTGCCTTGGACGTCCGTTCCGCAAGGGCGCGCACTTCATCCGCCACGACGGCGAATCCGCGCCCCTGTTCGCCTGCTCTGGCAGCTTCGATGGCCGCATTCAGGGCAAGCAGGTTGGTCTGATCGGCGATATCTTCTATCGTCCCGACAATTTCCCCGATCTGATCGGAACGGGAGCCGAGATTCTCGACCGTCGCGGCCGTTTCTTTGACCCGGTCCGCGATACGGTTCATGCCGGCAACGGTTTCCCGAACCACGGTAACCCCCTCCGTGGCCAGATTGCTGGCCTGCGTGGAGCTTCCTGCCGCTGTAATACAGCTCCGGGCTATTTCCGAGGAGGTGGCCGCCATCTCCTCGCTGGCCGTGGCGACGTTGCCCGTCTGTTCCGCGACCTGCCCGTTGCCGGTGGCAATCTGCTCCGAATTCGCATACATCGAGGTGGAGGCGGATGCCACATGGTCCGCCGTACTTTTTATTGAGGCAATCATCGCACTGATCGAAGTCAGCATGCGGTTGATGTTTCTGCCGAGCTCACCTATTTCGTCGTTGGCATAAATTTTCAACTGTGTCGACAAATCGCCGTCAGCCACGCGGTTCATAGCCTCTGCCACGCGGTTGATCCTGGTGACGAAATTGCTGATCAGAAAAATGGACGCCATGAGCCCCAGGATGATCGAAACCGCTCCGGCAGCGAGCTGAACCAGCTTTACCCTGTCATACAGGGCAACCGACCTGCTGTACTCGGCATCCACACCCTCCCGCTGGAATTTAACCTGTTCGTCGAACAGCTCCTGAACCTTCTGCGTTAACGGTACACTTTCCTGTAACAACAACGCCGCAGCTTCGTCCCGCTGGTGGGCATCAACCAGCGCCATAACTCGATTGTTGGCGTTTACAGCCGGCCCAATGGCGTTTTTTACGTTTTCAAGCAGCTTGATTCCCTTTTCGGATGTTTCAAGTTCCGTCAGCCTGGCCATCGGCCTCCTTATATTTCGCCCTGGCCGCATCGATTTTTTTCTTCACATTCGCTACTTCATTCTCGTCCTTGAGCAGGACCGCCATCCGGACGTCCCCCTGAATCTCTTCCACCGCCTTTGAAGCTTCGAAGGCATACACGGTTTTCAGGTAGTTGCCCTTTGCTATCCGCTCGACATATTCGTTCACTTTACGCGTGCTGCCGAGGCCCAAACAGATCATAAACACGATCATCAGCAACAAAAAACCGAACACAACTCCCAGCTTTACCTTGATTCCAACTTTCGCAAACAACATGAAACGGCTCCTTTTAATAGTCTTTCTCTGAATATGAAATTCCTTGTCGGCGCGTTCGGCCCGGACACGCTGACAAGGAATGATATCGATTACAGATATGGCTTGCGTGAAGTTAGCAAAAGCTACGCCATGTTACTAACAGGCTGTTTTTATAGGATTTGTTTTATGGCGTGGTGCCGTTAATACTGATAATAATGGGGGAAATATCAGCTTATGGAGGGATACGGTGTAGAGATTTTCACCACCGCAAAGACCGGTTCCCGGTCGGCGGTTGTTCTCGTTCATACAGTCAAAGCAGGTGGAAATGAGTGCGGCGTCCGAAAGCATTATGCACTATGCTTCCGGACGCCGTCAGGGTGCTTACGCTTTTCAGTATTCAGAAAATATTATCCTTGAATATCTCCCGCTTTGCTACCATCTGCCGAGCAAGGCCAATCCCGCCGAATTAGAGGAAGCGGTAGGGACAATCGTAACCTTCTTACTGCCCTTGTCGGCATGGGCAGCTGCAACTATACGGCCACAGAGTTCACCGATGGCGGCACTCATCACCACGTCGCTGGTCCAGTGTTTGTCCTGATAGATGCGTGAAAAGCCGACGAACGAGGCGGCGGAATAGTAAAGTGCCTTAGTTGCCATGCTCTCCGTGGTTGAAGCCATGACCGAGGCAATGGCAAAAGAGCTGGAGGTATGCATGGATGGGAATGAGTCGTAATCCGTTTTGAACTGTCCCGGCCTGAAGCTCCCCTTGTCGCCGTTTACGAAGGGACGCCCCCTGCCGACGGCCTCTTTTAGCACAAAGGTGGTTGCGTCGGCCAATATGAGCACCTCACCAAGCTCCTCGCCGGTCTCTTTCCAGCGCGGCGAGTTGCCGAGAATTCCTCCGCCATACACCGCGGCAGCAATTCCGATGTGCAGAAAGGGGTCACCGAGCAGAGTGCCGACATCCGTGGCCTTGTCCATGCCTCTGCTCCTGTTCGCTTGCAGCTTGGTGCGAATATCACCATCAAAAACATAGGTGAGTCCAACAGCACCGGCCACGGCCAGGGTTCCGACAAATCCGTAGTTGTCGGTATCCAGCGGCGTCTTTACGACTTCCAGAGCTTCATCTCCGAGACGAACCACCTCTCCTTTGAGGGCTTTTGTACTGTTGAAGATATTGTCATCGGCATGGACCACACCAGATAATGACAACAGGGCAACGCATACCATCACAAAACGCATAACCGCTCCTTTTTCAACTTCATAATATGAACAGGCAATCGATACATACATCGTAACAAGACGCCAACCAACCCATTGCTCCGGCAACAGGCGGCTGATAATAAAAAGACCCCTACCTCGCATTTGAAGTAGGAGTCATCAGCTTTTGTAAGCGGTATTAGCGAACTCCATCGCCGTTGAATTTTGGCTAACATAGACTATGAAGCAAATGTTGTCAAATATGAATCACTCGCAGAGTACGCAACGCTGTTTTTTAAGGCTCTGGATTCCGCCTCACCCCTTTCCCCCATCTTCATGTCCTGGCCGGAACCGACCGAAACCTGCGCGATAACGGAAAATATCTCCATGGTAAACCGACAAATGTGGCGGCACTATAGCGAGAACGAATTATTCTGGCAAGTTTGAACGTAATTGTGTCTTGACTTATTTACATTCAGACTCTTGCATACGTGACGGCTCCACAACAGTATGATTCGCCGTACCATCGTTAAACCAGACCGTTCCGCAATTATCGCACTCCTTCATCGGATGACGGGTCATCCCCGCACACATGCCTACTTCAATTTTTTTCGACTTACAACGTGGACATTTCACTGGTTTTCTCCTCTTTTTTGTATTTGAAACAGCTATTGTTACCGTTCTACGTCGGCACACACCCAATCCTGCGCACCACCCAAGCACCTGCAGTGTATTCCAGAATATTCAGGCAGCCGTATTCCTGCTCCAAGCGAAAAAGATTGGCCAGCGGCATGCCAAGCAGGTGACAAAGAATCACCCGGTTTACCCCGGCGTGGCCGACGATCAGCAGGTTTTCACCGGATTGTTGAACGGCCTCATCAAAGGCAGGCAGTACGCGGGCAGAGAGGTCAGCAAAGCTCTCTCCTCCAACTGGGCGGTATCCCGTCAAATTAGCCCCTCTGCGGTCGTACTCCTTCGGAAACAGGCAGCGTATATCGCTGACCGGTATGCCGTCCCAACTGCCCAGATCGATTTCCCTCAGTTGCGGCAGCATCGTGAACGGTGCCTGAAATTGCTGGCCGATAATCCGGGCCGTCTCGACAGAGCGTTTCAGGTCGCTGCTGTAGATATGACCGAAGGGAATCGGGGCGAGTTCCCGGCGCCACCACTCGGCTTGCGCCCGTCCCGTCTCATTGAGAGGGTTATCGGTCCGGCCGATGAAACGGCGGACCATATCCTGTCTCGAATCGCCGTGACGCAGCAGATACACCGTGCATCGGTTCGTATTCCGTTCAGATTGGCTCACGGATGAACTCCCGTCACAACGTCACCAACACGGAGTCCCAAACGGGCTTCCACGCGCCGTTGTATCGTTCGAGCGCTCTCAAGCCGCCGGTTTATTCCGGCGAGGATGTGGTGTTCATGGGCGTGCAGCTCCAGTTGACGCCGGAAACGGGTTTCAAGAGGAACAAACCTGGCCCCCTCCATCAGTTTGTCGGAGAGATACAGCAGGTCGGCGGCATCAATGCCATCATCCGGGCGGGGTGGTAGTTCCATGTGAACGGCCACCAGATCGGCGACGGTGTCGTGCCCCAGATCCCTCAGCATGGCGGCTCCGGCCGCGGCATGGCGCGGTTCCCCCTTGCCCAGATCGTGGAGCAGGGCTGCCGCCTCGATCTGTTTTATGTCCAGCCGGCAGCCGCTGTTGTTCAATTTTTCGGCCAGCAGGCACGCCAGGTTCGCCACAGCCCGACAGTGCTCCACCACCGGGCTGTCAGCGGCAAATCGCTCAGTCAGAAGCTGCTCGCAAACCTGCCGTGAAGGGACCGTAGCAGTGCGCAGCGATTCCCGCAGCCGCTCATAATCCTCCGGGGTATCCATGTCCGGCAGGATGCCTTCATCGCCGGTCTCAACCGTTGCCGAATCCCCCTCGAACTGCATCAGCAGGTCCTTCAGGCCGCCATCGCCGCGCCAGGAGAGGATGTTGTCGCGATACGAGGCCGAAATCAGCGGCGGGTGCCCCCGTGTGCCGCGAACGGCCGGATAGATGATCCCTTTGCCGCATTGCCCGTATGACTGCGCCAGCAGTTCGACGGTCTCCCGGCGGACCAACGGAATGTCCACCGGCAGCAGAAAGAATGCCCCAATCTCCGCTTCGAGACTCGCCGCCGCCGTGACCACCGAGGAGAACATCCCCTCCTGATACTGCTCGTTCAGCAGCGGCCGAACCTGCAACTGCTCCAGGAGCGGCAGCAGGTCGCCTGACCGGTGGCCGACCACGACCCGGATATCGTTGATACCGGCGCTTCGGAACAGGGTTATGGCCCGTTCCAGAACGGTCGAATCCCCGAACGGCAGAAGCGGCTTGAACGCTCCCATGCGGGACGAATAGCCGGCCGCAAGGATGATGGCGGTGAGCGGCGTACTCATGTTACTCGATGGCCTGCGCCCTGGTCTGGATCAGCTCCGCAATAATGCTGACGGCGATCTCGGCGGTCGTGGCAGCCTTGATGTTCAGCGCCGATCGGGCAGTGTACCCGCTCCAGCGCCTCGGCGGAAAATCCTTCCTGCTGCAAGAGTTTGAACAGTTCCTCCCGCTTGCGGTGGCTCCCCATCATGCCGATGTACCCCGCCCTGGTGCGTAGCGCCTGGGTCAGCACCGTCTTGTCATGCTGGTGGCCCCGTGTGACGATCACCACATAGCTGTCACCATCCGGTTCCAATCCGGCGAAGCAGTCGTCAAAATTGTCCAGCACCTTGACGGAATCGGCTTGGGGAAAGCGTTCCCGGTTGGCGTATTCGCTCCGGTCATCCAGAACCACTGTCCGGAAATCGACCATCTCGGCCAACAGGGCCACCTGTTGTGAAACGTGACCAGCCCCGAAGATGAAAACGGTACTGGGGACAAAACAGCGTTCAATGACAAACTGCTCGTCCGCGATGGTCTCCACAACCGGATAGGTTGACCGGTAGGCCTTCTCAATCAGCAGATCCAGCCATTCTCTCGGATAGGGGAATTCACCTATCTGCGAGCCGTCCTCAAGGACCACGCAGCGGACCGTCTGGCGGTTTTCCGCACCGGCCTTGCCGAGCGAAGCGAGCAAATAACATTTCTCACCGGCCTGCAGTGCGTCGCGCAGTCTCTTGAACATCTCGATGTTCAACGCTGATGCCGGGATGTAATCCACCAGTAGTTTGACGTTGCCGCCGCAGATCATCTGCATGCTGGCGGCATCCGCACCCGAAAGATCGAACGACAGTATCTCGGCAACTTTGGACTTGAAGACTCGGGCCGCCCTTTTCTGCGCGGCTGCTTCCAGCACCCCGCCTCCCACCGTGCCGATGGAGCTGCCATCGGCACGGATCACCATCTTGGCGCCCGCCAGACATGGAGCCGATCCCGATTTACTCAGTACCGTAACCAGTACCAAATCTTCACCATCGTCCTGCACTCCGCACACGGTCTGTGTCAGCCAGCTCATCAACATATCTGTTTCTCCCTTCGGTCATGTATGGTTCGTTTAATGCTGCCACTGCTCAGCCAGTTTTGGTCCGAGATGACCAGCGGGGCGATCTTGAGGCCGCCTTCCGCAATAGCCAGCCACAGTGCCGGTATATTTCCCAGTTCCTCTCTGGTCGAGCGGCACAACTTTTCCGCCGGGCCACCCTGAGTGAAAAGGGTTACCTGTAGAACATCGATGCCGTTTTCCGTCGTCACCGCGGCCTGAAAATTGAGCAGGCCGGGCAGAGGAAACAGAACCTCATCCAGATCGGCCATGTTTACCAGATATTTCCCACCCAGTCGTACCTGCCCGGCCAGTCGCCCTTTGACCCATTCGAGACGTTTCAGGACGGACCCGCAGCGGCACGGTTTCGGAATAAACCGGGACAGGTCACCGGTGCGGTAGCGGATAAGCGGCATCCCCGTCCGGGTGAGGGTGGTAAAAACGACCTCCCCCCGCTCACCGTCCGGCACCGGGTGGCCGGTGGCAGGATCGATGATTTCAAAATAGAGATCCGCTTCCCGGATGTGGCCGCCACTGCGCATCGCGCAATCGACCACTCCACCCAGCCCCATCTCGGTCATGCCATAGTGGTTGAATACCGGACAGCCCCAGACCCTCTCGATTTCCCGGACAATGGCCGCGGAGACATAATCGGCGCTCAGGAGAACACTCTTGATCCTCCCGTGCGGGATGGTCGCCGCTTCCGGATGACGTGCCAGGCCGAGGACCTGCACCGGGAGGCCGACCAGGCAGTCGATCTCCCGTGCGATGATCTCGGTGATCGCGGCACGTTCATCCCGGACGATGCCATGTACGAATCCCTCGGCACCCAGCCGCGCCAGTCCCTGCAGCAGCAGATCACCGACGCTGCCCGGGAGTTCGCCCGGCATCAGGATCAGCACCTTTTCTCCGGGGGCGACCATTGTCGCCATGCCGTGCCGGAAAAAGTCCACCGTCAGTTCCAGGTCCCGCGCTGTAAAGTGCAGCCGTTTGGCCTCGTTCGTCGTTCCGGAACTCCGCAGGGTCACCACCCGCTCGATCTCGCGCTGGGATACGCAGAGAAAGCTGAGATCATTCTCCAGGATATCGGCCGGGGTGGTGAAAGGGAGCGTGGAGATGTCGTCCAGAGTGCGGAGATCCACGCCCCCATCCCCGCCAGTTGCCGGCGATAGAAGGGGCTGTGACTGCGCGCATGCTCAATGGTTGCCCGCAGTGCGCCCAGCTGGTAGTCGTTCAGGGCACTCCTGGTCAGAGACATAGACGGCGCCCGGCCGATTTTTGCGCTGATCCATGGTTCGAGCGGCGTCAGCATGACTTTTTCCGGTACAGCGGAATCCCTTCGGCGGAAGTCAGGTTGTAGAGACAGAACGGGATCATCCCGCCGTCCGGGGCAACGACGTGGATGCAGCACTCCTGGACCCGCTCCAGATCCAGGTTCCAGACGTCCTGAAACGCCATGGCCGACACGGCGAAGGTATTAGTGCGGTGGTTTTCCAGGAAAGCGTCCAGACTGTTCGTGTCGCAGCAGCAGGATTCCGGGGCCGGCGCTCCCCACTGGTTCGCCACGTAGGAGACCGCCCGGCCAGTTCCCACGTTTTCCGTCATACATTCCGCTGCATGCTTTGTCAGCGACTGGAGTTCCCCCCGGGGAGGCGCAGAAAATTGCCGTGAAACGAGCAGAGCGGATGCTCGCACCCGGGTGGACAAAAATGTTCCACCTTCATCAGGCCGCCGCTCTGCTCCTCAATGGCCCGCATCAGGTCGGGGAGGGTAAAACGGTCGCACGCTTCGGGAGGCGCAGGATGGCGCCCGAAATAGCTGGCCGGCTGAAAATGGACCCCCCGCACGCCCGGCGCCAGTTCCAGCGCCAGTTTCAGGATTGCGCCGATATTTTCGGTGTTGACCTCCGGTACGATGGTCGGCACCAGCACCACCCCGAGGCCTGCGGCCGCACAATGCTTGATGGCCTGCAGCTTCTCTTCGAACAGGGCGCGGCCCCGGATTGTCCGGTAGATCCGGTCTTCGGTGCCGTCGAACTGGAGGAACACGGAGAATAGTCCGGCCCGCTTCAACTCCCCGGCATAGGCCGGGTCGGCGGCCAGGCGCACGCCGTTGCTGTTCAGCTGGATGAAGGGAAACCCCAGCTCGCGCCCGATGGCGATGATGGCCGGCAGGTCGTCGCGGAGCGTCGCTTCGCCTCCGGAAAGCTGGACGATGTTCTGCGGCCCGCTCTTTGCCAGTGCCGTCCGGAACCAGCCGGTGATCACCTCCAGCGAAGGATCCTGTTCCGCCTGTGGACCGGCTGCGGCGAAACAGAACGGACAGGAAAGGTTGCAACGACCGGTCACCTCGATCAGAACGGTACAGGACTGCTGCCGGTGGCCGGGACAGATGCCGCAGTCGAACGGGCAGCCGCGCGCCTCGACAGCCAGGTGGGTGCCGACGTGGACCGGTTTTTTCGGTCGCGACCAGCCGGAGAGAGACGGCTCCCCCCGCCAGACCGGCGTGCGGAATTCACCATGCTCCGGACAACTCTTGACGAGGACGACGTCGTCGCCTTCAGGCGCCGCTCGGCCGGAATCCTGGCCAGGCAGCGGGGACAGAGGCTCTCGGTCGCTGTGATGTTGACGGTACTTCTGTTCATTTCAGTTGCCTTTGATGAAAGTGGCGACGATGTGGCGAAGCAAGTCTCATCTGCTTCGCCCGCCTTTGATCTCCGTGGCAAAAGGGCGAAGCAGGTGAAACGTTTGCTTCGCCCCTAGAAGAGAACTCCTATTATTTCCCGACCGCAACGTCATAGCCACCGGCAATCAAAAGCTCCGTCACCTTGGCGTAGGTTTCGGCAACGATAGCTCCGCAGCGCTGGCGCATCTCAGTCCGGTCTCCGATGATCGTTTCACAGGTGGTGTCGCCGTAACGGCTCCCATATTTCAGGGTAAACCACTCCCCGAGATCCTTGAGCATGTACTGGAGAGCCTCGTCCTGGTATTCATCGTCAAGCCCCTTACCGGCGTAGAGGCTGAGCAGGCAGGCGGCCCCGGTCAGGGTACCGCACGGCCCTCCTGCAAAGCCGCAGCCGTTGGCCAGACCACCCATGGCCCGGATCAGGTCGGGATTGCTCTTTCCCTGGGCCTCCAGCCCCAGCATGAGCAGGATCTGACTGCAGTAATAGCCGTTGTAGGACAACTCCATCATTCGCAGCATGGTTTGATCCATTGGTTCAATCCTCCTCGATTATTCTTTGCGGCCACCAGCAGATAATATCCCGGCCGTTCCCGGAGCCGTTCGTCGTACAGCAAAACCCCTCAAGTGAGCCGTGGGACAGGATCAGGCGAGCAGCCAGTTCTCTGCAGCAGCGGTGTATGATCCTCCCAGAGGAGCGTCGTAAAGCCGCTTGCGGAAAGCCACGTTTCGACCTGTCCGCGAGACACCATCCCCTGGAGAGAGCTGTCCGCCGTGTCCCTGCTGTACATGTCGCTCAAGATCAGGTAGCCGCCATGGCGCAGCATCCGCTGGAACTCCGCCAGCGCCCTGAGCGGCTCCGTCCAGCAGTGAAAGGACGCATTCGCAGAGGATGCCGTCCTGGCTCTCCGCCGCGCAGGGCAGCGACTCGGCGGTCGCATCGGACAGCGGCAAGGCGGGGTTGCGCCCGAGCCCCTCGGCGACAGCGTCCGGGAGATATCCACCCCGCTGGCGGCAAAACCGTAGCGGTCGCAGAGGTGTTCGACGCGTTGCACCGGCGCCGCACCCCACGTCGAGCAGCTGCGCACCGGCGGCGAAACGGCAGAAATCGACCGCCCGCTCGGTCAGGGTCAAGCCGCCCGGACGAATCGTCGCCCCGGTGACGTCCCGCAACGGGCCGGATTCGTACCGTGATGGCGGCGTGGCGGCGAGCACGATTCATCTGCTTCGCCCGCCTCTGGAGGCGATGCCCGGCAAGGCGAAGCAGGTGAGGCTTTTGCTTCGCCCCTACTTGTCCTCAAGGATCCGCTCCGCATCGGCCATCTTGCCGGTCGCCAGCTCCTCGGAGATCAGGACCAGGCCGCAGCCGCGGCAGGCCGGGAGGTCGACCTCGAAATTCCCCTTCATGTAGGTAAATCCGACCTTGACGATCTCGAGCTCTCCTCCGCAGGCGGTGCAGCTCCACCCTTTTGCTTCTTCCGGCAGGTTCATTGTTTGACCCCCACGATTTTCATGCGATGGCAGTAGGCGTTATGGACCGTGAAAGCCGTCTGTCGGCAGGGGTGTAGTCCACCCAGAAGGTGACGTTGTCCGACTGCAGGTAGGTACGGTACTGGCCGTTCTGGAGGTTTTGCAACCGCTTGCCGGTCCGCTCGGCATGGTCGATCACCTTGTTGATGTCACCCTCCAGGATCCGCCGCTCGTCGATCCTGCGCCGCACCTCGGGGGTCATCTGCAGCGTTATGTTCTCGTACTCTTCCACCGTCTCTCCTCCCTTCTCACCCAGCTCCCGGAGGATGTTCTCCTTGACCCTGGTGCGGTTGGTCCGGCGCTCGGACCAGGAGATCCAGCCGCGGGCCGCCGGATCGCCTCCCGCTACGGTCGGGAAGAGGAGCTCGATCAGATGGCTGACCCGCTTGCCGCCTGCGGCCAGGTTGTCGCGGCACATGGCGCAGTAGGCCAGGTAGTCGTTATCCTTGACCGTGTATGGTACGGGCCGTGTCGGCGGATCGTCGGTTGTGCGGTGTGATGACATCCCTGGCCAGCTTCGGGTTGGCGTTGAACATGAGCCCGCCGTAGCCGCAGCACTCGGGCTTGTCGCCGCTCAGGGGGAGTTCTTCGATGGTCACCCGAGCGACTGCACGATGCGCCGGACGCTCTCCTGGGTCTCCCGGTCGTGGCGGGTGATGCAGGGGTCGGCGATGGCGATGGTTGTTCCCGCTGCCGCGCAGGTTCTCGACGGGGAGCCCGTGTCTCTTCCACGATCTCCCAGAGCGAACGGGTTTCCATCTCCGGGGAGATGCTCCTTGAAGAGGCTCCGGCAGGTGGAACAGGCGGTGATCACCGTGGGTTTCCCAAGCTGTTCCCATTCGCTGCGGATTGCATCCTGGTCTCCCTGAACAGGTCGTCACGGCCGGCCCAGTAGGCGGGTGCGCCGCAGCAGCCGAGCATGATGCCGACACCGCCGGAGAGCCGTTCCCGCAGATAGCCGTAGGAGGAGAGCACCTCGCCGGGTGAGGTGGCGCAGAGCTGGCAGCTGGGGAAATAGAGCCAGGCGCTCTCTCTGTCCCCGGCTCGTGGCGGCTAGGGCGAAGCGCTCGCCGTTGCTGTGGGCCATGTCCTGCAGGGCGAACTCGTGGAAGGAGGCGGGCATGATCTTCTGCTCGTTCATGGTCCGCCGCGCCTGGAGGCAGAGGTCGCCCATGTAGAAATCGTTCGGGCAGACGGTCTCGCAGAGGCCGCAGGTGCTGCAGGAATTGACGAACTGGTTCTTGGTGTGGGCCGCGCCGAAGATGACCTACTCGTTGTTGAAGACCTGGCGGGCGTACTTCTTCGGGTAGCCCTTGTAGCGCTCCAGGTAGAGGCAGACCTTGACGCACTCCATGCACTCGCACTGGATGCAGCGTCCCGCCTCTGCCAGCGCCTCGTCATCGCTGAACCCGCGCTCGGATCCGCCGGCTGAACTCGCGGAGAGGGGTCGATCCCGGCCAGACTTGGTGAAGAGCCTGGTCTGGAACGGCCCATCGTTTTCCCGGCCGGCCTCCATGTTTGACTTTCTGGATGAAACGCTCGATGGAGAGGGTGCCCTTGCGTCCCTGGAGGGTCTCGTTGATCGGGAGAATAGGCGCCGTCGTTCCGGGTTCCGCCGCCGGCGAAGACCCCCTCCCGGTCGGTGGCGCCGGTAGCGGCATCGATACTGATCTCCCCTGTGTCGTCCCGTTCGAGCGGCAGATCACACCCGCCACGACTCCCGGTCGATGAACAGCGCGTCGAATTCCCGGCAGATCCCCGTCGAAGTCGAGTCGCATCCAGAGGCTCACCGAAGCGGATGTCGGCCTTCAAGGTCTCCAGGACCGCCAGTTCCTCGGCGATGATCTCGTGTGGCAGGAGAGCTCTCGGGAAGCTCCCAGAGCGACCCGCCGAGCCGCTCGCTCCGTTCGAAGATGCGTTACCCCGAACCCTTTTTTGAGCAGATCCCAGGCAGCGGTCAGGCCTGCGAGGCCGCCACCGAGAACAGCAATCTTCTGTCTCCCTGCGGGGAAGCAGCTGGACCCGCACCTTCGCCGGTCGCATGTTCCACGCAGCTTCGTTCCAGGAGACCGATGGCGATCGGCTGCTTCCACCTCTCCCCGCTTGCACTTCAATTCGCAGGGGTGGTCGCAGATCCGGCCCAGGATGCCGGGGAACGGCATTGTCTTGGCCAGCACCTTGAAGGCGGCCTCCCGGTCGCCGCGTCCCATCTCCTTCACGAACAGCCGCGCATCGACATGGATCGGGCAGGCAGCCGTGCACTCCGGGGGCTCTTCCTGGATGCATTTGTGTTCCCATTCCCGCAGGTTGTCTTGTTCCATGATTGGTAGTTCCTTGAGGCGATTAAGAGCGACCACCCTCAACCCCTCCTTATCAAGGAGGGAGGCTTTAAAGTCCCCTCCTGTTTCGCTTGAAAGCGCCTCTTGGCAGGAGGGCTAGGGGTGGTACGATTTCAGCTCTTACTTCTTCAACGTTTCGATCCCACCCTGTGACATGTAACCGCCTGCCACGGCATCGCTGACGTCGTAGGCCTTCTTGTCCGACTTGAACGCGGCCAGAACCTTTTCCGGATAGGCCGGAATGGACCTGATGCGTACGCCGCAGGCGTTGTCGATGGCGTTGATGATGGAGGCGTGCGGAGCGGTCAGCGGCCCCTCGCCGACACCGGCCTGGCCGAAAGCGCCGTCCGGACGCGGATTACTCGACATAGATCAGCTCCATGTCATCGGGGACGTCCTTGATGAACGGGAAGCCGGAACCGATCAGGGTGGTGTGTTTGTTCAGGTCTTCAAAGTCTTCGGTCAGTGCCAGGCCAACACCCTGGACCAGACCGCCGTATACCTGTCCGTCGACCGTGCCGCCGGTTGGTGATGGTGCCGTTGTCGCCGGCATAGATCATCTTCAGCACCGTCACCTTGCCGGTGGTGATGTCGACCGCCACCTCGGACACGAAGAGGGCATACATGTAGATGCAGAACGGTGTCCCCTGGCATGTCGTCGTCCATGTGGGTACTCGGTGTGGTCCAGCTCCCCTCGTACTTGGTCGGCAGTTCCGCCTTGACCATTTCGTCGTAGGTGCGGTACGTGCCGTCCTCTTTGCTCATGGCTTCCAGCAGCAGACGGCTGGCCGCAACGATCGCGTTGCCGGTAACCACGTTCTGACGGCTCCCGCCGGAAGGGCCGGAGTTCGGGGTCGAGGCTGGTGTCGTTCATGCTGAGCTGGATCTGATCCGGTTTCAGCCTGAGTTCACGCAGGGTGTTCGTGGGCGAATGTCACGGTGCCGCCGTCAGAACCCTGGCCATGGTCCTGCCAGGCAGTTGCCGCACCGTGACATCGCCGTCCTGGTATCAGTTCCAGCCCAGGCGCCGGAGGTGTCGGGGCCGTCGAGGCCGCAACCGTAGATGCCGAGGGAAACGCCGACGCCCCGTTTGATGGTGTCGGTGGATGCGAGCTTGGCGCGCAACACTGCATCCTGGTATTTGGGACGCATCGAGGTCGAACATCTCCTCGAAGCAGAATACTTCCGGTGTCTGGCCGGTGGGTGTGGTTGCGCCGGGACGGTAGATGTTCTTGTAACGGAGTTCAAACGGGTCAAAGCCGATCTTCCTGGCCAGTTCGTCCACCAGTGATTCGCAGGGAAGAAAGCTCTGGGGAGAACCATAGGCACGGAAGGCCGAGCCCCAGCCGTGGTTGGTGCAGACCGTGCGGCCGACGCCGCGGATGTTCTTGATGTCGTAGCCTGCGCCGATGAACTGGGCGCCGCGCAGGGTTACCAGGTCGCCGAACTCGGAGTAGGGACCGTGGTCGCAGTTCCAGTTGGTCTCCATGGCCAGCAGCTTGCCGTCCTGGTCGGCGCCCAGCTTGATCTTGAACCAGATCGGCGAACGTTTGCCGGTGTAGGTCTGCTGCTGATACCAGTCGTAGCCGAGGAAACAGGGGCGGCCTGTTGCCAAGGCTGCAGCGCCGACCAGCGCCTCCATGGTCGGGCTGAACTTGTAGCCGAAGGTGGCGCCGGTGGGGTTCTGGACCACCACGATTTCGTCCGGCTCAACGCCGAGGCCCGGGGCGATCATGTACAGGTGCAGGTGGATGGCGATCGACTTGGAGTGGACGACGACCCGCTTCTGGTCATCGATGTAGGCGAAGCCGACATCCGGCTTCGATCGGCATATGCGGCTGGCGCTGCAGGTAGTACTCACCCTCGACCACGTGGGCGGCCTTTTCGATGATCGGCTTGGTGTCTTCCCCCTTGTTGAGGGTGCACTCGTAGTAGATGTTCGGGGTGCCGGGATGGATCTCGATGGCGTCATCGGCCATGGCGGCCGGGGCGTTCATGTAGCCGGCAGCACTTCCAGGTCAACCTTGACCTTTTCGCCGCTGCCTTGGCGTTTTCGCGGGTATCGGCGCAGACGATGGCGACAACGTCGCCGTACTGGAAGATCTTCTCGTCGTTCAGGATCGGACGGTCCCAGCCGTCACCCTTGTTGGTCGGGAAGGTGATCAGACCGGTGATGCGGTTACTGTCCTTTGACGTCCTTGTGGGTAACGACCTTGAAGACGCCGGGCATCTTCTCGGCTTCGGAGGTGTCGATGCCCTTGATGATGGCGTGGGAAACCTCGGGCTGTACCAGTGCGCACTGCAGGGTCCCTTCGGGGAGCTGGGTACCCATGTCCTCGCCGAAATCCCACAGGCCGGAAACCTTGGCAACAGAGTGTGGGGCGGGGGATACGGGTTCCGTATACCTTGCCGTCTGCCGGGGTCTTGTATTCCAGGGCCTGGTCGGTGATCTCGCCGCGCAGACACCTTGGCGGCGTCCATGACCGCATCGACGATCATGCTGTAGCCGGTGCAGCGGCAGGCGTTGCGGTACTTCTGGAACCAGTCGCGGACGTCTTCGCGGGTCGGGTTGAGGTTCTGGTCGAGCAGAGCCTTGGTGGAGACGATGAAGCCGGGGGTACAGAAGCCGCACTGTATGGCATGGTGGAAGATGAACGCCTTCTGGATCGGATGGAGATTGAGAGGGGTTCCGATCCCTTCGATCGTGGTGATCCTGGCCCTGTGTTCGACCCTCTTCATCTTGATGACGCAGGAGCGGACCAGCTTTCCATCCAGAATCACGTTACACGCACCGCACTGACCGGTGCCGCAACCGACTTTGACCCCGGTCAGGTGAAGCTGTTTGCGCAGAACATCGGACAGGAGCGCTTCCTGGTCGACGATCAGCGTTCGTTCGACGCCGTTTACAATCAGCACCTTCTTGTTCATACGGTGTTCCTCCTTTTGGTATGTACATCAGGCCAATATGCCCGAGTAAAATGTGTTGGTAACTGTGACTTATCGGGTATAAGCCTCCTGAAGGATTGAGGTCAGGTGCCGAATCCGCAGTTCGGGTAACGACAGTCCGGAGCAGCTGAGACAGAGACCGCCATGTCCGAGGGTGGTGATGTCCCCGCGTGTCAGCCGGTTCGCCGGCCAGGATGCGGGGCACGATCAGGTCGAAAACCGTGGCCTTGTTGTACATGGCGCAGCCCGGCACCCCGATCACCGGAATATCGCCGATGTAGGCCAGCATGAACATGGCGCCGGGAAAGGTGGGAGAGCCGTAGGTGACCTCCTTGCCCTCCGGCAGCCCGGATACTGGCCGGAGTCCGGTCGTCCGGATCAACCGACATGCCGCCGGTCACCACGATCATGTCGGCTCCTTCGTCGATCAGGTCGTGAATCGCCTGCACCGTCATGGGGATGTTGTCCGGTACGAGGATCTGCCGCATGACGCTGCTTCCCAGGTTCTCAGATCTTTTCCGTGATCACCGGGCCGAACTTGTCCTCGATCCGCCCGTGATAGACCTCATTGCCGGTAGTAACGATCCCGACCTTCAGTGGATTTAAATGGTTTGACCTCGATCACCGGGGCAAATTCCCGGCAGATCGCTCTCCACCTCGATCGATCTTCTCTTCGTCGGTAAACAGCGGAATGATCCGGGTCCCGCCGACAGTTTGTGTCCGCTGTAACCCGCCGGTTCGTGTGAAGCGTCGCGAACACGATCTCATCAATGGCATTGATCCGGTCGAGGGCGGCTCAACATTCACCTTCAGCAGCCCGCCTGATGGTCGTCTTCATGCGTCACCTTCCCCTCGGTCGGTTCGGCATCATGCTGGATGCCGCGCCGCAGTGCCGCCTTGGCGATCCGCTAGCGCCGCTTCGTCTTCGTGGATGTAACCCTCCTCCAGGTTGAGGACGTAGATGTTGTCCTTGCCCAGCTTGAGGAGTTTGTCGATATCGTCCGGCAGCGATGATGTGCCCCTTCTTGAACGCCCTGCCATGGAATTCACCCGGCACGATGCGGGTGATGTCGTGAAAAAGCACCCTGCCGACCGCTTCCTGTACCGGTATTTCTGTCATCATGATCTGGTACCCCTTTTGTTCTGTTTGTTGTTTCAGTGACTGGCGTGATTACAGGTATGCCCGCTGTCGCCGGCGCTGCAGCGCCCTTCCAGATGACTCTGCTGGACCGCCACTTCCTGCAGACTGTTGCCTTCGAACAGTGCCACGTTCTCAGCCACTGAAGGCGGAATCGGCCTGGTAGATCCTGAACCCGCAGATGTTCATGACCCGCACCGATTCATCACCGATGCCTCCGACCACGATTCCGTCCAGTTGCTGGCTGCAGAGAGCGCTGAACGGGTTGCAGCCGGCAAAGGGATGTGCAGGGTCGCAGTTGGCAATGACGCTGCTCTGCCTGGCTGTCCGTATCGATGATCACGAAGAACGGAGTCGAGGCAAAATGGCCGTAGATCGTGCTTTCCATCCCTGCGTCAGCAATCACGGGAAAACATACTTTCATCGGTAACCTCCTGGGGGTAATTTCCACATATGATGCAAATCGCCACGATCGGTTCGGGATCAGGTCCCACACCGGTCGGGCACATTTTGGCCGCTACCGGCCGTAGCAGTTCTTGAGCGAGTAGGTCTTGCATGGCGTACATTGCGACTTGTACTGCCCAAGATGCCGGTAGCAGAACCATGAGCCGCACTCGCTGCACTGTTTGACACGGTAGTCATCGGAATCGACCGAATCGCCACAAATTGCACACGTCACCTGGGCCATCTTTTCCCCTTATATAACTGTTTTGTAACGGCTTATGCCGTGCGGAGCTGAGGCACAAAAAAAGGGCCTCTGTCCGCACGCGGAAAGAGACCCTTTCAGCCCCAGGCAGGGGCTGATTACGGATCTCCTTTTCAAAAGGGAGGCTCTGCCGTTTCCAGCAGAACCCATGGGTCGGTCACCATGAGAGCGTTCTCTTTTAGGCGCAGCGACTCGGAGATGTTAGACGTACTATGTATTATGTTTAACTAGTTGGCGGCGTTCCTGCGTGCCAGGCGCTTGATGTTGAGCAGGTTCTTGTAGCCGACGTTCTCGGTGGTGATGTTGCCCCCCATGGCGCCGCAGCCAAGAGTAAGCGAGGGCACCAGGGAATTGTACAGGGCACCGATCGTGCCGTGCACGGAAGGCTGGTTCCAGACGACGCGGTTGGCGTGCACTTTCAGAGCGAACTCATGTGCGATATTCTCGTCCTCGGTAAAGACCACGGCCGAGTGACCGGCGCCGCCGAATTCAAGCTGTATTGCGGCAGCGTTGATGGCTTCTTCCTTGCTGTTTGTGATGAACCATCCCAACACCGGCGAAAGCTTCTCGTGGCTCATCCAGTCTTCCCCGCCGGTAGTGGTCAGAGGCACCATCAGCAGCTTCCTGTCAGCGGGGATTTTGAATCCGGCCAGTTCGGCAATGACCTGAGGACTCTTGCCCACGATAGCCATATCGGGAACGCCCCTCTCCTTGTCGAACATCACGGATTCCAGCTTGTTCCGTTCTGCCTCGGTGCAGAGATAGGCACCGTTCCTTTCGAAGAGTATCAGGGCTTTTTCGGCAATGTTGCGATCGTCGAAAATAACCGACTGGTCGGAAGAGCAGATGGTGCCGTTATCGAATGTCTTGGAGGCGATCACGTCTTCGACGGCCATACGCAGGTTGGCACTCTTTTCAATGAACACCGGCACGCCACCCGGTCCGACACCCAGAGCGGGGTGACCGGAGCTGTAGGCGGCTTTGACCATGGCGCCGCCGCCGGTGGCGATGACGATGGCTACGTCGGGGTGTTTCATCAGCGCATCGGTGGCCTCGATGGAAGGCTGGGTAACCCACTGGATACAGTTTTTCGGGGCTCCTGCGGCCACGGCGGCATCCAGCATGATCTGGGCGGCGGCGGCACTGCACTTCTGGGCCCTGGGATGGAAGGCCAGGATGATCACGTTGCGACCCTTGAGTGCGATCAGGGCTTTGAACATGGTGGTGGAGGTCGGGTTGGTGGTCGGCGTGACGGCAGCGACAACACCGAACGGTTCGGCGATGGAGATAATGCCGTCTGTTTCATCGATAACGCCGACCGACTTTCCGTCTTTCATATAGTCATAGACTACCTGGGTGCCGAAATGATTCTTGATGACCTTGTCCTCCACGTTGCCGATGCCGGTCTCTTCTACCGCAAACTCGGCAAGATAACGCTCGTTGGCGACGCCGGCCTTGGTCATCGCTTCGCTGATTTTGTCAACCTGCTCCTGAGTGAAACCTCTGAATTCCTCGAGTGCCTTGAGTGCCTTTACTGCCATCTGATCGATTGCCTGACTTGCTGTTGCCATGACGTTGCTCTCCTTTTTGCATTGGGGTGATTTATCCGCCCTCATAGTAATATGTGCGGTTGCACGTACTCTGATAGAGCAGTGAGCATGCCAAGCGATAAAACATATTTCTAAAAACTGCCTGGCTAACAGGGCAAATTTTTTTTACGCTGAATTATCGGAGTGTTGGCCGAACTCTTCATTTTTACAAAACAGGAATTCAGCGAACAGGTGGGCGGAAAACGATGAAAAAACTGAGAGATGTGTTCCAGAATGATACATATTGAAATTCACAATGTTCCATAATAGCACATCGTAACATTGTTTTGTGGCACAATAATGGCATGGGTCATGGAGCGTTTAAAAAGCATGTCCGCGTTATCGGTATCCGATTATATTGCAGCTGCATGGAGAAATTAATGGGGAGCTCTTCAGCAGAAAAACTCGAAACTGTCCGGAAGGCCCGCGAGGAGTTTCTGACTCACGGGATAATCCCGGCAGGTGTCGTTACCGATACCATAATCCGTTCCTGGCAGCGGTCCGCGGAACGGGGTATCGGTATCGAGCGGGGCGAAACCCGCTGCACCCCACGCTACGACCTGCTGCAGCGCAGAGAGAATAATCATACCCTCCTCACCTGTTCCCAGCCGGTGCTGGAAAGCCTCTACCATGAGATAGCCGGCACATCGAGCATGGTGCTACTGGCCGACAGCGATGGTGTCGTACTGCATTCAATCGGCGATCCGGATTTTGTGGAACAGGCGCAAAAGGTGTACCTGAAGCCGGGAGGCATCTGGTCGGAAGGGGTTAACGGCACCAATGCGATTGGCACCGCGCTCGAAGAACAGATGACGGTCCAGGTGCATAGCAGCGAACACTTTATAGACAAGAACCGCTTCCTGAGCTGTTGCGCCACCCCGATCTTCAATCCGAAGGGGGGCATTCTGGGGGCTTTGGATGTTTCGGGTGATTACCGGGTTCACCAGCAGCATACCATGGCCCTGGTGCGTCTTTCGGCCCAGATGATCGAAAACCAGATGTTCGCCCCGGAATTCCCGGAAGACATCATCATCAGCTTCCATGTGCGGCCGGAATTCATCGGATCACTGTATGAGGGAATCGCCGTATTCTCTCCCGGCGGCAATCTGGTTGCCGCGAACCGCAGCGCCCTGCTGCAGCTGGGACTGGACCGGTTCCGGATGATTGGACAGACTTTTTCGTCATTATTCAGACTCACCCTTGCAAAGCTTCTGGAACAGTCCCGCTTCGTGCCGCACCCGGTACTGAAGCTCCCGCTCCTTTCCGGTGCGGAGGTATACGGCCGGATCTGGCCCGGTGCAACGGTCTCTCCGGTCACGTCACTTCCCATCAGTTTGAATGCGGCATCAGGCATTAAATCGACTGGCTTGAAAGACAAGCCGGAAGGTGTTCCGCTGGAGGAGCTTGCATTGGGTGATCGCAAGATGCAGGCGTTAATAGGCAAGGCCCTCAGGGTTATCGGCCATGACATTCCGATCATGATCGAGGGGGAGTCCGGAACCGGCAAGGAACTGCTGGCCCGCGCCCTGCACATGGCGGGGCCACGAAAAAACGGCCCGTTCGTCCCGATCAACTGCGCCTCGATACCGGAGGGACTGATCGAATCCGAACTCTTCGGTTATCAGGAGGGAGCTTTTACCGGGAGCGAAACGCAAGGGGCATATCGGTAAAATCAGGGAGGCGGACAAAGGGACCCTGTTCCTTGATGAAATCGGAGAGATGCCGCTCCAACTCCAGGCCCGGCTGCTGCGGGTCCTACAGGATCGCATGGTATCCCCGCTGGGAGGCACCGGCAGTTATCGGGTCGAATTGTCGGTGGTCTGCGCAACGAACCGGCGTGTTCGGGATGCGGTTGCAGCCGGAACCTTCCGCGAAGATCTCTACTATCGCCTCAACGGACTTCTGCTTACCCTGCCCAGCCTTAAGGAGAGAGAAGACAGACTCCTGCTTGCCAAAAAGATCCTCGACGACCTGATGGGGCCCGAGCGAATAGTCAGTATCAGCCCGGAAGTCCTCCGCATTTTCGAAAACCATCCGTGGCCCGGCAACATCCGCCAGATGCACAATGTGCTGAGGACCGCAGTAGCGCTCCTTGGCGAAGGCCATGAGATAACCGTTGACGAACTCTCGGAGGATTTCCTGGAGCAGGGAGGCTGCGACCGTAAAGGCATGAACATGTGCGAGGAACCATCGGGTAGGAGTTGCGGTAATGCGTTGCTGGCAGACGTCGAGGCCCGACTTATCTCGTCAACGCTTGACCGGACCGGCGGGAACGTCGCCGCTGCCGCCAGGATGATGGGAATCGGCAGAAACACGCTCTACAGGAAGCTGCGCGGACAGGCGGCTGATACTCAATAATAGCCGGCGGGATGTATACATTTCCCCTCAACACGGGATCACAGCAGATCAATCAATCCTCCGGCGATGGACCAGGGACCAATGCCTGATGAAGCCCGGCATATGGCTGCCGACGACCCCGGCTGCCAGCGCCGTTGTGAGCAGCGGCACCACCAGTTCCGCCCGAAGATGAACCAGCCAGACCAACCCGATATGCAGTGCGGCCGCCAGGCCGCGCCCCTGGTATGGCCAGTGCCTGGACTGGCAGATGTTTGAGATGATCATGGCACCTCCGGTTGCGATAGCCAGATGATGCCAGGTTGAAAGACTTGTAAACGGAACCGCCAGCACAACTCCGCCAAACAGTACGCTTGACGTCCCGATGTGACAACACCGCAACACCATGTTCAATACTTTGGGCCAGGCGGAGCGCCGCTTTTTATCCATTCTGTCTGCGTCAGCGCTGCCCATAGTCTCCACCGGATCAACCTGTAATTTATCGTTTCAGCGCAATACTGAGGCTGTAGGCCCCGGAAAAATCGGTTCTGGTCAGAACAAACATGTCTTTAAAATAAGAAAGCTTACCCAGCAGCGATGGATCAGCGGCACTGGTGAGATTCCCGCCCGCATCAACGGCAAGGGCATAATCTGCGGGGAGCGTCTCAGAACCGCCGCTGTCCAGATAGGATGAAAAGGCAACTGCACCGGAAGCGGTAACCGTAACGTTTCCGGACGCAGACAGGGTGCGGGCGCCTCCCAGCAGTTCCCGAAGATCGTACGTACCCGCCAGATCTGCCAGGGTGAACGTATTCGGGTCATTCGAGACGATATTTATCAGCTGATAAATTCGCAAAATGTACCGGGGGCTTGCCCCGCTTGTATCGGTGGCGGTTCCTATGATCACCGACTTGTCGGCAGACATGACACCTCTGTCGATCACGACCACCGGTTGCGGCACGGCGCCGGTCAGGGCTTCCGTCACGATACCGTCCGCGGTGATGTTCAGTATGCTCGCTTTGTCGCCCGGTTTCACGGGGTTTGACGGCGCCGACACCGTTGTATACTGGACCTTCTGGTCCTTGCCGATCTGGCCGGCCGCGAATTCCCACTCCTGATTAAAACCGCTTGAAATCTGGTTGTAGATGAAGCGGCGCCCCCCGCCCCCCGTGTTTCCGAAGCCTTGAAGGTCGCCGGCATTGCTGAACGCGATACCGGGAACCTGTTTCTGCAGTATGGCCATCAATTGCGATACGCCGTCCGGCGATGCATTCCCGACGATCATTTTCCGACTGGCCGCCATGACCCCCTGAAACACCGGGACGCCGGCATTCGTGTCGCGGACCTGGCCGCCGGAATTCAGGAACAAGGCCGGAAACAGATTGGTAGGCGGCAGCACATGTCCGACGTTATCGAGGAATGAGCTGAACGTCACCGCACCGGCGCTGTCAACGACCAGTGTGCCGCGCATCCATCCTGCTCCCGCTCCCGACACCAGAATATTGAAGCTCCAGGCTCCCGCCAAATCGCCTTGAACGTAGGAACCGAGCAGCGCCGGCGTCGCAGAGACCTGGTTGGACGCTGCGCTTTCGCTGTTGGAATTGACGGATGTGATCACGTAATAATAGGTCGTGCCGTTCGTCAGCCCGGTCTGAATATAGGAAGTGCCTCCTACGGTGGCAATTCTGGTTCCGTTCGAAGCAGAAACGCCCGGTGACGTCGAGACGTAAACATCATATGCCGCAGCATTGTTGGCTGCCGGCCAGCTGAGTGAAACCTGGCCGTTATCCGCCGTTGCAACCAGCCCGACAGGCCGGTCCGGTGCTCCGGGGTCGAAGCGCCACGGGGCATCGCCGCCGCAGGCGCAGAGAAGCAGGCAGAGAAAACCAACGGCAACGAATGGTGCAAAAATCTGCCAGCCACATTTTTTCATGGACATATCTCCAATGAGCTCTCATCGCAGGTTGTCATCACGCTCACATGCGGAACTCTACGCCGCCGTAGATAAACCGTCCGGCCTGCGGAAAGCCGTAGCTAGTCTCGTAGTTTTCATCGAACAGGTTGTTAACGCCGATATAGAGGGTCACCTTGTTATCCAATACTCTCTGGCTCAGCTTGACGTTAACCAGCGAGTAGTCGTTCAGCTTCGCCCTCTGCACAGGGGTAACGTTGTTTTTCGTATAAAAATACTGGTTGCCGACATACAGCAGTGACGCATAGGTGGAAAAGCCGTACGCGAAGTCGTACTTTCCCTCCAGCGTCGCCTTGTCTCCGGGGGTATACTGCTGCTGTTCCCTTCCGGCTCTCGACAGGTCTTCGGAGTAGAGATGGGAATAGGAGGCGCGCAGCAGGAGTCCGGTTACGCATTTCGTCTCTGCCGACAGTTCGATCCCCGCGAAACGAATCTCGGCCAGATTGGTATTTATACCGGCCGTCTGGTCATTCTGGATGAGGTTCTTTGCCAACGTGTAAAACCCGGTCAAGCCAAGAGAACTTTTCAGGGGGAGCTTCTGTTCCACCCCCCCCTCATAACTGTAAGAGCGCTCCGTTGCCAGTTGCGGATTACCCTGGGACGGATCATACAGATCCCCCAGCGACGGAAAGCGGATGTTCCGCTTGAAGGATGCCTTCAGACGGGTTTCCTTTGAGATGTCGTAGCTGGCCCCGGCAAGGAGGCTGTAGTCATCCTCACGCAATTCGTCCCTGATCTGCAGGTAATGGCCATAGCCCGCCACGAATCCCACCCCCGGTAATGGCGTCACCTCGTATTCAAGGCCGGCCGAATAAATGCCGAGAGATTTGTTCGCTGCCAGCGGAGTGAAGGTATTCGCCGCAACGGTCAGCGGGCCGCTGTTCTCCCAGCTGTCCCCTTCAGCGGCAAGCGAGAGTCTCACCACACCGGCATTCCCCATATCATAGCGCGGCTGAAGGGTTATCCCTTTGATCCAGGTTGTAACATGTTCCTGAAATGATCCGGCCACGAGGTTGAAGGAATTGAAGCCGGCGTTGTCGTACTGGTTGTCATGTTCGCCATGCTGGTTGATGAACGCCCACCCCCTGAGACTCAGCTGCTCCGTCACCGCGTAATCGGCGGCGAGTTGCAGCGAGACCCCGGAAAAATCGTTAACCCTGGCATACTTTGGCGGGGCGGCAAATGGATCGAATGGATCGTTGATCGCACTGGAGGGCTTGCCGAATGAGCCCTGGGTATAATTGAGGGTCAATCCGAGGGCCAAATCCCTGTTCGGAGTAAAACCGATGGTGCCGAACAGAGAGCTATTTTCCCTGTCGCTGTTCCTCCGGTAGCCGGCGTCCTGTTCCGAAGTCGGCTTGAAGTCGCCGGAGAGGGGAAATCCATCAACCTTGGCACCGCTTCCGCTAAGAAAAAAATTGTATCTGTCCGTTGCGCCGGAAATGCTTCCACTGGCACGATAGGGGGCATGATCTCCGCTTTCTCCGGCCACCATCCCCTGCACACCCGAGGTTCCCTTCTTTGTAATGATATTGATGACGCCGCCGAGTCCTCCCTGGCCGTAGAGCACCGAGCTGGCGCCCGAGGTCAGCTTGATCTCCGCGATGTTTTCCGTGGGGATGATGGTCGGATCGAACTGCTGGTCAAAGGCGGAATTCATCGGGATGCCATCCAGAAGGAGGACGACGTGCCGGGTCCGAAATCCGCGGATATCGATGCGCGGCACCCCTTCTCCGCCGGTCCTGACATTGACTCCCGGCAGCAGGGAGATGGCCTGATCCAGGGTTGTTGCCCCCCTGCTCCGGATATCTTCGGCCGTGACGGTATGAACTGTTTCGGTGTCCTGGACTCCGGCTTCCTGTCCGGAAACGACCACCTCGCCGAGAGCGTAATTCCCCGATCGATCCCCATCGGCGGCATACAGCTGCCGCTCTGGGGGAAACAGGATACTGAAAACCGTAATACATAGCGACAACAGTACTTTCTGCTTCATGGGTGGCCACCTGGATGAAAACGGTGCATCTACTCCCCCGGTTGAACCGGGGGAGAGTCGGCATAACGTTAGAGTACGGTTATTGCTTGGGCATTTGTCTGCGTTCCGCTTTCGCCGGCGGCGTTCACCGCGGTAACCAGGATGTAGTAGGTTGCACCACTGGTAAGGCTGGTCAAGGTGAGAGACGTCGTGGCGCTGGTCGCAGGGGTCGTTGCCAGTACCGCAGCTTTCGTCGGCGGCGAACTTGCCTGCAGATAATAGACGTTGTACGAGGTGGCGCCGGTCACGGCATTCCAGGTAACAGTTACCTGGCCGACCACTGTGGATGTCACCGTACGTCCGGTCGGACTTCCGGGCGGTTGCGGAGCGGCAGCAGGGGTAGCAGTTTTTTCGCTCGACACGCCGCTCTCACCGCCGGCATTCAGGGCGGTAACGACGAAGAAGTACGGTGTGCCGTTGGTCAGACTGCCTACCACCTGCGGACTGGTCACATTTGCTACCTTGGTGCCGGTGGCCGTGGTGACTCCGGCAGTCAGGCCGTAATAGATGTTGTAGGAAGTGGCGCCGGTCACGGCAGTCCAGGAAACGGTTACCTGTCCATCTCCGCCTGAGGCCACGATCCCGGCCGGCTTGGCAGGTGCAGGAGGAACGGGGGTGGCGGAGACCTCACTCGACACACCGCTCTCGCCACCGGCATTTACAGCGGTGACGACGAAGAAGTACGGTGTGCCGTTGGTCAGGCCCGTTATCACCTGCGGCGTGGCGGCATTGACCATCTTGGAACCACTGGTCGTGGTGACTCCTGCGGCCGTGCCGTAGTAGATGTTGTAGGAGGTAGCGCCGGTCACAGCGGCCCAGGAGACGGTTGCCTGGGTGTCCCCGGCCGTCACCGTGGCATTGGTCGGAGTTGCGGGTGGCACCGGCGGCGTGGTGCCGCCTCCGCCGCACCCTGTAAAGACCAGCATCAGCGCTGCCAGGCTGACAGCCGCCAGCCACCCCATCAATCGTTGTTTCTGATTCATAACGTTCTCCTTTGTACTAAAATATCCGGACTGAGCCGAGATCACTGCCGTGCGAGGGTGAATGTCATGGTAACGATGAAAGCCTCTTCAGCCCCCTTGAAGTCGTCCGGCAACGGGGGAAACGTGCCGACCGCCGTTATAGCCCTCGTTGCCGCTTCATTGAGGAATATGTAGCCGCACGACGTGAGCGCCTCAACCCGTTTAACCGAACCGCTGCGGCTCAGGATGAACCGCCGCTGACAGCTTCCTTCCTGACGCAATCTGCGGGCGGCAAAGGGATATTCCTTGTGAGCCTCGATGAGGCGCTTCAAGGTTTCCTGGTACGCTGCCCGCCGCTGCAGGGAGCCTCTTGTCGTCCCAGAAGGGCCGTTTCCCGGCACTCCTCCCGGTCCACCGCCGTCACGGTGGCCCGCACCTGTAACGGAGCCGACCGTGGTGCCTCCTCCCGAACCTGTTCCCGTTCCTATCCCGCCTGGGCTCTCGACGAGACCCATCTCCATGCTCCCTTTCTTCGCGGTGGAGATGGGGGGGACGGAGATAGGGGCAATGACCCGGGAGGAATCTCGTACCGGGTTTCCCTGCGGCGGCAGCATCACAGGCCGCGATTTCGGCGCGACCTCGCGAGGTGCGGCCGGGCGAGGCGCCGGGTTCTGCAGCGTGCGTTCCCGATTCGCCCCGGACTCCACGTAGTCGACCGTCATGGGCAGTTGCGGGCGACTGTCGGCAGGCGGCTGTCGGAAGCTGCCGCTGGCCGCGAATAGAACGGCCAGATGAAGCAGCAGTGATGCCAAAAGGAGAGGGGCAAGACGCCGTATTCCTCCCCCGGCGGGTTTCACCCCTTTTTACTCACACCCTGGTCGATCAGGCCGTTCTTCCGCAGCCTGCGGATGATTGACGGGACCGCCAGCGAGCCGAGCCCCCCGTACAGGGCAAACAAACATGCCGTGATGACCGTCTTCCGCAGAATGACCTCCTCTTCCATACCGCTCAGCCATTCGAGCCCCGTGTCGGCCAGCGCGCGGACGGCGGCGGCGACGGCACCGACCAGGGCACAGGCAAACATGCTGGTGACGAAGGCGGGAGAGACGGCGCCGGCCAGGTCGACGAGCAGCGCCGGGAGGAGGAATTTGACGAAGACCACCGGCCCCTTGGTCCCCATACCGAGGAGGATGCTCGCCAGGCTGACGATCAGCCCCACGAGGGTGACTGAACCGATCTTGGGTACGCACCCCCGCGCCGTGAGGTAGAAAAACATGGTGAAGAACATCACGTGCCCCGGGAGATGGAGGTGGAGACGAAGTCCGGCCCTGGTCAGGATGATGAAGGTGGCGCAGAAGCCGAGAAGCAAAGCTTCCCGCAAGGTGAAACGGTGCCAGAGGTATGCCTGTTCGTTTGAAATCGTCATGAGAGTCCTTTCCGTATGTCCGGTCCCGCATGACCGCATGGCTGAAACGCGACCGGAGAAACCGGGTGACGCCCCGCTGCCGCGACCGCCGGCTCGTTCTGGAGGGAGAGGTCGAAGAAGGTGCGCTGTTCGCGAGTGCCGAACTCGCGGGCCTCGGCCGACCGTGAGACATCGTCGGCGGTTTTCAGCGCCCGGACCATGAGCGGCAGCAGAAGACAGTGGAACAGGTCTCCCCAGTTGCGGGGGTCAACCAGTTGGCGGGGGAGAAGGCGCGCCCCGCGCAACCGCTGTGCCGTCATGATCTCATCCAGTTCACGGAGAAAAAACGGCACGAACCTGATGCTCACGAACACCAGGAAGGAGAGCCGGTAGGGGACGACCCGGCGCAGCCCCCGCATCATATCGCCGGTGCGCGTGGTGCGCAGGAGCACCGCCCCGGGGATGTAGAAGAGGATGATCTGCACGGATTGCCGGATCCCGGGCCAGAGCCCCTTGGTCACGCCGCTGAGCAGGCAGTAGAGGCCGGTGACGATCACGGCCTGGAACACGAAGAACCGGGTATCGCGCCACAGGTCGAACGGCGTAAGCCGGGCCGCGAAGTAGTAGGTGAGCGTCACGATGACGAGGGCCAGAAGCTCGCCGGGGGTGCGCGCCCCCACGGCGAGCGCGCTCAACAGGGTGCCGAGGGCAATCTTCCACCCGGCGCCGAGGCGATGGACCGGCGAGTCGTGGGTCATGTACTGGCAGGCGTAGTCGCTCGTACGGAGCAACTTGTGGCCGGATCTTTAATGGCTGGTTTCGCCAAGGAGCCCCCCGTTCAGATTCAGTGTGCGATCCGCCCAGTTGTGGTCGGGCAGCTCGTCGTGAGACGCGATCAGCACCGTGGTGCCGTATCTGGCCGGCATTTCCGCGAGGATATCCAGCAGGGCCAGCCGTTGCGGGAAGTCGAGGCCGGCAAACGGCTCGTCCAGCAGGAGCACGACGGGCTTGGGGGCCACCACCGCCGCGAGAGCCACGCGGTGCTGTTCCCCGAAACTGAGGGTGAGCGGCGCCCGTTCGGCAAGGTGCCCGATACCGCAGAGGCCGAGCGCTTCCGCCACGACCCGCTCGGTCTCGTGGCGAGAATATCCGAGCCGGCGCAGGCTGAACGCCACTTCCTCATGCACGCTCTCGGCAAATAATTGCCGGGACGGATTCTGGAACAGAACTCCGACCTTCCCCGGCAAATGTTCCGGGCGGGGATTGGTGATGCCGGCAAGCTCCACCGTACCGGAGTCGGGACGTTCCAGGCCGGCCAGGCAGCGGAGCAGGCTCGATTTTCCCGCGCCGTTGCTGCCGAACAGGTGTACCCGTTCCCCCCGTCTTACCTTCAAGTTTACCTCTGTCAGCGCCGCACCGGTTTCCGGGTAGGAGAGGCAGAGTCCCTGCACGGCAATGACCACCGGTGCCTCATCTGCAACGGCAGGCTGCGGGATGACGGCGGCTTTTGCCGCGTAGCGATCAGGCTCCGGTACGGTCGTGGCCGCGGCGTCGATCCGTCCCTCCGCCATGGGGCAGATAGCGGTCGATGATGCGTTACAAAGGGGCGCGGATCGTGCTCGGCCATGATTATGGTATAGCCCTTGTCTCTTGAACCCGGTGAGAAGTTCACACAGATCCTGCTTCCCCTGGCTGTCCAGTTGCGAGGTGGGCTCATCGAGCAGCAGCAGCGACGGATTCATCGACAGGACCGAAGCGATGGTCAGCCGTTGTTTCTGGCCGGCTGAAAAACGCTCCACATGACGAGTCTCACAGCCGTCGAGCCCCACTGCCCGCAGAGCATTTCCGGACCCGCCGGGCGATTTCCGCCGGCGGCACACACAGGTTTTCCGGTCCGAAGGCAACCTCTTCCGCTACGGTCGTGCAGAGAATCTGGGACTCCGCATTCTGGAATACAAGACCGACCGGGGTGGACCAGCCGTCATCGCTCGGCGGCACGGCAATCTCGATGGACCCTGAACGGTTGCCGCCCGCAAGAGCCCTTTGATGGCCAGGAGCAGGGTCGTCTTGCCGCAGCCGGAATCGCCGGTCAGACAGATGCACTCGCCTGCCCTTATTGTGCAGGAAACATCCGCCAGTGCCGGGACGGACGCGCCGGGATAGCTGTAGGTAAGACCGTTGATTTTCAGCAGTTCCATATCCATGGGCTTCCTCACTCCGGCAGGCTCCCGGTCAATCCCCTAACTCGACTAATTCGCCGTTTTTCCCAAGTGAGAATTTTTGTTGTTTCGGTGCCGTCACGGTAACATCGACGACCTTTCCGGCGGCAACCTTGATATCCAGGGTCGACTTCCGTCCACCGTTCCAGTGATACCGCATTACAGGTGGCGATGAATGCTTGTCTTCCCCGATCTTCTCACCCTCTGTTCCAACAATGTTCACGAGTTGATCAAACGGCATCATCGGCTTTAGTTTATGGATGAATTTTTTGTTAAACACCGTGTCGGTTTTGCCGGGTTGCCCGGCAGAAATCACCGGTGTTGACAGGCAAGAGAACATCACCATCAGTGCCAGCATATTCAATGTTCTACCCATGAATTCCTCCTCGTTAGTTCGAGCTTCCTGCAGCGGACGTTACAACAAAAAAAGGTCCCTTCCCGATAAGAAGAGACCCCTCCCGATACGCAGCTATGGCGCACGGATGAAGTTTCTCCTTTTCAAAAGGAAGGCGCTGCTGTTTCCGGCAGTACCCAAGGGCTGCCTTCCATGAGGGAAACCCTGACAGGAAGAACAGCTCGGAGAAAGTTATGCAGTTTTCAGTTACTCATCGTCATATCGCTGTAACAGCTTCTCCTTGCAGCAGCTGAACGAGGTGACGGTCCAGCGCCGGTAGCGGCAGTTGTAGCAGGACAGCGGTTCGTCGGCGACCTGCTCATCCTCCTCGTCAGGGTGAAATGTCTCGCAGGCCGCGGCGATGCGGGCGGCTCCTGCCCAGTCATCCCTTCCCAGGGGTGCTCTCCCGTTGAGTAATTGACTCAGGTTCCACGTACGCTCCTGTCTAATATTTCTTCAACTGCTGCCGCGAGCAGGTTTGCCAGCGGGCTCCGTCTGCCGTTCCATCGGTCGCGACAACCAGCAGGACCGATTTGCCGTCCAGAAGAACCGTCTTCACCTTTTCGCCGAGTCGTACCATATCCTCGTTTGCAACGCTGCTCCCGTCCAGGGCCCGGACCTCATCGACATCGTCACGGGCGCGAAGAGCGGCGACGCTGACAACGCCTCCGGGCACGGCGAAGTCGAGCTGACCCTTCAGGCGGCCGTCGTTGCCGCCGAGGCGCAATCCGGCGCCGGCCAGCGCGCCGATCACCCCCTGTCCGGTGCCGCCGTGTTCGGAAAGATGGACCCCTATCCGCCGGGCGAGCTCATAGGCCGATTCCTTGGTCAGGACCGATTCCTTTGCTGCCTGGCCGAAGCGGATGAGTTCGTCCGGATTCCGGCAGACGATCGATTACGGCGACGCACAGACCGGGGTCCGATCCTTCGGCGCTCTCCCGTGCGAGAAATCCGGCGGAATGGCTGATCACCTGTTCCAGGCAGTCAGCCTCGATCTCGGCCGAGAAGCACATGGCGCTGTTGTGGGAGGTGTAGGGGATGTCGGGATGAACCAGCAACTGGTGGCGGGTGATAAAACTGCTCTTTCCCCAGCCGTTGCTCTCCAGGTCGGCGGCGATCTGGGACGCCAACGCTCCGGTGCCCGGACTTTCGAGGTTGTCGGTATCGTCAATGCTGATCAGGATCTGCATCTGCTGGTTCTCCTTGGATGAGCGGCCGCTTCACGTCAAAAAAAAGGGACCCTTCCTCATGGAAAAGTCCCCTGGCATCCGAATGGTAATCCGGCCGTGCAAGGTCTCCTTTTCAAAGGAAGGCGCTGCCGTTTCCGACAGTACCCGATGGCCGGACGCCATGAGGTTTCCCTGGTAGGCGTGACGGCTCGGAGAGGCGTACTTGGTTTTTATCGACGATTTCTATCAGCAAAAGTTGTGCCATATCGAGAAAATGGCGTTTGTTACGAGTTGTGGTGGTGCAGACTGGTCGACGTCAGCAGCCCTGAGTTCAATGTAAAAACCACCGTGTTCCTATTGCCTGTCGAGCAGCTCCCGCACCTTTCGCAACAGCTCGAGGGGCTGAACCGGCTTCATGATGAGTTCCGCTCCTTCGTCAAGCACATCGCGGTTCTGGATGATGTCCAGGGTGTAGCCGCTGGAATAGAGCACCTTTACATCAGGGTTGAGCTGCCTGATCTCCCGACATGCCTCCTTGCCGTTCTTCTTCGGCATGATGATATCCATCAGAATGAGCTTGATCGTATCACTGTGTGCCCTGAACATCTCGACGGCGACCTCTCCGTCCTCGGCAGGAATCACCGCGTACCCGTAACCGGCAAGGATCTCCTGCACGAGTGTGCGCACGGCAGCGTCATCCTCGGCCACCAGGATCGTCTCCGTTCCTCCTTTCGGCGGCGTTAACGTGATGATCTCCTCATCCGCCGCAAGCTCCTTCTCGATCAGGGGGATATAGATGCGGAAGGTGGTCCCGATCTGCGGTTCACTGTACACATTGATGAAACCGTGATGCTGTTTGACGATCCCGTACACGATCGCCATGCCGAGTCCGGTTCCCTTGCCCACCTCCTTGGTGGTGAAAAAGGGCTCGAATATCCTGTTCTTGGTCTTCTCGTCCATGCCGATGCCGGTATCGGATACCGATATCAGTGCGTATCGGCCCGGTTCGCCATACCCGTTGGCCTGGACGAATGATGCATCGATATCCAGAATCCCGGTCCCGATGGTCAGCATGCCCCCTTTCGGCATGGCGTCGCGGGCATTGGTGGCCAGGTTGATCAGAACCTGCTCGATCTGGCCGCTGTCGATCTTGACCAGCAGATCGGCTGTGTCGAGTTTCGATGAAAGGTGAACATCTTCCCCGATGATCCTGACGAGGAACTTCTCGACCTGCTGGACGACATCGTTGAGGTTGGCCACCCTGGGTTTCATTTCCTGCTTGCGGCTGAACGCCAGCAGGCCGCGGGTCAGCTGGGCCGCTTTATCCGCGGCCTCGATTATGAGCTCCAGCTTGTCCTTCTGCGGGGCGTCCAACCCGAGGTCCATTTTCAACATGTTGCCGTACCCCATGATCACCATCAGGATGTTGTTGAAATCATGGGCAACTCCGCCGGCCAACTGTCCGATAGCCTCCATCTTCTGGGACTGCAACAGCTGTTCCTCCAGGTGTTTGCGATCGGTAATGTCTTCCGCTATGCCGAGCAGGTAGCGGGCGTTTCCCTCGTCGTCAAAGAGCGGGATCTTCTTGGTGCGCAGTATCCTGTCTTCTCCGGACCTCGTTTTGATCGTCTCTTCCGGTATTTCAAGCAGATCGCCTCGCGCAAGCACTTCCCGGTCCTTCAGGGTGAAAGAATGCCGCCTGCTCCTCAGGAAAAAAATCGTGGTCATTCTTGCCCAGCATCTCTTCCCGGGAATAGCCCAGCAGCTCCTCGCCGGCTTTGTTAAAGGCGACATAGCGGAGCTCGACCGCGTCTTTCACGAAGACCATCGCCGGGATGTTGTCGACGATGTTCTTGAGAAAAGCCTCGCTCTCGCGCAGATCTTCAAGACGCTGCTGCAATTCGGGATAATAGGTTTTGCGGAGGGAGTCTTCGCCGAAGCCGGCCAGTTTTTTCTGCAAAACGTCCAACGAGTCGGGAGAATCAGAGCGATTCTTCATAGACTACCTCGATGTCCCGCTGGGACGCCTTTCTCGGATTGGTCGCCATGCAGGGGTCTTTCAAGGCATGGTCGGTGAGGAATTTCACGTCGCTGCGTCCCACCCCCAGTTCGTTCAACGTCCGGGTGATACCGGCCGCGGCTTTCAGCTCTCTGATGTGATTGAGCAGCGCCGTTTTTTTCAGCACGGAGTCCATCCCGCGCAGGTCCAGTCCCATGGCCTCGGCAATATGCTCAAAACGCTCCGGCGCTGTCGGCAGATTGAATGCAATGACGTGGTCGAGCAGGATGGCGTTGCACTCGCCGTGGGCGATATCGAGCGACCCACCAAGGCTATGGGCCATGGCGTGGGTGGCCCCCAGGATGGCATTGGAAAAGGCCAGTCCCGCCTGCAGGCTCCCCTGCATGACATTGCTGCGCAATTCCAGGTCGGCGAGGTTTGCGATGGAGGGGAGGAGGCTCGAAGAAATCAGGCGGATCGCCTCAATGGCGTGCAGGTCGGTCATCGCAGAGCGGGCCGTCGAGACGTAGGCTTCAATGGCGTGGGTCAGGGCGTCCAGTCCGGTGCAGGCCGTGAGGTAGGAGTCCATCGTGGTCAGCGTGGCCGGGTCGATCAACGCCAGGTCGGGGACGACCGACTTGCTGATGATGGCGAATTTGACCTTTTCCAGCGGATTACTGATGATGACGAACTGTGAAACGTCCGCGGATGTCCCCCCGGTGGTCGGAACGCAAATCAGGGGCGGCATCGGCACCTTTACCATATCCACCCCTTCGAACAGCAGGATGTGCCTGTCGTTGGAAGTGACAATGCCGATCCCCTTGGCACAATCGATGGGGCTGCCGCCGCCTACGGCAATAAGCGCATTGCACCGCTCGGACCGGTAGATGGCAGCACCGGCCATTACCTCATCGGCCTTGGGATTGGATGTAACCCCTGTGAACAGGGCAAACGGGAGGCCCTCCGCTTCGAGGCTGTCCGTCACGTCACGGGTCCACCCGGCGGCAACCACGCCCGGATCGGAGACGACCAGGATCTTGCGCCCCCCCAGGTTTTTGGCATAGCGCCCGGCCAGACGCCGCGCGCCAACACCGAAAACGAATTCAGGGGCAACAAATTTACGCAATTCAAAACCCTCTGACATGACCCCCTCCAGATATTCCTAGCCTTTATAACGGTATTCTATCCCATACCGGGGCATCACTCAATCCTTTTTAGGGTAATAATATGTATGTAGTTGATTTCTCTCGCTCATTACACCACGCTGGCTCGTGTATGAATGTTGTAAAACCGGTTGTTATCTGCCTCTGATCCTATAGATGTTCGGTTTATGATTGCCATTAATGAACCCGGGACACAAAAAAAAGCCGTCCCTGAATTAGAGGCGGCTTGTAAGTATCATGATAGAACGGACGATTATGGATTATGCTTACGCAGCTAATTTTTGTTCCATGGTAACTTCGAAGAAATTGTCTTTGTCGTTGTTCAGGCAGTTAGGGCATTCAAGCGCTGCAAAATCGGCGCTGACGGTAATGGGGGTAAAGTCCTTGGCCTGGCTCTGGTAAAAGCAGGTTCCACATTCAAACGTATTATTCGTTTCCATAGTGATCTCCTTTTTCGTGCCGGTTGTGGTTGATTGGCGCTCTGCTTCGTCCGTTTCATGCCTGCATTAAAACATTTTTCAATGGCACATCTGTAATCAATCAAACGTTTGTTTTATAGTGCGTCATAAAAAAACAGTTACGCATTTATTTGAGAATCCCCCGTGTAAAAATATCCATGATATGGCGGATCAGTTCCTCATCACGACTCCGGTGCATGATCGACCAATTCGGCCGTTGCCGGTTCAATCAGAAAATAGAAATTGATCATTCCGGCCAAGGCCAGGACCGTATCGGTGGGATCAAGGCCATCCCGGAACTTTTCATGAGAAAGACCGTCGGTAAAAGTATCCAGAAGCATCTGCACGACCTTTTTGATCGCCGGCTTTACAATGGCCTCGAAGCAGGCGGTAGGGTTGGTCAGTTCACTGGTGTAGAAACGGAGCAGGTAAGGGTTTTTGCGGTAGCGTGAGACCGTGGCACGCACATACAGTTCGAATTTTTGCAGCGTATCGATTTCCATCTGTTCGATCTCTTCAAGCTTTCCCAAAATGGCAAACTGCTCTGTCAGTACGGCAGCATACAGCCCCTCTTTGCCACCGAAATAGTACGAAATCATGGAAAGGTTTACACCTGCCGCACTGGCCAACTCACGGACACTCACACCGTTTAAGCCCTTTGCGGCAAACAGCGGAATTGCTGCTGCAATAATATTTTCACGACAATCGTTGTCAGCCATACATGACTTCCTGGTAACTGTTTGTTCCGGGTTCCGGGTTGAACCATACAACAACCATATCCATCTGCAGTGAATATAGTTCAAACGTTTGATTGATTTTAGTTTACTCGCAAAAAGAATATATAGCAAACAACAAAAAACAGGGGCGCCTGTCGTATAAGCGCCCCTGTTCCAGTCTCGTATCGCGTTTTTCTGTAGCTTTACCGCTACGGTTGCCATGCCGCTAATGGGTCCTGGTCTTATATTGTGAAATCACGCTTTCGAGTACGGATCTGATATACTACTTAAAAAGGAAGCTTGCCGTACGCCATCAGACCAAAAGCCGGGACCAGAAGGCAGGTGAAGCTGAGGACAATGAACATGGTGGCAGCAACCTTGGGGTTGATCTTGCCGTAGGTCACGCCGGTTACGGTAAAGCAGATCACGACGAACGTCAGGTTCATGAATGCCAGATAGGGGGTTACGCCGATAAACGTCTTGCCATCAGGTTTCACTCCGCCGCCGGTGGCAAACAGATACGCATACACGGCGCATACGATGCCGACAAGCAGAGCGCCGTTTCCGACGGTACGCAGATCTGTCACGCCGGTCAGAAGGGCATGGCCGGTCTGCAGGTACAGGACGCCGAATACGAACAGAAGCCCGGCGGTAAAGGGATCGGTAAAGACTGCGGCCTGAAGGGTCGCACCGATGACAACCAGAATTCCTACAACCGCACTGACAAAACCGGTGCTTTTGGCCTCGCCGTAGCCAAGAAAAAACATACCAACCGGAACCCACATAATACTGATCAAAACAAGTAGATGCTAACGTCATGACATTCTCCTCGAATTAAATTACAGTCCCTCTCCCGGCAACGACCGGGAGGGGAGCAAAGGGATACTTATTCGGCTGTGGTCGGATCAATCATGGTCTTGACTTCAGCAACACTGTTGGCGGGGAATCCGCCCTGTTTGGCGTGCTCCAGCACCATCTCCTTGTTGGGAGCGATGTAGATGCAGTAAATCTTGTCGTCGGTCACATAGCTCTGTACCCACTGAATCTGCGGGCCGAGTCCCTGGAGGACGCTGCATGATTTCTGTGATATGGCCTGCAGGTCTGCCGGCGGAATTTGTCCGGCTCCGGGTATTTCTCGTTCGATGACATATTTAGGCATGAGAATCTCCTTTGTGAGAGTATGTTCAGCCGGTTACCAGTAAAACATCGTGCCGAGGGCAAACTGGTTGGAATGCTGTTTGGCACCGATCCATCCAGGTGTTCTGGGCATAGATGTATTCAGCCGATAAACTGGGTGAATTTGTTGAGAGTTGTAGGTAACGTGAAGTCGTCGCCGCTTCCTGGTTCTTCATCAATGAAGATGCATCAGCTGGCTCGTGTCGGTTTTCTCCTGACGGGTCTGACCGTAGTTGACGCCCAGCGTGACCGAGGAGGTCAGCTGGTAGGTGGCCTGGAGCCAGGTAGCCCCAGTGCAGTCTCTCGTTGCCGTCTGCATCCGTTGCAGGTTGACCCGAGGAAGTCGCCATCCTGTGCGCTGAGCATGCCGAGTCCCTTGCCGACGTAACCGGAGGCCAGCAGGTTGAGACCGCTGAAACCGACGCTGACGCCGTCGGCGCCGCCGATCGACTGGTTGTCCTGACCTGGGCGTGCAACTGCCGGTATCGCTGCGGGGTGCGGTCTGATACAGACCGGAAGCCATGCCTGCACGGAGGTGTCGCCGAAGGTCTTGGCGTAGGAGATTTCTGCCTCCACGCGGGGTGAGTTGGTTTTGTCGGTATCTGCACTGATTGTGTAGGGTTCGCCGACTGCGAAGGCCACTTTGACGCCGCCAAGTCCGGCGTGGTGTAACGGATCTGCGGTCCGAAGTTGGTATACAGATAGCCGTAGCCGATATGGCCGAGGGTGGTGTTGCCGCGGAAGGCAGATCCAGGCACGACACCGGCCGTCAGGAGCGTCATGTCGGTCAGGATGTTCTTGCCCTGGTACAGGTTGAGGGCGCGACCGGCCAGCAGTTCACCATAGGCGCCCTTGGCGGTGTAGAAGAATTCGCGGAAATCGATATTCGGAGAAGTGTCAAAACGATTGGGTGCCGTTGCGTTGCTTGATTCTGAATGCTCGGATAGATACCGACCCGCACGGATGAATCCACGCCATTGGTGGTGGGGGCCTTGACATTGAAGGCGACTACCGACGGCAGCAGGCCGATGCCGACGCCGAATCGCTGGTCTATGTTTGCTTTCAGTGCCTCCGACACTCAGCAGGCTCAAAGAACGCGCGGCGCCGCCAGGATTTTTGGTTGTTGAAGCGTAGGTGGAGTATAACATCCACAATGCCGTCTGTGCTGAGTTTCCAGCCGTTTTCTCCACCAATTACAAATGCCGCGCTTGCCGGATTGCTTGCGACGATTGAAGCTGCTACAAGAAGTCCAAGTGCTAGTACTGTGCTGTTTTTCATAGATTATCTCCCTCTGTTGAAGTGAATTAAAATTGTGGCGTACCCTGCCCTGCCACCTGCAACACGTCGTACGTTCAACACATTGTTTTGCTTTCGTACTGCACCCTAGTCAGCCGCTCCTTTCTTCAAGATGGTCTTACCTAATTCGATGTGGCGGTCCCTTCCGGAAATATTGCATTACCGCTCTTTGCTACTCTCCGTATGCCGACCTTCCCTGTTTGACGAATTCTGATTGCAACGGCAATGCCAATAATAAAACATTGGTTTTTTGTATACATTATCAGCGAGTTACACGGAACCATGTACTTGATGATTTACAGGCCCATGGTGTGGACTAACGCGTCACTTTTTGTAACATAACTGTAATTGTTGTATGATATAGTAATGAGGAAGAGTTCTACACCGTGGAGAATAGTCGCACATCTCGTTGTATCGAGGAAGGCCAGGTCGCAGTATGCTGCCAGATAAATTTGCATCGGAGGTCAAAAATAGCGGAAATTATAAAACCTGGTTATGTATTAGGCATGAGCATTGCTTGTAAATATATACATGCACATCGCTGCCTGCCGTCACTCTACCGCAGGGAGAACAGGTGCTGTTCGCCGAAGAAAGGTCCAGTAATGGAGAAGCGTCAGGACAATACCCTGCATAATTATAAATTCGAAGTGCCTGAAATCATTTTCGGCAGAGGCATGTTGAACCAGGTGGGTGCCTGCGCCCGCAGGCTCGGGGGCAAAAAGATCTTTCTGGTCAGCGACAAGGGGCTTTTTCATGCCGGCTGGGTCGATCAGGCCATGCGGAGCCTTCTGGATGCCGGCCTTGAATTTATCTATTTTGACGGGATCACCCCAAATCCCAAGGATCACGAGGTGGAAGAGGGGGTCAGGGAATATCTGCGCCACGGCGCCGATGTGATTGTCGGCCTTGGTGGCGGCAGTTCCATGGATGCGGCCAAGGCGATTGCCATTCTTGTCTCCAACGGCGGAAAAATCCGCGACTTCGAGGGGCCGGACCGGATCATTCGCCCCCTGCCGCCGCTGGTTCTCTGCCCGACGACCTGCGGCACCGGTTCCGATGTCTCCCAGTTTGCAATCATCAGCGATACCGAACACCTGCGCAAAATCTGCATCATGAGCCGCTGTGTCGCTCCGGATATCAGCCTGACCGACCCGGACACCCTGGCAACCCTGCCGGATGAATTTGTCGGCACCACCGCTACCGATGCCCTCAGTCATGCCATGGAGGCCTTTTTTTCGATTGCCTCTACGACCCTCACCGATGTCCATGCCATCAAGGCGCTGCGTCTTCTGTCCGGCAGCCTGGCGGATGCCGTTCACGAGCGCAGACCGGAAGACATGGAAAATCTGGCGCGGGCCAGCCTGCATGCCGGCATGGCCTTTTCCAATTCCATGCTCGGCATCGTCCATGCCCTGGCTCACCCGATCGGCGGCCTCTATGACGCAAATCACGGCAGCATCAATGCGATTCTGCTGCCGGAAGTGATCCGCTACGACATTCCGGTTGTTACCGAAAAGCTTCAGGAACTTGCCTGGGGGCTTGGGCACCGTGCCAACGGCGATATCAGTGCCGCCAGTGAAAAAATTCAGGAAACACTCGATTCGCTGCTGGAGGCCAGCGGAGCCCCGCGCAGCCTGCGCAGCATCGGAGTCCTTCGCAAGGATCTGCCGGAACTGGCGCGTCAGGCACTCAAGGATGTCTGCATCGTCACTTCCCCGCGTGAAGCAGATGAAGAGGATCTGCTGCGCATCCTGGAAAGGGCGTACTGATGGACAAGGTTGCCGTTCGGACAACGATGGATGAATCATCGCTTGAGCGGCTGCTTGGGCTGGACAATTCCAAAATCGGATTCTATGCCGAGGTCAAGCAGAAAATCCACGAACTGGAGGCGGCAAATCTCGGGTCTGCGCAGCAAAAGCAGCGAATTTCAGGCCATGTTCGACTCCATCAGTGACGGCGTCATCGTGTATGACAACAGCGGCATGGTGCAGCATCGCAACCATGTCTGCCCGCACTATTTTCCGCAGGAGACCCTCCCCGGCTGTTCCTGTCGTGAACTGTTTCATCCGGAGCACGAATCGGCTCCCCATGACTGTCCCGTAGAGCGGGCCCTGGCTGGTGAACGGGTTGAAATCTCGATTTCTTCCCAGCTCTCCGATGGGAAAGCCCGCTACTTTGATGTTACCGCGACACCGATCGAGGATAGTAAGGGTGAGCAGAATCGTGCGCTCCTTTTTCTGCGCGATGTCACCGAAAAACGTCTCCAGGAACTGCAGCTGATGCAGGCCGAAAAGCTTTCCAGCATCGGCGTTCTGGCGGCCGGTGTCGCCCACGAGATCAATAACCCGCTCTCATCGGTTGCCGGCTATGCCGAGGCCCTGCTCAGGCGCTTCAAAGATGAACATGCGCTGGCTGAAGATCCGCGGCTTGAAGTGTTTCCCAAATATCTGCAGGTGATCGTCCGGGAATCGTACCGCTGCAAAGGCATCATCGACTGCCTGCTCTCCTTCAGCCGCAAGTCTGACGGTTCTGTCAGCAACGTAAACATCAATGAGATACTGAATGAAGTTCTGGAACTGGTCCGGTACAAATCCCGCTACGAAAGAATCGAGATCCAGACCAACCTCCAGAGCGATCTGCCCGATGTTATCGGCGATCCGGCCGGTCTTCGCCAGGTCTGCATGAATCTTCTGATAAACGCCCATCAGGCCATCAAGGGGCCGGTCTCGTGGAAATAACCACCAAAATGACAGACCAATCGATGGTCATGTTCCAGATCCGCGATACCGGCTGCGGCATCTCCAAAGATGCCATCGACCAGATCTGGGATCCGTTTTTCACCACAAAGAACGTCGGGCAGGGCATTGGCCTTGGGCTGGCTGTCACGTACAACATCATCAAGCGCCTTGGCGGTGATATCAGCGTGGAAAGCCAGATTGGCAAAGGATCGAAATTTACCGTAAGGATGCCGGCATGTCAGAAATAGTCCGTAACGATACAAAGGTTCTTGTTGTCGAGGACGACAAATCGCTCCGGGAACTGCTGCAGATGGAGCTGTCCCGTTCCGGATACAAGGTGACCGCCACAGCGAGTGGCGAAGAGGGGCTGGCCGCTGTACCGGGAAGAGATCTTCAACGTGGTGCTGCTGGACGTTCGCATGCCCGGCATGGATGGCGTCGAAACGCTCAAGCTGATGCGTGCGGAGTCGACTATTCCGGAAGTCATCATGTTTACCGGCCACGGCACCATTGAAACTGCTGTGGAATGCATCAAGCATGGCGCCTATGATTACCTCACCAAGCCGATAAAGCTTGATGAACTGGAGATGCTGATCGACAAGGCCTGCGACAAGAACCGCCTGCGGCTGGAAAACATCAATCTCAAGCTCGAGATAAACCGTTTCGGCAATCATCAAATCATCGGCAGGAGCCAGCCGATACTGAAGGTTCTTGAAACGGTGCAGCGCTGGGGGGCGACCGACGAGCACGTACTGATCACCGGAGAGAGCGGCACCGGCAAGGAGCTGATTGCCAGGGCGGTGCACGATGCCAGCCGTCGCAGCAACAAGCCGTTTGTGACGGTCAACTGCGGAAGGTTCGACGCCAATACGGCGGAGAGTGAACTCTTCGGACACATGCAGGGTGCCTTCACCGGAGCCAACAAAGGTGCGGGCCGGTCTGTTCGAGCTGGCCGACACCGGTACCCTGTTCATGGATGAAGTCTCGGAGATGCCGCTCGACGTCCAGGTCAAACTCCTGCGTATCCTTGAAACCAGCACCTTCCGCCGCATGGGGGGCAACCACGATATCCGCGTCAACGTCCGCTTTGTCTTTGCCTCCAACAAAATCCTGGCTGACTGCGTCAGTCGCGGCGAATTCAGAGAAGACCTGTACCACCGCATCAACCTGCTGCCGATTCCCGTGCCGCCGCTGCGGCAGCGCCCGGACGACATCATCCCGCTGGCCTGGTACTTCATCCAGCAGTGCAATGAAAATGATTCGCGAAGCTGGGAAATCACCGATGAAGCCATGGCATCGCTCTGCGCATACCAGTGGCCGGGGAACGTCAGGGAGCTGCGCAACACCATCCGCAGGGCCTGCATTCTCGCCAACGAGCCGATTATCACCCCGGACCTGTTTCCGTTTGCGCCTCAAAAAGCGGTCTATTCACCGGCGGCAAGCGTAACGCGCAACGAGAACTCGACCTTTACGGCCTCACCACTCTGGGTTGTTGAGCGTGACCATATCCAGAAGGTTCTTGAACTGGTAGAGCAGAACAAGAGTCAGGCCGCCAAACTGCTCGAAATCGACCGCAAGACCCTGTACAGCAAGCTGGAACGCTACGGCCTGGAAGCCTGAGCGAGGCGTTCAGCATGGCTCCGTCGGCGGCTGATTCCCAAGATACCCGAAGGGGGAGTCGTGACTGCCGGCACGGATATCCTGCTCGTAGCACCGTAACGCACCTCGCAGGGCCCGCGCTTGTATCCCTCCTCGGCATGTGTTGCTTTTTGCCACACCTGACACGAGTACGCTGCACATACCGGCGTGCAGCCTTCCGCATGAACTAACTGTGTAATAAATACACAGTGTAGAGTATGGCTACACTTTCTCGGGAGATATCAGGACATGAAACCTTCGGAACTCATGCAGCAGCTGGATCTGGCTGGTTTGCACCCGCCCGGAATGCTGACGCTGGCCATCACCGGTGCCTGCAATCTGCGTGTTGCCATTGCTGGGTCAGGGCAGGTGAGGCGTCATCCCATGCGCACGTGCCGCTCCGGACAGCTTCGGCGCCTTCTGGAAGAGTTTGCTGCCATCGGCGGGGAGGGTGTCCGGATTACCGGCGGCGAACCGCTCTGCCACCCGCACTGGCTGGAAATAGTGCAGCTCGCCTGTTCTCTCGGGTTTAACAAGGTCGTTCTCCAGACCAATGCCATGCTCTTGAGGGATGAACACCTCGCGCCACTGCGCGAACTGGACTTCCCCGGCTTGTCGATTCAGATCAGCCTGGATGGGGTTTCGCCGCGAACGCACGATCTGGTGCGGGGAGAAGGCGCCTTCAGCGGCGCTCTGCATGGGATTGAGATGCTTGTGCAGGGCGGGCTTGCCCGGAGAGTATCGATCTTTCTCACCGAGATGCGTCACAACCTCGATGAAATCCCGGAGCTGCTTGATTTTGCCGACAGCATGGGTATCGGCTCCGTTTCCACCGGTTCCATGGTTCTGTGCGGACGTGCATCCGAAACGTCATTGGTTGCGCCTCCCGAAGGTGGAACAATATCTGAGCCTGCTGGAGCGGTACGATCGCGATGATCATTTCCGTGAGCTGTACGATAAGATCGGAACCGTGGCCGCGCTGGAGTGGCGGAAAGGTGATGCCATCCGCCAGGAGTGCTGTACGTTTATCGAAAATCCGTATCTCACGCCATCCGGCAGACTCTATCCCTGCCTGATGTGTCACACCGATGAATACTCCGTCACCGAAGTTTTCGAAAAGGGGCTTGTTGCCGCCTTTGCCGAAGGGGCTCCGCTCTGGTCATCTCTGCATCGTATCAGTCGCTGCCGCAGCCGACGCGATCCCGGAGTGCCGGGATTGCCCGGAGAAAGCATTCTGCGCCGGAGGATGCATGGGGCGCGCATGGGGGAGCTGCGGAAATCTTCTGGCCGCTGATGACCGGTGCGAAGTGAGGCGGGCCATCTGTCACCACACGCGTAATTCCGGTCACTGAGCCCCGCCGGACATAAATACGCAGCATCTTGCACTTCCTTCCCGTCAGCCACTTCACCCGCCTGCAGACCGCTGGGTGAAAATTCCCCACTGTAGATAAAATCCATAGCCATAAAAGTACCTATTGTGGACATAATTATATAAAACTGTTTCATATCCCCCCGCAGCGTGTGCCCGCCAGCACGTCCCATTCCGAATAAATAATCATAACTACCTGTAATTAAACAGTAAATAAAGTTGGCATTCTACTTGCTAAAGTCATGGATAACTCGATCACGATGAGCCTTGACGTAGTGATAACCGGCTCGTTTGCAGCACATAGAGATGATCGTAAAACTAGGTTATGAGGAGGTGGTGGCAAAAATCCGGAAAGGAAAGATGTAGCGGCAGATCGTAACATTTGCAATGCAATCAAATCAGCTCAAACAAAACACACACCCAAAAAGGAGGAAGTACCCATGTCTCACAACAAAGATGTAAAACGGACCCTTAAGAATGAAAGACTGGAATACCCGATCAAGATGATGCACGCATATCCTTCCGTAAATGTCGGCTGGGGTGCACATACAATGGTTGGCAATGATGCCAGAGCGCTGGGTATGACCAATGCCCTGATCGTAACCACCGGCCTGAGAGGCACCGGCATCGTCGAGACGATCCAGGGCGTGCTGAAGGCTGCCGGCGTTGCTTCCGAGGTGTTTAGCGGAGTAACACCCAACCCGAAAGACCATGAAGTTATGGCAGGCGCCAAGGTACTGGCAGCCGGTAAATTCGACGGCCTCATCAGCCTCGGCGGCGGCAGCTCACACGACTGCTGCAAGGCCATCAAACTTGTTCACAGCCATGACGGCCAGGATGTCCGTACTTTTGAAGGTGCTTTCAAGGCAACCAAGGCCAACACGATTCCCCAGCTTGCCATCAACACCACATCAGGTACCGGTTCGGAAGTATCCTGCTTCTCGATCATCAACCATACCGACAAGAAGTACAAAATGGCTCTGTTCGATCCGAACTGTACTCCAAGCAAATCCGTCAATGACCCGCTGATTCATCAGTGTATGCCTGGCGACCTGGCCGGCTACACCGGCATGGACGCACTTGCTCATGGCGTTGAAGCTATCACTTCCCGTCTGGGTGTTGTCTCCGCCTACGGTCCCGGCCTGAGCGCAATCTCCCTGATCTTCGGCAACCTGCGTCAATCGGCAATGAACAGAAACAACGACAAAGCCGTCGAAGCGATGGTCTGGGCTGAAATGGCAGCCGCCTACAGCTTCAACAGCGCCGGTCTCGGCCTGATTCACAGTATGGCTCACGCCCTGGGCGGTATGTACGATGCTCCTCACGGTCTCTGCAACGCCATCGGCCTCGGTCCGGTCATGACGTTCAACCTGCCGGCCTGCCCTGAGCGCTTCAAGATGATGGCACAGGCTGCCGGTATTGATACAAACGGCATGTCCGACATGAAAGCCGGCGAAGCATTCATCGAGGCCTGCCTGGAACTGAAAGCCGATCTGGGCATCACCAAGACCTTCACGGATCTCGGTCTGCTTGAAAAAGACGTCGAAGGTCTGTCACGCTTCTCCGTCAACGATATCTGCACAGAGGGCAACCCGACAGATACCGGTCTGCAGGATATGATCAAGCATCTTCCACCAGTGCATGTAATAGTTATCTGATTCATTGTGTGCCTATGTAATGTGATGCCGCTGGCCCCGAAGGGAAGATACCCCTCACCGGGTGCCAGCGGCTTATTTTTTTGAGTAATCACGCAGCACCTGAAAAATCATACACAATGTTCTCGCACAGGCGCAAAGATTGCAGAGAAAGGCATCTGCAGTGTGCGAGACAATTATCAAATTCAACGATACGAGGCCATCATGATTACCGAACAAGGGGTTAAGGATCTTCTCCACACAAGCGGCTACATCGCCGACGACGCCATCGCCACCGCCGTTTTTCTGGCCCTCCGCATGGAGAAGCCGATCCTGATCGAAGGCCCTCCCGGCGTCGGGAAGACCGGTCTGGCCAAGGCCCTCTCCGCTGCCCTGGATTTCCCCCTGGTGAGACTGCAGTGCTACGAAGGGATCGACGAAGGGAAGGCGCTCTATGACTGGGAATACGGCAAGCAGCTGCTCTATACCCAGTTGCTGCGTACCCAGCTTGACACCTACCTCTCCGTATCGGCCGACCTGCGGGAAGCCGTCGAGCGTCTCTCTGCCGAAGAAAGCCTGTTTTTCTCCAAGAATTTTCTGGTACAGCGCCCGATTCTGCGCAGTTTCCTGTCCGAAAAACGCTCCCTGCTGCTGATCGATGAGATCGACCGCTCCGACGACGAGTTCGAAGCGCTGCTGCTGGAGTGCCTGAGCGACTTTCAGGTCTCGATCCCCGAACTGGGGGTGATCGAGGCCAAGAGAAAACCGCTGACGATCCTGACCAGTAACGGCACGCGCATGATCTCCGACGCGTTGCGCCGGCGCTGCCTGTATCTCTATATCGGTTATCCGGAACTGGAGCGGGAAGTAGCGATCGTCCGGGTAAAATTCCCCGACCTCTGCGAAGATCTGGCCCGCCAGATGGTGGAATTCCTGCGCAAGGCCCGCGAACTGAATCTGCGCAAGCCGCCCAGTGTTTCCGAAACCCTTGACTGGGCCCAGGTGCTTTCGATCCTGAAGGCAACGCAGCTTACGCCGGAGGTGGTCGCCAATACCGTCGGTGTGATTGCCAAGCACCAGACCGACCTGCAGAAGGTAACGGAACTGGCTGTACAGGAATTGAGCTGATCATGGAACGGATAATCGCCGGCTTCGTTGCCGCACTGCGTGAAAGCGGCATCCGCGTCTCACCCGGTGAAAGCCTGGATGCGGTCCAGGCCCTGGCGCTTGGCCGGAATGGAAGGACGCACGGTCGTCCCGGCAGCTCCTGCGCCTGACACTGGTGAAGAATGTCAATGACATTCCGGTCTTCAATGAGGTCTTCAACCGTTTTTTCAGCCGCTTCCAGTCTGTCGACCCGGACATCGAATATTCCCGAGCTCATGGACGCCGCCATCACCGACATGGAGGGGGAATTCAACTACCTGGACCAACTGCCGGGTGACGACCACGACGAGAACGGCCCTCTGCTCAAACTTGACAGCGATATCAATCCGGAAGATCTGGCCGAACTGAAAAGCCTGACCGAGATCGATCCGGACGATACGGACGGGATAGAAATCGTCGTGCAGATGAAGGGTTACCGCGGGAAGGCGAACAAAGCCCCCCGGCCGACGCGCCGTTATACGCAGAATCCGCTCACGATCGAACTCAACAAGAGCAACAGCACCCAGATGGGGTATCACCTTTACCCCGGAAGAACAGATCGCCATGCAGGATGTGGTCTCCCGCATGATGATGCGTCTCCGCAAAGATATGAAGCGGATGAAGAACAACCAGAATCGCGGAAAACTGCACGTCATCAAGACGATCCAGAAAAATTACCGCCACGACATGGTCCCGTTCCAGGTGGCGCTGCGCCGCAAACGCCGGGAAAAACCGCGTCTGGTGGTACTCTGCGACGTCAGCTTTTCCGTGAGCCATGCCTCCCGCTTCATGCTGCTGCTGCTGCATACCCTGCATAATCAGATGCTGGATGTCCGCAGTTTCATCTTCAACCGCGAGATGGCGGAAATCACCGAAATGCTGGCCAATATGCCGGTCAACGACCTGATGGAAACCATCGACAAGGGCGACATCGTCGATCTGGATGAAAACAGCAGTTTCGGCCAGGTTTTTCTGACCTTCAAGAAAAAGTATCTGGAGAACCTGCGGGGGAGACCGGCCTTTATCATCCTGGGAGACGCACGCAACAACTACGACGAGGCCAACGACTGGGTGCTGGACGAGATCCGCGAGAAGGCCCGCTACATGCTCTGGCTTACCCCGGAAGAGCGCGATACCTGGAGCCGCGGCGACTGTCTGATGGATATCTACGGCTCATATTGCGACAAGGTGGAGGTCGTGAAAACGGTCGAGGATCTGAGCCTGGTCGTGGAAGACCTGCTCCGCGACATCTATGCCGATCAGGCCCATCCGCTTGACAAGAAACGTCTGCGGGAAGCCAAGGCAGCGGAAGTTTACGATTCCAAGGACTATTACACCCGCGGCACAAGCGGCGGCAGCGAGCCGGTTTTTGACCCGGCCGGTCGCAGCCATTGGTGAAGGCGCAGAACTAAATCTTACATAATCAACAGGAGTACGTATGAGTTGCGACAGTGAGAATCACCAGATGCATATGTGTGTTCTCAAAAGAGCAAGGACTAGACGACTGCATAAAGAGCCTTTCCGACCATCCCACGGTTGAATGCAGACAATGCGGTGCCAAGGCGAACAGCTCGGAATACCTCTGCGCCGCTCATCTGAGAGAGACGGCACCCAATGTGGAGGGCGGTCACGGTACCGTCAGTATCGAAGAAGTCGGCAAACCGCACGAAGGGTGAGGAGTTTCAGGGGGAGTCTCATTGAGAGTTAACAGGGAAACATCATGAGCCGGATGCTGCTTTCGCCAAGCCGGTATGTTCAGGGGGCGGTGCCATCAAGGAAATCGGTGCATACGCGGCTCACATCGGAACGTGCGCTTTCATTATTGGCGGGAAGACCGCGTTATCCCTGTGCGGCCCGGACATGCTGGCCAGTCTCGCCGAAAAAGGCATCCCCTGCCACCAGGAATGTTTTCAAGGGGTCTCTTCCGAACAGGAAATCAGACGGCTGACGGGAATCGCGGCAGCAAACAGGGCCGATATCATCATTGCTCTGGGTGGCGGTGCTTCAATCGATGCCGGCAAGGCGGTGGCGCACGAGATGAAGCTGCCGGTTATTGTCGTGCCCACCGTTATTTCAACCGATGCTCCATGTTCCGCACTGTCGGTTGTGTACAGCGAGAAGGGGGAATTTGAACGCTACCTGCCTTTGCGAAAAAACCCGGATTGTGTCCTGGTTGATACGGCAGTAGTCGCCCAATCTCCGGTAAGGTTTCTCGTGGCAGGAATGGGGGATGCGCTTGCCACCTTTTGGGAATCAGACACCTGTTTCAGAAGCGGAAAACCAAATCCGCTCACCGGCGGGGGGAGTCCCACGCTGGCAACCAGGGCGCTGGCGCGACTCTGCTTTGAGACCTTGCTGGAATCCGGACTTCAGGCAAAATTGGCCGTTGAAATGAATGTCGTGACCCCTGCTGTCGATGCGATTGTAGAGGCGAATACCCTGTTAAGCGGCCTGAGTTCTGAAAACGGGGGACACGCGGGCGCACATTCGATTCATAACGGTTTAACGACGTTGAAATCCACAAGGCATACACTCCATGGTGAAAAAGTCGCCTTTGGAGTCCTTGCCCAGCTCGTATTGGAAGGTCGTCCTTCCGATGCTATCAAAGAGGTACAGGATTTCTGTCACAGCGTTGGCCTGCCGCTCTGCCTTGAAGACCTTGGCATTGAACAGCCGACATCAGACGATATCAGACAGGTTGCCGTCGCAGCAGTTGCTGAAGGCGAAACCATTCATTCGACCTGGTTTCCTGTCACTGCGGATATGGCAGAGTCCGCGATCTGGACCGCAGATGCCCTCGGAATCCGCTACAAAAAGGCGCTATCGTGACGAACCCTTGTGCTGACAAGCTACACATTACCGGCGATACGGATGTTTCATCCCCCTGTGCAGCCCTGGATACGTTACAGCTCCTGCAGGAGTGCCAACTCCGCCAGAACGAGCTGGAAAAACAGCTCGAAGAGACTGCGCAATTCCAACGAAGAGCTGGAAAAATCGCGAAACAAATATGCCTTCCTGTACGACGTTGCCCCGGTCGGATATGTAACGCTCGATGCCAGTGGCGACATCCAGACCGTCAACCTGACCGGAGCCACGCTGCTGGGGATGGAACGTTCCGCTCTGACCGGACTCCGTTTTGAGCAGTTAGTCGCTGCCGAGGATCGCACCGCCTTTGCCGATTTTCTGCAGATGGTCTTTGCCAGTCGGGACAAAAAGACCTGCCGGCTGAAACTGGCGAATGTCGGCGGGCCGCCGCTGTATCTGCGCATAGAGATGATGGCAACCGCATCGGGGAAGGAGTGCCACGCTGCGCTGCTGGACATCACGGAACGCAAGCGGGCGGAAGAGGCTTTGCGGGAAAGCGAATACAAACTGTCCAAGGCACAGGCCATGTCCCACGTCGGTTCCTGGAGTTCGGACCCGCTCACGGGCAACCTGGCGCGTCTCGGACGAGCTGCTGCGCATCATGCGCCTGAATCGCGCCGAAGCAACGCAGGAAACGTTCGCCGCCCTGATTCATCCGGAAGATCGTGAAAACGTCATGCGCCAACTCCGACGCGGTATAGAGCAGGGAAGCAACTACGAGATCGAGCATCGCCTGCTGCTCCGGGACGGCACGGTAAAATGGGTCTATACGATCGTCGAGCCCTCCGTCAATCTTGCCAAGCAGGTCGTCCGGCTGTACGGCACGACCCAGGACATAACCGAACGCAAGCAGGGCGAGGTCAGGCTGCGAAACAAGAAAAACGAGTTGCAGGCGATATTCGACTCGGTCAACGATGGCGTCATTGTCTTTGATCATAACGGTTCGATTCAGCATCTCAATCACATCTGTCCGCAGTTTTTTCCGCCGGAAGTTCTCGCCGGGGGGGGGTGCCGGGATGTTTTTCATCCGGAAGTGGGCTTCTCGCCGCATAATTGCCCCGTTGAGCTGGCACTGCACGGCGAGCGGGTAGAGACGTCCATGGTTTCCGTGCGGGAAGGGCACAATACCCGCTATATCGACATCACAGCCAACCCCATCAAGGATGAAATGGGGGAGAAAACCCGGGCGCTCGTGTTTTCTGCGGGATGTGACGCTGAAACGGCTTCATGAAATGCAGATGATCCAGACCGAGAAGATGTCGAGTATCGGAGTCCTGGCCACCGGGATCGCCCATGAGATCAACAATCCGCTCACCTCGGTTGCGGGCTATGCCGAGGCGCTCCTGCGCCGCTTCCGTGACGAACCCTCGCTGGGCAAGGACAGCCAGGCTGGATGTCTTTCAGAAATATCTTGAGGTCATCGTCCGGGAGGCTTACCACTGCAAGGGGATTATCGGCAGCCTGCTCAACTTCGGCAGAAAATCCGACGGCCTGATCGGCACCGTGAATCTCAACGCGCTCCTGATGGAAATCCTTGAGCTCCTGCGGCACCAGCCGAACTATGGAGAGATGGAGGTCGTTGCCGACCTGAAGGAGAATATTCCTCTTCATCCTCGGTGACCCGTCCGGCCTGCGTCAGGTTTTCATGAACCTGTTGATGAACGCCTGCCATGCCATCAAGGATGGCGGCCGGGTTGAAATATCGACGACCTATTCTGATAAAGAGCGGGCCATCTATGTGCAGGTGCGTGATACCGGGTGCGGTATTGCCCCGAATGTAATCGACCGGATCTGGGACCCGTTTTTCACGACCAAGGAAGTCGGCAAGGGTGTCGGACTCGGCTTGGCGCTGACCTACAACATCGTCAAGCGACATGGCGGCGAAATCACTGTGGAGAGCCGTGTGGGCGAAGGGACACAATTTACCGTACTGCTCCCCGTCGACCGGGAGTAGGCTTAAAGAGAGCAGTTGAAAGGTACATCGCAACAATGTCCGAGTATCCCGACCTCATCAATATTCCCTTTAATAACTCCTTCATACGGGATCTGTTTGTCCCCGGTATTCCCTTTTATTCTCCGCCGCCGCATGAACCCGGATACTGGGCCATCATCCAGGACAACAGTATAATTCTCCGCTCCGGAGAAACCGCGCCGACCCTCCCCGTGGGGGAGCTTCCCGACTGGCTTGCGGTGCCTGCCGTTCCGCTCAATATCGGTACGTGGCACGGACGCCCGCTGCGCATCTTTTCAATAGAAAAAGAGTGCACTGTCCAGCCGCCGTTTCTGGCGGAGGCGCTCAATGCCGCGGTACAAACGATTGACGATGCGACACTTGGTATCGGCGGTCTGGCCAGGCAGATCCTCCATTGGGAGCAGACGAGCCGCTTCTGTTCCGTGTGCGGCGGCAGAACCCGGCCGTTCGTTCGTGAATGGGGCAGAACATGCACCGTGTGCAACGCCAAGCAGTTCCCGCGAATATCCCCGTGTGCCATAGTGTCTGGTCCGGCGTGATGATGAGGTTCTGCTGGTGAGAAACGCGGCATGGCCACCGGGCCGCTACAGCCTGGCAGCCGGTTTTCTCGGTCTGGGTGAGTCGCTGGAGGAATGTGCGGCCCGTGAGGTCAAGGAAGAAACCGGTATAGACATTACGGACATCACCTACGTGGGTAGCCAGAGCTGGCCGTTTCCTTCGCAGCTAATGGCAGGCTTTGTCGCAACATACGCCGGCGGTGAACTGGTTGTAGATCACACTGAACTTGAAGACGCCCGCTGGTTCCCGATCTCAAATCTCCCCGCACTTCCGCCGACGGCGAAGCATCGCGCGCAGGATCATTGACACGTTTTGCCGTTGAAATCGGCCGGTTATAATCATCAGATCTCTTGCCTGCCCTCCGGCAGGTTCCGGAAGAAGAGCAAGACAAGCGGCGGCAGGACGATCAGAAAGGCATACAGCAGATACTGAAAGGCCTGGCCTACCCCGACCCTGTCGGCCAGCATCCCCACCAGCGGCCCGGTGCAGACGAACAGCAGCCGGAAGCAGAGCGACTGCAGCGACAGGATGCCGGCCCGGTTGGCTGACGGGCATTCCTTCTGCGTCAGGTTGAGCATCATCGGCCCGCGCAACCCCCGCATGCTCGTCAGCAGGTAATAGAACAGAAATCCCCACAACCCGCCGATCAGCCCCAGCCCGAGATACCCCACGACGATCAGAACCAGAAACAGCAGCACCATGAACCGCTCACCCAGAAAGCCATTGGCGCGATGGCTGGTCAGGGAGAAAAAGGCCACGGTCAGGTTGGCCCCGCTCCAGACCGGGCCGAACCAGGTCAGCGGCACTCCCGCATGCTGCATGTAGGGCTGGATCAGCCAGACCGGATAAAACGAGGCGATTCCCAGCACCGAGTTGAGCAGAATGGTGTAGCGCAGGCTCTTGTTTTCCACGAAGGCATAGCGTGCCGATGCGCAGCGCCTCTGCCAGATGGCTGGCGTGAGCGGTGATGATCCCGCGGCGGTTCGACCATGGAGCGGGTCAGCAGCAGTGCCAGCAACCAGACGCCGACCTGCAGGACGAACGGGAGCAGCGGTGCGTAGGCGTAGAGCACGCCGGCAAAGACCGCCCCCAGCGCCTCGCCTCCCTGGGCATAGCCGCTCATGCGCCCCTGATGGCGGGCGTACTCCTGCTCCGAGCCTTCCGCCTTGAGGGTTTCGTACAGCAGGGCGCTGTCCGAACCGCTGATGAAGGCCAGGGAGATCCCGAGCAGGATCTCGGCGGCCATGACATGGGCGAAGGTGGTCGGCCACCGTATAGATCCCCCAGCCGACCATGCCGAGCAGCGAGGCCAGGGTGAGGGAGACGCGGTAGCCGATCCGGTCGCTGATGTAGCCGCTGGGATACTCCATCACCACCATCGACGACCGAGAGGATGCCCTGCAGCAGCAGGATCTGGGTCAGGGACAGGCCGATGTGGTCCTTCCAGAACAGGGTGATGATCGCCATCGGGAAGAGGGTCATCTGCAGGAAGGAAAAGGCGTACAGCTTTCTGATGTTGGAACGGGTGGTTTTCATAATAGGTGAGAATCCTCTCACTGAGGCAGATGGCCAGGGTGAGGGGGAAATGTGAGTCATTGCACTGCTGCTCCTCATCGGCTTTGGCTCTTCTTTTACCAAGGGTTAGTGAAGTTCTCAGTCCTGTCTCGGCAAAGTATCTCCGTATCAGCAGGTTATGCAGCGGAAAACCGAGCTCGATCGGCTCTTCGATCAGGGCGATCTCCTGCGTCTCCGACGACGAGAACGGCTTCAGGCAGCTTCGGGGCTGCTTCGCGCGCCAGACCGCTGATTACCAGCGTGTTGTCCAGACCGTTCTGGACATCGTACAGGCTGATCTCGTCCGGGGGATATCGGTATGCCGGTCTCCTCGTACAGCTCCCGCACGGCACCCTCCTGCCAGGTCTCGCCACAGATCCAGGTATCCCCCCGGCAACACCAGAGTCCCTTTTTGTGGTTCGATATTTCTCCTGGCCACCACCAGACCGTCTCCCACCGGCACAAGCAGCACCACCACCGGTATCGGGATTCAGATAATTCGTGTTGCCGCACGACCGGCAGGTGATCGGCCACGACGCCGCGGTCAGGAAACTGTGTGCCGCAATACGAACAGCAGGAGTTTTTTTGAAACATTGGACTGCCTTCCATACGGGAGATGTTTTGCAGTCTACCAGAAACAGCAACTTTTGTGTTTTCGGCAATAAATAACATGCAGACTTTGTTCCCATATTCCGGATGTCGGTGGTATTATTTCAAAACAAAGGTTTAAAATACTGTAGATAATTTACTCACTGTTGACATTTGCTACACAATGCTGATCGCAGGGCATTAATCCGCAGATTCAGAATATGTCCAATTTCTCCACACATCAACATGTATGCAGATGAGGACGGCAGTTGTGAACCAGCTTGAAATCACTACTGTAAATCAGCGTTATATTTGTTGGCATTGCCGTTGCAATAAAGATGACATACCACAGCGCACCCTGAATCGGTGCGACAAAGAAAGAAAGGAGAATAACATGGAAACAGAAGTACAGGCAGTTGAAACATGCAGTACGAAGAGCCGCGTATCCTTGAGGAAATCCAGGTTGAGGAACTCGCAATCGACGGCATCTGCGGGGTTTACTAAGATGGCTGCGGCAGGCATAAAGCTGCATCCGTCCTGCCGCGCGCGGCAAGAGGGGTTCGGTCTCCTGTTTTACGATTGCAGGGGACCGCGCCTGCTCTTCGCTGCAACTGGCACCCTCCTTCCCGCCGACTACTTCGGAACCGTACGCGCCAGGGATGAATTTCCCGCCGGTACTTCGGATTCCGAGAAGAAGGCCTTACAAAAATTCGTAACACAACTCCTGGAAAAAGGATTTCTCCATGAGCAATAAATATGTCGAAATGGGGATGCGCTCCCCGGTAAATCTGACCTGGGAGGTCACGCTGGCCTGTAACCTCCGCTGCAGTCACTGCCTCTCGTCATCCGGAGAACCGGCCTGACAACGAACTCTCCACCGCCGAGGCGCTCGACCTGGTGGAGCAACTGCACACCGCCGGTGTCTTTCAGGTCAATTTTGGCGGCGGCGAGCCGTTTATCCGCCCTGACTTTGAAGAGATCCTGGCGGCCTGCCATTCAAGCACGGCATCATGACCTGCATCTCCACCAACGGCACCCTGATTACTCCCGAACTGGTCGCGCGGCTGGCCTCCAACCGGCTGGTGGCCATCCAGGTCAGCCTGGACGGGGCCAAGCGGGAAACCTGCGACGCCGTCCGCGGCGACGGGGTCTTCGACGCCGCCATAGAGGCCGTCAAGCTGCTGGCCGCCACCAAGATCCCCGCCAGTATCAATACGGTGCTGACCACCCACAACGCCGACGAGATCCCGGCCATGCACGATCTGGCCCGCTCTCTGGGCGTGTCGCTGCGGGTCAGCCGCTTCCGTCCTTCAGGACGCGGAGCGGACAACTGGGAATCCCTCCGGCCGACCCCGACGCAGCTGCTCGCCTTTTCCGACTGGCTGGCCAAAAGCGGCGACGTGCGCACCGGCGACAGCTTCTTCTCGCTGACGTCACAGGAACGCCAGGGGCTGGGTCTCAACCTGTGCGGTGCGGCCAAGCTGACCTGCTGCGTCAGTCCTACCGGCCACATGTATCCCTGCGCCTTTCTGCAGAGCGACCGCTTTGAAGCCGGCGATCTCCGTACCAGCAGCTTTCAGGAGATCTGGGACAGCTCGGAGATCTACGCATCCTTCCGTAACCTGCGCATCCATTCCTGCGAGGAGTGCACCCGCTTCGACCAGTGCCACGGCGGCTGTCCGGCCGTGGCCTGGCATCTGAAAAACGATATCAACGGCGGTGACCCCGAGTGCCTTGAGCGCTGCGTGACGTCCATTGCCGATAACCGGCTGCCGGCAGCAGCGTAAATAAATTCTCGTCCCCCTTTTGCAAGGGGGGAGATAAACTTTAGGAGCGAATCCATGATGTTTCCGAATCTGTTCTCACCCCTCAAGATAGGCACGGTCGAGGTGAAGAACCGCATCTCCTTCCAGCCGCACCTGACCAACCTGGCCGTAGGCAATCTCCCCAGCGAACGGCAGATGTACTACTGGGGCGAGCGGGCCAAGGGGGGCGCCGGTCTGATCATCACCGAGGAGCTGACGGTCCATCCGACCGACATGGCCTACGAGAAGCTGATCGACGTCTACCATGCGGAGGTGATTCCCGGCTTCAAGAAGATCACCGACTACGTACACCAGTACGATTCCAAGATCTTCGCCCAGCTGAACCACAACGGCCAGCAGGGTGACGGCAGCATCTCCCGGCTGCCGGTCTGGGCTCCATCGCCGGTTCCGGACGTCCTGTTCCGGGAGACCCCGAAGGCGATGGAGCCGGAGGACATCGAGGAAGTAGCCCGCTATTTTGCCAAGAGCGCCATCCATGTCCGTGAAGGCGGCTTCGACGGGATCGAGATCCAGTTCGGCCACTCCAGCCTGGCGCGTCAGTTCCTCTCGCCGCTCACCAACTTCCGCAGTGACGAATACGGCGGGAGCCTGGAAAACCGGATGCGGGCGCCGCTCAAGTTCATCTCCGCGGTACGCAAGGCGGTCGGCAACGACTTCACCCTCGGCATCCGGATGTGCGCCGACGAGATGATTCCGGGCGGACTCGACCTGGGCCAGGTGCAGGAAATCTGCGCCCTCTTCGAGGCATCAGGTCTGATCGATTTCATGGACCTTTCCATCGCCACCTTCTACAACCTGTACCTGGTGGAAGGCTCGATGCACACCCCGCTCGGCTACACCATCCCGCTGGCTGCCGGCATTCGCGAAAAAATCAAGCTGCCGGTCTTCTGCACCGGCCGGATCAACGACCCGGTCATGGCCGAGAAGGTGCTGGCCGCCGGCCAGGCCGACATGATCGGCATGTGCCGCGCCCTGATCTGCGACCCGTTCCTGCCCAAGAAGGCCAGGAAGGACGGCTGGACGACATCCGCTACTGCATCGCCTGCAACCAGGGCTGCATCGGCCGGATCGGCATGAACAAGAGCCTCGGCTGCGTCCAGAACCCGGCAGTCGGTCGGGAGAAGGAGTGGGGCGAAGGGACCCTGGAAAAGGCCAGCGTGAAGAAGAAGGTGACGATCGTCGGCGGTGGTCCCGGCCGGCATGTGGGCCGCCAAGATGGCCGGCCGTCGCGGCCACAACGTCACCCTGATCGACCGGAACGAGGCCCTGGGTGGGCAGGTTGTGACCGCCATGAAAGGGCCCGGACGCGACGAGTTCGGTGTCATCATCAGCAACGAAAAGAGTCAGGTGGACAAGGCCGGCGTGACCGTAAAGCTCGGCGTTGAGGTGATCCACAGAACAGCTCCTGGCCGAGAAGCCGGATGTGGTGATCGTGGCCACCGGCAGCGTCCCCAAGAAACACCCGGTGGGCGGCGCCGACGGCCCGGCGATCTTCAATGTCCTGCAGGTGCTGAACGGTGAGGCCGAACTGGGCGAGAAGGTCTGCCTGATCGACTACGACGGGCACCAGCGTGCCACCGCCACCGCCGAATTCATGGCCAACCAGGGCAAAAAGGTCGATATGATCACCTCCAGCCTCTTCATCTGCGCAGAACTGGGACCGACCCAGGACCTCTACTCGGCACGCCAGCGGCTGCTGCAGAAAGGGGTCACCTTTACCCCCGACATCGCCGTGATGGAAGTCGGCGGCGAAGCCGGGGCCAAGACCGTCAAGGGGTTCAATGTCTACTCCAATGTCTGGTTCGAGTGGGGTCCCTACGACTCCCTCGTCCTGGTCATGGGACAGCAGGTGGACGACGATCTGTACATGAGCCTGAAGGGTAAGGTGCCGGAACTGTACCGGATCGGCGACTGCGTTTCCCCGCGCAAGGTCGATATGGCCATCTGGGAAGGACATAAACTCGGGAGGGAGATCTGATGGGCATCAACGGCAAAATCCTTGTTTTTGTCGATCTTCCCGGTGGCGAACTCGATGAAACCGGACGCGGATTGCTCTCCTACGGGGCGCGTCTGGCCGGCACTCTCGACGCCTCCTGGGGGGTGGCTGTTGCCGCCGCTCCCGACAGCGGACAACTGGCCGCCTTCGGCGCCTACGGCACTCCGACGATCACCTGCATGGCAGCCGGGGAGAGCCTGCTCGACACACCGGCGCTGCTCGGGAAAAGCCTGGCTGCACTGGCACAGGATGAAGCGGCAACCGTTATTATTCTGCCCCACAATGACCTGGGTTCAACCCTGGCGCCGGTTGTTGCCCATGAGCTCGATGCCGCCATCATGACGGAGCTGGTTACCGTCCGGCAGAGCGCGGATGGCGTGCGACTTTCCCGCAGGGCCCTGGGGGTCCGGATTGCAGAAACCAGGATGTGGGACGGCAGCACGTCCGCTGGTGGCCACGGTTCCGCTGCGCGCACTGAGCCAGGTGCTCATGGCCACGGTACGTCCCAGCTCACCCGCTGTAGCAACCTGGCACTCCGGCCGCTCCGGTCTCCGGCGCGGCGGCAACCATTACCGGCCGGATTCCGCCCGACCCGCAGACCGTCGACCTGACCGAGGCGGAGGTGATCTTCAGCGCCGGCAAAGGGTGCGACCCGGCAACCTTCGAGCAGCTCAAGGAACTGTGCACGCTTCTGAACGTCTCCTTCGGCGTCACCCGCCCGGTCTACGACCTGGGCTGGACCGGTTTCGAACGGATGGTCGGCCAGACCGGCCGCACGGTGACACCCCGGCTGTATGTGGCCCTGGGGATCTCCGGTTCCATGCATCATGTGGGCGGCATCAAGGATTCCCGCCGGATCGTGGCGGTCAACAGCGACGCCAAGGCCCCCATCTTTCCCAATGCCGATGAAGGGTTCGTGGCCGACCTGAAGGAGTTGCTGCCGCGCCTCCTGAACCGGGTCAAAGCAACGATCGGAGGTGCGCCATGAGTAAAACCTATCAGGCAATCGTTATCGGTGCCGGTCCGGCCGGCTCTTCGGCCGCCCTGACCATGGCCCGCGCCGGGCTGGATGTGGCCCTGGTTGAACGCGGCACCTTTCCGGGCGAGAAGAACATGTTCGGCGGCATCCTGCACCGGATGACCTCCATCGAAGAGATCTTCCCCGACTTCTGGGAACGGGCGCCGCTGGAGCGGCACATCGTCAAGAAGGGCGACCACCTTCATGACCGGTGAGTCCAGCTTCAACGTCCAGCATCGAAACCGGCAATTTCGACCGTGCCCCCTACAACGGCTATACCGTCTTCCGCCCCCGCTTCGACCGCTGGCTGGCCGAAGAGGCCGTCAAGGCCGGCGCCACCCTGATCACCCGTGCCACGGTGGATGAACTGATCTACAAGGATGGCAAGATCGCCGGCGTTTCGATCCTGGGACGCAGCGGACAGCTGAATGCCCCGGTGGTGATCGCCGCCGACGGTGTTCTGTCGTTCACGGCCCAGAAGGCCGGGTTGCGCCAGCCCAACGTTCAATGCCGATCAGATGGCGGTGGGTGTCAAGGCGCTGATCGACATGCCGCGCGAGATGATCGACGAGCGTTTCGGCCTGGTCGCGCGACCAGGGCTTTGCCAACGAATTTGTCGGCTGCACCGGCGGTGTGCGCGGCGGCGGCTTCCTCTACACCAACTACGACTCCATCTCGGTCGGCCTGGTCTTTCACCTGGCCAGCCTGCGCACCAGCGGCAAGACCCCCTACGATCTGCTCAACGCCTTCATGGAGCAGCCGCAGGTGGCCAAACTGGTGCGGGGTGGCAGGCTGCAGGAGTACTCGGCCCACCTCATCCCCGAGGGGGGCTACGACATGATCCCGGAACTGGTCGGCGACGGCATCCTGGTTGCCGGCGACGCCGCGGCGCTCTGCAATGCCACCGGCGTCAACCTGGAGGGGATCAACCTCGCCTCCCACTCCGGCATCCTGGCGGGGAGAACCGTCGTCGAAGCGCACGAGCGCAAGGACTTCTCCGACAAGACGCTCAAACGGTACAAGGAACGGCTCGACCTGAGCTGGGTCATGCAAGGACCTGAAAGGATTCAGAAACGCTCCCAAGATGCTCCACATCAACCGGATCTACAACGAGTACCCGGAACTGGTCTGCAGCATGATGGAACATATCTACCGCATCGACGGCACCCCCAAGATGAGCATACCCAAACTCGTCCTGCGGGAGGTAATGGAGAAGGTCGGCCTGAAGAACGCCATGTCCGACGCCTTTACCGCCTGGAGATCACTATGAACATAGACGAGATTTTCGACAACACCAGCTTCACCATCGACCGGGAACCGCATATCGTCCTCGACACCACGGTCTGCACCGGCTGCGACAACCGCGGCTGCACCAACTCCTGCCCGGCCCGCTGCTACACCTGGTCGGAAGAGGAACAGAAGATGACCTTCGTGCATGACGGCTGTCTGGAGTGCGGCACCTGCTATGTCGTCTGCCATCGGAACGCCTTTACCCGCTGGCGCTATCCCCGGGGAGGTTTCGGGGTTGCGTACCGGATGACGTAAACTTTTCACCCTCCCCTCACCCCCTCCCATCAAGGGAGGGGGGATTCCCAGAATTCACCCTCTCCCCTGGTGGGAGAGGGTCGGGGAGAGGGGAAATACCGAATCGATAAAAATGGAGATATCCATGTCTGACAATAAACTCAACATCCTCGTCCTCCTTCGGGAAAGCAATGATCCCCGTCCGCCCGCCCGTGTCACCACTCGCGGGGCGGCCATCAGCGACCGGGGGCTGCGGCGCATCCCGAACCCGGCCGACCTGGCGGCCCTGGAAGAGGCGCTGTACCTGAAAGACACCCTCGGTGCCACAGGTGACCGTGCTTGCCATCGGTCCCGACCGTCTTGACGACACCCTGCGGCTGGCGTTCTCGATGGGTGCCGACCGGGCGATCCGTTTCTGGGACCACGGTATGGAAGGTGGCGACTGCCGTGGCCGATGCCCGGATTCTGGCCCGGATCGTGACCATCCTCGCGCCGATCCTCGTCTTCACCGGCAACCGTCTGGCGGACCGCGGTGACGATCCGGTTCCGGCCCTGGCCGCTGCCGCAGACCGCGATGCCCTGCATCACTGCAGCAGTCTCGCTTGTTACCCAAAAAAGAGCGGGTTGAAGTGCAGCGCAAGTCTGACCGGGGTGCACGGCAGAACGTCACCGCCCCGCTCCCCTGTACGGTCCTCTTCGAAGAGGTGCGCACGCCGCGCTATCCGTCCGTCGACGCGGTCACCAGCGCGCTCTGCACGCCCGCATCGAGAACTGGGATCTGGCACATCTGGGGCTCCCCTTCTGGGAAATCGGTGCCACCGGTGCCTACCTTGCCGCAGCTGATTTCGGCGTTCCCCGCCCCGACCCGATCCGTGTGGTGACGCCTGATCCGACCCTGCCGGCCTTTGAACGGATACTCTCGCTCCTCTCCGGCGGCATCAAGGCCCGCGCGGGAAAACTGCATCACGCTTTCCGTCGATGACTACGGTCAGCTGCCCTTGTGCGGATTTTCCGCGAAGAGGGGTTAATAGCGGAAGGAACATCATGAACTATCGTCTGGCGCACAACGTGGAACTGGTGGAGCGGGACGGGGGAATCTTCCTCATGTCGAAAACGCCGCTCTGCGTCCTGCGCCTGAACCGCTCTCTGGCTGACCTGGTCGGGCGGGGAGTTGACGGATCAATGATCACCGCTTCTGAAGCGGAACGCGGCGTCATGGAACAGTTGGCGGCAAAAGGTTTCGCCGAGCGGGTGCGGAGTACTCCGGAGCAACCGGCGACATTCCCTGAGGTCAGCATCGTCATCCCGGTTATGAACCGGGCGGACGAGCTGCGGCGCTGCCTGACCTCTCTGACCCGGCTGTCGCTACCCGCAGGAGAAACTCCAGATCATCGTTGTGGATGACGGCAGCAGTGACGATTCCCCGCTGGTGGCGCGACAGTTCGGGGCACTGCTGGTCCCGTCGGGCGGCACCGGGAGGGGGCCTGCCGCTGCCCGCAACGTCGGTGCCGCCATGGCGAGCGGCGAGATTCTTGCCTTTATCGATTCCGACTGCACCGCTTCCGAAGAGTGGCTTATGCGAACTGATCCCGGCCTTTACCAACCCGGCCTTGGCAGCGGTGGGCGGGCAGGTGGACGGCATGTGCACCGAATCGGCCGTTGATCGCTATGAAGCGGTCATGTCCAGCCTTTCGCTCGGTACCCGGGAGCGCACGGGCAGCGGCGGCAACGACACCTTCTATCTGCCCAGCTGCAACCTGCTGGTCCGGCGGACCGCCTTCAGGAGCGCCGGCGGTTTCAAGGACAGCATGCATGTCGGCGAGGACGTGGATCTGACCTGGCGTCTGCGCGACAAGGGCTGGACCATCTGCTACCTGCCGGCGGGAAATATTCTACACGAGCACCGCAGTTCGCATCCGTTCATTCATGTCCCGGCGTTTCGACTACGGCACCTCCGAGGGGATGCTGCAGCTGCTTCATCCGCTGCGCAGGAAGCAGATGGTCATCCCGTCTGTTGCTGGCTATAGTGCTGATGCTCTGTCTTATCGCTCCTTTTGCGGGGTGGTGGACCTTGCTGCTGGCGACCGGCCTGCTGGCGGCCGACACAGTGATCGTCAGGGTCCGCTTTCATCCGCCGCAACCTCCCTATCGGTCTTACATCCCTTGTTGCCGGACGTTTGCGGGCACTCGGCAGTCTGGCCTACTACATCTGCTACCATCTGGTCCGCTACTATGCCGTGCCGCTGATCGTTGTCGCCCTGATCGTCCCCGGTTTCTGGGCCTGGAGTCTGCCGGTTGCGGCCCTGCTGTGCGCCGCCGGGGTCGATTATGCGGTCAAGAAACCGCCGCTGTCGTTCATCCGCTTCTGCGGCATCTATCTTCTGGAACAGATTGCCTATGGAGCCGGCGTATTCTGGGGCTGCCTGAGCCGCAAGATGTTTTGCCAGCTACCGGGTTGTCCTTTTCCGGCAGATGGAGCAGACTGTATAAATACATACTACCAGTTTTACTCCGAGCCTCACCGCCTACCGGAACCTTCCCACGGCGGCAGGCCATTGGGTTGCGCGGGAAACGGCGCAGCCTTCCTTTGAAAAGGAGAATTTCATCTGTGCCTGGCACAGAACAAAGGGAAAGGAGAACACGTATGGACAAGATCGCACGGATTGACATGGGGGCCGCAGGCGGCCCGAAGGTAACTGTTGGCGGCCTCGGCGAGTATGCCGGGCTGGGCGGCAGGGCGATGACCTCTCTGGTGGTCGCGGCCGAGGTTCATCCGCTGGCCCACCCGCTGGGCGCGGAAAACAAGCTGGTCATCTCGCCCGGCATGCTGAGCGGCACCACCGGTTCCATGACCGGACGGCTGTCGGTTGGCTGCAAGAGCCCGCTGACCGGCACCATCAAGGAATCCAACGCCGGCGGACAGGCCGCCCAGGTGCTGGCCCGTCTCGGCTACGCCGCCGTCATCCTCGAAGGGAAGCCGGAAGGTGACGACCTCTACAAAATCGTTATCAACAAGGACGGCATCCAGGTCATTGTCGATAACAGCCTCAAGCTGATGGACAACTATCCGCTGGTCGAGAAACTGCGCACGGAGTACGGCGACAAGGTGGCCTACATGACCATCGGTTCGGCCGGCGAGCGCAAGCTGCTGGCAGCCTCCATCGCCTGTACCGACCCGGAACTGCGTCCGACCCGTCACTGCGGTCGCGGCGGCGTCGGTGCGGTCATGGGCGCCAAGCGGGTCAAGGCGATCATCATTGACGACGCCGGCATGAAGATGCGTCCACCCAAAGATCCGGATGCCTATCGTGATGCCAACCGCAAGTTCGTCGAAGGGCTGCGCAAGCACCCGGTCACCGGCGAAGGCCTGCCCGCCTACGGCACCAACGTTCTGACCAACGTACTGAACGAGGCCGGCGGCTACCCGACCAACAACTTCAAGGATCCGGCCAGTTCGCCGGTTCCGCCAAGCTCAGCGGCGAAGCCCAGGCTGCACTGGAAATCGATCGCGGCGGCACGCGCCACCCACGGCTGCCATCGCGGCTGCGTCATCCAGTGTTCCGGTATCTACAACGACAAGGACGGCAACTACCTGACCAAACAGCCGGAGTACGAGACGGTCTGGTCCCACGGCGGCCACTGCGGTATCGACGACCTGGATACCGTGGCCATGCTCGACTACCTGGACGACAACATCGGCGTTGACACCATCGAGATGGGGGTCACCATCGGGGTCGCCATGGATGCCGGCCTCATCGAGTTCGGTGACAAGGCCGGCGCCATCCGTCTGGTGGAAGAGGTCGAGAAAGGGACCCCGCTGGGCCGTGTACTCGGCAGCGGCGCCGCCATCACCGGCAAGGTGTTCGGTGTCGAGCGCGTACCGGTCGTCAAGGACCAGGCTCTGCCCGCCTACGATCCGCGCGCCGTTCAGGGGATCGGCGTCACCTATGCAACGACGACCCAGGGTGCCGACCACACCGCCGGGTACGCCATTGCCACCAACATCCTCAAGGTCGGCGGCGATGTCGATCCGCTCAAGACCGAAGGACAGATCGAGCTGTCGCGCAACCTGCAGATCGCCACAGCAGCCATCGATTCCACCGGCATGTGCCTGTTCATCGCCTTTGCCATCATGGATCAGCCGGAGACCTTCCAGGCGCTGCTCGACATGCTCGGTTCCTTCCACGGCATCACCATGACCGGCGACGATGTGGTTGCGCTGGGCAAGAAGGTGCTTTCCGCCGAGCGGGATTTCAACACCCGGGCCGGCTTCACCAAGCATCACGACCGGCTGCCGCGCTTTTTCTACAACGAGCCGATTGCGCCGCATAACCAGACGTTTATGATGAAGGACGAGGAGCTGGACGAAGTATTCAACTGGTAGTACGGCGTCCGTATTTCCGCCATCTCGACCCCGTCCTCAGGACTTCCTTGTGCGGCGTAGCGCTGCTACGCCTCCGCGGAGTCCTTGTGGGCGGGGCCGATTTGACGCAAATCCGAACGCCTCGGGAACTATATTTCCTGGGAGACGACCGTGGATCTGGAAACCGTGGCGTTGCATCTTGCCGCTGACCAACTGAATTCGTTCTTTCCGCTTCTCCAGAAGGGTGTGACGGTTCCGGCCAGGGTCGGTTGCACGCTTAAAAGCCTGCTCTGTGATCAGTTCGCCATCCCTGCCGACTATGTGACCGACCGGATAACGACCGTATTTCTCGACAACCGTCCCGTGGATGACCTTGATCGCACGCTCGTTCAGGATGGTTCCCGGGTGACCCTGTCGGCTGCCATGCCGGGTCTGGTCGGCGCCACCATGAGGCGCGGCGGGTTTTATGCCGCACTTCGCCAGGGTATCAGCCATGCAGCGGATAGTGTCGCAACGGCAGAGGAGAACGGGACTGTTCGTGTAAAACTCTTCAATCTGCTGCTGGCTGAACTTGGCCCCCTCGTTCTGGCTCGTGGCCTGATTCTGGAGCCGGGTGAGCTGGCCGAGCTGCTGCAAAACATACCCGCTCAGCCGGAAGAATCGCCGTGCCTGTACGGGTCGGGTGCTCCTAACCGTTCTATTTAGGGAGTAAGACAATGAACGTAACCGTAAAACTATTTGCTTCATTTCGCGCCGGTCGTTTCGATATTGAAACCGGTGACTATCCGGCAGGAACCACCGTGGCCGACGTGGCCGACAGTCTGAACCTGCCGCAATCCGAACTGGGGATCATGATGGTCAACAACCGGCATGTCAAACTCGGACCGTGTACTTGCCGAAGGCGATACGCTGGCGCTCTTTCCGCTTCTGGGCGGGGGCTGAGATGGAATCACTGCCGATTTTCGTCCGCGATCATGCCGATGGTCAGCTGCTTCCCTGGAACCGCCAGGTCGAGGCGGCAGAACGATTCGGTGTAACCGTGGCCCAGGTTGAAGAGGTCGCGCTGGAACGGGGCATTCTGCCGGCCCGCTATCAGCGCAATCGCACCATTATTGACGTCAGTGACCAGTTGACCCTGTTCCGCAGCTGTGTTGCCGTGATCGGGTGCGGCGGGCTGGGCGGCTACGTCGTGGAAGAATTGGCCCGTCTGGGCGTCGGCAGGATTGTGGTGATCGATCCGGATGTTTTCGAAGAGCATAACCTGAACCGGCAGCTGTTCAGCAGCTCCGGCGAATCTGGAAACGGCCAAGGTGGCAGCCGCTGCCAAACGAATCGGCGAAATCAATCCCGCCGTCACCCTGGTACCGATCCAGGCGGCATTTTCTCCCGAAAACGGAGCTGAACTGCTTGACGGATGTCAGGTGGCGGTTGATGCACTTGATTCCATTCAGGTCCGGCTGGAGCTGGCCGATGTCTGCACGGCAATGGATATTCCCCTCGTGCATGGCGCCATCGCCGGCTGGTTTGGCCATGTCACCACCCAGTTTCCGGGCGACGACACGCTGCAGACCATCTATCGTTCCTGGAAGAGCGGCAAGGGTATTGAACAAACGCTGGGAAACCCTTCATTCACACCTGCAGTGGTAGCCAGTCTGGAAGTTGCCGAAGTCTGCAAGCTGCTGCTCGGCCAAGGGACGCCTCTGCAGGGGCGTCAATTGATAATTGATCTACTTTCAATGGAGATGCACGTAATTAACTTATTTGAGGAGTACAAGGAAAAGTCATGAAAGCCGTTGCGGGAAATTACATAATTCAGACTGTGTCGCGAGCCCTGGATCTGCTTGAGCAGTTCCAGGTAGGCGATGCAGAGCTTGGTATCACCGATTTGAGCAATCGTATGAATCTGCAGAAAAACAACGTGTTTCGTCTCGTTGTTACATTGACGGCAAAAAATTATATTGAAATGAACAATGCAACCGGTAAATACCGGCTCGGAATAAAGACCAGAGCACTTGGACAGGTCGCGACACGGCATATTGATCTTGCCGACCAGGCGCGCCCCTTTCTGAACGATCTTAAACAGCAGTGCCATGAAGCCTGCTATTTTTCGGTCATTAAGGACGGGTATACCTTCTATGTTGACGGTGTGGAATCAGACCTCCCGGTACGGGTGGCTCAGCGGGTCGGCAGCAGCCAGCCGCTGTACTGCACGGCTGCGGGGAGAGTTCAGCTGGCGTTTATGGAGCGGCAGAGACAGACGGATCTGTTATCGGGTTCAGAACTGAAAGCGCTCACCCCCCGCACAATTACCGATCCCGGACTGCTGCAGAGCGAACTGGACAGGGTGACAGAACAAGGCTACGCCATTGATGATCAGGAGCACGATGCCGGGGTAATGGAAATTGCTGCACCGGTCTTTGATTCAAATGGTGCCATCATTGGCGCACTGAGCATATTGGGCCCGGAAATGCGTCTCGCCGGTCCCCGGCTCAAAGACGAGTTGCTGCCGCTCCTCTGCCGCAACGCGGCGCGCCTCTCAGCCGCGCTTGGCTATTGCCGGGCTGAGGAGAGGGCCGCGGAAGCCGCCTTGCCGGCAGTAACACCACAGAGAAAGACCAGAAAGCCTAAGATGGATTCATTGCCTTTGGCGGCTTAACCCCCCGCTGCCGACAGGCAAGACGGCCGACAGGATTTGCTGAAACCCGGAGCGGTGATGAATCTTTTATCGAGGGTATCAGCAAAGCCTGGAGTCTTATCGCCAGCCTCGATGGTGGTGATGTATCAGGGGGAAATCGCCTGGTCGGGCACCCCCTCGTCGGTCCATGACCAGCCAGACAGCCGGGTGTTTGCATCGTTCAAGGCGACCATCGTTCATGTTTTCCGGAAGAGTTGACCGCTTCAGACCGCGCTTTTTATCACGGACGTAACCGGATCAGTCCATGTTTGACTGGTTTTCGAGGATGTTGCGGGTAATTATCTGTTTGTGGGAATAGAATGAGGACGAATCCGGCGCTATCATGCCTACCACGTAGTACTCCGCAGCAACCGGTGGGGTAATGAACCCGACAACCCGGCATTTATCGAAATCCAGATCGAGCCATAAAAGGGTACCTGCATCAGGAGCGATCCTTTCCAGCTGCTCTATCGAACAGATCAACTCGGCGCCGGCCGCTTCGAAGCCCTGCCCTGGAATTCTTCCTCTGCTCGCGATGATAAATCCCTGCGAATCGGCGACGAACACGGCTTCGGCTCGGGTCAGGCTCATGCACCAGGCGATGCACTCTTCCCAGCTGGTAAAATGCTGGTGATGAGCCTCGCTCGTAGCCGCGAGCTGTTCCGGTGCGGAGGCGACCGGAACGGATGATGGCCGGGATTCCTTCACCAACCGCACGTATTTCGGCGCCTCATCCGGAACCCGCTTCTCCTGGCTGACGCCCTCTGCTGTTGGAAAAAGGATATTAAGTATCTGCTGCGCCTGCTTCAGATCATATGAGTTCGCGCTGAGGTCTGTCATCGGTTTCTCCTGTCGCACCACCCAAATCCTGGATGATGCCTTTGATCTCTGTAGTCAACAGCTCGAACCTGGCTGCTTCCGGAGAGTACGGCCCCGGCAGGAAGGCTACCGGTAAGCCCTTTTCACTGGCCAGACCGAAGACGTCCGCGCGCGGCAGGTAATTCTCCAGTACTCCGTTCAAAGAGCCCCACACCGTTTTCATGATGTTGAATGATACGTCCTTCTTCAGCTGAACCATGGTCGCGAGAATGCCCAGCAACTCCAGCTTCGGGTTCTCGTGTTCCTTCACGTGCATCAGCACCCGCAAGGTTTGCGAGATTGAGCGCAGGGCCAGCGGTTCCGCCTGTAGCGGCAAAAGGACAAAATTGCTGACGGACAACGCCGCCCTGGTGATCATCCCCAAACCTGAGGGGGTGTCGATAATGATGTAGCGGAATCTTTTCTCCACCGAAGCGACAATATCGCTCAGTGTTGTTGATGAATGGAGCAACTCTTCATAAATGCCCACATCGAGCGGGTCCAGACGTCCTCGCGGCAAGAGCGACAGAGTCGGAAGTTTTGTCGGCATGATGACTTCTTCGATTGACCGTGTAGCCACCATGCATTCGGCAAGCCCCATCCATTCGGTATCGCTCTGCGCCAGTGAAAAACCGATCGCACCTAGAGGATCAACATCGATCAACAGGGTGTTGTCCCCCCCTTCCGCCAAAGCTACGGCAAGGTTCAGCGCTACTGTGGTTTTGCCGGCTCCCCCCTTTGAACTGACAATGGAAAGTATATGTGCCATATCGTCTCTCCGATCTCTTTATAGTACTTCGGTGAATCTCTGAACTGCCGGCATGAGTTCGGATATCTTGTGTTTGATCACTCCCAGTTTCCCCTCTGTACTGAACGATACCGCCACGAAGAATCGCTTGCTCACGTCGGTCATCTGCGCAAACAATGATCCTGCTTCTCCACGCAGGTAAGCGGATACCACCAAACCCATCTCCGTCTCCGCAGAGATCATGCAGGCGGCGTAAAGCCAGGAGAGGGCCTTCGGGATGATGTTCTCCACCTGAATCTGGACGGCATCCGCCATATGAAAGGCCAGCAGCTTTCCATCCGTGTCCGCAATGAATGAATAGCGGTACCCTGGCAGGAGAGCCAGCCCCGCCAGCAGTCCGCCCTTTGCGGCCCCTTCCGCCGGTTCCCCGCGTAGCGACTTCCGGGTCGGGAAGCAGTTCGCTCAGGTTGAATAACAGGCTCGTATCAACCGACATGCTTTCATCTTCGGCCTGCAGGGAGAGCAGCGGGGTCTCCACCAGGGAAGCGATGGCGGCAGACACCTGGGTCTTGAAGCAGGTACGCAAGACGGAGGGGGAAATCAGACATTCCTCCATCAGCAGGGCGCCGAGATTCGATGGTTTACCGGAGGAACGATTGTTTTGGAGCGCCAGATTGACGGTCGTAAGCTTATCCCTCGGGACGAGGCCGACCCGTTCCAGAACGGAGCCGAAATCCTCGGTCTGGCCACTGCTGGTCGCCCAGGCCACATCGCCGTCGTGCATCACAACCACGCCAACCTGCTCCCCGGCCCGTTTAGCGCGCAGTTTACCGCTCCACTTCAATCCTGCGGCCTGTTTCAAAAAATCGACGACGGCTAATGTTTCACTGGAGTTCGTCATATCGTTCCCCTTGATGACTACCCTGTTCACCGGAGAATAAATCAAAAAGCCTCATACTTTTTGGTCACGACAAATTCGCCGTACTGGTCGCCGACTTCGATTCCTTTGGTCTGCTGGCAGACATAGGTATCCATCCCGTCCGGATACGGGTCGGCATACGTCAAGTCAAAGAATGCCTGACATAATCCCCGGAGCATATATGCGCGCAATCCTTCTCCGCCGCTGTCGGCCTCGTAATAATCATTGGCGCGGATAACCATCTTCTCACCCGCTTTAAGCTGTACGATTCCTGATTTAGCCCATCCCCATGCGGTGAAAGCCGCAAATGCTCCCCGCAGAATATCCTTCTCCCCTTCCGTTACCATCGGGAGGACCACATCGTTAAAGACATCGGACGTAATGATGCCGCATCCGGTATGGTAGCCGCATTCATAGGCCGCCCTGACGAGTCCGTCCGCAACCATTTTTTTCTTATCGGACGGCGCCGCTGCCATGAGCCTTTCGGAAAGAGTATTCAACAGGGAGGCGGGAAGCAGGTTTTCCAGAACATCGTATTCCGGTATCAAGCCGTTTTCATCTCCCTGGATGTTGATTTTGGCAAGAGACTTGACGACGGTATCGCGCATTACGGTCATTGCATCGCTCCTTCGGTTTCATGATAACGAAACGGTAAATGTGCCTTCAGTGCCGGTAACGGCCATACTTTCCGTTTCGGTTACCGTATAGCTTCTTACCGGTTTGTTGAACGCTACCGCGAACATGGCGGCAATGTACCCACAGGTGAAGTGATTTATCGGTTTGGTATGGTGGCCCCATTTCCTGATCCAACCTTCATCGACATGCGACCGGATCAGGCAGACCTCTCCGCCGCTCTCGGTGCCTGCCACTTTCATTTTCCCCAGGCCGTAGACGGAATAATATTCTCTTCCGACGGTGCATCGTTGCAGCGGAGTGCTCACCCCGTTCTTCTGTACGTAGTCATCGAGAACCGCCCACATGCTCTCTTCCACAACATCCTTGAGCAGTTGAGGCCCCCCGATGTCGCCGAGATCTTCGACCAGCTTTGTTATCAACGCCAGATAATGATGGGAATGCATCACTACGGAATGCCCGTTCAAATAATGGCGAAAGGTTTCATTGTCCAAACTAAAATCCAATTTCAATGGCATTAATCGCTACCCCCTAGAATAATAGGACAAGCTCTTCAAAATGTTTTTTCGTCTTGTGTCTGATAATGCCGAGCTTCGATGCGTCGGGAGCGATAACCGCCGCAATGGCGTCACCGACCGGCCTGCACATGATGACCGCCTTCCCGTATTCGATAAACATATCCTGAAACAGGCTTACTTTCAGCTCGCTCCCCATCTCCTCGATAGCATTGATCGCGTGGGCCAGGGATGCTCCCAGTTCATCTATATTGACCCTGCTGCTGTTACCGGCGGATTCGATAACGAACCCGTCCCTCCCGACCACTACAACAGCGTCAATTCCTGGAATCATCAATAAATCATTCAACACCGTAGTTGAATCACGTTGATTCATTTCCATTTCACTGCTCCTTTCTCCTGGTGTGACATCGATAGTTGTGTCTGTTTTTGGATTACGTTCTTTAGTATCGTCCGTACTTCGGTGGTCGTGCAGTACTGCAGCCTCAATGATGGCATGCTGTATTGAAAGACCGATGCTCTTCTCAATGGATGTGACATCCGGATTAAATTGAAATTCGCCTTGATGCCAGTTCAGAATTTCGGAAAGAGCATCGAGTCCTGGTAACGTATCTGTGGAGACATTGGTGATCATTCCGGCCGAAAAAAAGATCTTGCCGGCGACTCCCTCCGGATGCTTGGTCACATGTATCATCCCGCTTTTGTAGCTTGCGGCCAGGAACTGGACAAGGTCCGTGATGTTCGTCAGGGAAAGGCTTCCCCGCAAAAACGGATCGAGGTCGGTGATACGTAAACGCTCTGCACTGTTAGGCATCGGATCATCCTCCATACTCCGGGTATGTCATTGCATGATCAATTACGTTTCAAACAAAAGCTTTCCAAAGCCGCGAATCATGCTCGATTGGGCCGGTTTACTTGAAAACAAGCATCGTTGCGGTCTGGTTTATATGACCGATGTACTGTTCTCCGTACGTGCTGAAGCCGATTGTCGGGACGGAAGAGAACAGGTCACCATACTCCCTGGTCAAATTTTTCTGCTTCAGCTCCAGCGTCCTCAGGATGCAATTGAAATTGATAATTCCGATTATTCTTCCGGACTCTTCCTCGGCCCGTTTGATGGCAATGCGGGTATCCTCTATGATGTCAGCCGATTCGAGCAGGGAGAGCTCCATCCCTTCCCGGACACCGCAATAAAAAACCATGCTGCCGTTATCTTTGATCTGCTGAGGGCTCCGGACATACGGCTCATCGTCTATCAATAAACCTATCGGATTGTGCATGAAGTGATTGGAAGCATCTTCGACCGAGCTGTTGACCGCTTCGGCATACGCCATCGCTGCGGGTTTGCCGTTAAATTCAATGACCGTTCGACTCGCTTCATCTGCCTTTGTGACCTCAAGGCGCTTTCTCAGATCACGGAAACTCTGGGTCTTGACAAAGGTAAAATCCGTTCCGGGTTTGAGAAGCGCCACAATTGCCGCGTTGCTGTACGATTTTCCGTTCGCATACAAATGGGTGGAGGTGAACTTCAGATCATCGCCGGCAGAGCCGCCAATGAAAACGACATTCGTCATATCGCCGATGGTTTCGATCAGGCTCTCCTCGGCGCCGCTTAAACCATCAACCAATGTGATTCCCACATACTCCCGTGACGACATATCGGCAACAGATTCCCCAAAGTGGCCGGCAAAAGAGTCACATGCCTTCTTAACGCCCGCTTGATCCTTAAGATCTTCAATGATTTCGATTTTTGCGTCCAAAAGTGACTCGTCATTGAACCCCATGACGACGACAGAGTTATCCAGCATCCTGCCGGTTACAATTTCACCGGCGGTCGAACAGCCGAAAACCAGGGCAGAAGGGAAGGCTTCCTGCATTTTTTGGCTGATTTCGTCTGGGGCAAATTTTGAAGATGCGAAGAAAAGCAGAAGCTTTGTGTCGAAAAGAACTAATTGTTCACCGATATCTTGGACAATTTCATCAACAGTGTCTTTCGTTGAATACGCTGAAATAATATCCATTTTCTGGATCTTTCTAGCCTGATTGCCGGGAGTTGCCGGATCATTAGCGCCGGATTGTGCGCCAGGTTCAGGAGATGGTGCCTCCCGGCAGAGATATCCGAGTTCCATCGACATCCCTTCAAGTTGCTGCAAGAGTGCCGGATCATCGTCTGACTGAAGTGTGAATTTGTTCGGGTTAATGCCTTTAAGAATCATTTTGGTTTTGATGATTTTTTCCAGCATGGAGTTTCCTGCCGCTCTCTGCTTGAGAACGAAATCAATCATCTCTCTGATTTTTCCCGCCATAACTCCCCCTTTAATTCAAACCGTTAAACATTTCCATGATCATGCTGCGCTTGTTCGCAGCCAATGGTCTTAATTAAAATAAAACCCTATCTCAGCAATATGATGAGTTCGAAGGCCCTTTATATTGGCTCTTGCGCCTGGTAGGTCCACTGACACTCGGGTGCTTTTGCAACTTAGGTGCCATAAATATAACGATATTTCTACAGGTAAAACTACACCAGAAGAACTGGCGGCATGATTCGTAACTGTACGTAAAACCGAATTTTTACGTCGATTATGCTTCTGGATGCAGGTAACCAAAAAGGAAGCAACAGGTGAAGAGAAAGGCTACAACGCGGAGATTACCCCCACCACAGTTGGCGAGGACAGGAGTAAGCGGAGATGGGATATACTAAGACTTCGATGTGACACTGACCGACTCGACAAACCTGCCAATGTGCCTGGCAGCCTCAACCGGTGCACACTGCAGAATAAGATGGGGGGAGTTGAAATACACGATCTCCGCATCCGGTCGAATGCTGCCAATCAGTGTTATGCAGCGTGTGGTCAAGATACGATCGTTTTTGGCAACCATGGCCAGCAGCGGCACCCGGCATTCGCGCAACGCCGCGACACAATTCAGCCTCATCACAGCCTCTGCACGCGCTACCAGAACTTCCGGTTTCACCCTGGCCAATGCCTCGCAAAACAGGGCACGTAGTTCATCGGTTGCGTTCCTTCCGAGCACGATCCGCAAAAAGAGTCGCCGGGATTTCAACCTGAACAACCCGAGAGAGACCATAAGCCTTGCGATGGATGGGGCAAACGGGAGCGGCCATGTGACAAAGGTGGCGCAGAGAATGACGCCCAGCAACCCCTTGGGGCGTTGTGCCGCCGCCATCAGGGCCAACGGGCCGGAAAAGGACTCGCCCAGCAGCACGAAAGGCCGGTCATGGGGTAGCGCTGCCATGACGACATCGAGGTGCCCCGGGTAGTCCAACGGCTGATCAGGTGGGTAGGACAGTACCAGCGTTCTGATGTGACCTGGCAACTCCCGCAACAACGGCGCAAAGAGATCTCCCGAGCCATGCATGCCGGGAAGAAGCACGAGAGTTACCGGTTTCATATCGTTGTCCATTCCGACTTCCTTTCATTTCCTTCTCCGGTGTCCGGTTTTACCACAGTTCGATTGTCTTGTGGCCGTCTTTTCTGTGCTCCGTCTAATCCGTCACCCCTTACCGATCTCCATATCAGCGCAGCATCACGCCGGCGTCAAGAGTGCGCAGAATGGTGCGGCGCCGCCGGCAATACCGCAAACGCCCGGTCAGCAATGTGAGCCACCGGTTGAGAATATGCCTAACGGTGCTATAATTTCTTTAAACCCGCCAAAACCACGATGTAAAGGAGGATGTCATGCCAGAAAAATTGCTGATTCCGTCGATTGAGATGCGGCTCAGGTCGCTGCTGGAGATCAACCGGAGAAAGGATGAGAGCGATGCTTCACGCGACAAGGAACACCGCACCATCACCATTTCTCGTGAGTTCGGCTGCGAGGCATACCCGATGACCATGCACCTCCAGGAAATTATGGAGAAAAAAACCGGCCAGCCGTGGGCCATCATGGACAAGGCGCTGCTGGAGGAGGTGGCGAAGCATCACCAACTGTCGGAAGAGCTCGTGAGCAGACTGGGTGAGAAGAAAAGCCGCATCATGGATGAGGTTCTGTCGACCTTCTCGCCACACTGGAAGAGCGATAACGATTATTTCCGGCTGCTCGGCAAGCATCTGTTTTCACTGGCGGAAAAAGGGAATTCGATCATTGTCGGTCGAGGGGGCGCAATCATTACGCAGCAACTCAAGAACTGCTATCATTTCCGGATGTACGCTTCCCATGGGTACAAGGTAGCATCCATCGCCAAGCGGCTCAATATATCAAAGGAAGAGGCCGAAGGTGTCGTCAAAAAGAATCAGAAGCAGCGCGATGCGTTCATCCACGACTACTTTAACCTGGATCCGCACGACCTGCGTTTCTATCACCTGCTCTTTAACAACGACAAAAACTCTCCGGAGCGGATTGCGCAGATGATTGCGGAATATGTGACGACGGGGTGAGAGGGGGGCAGAGCTGTTCCCCGGCTGCGACGAGCTTGAACGTCTTGAGGCTGACCAGCGGCGGGTTCTAAGCCGGCTGGTCTAGTCGAGTGTTGAGCATTATCATTTTTACTCTCTTAGTTACTGGCCTCCAGATAAACACTGACTAAAAACTGCTCTGCATTGGATTCAAACATAAGAGTCAAAGCATTGGGAGTCGAACCAACATTCATACTGCATTCTTTCCCTGAAATTACCGAAGGGGTTGAAAGCCTGACTTCATGGCCGTCTTTCTCAAAATGGTGTTTAAACGATCCTGCTGTCATATTTGCAATTTCGCCAAGAGCATCACGTACGTCGTCATCAAACTCAGCAACCTCCATTCCAAGCATTAGTGAAGCAAATGTCATCGCCAGCTTTTGCGAAGTGTTGATGCTTATCATCCCATTATAGCTTCCAGAAAACCCAACCATTGCCGTTACATAGTCTTTAAATGTAGTCTCTGTGATTGCTGCTTTTGCTAGGGAAATATTGGCACCAATCATGGTAGAAAAAATCTCACGGACATCAACGTTAAGGTGCCAGATAAGCCGCTCTTCTGTTGTATTTAGTTGCTCAAGTATTTCCGTACTAATCATATTTTCCCCTATGTGATCGGCCTATAGTGGTCTTTGATTTATCAACTACGAAAAAATGAACTGCAGCGCTTTGGTTGTGCATGCCTTTACTTCACCAACTCGTTATTGGGCGGTTAGAGGGATGCATATACATATAGATGCTTTTTGGTTTCCCCAGGTTGTCCTTTTCATCTACTCTGTATATGTTTTTCAACGCCGTACCGGAAATTTTGGCGACAACGCCTGATGAAGATACCCCAATGGATTTTATTCAACAAGCAGTTTAATAAATACTACGTACCAACGCCCATAACCCCACCACCGACAAACAAAAAGGACGCTGCATAAACTGCAGCGTCCTTTTGAAAATATATCCACCATCCTCGACATTGAGGCGGCAACCGGTTCTAACCCCAACTACTTGCCAAAAGCGACCAGCAGCTGCGGCAAAAGGTGCGGCGCGTTCGATTTGATCGCGCCACTCATGAAATCCATGATCCCCGGGCGGTAGCCATCCTTCCAGATTTTGTTGAACATCGCAGCGCTGGTCTTGCAGACGCAATCCGCCTCTTCGACCGTTTTCCCATCCTCAATGAGACACTGCTCCGCGTCCAGCGTCAGCGTCTTCTTGACATCGTCTATGGCGAAGTAAAACGTCGTCGGCGCAGTAAAGACACCCTTCTTGAATTTTTCCTGCAAAATCTTGAACACATCTTCCTGCATCTGTTTCCTCCACGCTTTTTGTAATTGTCAGTCATTGAAAGCGGCTCCACGACCCCCCTTCAGCGAAGCAGTATGCCACAAACCGGCACAAATTACATTCGGAAACTCCGGGCAAGAACTGCGCCGTACAATATTTTCAAGGTTGCATCATGGTAAAAGTTCGTCACCGCGGCAGAAGAATAAAATTCTACTTGGCATGGACGTAAAGTAGACGTACCTTGATGTAAGAGGGATCATGCGGAGGTGAAAGAATGAACAGCAAGACGTTTCGCTCCGTACCGGACATGCTCAGGAGCAATGCCACAGAGTTCTGCGACAGGCTGGCCCTCAAATATCGCAAACAGGGCGTTTTTGTGACGCTGACGTATGCCGCCTACTACGAGCGGGTGCTGATGGTTGCCCGTGGGCTCGGCAAGATGCATGTCCAAGCCGGGCGACCGGATTGCCATCCTCTCGGAAAACCGGGCCGGCTGGGTTATCGCCGACATGGGAATTCTGTGCAGCGGCGGCGTTACCGTGCCGATCTATCCGACCAACACCCCCGAGCAGATCGAGTACATGATCAATCACTCGGGTGCCAGAATCGTATTTGTCTCCGGAAAATTCCAGTACACCAAGCTGCTCAAGGTCAGAGAAGCAATGCCGGGGCTGGAGCTGGTCGTTTCATTCGAGCGGTTTCTCGGAGACCCGGCGCTGCCGGTCACCACCTTCTACCAGCTCTCCGAGATCGATTCCCCCATCACCGCCGAAGAGAAGAGAGACATCGAGGCAGGAATCGACCGGATCAAGCCGGATGACATGCTGACGCTGATCTATACGTCCGGCACCACCGGGGTGCCGAAAGGGGTCATGCTTTCTCACAGCAACATCCTGACCAACATCCGATACCTGACGGAACAGAGCGGAGTCATCAACAGGGATGATGTCCTGCTCAGCTTTCTCCCCTTGAGCCACATTCTTGAACGGACGGTCGGCTACTACATGACCATCCGCAACGGCGCCCTGATGGCGTTTGCCGACAGTATCGAAAAAGTTCCCGAGAACATGCTTGAAATCAGGCCGACCGTCATGGTCAGTGTACCCCGCCTGTTCGAAAAGATTTATCACCGGATTTTCGAAAATGCCCATCAGATGCCGGCAGTCAAAAAGTTCCTGTTCCACTGGGGCGTCGATGATCGGCAAAAAGTATGTCGCGGCGACGTACATCGACAAGCAGCCCTCCGCACTGCTCAACCTGAAATACGCGCTGGCTGACCGCCTGATATTCAGCAAGATCAGAGCCAGGTTCGGCGGCAGCATGAAACTGTTCTGCTCCGGCGGCGCACCCCTGGACAAGACGATCAATGAATTTTTCTGGATCATCGGCATCCCGATTTTTGAAGGGTATGGCCTGACCGAAACCAGCCCGGCCGTCAGCTTCAACAATTTTGAGCATATTCGCTTCGGGTCGGTTGGCGTCGCACTGAAAGAGACGGAATTCAAGATTGCCGAGGATGGGGAAATTCTCGTCAAGGGGCCGCAGGTCATGCTCGGGTATTATAACGATCCGGTCGCCACCGCGGAGGTGATTCAGGACGGCTGGTTCAAGACCGGAGATATCGGACATATCGAAGACGGCTTCCTGTACATTACCGACCGGAAGAAAGAGCTGATCATTACCGCGGGGGGCAAAAATATCGCTCCGCAGCCGATAGAGAACGAGCTGAAGACTGGATAAATATGTGTCCTCGGCCTTTGTGTACGGCGATCGCAAACCGTATCTGACCGCCCTGATCGTCCCGAATCTGGAGCGGCTGCTGGAATTTGCCAAAGAAAAACATATCCACTACTACGATCTGGACGACCTGGTCATGCATGAAGCGGTGCAAAAGCTGTTCGAGCAGCGGCTGGCCGATATCAACAGCCGCCTCGCCCCGTATGAAACCATCAAGAAGTTCGTACTGCTGGTCACATGATTTTTCCATCGAAGGGGGCGAACTGACCCCGACGCTGAAGCTGAAGCGCAAGATTATTTACGAGAAATACAAGCAAAAGATGGAAGATATGTACATCGATCACAGCAATTAAGACGCGTGCTGCTGGCAACAACAGGGGGGAAGATATGAAACAGATCAACAAGGTGGCAGTTCTGGGAGCGGGGGTGATGGGGGCGACCATCGCCGCGCACCTCGCCAATGCAGGCATTCAGGTGCTTCTGCTCGATATCGTGCCGCGGGAACCGAACGAGCCGAAAGGCTGCCGGTCTTACCATGCAGACCGCAGGTGCGCAACCGCATCGCCGCCGCCGGACGGGACGGGCTGATGAAGATGAAGCCGGCCCCCTTCTTCCTGCCGGGGTATGCGGCCAACATCGAGGTCGGCAATTTCGACGACGACATGCCAGAAGCTGCGGGAATGCGACTGGGTGATCGAGGTCGTCATCGAGAACATGGCGATCAAGAAGCAGCTCTTCACCGAGAAGGTCGTGCCGAACCTGAAGGAGGGGGCGATCCTCTCCACCAACACCAGCGGCCTGTCGGTCAACGAGATGGCCGAATGCCTGCCGGAGAGTGTCCGCAAAACTTCCTGGTCACGCATTTCTTCAACCCGCCCCGCTATATGCGCCTGCTGGAGATCGTTTCCTGTTCCGATACCGATCCCGACGGTCACCGCCTTTATGGCCGACTTCATCGCCAAACGGCTCGGCAAGGGGATCGTCTACGCCAAGGACACCCCGAACTTCATCGCCAACCGCATCGGCGTCTACGCCATCTGCAACTGTGTCCGCACCATGCTGGAGATGGGTATGACCGTCGAAGAGGTTGACGCCGTCGCCGGACCGGCCACCGCCCGCCCCAAAAGCGCGGCCTTCCGCACCGCCGACCTGGTCGGCATCGACACGCTCCGGCATGTCGCGGACAACTCCTATGAACTGCTGGTCAATGACGAACAGCGCGACATCTTCAAGTTCCCCGATTTTGTCGGGGAGATGGTGGCCAAGGGGCTGCTCGGCAACAAGAGCAAGCAGGGGTTCTTCAAGAAGGTCAAGGGAGAGAAGGGGCAGGAGTTCTTCTATTACGATTACACGACCGGCGAGTACGCAGCCTTCGCAGCGCCCCAAGTTCGCCTCGGTTGAAGCGGCCAAGTCGATTGACGATCCGGCCAAACGCCTTAAGGCGGTCGTCACCGGGAGCGACAAGGCGGCCCAGTTCGCCTGGACCAACCTGCGCGACACCCTGATCTACACCTTCAACCGGATTCCGGAGATCGCCGACGACATCGTCAACATCGACAATGCCATGAAGTGGGGCTTCAACTGGGAGCTCGGCCCGTTCGAGATGCTGGACGCCATCGGCGTGGCCTATTTCGTGGAGCGGGCCGAAAAGGACGGTGTGCAGGTTCCGGCCGGGCTCAAGGCGATTGAGCGGTTCTACAAATTCGAGAACGGCACAGATTACTACTACAGCATTCACGATGGCGGGTACCGGGAAGTGCCGCAGAAACCGGGGCACATCAGCCTTTCGATCCTCAAGAAAAACGGCAGGGAGGTGGAAAAGAACAGCGGCGCCTCCGTGATCGATCTGGGTGACGGCGTCTTCTGCCTTGAGTTCCACACCAAGATGAACGCCATCGGCGGCGAAATCCTCTCCATGGTCCATAAGGCGATCAAGCGGACGGAAGAAGAGGGGGTCGGTCTGGTCATCGCCAACGAAGGGAACATGTTCTCCGCCGGCGCCAACCTGATGCTGCTGGTGATGGCGATCGCCGAAGGGGCGTTCGACGAGATCGCCATGACGGTCAAGGGGTTCCAGAAGGCGATGATGGCGATCAAATACTCGAAGATCCCGGTCGTTGCCGCGCCGCACAACCTGGTCATGGGTGGCGGCTGCGAAACCTGCCTCCACTGCCGATGCCATCATTCCCCATGCCGAAACCTACATGGGGCTGGTAGAAATCGGCGTCGGCCTGCTCCCGGCCGGCGGCGGCACCAAGGAGATGGCGATCCGCGCCATCAAGCTGGCCGAGGAGTACGAGATGGACGCAACACCGTTCATCTTCAAGAATTTCATGAATATCGCCATGGCCAAGGTCAGCATGTCGGCCGCCGAGCTGGTCCCGATGGGCTTCATGCGCCAGGGGGATGCCATCACCATGGATATCGACAAACGCATCCATGACGCCAAGCTGAAGGCGATCTCGCTGGCCGCCAACTACCGCCCCGGACGGCCGCTGACCGACCTGAAGGCGCCCGGCCGCGGCGTGGCCGCCAGCATCAAGTCGCAGCTCTGGAACATGCAGCAGGGGGGCTTCATCTCCGAGTACGACCAGTACCTGGCCGGCATGGTGGCCGACGTCATCACCGGCGGGGATGTCCCGGCCGGCACCCTGATCACCGAGGAGTACCTGCTGGAGCTGGAGCGGGAGGCCTTTGTACGGCTCTGCGGTCAGAAGAAGACCCTGGAGCGCATCCAGCACATGCTGAAAAAAGGGAAGCCGCTGCGGAACTAGTTAATCCCCCCGCCCCTTGTGGGAGGGAGGTAGGGGGAGGGGAGACGGCGGCATTGTCACTTCACCCTCCCCTCAATCCCCTCCCATCAAGGAGGGGAAGAACACACACCTAACGGAGGATACCGATGAGAAACGCATATATTCTGGCCGCCTACCGCACCCCCGGCTGTCGCGGCAAAAAAAGGGAAACTGAAGGATGTCCGTCCGGACGATCTGGCCGCCGTCGCCATCAAGGGACTGCTGGAGAGAACCGGCATAGACCCGCACGACGTTGAGGATATCATTATCGGCTGCGCCTTCCCGGAAGGGGAGCAGGGGATGAACGTCGCCCGCGTGGCGGCGCATGAAGGCCGGCGTGCCGGTCGAGGTCCCGGCCCAGACGGTCAACCGCTTCTGCTCCTCCGGCCTGCAGACGATCGCCACCGCGGCGGAGCGGATCATGGCCGGTTTTGCCGACTGCATCATCGCCGGCGGCGCCGAGAGCATGAGCATGATCCCGATGGGTGGGAGCAAGTACAGCGCCAACCCCTCTCTGGTGGCCAGCTGGCCGGAAGCGTATGCCTCGATGGGGATTACCGCCGAACTGGTCGCCGAAAAATACGGCATCACCCGCGAGGAGCAGGATGCCTTTGCCGCCGCCAGTCACGCCAAGGCTGCCGCCGCCATCGCGGCGGGCAAATTCAAGGACGAAATCATTCCGGTGGAAGTCGAGAACTGTGCTCTGGTCAACGGCAAGATGAAGCGGAGCAAGGAGCTGGTCGATACCGATGACGGCGTGCGGAGCGATACGACCGCAGCCGGTCTGGCCAAACTGAAACCGGCCTTCAAGGCGACCGGCACGGTGACCGCCGGAAACTCCTCCCAGATGACCGACGGCGCTGCGGCGGTGCTGGTTGTCTCCGAGGAGTACCTCAAAAAGATCGGCAAAAAGGCGCTGGCCCGTTTCGTCGCCTTTGCCGTCAAGGGTGTGCCGCCGGAGCTGATGGGCATCGGCCCGGTGGCGGCCATTCCGGCGGCGCTGAAGCTGGCCGGGCTTGACACTGGACGACATCGGCCTGATCGAGCTGAACGAGGCGTTTGCGGCGCAGTCCCTGGCCTGCGTCAAGGAACTGGGCATCGACCCGGCACAGGGTCAACGTGAACGGCGGGGCAATCGCCCTTGGCCACCCGCTCGGCTGTACCGGAGCCAAACTGACCGCCAGCATACTCCAGGAGATGCAGCGCACCGATACCCGCTACGGCATGGTATCCATGTGCATCGGCGGCGGCATGGGTGCGGCGGGGATTTTTGAGAAGGTGTAGACCCCTCCACAGCCTCCACCTTCTCAGGGGAGGCTTAAAGGCTTCCCTCCTGACCAGGAGGGGATCGAGGCGGGTTGGATAATGGACTTCGAACGATAAATAATATACACAACATGAGGTGACACCATGGCTGCAAAACTATTCAAAGGTGCCGAATACCTGATCACCGCAGCAGACAAGAACGACGTCTTCACGCCGGAGGATTTCAGCGACGAGCAGCGCCAGATCGGCGATACGACCGAGCAGTTCGTCCTGAACGAGGTTGTCCCGCATCGCGAGGAGATCGAGCATCACAATCTTCCGCTGACGGTTGAGCTGATGAAGAAGTGCGGCGAGCTGGGGCTGTTGATGATCGATGCCCCCGAGGAGTACGGCGGGCTTGAGCTGGACAAGGCCACCAGCATGCTGGCGGCCGAAAAGCTGGCCCAGGCCGGGTCGTTTTCCGTGACCTACTCCGCCCATACCGGCATCGGCACGCTGCCGCTGGTCTATTACGGCACCAAAGAGCAGAAGGAGAAGTATCTCGGCAAAATAATTTCCGGCGAGTGGATTGCGGCCTACTGCCTGACCGAACCCGGTTCCGGGAGCGATGCGCTGGGCGCCTCGGCGACCGCCACGCTCTCCGCCGACGGCAAGCACTACATCCTCAACGGCACCAAGCAGTTCATCACCAACGGCGGCATCGCCAACCTCTACACCATCTTTGCCAAGATCGACAAACAGCACTTCACCGGCTTCCTGGTCGAGCGGACCACCGAAGGGCTGAGCGTCGGGCCGGAAGAGAACAAGATGGGGGTCAGGGGGTCGTCCACCACCCAGATCATCCTTGAAGACGCCAAGGTGCCGGTTGAAAACCTGCTGGGTGAAATCGGCAAGGGGCACAAGATCGCCTTCAACGTCCTCAACGTCGGGCGCTTCAAGCTCGGGGCCGGCGTCACCGGTGCGGCCAAGATCGCCCTCACGACCGGGATCAAATATGCCAACGAACGCAAGGCGTTCGGCGTGACCATCGGCACCTTCGGGGCCATCCAGGAAAAGATCGCCGACATGAGCGCCGCCATCTTCGCCTCGGAATCGCTCGTCTATCGCCTGGCCGGCCTGATCGACGACCGTCTGGCCACCCTCCCGAAAGGCACTCCCAACTACTACGAAACCTATCAGCAGGGGATCGAGGAGTATTCCGTCGAGTGCGCCATCGCCAAGGTCTTCTGCAGCGAGGTGCTGGCAGACGTCGTGGATGAGGTCGTCCAGATCCATGGCGGCTACGGCTTCATTCAGGAGTACGCCGCCGAGGGGTACTACCGCGACGAGCGGATCAACCGGATCTGGGAGGGGACCAACGAGATCAACCGCCTGCTGATTCCCGGCATTATCCTCCGCCGCGCCATGAAGGGGGAAATCCCGCTCCAGAAAGAGGCGATGAAGGCCTTTGAATCCCTGATGTCGCCATCCTTTGACGAGCTTGACGACTCCGTTCCTTTTGCCGCAGAAAAAGTCCTGATCGCCAACCTGAAGCAGGCCTTTCTGGTACTGGCCGGCAGCGGCGTGCAGAAATTCATGGATACGATCAAGGACGAGCAGGAGATCCTGCTGGCGGTCGCCGATCTGGCCATCAACATCTTTGCCATCGAGAGCGCCGTGCTGCGGGCCGAGAAGATCCTGCCGAAACTGAGCGAGAGCAAGAAGGCCTCCGTCAGCGCCGCCGTCAAGGTATTCACCTTTAACGGCACCGAAACGGCGGCCTCCGCCGCGCGCCGGGCCGCCTACTACATCGAGGAGGGGGATACCGCTGACCATGCTGCTGGCCGGCATCCGCAGGTTTACCAAATACGATGCCACCGGGCTGCTCAAGGCAAAACGCCTCCTGGCAGCAGCCGCCATCGAAGCGGAAAAATACATTTTTTGAATGGAGTTCCGGGGAGCGGCTTTCAGGAGGGAGCAATCGTATGAACAACGCCGGCAGCACGGACCTGATTCAGGCCGACCTTCGGGAAGGGATCCTGACCGTACGGATCAATCGCCCCGAAAAAAAGAACGCACTCAATGTCGCCATGTACGGGGCGCTGGCAGAGGCGCTTCAGCATGCCGATGACGATCCTACCATACGGGTCGTGCTTCTCTGCGGCTGCGACGACTGTTTTACCAGCGGCAATGATATCGCCGATTTTGTCAACGCTCCGCCGACCGGGCCGGACAGCGCGGTGCTGCACTTCCTGAATGCATTGACCGGAGCGGTGAAGCCGATCGTGGCCGCTGTCAGCGGTTCTGCGATCGGGGTCGGAACGACCATGCTGCTCCATTGCGATCTGGTCTATGCCGCCGATACCGCGCTCTTTCAGATGCCGTTTGTCACCCTGGGCCTCTGTCCCGAAGCGGGCTCAACCCTGCTGCTGCCGCAGATGATCGGGCACCAGCGCGCCTCGGAACTGTTGCTGCTCGGTGAATCGTTTACAGCCGTACGTGCCGAGCAGCTCGGGATCGTTACGGCAGTGCTGCCGCAGGCGGAACTCCACCGGACCGCACGCGCCAAAGCCCTGCAACTGGCGGCACAACCTGCCGCCGCGGTGCGTTTAACCAAAGCGCTCCTCAAACGGGGTAACAGCGATGCGCTCCGGGAAACTGCCACGCTTGAGATAGGATGTTTTCTGGAACGTCTCACCTCACCGGAGGCACAAGAAGCGCTGCAGGCTTTCATGGAGCACAGAAAACCAGACTTTTCACAATTTGACTGACTGAATGTACCCCGGGGCAGCACCGGAAGAGTGGGCCTGCCGCACATCACCGATAATATGTGTAACGGAACGTACGCCACCCTTTCAGTATAAAAAAAGGGGGGCTTTTTGCCCCCCTCGTATCACGACGGTTCAGTCTCTTCCATGACCATGCTGTCTCTCGTCTCTTCTTTCTTCCCTTCGTTCTTCCTTGTCCCGATGACGTTCTTCTTTCATCTCGTGCCCCCGTTCATGGCCGGGACGAAAATATTGCCCGCGGTAGTGATCCCGGTCTCTACGGTAGACTCGATACTCCCGGTCGCGATACGAGCGGATCTGCTCAATCCGGTACCTGCGGATACCCCGCGGCAGCTCCCGGTAGGGGAGTTCAACCCAGGGACCGTTGTAATCCCGGCCGCGATGCCAGCTGTTGCCATAGTACAGATAGTAAAAACCAGAGCTGAAGATGATGTCGTAGGGGGTGTCCACTCCGACATAAAAACCGAGCCGGGAGGGGGCGATAAAATTCGGCGCCACATCAAACCGGATTGACGGGGGAGAGGCCACAATCACCCGTGGAGGAGGTGCGCCAATGTTGACGTTAACACTCACCTCCGCGCGTGCAGATGCCGCCGTGATGGCGGTTATGACAAGAACCAGTACTGTTTTTTTCATGCAATATCTCCTTACGGTGGATTAGAAAGCAGGATTCATCTGGTGCCGGGACTACTTGACCAGGCTACACTGATCGACGATCCTGCGACGATAGGCAAAAATAACTTTTTCAAGCGATTGCAGAGCAGAGACCTTCTGCTTGATGCTTTTGAGATGGGTATCCAGGAGTTCGATCAGGCGCGGCATGGCCTTCCCGGGCAGTTGCTGTTGCTGATCATACATCCGGGCCAGCTCCTTCATCTCTTCCAGAGAAAGCCCCAACTCCTTGACCTTCAGGACAAACTTGAATCGTCTTACATCCGCTTTTTCGTAATACCTGACCCGCCCGTCAGTCCGTTTGGGGGGCACTACCAGCCCCAGCTTTTCATACAGGCGGATTGTCCTCGTTGTGATGCCCAACGTCTCGGCCAAGTCACTGATCTGCATATGTTCTTCGTTACTCAGCCTCATACTTCACCTCAGCGTCAATGACCAGCATAAAGAACCCCGTCCGTTTTTTTGTCAAGATTTTTTCCGGCACACCCACTTACGTCAACAAGCTATTTGCTCTCGTCGGCAACTTCAGCTAAACTCACCACTCTTGGCAGGATACTTGTCCTGACCACCCCACACCGTAGGTAACCGAAAACCGGAGCCTGAAGGCATGCTGATTGGATCGTCGCACAATCTGCCACTCATCATCGGACACCGTGGCGCATCACGGGAGGCGCCCGAAAACACTCTGGAATCCTTCCGCCTCGCCTGGGATCAGGGGGCGGATGGCATCGAGGCCGATTTTCGTCTCACCGCCGACGGCCGAATTGTCTGCATGCACGATGCAACAACGAGCCGGACAACCGGCGTCGACCTGAATATTGCCGATACCACCCTGGAGGAACTGCGCCGCCTTGACGCGGGACTCTGGAAGGGGCCCGGCTGGTCCGGGGCCCTGATACCCACACTGGCAGAAGTGCTGGCCGCTATCCCCCCCGGAACCTGGTTCTTTATCGAGATCAAGAGCGGACCGGAAATTATCGTCCCACTTGCAGAGGTGCTGCGGGCGTCGGGGCACTCACCGGAGCGGATCAGACTGTTGTCGTTCAGCGCCGCCGCTGATTACGGAACTCACGCAACGGCTCCCCGACTGGCATGCCTGCTGGCTTTGCGACTACCGCTACTCCCTGCTGAACAATGTCTGGCACCCCTCACGGGGAGACGTACTTGATACGCTCCGCCGCTGCGGCGCCGACGGCCTGGCCAGCGCCAACCGGAGAATGCTGAACCGCGATCTGGTAGAGGCGCTGAGAGCGGCCGGCAAGGAGATACACGTCTGGACCGTTGACCGGGTGCCGGCTGCGAAACGTCTCTGCGCACTTGGTGTTGATTCGATCATGACCAACCGCTCCGGCTGGCTGCGGCGGCAGTTGGCGGCCTCTCCAACAGCATGAATCCGTCCCGGGCAGAACTTCTGCAGAGGCTGGATGATGGCTCCGGGCCGTGGGACATCATCGTGATCGGCGGCGGTGCCACCGGACTGGGAGCGGCCGTCGATGCGGCCAGCCGCGGCTACCGCACTCTGCTGCTGGAGCAGGGGGACTTTGCCTGCGGAACATCGAGCCGCAGCACCAAACTTGTCCATGGCGGCGTGCGCTACCTGCAACAGGGCAATCTGTCACTCGTCCGTGAGGCGCTGCGCGAACGGCACATCCTGCTGAACAACGCCCCCCATCTGGTGCATGACGCCTCCTTCGTCATTCCACTCTACCGTTGGTGGGAGCGCCCGTTCTACGGCATCGGCATGGCGCTGTACGATCTGCTGTCGGGTGCCCGCGGGCTGAAGCATTCCCGTCATCTCAGCCGGGAAGAGACCATGGATCTCGTTCCGACCGTCAGACGGCAAAACCTCCGGGGGGGTATCGTCTATCACGACGGCCAGTTTGACGACGCCCGCCTGGCCGTCTGCCTGGCGCGCACCCTGGCCGATCTGGGCGGAACCCCGCTCAATTACATGAACGTCAGCGGTCTCGCCACCACCTCGGGGCGCATGACCACCGTCACCGCCGTAGAGCGGGAAAGCGGCAGGGAATACGTCCTGTCCGGCAGGGCGGTGATCAACGCGACCGGTGTCTTGTGTGATCAGGTGCGGCGCATGGACGAGCCGTCACTGCACCGCTCTGATTACGCCGAGCCAGGGAGCGCACCTCGTTCTTGATCGTTCGTTTCTGCCCGGTAACTGCGCCATCATGGTTCCTCATACCGACGACGGAAGGGTCTTTTTCGCCATCCCGTGGCAGGGCCATGTTATAGTCGGCACCACAGACACCCCCCTCGGCACGGTTACGACGGAGCCGGTCCCGTCGCCGGACGAGATCGATTTTCTGTTGGACCATGCGGGCCGATGTCTCGAACGCCAACCGACCCGTTCCGATGTTCTCAGTACGTTTGCGGGGCTCAGACCGTTGGTCGGAGGAAAGACGGGGCAGAAAACCGCAACAGTGAGCCGTGAATACCTGCTGTCTGTTTCCGCTTCGGGGCTTGTGACCATTACCGGCGGCAAGTGGACCACCTATCGGAGCATGGCTGTTGCCGCCGTTGATGCCGCCGCCTCGGAGGGGGGGCTTGGCTCACGCCCCTCAGCCACTCATTCACTGCGCCTGCATGGCTGGAAACGGCCATCATCTCCCGCAGGAGGATGGGACGGGTATGGTTCCGACCGCGGTTTACTTGAACAGCTGGCGGACGAGCACCCCGCCTGGAAGGAACAGCTGCACCCCCGACTCCCCTATACGGTCGGCGAGATAATCTGGGCGGTGCGCTTTGAATGGGCGAGGAGTGTGGAAGATGTGCTTGCCCGGCGCACCAGGGCCCTCTTTCTGGACGCCAGAGCCAGCCGCGAGATGGCCCCGAGGGTGGCCTCCCTGATGGCATCCGAACTCGGGTACGACCAGGCCTGGCAGGCTCAGCAGCTGGAACGTTTTAACGCGATTGCAGGACAGTATCTTCCGGACTGTAGGGTGCAAGGAGAGGAACGATCATGACTTATTCAGCATATCTCGCGACAGGCCAGATGATTGCTCTCATGCAGAGTTTTTCAAAGATCAAGGTCCGGACTCACGGTCAGGAGTCGATCCCTGACGGCTCAATCATCTTTGTCGTCAATCATTTCACCCGCATCGAAACCCTCCTGCTTCCCTATCACATCTATTCTCTTACCCATGTTCCGGTCTGGTCTCTGGCCGATCAAGCCTTTTTTGAAGGTACGGTGAGCCGTTTCCTGGCAAAAAGCGGGGCGGTCTCGACCAGAAATCCTGATCGGGACCGCCTGATCGTGAAAAGCCTCCTGACCGGCGAAACCAACTGGATCATTTTTCCCGAAGGTCGGATGGTCAAGGACAAGGGAGCCGTCGCCAGGCCCTCCATCTTCAGCCTGCACCGTGGCAATCAGCGGTCTGCCCATACCGGGGCGGCAAATCTGGCGTTGCGCACCGAATTCTATCGAAAGCGGCTGAATTACCTGCTGACAGAAAACCCTGCAGAAGCAGAACGTCTGATGAATATGTTTCAGATTGAAAATATGGTGCCGGTTCTGACCGAAACAACATGGATCGTCCCGATCAACCTGACCTATTATCCACTTCGGGCAGAGGAGAACGTACTGAGCACGCTGGCCAATCGATTTGGCCACAACATCTCCGAACGGTTTCGCGAGGAGCTGCTGACCGAGGGAACCATGTTTTTCGAAGGGGTGGATATCGACATCCGCTTTGGCCAGGCCATCCCGGTTTCGGAGTCGCTCACCTCCTCCCGGATCAAGCAGCGACATGTTCTCCCTGCGGCCGATCGATTTTGACGATCAGCTCCCATGCCTGGAAACGATGCGCCATGAAGCAAAGGCTCTGATGCATCGTTTCATGGCCGATATTTACAGTATGACCACGGTCAACCACGACCATCTGTTTGCTTCGCTGCTCAAAGCGCTCCCCTTTAGCAAGATCTCCGAAGATGACTTCAGAAGGCGCGTCTTTCTGCTGACCGATCTGGTCCCCGACAAAACGCTGGTCTTTTGCCACCAGAGCCTGGAGATCGGCCAGGTTGCCCTGCTGACAGACGACCGGTATCACAAATACCGCGACTTCCTGGCGCTCGCCCGGGAAACCGGCGTTGTCCGCTGCGAAAATGGATGCCTGCTCAAAATATCAGCCAACTTTTCTGCAAAGAGCGAATTCCAACGCGTACGCATTGATAATCCGCTCAGCGTGGTGGCAAATGAAGTGCTACCGCTTTCGGCTCTGCAACGTCAGGTGCGCTGGATGGCGTGGCTGCCGGAAATGCTGGTCCGGCACAGGGTTGTTGATGTACTGCTGCGCCAGAATGCCGAGCAGTTTGAAGCCGATTATTCACGTTTCTATCGCCCTGATGAGTCCAAAGAGCGCGCTGTCGGCGCACCGGTTCTGCTGAAGGGAACGTCGCGGCGACTCGGCGTTGTGCTTGTGCACGGCTTTCTGGCGGCCCCCCCTGAGATGCAGGAGCTTGCCGCCTATCTGCACGGCAAAGGATTCTGGGTATATTGTGTCCGTCTCCGCGGGCACGGGACCTCTCCTGAAGACCTTGCCACACGCAACGGTATCGACTGGATTGAATCGGTGGATATCGGCTATGCCCTGCTGAGTAACATCTGCACGCGGGTGGTGATTGGCGGTTTTTCATTCGGCGGCGGTCTGGCGCTGGACGCCGCCGCTCGAATTACCCGGCTGGCCGGGGTTTTTGCGGTGTCACCACCATTTCGTCTGCTGAATATCTCCTCACACTTTGCTTCTGCCGTCACCACCTGGAACAGGGTCGTCGACACGATGCACTGCCACGGGGCGGCAAAAGAGTATGTTGAGCAGAGTTCGGAACAACCGCTGATCAACTATACGCGGGTGCCGATAGCGGCTCTGTCGGAGATGGAGCATTTCATGAAAGATCTTGAGCCGCGTTTGGCAGGCGTGAAGACGCCGACCCTGGTCGTGCAGGGTTACGGGGATCCGGTGGTCAGCCCTGAAGAGACGGCACTCCAGTATAAACATATCGGGGCAACACAAAAACAGTATGTACCCTTTGACTTCAAGCGCCACGGCATTCTTTCCGGAGAGGGTTCTGAACATGTTCATGCAGCGATCGCTGCATTCATAAATACCCTCTGATTCCAATGCAGGCTCAAACGGCAACGCCTCTGCTGTTTTCCTGGCAGAGGCGTTGCTGTTGTTGCATGGACATTCGATACGATCCGTTTCAGCGGGTGCTGTTCCCTCGAACCGGCCAGAGGTAGTACGGCTTGCGTTCCGGTTTCGGAGCGATCATGCCGCTGGCCAGATCGGCGGTCCAGATTTCGGTCGGTGACTGACGGGTGGATGTCCAGTATTCATAGTCACGCACGTCGATAAAGCCGAGCTCCCGCAGCTTCTGGAAAGGCCAGGTATCCATCTTGGCCCGGTCATACCCCATCGACTTGGCATACTCAATCAGCGTGGCCATTTCATTTTTGGAGGGAACGCGCCAATCGGCGTATCCGGCATAGTTGGTTTCGTTCAGGCGTTTCATGAATTCATAGACGTTATCGTCACCGCGCCAGATAAGCTGGCGACCGGGCATATTGGCGTTACGGGCCCAGATGAGCCCGGTGTTCTGGTCCACAGCCGTTTTTTCCAGAAAGACAAAATTCGGCTTCGCAGCGGAACAGGCCACCAGCAGCAGTGCGGCCGGAAGCAGCAAGAGCAGTTTGTTCATGGCGTTACCCTCCAAACGTGCCGCGTTTGAATACCTTGCGGATTTCTTTTTCGTCGGACCACTCCAGAATGCCGGTTTTCAGATTTTTGAGCGACATCGTAAACTTGTAGTACACGTCTGTTGTGCTGCCGGCCTTCTGCCTGATCTCGGAGAAATTGGAGGTCAGCAGAAATTCGGCGCCGAGCTGCTGGCCGAATTTGACGGCACTCTTTTTATCAACCAGGCCGCTGTCCTGCTGGATCTTAAGCTCTTCGATAGTCTGCTCATCCGTCGTCCGGTCGATAAAGCGGAATTTGCCGGAACGAATCAGCTTGGCCCGGATCGAGTCGGTAATCGACTCGGTGTCGATATGCTGCATCGTCTTGTTCTTGACCTTGTCAACAGTCACGACCGGTCGCCGCGAAGAGGTCAATTCGACCAGCGGCGGAAAGGTAATCATCGAATCGACCATCGTCTCGGCGATCTGCTGCAGATCCGATGAGCCGAATTCGGTCGAGATCGGCTTGGCCGAACCGGCATCACCGTACTGCATGGTTGATGCGCAACCGGATAGTGATAATGCGCCAATCGCCGCTGCCGCCAAAAGTACTTTCATGCCACTGTTCATAGAGGGTGTCCTCGCTTCTTCCATGGAATATTTTCTACGTGTACGTTCGTGAAGGAGACCAAATGGTTTCAGTCCGGTTCGCGAATTTTAAGTTTGAACTCTTTGGCCCGTGGATCCGGCGCAACACCCTGCACGGTCTTGCTCTCGCGCCCGTACAGAATCAGCGGTTTCCAGGAACCGGCTCCGGAATTAATTTCAATGCCGCCGGCATCATACCAGTCAAAACGGTACTGGAACGGCAGAGTATCCCTGTCTTTGGACCGCAGCGTAGCCTGAGCCCTCATAACATCGCCCGCCAGGGAGCTTTTTACATCGACAATCTGAATATCCCCCTTGAGTCCGCTGTTGTTGAACACCACGCTCTTTTCAAGCGTCCGGGCACCCTGTTCATCCCACGACGTCTTACCGGTCGCTTCAACTCCGGCTGTCGTACTGCAGCCGGCCAGACCCAGCGCCGCAATCAAAGCGACCGCTGCCACACCGCTGGCAACAACGTGTTTCTTCTGTTTCATCATAGCCCCTCCCTATTTCCACTTGAGTGGTTTTTCACTTGAGCCCGGGGTTGTTCCCGTATCGACTTTCGTCCCGAAATCGGGCTGGGTCACATCGGGAGGCGGTTCCCCTTCAGCCGCGCGGCTGGCGGCACTTTTCACAAAGCGAACGACGCACCCCTTGGTGATACCCATGTCGTCCCCGCTTATGGTCGCATAGCTCTGGTTTTTGTCAATCCGCTTGATCACCGCCTGTCCGACAGGAACCTCATTGCGGAACAGCTCGCCGCTCTCCTCATCCTTCACATCCTGAACTGCGTAGATCTCGATCAGGTCGCCCTTGTTAAATCCTGCCTCGCTGCCGCGATTGACCATGACCTGACGGCCGGTTACGCTCAGTACCCTGGCAGGGCGAAGAAAAGCGACCGCCTCCTGTGACAGCTTGGCGGCCATCTCTTTAGCGAGGGAGACAATCACTTGGTCACTGCCGGAAAGCTGCCCGATGCGGGCATGTTCGATCTCCTCCGTCTTCGTCAACTGGATACTCGGGGAGTCGGGCAACAGCGCACCGGTCGTTGTGTCAACAATCTGTACAACAGCCGACAGAAACAGCGTACGGGTCATAGAGGCCCGGTCGATTGCCTGATGCACGACCGTTTCGGATGAATCTTCAAACCCGTCGATCTGCGGGAGGAAGGCAAATCTGGCGCCGGCCATCTTGCCGGTCTGCGCGGCATTTTTGTCATTCGGATCAACCGCAACGGCGGCGAATCCCTGTTCCAGTTCGATATCACCCTTACGATTCCGCTCGACCAGCTGAAATACGCGAGTGGCGTTCAGCGCGGTAATAAACTGCGTCTCCAGGGAGTTGGACACCCGTTTCAGCTCGGACATGCGGTTCTTTTTTTCCGCCATCTCGATCACGGACGGCTGAACCTTAAGCGGGCCGATAAAAACAGTATCCTTCTCTCCTGCGCTCAGCCCTGCTGCAGAGACGAACAGCGGCAACAGCAGAATCGAGGTGATTACCGCGGCCACACAGGGGACTACCATGATTTTTTTCATACTCGCTCCTCCCGGCTAAAACTGCGTGGCTGAACTGTACATTTCCCTGCCTGCCCGAACGACCTGCAATACGGTTTTACTACCGGCGGTTACGTCGATATCAGCGTACAGCGGACCGATCGCCATCGGATGCTGCAGGGCCAGCCTGTAACGGCCGGCCGGCAGAGTCGTCCGCAAGATCTGCGCGTTGGCAGGCAGGGTCAGCCAACTGCGCAGGTCGGCGCTCTCGCTGACCAGGTTCCAGATATTGGCGGCAAACTGCCCTAGTTCTCCCATCTGTTTCTTTGCTTCCGCTGCCGTCGCCCCTTTGGCCACGGCCCGGATAATCTGGCGTGTCGCAATCATCGGCACCTTTTCCTTCAGCGCCTTGACTGCGAGTGCACGGATATCGCAGATAGGCTCGGTGCTGCCGATGAGTTCGTTGTTGCTGAGGATCCGCAACGGGACCTGCACCGACCATTTCTCCGTATACATGGGAAATGCGAGCATAACAAGCCCGGATCGACTCACCGGGATGGGAATTTTTATTTCGTGTTTTTGCGGGACAAAACCGTCCTCGAACAGCACCAGAAGCTCTCCGGAACCGGCGCCGTTTTCAGCAGTAAACTGGTGATGTGCCATCGAAAACCGCTGTTCCAGTTCGTCAAGATCTTCGCGCATGTCGAGCTTTGCCGCCAGACGCAGCACATCTTTCTGCAGATACCGGTTCTCCGGATAGATCTCCAGCGCTTTTTTATAGTCGATATAGGCATCGTTCGGCTGTTGGAGCAGTTCATAGATAAACCCGGAAACATAGAATGTATAGGCATTCTGGAACGAGTTCTTTACCTTACCGGCCACCTCGTCCATCTGGGCGTACTGGGTAGTAATCCTATCGTTGGTATTGACCCTCTTTTCGGATGCCTCATCCCGGCTCTTTTCGAGCTCTTTTTCAAAGCGCTGCAAGGACTCATCCTGTTCGGCATTGGCCCGGCGGACCTCGACTCCGGCCCCTTCAATATCCTTCTTCATCAGATAATTAAGCGCCTGGTAGTGGTGCAGCAACACCCGTTCGTACCCTTCGCCTTCGTAGGGGATCGCATTGTCGTTTACCAGCGTTGCCGCCACGTTGGCGCCGACATCGGAGGCGCTGATCAACGCTTTTTCGTCGTTCTCCCTGATTTTATCCATAGAAGTTCTGAAGTCGAACATGCTGGCGTCGCTGTTTCCGAACACCTGAGCGTACCGCCCGCGCTCCATGGTGTAGAGTATCAGGTCATTGCTTGTGCACTCGCTCAGGAGACACTGCGATACATCAATGGGAGTGCGGTTTGACATGGAGGTGACAAGCGGTTGAATTTTGCGGGGGTAGGCGGTAAAGGTGGTGGTAGAGGCACAGCCGACCATGGTCAGCAGCAGTGCCAGAGTTCCAATCGCCCTGCAGGTTTTCAGCAATACGTTCACGTCTGCCCCTTGGAAGAATCAGAAAATATTAGAGCAGCTGTACCGACCCTGCCCGCTGATTTCTTCCTGTACGGCGGAACAATCTCGCAAATACCGTTCATTGTCAATAGCAGTACAGTAATTCCCGGGTTCAACACGTGCGGGCGCAAACTTCGAGTAGCATTTTGCCGATGTTTTTGCTATTGACTGTCGGGAGGTGTCGCTATGCAGAGGAGGCTTAATGTCTGAGACTACAGGGTTTAAAGACCATTTTTCCACGCAGGCGGATGACTATATCCGCTATCGCCCCAGCTATCCCCCGGAACTCTTCATCTGGCTCGCCGCGCAGACGGAAGAACACGAGACCTCCTGGGATTGCGGCTGCGGTAACGGGCAGGCCTCTGTCGGATTGGCCCCATTTTACCGGCAGGTAATCGCTACCGACCCGAGCCTGAAACAGATCGAAAAAGCCCGCCCGCACGAACGGATCAGGTACGCCGTTGCAACGGCTGAGGAGTCCGGCCTGGCGGACGGATGTGCCGACCTGATCCTGGTGGCCCAGGCGCTGCACTGGTTCGATTTTGAGCGCTTTTACACCGAAGTCCGGCGGGTGGCCAGGCCAGGCGGAGTGCTTGCGGCGCTTTCGTACGGCGAACTGCAGGTTTCAGGAGCGCCGGATGCGGTTGTTGTCCCACTTCTACCACCAGACAATCGCCCCGTACTGGCCGCCGGAACGGAGACACGTGGATGAGGGGTACAGAAACATCCCCTTCCCGTTTGCACGGATTGAGGCCCCGCCATTTGCCATGGCGGTTGACTGGACGCTGGAACAGCTGGTCGGGTATCTGGGGACCTGGTCGGCGGTTGAGGAGTACAAAAAGCAGAACGGGCGCGACCCCCGCGAGCTGATCGCCGCCGAGCTGCAGGCCGCCTGGGGTGATGCGGGGCAGACCAGACGGATCACCTGGCCGCTGACGCTGCTGGTCGGCCGGGTGCAGGGATGAATGTGAGGGCAGAACCCGAAGCGACTACCCTTTGAGAGATTCCAGCTCATCCCACCGGAGAAATGCCGCTTCCAGTTCCTGCTCCAACTCGGCCAGGCGGGCATTGACTGCAACCACCTCACCTCCGGCGCTCTTGTAGAAATCCGGGATCGGCCAGACGGGTATGCAGCTCTTCCTGTTCCTTCTCGATGGCGGCGATCCGTTCCGGCAGCGCCTCCAGCTCGCGCTCATCCTTGAAGGAGAGTTTGCGGACTTTTTCCTTCTGCGGCTTTGCCCTTTTCCGGGACCGCTTTCTGTACCGCCTGAGCTGCGGCAGCCGTCTCAACGGCGGCCTGACTCAGCCAGTCGTCATACCCGCCGACAAACTCCCGCACCGAACCGTCGCCGGCCAGCACCAGCGTGCTGGACACGACGTTGTTGAGGAATTCGCGGTCGTGGCTGACCAGCAGCAGCGTGCCGGGATACTCCATCAGCAGATCCTCCAGCAGATCGAGCGTCTCGGCATCCAGATCGTTGGTCGGTTCATCCATGACCAGGATATTGGACGGCTTGGTGAAGAGCTTGGCCAGCAGCAGCCGGTTGCGCTCGCCGCCGGAGAGGATGCTGACCGGGGAGCGGGCCCGCTCCGGCGAGAAGAGAAAATCCTGCAGATAGCCGATAATATGGCGCGGCTGGCCGTTGATGATCAGGGTGTCGTTCCCCTCGCCGACATTCTCCTGCACGCTCTTGTCCAGATCGAGCTGTTCGCGCAGCTGGTCGAAATAGATCACCTCGCGGCGGGTTCCCAGCTTGATCTCCCCCTGCTGCGGTTCCAGTTCCCCCAGCAGCAGACGGAGCAGCGTCGTCTTGCCGGAACCGTTCGGGCCGATGATGCCGATCCGGTCGCCGCGCATGATCGTGGTGGAAAGATTCTGTGACGATCGGCCTGCCGTCATAGGCAAAGGTGACCCCGGTCGCCTCGGCCACCAGCGCCCCGGAGCGGTCCGCCACCTGCAGCTGGATTTTGGCGGTCCCCTGCCGTTCGCGCCGCTGGCGGGATTCTTCGCGCAGCTTCTTCAGCGCCCGGACCCGCCCCTCGTTACGGGTGCGGCGGGCCTTGATCCCCTGCCTGACCCAGACCTCCTCCTGGGCCAGCTTCTTGTCGAACAGCGCCTGACGGGTGATCTCCGCCTCCAGCAGCGCCTCGCGCCGCTCCACGAATTCGTCGTAGCCGCAGGAAAAGGCATAGATCCGCCCCCGGTCCAGTTCGGCCACCCGGTTGGCCAGCCGCCGGGCAAAGGCGCGGTCATGGGTGACGAACAGCACCGTCTTGACGTTCTTGGCGAGAAACTCCTCCAGCCAGAGGATGGTGTCGATGTCGAGGTGGTTGGTCGGCTCGTCCAGAATCAGGATATCCGGGGTGGAAACCAGGGCGCGGGCCAGCAGCACCCGGCGCTTGGTCCCGCCGGAAAGCGAGGTGAACTCGGCCTCGGCATCCAGATCCAGCCGGTTCAGCACCCGCTCCACCTCCTGATGCAGGTTCCAGCCGTCATTCTCCTCCAGCTCTTTTTGCAGCGCTTCCAGCCGGGCCAGCAGCTTGTCGCTGCGGTCATGCGCCAGTTCGTGGCTGACATGGTGGTATTCCGCCAGCACGGCGGCAGCGTTGCCCATGCCGGAGGCGACCACATCAAAGACGTTTCCGGTCAGCCCCTGCGGCACATCCTGGGTAAGCTGGGCCACCTTCAGCCCCTGCTGGCGCTGGATCTCGCCGCCCTCCGGCGTCAGTTCGCCGCCGATCAGTTTCAGCAGTGTCGATTTGCCGCTGCCGTTGCGCCCCATCAGGCAGAGCCGGTCGCCCGGCTCGATCTGCAGGTTGATACCGTCGAAAAGCGGTGGGCCGCCAAAGGCCAGGGTTATGTCGCGAAGGGATATGAGTGCCACGGGTACCTCATTGTTGTATTTTTATAGCGTACCAAAACAAACGCTCCTGTCAGTATTACCTGAAGGAGCGTTTGTATTGTGTATCCGACGTACGGATCAGACCTGAACGACTTCCTTGACGCCCGGAATCTGTTCCTTCATGGCCCGCTCGATACCCATCTTGAGGGTCATGGTGGACATGGGGCAGCTGCCGCAGGCACCTTTCAGGCGCACCTTGACGATGCCGTCATCGGTCACTTCCACCAGTTCCACATCGCCGCCATCGGCCTGCAGGCCGGGACGTACCTGTTCAAGAACTTTCAGTACTTCTTCTTTCATGGTTCATTCTCCTTTGGAGTGTTATATGTTCACCGCAAAAACGGATTGTTCCGTGTATTCGTGATGAAGGATCTATTTTTCTCCCAGCGGCAGGCCGGGCTCGGTCAGATGTTCCGGCTGCATGGTCTCGTCCAGCTCCGCTGCGGGCATCAGCCCCGCTCCAGCACGATCTCGCGGATGGAACGTCCGGTGGCGACCGATTCCTTGGCCACCTCGGCCGCGGCGTTGTAGCCGATGGAGGGAGCCAGAACCGTCACCAGTCCGAGAGAATCCTCCAGATAGCGCCGGCAGCGCTCTTCATTAGCCTTAATTCCAGTAATACATGAATCGGTGAATTTCTGCACGCAATTCTTGAGCAGTTCCATGGAAAACAGTCAGGTTCCAGGCGATCAGCGGCATCATCACGTTCAGCTCCAGCTGCCCGGCCTGGGTCGCCAGCATGACCGCCTGATCGCACCCCATCACCTGAAAACAGACCATGTTGGTCATCTCGGCCATGGAGGGGTTGATCTTGCCCGGCATGATCGACGAGCCGGGCTGGACCGCCGGCAGGCGGATCTCGTCCAGGCCGGTGCGCGGGCCGGAAGAGAGCAGGCGCAGGTCGTTGGCGATCCGCCCCAGGTTGACCGCCGTGCGGCGCAGGGCCGAGGAGAGCGCCAGAAAGGGGTCCATGTTCTGCATGGCCTCGAACAGGTCGGGGCTGGCGATCAGCGGGAAACCGGTGGCAACGGCCAGCTCCTCGATGATGGCCGTGATATAGGCCGGTTCGGCGTTCAGGCCGGTCCCGACGGCGGTGCCGCCGATGCCCAGTTCCAGCAGGGCCGGGATGCACGACTCCAGCCCTTCGCGGTTCTTGCGGATCGCGGCGGCATAGGCGCCGAACTCCTGCCCCAGCCGGATCGGCACGGCATCCTGCAGATGGGTGCGCCCCGATTTGAGGATATGGTCGAACTCCTTCGCCTTGGCAGCCAGGGCCAGTTCCAGCCCTTCCAGCTGCTTCCAGCAGCGGGTCGAGCATCTCCAGCGAGGCCAGACGGATGGCGGTCGGGATGACATCGTTGGTGGACTGGGCCATGTTGACGTGGTCGTTGGGGTGCAGGGTCGAGAAATCGCCCCGCTGCCGCCCCAGCAGCTCCAGGGCGCGGTTGGCCAGCACCTCGTTGACGTTCATGTTGTGCGAGGTGCCGGCGCCGGCCTGGAAGGGATCGACCACGAACTGGTCGGCCAGCTCGCCGGCCAGCACTTCATCGGCAGCGGCCACGATGGCGTTGCCGATCTCGGCCGGCAGCCTGCCGGTGGACATGTTGGCCTGGGCGGCGCATTTCTTGATGACCACCGTGGCCCAGACAAAGGCCGGGTGCGGTTTCAGCCCGGAGATGGGGAAATTGTGCACGGCCCGGGCGGTCTGTGCGCCGTAATAGGCCTCGGCCGGAACCGCCATCTCCCCCATGGAATCTTTTTCGATGCGTGTGGTCATGGTCACACCTCCGCTCTTGATACTATGCCTGCTGTCACTACAACTGAATAGATGCACGTGCACGCCTGCACAAAGCGTTCTAATTCTGCCCGATGGATTCCTGCCGTTTCTCTTCGAAGTTTACGTCTATTCCGGTCAGAAATCCAGCGGACTTTTGCCTCCTTCACGGTTCTGATCCGTGCCTGGCGTACACAAAAAACTCCCACCAGCAATTAAGCTGATGGGAGATCTTCCAAAATCAAGAGAACCGGCGAGGCTCTCCTCAGAATGTTTCTATCCGGGATTACCGTAAAAGATACAAGACCGCCATTGGAGGTAAAAAATAAAAAGGCTGCAAATCTAAAATAATGTGGCCGGAGGATGTACTTCCCTCCGGCCGTGAAAGGAGCACAAATGGCAGTATGTGCTCGTCCCAACAGTTTATAGCTGCCGGAGAATTTCCGGCAGCTTGTAATACTACTCGAATCTAGTGTTCAGCAGCCGCTTCGGCACCCAAGCCGGTTTCGGCACGGATCATCTGTGCGTCAAATGCAGCCCGTTCTTTCTTCGCGCTTTCGCTGCTGTCGGTTACCGACGCAATATACGCAACGATAAGCACCGCCGGCAGAACGACGAAGGTCGGGAAGTCATACGGGAAGATGGCCGGGCCCATGCCGAGCACCTTGGTCCATACCGTCGGGCCGATGATCAGCAGGCCGATGGAACCGAAGATGCCGGTATAGCCGCCGAGCACCGCTCCGCGCGTGGTCAGTCCGCGCCAGAACACGGACAGTGACCAGGATCGGGAAGTTGGTGCAGGCGGCGATCGAGAAGGTCAGCGCCACGATGTAGGCGACGTTCTGTTTCTCGAAGGCGATGCCGAGGATCACGGCGAGGATGCCCAAGCCGATCACGCTCATCTTCGATACCCACACTTCCTGCTTCTCGGTCGCTTTGCCCTTCATGATCACGCTCGCATAGATGTCATGCGACAGAGCCGAGGCGCCTGCCAGCGTCAGCCCGATACCACCGCCAGGATGGTGGCGAAGGCGACCGCGGCGATGAAGCCGAGGAAGAAGTCACCGCCGAGGGCGTGCGACAGATAAACCGCCGGCATGCTGCCGCCGCCCTTCAGAGTTGAGGACGCTCTTGGTGACGTCGACCACATACTCCGGGTTGTTGGCGACGAGAACGATGGCGCCGAAACCGATGATGAAGGTCAGGATGTAGAAGATAGCCGATGAAGCAGGTCCCGTAGAGCACCGACTTGCGCGCCGCCTTGGAATCGGTGACGGTGAAGAAGCGCATCAGGATGTGCGGCAGGCCGGCGGTACCGAACATCAGCGTCAGGCCCAGCGAAATGGACTCGATCGGATTGGCCTTCGCCCCGATAGGCACCACGGACTTCATGATTTCCATATGTTTCGGGATGGGCGGCGACGGCGTCGGAGAACAGTTTCGCGAAGCTGAAGCCTTCGTGGGCCATCACGCCGAACGCCATCAGGTCGCGCCGCCCAGCAGCAGGCCGGCCTTGATGATCTGCACCCAGGTCGTGGCCTTCATGCCGCCGAAGGTGACGTAGATGATGATCAGCGCGCCGACGATGACGATGGACATCCTGGTAGGACATCTGCGGCACCAGGGTATGCAGCAACTGCCCGGCACCCACCGCCTGGCCGATCAGATACCAGATCACGACGATCAGCGAGCCGATGGCCGCCATGGTGCGGACCGGACCCTGCTGGAGACGGAACGAGACGACGTCGGCGTAGGTGTATTTGCCGAGGTTGCGCAGCCGTTCAGCGATCAGGAACAGGATGATCGGCCAGCCGACCAGCCAGCCCACCGAAAAGATCAGGCCGTAGAAGCCGTTGAAGTAGACCAGAGCGGCGATACCCAGGAACGAGGCCGCCGACATGTAGTCGCCGGCGATGGCCATGCCGTTCTGCAAGCCGGTGATGCCGCGTCCGGCGGCATAGAAGTCGGTCGCCGTCTTGGTGTGGGTCGCCGCCCAGTAGGTGATGACCAGCGTGATGCCGACAAAGATAAGAAACATGATGATGGCGTGCCAGTTGAGGGGCGGTTCTGCCGGAACTGCCGGTAGTGCACCTGCGACGCCTGCTGCGCCGGGTGCTGCAGGCGCAGGAGCTGCTGCAGGGACATCGACGGCGTATGACAGGTTGGAGGCGAGCAACGAAGCAAAAGCCAGCATGGCGGAGAAAACCGTTTTAAATATTTTCATTTGGATGCCTCCCGAACGATTTCTTCAATAATGGGATCGAAGGTCTTGTTTGCCAGGTAAACATATATTCCTGTCATTGCACATGAGGCCAGGATCACGCCGACGCCGATCAGCATGCCCATCGGGATCACGCTGTCAGCAGCAATGGGTTGCAGTGAGAATATCAGGGGTATACGCGATCATCAGGGTGAAACCGAAATACATAACGCATACAATTGCCGACAGCGTCCAGCCAAGCGTATTACGTCGATGGACCAGTTCAAGGTATTTTGGATTGTTTTGAATATTGCTTGCGATCAATAAAGACATAACTTTCTCCTTTTTGGATTTTTGATACCTCTTACCGACTTTCCATCATCTTTGTTTCTTGGATTTGATCTCTTAATGCATACGCGTTGAACTTACATCTTGTTATCGCATCTTCTCCTTTCCATGTGAGTGTCTGCTGGATATCCCTTGCCCGATTCTGAGGACTGCTAGAGGTTGATTATTTTTTTCACCTCAATTGATAAAACGTGCGGAAAAAGCGCGTACGCATTACACCTGCGCCCGCAAATACCAAAGATTGTCCCCATCCAGCATGCAGGGCTTAACACTCGTACCCAAAAACCTTTCAACTGTGACAAACAATATTATGATGAATGTAATACAGCGTTTCATACTAGTCAATAATTATTTGTGTTTGTAATTATTTGTGATTTGGATTGCTTTGGTATTATTATAAATATCAGTACAATCAGCTTGTTACAAAATAAAAAATATAACTGGCGTATGTATTTTTGATAACCTTTGTTTTATATTAATTTTTACAATCGCGTACAACCTCTACCATAACAATATTATTTATTTAGCTATAATTCTGTTTGATGGAATCTCGTGGTGAAAAAAGGGGACACGCTTCTTTTCTGAACAGTTCCAAAAAAGTAGCCTGTCCCCTTTGTTTCTATGGTAAGTAATGAGCGGAAAGGGCCATATCCAACTAGCGCCAAGACCGGCCCAAAACCGGCTGGTCAGGCTTTTGGCGTTGAAAAGGAGAAGGGCTCTTGATACAGGCAAAACTCCGCAAGATTCCAACGACAAAGATGAATTCAAATTCCCGCTGAAAAGGCCTTGTATGGTTATTAACCGTCTATGTATCTCCATCCTTCTGGTCTTCCTTATTGCGGCACGCTCTCTCGCCGGGCCAACGCCATCGCGGCTACCGGATGGTTTCGTCTACTGCGAAGCGGTTATCCCCGATCTCCGGACTGACCTTCGTTATGCTACGACGCACAATTTTGTCGGGGAAAAGATCGACGGTTACCTGCGGCCGCAGTGCATTCTGACCCGTCAGGCAGCGCTCGCCCTCCGTAATGTCCAGGAAGAGCTACGCCCTTTCGGACTCGGCCTGAAGGTCTTCGATGCCTATCGCCCACAGCGGGCGGTCGATCATTTTGTCCGCTGGGCGAAGAATCGTGGTGACACGCGGATGAAAGCGGAGTTCTATCCCGGCGTGGAGAAGGGAAACCTGTTCAAAGACGACTACATCGCCGCCCGGTCTGGGCACAGTCGCGGCAGCACCGTCGATCTGACGATCGTGTCGCTTCGTGGGGAATCGACCGGAAAGGAGCTTGATATGGGGACCGGCTTCGATTTTTTCGGCCCCGAATCGTGGCCTGACCACCCTGCCATGACCGCACAAGAGCGGGCCAACCGCCTGCTCTTGCAGGTTGAGATGAAAAAACACGGGTTCAGGCCGTATCTCAAGGAGTGGTGGCATTTCACCCTGGAGGCCGAGCCGTTTCCGGCGACCTATTTCAACTTCCCGGTCGAGTGAGTAACGCTGAAGATTCGCAGTTACGGTCCCCCTGCGCATATGGTATGCTGCGCAAAATGAATAACGGCGCGAGGTATCGATGAAGCTGCTGAAAACCTACGGATTTCCCCTGCTCCTGCTCCTCTCCATTGCAGGCGGGGTGCTGCTGGGCTCCTGTCGTCCCGAGGCGGCGCGGGCCATTCGCCCTCTGGGCGATCTGTTTCTCAACCTGATCTTCATGATCATCGTCCCGCTCGTTTTCTTCACGGTCTCTTCCGCCATTGCCTCCAGTACCGACAGCAAGCGGCTGTCAAGGGTCTCCTGGGCCATGTTCTGCGTCTTCCTGGCGACGAGCATCGTAGCTGCCGTTAGTTCGCTCGTCTTCATGCTGTTGGTGCAACCGACCCCCGGTGCCGGAATTATTCTGAAAAGCCTGCCGGTACAGGAGGTGCCGTCGCTTCCGGCGCAACTGGTGAAGGCCTTCACCGCCGCCGACTTTCCGGAACTGATTTCTCGCCGCTCCATACTCCCCCTGATCGTCTTTTCCCTGGGAGTCGGGTCTGGCAACCCGCTCCTGCGGGGAGGCGGGGGCGCCATTCGGCCGGTTCCTGTCCGGTGGCGCCAAGGTATTCATCCGCCTGGTCGATTACATCATGTACGCTGCCCCGCTGGGGCTCCTGGCATGGTTTGCCGCCACCGTGGTCGATACCGGCCAGGCGCTGGCCGCCGTCTATTTCAGGGTCTTTATCGTCTACTACGTCTTCTCCGCACTCTACTTTGCCGGCGGTTTTTCCCTGTACGCCTTTCTCTCCGGAGGCTTTAGCGCCGTCCGCCGCTTCTGGGCCCACATGCTGGGTCCATCCCTGACAGCGCTGGGGACCTGCTCCAGCATGGCCACGATGCCGGTCAACCTGGAAGCGGCACCGAAAATGGGGGTGCCGGTCGATATCTGCGATGTGGTGATCCCGGTGGGGGCGGCCCTGCACAAGGACGGCTCGGTGATCGGCGGCGTGCTCAAGGTGCTGTTCGCCATGAGCCTGTTCCACCAGGAGCTGACCGTCGGGCGGCTGCTCATGGCAGTCGGGGTCGCCATCCTGGTCGGGGTGGTAGTTGGTGCCATCCCCAGCGGCGGCATGATCGGGGAGATGCTGATCCTGTCGGTGTTCGGTTTTCCGCCCGAGACACTCCCACTTCTGGCGGCCATCAGCGTGATCATCGACCCCCTGGCAACCCTGCTGAATGCCACCGGTGACAACGTGGCGGCCATGATGGTGACGCGGCTGACACTGGGCAAGGAGTGGCACACGGAACCGGAAGGGGCTGAGCTATGAAGATGCGAAAACTCGCCCCTCTCCTTGTCCTGCTGCTGGCGGGATGTCAGCATCCACGGCTGGGGGAAGGGTTCGAAAAATGCCTGGGGACGCTCCCCGAAGCGAGCCGGCAGGCAGTGGCGGTGGGCAGGGATGCGGCCGCTCCATCCGGCATGGCACTCCGCCTCTATGAGCGGGGGAGCGGCGGCTGGCAGCCGGTTGGCGCTGCGATCCCTGCCGTGGCGGGGAGAAACGGCCTGGCCCCTCTGGGTGAAAAGCGGGAAGGGGACGGGAGGACCCCCTCGGGCGTATTTCCCCTTGAACGGGGCTTCGGCTATGCGCCACTGGCGACGAAGATTCCGTACATCGTCCTTACCCCCGAGATGGTCTGGATCGACGATCCCGGGTCCGACTGGTACAACACGCTGGCCGATAAAAAGAGGGGAGAGGGGTTCTCCTACGAGATCATGAAACGGGGCGATGACCTGTACAAGTACGGCGTCGTCGTCGAGTACAACACACATGAGACAGTGCCCGGAGCGGGGAGCGCCATCTTCTTCCACCTCTGGAGCAGCCCCATGACCCCCACGGCGGGATGCATCGCCACAGCTGAACCGGATATGCTCCGGATGCTGCGCTGGCTCGATCCGGCACAGCATCCGGTGGCAGTGATAGGCGATGCCTGCAATTACTCAGGCGTCCTACAAAAATAACCGCACAAGGAAAGGACATTGTATGCACAGACTTATTATTACAACCATCATCTGCCTTCTTGCCACCACCTCGTTTGCCGCCGAACCCGGGAGAGAAACCATAACGACCAAATCCGGGCTGCAGTACACCTCTCTCAGAGAAGGCACCGGAGATACCCCGAGGCCTTCCGACACGGTAAGAGTCAATTATCGCGGCACATTAGCGAACGGCCGCGAATTTGACAGTTCATACAGAAGCGGAAGGCCGGCTGAGTTTCAGCTTGAGCACGTCATTAAATGCTGGACGGAGGGTTTGCAGATGATGAAGGTCGGCGGGAAGGCGGAATTGGTTTGCCCGTCAAATCTTGCGTATGGCGATGAAGGTATCCCGGGTTCGGTCCCACGTTTCGCCACACTGACATTTGAAGTGGAACTGCTCGATATTAAATAAGGGTGGAGATACGTAACTCCGGGTAAAGGGGTGACCACCAAGTCACCCCGACAACTCTTCCCACTCCCCGTACAGCTTTTCCAGCCGACCGTTCAGCTCGGCGTGGCGCTCGCCCCCCTGCAGCCCCCGCTCCGGGTCATCGAAGAAACCGGGCGCGTTCATCTCGTCTTCCAACAGCGCCAGCTCCTTCTCGACGGCGGCAATCTGCCCCTCAACCTCGCCCATCCGCTTCTGGCGGGCCTGATCCTCGCGCTTGCGGCGTTTTTCCTCTTCACGGTCCTTGAGCCGCACCTCCTTGTTCAGAGGGGGTAGCGGGGCCGGAGAACTGTCGTTGGTGCCAGTTGCTGCGGCAGAGCCTGGGGTAGGTGTCACGCCGGCCGTAACGGGCGTACCCGCTTTCTTCTCCAGATAATATTCGTAATCCCCGAAATAGTTCTCCACCGTACCGCCGTCAACCTCAACCACCCGCGTTGCCAGGGCATTGACGAAGTAGCGGTCATGCGACACGAACACCACCGTACCGTCGAACCCCTTGAGGGCGTCCAGCAGCACCTCCTTGCTGTTCAGATCCAGGTGGTTGGTCGGTTCATCCATCAGCAGCAGGTTGGAGGGGCGGAGCAGCATCTTGGCCAGGGCCAGGCGGTTGCGCTCGCCGCCGGAGAGGACGCTGACCTTTTTATGGATGTCATCCCCCGTGAAAAGAGAAACGCTCCCAGAATATCGCGCAACCGGGGCACCATGTCGTACGGGGCGTCGGCGTAGAGTTCATCATAGGCCGAACGGCTCTGGTCGAGGACATTGGCCTGATCCTGAGCGAAATAATCCATGCTGACGTTGTGCCCGGGGATCCGCTCCCCCCCTGGAAATTCTCCCCCGGCCAGCACCGCCATCAGGGTCGATTTGCCGGCTCCGTTGTGCCCCACCAGGGCAACCCGCTCACCTTTTTCAATCGTCAGATCGATCTTGTCCAGGACGGTGTGGTCGCCGAACGAACGGGTCAGCCCCTTCAGTTCGATGACGCTCTTGCCGCTCTTGGGTGCTTCCGGGAACTGGAAGCGGATCTTTTTCCGCTCGGGGGGGATGATGATCCGCTCCACCTTTTCCAGCTGTTTGACCCGTGACTGCACCTGCGAGGCCTTGTTGGCCTGGTAGCGGAAACGGCGGATGAAATCCTCCGTCTTCTCGATTTCCTCATCCTGAATGCGCTTGGCATTGCGCAGGGCGGTGACCCGCTCCTCGCGCTGGTGAAGATAGCGTCGAATAGCGGCAGTGATAGTCCGCCATCGTATGGTTCCAGACCTCGGCGATGCGGCTGCAGACGCTGTCCATGAAGAAACGGTCGTGCGATACGAGAATGACCGAACCGGGGTAGGCGCAGAGGTACTCCTCCAGCCAGTTGCGCGCCTCGATATCCAGATGGTTGGTCGGTTCGTCCAGCAGCAGCACATCCGGCTTCTGCAGCAGCAGGCGGGCGAGGGCGATACGCATCTGCCAGCCGCCGGAGAATTCGCCGCAGTCACGGTGCCAGTCGGATTGCGCAAAGCCGAGCCCCTTCAGCACGGTGCCGATTTCGGCTTCCATCGTGTAGCCGCCGCCATGGCGGAACTGTTCCTGCAACTCGCCGTACCTCGTCAGGATCTGCTCATGTTCGGCAGAGTCGTGCGGGAGGCGTTCCAGATCCAGTCCGATCCGGTGCAGTTCATCCTCCATGGCCAGCAGTTCGCCGAGGGCGGCGCGTGCTTCATGGAACAGCGACCGGCCGGCGGTGACAATCCCGTCCTGCGGCAGATAAGCCGCCTTGGCGCCGCGGGCGAACTGGATCTCCCCCGATGACGGTTCGGTCAAACCGGCGATGATCTTCATCAGCGTCGATTTCCCGGCGCCGTTTTCACCGACCAGTGCCACCCGTTCACCCTTTTTCAGGTGCCAGGAGATGGTGGTAAAGAGCGGATTACCGGCAAAATCTTTGGATAGATTGATAAGTTGGAGCATGAGGCTGTTGTAGCACACAGAGGCTTAAATGGGCAAGCAGCAGCATAATTGACACTGTGCATCACACTCCTACTTGATTTTCATGAACGCTCTGTTATAATAAATCAAATATGGTTCTATCAAATACAACAGGTCACAATACCGCCAGGGCTCTAAGGTCTGTGATACAGACAACACGAATGGACCAGATGCTCGAGTGCTTATGTGTGTCATCTGACGACCGGATCGGTTTCATCTCTTAAAGGGAGGCTCCGTAATGTTCGCGCAATTCAGGGACTGGAACATCAAGACCAAGATCATGTCGATCCTGTTCATCAGTATCTGCGTGAGCTCCCTTGCGGTTGAAATCATACTCATTCCACTCATGGAGAGCTACTTCATGAACGAGCGCCAGATCGCCACGAAACAGGTAGTAGAGGTCGCCTATGGCATACTGGAAGAGCATACGCAGAAGGTTCAAAATGGCCAGGAATCGGTAGAAAATGCCAAGAGCAAGGCCATTGCGCTGATCAAGTCACTCCGTTTCAGTGGCAAAGAATATTTCTGGATTCACGATCTGAGCCGTCCCTTCCCCAGAATGATCATGCATCCCACCGTACCTTCTCTGGACGGCACGCTGCTGGATGACCCGCAGTTCAACAAAGCGTCGGGCAAACGTGCGTCGTCGGATTCGGCCACGGCTACGCTGGACAACAGAAACCTCTTCGTGACGATGAATGAGGTCGTCGAGGCCTCCGGGGAGGGGTTTGTCTCGTACACGTGGCCCAAACCGAACGCGGATGGCGGCGTTACCACGGAGTTGTATCCAAAGATCTCATTCGTCAAGAAGTACGCCCCCTGGGGCTGGGTCATCGGAAGCGGCATCTACGTGGATGATGTCAAGGCTGCCGTAGCACACATCAGACACCTGATCCACACCGCATCCTTTTTCTTCTGCCTTGCCACAATCCTCATTTATTACCTGATGGTCCGCTACATATCGAGGCCGGTGATCAACCTGGCACATCTCGCAAAAAGGATCGCCAACGGAGAGTACGGCGCTCAACTCCCCGTATCAACCAATGACGAGGTAGGGCTGCTCTCTGAATCACTGAACCAGATGTCACACCAGGTACAGCAGAAGAGTATCGATCTGGAAACGGCCAACAGGGTGCTGCAGCAGGAACTGGCCGAACGCAAGCGAACCGAAGAGTTCCTCAAGGCCAGCGAGGAGAAGTTTCGCTCCCTGGTGGAAAACTCCTTTGATGTCATTTTTGTCCTTGATTCCAGCGGGGTGTTCCTGTTTGTCTCCCCGTCATGGGAGATCCATTTCGGGCACCCGGCAGCCTCAGTTGTCGGGCAACAGTTCGACTCGTTTGTACACCCGGACGACACCCCGCAATGCGCAGCATACCTCCGGCAGGTCATGGAGAGCGGACGAGCCGCCGCCAGCCCCAACTATCGGGTCAAACATGCAAACGGCTCCTGGAGTCTGTTCATCGCCAACGGCACCCTGTACCGGGATCCCAGCGGACAGGCTCTTTACATCGGTATCGGCCATGACATTTCCGACGAAAAGCGACTCGAGGAAGAGCGCCTGAATCTTGAGCGGCAGTTCCTCCATGCGCAAAAACTGGAAAGCCTCGGCATCATGGCCGGAGGTATTGCCCACGACTTCAACAATCTGCTGACGGTCATCATCGGCAACCTTGAGCTGTCCGGCATGCAGCTCGACGGGACATCTCAGGTGGCAATCCGCATAGAGCAGGCGATGCAGGCGAGTCTGCGTGCAGCGGATCTCACCCGCCAGATGCTGGCCTATTCGGGCAAGGGTGTATTCGAACTCAAAAAACTCGACCTCAATCATCTGATCAAGGAAAATAGCGACCTGTTCCGCACGACCGTCCCCAAGAGCATTACCATGACGACGGAGATATCCACCACCCTCCCGCCGGTTTTGGGCGACGCAGGACAGATGCAGCAGGTCATCATGAACCTGATCACCAATGCAGCTGAAGCCATCGGGTGCGAACCGGGCAATATCATGATCGCTACCAGCGTGGAGGACTGCGACCGTACACTGCTCCAGCAGAGCAGACTGGAGCAGAAACCGCCACCGGGGCGCTATGTTTCTATAGATGTCACCGACTCCGGCTGCGGCATGAATGAAGAGACACAGCGGCGTATTTTCGAACCCTTTTATACAACCAAATTTACCGGACGCGGATTAGGCATGGCGTCTGTGATGGGCATTATCAAGTCGCACAACGGAGCGATTATCCTGTACAGCGAGCAGGGATTCGGCTCCACGTTCAAGGTGCTGCTGCCGATATGCACCGGGCAGCAGAGCCTCTCCCTCTCTGTCCCTATAAACAATATACTTTCGAAGCTGCACCGTACCACGGCTGGAACGGTTCTCGTCGTCGATGATGAAGAACTCGTGCGGGAAGTATGCGGAGAATATCTGAAAGATATGGGACTGCAGACCTTAAGTGCCGCTGACGGCAAGGAAGCGGTGGAGCTGTTCAGCCGTCATATCCATAACATTTCGCTTGTCATACTGGATCTGACCATGCCGCATATGGACGGAGTCTCGACGTTGCGAGCGTTGAGACAGCTGCAGCCCGATATCAAGGTTATCATCAGCAGTGGACATTCCACACAGACCACCGCAACGGTTTTCAGCGCTGACAAGCCGGACCGCTTCATTCAGAAACCGTTTCAAATGCAGGAACTCCAGGAAATGATTGTCAACATCTTCCTTGGTCCACCCGGTTAATTCCCGGCAGAATACGGTCGTTGCAAGATACAAAATGGCTCCCGGGGGGAGCCATTTTACTGAAAGAGGATGGTCAAATCATGGTTGGAATAGGATGCATCAAAAGCAGGACGTTCATGGTTTTCATCGCTGCAGTGGCGTTACTGTGCCTTGCGGCGGGGTGCAATCGTACGGAATCTTCGCCCGGCACGGTTCAGGGGTATGTTGAAGGTGAGTTCGTCTATATATCCGCCCCCCTTTCAGGAAGGCTGGAGACGCTCTTTGTGCAGCGAGGCGCGCACGTCAAGGCGGGCGATCCCCTCTTCGAACTGGAGAACGTTCAGGAAATAACGGCTCGCGACGAAGCAAAGCTTCGGCTCGCGCAGATCCGCGCCCAGGTGACCGATGCAAAGAAAGGGAAGCGACCGACTGAAATTGAAGCCACAACCGCTCAATTAAATCTGGCTCAGGTAGCACTGCAGTTCTCGGAAAAAGAACTCGCACGCCAGGAAAGGCTGTTGCGCGCCAACGTCGTTTCGGCGCAGGAGGTTGACCGGCTCCGTTCCGTGCGCGACCAGGACCGGCAGCGCGTGGCTCAGCTTGAAGGCCGAACTCGGCACGGCGAAGCTCGGCTCGCGCAGCGATCAGATCGCGGCGACTGAGGCAAGCATGCGGGCGCTGGAAGCGGCACTGACCAGGAGCGAATGGGATCTTGCGCAGAAACGGCAGACGGCGCCGGCGGCGGGACTGGTGTTCGATACGCTGTACCGCACAGGGGAATGGATCGCGGCGGGACGCCCGGCCGTTGTCCTGCTGCCGCCGCAGAACATCAAGGTCCGGGTATTTGTGGCGCAGCAGCTCATCGCGGCAATCCATCAGGGTGACACGGTGCGGGTTACCGTCGACGGGAGAAAGGCACCGTTTTCCGGCACCGTAACTTTCGTTTCGCCTCAGGCGGAGTACACCCCGCCGGTCATCTACAGCCAGGAAAGCCGCCAGAAGCTGGTCTACATGGTTGAGCTGAACTTCGACCCGGCAACGGCACTCCAACTGCATCCGGGGCAGCCGGTGACTGTCCGGTTCGGCCCGTGACCATGACGGATGATTCTGTCGTCATAGATGTGCGCGGCATGACCAAGCGGTTCGGGGACAACACCGTCGTCAACGGCATCGATCTGCAGGTGCGCCGGGGTGAGGTGTACGGCTTTCTCGGACCGAACGGCAGCGGCAAAACCACCTTTATCCGCATGCTCTGCGGACTGCTCGCAGCCGACGCGGGGGAAGGAACCTGCCTCGGCTTCGATGTCATCAGGGAGAGTGAAGCTCATCAAGCGCCAGGTCGGCTACATGACCCAGCGATTCAGTTTTTATGAAGACCTGAGCATTGCCGAAAACCTCGATTTCGTGGCACGCATGTATGCCGTCAGCAACCGGCGTGAAGCGGTGCGGGAAAGCATCGAACGGCTGGGGCTTGCCGGGCGGCAGAAACAGCTGGCCGGCGAACTGTCGGGGGGGTGGAAACAGCGCCTCGCCCTGGCTGCCTGCCTGATTCATAACCCGAAGCTGCTGCTGCTCGACGAGCCGACTGCCGGGGTCGACCCGAAAGCGCGCCGCGATTTCTGGGAGCAGATCCACGAACTTGCCGGTCAGGGGTTGACCTTTCTGATCACCACGCACTACATGGACGAAGCCGAGCGGTGCGACCGGCTTGCCTATCTCTCGTACGGAAACCTGCTGACCAGCGGCACGGCAGCCGAGGTGATTGCCGGTGCCCGGTTGACCACCTGGTCGGTCAGCGGCCCGGATCTTCAGGAGATCGCCCGAAAGCTGCGCGGCACGCCGGGCGTACAGCAGGCGGTTGCATTCGGCACCCGGCTGCATGTAAGCGGCACGGATGCACAGAGTTCTGGAGCAGGCAATCGCCCCATTCCGCACGGAACCCTATGACTGGCAGCAGATCAATCCGGGGCTTGAGGATGTCTTCATTCATCTGATGGGAAATTCGAAGGATAATTTTTCGCTATGAAAAAGCACCCATCATTGTCTTTTGCGCGCTTCTGGGCCATCGTCATCAAGGAATTTATCCAGATGCGGCGAGATCGTCTTACGTTCGGCATGATTATCGGCATCCCGGTTGTTCAGCTCATGCTCTTCGGCTATGCCATAAACGGCGATCCAAAGCACCTCCCCACCGCCGTGCTGCTGGCCGATAGCAGCCAGTACGGGCGCTCCATGCTGTCTGCCCTCAAAAACAGCGATTATTTCAGCTTTGTCCGCGAGGTGCATACCGAGGCTGAGGCAGAAGCAGCACTCGCACGCGGCGAAGTCCAGTTTGTCGTCACCATTCCGGAAAATTTCAGCCGCACCCTGCTGCGCGGCGAGAAACCCGCCATCCTGGTCGAGGCGGATGCGACCGATCCGTCAGCCACCGGCAACGCCATCGCCTCCCTGCGAACACTCATTAACAGCGGACTGCAGCAAGACCTCAAGGGGCCGCTCGCATTTCTGGCCGGGAGTGACGGACCCGATCGACCTGCGCGTCCACGCCCGCTACAATCCGGAAGGGATCTCCCAGTACAATATCGTCCCGGGACTGATGGGGGTGGTCCTGACCATGACGATGGTCATGATCACCGGTCTGGCCATTACCCGGGAGCGCGAGCGGGGCACCATGGAAAACCTCCTCTCCATGCCGACCAGGCCGCTCGAAGTGCTGCTCGGCAAGATCATTCCCTATATTTTTGTCGGCTACATCCAGGTCGGGCTGATCCTCATCGCGGCACGATTGCTCTTCCATGTGCCGATGGCCGGGAGCATCCCGCTGCTGTTACTGACCTCCCTGGTATTTATCGCCGCAAATCTGGCGATGGGGATCACCTTTTCCACCCTGGCAAAAAACCAGCTCCAGGCCGTGCAGATGACCTTCTTTTTCTTTCTCCCGTCACTGCTGCTGTCCGGGTTCATGTTTCCGTTCCGCGGCATGCCGGATTGGGCGCAGGTCATCGGCGAAATCCTGCCGCTCACCCATTTTCTCCGGATCATCCGGGGAATCCTGTTGAAAGGGAATGGCTTTGAAGAGGTGATGCTGCAACTGTGGCAGATCATGCTGTTCGCCGTCGTTGTCCTGGCCGTCGGCGTCAAGCGCTACCGGAAAACTCTGGATTAACAATCCGGAACGTCAGGCCGTGTACACTATCCCCAACCGGGAGGCAGCTTCCCGGTAGACCTGTTGCGCCCCGGCACTGAACTGGACGAAGATGATCCGCTCCAGCTCGGGATACAACCGGATAGCGTCCAGAGCCGCAGAAAGGGCGATAACTGCCGCCTCGCGCATCGGATAGCCGTAGACACCGGCACTGATGGCGGGAAAGGCGATGCTTTTCAGGCCGTGCTGATGCGCCACCTCGAAACAGCGGCGGTAGGCCGACTCCAGCAACTCCGGTTCCCCCCGTTCACCGCCGTGCCAGACCGGACCGACGGTGTGGATGACGTGCCCGGCAGACAGCCTGTATCCCCCGGTAATCTTGGCATCCCCGGTCTCGCACCCTCCCAGACCGGCGCACTCCTGCAGCAACTCCGGTCCGGCACCCCGATGGATGGCGCCATCCACGCCCCCTCCCCCCAGCAGGGTATTGTTGGCCGCGTTGACAATGGCATCCACTGTCAGCGCCGTGATATCCCCCTGCAGTATTTCGATGGTTGCTGGCATAGTTCCTCCTCTAAAACAAATGGTTGCATCGTTATGCAGAGGTAGTATACTCCATTCCATTCACCATTTCCAATGACCGCAGCACGAATTCCACCGGCTGCGCCGAGAAGGAGCGACGATGCTCTTCCCTCCCCTCCGAAAGAAACGGTACCACGGAATCCTTCTCGATGCACCCAGGGATGGCGACGAGCGCTGCCGGGACTGCGGCGGCGTCTGCTGCAGCTCGTTTGCCGCCGTAGATATCAGTTGGGACGAGTACAAGCGGCTTCAGGATCTGGGGGCCAAACGCTTGCAGCTGTCGCTCTACGGACCGCATAAACTGGAGATCGACTGCGGCTGCGAATTTCTGGCAGGGGGGCGCTGCAGCATCTACGAATCACGGCCGGATATCTGCCGCCGGTTCTTCTGCACCGAAACCTGAAATTCGCCGGCAAGGTATGATGTCACGCATATCTATCGCCACCGAAAACGATCCTGGCCCGCTAATCCAGTTTCATGCGGGCCGGTTACAGGGACAGGGTAAAAGAAGGTTTTTTGCAGTTTGTGAATATTCGAAATGTCAACCGGAACATCCGTTCCACTCAAAGCCGGTCCCCAAACACAGCCGAGTCTGTCACGTTTACGTATGACTATTTCCGACGGAATTTATACTCGTACATCCTGGAATCCGCCATTTTGAGTGCTTCATCGAGTTGATCACTCCGCTCGGCCGTGGCACTGCCCAAGGATATATTCAACTCGTAAGCGCTGTTCTCCTCGTTGACAACTGCCTGGAATCTACGTATCCGTCCAAGCGCCTCCCTGGCGATGACGGCATCGGAATTTTGGAGAATAGCCGCAAATTCGTCCCCGCCGATGCGCGCGACCACATCATCCCCTCTGAAGGCCTGTTGAAGCACCTGGGCGGCCTGTTTGATAATCAGGTCTCCCTCTGAATGGCCAAAGCGGTCATTAATACTTTTCAAGCCGTCAACATCGGCAATCACGATGCTTATCGGAAATTGTCGACTCTGTGCAACGCGTGCCATTTCGGCATCGAAATAGGCACGATTATATAATCCGGTCAACTGGTCATGGGTACTCTTAAACTTAAGTTCTTCCTCATACCGTTTTTTTTCGCTTATATTGCTGACAACCCCTGACATCCGTAACGGCACACCCTGTTCATCACGTGACACAATGTTACCCCGGCAGAGAAGCCACTCATATTCCTTCGTATATTTTGCCATCCGGAGTTCGAGTTCAAAGCCGGAGGTTCTCCTGGATAGTTGGCCATACATGACATTGAGAACGCATGCCTTGTCAGCGGGATGGACCAGCTTTATCATTGCTAAAACAGTGGAGACCTTACTTTCCCGGGCATAGCCAAGCATCGCCAAAAAATGGGGGCTTAGATCAACGGCGCCGGTTTTTATGTCCCAATTCCAAAAACCGTCATTACTCCCTTCCAGGACCAGTCTCAGGTGTTCCTCGCTATCCCGCAACGCCTCTTCCGCCTGCCTGCGCGTTTCTTCGTGGGTAAAGTTTTCGATTGCAAAAGATATGCTTTTCGCCATTTCCTGAAGCAGGTCAACAATTTCCTGGTCAAAAAAGTTTTTTTGAACGGAGTACACCTTGAGAGCGCCGAAAGGCCCTCCTTCGTGTATCAAGGGAAACGCCGCCGACGAGCGGATACCGCTTTCCAGTGCGCCGGATCGCCATGGTTTGGTAACCGGATCTTGATGAAAATCGTTGCATACATACGGCTCTCTCCCGCGAATGGCTATCCCGGTGGGACCGCACCCGTCCTCGCGGTCATGGACGGCGGAAAGATGCAGGGAATCCAAATACCGTGCCGCCTCGCCGCTGCACGCAACCGGGGTGACAACACCTGTTTCTGGATCGAGCATTCCGATCACCGCCAGGGACAGTTTCCCGTAATCCACCGCAATCCGGCAGATTTCCCGAAACAGATCGTCCTTGTCCTTGCAGCACATGATAGCCTTATTGGTTCGGCTCAACGCATCATAAAGGTTTTTCAAACGAACAATTCTCTCTTCTCCCTCCTTGCGTTTGGTCGAATTTCGGACCACCTCCACCGAGGCCACAATATTCCCTGACTTGTCGTGGACAGGGGACGCGCATGTTTCAAAAACAAAAGTCTTTTCAGCGATGCTGACAACCCTCTCCACCGTGTGAACCTCACCACTGGAAAAACAGGCTGCGACCGGACAGGCGGGGCATACGTCGCGTGCCTGTTTATACGCTTCGTAACAAAGTTTCCCGACACAATCTCCGAAAATACTCTTCATCGTCCGGTTCTGGTAGATGATGCGGAAATCCTGGTCATGAACCGTAACACCATCGCCAACGGAAGAAATTATTTGATCACTTTTTGTCATACCTGAAAAAAAGGGCGCGGTATCGTCTTGTGTCATCGTTGCTTCTCCTTGTGAAGTTGGTCCGGAGATGGTCCGCGAAGAGACTTTTGCCCACACTTCCCTGCCACTATGACGATACCGTGGCGGCACTACCGTGGAACCCGACAATACGGTCGAACACGCCAGGTTGGAGGTGCAGCAGATGCTGGCCCGCCTGAAGCATCTGCTCGAAACTCCAACAGTCGGCGGACAGCAAAGCACCGGCGATGCTGACCGAACAGGAAAACGTGGCGTCCGGCCCACCAAAGGCCAGGAATGCCACCTGCTGCCGAATCCGCTCCGCAACCTGATACGCCCCCTGCTGATCGGCCTCGGGCAACAGGAGCGCAAAGCAATCCGACTCAACCCGCGCCAGGATGTCGGTCTCCCGCATCTGCGAGCGGCAGACCATGACAACCTGCCGCAGAACCTCATCGCCGGCAGGATGGCCATGGTGATAATTCAGCTTGCTCAGGCCGTCGATATCCAGCAACAGCAGAGCCATGGGGCGACCATAGCGTTGGGCCAGGGAAACTTCACGGTTTCCCAGTTTCTCCAGTATCCGTCTGTTGTAGGCTCCGGTCAGGTGATCCAGAATTGCATAGTGATACAACTCTTCGTCCAGTTCCCTCTGACGGGTGATATCCTGCTTTACCGCTACATAATGGGTGATGGTGGAGCTCGCATCGAGGATGGGAGAAACCCGCATGTGTTCCCAGTAGGTGCTCCCGTCCTTGCGGCGGTTGCACAACTCACCGTTCCACTCATAGCCGTTACTGATCGTGTTCCAGAGGCGGGCGTGAAGCATCGGCTTTGTCTTCTCTGTTTTGAATATGCGCGGGTTCCGTCCGACAACTTCTTCAGCACTGTACCCCGTCATTTCATAGATCTTCTCGCTCACATACTTGATGGAACCCTGAAGATCGGTAATCATGATCAGATTGGGGCTCTGGTTAATAGCTGCAAAGAACTTGGCAACCTGCAGTTCTTTATTCATCCTGGGCAACAGATTTTGGGCCGTCATGACCAGGTAGCATTCCCCGCCGCGCACAATTGACATCATGGTGCAGTGAAACCAGATTTCCCTACCGGCGGCGGCCACCATTTTGAAGTCACCGGATCGTTCCTCTCTGGACTGGAGCACCTCTTCCGCCATGTCCAGCAAGCCGAATTCGCGCCAGTCGGCAAACTCCCGAAAGTTCCGGCCATACACAGTCTGCTCCTGGGAACCCATCAGCGTACCCATCGCCTCGTTGCTCAGGACACAGTCGCCGTTGCTGCGGTACACCGCAATTGCCACAGTGGCCGAGCTGACAACATGCCGGTTTAGGTCAAGCGCTTGGGCCAGGTCGTTATCAGCAGGAGCTTTAGCCAGTTTGAAGTTTTCGGCAAAACGGTAAATTTTGGTGTCCCGATCAAAATAGATCGGATATCCTGCCGCTTGGAGGTTTTCCAGATAGCGGTATATCGACCGCTCGCTAATACCCATTTCCTGCGCAAGCGCTGCGACCGTGACCCGCTCGTTGTTGTTCAGTTTCCGCAAAATAGCTGTCAACGCATCCATCTTATACCGGTATTTATAGGTCATGCCGATCCATTGCCATCCATTATTTTAATTTCAATCCTGCCAGTATAGCAAATTACACTGACATATGTCTGTCAGTGTGAAATGAATGCTGATTTCAATATGCACCGGGCGTTTTAACGTCGGGGACTAGGAGCATGCCGCATACCCTGGACGCATTAAAATATTCAATTATTTGCTTGAAGGATCTGACACAGATGAACTACCTTCACCACATGGTTTTCAGCCGACATAAAAAACGGCCTGTGACACATCAGTGACACAGGCCGTTTAATTCTCTTTTATGAGATCTACTCTGTCGTTACTCCTTGATCTGCCCCTGAATCCCGATAGTCACCTCTTTATACGCTATCTGCTTGCCGGATGCCGCCAGCGCCTGACGGGCCGCCATGGCGATGCCGCCGCAGCAGGGGACCTCCATCTTCAGGACGGTGATGCTCTTGATATCCGATTTGCTGAACAGCTCGGTCAGCTTCTGTATATAGAAGTTGTTGTCGTCAAGCTTCGGACACCCCATCACGACCGCTTTGCCCTTGAGGAAATCCTCGTGATACCCGGCATAGGCAACCGGCACGCAGTCGGCGGTGATCAGCAGATCGGCGCCCTGGAAATACGGTGCGGTGGTGGAAACCAGATGCAGCTGCACCGGCCACTGGGCCAGCTGGCTCTGGCGACTGCCGCTCGGGGCAGGTTCGGATGCCGCCTCCGGCGGGGCAAAACTCATGGCACGGGAACCGGGGCAACCGCCGCCACCGTGGTGATGAGCCGCTGCGGCCTGTTGCGGGGCATGCTGGTGAGCCGGCGCCGGTTTCCCCTGGGCGGCCAGATGTTGCTCCACTGCGGCTTCGTCGAATTCGTCGGCCTCGCGCTCGGTGATCCGGATGGCGTCCCGGGGACACTCACCCAGACAGGCTCCCAACCCGTCGCACAGATTATCTGCCGACAACACCGCCTTGCCGTCAACCAGGGTGATGGCGCCTTCAGCGCAAGACGGGACGCAGAGTCCGCAGCCGTCGCATTTGTCCTGATCGATGGTAACAATTTTTCTCAACATGGTGATTCTCCTATTATTTTTATTGGTAGATTAAAAAAAGTAATGCCAGATGTAATCCAGCCTGCCGCGCAACATCAGCGTGCGCCCGGAGTACGCCATGATTTCCTTGACCTTCGCCAATTGCGGCTTGGCGTAGCAGTGGGTGCGGCAATGTTTGCAGGTCGGCTTTTCGGCTTCCAGCGGGCATTTCCGCCGTCTGGTTATTGCGTATCCCAGAAAAGCTGCGCACTCGGGGCAGAGGTTCCGTTCTCCCAAGCCTGCGGGCTGGGCAACGGGGGTACGTTCGGCGCCGCGGTGCTTCCCGGCACAATAGACCTCGACAAACTTCCCGATCAGCCTGATGTCTTTTTTCTGTTGAGCAGTACATTCGTTCATGGTGTGACATTACCTCGCTCCGCTTTCATCTTACATGACAAAGGTCAATTTTTTCAGCTTTTCCTTTGCACAGGGAAACGGATTACTATACATTCTAATAAGCATATATTTATGCCTCATGAGGTGCCCATGATTACCAACGCCGTCTCGTTCGTTGCAAAGTCGGGAACAGGGAAAACGACCCTGCTGGAAAAAGTCATCGCTGAACTTAAAGGCCGCGGCTACCGCATCGGCGTTGTCAAGCACGATGCCCACCGTTTCGACATCGACCACCCCGGCAAAGACAGCCACCGCCTCACCGAGGCCGGGGCCGATACCATGCTGATCTCGTCGCCGGAAAAGCTGGCTCTGATCAAAAAACATACCGACACCCCCCTCCATTGAGGAGCTGATTGCGACCTATTTCAGCGATGTCGATCTGATTCTGACCGAGGGGTTCAAAAAGAGCGGCCTCCCCAAAATTGAGGTGCATCGCGGGGAGAGGAGCGCCACTCTGATCTGCCGCGGCGAAGAAAACGATCCCACTCTGATTGCGGTGGCATCAGACGTGCATATGGAATTGGACGTGCCGGTTCTGGATCTCAACGACCCTGCCCGGGTTGCCGATTTCGTGGAGAAACATATCATTCATGCAACTGACTGACTCCCACGGGAGAACACATAAACTATCTGCGCCTGTCGGTAACCGACCGCTGCAACATGCGCTGTTTCTACTGCATGCCCAAGGAGGGTATCGTCAAGCAAGGGACACGACGCGGTGCTCTCCTACGAGGAACTGCTGCTGATCGCCGAAACGGCCATCGGGCTGGGCATCGAGAAGATCCGCATCACCGGCGGTGAGCCGCTGGTCCGGGCCGGCATCGTCGGTTTTCTGGAACGGCTGGCCGCTGATTCCCGGCCTCAGGCACCTGGCGCTGACCACCAACGGCCTGCTGCTGGCGGAGATGGCGGCCGACCTGTACAAGGCCGGGGTGCAGCGCCTGAACGTCAGCCTCGACTCCCTCAAACCGCAGACCTTCAGCGACATCACCCGCGGCGGCGACCTGGAACAGGGTACTGGCCGGACTGGACGCCGCCGAGCAGGCCGGGTTTCCGCCGCCGAAGATCAACTGCGTCATCATGCGGGGCGTCAACGACAACGAGATACTCGACTTTGCCGACATGACCCTGTCGCACGGCAATTCGATCCGCTTCATCGAATATATGCCGGCGATCAAGGAAGAGGGGTGGCAGCGCTACTGCATCTCCGGCGAAGAGATTCTGGAGCGGATTGCCGGCCGCTACACGCTGGAGCAGGTGGACAAGGGGGCATTTGCCGGACCGTCGCGGGATTTCCGCATTCCCGGCGCCCGGGGCAGCATCGGCATCATCACCGCCGTATCCGGCCATTTCTGCAGCGAATGCAACCGCATCCGGGTCACCTCCACCGGCCAGGCCAAGGGGTGTCTTTTTTCCGACGAGAAAACCGATCTGGTGCCGTATCTGCGCCCACCCGACCGGGAAAGGCTGGCGGAGGTGCTGCGCGGCATCGTTTCCGGCAAACCGGAGCGGCACGGCATCACCGGCGGAGGGTACGCGCACAAAAATTTTACCATGTCGCAGGTAGGAGGATAAATAGATGGCTACGGTGTTGGCAGTCTGTATCAGCGAGAATAAGGGAGAGCGGAAGAAGCCGGTTGCATCGGTGGAACTGCGCGAGAATCACGGCATCGTCGGCGACGGCCATGCCGGTGACTGGCATCGTCAGGTGAGCCTGCTGGCGCAGGAAAGCATCGACAAGATGCGGGCGATGGGGCTGGATGTGAATGCGGGCGACTTTGCCGAAAACATCACCACCAGCGGCATCGATCTGGTATCGCTCCCGATCGGCAGTCGTCTGCAGGTCGGTGAAACCCTGCTGGAGGTAACCCAGATCGGCAAGGAGTGCCACACCCGCTGCGCCATCTATTATCAGGCCGGTGACTGCGTCATGCCCAAGGAGGGGATCTTTGCCAAGGTCATCACCGGCGGGATGATCAAGCCGGGGGATGCGATAGAGACCGTATAGTTTTCGTGTTGTTGCTAATCACGGACAAAGGAGAATCTGCCGGTGCATGAGATGAGTGATCTTCAGGAAAAACTCGATCTGTCCGAGGCCAAGAACCGGATCAATAACTGGGTGGCCATAAGCGTGGCCATCATTGCAGTTTTCATGGCCGTTACCAAGGTGAAGGACGACAATATCGTCCAGGCCATGCTCCAGGCCAAGTCCGATGCAGTTGACAGCTGGAACGAATACCAGTCGAAAAAGATCAAGCAGCATATGGCCGAGCTGGGGCTGAACCAGGTGCGGGCTCTGCAGGAGCTGGCCCAGTTGAAGGGAAGCGTGGAACTGTCATCCCAGCAGAAACAGTATCAGGATTCCATTGTTCGCTACCAGGCGGAGGAAGACACCCTGAGCAAGAAAGCGAAGGGGTTTGAAAAGCAGTACGACGATCTGAACTTTCGGGATGATCAGTTCGACCTGTCTGACGCCACCCTCTCCATCTCGCTGGCCATGCTGGCGATTACGGCCCTTACCGGGAAACGCAAACTTCTTGCGTTAGCCTGGCTCTTTGCCGGTTTCGGGTTACTCATGGGACTGGCCGGGCTTATGGGGCTTTCACTGCATCCAACCGCTTTGATTACGCTGCTGTCGTAATCTGCAAGATCCGGATGCCGGCTGCAAAGTGCGGGCGGGAGAACGCTGAAAAACCATAACATACCCCACCGGTGCGTATTCTGTCGCACCCACTGTTTTTTTCCTTTGCCTCCCCCCTCCGATTGCAGGTAATATGTCCGCGTTTATCCAATTATAAGGAAGCCAGACGTAATGAGCGCAGAAGAAGCCAAAAAAGAAAAACTGACCAAAGAGCTGCAGGGGATGGCGCTGGGAACCGTCGGCGTCTTTATTCTGCTCGCGTTTCTGACCTATAATACCGCCGACGTATCCTGGAACAGCTACTCCAACGAGGGGGGGATCCATAACCTCGGAGGGACGACTGGGGGCGCAGATTGCCGACCTGTTCTTCATCAGCTTCGGCCTGGCCTCGTACCTGATTCCGACTGGCGCTGCTCTACATGGCCTACACCCTGTTCCGTTTTAAAGAGATCCGCCTCCGCTCATACAAACTGGCGGCCGCATTCGGGCTGCTCTTCTCCCTGGCGACCCTGTTTGCCTTTTTCCGCGACAAGACCGTTCTTTTCGGCCAGCAGGTGGCCACCGGCGGCGCGGTCGGCGTGGTGGTATCGCGGGCCCTCAAGGGGACCGTCGGCGTCACCGGTGCCCTGCTCCTGCTGCTGCCGCTGTTCGCCGCCTCGATCATGATCCTTTCGAAATTTTCCTTTATCCTGTTTGCCGGGTGGTGGCTGGAGAACTTCAAACATAAATGGGCTGTCTGGCAGGAACGCCGCGGCCGCGACCGTGACGAAAAGCAGAAGGAGAAAGCCAAAAACGAAGGGATGACGCTTGCAGCCGCAGGGCCGGTCATCAAGCCGCTGGCGCCGCCACCGCCGCGCCCCAACCTGATCAAGAAGGAAAAGGAGAAGAAAAAAGAGGACGCCAAGACCGCCGCGGTACAGGAAACCTTTGAGTTCATCAAGGCCGAAGGGGATTTCCATACCCCGCCGTTCTCGCTGCTGGATGTGCCGCCCGCCACCGAGAAGACCCTCGACCGCGATGCGCTGACCATGAATGCGCGGCTGCTGGAGAAGAAACTCAAAGATTACAACATCGACGGCGAAGTCGTGGAAATCTGCCCCGGCCCGGTCATCACGATGTATGAATTTTCTCCGGCCCCCGGGATCAAGATCAGCCGGATTGCCGGCCTGACCGACGACCTGACCATGGCGCTGCAGGCCATGTCGATCCGCATCGTCGCGCCGATCCCCGGCAAGGGGGTGGTCGGCATCGAGGTTCCGAACCGTGACCGCGACATGGTCTTCCTGCGCGAAATCTTCAACTGCGAACATTTTTCCCACAGCAAGATGAAACTGCCGCTGGCCCTGGGCAAGGACATCGCCGGGCTGCCGGTCGTGACCGACCTGGCCAAGGCGCCGCATCTGCTGGTGGCCGGCTCAACCGGTTCCGGCAAGTCGGTCTCGATCAACACGATGATCCTCTCCCTGCTCTACACCTCCACCCCCAAGGATGTGCGCATGATCATGGTTGACCCCAAGATGCTGGAGTTCTCCATGTACGAGGGGATTCCGCACCTGCTGCTGCCGGTCGTGACCGAACCGAAGAAGGCCTCGCTGGCGCTGAAATGGGCGGTCAACGAGATGGAGCGCCGCTACACGCTGCTGTCGGACAAGGGTGTGCGCAACATCGATTCCTACAACAAGAAGCTGGCCGGCGAACTGCTGGAACAGGAAGAGCATGAGCTCGGTTTCCGATGCGGAAATCATCGAGGAACTGGAAGAGATCGTCGAAGAGGGCGAAGCCGTCGATCGATCCGATCCCCTTTGTGGTCGATGACGGCGATATCCTGGAGCACAGCCACCTCCCCTATATCGTGGTGATCGTGGACGAGCTGGCCGACCTGATGATGGTGGCCGGCCGCGAAGTCGAGGAGCATATCGCCCGCCTGGCCCAGAAAGCGCGCGCCTCCGGCATCCACCTGATCCTGGCCACCCAGCGCCCCTCCGTGGACGTCATAACCGGCCTGATCAAGGCCAACCTGCCGTCCCGCATCTCCTTCCAGGTGACGTCAAAAGTGGATTCGCGCACCATCCTGGACTGCAACGGTGCCGAAAGCCTGCTGGGCGACGGCGACATGCTCTACATGCCCCCCGGCACCTCACGCCTGCAGCGTATCCACGGCGCCTTCGTTTCCGACGCCGAAGTGCAGCGGGTCGTGGATTTCCTCAAGAAACAGGGGAAACCGGTCTACGAGAAGTCGATCATGGAGATGAAGGACGCCGACGAAAAGGGTGGTTCGGCGAATGAAGAGGAACAGGACGAGCGCTGGGAGGATGCCCTGCGGCTGGTGGCGGAGACCAAGCAGGCCAGCATTTCCATGGTACAGCGCCGCCTGCGGATCGGCTACAACCGGGCCGCCCGCATCGTCGAAATGATGGAGAGCGAGGGGATGATCGCCCAGAGTGACGGCACCAGCAAGCCGCGCGAGATTTATATGGATATCATCAATGCCTATCTGAATTCGCAGTTGACGAGGTGAGAGAATAATGAGTTCGATTCAGGCCGCCGCCATTCAGTTCAACGTCAAGCAGGGAGATGTGGATGCCAATCTGGCCTATGTTCGCGAGGCGCTTGCCCGCGTCGCCGGACAGGGGGCCAACCTGGCCGTGCTGCCGGAGATGTGGTCAAGCGGCTTTGCCTACAAGAACCTGAACGAACTGGCACTTCGGACCGAGGGAATCGTCGAGGAACTGCTGGAACTCTCGGCCCGGCACAAGCTGGTGATCGTCGGCAGCATGCCGGAACCGAACGGCGACAAGGTGTTCAATACGATCTATGTGATCGACAACGGCACACTGGCCGGAGTCTACCGCAAGATCCACCTCTTCTCCCTGCTGGGTGAGGATCGTGCCTTTTCCGGCGGCGATTCATGGCTGCTGGCGGATACGTCGATCGGCAAGGTCGGGGTCATCATCTGTTACGACCTGCGTTTTCCCGAACTTTCCCGCCGTCTGGCGATCGAAGGGGCCCAGGTGATCTGCGTGCCGGCGCAATGGCCCAAGCCGCGTCAGGAACATTGGCGCACCCTGCTGCGGGCACGGGCGATAGAAAACCAGCTCTTCGTCGTCGCCTGCAACGCCTGCGGCATCATCGGCAAACTGGATTTCTTCGGCATGAGCATGATTATCGATCCGAAAGGGGAGCTGCTGGCCGAAGCCGGGGAGTGTGAAGGTGAGATTATCGCTCCGCTCGACATGCAGGCCATGAACGACTGGCGGGCGCAGATCCCCTGTTTCAACGACCGCAAGCCGGAGATCTACTAGATCCGCTTCAGACGTGCAGCTTCTTCAGGTGTTCCGGATTATGCAGTGATTTTCGCAAGGTGCTCCGCACCGCTTCCACCTGTTCAAACCCCTCCGCCTTTGACATGAAGCCGCTCTTGTAGCGCAGGCGCAGGCTTCTCCGCAGAGCGTCGGCGGCAGCCAGCGCCTTCTCTCCGGTTGGATCCACCCGCAGAAATTTCGAATCGTCCGGATTGCGCAGAAAGTCTATAATCGCTTCCCTGGCCAGTTCCATATACTCGTCACGGTCAGCCTCCGCCAGTTGGTACCGCGACTTGCTGGAGAGGGTCTGCAGGATCTTTTGCACATGTCTCCATCCGTGACAGCACCATGATCGAATTAAAAATCCGCTTGTTGGTGCCGAACGAAAAGAGGGTCGTCGTCAGCACATCTGCGCAACAGCATGTCGTTGCCACGCTGATCGGCACGGCAGACTCTGTGCGCCAGCTTCCAGATTTCCTTCTCGACAAACGCCTCGAAGCGCATCTCCCAATAGGCATGTTTCATGGTTATCGCGGCAAACGAGCGGATGATCTTGTAGGGAACGTAGTAATTGTGGGCCACCGTGTCCGCCGCCAGATGGCAGAGATACCCGTATGCGCAGGCCCTCTGATGGTCGGTTTCAGCCTCTTTCAGCAGTGTCCGGCCGATCCCCCAGCGATGACAGTTCAGCAGGTAGTGGGTGTATTTCTTGCCGACCGTAATATCGGGAGCGAGGCAGCCATACAGAAAATCTTTTGGATGGAGCGCCAGAAGTGCGGCCACATCGCCCGACAGCAGCCCCGGATTGGCCAGCACCTGGGCTCCCAGCTGAAGATGAATACCTCCGCCCCAGGCCAGAGCATCGGTCGGGAAGCAGAATTGCCGCAATGGCGATTAACAGAAAAAGCATAGAGTTCTTTCTTTTGACAGGTAAGGTGCTTGCTGGTAGATTGCACATGCAATTGTACGTTACATTCTACCATATACATACAAAATTGACAGGCAGGAGCAGTTCCCGTGAACGTACATTCCACCCACCATTCCGTCCAATCCCACATGTATGCGTCGCTCACGGCCTACCTGCAGGATCTTCAGGAAAGCGGGGTTGACGGCATTCCGGCGGAGCTGATGACTGCAGCGACAGCAGATGCACCGCTGCAACGGACCGCTCCGGCAGACCAGGGCAGAGAGGGCGCAATGAGTGACCACCTGAACGCACCGAAAAAACATGAGACTCTTGAGCAGATCAGGAAAGATCTGGGACAATGCCAACGCTGTAAACTGGGAGCAACCAGAAAAAACCTGGTGTTCGGGGTCGGCAATCCAAAGGCACGCCTCGTGTTTGTCGGCGAAGCCCCGGGAGCCGATGAGGATGCCCAGGGGGAGCCGTTTGTCGGTGATGCCGGCAAGATGCTGAATCGCATCATCGCCGCGATGGAGTTGAAGCGCGAAGATGTGTACATCTGCAATGTGGTCAAGTGCCGGCCGCCGCAGAACCGCCCGCCCGAAGCCGATGAAGTCAGCGCCTGCATGCCGTTTCTACTGCGCCAGATCGCTTCGATCAACCTGAAGTGATCGTGGCGCTCGGCACCTCGGCCGCCCACGCCCTGCTGGAGACTAAAGTGCCGATCTCGAAAACTACGCGGCAAGTTCCACGACTTCCACGGCATTCCGCTCATGCCGACCTATCACCCGTCGTACCTGCTCCGAACCGGCGGCAATTCCGATTCCTTCTGGAGTGTCTGGGATGACATGACCCAGGTACTGCAGCTCCTCAAGCTGCCGGTGCCGGACAAAAGCAGAAAAAAATAACGATCAGACTCGATATCACGTGACCGCCACCCTCCCCTTTCTGAAGAGCCTCTTCTCCCCCTCCCAACACAACCGGGTCGTCCTCGTCGGCGGCACGGTACGCGATATGCTGCTGGGGTGCGAGAGCCGGGACATCGATCTGGTGGCGGCATTTTCCCCGAACGAACTCTCTGCGCTCGGCTTTCGCCTGGTGGAAGCATCCAGCGGAGCGACGATCTACTTCAAGCATCATCCCGAATTCGGCACGATTGAAGTCACCCGCATCGACAGCATGGCTGATCTGGAAGGTGAGCTTCGCCGCCGCGACTTCACCATCAACGCCATGGCCACGGACCTGTACGGCACGCTCATTGACCCGCTGGGAGGAGAACGTGACCTGAGAGGCGGCATCCTGCGGGCCTGCACCGTTCACTCCTTCACAGACGATCCGCTGCGCATCGTGCGCGCCTTCCGCTTCGAGACGTATGGCTGGCGTATGGCGCCAGATACGGTAACGCTGATCCGGAGGGACAACTGGTCTGATACGTTCAGCGCCATGCCGGTGGAACGCTTCAGTAACGAGATGCTGAAAGCCCTGGCGCGAAAAACCCCGGAGCGGTTTTTTCAGCGAATGATCGAGTTCACCATCGGGGCGGAATTTCTTCCGGAACTGTTCCGGATGCCACCCATCCCTGCCGGGCCGCTTGAACATCACCCGGAGGGGGATCTTTTTACCCATTCAGTACAGGTTCTACAGCGCGTGGCGGCAATGAGTGAAGAGCCGCTTGCCCGCTTTTGCGCGCTTTTTCACGACCTCGGCAAGTTGGCCACCAATCCGGCGCTTTATCCCAAACACCATGGTCATGATAATGCCGGATTCAGCATGGCGGTGGATTTCTGCAACCGGCTCCGACTGCCGGTATCATACCGCACGGCACTGGCCTGGATCAGCACCCTGCACGGCAAGGCCAACAAGTGGGATGAACTCCGGGATTCGACAAAGGTCACCATGGCGGAACAGGCGCTCAAGGCCGGTATCGTCGGGATTTTGCCGCTGGTTGCCGCTGCCGACAAACCGGGGGGACTGCCGATGGCAGGGTGGGACGATGCTGTTCGGGTTGCGGGGATGAGTACGCGGGAGATGGGGATCGATCAGGAACAGCTGGCAGCGATGCCGGTCAAGGACCGGCCATCGTTTATCCTGCAAAGACGGGTGGCACTGCTGAGAAAAACGGCGCCTCTTCAGTGAGCTGCCGGGATGATTGACTCCCTTTTCCGGTAGACCATCCCCTGAAAAATCGCCACGGTATCCCCGGCATCGTCAGTGATCGTGACCGCGTACGAAGCCAGTTTAGCGTTGCGCGACTGTTCCTTCGCCTCGGCATACAGCGTTCCCTTGAGCGCAGCTTTCACAAAAGACATGCTGGTATTGATCCCCATGGCCAGAGTCCCGTGAGAATTCGAGGCCACGGCAAACGCGAAATCAGCCAGCGTGAACATGGCGCCGCCATGAACCGTTTTGGCCCCGTTAAAATGGAACGGTTCAATCTTCATCTTCGCTTTCGCCCAACCCGGCCCCACATCGACAAGCTCGATACCGGCGTGAAGGGCAAACTTATCCTCGGTGGCAAAAAACTCTTTTAAATCCTGCATGGCTTCACTTCCTAGAAAACGTAAAATGTCCATTCATGCATACTGTCCCGCATGGTACGAGCTCCGCACATACGGGCCGCTCTCCACATGGCTGAACCCCAGCGCCAGCGCCTCTGTCCGCAGCGATTCGAACAGTTCCGGGGCAACATACTCCTGCACCGGGTAATGCCGGCGACTGGGGGCCAGGTACTGACCGATGCTGAGATAGGCGCATCCCGCACCCCGCAGATCCCTGAACACCTGCAACACCTCGGATTCCAGCTCCCCCATCCCCAGCATGATGCCCGACTTGGTGCGGATATCCGGAGCCAACTCGGCGCAGATGCGCAGCACCTCCAGCGAACGGGCATACTCAGCGCCACTGCGGATATGGTACAGGCGAGGCACGGTCTCGACGTTGTGGGCGATGATATCAGGACGTGACGTGGCGACCGCTTCCAGACTTGACACGCTCCCCTGGAAATCGGGAATCAGCAGTTCAATCCGCGTATCCGGAGAGGCACGGCGGATTGCCGCCACCGTGGCGGCATAGAGCTCTGCGCCGCCATCTGGCAGATCATCGCGCGTCGGGCTGGTGATGACCACGTGGGAGAGTTTCAGGCGGGCCACCGCCTCGGCCACCCGTACCGGCTCATCGGCATCGACCGGCAGTGGCGGAGTTTTCTCCACGTTGCAGAAGGAGCAGAGACGGGTACAGTTCCTCCCCAGGATCAGGAAGGTCGCCTGCCCACAGGCAAAACACTCCGAGATATTGGGGCAGAGCGCCTGCTGACAGACCGTATTCAGCCGCAGTTCACCCAGCAGCTGCCGCATCTCGTTCTGGTCACCGGGGTTAACCTTCTTCCGCAGCCACTCAGGTTTTCGCTGAATAATCACTCCCCGACCCCTTCCAGGTTCCAAAGATCCGAAGCATACCTGTTTGAAAGCAAATCCATCATATCCACCTGCTCCAGCTCTGACAGCGCATCATTCAGAAGTTTTACCCCGAAGTGCGTACCGAATGTAGCAGCCAGCTCCGCCAGCAGGAGTTTCCTGTCGATTAAAACTGCGCACTCCGTCAGACTTGCCGAACCCTCGGCATGCTCGGGAACCTGTTCCCGCATGTACGTCAGCCCCGTCACGGCCCGATTTTTCAGCGGGATCGAACCGTGCTGAAAGATTATCCCTTTACGTCTGCGCTGGGCGTTGCCGCCGATCTTGCGGCCATTGACGAGGATATCGAAACTCTCCTTGCCGGCAAAACAGAAAGCGGTGCGTTCGCCCAGGCGGGTCCCCTCAGGTGCCACATCCACCGCGTAGGCGGCATCAAGACCCAAGGCGCGGTAAAAGGCCAGCAGAAAGCCGGTCAGCACGCGAAAGGAGTCCTTAATCGATGATACCGGGGGGATCTGTCCCGGTGCACAGACCAGCGAATAGGTCAGCTCGTCGGCGTGGTAGATCACACCGCCGCCGGTCATCCGCCGTACGACCGCTACGCCATCGGCCCGGCAACGCTCCAGGTCGAGCACCTCGGACGCCTTCTGGAAGCGCCCCAGCGACAGTGCCGGCGGGTTCCAGCCGTATAGCCGCAAGACCGGGGGAGATGAGACCGGATCGAATGAACGCAGCAGCGCCTCATCGATAGCCATGTTCTCCGCTCCGGAAAGCGGGGAGGTCACGATGAGGCGCCAGGTTGGTGAAATACTGTTCATTGCATTATCGCATAGCTACATGAAAAATCATTCTTACCCGATGCAGCAGACGTTCTGCTCTCGGGCCGCCTTGGTCTCGTCCAGCCGCGAGATCGGCATGGTCAGCGGTGCGTCGTGCAGCGCCTGCGGGTTGCTCTCGGCGGTCTGTGCCGCTTCGATCATCACCTCGATAAAGGCATCCATGGTCGGCCTTGCTCTCGGTCTCGGTCGGCTCGATCATGATGGCTTCCTTGACGATCATCGGGAAATAGACCGTGGGCGGATGATAGCCCCTTGTCGATCAGGAATTTGGCGATGTCGATGGCGTGAACACCATGCGCCAGCTGCTTGGAGGCGGAAAAGACGCACTCGTGCATGCAGGTCATGTCGTAGGGCAGATCGTAGTACGGCTTTCAGCTTTTCCTTGATGTAGTTGGCATTCAGCACCGCCTGCTCGGAGACCTGGATCAGCCCTTCGCGGCCCAGCATGATGATGTAGGCATAGGCCTTGACCATCACGCCGAAGTTGCCGAAGAAGTTGGCCGTGCGGCCGATGGATGCCGGGTTGGCGGTTTCCAGCAGCAGCTTGCCGTCGTCATCCATGACGATGCGCGGCTGCGGCAGGAACGGGATCAGCGCCTTCTTGACCCCGACCGGCCCGGAACCGGGACCGCCGCCGCCGTGGGGCGTGCCGAAGGTCTTGTGCAGGTTGACGTGAATCACGTCGAAGCCGACATCGCCCGGCTTGACCTTGCCCATGATGGCATTCAGGTTGGCGCCGTCGTAGTACATCAGGGCATCGTGGCTGTGGGCGATGTCGCTGATCTCCTTGATGTGCGGATTGAACAGCCCCAGGGTGTTGGGACAGGTCATCATGACCGCCGCCACCTCGTCGTTCATGGCCTGCTTTGAACAGCTCCAGATCCATATCGCCGTAGGGCGCGGTCGGCACGGTGATGATCTCGTAGCCGGCAATGGCCGCCGAGGCCGGGTTGGTGCCGTGGGACGAATCGGGCACAACCACGTATTTCTTCTTGGCCTTGTTCCCCTTGGCGGCATGGTAGGCGGCAATCAGCATGATGCCGGTCATCTCGCCATGGGCGCCGGCCAGCGGCTGGGTGGTGACCTCGTCCATGCCGGTGATGTCGGCCAGCATCTGCCCCAGGTCGTACAGCATCCCCAGGGTTCCCTGGCAGAATTCGCTCGCCGCCCGGCAGCAGCGCCGTCATCGGGTGAAACGGGCGCGAACAGGGCCGCCGCGTTCTCCAGCACCTTGGCGTTGTACTTCATGGTGCAGGAGCCGAGCGGGTAGAAGTTGGTGTCCACCGAGAAGTTGCGGCGGGACAGGTTGGTGAAGTGCCGCACCAGATCAAGTTCGGAGACTTCGGCCAGTCCGGCCGGTTCGGTGCGCAGCAGGGCGGCCGGCAGAGCAGCGGCGGCCGGGACATCGGAGGCCGGCAGCTTGACGCCGCGGCGGCCGGGGGCGGATTGTTCGTAGATCAGTTGCATAGCGCCACCTCCAGCTCCTTGGCAAACGTGGTCGATTTCCTTCTTGGTCCGTTTCTCGGTCACCGTCACCACCAGACAGTTCTCCGAACCTTCATAATACTGCCCCAGCGGCACGCCGGCGGCAATCCCCTTGTCGAGCAGCCCTGCGACAACGCTCGGCAGCGGTTTTCGGCAGGCATGAGGGTGAACTCGTTGAAGGTGGCGGCCGACTGCAGCACCGTCACCCCGGGAATTCCGGCCAGCTGCGCCTTGGCATACTCGGCCTTGTCGCGGTTCAGGCGGGCCAGATCGGCCAGCCCCTCTTTGCCGACCGAGGAGAGGAAGATCAGACCGCGCAGGGCGCAGAGCCCCTGGTTGCTGCAGATGTTCGAGGTGGCCTTGTGGCGCTTGATATGCTGTTCGCGGGCCTGCAGGGTCAGCACGAAGCCGCGCTTGCCGTTCCGGTCGACGGTCTCGCCGACGATGCGCCCCGGCATGTTGCGGATATAGCTCTTTTTGGCGGCGATGAAGCCGAAGGAAGGGCCGCCGAAGGAGAGCGGATTGCCGAGGCTCTGGCCGTCACCGACGGCGATATCGATCCCCATCTCGCCGGGAGACTTCAGCATGCCGAGCGAGATCGGGTAGACCGAAGCGATCAGCAGTGCCCCGACGCCATGAACCTGGTCCGCCAGAGCGGTGAAATCCTCGATGCTGCCGAAGAAGTTGGGGTTCTGCACCAGCACGGCGGCAACGCTGTCATCCAGCACGCGCGGCCAGTTCGGCACGGTTCAGCAGCCCGTCCAGCGGTGCGATCTCGATGATCTCCACATCCAGATTGAAGAGATAGGTCTTCAGTACCTGCCGGGAAAAGGGGCTGACGCAGCCATCCACGACGATCTTGTTGCGGCCGGTCACGCGCAGCGCCATCATGGCAGCCTCGGCACAGGCGGTGCCGCCGTCGTAGAGCGAGGCGTTGGAGACATCCAGCCCGGTCAGGCGGCAGATGGCGGTCTGGTACTCGAACAGCGCCTGCAGCGTCCCCTGGGAACATTCCGGCTGATAGGGGGTATAGGCGGTGTAGAATTCGGCGCGGCCGGAGAGGTGATCGACAACGGCGGGAATGATGTGGTCGTAAAAACCGCCGCCGATGAAATTGAGTCATTCCCTGGCCGTTTTCTCCGGCGATTGCCTGCATCCTGGCGAAGGTCTCGAACTCGGACATGCCGGGAGGGATATTGAAGGTCTTGGCCCGCAATTCGGCCGGGATCGGTGCAAAGAGCTCCTCGACACTGGCAACGCCGATGGCGGAGAGCATCTCGCTGATCTCCTCCGGCGTGTGGGGACAGTAATGGCTGTCGTTCATAGGGCTACTCCATTGTAATGTGTTTTTACAGGGTTTTCAGGTAGTCGTCGTACTGTTCCTGGTCATCAGGTTCTTCAGTTCCGCCTCATCGGCGATTTCGATCCAGCCATCCAGCCGGCATCCTCGGCGCTCTCGTTGACCATTTCCGGGGTCGTCTCCAGCGCATCGTTCACCTTGATCACCTTGCCGGAAACCGGCGCAAAGATATCACTGGCGGCCTTGACCGACTCGATGCTGCCCAGCACGCCGAACTGCTTGACGACCGCTGCCGATCTTGGGCAGCTCCACAAAGGTGATATCACCCAGTTCATGGGCGGCATGTTCGCTGATGCCGACCGTGCCGATGCCTTCCTTTAACCTTGACCCACTCATGTTCCTTGGTGAAATAGATGCTCATCGTTCATTCCTCCTTTATTTTATTCAAATAGTTAAAACAAAGATCAAAAGCTAATGCTTATTGCTTTCGGTTTATCTTGCATTACGCCCGCACCGATCCACCCCGGAAGAACGGCAACTCGCAGATGGTCGCTTCCATGCTGACCCGCTCGTGGCGGATGGTAAGCGGCGTCCCGATGGCCGCCAGTTCCGGCTTGACAAATCCGATACCGATGCCACAGCCGAGCATCGGTGAAAACACGCCGCTGGTGACAGAGCCGACCGTCTCCCCTTCAAAGCAGATCTCATAATGATGGCGCGGCGAACGGCGACCGGCAACCTCGAAGGCCACCTTTTATCCTGGGAACGCCGCGCTCCTTCATCCGCAGCAGCGCCTCCTTGCCGATAAAGGACTTTGTCGAAATTGACAAATCCCTCCAACCCGGCTTCCAGCGGTGTCGTCTCCTCGTCGATATCGCTGCCGTAGAGAGAATACCCTACTTCCAGACGCAACACGTCCCGAGCGCCCAAACCGGCCGGTTTGACCCGCTCATCCTGCAGAAACAGATCCCACAGTTCGCAGACCTTGTCGGACGGGATGAATATTTCATACCCCAGTTCACCGGTATAACCGGTGCGACTGACAATAGCCTCAACGCCGAGGATGTTCATGGTGATGAATTTGAAATAGGGAATCGTGGCAACCTCCTTCCCGAAGAGCGCCACCATGACATCGCGGGAAAGCGGCCCCTGAATATCCAGCTTGCCGGTAGCAGCGGTGATATCGGTGAAGACGCCACCACGGAGACGCCCCTTGATGGCAGCGAAATCTTTGGGTGCCGTGGCGGCATTGACCACGATCATGACCTTATCCTCGGCCAGACGAAAGACAATCAGATCGTCGATGATGCCACCCTGCTCGTTGAGCAGAAAACCGTAGCGTGAGCGGCCGACAGGAATCGTTTTTACCGAAAAGGTAAACACATCCTCAAGGCCACTCTCGTCAAAATCCCCCTGAAACAGGAACTCTCCCATATGGCAGATATCGAAGAGCGAAGCCTTGGTGCGGCACCAGCTGTGTTCGGCGATGATTCCCTCGTACTGAATCGGCATGTCCCAGCCGCCAAACGGCGCCATCAGGGCATTCAAGGCACGATGCCGACCACAGATCGGCGTTGCTTGTAGCTGATCTTCCATTGTTTGCTCTCCCCGTGCTGATATTGTTTGTATTGCTGAGATAAAACCTTTTGTATGTATTATGCAGCCGCGATGAGACAAGCCGACCGGATGCTCACGGAGTCGCACAGGCATCAAAACATTGATTCCGGAGAGACTTATTGTTCCAAATTTCATGCGGGTATTCCGGAAAAAAATCGTGGCGGAATAAGCGGTAGCAGAGGACGACATCCGGCGGGTTGAAATTTTCAGGCATATTAGTGCAAATCTGCCTGTCACGCAACCTGAAAAACAAACGCACGCTCATGCAGCATTTCTTCCAATTGCCTGCGGAACTACGGTACTCCTATCACCGGGAGCGACGAGGAACAATATGCTATCGCATCTAAAGAGTTTTCGCACCGACACTAAATAGCTACACCTGAATTTTCTCAAGGAGTATAATGACAGTACGAGGAGCCAGTAATGTGTCCCGATGCCAATGACGGACAAGGGAGGTACGCCATGAGAGGACGTGAGATTGTTGCTACCCTTAACGGACGGCGGACCGAGGAGCACCGGTTTGTTAAGTGGTGGAGAAAAGAGGAAGATTTTCTTGATTATGACCTGATCGACCGGTTTGTGGAGAACATCAAGGGAACCGACGAGATCGGAGGAGTTGATCTGTTGACCATGGATGACATGTGGGACGAGGTCAGACGTGTCAGCGGCACACGGGTGACGCTGCTCCATGATAATAACGGCGACAAAGTCCAATGGGTCCACAAAGGGAAGGCGGGTCAGCGGACGAATGTCTGCGCCTTTACTCCTGAAACATTGATGGAAATATACGATGTCGAGACGAAAGGCAACCCGGTTGATTCATGACAGAGTGAAAAACTCGATGAGTGGAGGATTGCGAAGAGAGCCCAGATGGACGCCACGTATGACTTGATAATACTCGGATCAGGATCAACCTCTTTTGCAGCGGCGTTGCGCGCCACCAGTTACGGTGCGAAGGTTCTGATGTTTGAAAAAAGCGTGCTGGGGGGTACCTGTATTAACTGGGGGTGCATCCCCAGCAAAACGCTTATTCATGCCGCCCTCTTCGAGCATGAAGCTCAGCTGGGAAGAAGGATCGGTCTCGGCAGAGGGGGTGACGTACATGACATAGACGCGGAGCGGCTCTTCAGGCACCGTGAAGAGGTGGTAACGGAGTTGCGCCAGGAGCGGTATCTCGACGTTCTCGCCAACATGAAGGGGCTGGAACTGGTGAAGGGAACCGCTCGTTTTTGCGGTTCTCACACCGTCCGGTGCGAAGACCGCGACTACCACTCGGAACACGTTCTCGTCGCCACAGGAGGTAATCCACGCATCCCCAACCTGCCGGGACTGGATAAATGTTCCTATTACACCAGCCGCAGCGCCCTGCTGCTCAAGAAGCTTCCGACCTCCCTCGTCATTATCGGCGGAGGGGTGATCGCCGTAGAACTGGGGCAGATGTACCACCGTCTCGGGTGCCGGGTGATGATACTTGAGCATGGTCCCCGTTTGCTGCCGGGCGTCGAACATGAACTTTCGGCTTCCTTGGAACAAATCCTTGTCAAGGAAGGGATCACGGTAGTTACGAATGTGAACATCTGCTCTCTGGACATGGTCGGGGGACTGAACGTGGTACATGCGGAGGTCGCTGAAAAGCGGCATACCTTCACGGGCGAAAAACTGCTTATTGCGGTCGGAACCTCTCCGGCAACGGCAGGGATCGGGCTGGAGACGACCGGCGTGGAGCTGGACGGCAAAGGATTCATCGTTACCGACGGGAACATGCGTACCGCTGCAGACGGTATCTGGGCGGCCGGCGATGTGGTCGGCAAAATGATGATCGCCACGGTCGGGGCCAGGGAAGGTATTGTCGCGGTGGATGACATGTTCAATCAGGGATGTGGCTGTACCATGGATTATCTGGCCGCGCCGATGGCGATCTTTACCGACCCGGAGGTGGCCATGGTGGGGCATTCCGAGGAAAGCGCCCGGCAGGCCGGCTTTGATTGTGTCGTCAACTGCATGCCGGCCCGCGCAATTCCCAAAGCGCACGTAACCGGCATGACGGATGGCGTAATCAAGATGATTGCCGACCGGGCCACCGGGCGACTCCTCGGGGTCCACCTGGTCTGCCACCGGGGGGCGGACATGATCAATGAGGCCGCCCTGGCTCTGTACATGCGGGCTACAGTGACCGACATTGCCACAACGATGCACGTGTACCCGTCCATCGGGGAAGGGCTCAAACTATGCGCCCAGGGGTTCAGCCGTGACATCACCCTGCTCTCCTGCTGTGCCGAATGATCGCCGATGTGGAGAAGACGATGAAAAGAACGTGTGAAGAATCCCCGCCGGGACAACTGCTTCAGGGTATTCGTGAGTTTAACCGCCGTGACTGGTTCGAATGCCACGAAACCGTGGAAGATCTCTGGATCGGAGCAGAGGGCGAGGTCCGTGATTTTTATCAGGGCCTCATTCAGATTGCCATTGCGCTGCATCACTGGAGAAACGGGAACTTCGGAGGTGCAGTCAACCTGTTTAAGGGTGGTGCCGGGTACTTACGGCGCGTTGCCGACAAGTGCCAGTGGGTCGATGTTGCCGGTCTCATTGCAGATTCCGACAGGGTGCGCACCGCCTTGGAGGAGCTCGGTGAAGAACGGATGGAGTCGCTGGATCCCGCACTCGTACCCCTGATAAAAACCGTTTCTGCTGCTCACTCATGAAACCCCGGCTCTGCACGACTCAAGTCACGTTCTGCGGAGGAGAGCGGAAATGAAGTGGAGCGTCTATATGATCCTCTGTTCGGACAATACGCTCTATGCCGGCATCACAACTGACGTGAAGCGCCGTTTTCGGCAACACGCCTCGGGGCGCGGCGCCAAATACTTTCGGGGGCGCCAACCGGTTACCGTGGTCTATCACGAGAGCAATCATTCCCGCAGCAGTGCCGGTTCGAGAGAAGCGGAGATCAAGACCCTCGTTCGCGCCGAAAAACTGCGCCTGATCTCTTCCGAAACGAATGAAATCAGCCAACACCGGGAGTTGCCCCAGGCTATTCAAGGCAGAGCAAAATCGGCCCCGGCGAACTGAATTGCCGCCGGATCTGTGGCGCGTGGCGGAGAGACCGCATGCACCCCGCCGCAGGCTGGGCAACTCTGCACGAAGGTTTCAAGGACAAACGGTTTCCCGCACCCTTGGCAATTATGCTCCAGGCCGTGTGGGAGTGGCGACAGCGCCACCGACCCGCCATGGGCATTCAGAACAAACTCCACCAATGCCCTGCCGGAGGCAAAAGGCCCAACCCCCGGTGTCCGGGACGATCCACACTCGCACATATCCATTCCTCCTGTCGTACTGCTCCGTTTTTATGATAGAGTGCGGATATTATCCGACAGCACGCGCCGATAGTATGACCTGAGTCAATTTTTCTCAGAAGGGGCACGTAGTATGATGGTTGCAGCCGGATCAGGTCGGGAAACAGAACGGAAACAGAAGAGAGGTCACCATGGCACAGCCCTGGAAAACGATTGAAAACATTGCCACGGACGAAGGGATACTCGAACTGCGCCAGCGCGGCGAGCGCGACTTTTTGATCATGATCGGTCCCCAGGTACTTATGAACAGCCTGGCAAACCGTTCCGAGGTAGTGCTCGGCCAGCTTGGCTGCGGCCACCTGAAGGAGAGTGATGCCCCGCGGGTACTGGTGGGTGGTTTGGGCATGGGCTTTACGCTCAAGGCGGTCCTCGATACGCTTCCCGCTACAGCCCGGGTCGTCGTGGCTGAGCTGAACCCGATCGTTCGTCGAATGGTGCCGTGGCCCCCTGGCTGCGCTCACGGAACACGCCGTCAACGATCCGCGGGTAACCGTGGAAATCGGTGATGTTGCCCACCGGATCCGCCGGAGCGCCGTGAATGGCGGTGAGTCGCGCTTCGACGCCATCATCCTTGACCTGTACCGCGGACCGCACGCAAAAACGCACCACAGCGATGATCCGCTCTACGGCAGCCGGGCCATCGAGAATATGCGGGCCGCCCTCAAGCCGTGCGGGGTTGTGGCGGTGTGGGGAGAACAGTATGACGAGGGGTTTGACAAGCGCCTGCGGAGTGCCGGTTTCACGGTGACCACCGACCGCCCCGGCCGGGGAGGTCTTCGTCATGCCGTCTTTGTGGCCCACCTGAAACAGTCGAAAAAAACCGGGAAACACGCCTCCTGAGAGGTGTGAGACGCTTGACGATGCCGGAATGATCTCCCGCTATCCCCGGGTAAGGAGCGTTTTCAGTCTTGACCATCTCATCGGGACAGATGCTCAGGCAGTCATGCCCTTCCAGAAACGCGACCAGCGAGGTGAGAAACGTCCCGAACGAGAGGGGCACAGTGGCCTTGTCGTAATAATACATGCCGTTGTTGAAGAGCACGTTGAGGGCAAAGCCGGTGTTGGGAGAGTCGAGCTCGACCAGCCCCTTGATCAACCGGTAGATTTCCTTTTCCAGCCTGCGCTGGGTGCCGTTTTCCGGCTTTGCCGTGCCGGGCATCGCAGCCGCTCTCGCCGCGGTCTTTATCGAGGCGAGGTTCATCCCGGCGCGCTTCGACGTACACCCCAGCAGGCCATCGAATATCCTCATCATATCCTTGACTATATTCTCCCGCGCGACCTCGGGTGATGCATCCTCAACCATTGGCGCGTTTTTGACCATCTTCCGGACCGCCATCCTGTCGGCGCTCGAATCCGCCGCCAGCCGCCTCAGCGTGTTGATACCCTGTTGTTCTTCCATTTACCCATACTCCCGGTCTCAATGTATTTCGTACTCTGTTTCAGATTCTGCTGGCACAAGGTCAATTCGCCGCTGTTCCACCCTGCTCCGCTTCCTTGATGGACAACGAAATCCGCTTGCGCTGCGGGTCGGCGGACAGCACCTTGACCTTTACCACCTGCCCCGCCTTGACGGCATCATTGGGGTCTTTGACATAGCGATTGGCCAGGTGGCTGATATGCACCAGGCCATCCTGGTGAACACCGATGTCGACAAAGGCGCCGAAGGCGGTCACGTTGGTCACCACCCCCTGCAGAATCATCCCCTCCTGCAGGTCGCTGATCTCGCGGATATCATCCCGGAATGATGCGGTCTGGAACTGGCTGCGCGGGTCGCGCCCCGGTTTTTTCAGCTCTTCGATGATATCGTTCAGCGTCGGCAGGCCGACGCTCTCGGTCACATAGCGCTTCAGGTCGATTCTGTCGACCAGAGCCGGATCGGCGACCAGTTGCGCCAGCGAGACGCCCAGATCGGCGGCCATCGTCTCCACCAGCCCGTAGCGCTCGGGATGCACGGCACTGTTGTCCAGCGGATGCTTGCCGCCGCGGATACGGAGGAATCCGGCCGCCTGCTCGAAGGCCTTGGCCCCGAAGCGCGGCACCTTGAGCAGCGCCTTGCGGGAGGGAAAGGAACCGTTCTCGTCACGATAGCGGGTAATGGCCTTGGCCAGGGCCGGCCCGACGCCGGAAACGTAGGCCAGCAGCGCCCAGGATGCGGTGTTCAGATCGACCCCCACGTAGTTGACGCACGACTCCACCACGCCATCCAGCGACTTTTTCAGCATGGCCTGGTTGACATCGTGCTGGTACTGCCCGACGCCGATACTCTTCGGATCGACCTTGACCAGCTCGCCCAGCGGGTCCTGCAGCCGGCGGGCGATGGAGATCGCGCCGCGCACCGTCAGGTCCAGCTCGGGAAACTCCTCGCGGGCGATATCCGAGGCCGAGTAGACGCTGGCCCCGGCCTCGCTGACCGATACCACCGGCAGCTGCCGTCCCGGCACCGGCCAGGGTCTCCTTGGCAAAGATCTCCATCTCGCGCCCGGCGGTGCCGTTGCCGACGGCGATCATCTCGATGGCATGGCTTTCGACCAGCCGCAGCAGATCCTGTCGTGCCTGGGGAATACGCCCCTCGCCGATATGGGGGTAGATCGTGACATGCTCCAGAAAACGGCCGGTTGCGTCCACCGCCGCCAGCTTGGAGCCGGTGCGAAAACCGGGATCGATCCCGAGCACCCGTTTGCCCCCGGCCGGCGGCGCCAGCAGCAGATCGCGCAGATTCCGGGCAAAGACCTGGATGGCCGCCTCATCAGCGCGCTCCTTGCTCTCCAGACGCAGCTCCACCTCGATGGAGGGGGCGATCAGCCGCTTGTAGGCATCCTCTGCCACCCGCTCCAGCAGCGGAGCGAAGATGCTTTCCCGCAGGATCAGGCGCGACTTCAGCCCGGCCAGAATCTGCTCGACCGGTGCAGTGATCGACAGAAAGAGCACCTCCTCCTTCTCGCCGCGCCGCATGGCCAGCATCCGGTGGGAAGGGATCGCCTTGAGCGGTTCCTGATAGTCGTAGTACATCTCGAACTTGGTGACCTGCTCCTTATAGTCGGACGCCACCCGCGAGGTCATCACCCCCTGCTCCCTGGTCAGCCGCCGCACCATGGCACGGGCATCGGCATCGTCGGACAGCCGCTCGGCCAGGATATGCCCGGCACCCTCCAGCGCGGCGGCCGCATCGGGCACCTCTTTCTCCGGGATCGACGAAGGGGAGCGCCGCTTCCTCGGCAGTTCCTGACAGTCAGCTCCTGGGCAGCGATGATATCGGCCAGCGGTTCCAGTCCCCGCTCCCGGGCAATGGTCGCCTTGGTGCGCCGCTTCGGCTTGTACGGCAGGTACAGGTCTTCCACCTCGGTCTTCTGGCGCGAGGCTTCGATCCGCTCCCGCAGTTCCGGGGTCAGCTTCCCCTGTTCCTCGATGGATTTGAGCACAGTGATCTTGCGCTCTTCCAGTTCGCAGAAGTAGGTGAACTGCTCCTCGACCGTGCGGATCTGCACCTCGTCCAGTTCACCGGTCTGCTCCTTGCGGTAGCGGGCGATAAAGGGAACCGTGGCCCCTTCCTGCAGCAGTTCAACGGTATGTTCCACCTGAAACGGCTTGAGGCCGGTCGCTTCGATGATGTATGTGATCAATTTTCGGGTTTGCTCGTCAGTCAGCTTCATTACCGCTCCTGTCTATGAATTTTCAACGTGCTTTCACCAGATATAATCCTTCGCAATCTCCCGTTTGTCCTTGCCGGACAGGATATGCAGAATCCTCATCTGCTTGAGTTTGTGGGGAGAGAGGGTCCCCAGCGGGATGTAGACGATCTTCCGGTCGCGGCGGGCGGCCATCTGCTTGAAGATGCTGCGGGGCGGCCTGGCGGCCACGTAGACCACATGCTTTTCGATGGAATAATCCAGCGCCGCCATCAGCAGCACTTCGGCTCTGGTCGTCGCCATCCGGTAATCCGGATCGTGCCAGACATCCATCATCCGGCGCGGCGGATAGGAGAGCATGAAACCGCCGTATTCGCAGCGGCAGATCCCCGGTCCGACGATGTTTTCTGCCGGATCGGTGGCGTAAAAGGCCATATCCGACTCCTGCTCGTGCTCCCCCAGCCAGGTCATGCGATAGGGATAGCGCTCGTTCTGCCGATCCTCGTCGAAGATCACCACCAGACAGCCGACCCCTCCCTTGGCCCGCTGCTGTTCCCGGACATAGATCGCCCCTTCGTGGATGTTGCGCAGCGTTTCCCGCATGTCGATCCCGTCCAGCAGCGAGGTGCTGAACTTCTCGCGTGCGGCTCAGCTCCTCGGAGAGCTGCATGCTCCCCTTGCGTTTCAGGAAGCGGCCGTACTCCTCGATGGCAATATCCTCCGGAGGATAGGAGCAGATTGACGGATCGTCAAACCCTTCCAGCCATTCACCGGCCGCGCTTCCCGCTTGCGTTTGAGCAGCCCCAGCTGCGAAAGCCCCTTGCTCCGCTTCTGGCGCGGACGGAAGCGGATGCGGCGGCTGCCACCCCAGATCTCTTCCGGAGAGATGCTGATCGTGGCCAGGTCGCTGCTCTCAGTCTGCCAGGGATAACAGGTGGCCAGACGGCAGAAGGCATAGGCAAAGTTGTCGTCGATACAGCCGCGCGCCGCCGCCAGGAGCTGGAAGAGGTCCGGCAGCAGCATGCCCCGCTTGCAGGGCGTAGTTGCGGGCGAAGCGGAAAAAGGCCCGTTTCTGCCAGATGTGCAGCGTCTCGCCGGTCTCCTGGCGATAGTGGCGGGCCGCCTCGCTGAAGAGGCGATAGATCAGGCGCTGCCGGTCGAGAAAGGCTCCTTCATGCCCGAGGTGGCGGGCCGTGCGGCGAATCGCGTTCTCCAGCAGCTGTTCTTCGGAGAGCTCCTCCTTGCCGCCGGTGATCAGCTCCAGTGCATGAAAGCGTTTGCGCAGCCCGGCGCCGCTCTCCAGCGGTTCGTCAGGGAGCGGGCCGCGGCGCAGCTCGTAGACCGCCGACAGAAACGGGAATTCGGCCAGAATCTCGCGGCAGGAGTCCGGATGCAGGTTGAAAACGGTGACACCGTCGCGCCGGACCCGTTCCAGCGGCGCCGCCTGCGGCGCTGAGTACAGCCCTTTGATCCGCTCCAGATGGGCCATGCCGCAGACAAACAGGATACGCTGATGTTGCCGCGCCAGCTGCTGCAGACGGTAGGCCATCCCCTGTTCGCGGCGCTGATCCTCCCGGCAGGGCTGTTCTCCGGCGACAGGCAGCACGGTATTCGCGGTAATAGGCCTCCAGGCCGATGCGGCTGATGCTGTAGGAATCGGGGAGCTGTTCATGATGGCGGGGGTAGCTGTCGGTATCCACATCGATGAAATGCAGCGGCAGTCCCAGCTCCAGCGCCTGCCGGGCCGCCTCCACCAGCGGGTCGGCCGGTTCCACCAGCAGGTAGACCGTCTCCGTCTCCTGCCTGATAGCTGATCACCGAAATCTGCGGCAGTCGCCGCAGTGCCCGCAGAAAGGGGCCTCCAGGGTGGGGGGCAGTTCAATGGCGACGGCATCGGGGCGGACCCGGTGAAACGGCCATCCGCACCAGCTGGGCAAACTCCATGCGGTAATGGAGCACCGGCAGGGCATGGATCGGGCCGAATTGTTCGAGATACAGGCGGTGCGGCATGGTTCAGACCAGATACGGCAGGGCTTCATTCCCCAGGATGCGCGTCACCGACAGCCGCAGCAGCTCCTGTGGCGGCGCACCTCCGGCGGCGGACATCTTGAGGGCATAGCGGGCGATGTTGATGCCGTCCCGGACGGAATAGAGTTCATCCGCCGCATGGGCACGCTGGAGAAATCCGACCACATACTTCAGGATGTCGCTGTCGGCAAAGGGGAGGTTCTCCTTGAGGATGACCAGCTCCTCGTCGGCCTCGGGAAAATCGATGTAGATCTGCGGCTGCAGGCGGGAATGGATGTATTCCGGGATCTCGAAGGTGGAGGAGTCCTCGTTCATGGTGACCACGATGCGGAAATCCCGCTTGGCCGGGATGCGCAGGCCGGTGATGATCGACTCCACATAGCGGCGGTCATCCAGCAGCGGCGCCAGCGAGGCCCAGGCCTTCTCGCTCATGCGGTTCCCCTCGTCCAGGATCAGCACCCCGCCGGTGAGCATGGCCGACACCAGTGACGAGGCGGCATACTGGATCTTGCCGTCCGGCCCGATCACCGGAGTGACGATCAGATCCTCGGGGCGGGTGTCCATGGTGGCCTGGAACAGATAGACCGGTCGCTCCAGCCGTTTGGCCGCGGCATAGGCCAGGGTGGTCTTCCCCACCCCCGGTTTGCCGATCAGTCGCGGGTTGAAGGGGATGATCCCGCTCGTCGATGACCATCCAGGCCGCCAGCAGTTGCATCAGCAGCTCTTCCTGTCCGACCCACTGCAGATTGAGTTCTACCGGCCTGGCCAGGATGAGGGTGATGCCGTCAAGGGTTACCTGATTCATATCGATATAGCTCCGTATGGTGACAGTATAAGGTGTGTTGGCTTTGTTACAGAATGAATTGCTGGAATTCCTCTGTGCTGACAAGCTTCTCGAGCGTATCCAGCAGAACAGGAGAAAATAAGCCCTTCATCTGATTACGCATTAACTGGACAGCAATATGGGGAGGCATGGTCTTTTTGCCGTGGTTGTCATTGGTAAGGGTACAATAGACATCTGCGACCCCCGTTATCTGGGCACTCCGCGGAATATCCCTGCTCTCGAGTCCAAGGGGATAGCCGCTGCCGTTGCACCGTTCATGGTGGAGCCTTACTATCATCAGCGCCACCGGCGACAGTACCCCCTTCTCTTTCAGATAGACATACCCCTCCTCAGGGTGTCGTTTCAAAATCTCAATTTCTGCTTCGCTGAGCTTTCCGCTCTTGTTGAGGATCTCCTGCGGGACAAATATCTTGCCAAAATCGTGGAGGATGGCGCCGGTGCCGACATCCAGCATCTCGTCGCGGGACAGCGTATAGGACTCGGAGTGCATCATCAGTGTCAGTGAAGCCACCTGCAATGAATGCACAAACGTGTGATAGTTATGCGACATAACCGTTTCCAGAGAGCCGATCGCGTCCGGATAGTTTGAGAGATACAGCATCAGGTTTTCTATGAGACGCTTGGTACGATCCAGATCCGTAGATTTTTCCGGATTGGTGAAGATATCGTTCACGAAGTTTATGGATGTCTGGTAGATCATTTTCCCCTTCGCCTTGGCGTTGAGGATATGCCCCTTTAGTAGCCGCTCGGCACTTGCTTCCATATGACTCGTGATGACATCCATGTCGTTCTTCGAAACAAAAACAAACTCCACCCCGCTTTTGGAAAGGCGCTCATGGTCATGCTCACTGAAATCACGTCCGTTGCTCTTGTACAGGACGTAGTTGCCGCCTGTTTTTATGTACAGCGCAACGTCAGGAAAGATAAGCGGTTCGATACTCTCGAGAGAAACGGGGACAAAAATCTCTTTAGCTTCCATAGCGGCAACCTCCAAACACGATGGTTGTATCTTTTCAATCGTTTATTCAATCCGGTATTATAGCACCACTTTGCCAATGATGCTCAAACCACACGTGTTGCATCGTAAAGAAGCGCCACATTCGGCGTGACCATGAATCAGACTGCCGGTGTTTCCACGTTTCCAACCAGACGGGTAAAGAAATCCGGGATGCCGGTTTCAAAGGTGAGCCGTTTGCCGCTGACAGGGTGTGTAAAGGAGATCGATCGGGCGTGCAGCGCCAGGGTGCTATAGGCATCGTTTCTCTTGCCGTATTTTTTGTCCCCTACGACAGGGTGCCCCTTTTCCGAGAGATGTACCCGTATCTGGTGTTTTCGGCCGGTAAGCAGGTGGATTTCCAGCAGGCTGAGCCCTCTGGTCTCTTTCAGTACCGTATACTCCGTATGAGACAATTTCCCAACCACCGGATCAATGGTGGAATAGACTGTAAAGGCGTTGTTTTCGGCCAGGTAACTGCTGATCAATCCATTTTTCGGGGTGAGAGTGCCATGTACGACCGTAAGGTAGCGCTTGTCGGTCTCCTGCCAATGCCCCTGCAGAAAAATCTTGGCCGTTTCGCTTTTGGCAAGGATCAGGATTCCTGAGGTCTCACGGTCCAAGCGATGGACGATGTAAACCCGGTTTCGCGAGCGGGGATCTCCCTTGCGAACATAGTCGTTGAGAATGGTATGGACCGTTCTCGTCTTGTCCCGATCCGTTCCGATCGTCAGGAGTCCGCACGGTTTTTCTATCACGATGACATCCTTGTCCTCGTAAAGAACCGTAAGCCCTTTCGGCTGGTATTTCGCTGGAGTGTGTTTCGTAGGAGGCATGGCAGTTTTCTCTCGAAATGCAAAAACCACAGAGATGTCCCCGTGGTCCAGATGTACTTCATGTATAGCACAGCGGGCCGTGCAGCAGCAATGCTTTCTTACACGGATCGGGGCAGCAACCATCGCCCATAAATATATTTGTAAAAATAAATTATTCGGGGTATTATAGACCATGTATACGTGGTGGTTGTAGACTGTCATTTTGCAAGAGGAGGTGCGTTATGTCACCGGCGGTGGTTTCGGACATAGCTCAGACAGTCCCGCAGTTTTCGAATTCAATGTCAAATCCATCCACCCAGGAGGAGAAGGGAGCCGGCTCTCCGGGTGTGAGTGTGGCTTTAGCCAAAGATGGCAAGCCGACTCCTAACGATACGATCAGCATATCGGGTCTGTCGCGACAGACAGTCGTTGATGGGAAGAAAGAAGAAGTAAAGAGGGAAAAAATACCTGCAACAAACAACAGCGGGAAATCCGGTACGGTAACGGCAACGATACAGTTCGTCTATGATCTGAAAGGCGAATTAATTGTGCGGCACATGGATTCAGCCAACAGACTTATCTATCAGACACCTTCCAGGCTTGCGCTACTCATACGGGAACTCGCTTCGAAATCCTATTCATCGGTGGATACAAAGGCGTAGACGCCGGGATATATCTCATACATCTGAATCAAAAGAGGAAACCGGTACGTTGGTTTCCTCTTTTCGTTCCTGCCAGGTACATCCCTACGCAACATCGATGGGTTACCGATTCGCGCTTACCACGGCATACGCTTTTTCTGCATTTTTTTGAGCCTCGTTTTTTACCGCATCCGCTTTGTCACGTGCCAACTGCAAAACCCGCCGGCCATCCGCCTTATCAGTGGTTTCCTTGGCGACTGCGTTCCTACTATCAGCCATCTGCAACGCTTGAGCTGAAATAGTTACCGTGTCTGTTTGCGTAGCCTTTGCAGACTTATGAGCGTCTTGTGCAACCTGAGGCAGCGAGGCCTGCAGATCTGTCTTAACCTGCGGGTTAATCTGAATAGGAGTAGCCAAAACGCTGTTCGGTGATAGAGCTGCCATAGCCATTAGTCTCACCTCCTCATAATCCGCCCACTACCCAAATGTACAGTGCCATTTTCCGCTTATCCGATACGTTATGCAAGATAATTCATGTAAAGAGCTTTAGTACGTTCTGTAAGAAGTTAGTAAACAATTGACCAGGTGAATCGGTTGCAGCTGCTTTACGATATGATATAATTACCCATTATATCCGCAACAGAAAGGAACTCCGCCATGTCCACCCGCCGCATCGCCAAGATATTCAAGAGTCGCCCCACCGTCGAAGGGGCCGGTGTGCACCTGAAACGAGCCTTTGGCTACTCCCAGGTGCCGCAGTTCGACCCGTTCCTGATGCTGGACGACTTCCACACCTCCAACCCGGACGAGTATCTGGCCGGATTCCCCTGGCATCCCCACCGTGGCATCGAGACCATCACCTACGTGCTGGAGGGGCTGGTGGAGCATGGCGACAGCATGGGCAACAAGGGGACCATCGGCGCCGGCGACGTGCAGTGGATGACCGCCGGCAGCGGCATCATCCATCAGGAGATGCCGCAGTTGAGCCCCACCGGCACCATGTGGGGGTTCCAGTTCTGGGCCAACCTGCCGGCCGCACAGAAGATGATGGCGCCCCGCTACCGTGACGTCAAGGCGGCCGATATCCCGGAAGTAACAGCTTGAGAACGGTGTGACGGTAAAGGTCATTGCCGGTACAGGTCGGCGGCGTGCAGGGACCGGTGGGAGATATCGTGATCGAGCCGGAAATGCTGGATATCAGCGTACCGGCCGGGACCGTGTTCTCGCATCCGCTGCCGCCTGGACACACCGCCTTTGCCTACATTCTGGCCGGAGAGGGGTACTTCGACGATCAGCGCGATGCCTACGCCTATGAGATGGTCGGACACGGCTGGTCGGACACCGAACGCCGCTGCCTCTGCGCGGCTGAAACCGTGGTGCTGTTTGAACATGCCGGCGATGCGGTTGAGGTAACGACGGCAGACAAGCCGGTGCGCTTTCTGTTCGTCTCCGGAAAGCCGCTGGGCGAGCCGGTGGCCTGGTACGGCCCGATAGTGATGAATACCCAGGAGGAGTTGAAGATTGCATTTGATGAGTACCACAACGGGACGTTTGTCAAGTAGTTGGCATACTTACTTCTTGGCAGCGACGACATTCCAGGTTTCCGTCGTGACATCATACACGACTTTGGCGGCACCTGTTTCAAGCTGGTGAAGGACCTGGGTGACCTTGTCATCAAGCGTACAGCCGGAGTCACCCAAATCAGCCCATTCCCGTGTAACGAATTCCCGGAGCATATTCAGCAAGGTATCGGGGTTGATCTGCTTGAAAGGGATCTCAATTCCCTCCTCATGCGGAACGCTCTTCTCTTGAGTCATACACATTCCCTCAACAGGCAGTTTTATTTATGAGATTCACAATATGTCGCCATACCTCGACGTTTCCCGCCTATCAAAGTATCACATCAAAACAGAGGTAGTATAATCATTTACCGCAAACGCTCAATCAGAGCGCCGCTGGCAATGACAAGCAAACGCCTCACATCTCGAATAGAGACGGAGGGTGTTGGGTTGTGGAGTCAGCGAATCACATTGACGGCCCCTTATCCTCGATGATATGTTTCCGAACGATATGTCTTTCAGACAGGTACGGCATCAAACAGGGGCCTATGGAAAATTCCGAAAAACATGGCCAGATATGGGCTGTAGGGGGAGGCAAAGGCGGAACGGGCAAAAGCTTCATCTCCAGCATTATGGGAACCTACCTGGCCCATAAAGGGGGCAAAACCATACTCCTTGATGCCGATCTGGGAGGCGCCAATCTCCATACATTCCTCGGTTTGATCAGGCCCCGGCATACCCTTACCGACTTCTTCGATAAAAAGGTCCCGCTCCAAGACATCATCATGCAGAGCGGCATCGCTAATTTGGGGCTAATCACCGGTTCCTTTGGCTCAATGGATTCGGAAAACATCAACCATGCGCAGAAACTGAAACTGTTCCGCCACATACGCACCCTGGACGCTGACAATATCCTCATTGACCTTGGTGCCGGCACCCATAGAAACACCCTTGACACCTTCCTGCTCGCTGATCGAATGATCATTGTGACCGCCCCCGAGATAACCGCACTTGAAAACATGTACCAATTCATAAAAAGCGTCTATTTCAGAAAATTGAAATTTATTTTCAATACGTTCGACCTGAGTACCTCCATACAGGAAACATGGAAAAACCGGGCGGCCTATAATATCCGCAGCCTGAAAGACCTTATCGCCCACCTCAGGCTGACATCAGACCGTATCCGAGCCATTTTCGATCACGAAATGTCAGGATTTGTGATGCATATAGTTATCAACCAGGTGCGGACTCCCCGGGACATCCTGATCGGCGAAAATATCAGGAGCATCTGCATGAATATTCTGGGACTACCGGTTATTTACGCAGGCTACTCCCGCTATGATGATGCAGTGCAAAAAAACATCAACAACCGGGAACCCTTCATGCTTTTCAATCGTCTTTCACCGCTGGTGACGGAGATCAAGGCAATTACTGACAACATTGTGGCCGGAACCAACATCTCTGTTGAGAGGGATCTGATCAATGGAAGCCTGTAAATATTACGACCTTCTCGAGCTGCCGCCGGATGCCGCCATCGCAGACATCCACAAGAATTATAGTTATCTCAAAAACCTCTACTCCGGTGATTCCATTGAACTAACTGCACTCAACGATGATTTTTCCCAGGAACTCAGGGAGGATTACCTCTCCCGCCTCGATGAAGCCTATGAAAAACTCAGCGAACTTCTAAAAAACAACAAACCGGCTTCGATACTCCGAACGGTGAACATAGACGATGAGTTGCTTTGCTGGATCAGGAGCATCAATTGCCTGACCGGTGCAGCACTCAAAAGCATCAGGAAACGGATGGGGATAGAATTGAAGGATATTTTTGCTGCAACGCGGATACAGCCACAGTATCTGGACGACATCGAAAACGAGGTGTTTAGCTCTTTTCGGGCAGAAGTCTTTCTACGGAGTTACATCGTTGAGTACTCCCGTTTTCTCTCTCTTGATACCCAGAGGGTTCTGGCCGATTATATGCCTCGCTACCGGTTTTGGGCCGCAAACCAGTCAAACTGACACGCTATAGAAAGGCAGATTGTTAACAATTTGTCCACAATACGTCCAGCTATAATGAAACAGTACATTTTAGAATTCGTAATTCAATTCCAATAGAACCACCTCACGTCAACTCTTCCTCAACAGCGCCCGTCTTTTTTAAAAAGAGTTGACAGTCGGTGTATGTAGATAAGATAACGGCTACCGGGAGCATTCAGCGCTTGTTTGGACCAATTTTCAAAAGATTGCTTGTCTTTGTTGTGCCCGCATCGATCATTGCGGCCGCCTGTTTTCTCGTTCCCCGGATCGCCGAAATGTCTCCCGGCAGGCAGGAACTTTTCCTGCTCGCCCCATACCTGATTACCGCACTCGGGATGTTCCTTTCCGTTCATTTCCACCGCGGGCGCCCCTTCATGGCGCTATTGCTCCTCGTCGTTTTCTATTGGAGTTCGCGCAGATTTCTTATCGGCAGATCGCTTGAACTCAGCCTCAGTGAAATCTATCAGGCCTTTGTCCTCCTCATTCCGGCCAATATTGCCCTGATCGCCCTCATGCGCGAACGGGGCGTTTTTTCCCCGGCGGGGAGGCTCCGTTTCGCGTTCCTGGTCGTCCAGGCGTTCATCGCCTTCTGGTTCTTCCGATATAACTTTATCACCTCCCTTCCGTTTATCGCTGCAAACTTCGGACTGCCAGCCTTTATGACGCCGGAGTCGGTTCCGCAACCGGCCATGTTAGCTGGATGCGGCGCTTTCATCTTCATTGCCGGGCTTGCCGTACGCCGTCAGGCTCCTATCGACGCCGGTCTGCTCGGTGCGCTGGCCGCCTTCTTCATTGCCTGCAACTGGATCACGGACCCCGTTATCTACACCGTCTTCTCGACCGCCGGTGCACTCGTTGTTACTCTTAGTGTATTGCGCGACTCCTATAACATGGCATTTAGAGACGATATGACTAAACTATGGTCTCGCCGTTCGTTGAATGAAAGCCTGAGCGGCCTTGGACGGAGATACGCAATTGCCATGCTGGACGTGGACCATTTCAAGAAGTTCAACGACACGTACGGCCATGACATCGGAGACCAGGTTCTAAAGATGGTGGCACGCATGATGATGGATGTGGGGTGCAGCGGCAAGGCGTACCGCTACGGCGGAGAAGAGTTCACGATACTCTTTCCGGGGCGGCGTGCAGCGGATGTCATCCCGGAACTGGAGAAGCTAAGAAAGGCGGTATCAGAATACCGACTCGCCATTCGCAACGTCGAAAGGCCTAAAAGCGGCAAGGAGGGCAAGGCGCAGCGCGGCGCCAAGGGTGAGGCACCTCATGTTTCGGTCACCATCAGCATCGGCGTGGCGGAGCGCGAGGAGGACGGTACAACCCCGGAAGAGGTTATGAAGGCTGCGGATAAGGCACTCTACAAGGCAAAAAACAAGGGAAGGAACCAAGTCTGTAAATAGCAGATAGCGCGTAGATCGGCTTTCTAATTTGCCCAACATCGACACCGAGACTTGCCCCGCCTGAGCCTTAACCATGCCGATTCACAGCGATTTTTCAAGATGTAGCGGGTCAAGGAGGACGCCGATACCGAGTCACCCTTTTTGCCGATTCACACCCAGCTCAGAAGCCTCTTTCAGCTCACGAATAATATCAACCTGCCGGTGGTAAAGATATTTTGCTATAACCCTATCACTTATTCTATCTTCAGCAGCGATAGAAAATCTGTACTGTCTGGGCTTCGATTCGTCTAGAATTTTTATGAGCTTTGCAGGCAACTTAATATTATATGTAGTATTTTGTTCTACATCAGGAATCATAATAGTCAGATTTGCTTCTTCCCCGATTATCTCGTCAAATGGCTGTACTACTGACATTACTGCCCCAGCCATTGACAGTTCAACCAACTTACCTCTTACAATTCCTGATGATGAATTAAATACGGCATTGATCGGAGGCTCCAGTTTCAAACGGACATGATTCCTATGTTCGGCCATTATTTCTACATAACAAAATTTCCGCAAGGATACAGCGCTATGCTTGACGCTGACATATTGTGCCTTGGCGAGAATGGCATGCTTAAATATTTTGCTACGAATGAACGTGTAGTGTTCTTTTGAGATGGCAATTGCCTGTTGAGGGGTAATATCCAAGTCAAGAGCATCTTTTTCAATTCCTACGAACTTTGCTTTAAATGAAACGGGTAGACCTTTGTAGTAGTTGATCAGCTGGAGTTCAAGTTTTGGATTATTAGCAGATTCGGCTTTTAGGATTGATAGTATATCGGCTTGGTCTTCATCAAATGTTTTCTGAATACGTGTACTGTAGAGGTATGAATAATCCATCCAGTTACCTTGTGTTACGTTTTTGACGGCTAATCCCATATAGTTTACCCTCAATATCCATGTGGCAGAGGAATACTACAAGGAGGGGTTCGGGAGGACAGCACTCAAAGCTAATGTCACACGAATCTGGAATGCAAGACCACATCGTATGGATTTCCAGATGTGATGTTAGATATAGTTTCACCTATGTGTATACTCAAAGAAGTGGGATTTTGTCAAATTCTATTGGACCACTACTGACACTATAAACGGAGAAACCCGCTATTTTTAGCGGGTTTCTGTCATAAATAGCATAGAGCAATTCATTGTCTATATGTGCCAGCACCTACGAACATGTCCGTCCATCCGACCCGATAGATGAACGTGAATTTTTCTGACGGGATCTTCTTGCCCGGCTTCGGCCATTTGTAGTCAACCCACCCTTCGCTGTTTTTAAATGCCACATCGACAAACTCAGCGAAGATCTTTTTAGGGGTCACCTTGTTATAATCTGTTTCATTTAACAGGCTGTCCTTCTTTAGTAGCTGCGGACTGAATGGATGAGCCAGCATCCTGCCAGTTTTGTCCATCAAGAAAACGTATGAGTCTTTCCAGACAAATTTTCCTTTTGGGTTAGAAATTTCCGCAATCCCCAACTCCTTGTTATCGAGGAGCATTTTTGCAGCGGCTTTGCACATGGCAATGCATTCGTCTCGACTCGATCTTTCTTCAGCGAACACATCATTTGTCAAAAATAATCCTAAAAACAGTGTTACCAACATAATCGACAATTTTTGCATTTTTCATCCCCTTTCCAATGTTTGTCAACTGACGGCGGTGTTACACTACCTCGATTATTATCTGCACAATGTTATTCAGCTTCGAATTTTCACCTACCTTGTTCAGCCGTGAACACACCTGAAATGTTTTAGCTGGCACCTGTTTTTTGGAAGTAGCGCGAAGTCTACGCCTTGCTCCGTATAGTCGTCAACAAATATAATACACTATTATACAATAGCAACAAATACAGAGAAAACTACAGATACTCAAAGCGCATTATTCCTTTGAAATAGTGATTTAATATCGTAATTCAAGCCATATATACACTAAATCATGTATGCCATTATCAATATAAATACGTTCTGTTTTATTTATTGTTAGTTCAATTAGGACGCCTTTGTATGCTGAGTAACTTTTCGAGGCTGGTCAACTGGTGAGCTCATAAAATGGCTGGAGACGGAAGATTCGGCAAAAACATCCGGTTATCGAGATTTGCCTCAGGCGTTGGTGGATGCACGTGGCAAGCGGGGAGTTGAGGAATTTTCGCTACTTTAACAAGAGAGCAGCTGGATATGGAACACATTCAGCAAACCGTATGCGCAACAGTTGACGGAGGAGATTGACTGACAGATGGCGTTGCACAGACATGGGGGCGCTTATCACCCCTTGGCCGGAGCGTTTTGATTGTCGGCAGAAGGATAGAATCCGACACTCTGCCGTTCACAAATTGTCACATGTCAAGGGCCGACCATTTAGGGGTTTACCTTACACAGTCGGCACATGAAGCTCCGGCTGGTGGAGGTGCCGGTGATCCGGCTGCGCCTGTCGTCGCTGGTCAAGGTATTGAGGTTGGCACGCGGGTCGTAGTCGCCCCAGCCCCAGGCCAGACGGACCGTGCCGGGGCGCACCATAGTGGAGAGACGAACCGTCATTTCAACGGCGCCCTTGGGGGTTTCGATCCCGATCCGCTCGCCCTCGGCAAATTCCAGCCGGGCGGCGTCTTCGAGGGTGGATGTCGACCATGCAGTCCGCACCGTCCTTGAGGAGCGAAGGAATGGTACGGAACTGGGAATTGGTGAAGCGGATATCACGACTGCCGCTGATTCCCAGGATCGGATAATCCTCGCTCTGGTCGGCAAAACTGATCGGGTTGTCACCCCATCCATTCTCAAAAGGAACTCCTGACAATCCAGCCTCGGCGAGCCGGCTGGAGAAGAATTCAACCTTGCCGGAAGGCGTTCGGAAAGGACTGACCCGGAATTTTTCGTAGCGCAACTCTTCGATCCGCAGACCGGTCTTGCCGTTCTTTCGCAGATCCTCAACCGTGACCCCGGCAGGTTCCAACTGGTAATTGATCGCCTCCTCCGCCGTCTGCCAGGGAAACTCGGCGGTAAATCCGAGCCTTCTGCCCAACTCAAAGACGATCTTCCAATCCGGCCAGGAATCACCCACCGGCGGGATAACCGCGTTCTGGAGGATAATCGGGTTGTTGCGGATGGAGGCGCGGTTGAGCTGGGTCTTCTCAAAGCAACTGGCCGCCGGAAGGATTACATCGGCAAGTTTGGCCGTTTCGGTCATGAACATATCGATCACCACCAGGGTCTCCAACTTGGCGAAGGCAGCTCTGGTGCGGATGGAATCGGCCATGGTGACGAGGGGGTTGCCGGACTGGACCACCACCATCTTCACCGGATAGGGCGACTCCTGCAGAATGGCATCGACCACACACCCCTGCACTTGATTGCCCCAGGTTTCGGAAAAGGTGTTGAACAGGGGATACTGGTGGGTGATGGGGAGGATAGTGTCATCCAGCCGTTCCCTCAACTGGATGTTGCGAACCGGGATCGGCTGCGGCAGCACGTCGCCGCCCGGCTTGTCGAGATTGCCGGTCAGGGCGCGCAGCATGGCAATGGCCCTGGTGGTGTCAAAGACCTCCCGGTGCATGTCCAGGCCGTTGCCATCGATGATGGCGGCGGGCTTGGTGGTGGCGTAGAGGCGGGCCACCTGCCGGATCTGCCCGGCGCTCAGCCAGAGGGTCTCGGCCACCTTGTCCGCCGGGAATTGGGCGGCCGCCTTTTTCAGAGCATCAAAGCCAACGGTGTACTGCTCAACGAACTCGGCATCGTAGAGGTTTGCCTCGATGATCTCGTTGATCATGGCCATGGCCAGCAGGCCGTCGTGCCCCGGCTTGATCTGCAGCCAGATGTCGGCCTTGCGGGCCAGTGGCGTCTCGACCGGGTCGATGACGATCAGCGTGGCGCCATGCTCCTTGGCCCATTGGATCCCCTCGGCCGCGCCCAGGGCGGTATCGCCGTCGTTCTTGCCCCAGACGATGATGCACTTGGCGCTCTTGGCCTCGGGATAGGCCATGGACCCGTAGGTGTAGGAATGGGCAAAATCGCGGGCAACGAAACAGATGGAGCCGTTGCCGATGGTGTTGGGACTGCCGAAGACATTCATCAGCCGGTTGGGATAATCCCAGGGCGCGCCCCAGTCGGCGGCCATCCCCCGCAGCCAGGCCACGGACTGGGGCCCCGATTCTCTGCCGGTGACGGAGGAACTGGGCCGCGACCAGATCAAGGGCCTCGTCCCAGCCTGCTTCACGGAAACCCGAACCGTCCTCGTTTTTTATCAGCGGCACGGTCAGCCGCTTGGGCGAATAGACGATCTCCGGGGCAGCGGCCAGCTTGGCGCAGGTCAATCGTTTGTCCGGATCGAGAAAGGATTTGCGCCGGGCTCCGACCAGGCGGTTGTTCTCGACCTCGGCCTCGATGGGGCAGCAGGATGAACAGAAACGGCAGACGGTATCGACAATCATCGGTTTCTCCCTATCGGCTGGCATGGACAAAACAGCTGCGGATCAGCTCAAAATGGTTGCTGTGGGTGCGGATCTTCCACCAGACGCTGCCAGACTCGTCCACCCGCCAGGCCGGCGCCAGTTCTCCCCGGTCGTCGGCCAGCAGTGCCGTCACATTTGCCAGCCCCCTCCCCGCGAATGGGCCATCGCCCTTGCCGCCGAGCCATTCCTCGACCGGAGCCGCCTCGGTGGACCAGGAAAAGGGGTCGGAAAGCACAAACTGCGCCTGCATATCGCGGGTGACCCGGTTCATCTCCCGCAGGTGCCGGATTGGCGAGGGCACCTTGTCCACGAGATTCAGAGAGGCAAAAAGGGCTATGGATTTGCGCCGGAACGGAAGGGCCAGGGCATTGGCCACGATGAAATTCCACCCGGTCGCTGCGCCAGTCGACGGGCAGGCGGATGGTGACGTCACGGCGCAACAACCCCTCGTCCTTGAGCGACACCACCATGGACCGCTCCCGCACCAGGTGTCGGGCCGCACGGATGAAGGCCTGAGACGTATCGATTCCCACGGCGAAATCGCAGCGCGTGCTCATTTCAAAGGTGAACCGTCCTACAGCCCCGCCCGCATCCAGAGCGACGCCGGCCTGGGGCTGCATCAGCCCGGCCCAAGTGCTGTAAGCCTGCGAGGCATGTTCATCAGCGATAAGCTCCCCGAACTGGCTCCACAGATAGGACGAAACCACCTCGTCGGTCTCATATTTATTAGCGGTCCGCTGGCTGTCGGTGGCATCGGGATCGAGCAGGGCCACGCCTTCGACGATGGGAAACCGGGCGCCACACTGCGGGCAATTGAGGGTACCGGCTTCGATGTCGCCGTCACGCTCCCGGCCGATGTCGGCAATGAACGGGTATTCGCCCGGCAGGCAGCGGGGGCAGATGATCAGATCAAGAAGGTGCTTTTTCATATCATTCTTGATATCTGCGGCTTGGGTTGCTTGATATTTCTATTCATGTCTCTTTGTCCTGACAACGATGGCAATGAGATGCGATGGAATTGCCGCTCGGTGGAGCACCTATGGTGGCCGACATAATAAATTAATACGTTAAAGGTTTAGGCTACCACGAAACAGGGTGATGTCAACGTGACCTGTTAGCGACTTTTCAACATATGTTGCGCCAACAGAGAAAGTATACCGAGGATATGATTTACCGGCGGGCTTTGAGCGAAGGGGGGCCTGGGAGATCGACGCCGAGTCTAAAATACTGAGGGTAATGAATAAGGCCCGCCAAAGAAAAAAGGCCACTTTTCCGGAGAAAAGTGACCTTTTTGAAATTTGGCGTCCCCTACCGGATTTGAACCGGTGTCGCCGCCGTGAAAGGGCGGTGTCCTGGGCCGGGCTAGACGAAGGGGACGTATGAACCTGCCGCGCCGTTCCTTTTAAGGAATCATGCCCAATGAAGCGCGGAAGGATGAGTTTTATACCCAACTATTCTAAGTAAGTCAATTATTTTTTTACATCATGGTGTATTTTATCGCCTGGCATGGCTTAGTATTCTGGATACCAGCGCCTGACAACAAAGATATCCTGGCGTTTTTTGCCTCCCGACCAGACATCGGCCGGGTGACGCGTACGCATGACTTCAGCTATCCGCCATGTCAATTGTGTTGTCACCACCCCGCCTTTTCCCGGTTTGCCACATGCCAGACGGCTTTCTATGGCGGTCTGCTGGTCAAGCACGATGACAACATGGCCATTCCAGACGATCAGATCAAGCGGCTTAAGCAGCATCGCAATTTCTGCACTCTGTTTGCCGGCGATAGACACACCCTGACCAAACGCAATCAGCTGTGAGGTGTTACGGGGCGTCCAGCCACCGGTGGCATAATACAACAGCCCTGAACAATCGAGTCCGGCGAGTGTAAGCCGCGCTGTGTCATCCTTCCTGATACCGCGATAGAACCATGTCGCCAGCTCAGGCACGCCGTTCGGAATATTGGCACCCCAGACATACGGGAGTCCGACAGACGCTCTGAGTGCAGACAACACCTCCTCACGCGGAGGCAGCGAGGGGCGGCGCGGAACTGGCTCCGTATGCACACAGCTTCAGAAAACGACCATCAACATACAGCCGGACGTCCGGAGGAACCACGTATTCGTCCGTCTCGACCTGGTAGACGTCGGCGGTTCCGAAGCGTTGTTTCTTCAGAATCGTAAAGACTGTTCCTGGCAGAGCGATGTATTCAAGCTCCCGCACTTGACCGCAGTGATCGGTTTTCACTTCCTGTCCGGTTGCCCCCCCAAAAACCGCATTAAAATCGGGAGTATTCAGAACCGGAGTGGAAATGCGTGCCACCCCGTATTCAACGGCCTCAGCCGGCATGATACGGATACATCCAAACAGGAATAATGAGAAATATGACTCGTTTCATGTGTGAGGGTGTGAGCGGGTCTGACGCACCAGATCCTTTTGAGCGGACGTAAGACGGGGCGATGCGAGCAGATCGCGCACGGTGGCCGTCGGCAGTCCCGGCAGGAAGGTGGTGAACCAGATCAGCGGCGTACGCGGATTTTTGAGGATTGCCAGGCGGATATTGGGGCGGTTTTTCCAGCGGCTGTTTCGGGCAACAGTCGAAACAGCTTCTGCGGTGGCACGCGACGAAGACAGAAACTGATGCAGAGAGCCCTCTTTCAGATGCGGATTGTCGAGACAAACTTCAACGACATTTTGCACCCCTTCACGAAGCAGCGCGTCCACAATTGCCGCCGTTCCACGCCGTGCCAACGTCAACTTGTTCCCGAGCGGCTGGGTCGGTATCTGCTGAACAATTTTACGTTCGGCAGCCAGATGTATGTCGGCAGATACTCCCGGTATGTAGCAAAGCTTGAGCAGATCAAAGATATACAGGAGCGGAAGCAGGGTTTGCGCGATATGAATCGGCGTATCCGGATGAGCAACCAGGACGAATTTGACAGGGTATGATTCAATAAGACGTTTACTGGCATAGATGGCGCTAATTATTGTTTCAAGCTTCCGCCGTTTAAGGAGCGACAACAGATGCTGATGGTCAAGATTCGGATTGCGCAGTGCGGCCAGCAGCACCTCTTCCCGGCAATCCTGAATGACGGAAAAAAGGCGCTCCGTGTCGACAGTGAGGGCTTCAACCAGTGCATGTGCCTGGCCCATGGTATCGCGTGCCTTCTCTGATATTGCGTTTGTTGTCGTCTCTACGGACGATTTCTGGAACATGACCTTGCTCTCTGTTGCAATGAGTAATGAGCTCCACTGTAGCACTGCGCTGCATGCCATCGCAATATTATTTCCACCGGAGATGAACAGGTGAGCTACCGGGAAGTTTGGTACTGTTTTCTAGTAGTTGCGCAGCTGTCCGCTTCGTGCTACTTAAGGTCTCGTGAGGAACACATGGAACGGTTACAGTGACAAATATTCCTGCGGGACATACCTTGATTGATTCATTGGAAATCAGTGATGATGTCCTGACTGAGATCAGCCTGATCCTCAAAACGAGGTGCAACTTCAGCATATCGATCTACAAGGATAAATGCATGAAGCGCCGTATTGCCATACGAATGCGTTCGTGTCGTTGCCATGACGCAGTGGCCTATTGTAACCTGCTGCGGCAGAGCGATCAAGAACTCGATCTGCTAAAAAAGACTCTTACCATTCATGTCAGCCAGTTTTTTCGCAATCCTTCCATGTTCGAAAAACTACAGACCGAGGTACTCCCCTATCTGTTTCAAAAGGCGTACAGAGGCGGGACGCCTTCGGTTCTGCAGCTTCGGCTGTGCAGGCGGTGAAGAGGCCTATAGCCTGGGCATAGTCCTGCGGGAGTTTTTTGCCCGGGAACTCAAGCAGACGCCGATAGAGATTTGTGCCTTTGATATAGATGCCGATATCTTACAGGCTGGCGTTCAGGCGGAATATAACGAAGACCGCCTGAAAGATCTCCCGGGTTTCTTCAGGGAACGCTATTTTGTCCCGAATGGGCCACGAATGAAGCTATCATCGGACATTCGAGAGATGGTCACGTTTCACCAGCAGAACATTATGGATATTGAATCGTTTGAGCCATGCGAGCTGGCTCTGTGCCGAAATACGCTTATCTATTTTACCCGGTCGGATCAGGAAAAAATATTACGCGGTATTGCGCACATTGTGCCGACCGGTGGTATACTGGTGCTCGGAAAATCAGAAACGCTGGTAGGCGACGTACGCAGGCTTTTTACCACTGTCTGCCCGGTAGAGCGGATCTATCGTCGACTGTGACAAATTTCTGATATTTTCATCCGTTTATTTATCCGTGGAGGGGCGAACATGCGTATTCCCATAGGTTATAAATTTATTATCGGCTTTGTAGTCGTTGTCGCTGCTGTAGCGTTCAGCCCGCAACTTGTGGGCCTGCTCGGTTACTCGGCAGAGATCAGCACCATTCTCGGGTATGTGGTTGCCCTGACGATCGGCCTGATTCTGGGATGGCTGTTTTCTAAGGGGTTTACCGCAAACATCCGGATATTGTCCGATTCGGCCGAATCCATTAGCCGTGGCGATCTGACCAGAGATGTGACGATTCGCCCATCCAGCATCCCGGATGAAAGTCACGAACTGGCAAGCCTGATCAACCTAATGCTTCAGAGCCTGCGAGAACTGGTTCGCCACATCAAAAAAACCTCCGCTAAACTGACTGATTCAGCCCGTGAGATAAATTCTACCGCTCTGGAAATTAACGCTTCAACCGAAGAGGTTGCCCAGGCTATTGAGCAAATCTCACGCGGTGCCGGAACCCAGGCCGAGCTCATAGAAAGAGGCTCCAAGACTATTCGGGAAATGGTGATTTCAATTGAGCTGGTTGCCGCACGAGCCCGAGAGACCGCCAAGACCGCCCACGAAACCAGCCTGACAGCCCAGCATGGCAGATCACTGGCCAATGACTCCCTGGAGAGGATGAAAGAGTTTTTTGAAAAGCAGGAGCAGATCGGCCTGCAGTTTGATACGTTTAACGGCAAGCTCCAGAAGGTCGGCAAAGTTGCCGATTGCATTGGCGACATTGCCCGACAGACCAATCTGCTTGCGCTTAACGCTTCAATTGAAGCGGCCAGAGCCGGCGAATACGGCAAGGGCTTTACCGTGGTAGCCGAAGAAGTTCGCAAACTGGCAGACAGCTCGTCACAATCGGCTGCCGACATCAGCGACATGATCGAAAATCTGCGTGACGAGAGCCGCCAGGTTCATGAAGTCATAGTAGAAAGCTCTCGCAGCATAAAAGAAGGGAAGAACAATATTGATATTACCGCGAGCGCCTTTCAGGAGATACTCAAGACGGTCCTTGAGACTGAACGGAAAGCGTCAAGCATCGCCGATCTCTCCCTGATTCAGAAGGATGGCTCGGCCAGAATGGTAACGGCGGTCGATGAGATTGCCAAAGTTGCCGATGACAATGCGGCGGCGACAGAACAGGTTTCCGCAGCAACAGAAGAGCAGTTGGCGGCGATGCAGGATATGGCCCTCGCAACCAAAGAGCTTGCTCAGCTTGCAGAAGAGCTGATGGGCGTTGTGGAACGGTTTCAGGTCGATAACGCATAACGTGCCTACCATGACCTCAAACAACAGAAAATTTCTAATATTTGCTCTGCAGAGTTCGCTTTATGCACTTGATCTGGCACAAGTTGCCGAAGTTGGCGACCCGCCACAGATGTCGCCAATACCGCTGGCGCCAGCCTGCTATAGTGGTGCTCTGAATTTTCATGGAGACATTGTCCCCGTAATGAACCTGTCCCTTTTCCTTGGCCTGACGGAATGCATCCAGCCACAAAAGATCATCGTACTCCATCAGGAATTCGCATCCCTTGCGTTTCTTGTTGATACGGTAGTCAGAATTGTTTCCGAAGACGAGGTTTCCTTCGGCAAACCCGCCCGATATTTGCTTTGCCACCGCCACTCTCGGCCTGCCTGATGGTGAAGCAATCCAGCTTGATATTGGGGCTCTCGCTCTTTCAGCAGAGATTGGCATGCTGAAAAATCAGTAGGTTTCAGAAAATATTCTGAACATGCAAATAATACTTGACTCCTCTAATAATTCGCGTATATTCCAAGATCGATTTAGAAACCATGCGCATTGCGTTCAAATGGTAAATACACAAAAGAAAGAGGTAACACACATGAAAAAGCTGATCTCTCTGACCCTGGTACTGGCACTGGCAACTGTTTTCGCAGCTGGCTGCAAGAAAAAAGAAGAAGCTCCTGCTCCTGCTCCTGCTGTTGAGGCACCGAAGCCAGTTCAGGCTCCTATGTCTCGCAAAAGCTGCTGCTCCTGCTGCTGCTGCAAGCTGCTGCTCCTGCTGCTGCTCCTGCTCCAGAGAAAAAACACTAATTCGCTTTCCCTCAGGGGAGTGCACAAAAGCCTGCGGGGTTTCAGCCTCGCAGGCTTTTTTTATGTACAACAGGAGAATCCATGCATGAAATGTCCATAACACAGGGGATTATCGATCTCTGCCTTGAACATGCTGGAGGTCGCCGGATCCGCTCGCTGGATGTCGAAATAGGGGAGCTGAGCAGCGTAGTGCCGGAAGCGATTGAATTTTGTTTTGAGGCATGCAGCCGAGACACACTGCTGGAAGGTGCCCGACTGACCATCATCCGCATTCCCGGCATGGGGCAGTGCCAGGAATGCGGGCAGGAAACACCGCTCACAGAGCTGTACGGCTCATGTAAACACTGTGGCAGCAATCGGGTAACAATTGTATCGGGAGAGGAGTTGCGAGTGCGGGAGATTGAAGTTGACGATTAAAAAAGGGCACTGCAGATGCAGTGCCCTTTTCTACGGTTCAAGGTTTCAAATCAAGGTGACGTGACTTCTGACTATTCTCTAGTCTTCTACGGTAGAATTAAACTGCTCCCAATGTTCCGGCGAACGCCACAAACCGGACAGAATCAGCTGACGGATGTGCAGGAACTCCTTGGGCAGCCGATCGTACATCTTGACGAACAGCTCCTCGTGGGAAACGATCTCGTCTTTCCAGACATCACGGTCAACCGACATCAGTTCATAGAACTGCTCGCGGGTGACGCTCTCCAGACCGGTCCAATCAAGATCTTCATAGCGCGGCATCCATCCCAGCGGGCTTTCTACCGCTGCCGCATTCCCGTTACACCGTTCCACGATCCATTTCAGGATACGCATATTTTCGCCGTAACCCGGCCAGAGGAAATTGCCGTTGGCATCCTTGCGGAACCAGTTGACGCTGAAGATGCGTGGCGGTTTTGGTGTTGTACGTCCAACCTGCAGCCAGTGGGCAAAATAATCGGCGACGTGATAGCCGCAGAACGGCAGCATGGCAAACGGATCACGGCGAACAGTTCCGACGGCACCGGTTGCTGCAGCAGTTGTTTCTGACCCCATGGTGGCAGCCAGATAGACACCGAAACTCCAGTTGAATGATTGATAGACCAGCGGGATCACATTGTTGCGACGACCGCCGAAGATAAAGGCCGCCATCGGGACACCTTTGGGGTTTTCCCATTCCGGATCGATTGAAGGACACTGGCCGGCAGGTGAGGTAAAGCGGGAGTTCGGGTGTGCGGCATTTCTGCCGCAATCAGGAGTCCATCGATTGCCCTGCCAGTCGGTCAGCACCGGCGGTTTGGCATCGGTCATTCCTTCCCACCAGACATCGCCATCCGGAGTCAGGGCCACGTTGGTAAAAATCGAGTTGGCAGCACAGGAAGCCATGGCGTTCGGGTTCGTCTTTTCGGAGGTACCGGGAGCAACCCCGAAGAAACCGTATTCCGGATTGATCGCATACAGTCGACCATCCGGGCCAGGTTTGATCCAGGCGATGTCATCGCCGACCGTCGTAATTTTCCAGCCGCTTTCGGTAAAGCTTTCAGGTGGTACCAGCATCGCCAGGTTGGTCTTGCCGCAGGCGCTCGGGAATGCTGCACCCAGATAGGTTTTCTCACCTTTTGGTGATTCGATGCCCAGAATCAGCATATGCTCAGCCAGCCACCCCTCATCCTTGGCTATCTTGGAGGCGATTCGCAGGGCCAGGCATTTCTTGCCGAGCAGGGCGTTGCCGCCGTAGCCGCTGCCGTAGGACCAGATCGAGCGTTCTTCGGGGAAATGAACGATGTATTTTTCCTTGTTGCAGGGCCACGGCACATCTTTCTGCCCAGGCTCCAGCGGTGCGCCAACCGAATGCAGGCAGGGGACGAATTCACCGTTGCCAAGCACGTCGATAACGGCCTTGCCCATACGGGTCATGATGCGCATATTGACAGCAACATAGGGGGAGTCGGTAATTTCAACACCGATTTTGGCGATCGGTGAACCGAGCGGCCCCATGCTGAAAGGAATGACATACATGGTGCGACCGTGCATGCACCCTTTAAAGAGCTTGTGTCAATGTTTCCTTCATCTCTTTCGGGTGCATCCAGTTGTTGGTCGGGCCGGCATCCTGTTTGGAGAGACTGCAGATGAAGGTACGGTCTTCAACACGCGCCACATCACCCGGATCGGACCAGGCAAGATAGCTGTTCGGACGTTTCTCCTGGTTCAGCTTTTTGAAGGTGCCGCTTTCTACCAACTGATTGCAGAGCGCATCATATTCCTCCTGTGAACCGTCGCACCAATGGATCGCTTCAGGTTCACACAGTGCTGTAACTTCTGCTACCCACTTGACCAGTTGCTCGTTTTTTACTTCGTAACTCATGCCGCCTCCCCAATTGAGGTATTAAAATTTAGTTTAGATTAAATAGCATACCGATGACTAAAAAAAAAGCACTTATATGAACGTGTATACAAATTCTTTTCATATTGATTATGCAAGGGGATTGGGTTATCGAAGGCGTATCGCACTACAGAAAGTGAGAGGAGGAGTTTTAGGGACAATGAAACCGGATATCACGGTACGGCATATCCGGTTTCATTTGATGCACATCAGTGAAAATATTTCTGTCACTCAGTCGGATTTCAGCGCAGCAGAGCCTCAGCCATCACCTCGGCCACATCCCGCACCTTGACGTTATCGGCCTTGACATCCTTGAGTCCATCCTCGAACATGGTCATGCAGTAGGGGCAGGCGACACAGATCGTATCCGGCTTTTGTTCCAGCGCTTCCTTGACGCGCGTCAGGTTGATCCGCTCCCCGACATGCTCCTCCATCCACATCCTGCCGCCGCCGGCGCCGCAGCAGAAGGCGTTGTTCCGGTTGCGCTCCATTTCAGCCGGAGCCTGGCCGGTGGCGGCCTCGATGACAGCGCGCGGGGCATCGTAGACGTCGTTATGCCGCCCCAGATAGCAGGAGTCGTGGAAGACAGTCGTTCCCATCTCCTCTGTCGTCTTATCCAGCACGAGTCGCCCGTCCTGAACCAGATTGCGCAGCAGTTCGCTGTGGTGGATCACCTCCAGCTCAAGACCGTACTGGCGGTAATCGTTTTTCAGGGTTGAAAAGCAGTGCGGGCACTGGGTGATGACCTTGGTGACGCCGCGTTCGATGAACAGTCGCGACGTTTTCCCTGGCCATCTTGTCGAAGACGTATTCATTGCCCAGCCGGCGCACGCTGTCGCCGCAGCATTTCTCGTCCTTGCCGAGGATGCCCCAGGAGATGCCGGCCTTGTCCAGCAGTTGGGCCAGCGCCACGGTGACATGCTTGTTGCGGGAATCGAAGGAACCGGCACAGCCGACATAGAACAGGTATTCGGTCGTGTCCTTGTCGAACGGCTTGACCTCCAGCTGGCTGCACCACTTGGTCCGCTCCGACGGGGCGATCCCCCAGGGGTTGCTGCGCCCCTCCATGTTCTCGAACAGGTTCAGCAGCTCTTCGGGGAATTTGGCTTCGCTCTCCACCAGGTGACGCCGCAGCTGGATGATCTTGGGCATCTGCTCGATAAAGACCGGGCAGGCCTCCATGCAGGCGCCGCAGGTGGTGCAGGCCCAGATCGCCTCCTCGGAGACGCTCCCTTCGCCGCTCTCGCCGATCAGCGGGGTCTGCGGTGCCTCCCCTGCTTTGAGGCAGCCGCCGTTCTCCAGCAGGTTGACCTTGATATCGTGGATCACGGCGCGCGGATTGAGCGGTTTGCCGGTGATGCTGGCCGGGCAGACATTCTGGCAGCGGCCGCACTCGGTGCAGGAAAAGGAGTCCAGCAGGTCTTTCCAGCTGTAGCGGTCGACCCGGTCAACGCCGAAGGTATTGCCGGCGGCGAATTCTTCCCGCGGCTGGGTGTTCGGCTTTTCCAGACGGTGGAAGAAACAGTTGGGGATGGCGGTCAGGATGTGCATATGCTTGCTGTGCGGCAGATAGCAGATAAAGGCCAGCAGCGCGACGGCGTGAGCCCACCAGGCGACGGCATGGATAGCTTCCAGCTGCAGCGGCGGCAGCAGGCCGGCCAGCAGTGCCGAGACCGGCATGATCTTGCGCGCCGCGGCAAGAAACGAAGCCGGATCGGCCCCGGATTTAAGCATGTACGCAGCCAGTTCCGAGGCATTGAGCGCGAAGGAGGCGAGCATCAGCGTCGCGATCAGCCCCAGGATAAAAAAGGCTTCCAGGGTGCGGGCCTCCGGGTAGGGCGGTGAGACGAGCCGCCGCACGGCCGCCACCGTTACGGCGATCAGGGCCAGCAGCGAGGCGATGTCGATCATGAAGGCAAGCGGCACGTACAGTTCAAAGGGGAGCATGACAAGCTTGATCGTGTGGGGGAAAAGCCCGTTCAGGATGAACTCGGTGTTGGCGACCAGCAGGATCAGGAACGACCAGAAGATGATGAAGTGGTTGATGCCGAACGGTTTGGCCAGCACCCGTTTCTGGCCGAAGGCATACAGCAGCATGTCGCCGAAGCGGGTGCCGATGTTGTCGAAGCGGTCTTCCGGCCGGCCGAGCGAAATCAGGCTGAGCCGTTTCCAGCAGCCCCAGGCAAAGACGGCACAGGAAGCAAGCAGAAGTGGAGTAAAGATGGACGGGTTGGGTGTCATATGGACCTCAGGAGATCTGATGCTCTTTAGTTAGTTGATGACGTTAGCGGTTGGCTGCTTTTTTAAGCTCCCGGATTTTGCTCGTGATCGCCGGGACCACCTGGAACAGGTCACCGACGATGCCGTAGGTGGCCACCTCGAAGATCGGGGCGCTCCTTGTCGCGGTTGATGGCGATGACCATGTCGGAATCCTGCATGCCGACCAGGTGCTGGATGGCGCCGGAGATGCCGCAGGCGATGTAGATCTTGGGGCGGACGGTCTTGCCGGTCTGGCCGACCTGCCGGTCGCCCGGCATCCAGCCGGCATCCACGGCGCTGCGGGAGGCGCCGACCACGCCGCCCAGTTCGTCGGCCAGTTCCTGCAGCATGGCGAAGTTCTCCGGGCCCATCATGCCGCGGCCGCCGGAAACGATGAACTCGGCGCCGGTGATATCGACAGCGCCCTTGCTGTGCGAGTCGCGGATGATCTCGAGCACCTTGGTGAGAATGCTCTCTTCCGGAACGGTGAACGGGTCGCGGATGATCGTCCCCGCTGCCCCTTCCTGCCGCTCCGGCATCGGCATGACGTTGGGGCGGACGGTGGACATCTGGGGGCGGAACTTGTCGCACATGATGGTGGCCATGATGTTGCCGCCAAAGGCGGGGCGGGTCTGCATCAGGTTGCGCTTGTCGTCGATGGCGAGGCCGGTGCAGTCGGCGGTCAGGCCGGTTGCCGACCCGGGTGGCAACGGCGCCGGCCAGGTCGCGCCCCATGCCGGTGGCACCCATCAGGATGACCTCCGGCTTGTATTTCTCGATCAGGTGGCAGCAGGCTTCAACGTAGGCTTCGGTGCGGTAGTGCTGATAGACCGGGGCATCCAGCAGATAGGCCTTGGCTGCGCCGTAGGCAAAGGCTTCGTGGCAGAGGTGTTCGACATTCTCGCCGATCACCAGTGGCGCACAGTTCGACGCCCAGCGTGGCGGCCAGCTCCTGCGCCGACCCCCAGCAGTTCCCAGGAAACCTTGGCCGGCTCACCTTCGGTCTGTTCGACAAAGACCCAGACGCCACGGTACTGCTGCCAGTTTCGCGGCCAGGGCGGCGGCTTCCGGGTCGATCTCTTCTTCGACGGGAGCGGCGGAGGCGGCCAGCTCGGTCGAGAATCTTCTGCTCCTCGGGGGTGAAGAACATCTCCAGGGCGCTGGCCGGGCAGATCTTGACGCATTTCTGACAGCCGATGCATTTGGCTGGCGTCGATGATCGGCTCGCCGCTGTCGGTCATTTCGATGCAATTGACCGGGCAGACGCTCTGGCAGCGGGCACCGCAGGCGATGCAGGTGCCGGCAATCAGTTGGGCGACGCCGCGGGGTTTTTTGGGTTTTGGTTGTGAGTTCGCTCATAATGGTAACATATCCTTCGCCATCAGTTTTTCTATCAGCAACGCTGCAGTTCCGGCCGGGTCGGCATAACCGTCACCCAGGATTTCTCCCTTGGCGCGTTCCGGAGAAAAGATCTTGGATACCCAGGTAGGAGAACCTTTCAGGCCGATTTTCTGTTCATCCAGCTGCAGTGTTTTGTTGTTCCAGACTTCGACAACAGCCTCAGCAGCCTCAAGCCGCATCTGCACCTTGGGATAGCGCGGCCGGTTCAGTTCGCGGACAACAGTCAGCATGGCCGGCAAAGGGGCTTCGACAATCTCGTGGCGCCCTTCCAGTTTGCGGCTGACCCGGATTTTTTTTGCCGAAAGATCCAGGTTGACAATTTTGTCCACCAGCGTCAGCTGGCGATAGTCAAGACGGCTGGCGATACCGGGGCCGACCTGGGCGGTGTCGCCATCAATAGTCTGTTTGCCGCAGAGTACCAGCCCGACCTCATCAACGTCCGCATGCAGCTTGGCTGATTGCAGCCGCCAGAACATTGCTGGTCGCAAGGGTGTCGGCACCGCCGAACACGCGATCAGAAAGCAGGATGGCATAATCGACCCCGAGCGCCAGAGCCTTCTTCAGGGTCCCCTCTGCGTTGGGAGGTCCCATCGAAATGGCGGCAACCTTGCAGCCGAAGCGATCTTTCAGTCGCAACGCCTCCTCCAGAGCATGGGTATCATAGGGGTTGACGATAAAGGGGATACCGTCACGAACCAGGGTGTTTGTGACCGGATCGATCTGAACCTGGGTCGTGTCCGGAACCTGTTTGATACAGACAACAATCAGCATGAATCCCTCTCCTAAGAGGTTAGTACCTGCATACCTCTTTTAATATATCGTCGTATCGCAACTTGTCAAACTAAATTGCTTCTTACGTAAAGGTCAACCACATTCAGTGTGTGACGTCTCTTATCTCATATTGATAACAAGATGCAAGCTATTATAATCTCACAAAATTTATTTAGTTTTATGAAAACTAAAACCGTATACACAATAACTCAATTCGCTCGGCTTATACTCCGAATTTACAACAAAAAAGGCCCACCCGATCATGTCAGGTGGGCCTCATCGCCGTGTGTTTACACTTATAGCAGCATAACCGTCATACGTCCAGTACTGTTACGGTAACTCGCTCTTTCCCATCAGGTACCGGTCACATTCGCGGGCGGCTCCACGCCCCTCATTGAACGCCCATACGACCAGACTTTGGCCGCGGCGGCAGTCTCCGGCGGCAAACACTCCCGGGACGCTGGTGGTGTACTTTTCATAATCCGCTTTGATGTTGCTGCGTTGATCCCTTTCCAAACCGAAGGAATCGATCAGCGGCTGTTCAGGCCCGAGAAAGCCCATCGCCAGCAGTACCAACTGGGCAGGCCGTACCTGTTCCGTCCCCGGAACCGGCTGCGGAATGAACTGCCCTTTTTCGTTCTTTTGCCAGACAACTTCCACCGTGTGAACAGCCGAGACGGCACCATTCTGGTCACCCTCGAAGCGCGTAGCGGTCGTCAGATAGACGCGGGGGTCCGCGCCGAACTTGGCAGCGGCCTCTTCCTGGCCATAGTCCACCTTGTGGGTCTTGGGCCATTCCGGCCAGGGGTTGTCGGCAGCACGTTCATCCGGAGAACGGGGCATGATTTCCAGCTGGCCGACAGCTGCTGCAGCCATGACGGAGTGAGGTGCCGACACAGTCCGTACCGGTGTCACCGCCGCCGATGATGATGACGTCCTTCCCTTTGGCCGAAATGAAATCGTCACTCCCGTTCAGCAGGGCCTTGGTGTTGGCGGTCAGGAACTCCATGGCAAAATGAATCCCCTTCAGACCTCGCCCTTCGATCGGAAGATCGCGCGGCAGCGTGGCTCCGGTCGTCACAACGACGGCATCAAATTCGCTGCGTAATTTTGCAGTCGGGTATTCGCTCCCCCCGATCTCGGTATTGCAGACAAAAGTGATCCCTTCGGCCTCCATCAGCTTGATGCGACGCAGCAGCACCTGACGTTTGTCGAGTTTCATATTGGGGATGCCGTACATCAGAAGACCGCCCGGCAGATCGGCGCGTTCGAAAACAGTCACGCTGTGACCGGCCTTGTTGAGCTGGGCGGCGGCGGAGAGCCCGGCGGGGCCGGAACCGACAACGGCGACTTTTTTACCGGTACGGACTGCGGGAGGGGCCGGAACGATCCACCCCTCTTCAAAGCCGCGTTCGACGATGCTGACTTCAATATTCTTGATCGTGACAGCCGGATCGATGCTCGCCAGGGTGCAGGAGCCCTCGCAGGGAGCCGGACAGACACGACCGGTGAACTCCGGAAAGTTGTTGGTTTTATGCAGCCTGTCCAGCGCCTGACTGCCAGAGGTTGCGGTACACCAGGTCATTCCACTCCGGGATCAGATTGTTGACCGGGCAGCCGCTGGCCATGCCGCTGATCAGCACACCGCTGTGACAGAACGGCACGCCGCAATCCATGCAGCGGGCGCCCTGGGTGCGCAAATCCTCGTCCGGCATATGCAGATGGAATTCGTTCCAGTCGTTTATACGCTCCAAAGGTGCCCGGTCGGCAGGCACTTCGCGAGTATATTCCATGAATCCAGTTGGTTTTCCCATAATCGATTTCCCTATGTAATAACGTCTCGGTGATAATTAATTCAACCCGCTCGTTAGCGGTCTTCCACTGTCCAGTTAATGTCCGCCGCTGTGCGAGTTTTCCTCAAATGCTGCCGTCAGTGCATCGTCACCGCTGAGACCGGCTGCCTGCGCCCGCTCCAGTGCCTGCAGGACACGCTTGTAATCCATCGGCATCACTTTCACAAAGCGTGACTGATAGCGATCCCAGTTGGTCAAGACCATCGCAGCGCGGGAGCTGCCGGTACATTCGGCATGTTTTTCGATCATGCCCTTGACGATCGTACGATCGGCATCATCAAGCTGCTCCAGGCCGACCATCTCCTATTGCAGCGGAGCGCGAAATCATCCTGTTCGTCAAGGACGTACGCGACACCGCCACTCATGCCGGCTGCGAAGTTGCGCCCGGTCCGGCCAAGGATCACCACGGTGCCGCCGGTCATGTATTCACAACCGTGATCGCCTATCCCTTCAACAACGGCATTGACACCGGAGTTGCGGACACAGAAGCGCTCGCCCGCCATGCCGCGGATGTAGGCCGTGCCGCTGGTAGCCCCGTAAAAAGCGACATTGCCGGCAATGATGTTCTCTTCGGCCTTGAAGGTTGACCCCTCCGGCGGATAGACAATGATCGTGCCGCCGCTCAGCCCTTTGCCCAGGTAATCGTTGGCGTCACCGGACAACTTCAGCGTTATGCCGCGCGGGATAAACGCCCCGAAGCTCTGCCCGGCAGAACCGTTGAATGTGAGGCGGACCGTATCGTCCGGAAGCCCTGCAGCACCATGATTGCGGGTGATTTCATTGCCGAGGATAGTTCCGACAACCCGATCAACATTGGTAATCGGCAGCTCCGCACTGACCTTTTCACCCCGCTCGATAGCCGGCTTGCAGAGATCGAGCAATCTGGTCATGTCGATCGACTTTTCCAGACCGTGATCCTGCTTTTCCGTACAGTAGCGTCCGACATTCAGCGCAACTTTCGGCTGATGAAGAATGTTGGTGAAATCAAGCCCCTGTGCCTTCCAGTGGTTGATCGCCTTGTTGGCTTCCAGCACGTCGCAGCGCCCGACCATTTCATTCAGGGTACGGAAGCCGAGTTGCGCCATGATTTCGCGCAGCTCCTGCGCGACAAAACGCATGAAGTTGACGACATATTCCGGCTTGCCGGTGAAGTTTTTGCGCAGTTTCGGATCCTGTGTCGCCACGCCGGTCGGGCAGGTGTTGCTGTGGCAGACACGCATCATAACGCACCCCAGGGTCACCAGCGGAGCGGTGGCAAAGCCGAACTCCTCGGCGCCCAGCAGAGCGGCGATGGCAACGTCGCGGCCGGTCTTCAACTGACCGTCGGCCTCGATGATGATCCGGCTGCGCAGATTGTTCAGCAGCAGGGTCTGATGCGTTTCGGCCAGGCCGAGTTCCCAGGGGAGACCGGCATGCTTGATACTGGAAATCGGCGATGCTCCGGTACCGCCATCATAGCCGCTGATCAGCACGACATCGGCGTGAGCCTTGGCAACCCCGGCGGCAATCGTACCGACGCCGACTTCGGACACCAGCTTGACGCTGATGCGGGCCCGGCGGTTGGCATTTTTCAGATCGTGGATCAGCTCGGCCAAATCCTCGATTGAGTAGATATCATGGTGCGGCGGTGGCGACACCAACCCGACACCCGGTGTGGTATGACGGGTCTTGGCGATCCATGGATACACCTTGTGACCTGGCAGCTCGCCCCCCTCGCCCGGCTTGGCCCCCTGCGCCATCTTGATCTGCAGTTCGCCGGCATTGGTCAGGTAATCGCTGGTAACGCCGAAACGTCCCGAAGCCACCTGTTTGATCGCGCTGTTCTTTGAATCCCCCTGCTCGTTGGTCCAGGTAAAGCGTTCCGGGTCTTCGCCACCCTCACCGGTGTTGGATCTCCCGCCGATACGGTTCATGGCGATGGCCAGCGCTTCATGAGCCTCCTTGCTGATGGAGCCGTAGGACATGGCGCCGGTCTTGAAGCGCTTCATGATGGTTTCAACCGGTTCGACCTCATCGAGCGGCACAGACGGCATATTCTCCTTGAATTCAAGCAGGCCGCGCAGGGTATAGTGACGCGTGCTCTGCTCGTCGATCAAGGAGGAGAACACCTTGAATTCGCGATAATCGTCGGCACGGGTCGCTTTCTGGAGCGAGGTGATCGTCAGCGGGTTATACTGATGTTCCTCCCCATCCTTGCGCCACTGATAGACGCCGCCCGGGGCAAGCGTCACCTCGGGGGCAACCCGTTCGGGATAGGCTCGTGCGTGACGCTCCATCAATTCCCGTGCGATTCCGTCAATATCGGTGCCGCCGATACGCGACGGCGTCCAGGTGAAATAGCGATCAATCACGGAGTGATGCAGGCCGACCGCCTCGAAGATCTGTGCGCCGCGGTAACTCTGAACGGTGGAGATACCCATCTTGGCCATGGTTTTGACAACACCCTTGATGGAGGCTTTGATGAAGTTCTTGACCGCTTTTTTATGGTCGAGATCCGGCAGCATCCCCTGCTGAATCATGTCATCCAGAGATTCGAAGGCCAGATACGGGTTGATCGCATTGACACCGTAGCCGAGCAGCACGGCAAAGTGATGAACCTCACGCGGCTCGCCCGACTCCAGGATCAGTGAAACCCGCGTACGGGTACCGCGGCCTACCAGGTGATGGTGTAACCCTGCTGATGCCAGCAGTGCCGGAATGGCGGCGTTGTTTTTGTCTACACCACGGTCGGACAGAACCAGGATGTTACTCCCGGATTCGACCGCAGCATCGGCAGCCGCGAACAGTGCCTCCAGCGCTTTTTCCATGGCGCCGGTCCCCCGTGCCGCCGGAAAGAGCAGCGGCAGCGTGGCGGACTTGAAGCCGGGACGGGTAATCTGACGCAGTTTTTCAAGCTCATCATTGCCGAGCAGCGGATGCTCCAGCTTGATCATCCGGGCACTTTCGGCGGTCGGAGCAAGCAGGTTTGCCTCCGAACCGATCAACGTGACCGTTGAGGTGACAATCTCCTCACGAATAGGGTCGATTGGGGGATTGGTAACCTGGGCGAACAGCTGCTTGAAGTAGTTGTACAGGAGCTGCGACTGATCGGACAGCACCGCCAGCGGAGTGTCCGTCCCCATGGAGCCAAGCGGCTGAATGCCGTCAATGGCCATCGGCCCCAACACAACGCGCTGATCCTCGTAGGTATAGCCGAACGCCTGCTGGCGCTGAATAAGGGCAGCGTGATCCGGCAGCGGAGCTTCAGGGACAGCCGGCAGATCTTCCAGGCTGATGTGATTATCTTTCAGCCACTGACCGTACGGGTTGGCAGCCGCCAGTTCCCGCTTGATCTCTTCGTCGGGAACGATACGCCCCTGCTCGGTGTCAACCAGGAACATATGCCCCGGCTGGATACGCCCCTTGCTCAGGATACGGCTTGGCTCAATCTTGAGGACCCCGGCTTCGGAGGCCATGACGACCAGATCGTCGGTGGTAATATAGTAGCGGGACGGGCGCAGGCCGTTACGGTCAAGCACGGCACCGATCCTGCGGCCATCGGTAAAGGCGATTGCTGCAGGACCATCCCACGGCTCCATCAGGCAGGAGTGGTACTCGTAGAACGCCCTCTTTTCATCGCTCATGTCGGTGTGGTTTTCCCACGGCTCCGGCGCCATCATCATGACGGCATGGGGCAGGGAGCGCCCCCCCATGACGAGCAGCTCCAGACAGTTGTCAAACATGGCTGAATCGGAGCCGTTCGTATTGATGATCGGCAGCGCCTTCTTGATATCGTCGCCGAACAGTTCGCTGGCAAAAAGATTCTGACGGGCATTCATCCAGTTGACATTGCCGCGCAGGGTGTTGATTTCGCCGTTGTGGGCCAGCATATGATACGGGTGGGCACGATCCCAGCTCGGGAAGGTATTGGTGGAGAAGCGCGAATGCACCAGGGCAATGGCACTTTCCATGGCCGGGTCGCGCAGTTCGGGAAAATACCGGTCAACCTGCACCGGCATGAGCATCCCCTTGTAGATGATGGTACGGGTCGAGAGGCTGCTGACGTACCAGCAGTCGTCAACCTCGGCACGACGAATCTCATTGATGGCGCGCTGATTGATGATATACAGCTTGCGGTTGAAGGCCTGCTCGTCAACGCAGCTGGCCGGACGCTTCAGGAACAGCTGGCGCACCCTTGGCTCGCCTTCCTTGGCGGTTTCTCCGAGGGAAGAGTTGTCGGTCGGCACATTGCGCCAGCCAAGAAGCTCAACCCCCTCTTCGACCAGGATCTTTTCCAGAATATGGCGTGCAGCGTTACGTTCGGTCGCTTCAGGCGAGGTAAAGACCATGCCGACACCGTAGTGAAACGGTTCGGGGAGATCAATGCCGAGCGGAGCACAGACCGAGCGGAGGAAGCTGTCCGGCACCTGCATGAGAATACCTGCTCCGTCCCCGGTGTTCGGTTCACTGCCGGTGGCTCCGCGATGATCAAGGTTTATGAGGACCTCCAGCGCCTGGCTGACGATCTCATGGGATTTCTTCCCCTTCATATTGACAACAAAGCCGACGCCGCATGCATCATGCTCGAATTGAGGATCGTAAAGTCCCTGTTTTACTGGTGGTTTGTTGGTTTTCATGGAGGCAACCTTCGTGACATTTATTCATTCTATGAATTGCCCGCAACGCAATACGGGCTGTTTTCAATAGCACGGAGCGTGCCACTCTGAAACGACACTATCTGCACTAACCGTCTCGGCTTAAAAGTTATATAGTTATGTCGTATCGCAGCCGGAGTACGCAGACTTCCCGTTGGCCACAGGGCAGCATTATGTGTACTAATTTCACACTTGTGAGTACACCATTATACGTGTCCACCTGATGTCAGACAAAACATCAAGTGCCTCATGGCCTCGTTTTCTTTCCGCTTGACGCGTGAAGTGCGAGCGGCTACAACTTCTTCATGGATCTACTCAAACACCTCAACCCGCCCCAGAAAGAAGCCGTGCTGCACGGCGAAGGGCCGCTGCTGATCCTGGCCGGCGCCGGTTCGGGCAAGACCCGCGTCATCACCAACCGCATCGCCCACCTGATCCACAACCGGGGTGTCCGCCCCTGGAACATCCTGGCGGTGACCTTTACCAACAAGGCCGCCCGGGAGATGGCCGAACGGGTCAGCGGCTGCTGGGGGGCGGCGATGTGCCGCTGATCGCCACCTTCCATGCCGCCTGCGGCCGCATCCTGCGCCGCGATATCCATCATCTCGGCTTCCAATCCTCCTTTGCCATCTACGATGACCGCGACTGCGAACGCCTGCTGAAGGACGTCCTCGCCGAGATGGATCTGGATGAGAAGCGCTTCGCCGCCAAGGCGGTCGGGGCCGGATCGACGACTACAAGAACCGCGGCCTGTTCCCGGAGGATATCGACTCCGTCCCCACCGGCGACGTCTACAATGCCAAAGGTCGTCCAGATCTACGCCGCCTATCAGGAACGCCTGAAGAAATGCAACGCCCTGGATTTCGGCGACATGCTGATCCAGACCGTGCGGCTGCTGAGCGGATTTTCCCGAGGTGCGCCGCCAGTACCAGGAGCGCTTCCAGTGGATCCTGGTGGACGAATACCAGGATACCAACCCGGTGCAGTACAACCTGATCCGCCTGCTGGCCGGGGAGCGCAAGAACCTGTGCGTGGTGGGTGACGACGACCAGTCGATCTACTCCTGGCGCGGGGCCGACATCCGCAACATCCTGGAGTTCGAGAAGGACTTTCCCGGCGTCAAGGTCGTCCGGCTGGAGCAGAACTACCGCTCCACCGCCACCATCCTGGCGGCGGCCGGCGAGGTGGTCAAACAGAACTTCGGCCGCAAGGGCAAGACCCTCTGGACCGAAAATCCCGACGGCGAGAAGATCCGCTACGAGCGGGTCGAATCGGACCGCGAAGAGGCCCGTTTTGTCTGCCGCGAGATCGGCCGGCTGCAGCACACAGCGGCGTGCCGCTGGAGGAGATGGCGGTCTTCTACCGCACCAACGCCCAGTCGCGCCTGGTGGAGGAGGCGCTGGTCGGCGAGGCGCTCCCCTACCACATCGTCGGCGGCGTCCGTTTCTATGCCCGCATGGAGGTCAAGGATATCCTGGCCTACCTGCGGGTGCTGGACAACCCGGCCGACGAGGTTTCGCTGAAGCGGATCATCAATGTCCCGGCGCGCGGCATCGGCAACACCACGGTGGACAAGATCTCCGAGCTGGCCGGCCGGCAGGGGATCACCTTCTGCGAGGCCCTGCAGCGAGGCCGCCGGGGACGGGCTGCTGTCGGCCGGCCCGCGCGGCAAGGTGGCGGCTTTTGCCGCCATGCTGGAGGGTTTCCGGGAACTGTCCGGCAGCCGCGAGCCTGCCGCAGCTGGCCCAGACCGTCATGCAGGAGAGCGGCTACCTGGACCGGCTGAAGGAGAGCCGCGACGAGGAGGATGCCGAACGGCTGGAGAACCTGGAACAGCTTCTGGCGGCGATGGAGGAGTTTAGCGAGAAGAACCCCGAAGCCGGGCTGTCGGAATTTCTGGAACAGGTGTCGCTGGTGTCCGATCTGGAACAGGGGGAGGCCGGCAAGCCATCGGTGACCCTGATGACCCTGCACGCCGCCAAGGGGCTGGAGTTCAAGGCGGTCTTCATGATCGGCATGGAGGAGCGGCTCTTCCCGCATGTCCGCGCCCTGGACGATCTGGACGGCATGGAGGAGGAGCGGCGCCTCTGCTACGTCGGCATGACCCGCGCCCGCGAACGGCTCTACCTGCTCAATGCCCGCCGGCGCTACCTGTTCGGCCAGGAGCAGTGCAACCTGCCGTCACGGTTTTTGAAGGATATTCCCGCCGGAATTGCTGGATGATACGGGTGGAACGGAAAACTCTTTCGGCTCGTCATCGTTCGCCACCCCATACCCCGCTGCTGCGGAGAGAGGCTACTCCGGAGATTTAGACCGGATACGGAGCGGCGCCACGACCTTCACCCATTCCGAAAACGGCCCTCCATCCCACAACCTGGCCGCCATTGCCGGTGCGTTTGCCAACGAGATCGAGATCGTTCCGGAGCCGCCTGAAGAGCAGGACGGTGTCTATCTCGGCATGAAGGTACGACACGGCAAGTTTGGGGTCGGTACCGTCAGAAAAGTCGAGGGTGAGGGAGAAGGCCAGAAGGTGGTTGTCTGGTTCAACTCGGTTGGCCCCAAGAAGCTTATGCTCCGCTTTGCCGGACTGGAACGGGCATAGTGTAAAATTTCAAAAGAAACAATGGTTTAAAGTAATAATTCATGTTATTAAAGAAACCATATTCAGAAAATTGCCAGATGCGCTAATCGGAGGGCCCCCTGAACGTTGTGCACCCCTATATGACGCGTAATTCATCGGTGAGTACGCCATGAACAATGTGCTTTCATTCTATTTCGATGGGACGATTGTTCAAGCCGTGAAGGTGCGTGTTGCCGGTAATTCGGTAACGGTCATGGATGCCAGGACATTCAATTTCGATGAAATGGATGACTACCTCGCGCTTTGCAGGGAGAAAACCTGCATTGTCTGCAGCAACCCCCCTTTTTTTTATCAGGATATCATACACCTCCCCCCGGCCGCCCACAAATATCACGACAAGCTGGTGCGCACCGAAATTAAGAATGCACATCCCGACCTGGCCTCGTTCTGTATCGTTCACCGCACCATCGGTGAATCAACGATTGACACCAGACGGTACAGCAAAATAGCGGCGTTCAGCTACCCGGACGACTTTCTTTCCGATTTCATCCCGGCAGCAAATCGCCACGGCATCGCAATTTCACATGTCTACGCGGCCCCCTTTTCCATCTTCAGGCTGGCGCTCTCAACCTGCGATACAGATCCCGACCAGTCGCGCATATTTATTGCAACCCTTCCGGGTGAGAAACTTCTCCTTGTCTCCGAAAACAGTGAACTGGAATTCATCCGAAAAATCCCTTCCCTCGATAGTGCCCTGTTTCCGGAAGATACAAACAATATCAACATGACGGTTGACTACTGCTTTCAGTCTCTCCGCGCACGCCCCATTGAAGTGGTTATGCTCAACCAACCGGAACTATCCGGGGATTTTAGCCATCGTGTCTCGGTGCCATGCAGATCATTGCTGCCCCCGCAGTTGGAAGATATTCCGCCTCATATTATTCATGATTACTTCGCGCCGATTACGGCCGCCTTGCACGCTATTGAATCTCCCCGCATCGGGAACATCCTGCCGTCAGATTACAGAATTTTCTCCACACACAAAAAGCTTCTCACGGCAGCAGCCATCTTCATGTCTGTCGTAACCCTTTTTCTGGCGGCGTATCTGGTGACGGAGTGGATGATTATTTCCGGACTTAAATCCAACATTGCCAGGATCAGAACGGAATTAAGTGGGTCAGCGGACGAAATAGCCACCTTTCGGAAACTCGATGCGGAAGCAAATGCGTTCAAACAGCCGCTGGATTTTATCAATACGCACAATTCCTCGCCCAATCCGGCAACAGCTCTGGCTGCTCTCATTCTGCCCGAATCCGGGGAGTACACAATCAATGGGGTCACCGTTCAGAATGAAGAAAGCTTCCTGAGCGTCAAAATCGAAGGTGCAATAAACGCTTCCGGTTACAGTGAAACCCAGGCGTCCTTCGAAAAGCTCATCTCACAACTCGCAAAGATTCCCGGATATGCGGTATCATCCAGCAGCGTTGACATAAAACAAAAACACTTCAGCATACTGGCTCGCTACAACGGCGGAGGTCCAGAGAGGAGATGACCCATATTGCAAGCAGATACGAAAGTGACCTTAAACCGTTAAAGATGCGTTTTTTCATTGCAGCGGCGCTGCTTCTGATCGTGGCCATCGCCTCTGTACGCCAGCTGAGGAGTCGCATACTGCTGGAACAGCTGTCCGCTGACTTGATTCGAGCGCAGAGTGGCCTTGCCCGGGTCAAGGAAGCCAACGCAAACCGGAGACGCGCCCTGACGGCGCTGCAGTCGCAGCTTAGTCAGTTTGCTCAAAACAGCTCTCCAGAGATGGTTCTCTATAGAAAGATTGATGAAATAAAGGCCCGACTCAGCCCGGATAACATGACCATCGGAGCAGTGGAGAAAAAAGGGGGAGAGGCTTCACTCCCGTATTCTCTCGTGTTCAACAACCCGGATTTCAACAACCTGCTCAACGCAGTCAGCTATCTTCATGGAGCGGTCTTTCCTCTGAGCCCGGTCAGCTCTGTAGCCATCATGCGGTCCGACCCGAGCGGAACCGGGGAGGGATCCTTTACGATTTCCGGCAAAGTAATCACCAGCGAGAAAACGAAACCATGACCGCCGACAAGACTATTCCCACCGTACTTCTGGTGTCATTCCTCGTGATCGCCATTCCGGCCGCACTCTTTTTCCGGAAACTGCCCAACGCCGATCTGACCCCTTCTGAAAAGGAGCTGATAGATTTTTCAAATAAGCCGGTTGCCATGTCGTTGCCCCGACAACAACCCGCTTTTTCCGGACTGGCCAGCCCTGTAAAAGCGACGTTACGTAAGAGCGGAGACGCCACGACGAAAAGCGGAAAGTCGGTTTCCACACCAAACGCCGCATCCATGAATGCCAAGAACGACCTACCGCGTTCTTTGGCTAGTCGTCCCACCGTTTCCATGATATATTACGCCGGCTCTACGAGAATGGCCATCATCGATGACCACGTCGTTCACGAAGGCTCTGCCCTGGATGGCAGCAGGATCGTAAAAATCGAGGAAACTCGGGTACTGATGCGAAAAAACGGGAAGGATCTATGGCTGACCACAGAGTAATGAACATTGCAGTCAATTCAATGGCCCTGAAAAACATGCTCCTGCTTCTGGCGATAGCTGCTCTCACGGCCTGCTCTGCAAACAAACAGGTCGTGGCACCCGATACGCATCTCATAAAAGAGAGCATCCCCCGCTCACCAGAATGGAAGGCAGAACCGAAAACGCCTCCAGCCGAAGCGCAGCCTCCGGCATTTGTTTCCATGACGGAAGAGATCGTCCCGCTCAAAACGAGAATTGTCAACATCGTAGTCAGAAACAGCCCGCTCGGCGATGTCCTGCATATCATTGCGGACGCATGCGGATTGAATCTCCTGGTTGACAGGGATGTCCCTCTCGACCAGCCCATGACCCTGTCCCTCAGAAACGTAACCGCTGAAGATGCCCTGAAAACCATTTTTTCGAGCGCAAATTGCTTCTACACAATTACCAATAACGTTCTTAAGGTGGAGTCAGTCGGGACCAGGGTCTTTGAGCTGGGACATCCCGCTCTGGTCAACTCCTATTCGATGGATATCGGTGGAGACATTGCGGGGTCAAGCGGCTTGAAGGGGTCTATTTCATCGGGGAGCAAAGCCGACGCAAAAGCATATGATTTCTGGGGTTCCATGGAAACGTCGCTTGCAGGCATCATGGATAAGAGGGACACCTCTACTGCCCACCCCGCCACTGCCGGCGATGCCAAGTCAATAACAACGAATCGATCCGGCGGGGGAGAAGCCCAACAGAGCATCACCATCAACCGGATCACCGGAACCATCATGGTGACCGCCTCCCGAAAAAACATGGAGAGGGTGGAACAATACCTTGAAAACGTCAGAAAGGTCCTCAACCGGCAGGTGATGATCGAGGCCAGGATTATCGAAGTTCAACTTAATGACGGCTTGAACTTTGGTATCGACTGGTCCTTCCTGGCAAGCAGCGGAGCCCTTAATGCCGGGTTCGGATCTCTGAACGTCGGCAGCACCGCCTTGAGCGCGGCCACTGCGGCGGCGGCAAGTTCATCCCAATTTCAAGTGGGGCTAACCAAGGGCAATTTCCAGGGACTCTTGACCGCCCTGAAGAAGCAGGGTGACATCAAGACCCTCTCGAATCCGAAAATAAACGTCATGAACGGGCATGCCTCAATCCTGACCGTCGGCACCAACACCAGCTTCATCTCCCAGGTTACGACCACGACAACCGCCACTGCCGCGGGTAACGCGATAAGCTTCATTCCGCAAACCACCAGCGTCCTCTCCGGCATGATTATCGGCATCGTCCCCTTCATCTCCGAAGGAGGCGACATTTCGCTCAACATAACGCCGATAACTTCGGATCTTATAAGTCTGCAGGACAAAACCTTCAGCAGCGCCGGCAACCAGACCACCATAACCATCCCCACCGTTGCCCTGCGGGAAATGACAACCACAGTCAAGATGCGTGACGGTCAAATGGCAATCATCGGCGGCCTTATCTCCAAGAAGGAAACTTCAACCGATGAAAAGATACCGGTCATCGGCGATATTCCATACCTTGGCAAGCTATTCACCAGGACGAACACTTCAGAGACACGATCAGAATTGGTGCTGCTCCTCCGGCCTCATATTATTGACAATGAGTGAAGCACTACTGCTGCCAGACAGGTGAACCGCGTGTTACATGCTCCGAAAAACCTCGGCGATCTCCTGGTAGAAAACGGGAAGATCAGCCCAAAGCAACTTAAGATTGCCGTCATTCAACAGCGGGTGACCGGCACCATACTGGGTGAAACGCTCATCTCGCTCGGATTCCTGACGTCACAGGAGTTTGCCCAGACCATTGCCCTGCAGTCCGGTATCGAGTATCTCGATCTTCACACCTTTACCCTGTCCGACGAGGCGTTGCGTCTCATCCCCAAGGAAACGGCGCAAAATAACGGTTACATCCCACTGGAACTGGAAGATGGAGTCCTCTCCATCGGAATCATGACCCCCAGCAACGTCGTTGCGGTCGATAACGTGCTCCGCCTGACCGGTAAGCCGCCCAAGGTTTTTCTCGTAGACCAGGAAGCCTACGGTGACATCTTTGAGCGCGCATACTATTTCTCGAAAAACTCGGTGCAGCAGCGCCTGGAAGAGTTTGCCACCACCCTTAAGAACGGCGAGACCGTACCGAACACCATAGTCCCGGAACTGACCGAACTCCTCATCATGGACGGTATCCTGAAAATGGCATCCGACATCCATATGACCCCTTCCGATGAGGTGTTGCACATTTTCTATCGGATTGATGGCGTTCTGACCTACGGGCATTGTCTTCCCAAAATCATCCAGGCATCGCTGGCATCACGCATAAAGATCATGGCAGAGTTGGATATCACCGAGCAGCGGCTTCCTCAGGATGGTTCATTCACGCTGACATTTCTAAAAAAGAAGTACGACCTGCGCATATCCACGGCCCCTTCGATCTATGGTGAGAACATCGTCATCAGGGTTCTCTCCACGAACGGCGCACTCAAGCATATATCTACCCTGGGGCTTAACGAAGATATCGTCGACACCATGCGGCAGCTTTTCAACAAATCCCATGGAATCATACTCATCACCGGGCCGACCGGCAGCGGCAAAACCACGACGCTGTACTCCTGCCTCCGCGAGATCGACCTTCTGGAGAAAAACGTCATCACGATCGAAGACCCGGTCGAATACCATCTGAACTTCGTCCGCCAGACCGAGGTCAATGAAAAGACCGGCTATACCTTCGCCTCCTCCGCCAGAACGTTCATGCGTCAGGACCCTGACGTCATGCTGCTGGGCGAAATACGCGACAAGGAAACGGCCCAGATAGCCATCCGTGGCTCCATCACCGGTCACCTTCTGCTTTCCACCCTCCACGCGACCGACGCGGTCACCTCCATACCCCGGCTCCTGGAACTGGGGATGGACAAACTGCTGCTCTCCTCTACCCTGCTGGCCGTTTTGGCCCAGCGACTGGTACGCAAAATCTGCCACTACTGCAAAGAGGAATATGAGCTGACCGAAAAAGAGCGGAAAGTCTTTCACTTGGCGGGGATGGATGTGACCAAAGCCTTCGGGGCGCCGGCTGCAGCAGATGCGGAAACAGCGGCTTTGCCGGCAGAACCTCCATCGCCGAAGTCATGATCGTAACGTCAGAGATCAAAGAGCTTATTTACGCCAGCGCCTCCATGGAAGCGATTTTTCAGGCGGCACAACGGAACGGGATGGTACCTCTGTTTTCGGAAGGGCTCAATCAGGTTGTCGCCGGCCATACCACCCTTCAAGAGGTCCAAAGGGTAGTGGGATGAAATTTTTTGCCTATCGCGCCACTGACTACTCCGGAAAGATCATCAAGGGGAGCATCGCTTCCGAAACCGTCGAATCGGCGTCTCGGGACGTGAGTGCCAAAGGGCTCTACATCGTATCAATCCATGAGTCCACCGGTCAGGTTGCTCTGCTCAGCAGGTTCATTCTCGAACAGCAGATCAGTCGGGCCGACATCCTGGAATTCACCGGGAGTTTTTCGGACATGCTGAAAGCCGGGGTACCGATCATCACCTGCCTTGATGACCTCATCTCGTCGGCAACCAACAACTCCTTCAAACCGATTCTGCGCGATATCCAGCAGAGACTGGAAAGCGGAAGTTCCGTATCGGCGGCCCTGGAGGCCCAGGGAGCGCTCTTTCCGGACGTTATTAAAACACTGGTCGCAGTTGGAGAAGAAACGGGACGCCTCGATGAGAGCCTGCGGGAGGCAACCGAACACCTCCAAAGGATGCAGAACCTGTCGGGCGCTATCAAAAAAGCACTTATGTATCCGTTTTTTGCCTTCTGCGCGACCCTCGGCGCCCTGGTTTTCTGGATGCTATTCGTCATTCCCAGCCTGACCGGAACCCTGAAAAGCATGGGGGTCAAACTCCCCGCGCTGACCCTTCTGCTCATAAACTCCAGCAGCCTGCTCCAGGCGCACTGGGAGTTAATACCGCTCGTGTTAATCCTGGTACCGCTGGCCATCTTTTTGATGGGCAAAAACCCTACGGTCAGGTACCTGCGGGACCGGACTCTGATACACGTACCGGTGTTGAAAATTATTATATTCAACAAGCTGCTGGCAACTTTTGCCGAACAGTTCAGGATGATGATCGCGGCAGGCATCCCGATCAGAAGGCTCTTCGACCTGCTGATACCGGCGGTGGGGAATGAATATTTCGGGGTCAACCTCCACAAGGCCAAAGAAAACATCCTTAACGGCAAAACTATTTCCGCATCTCTCGAGCAGCAGAAGATACTTCCTCCCCTGGTCATCAGCAAGATCCGCATCGGAGAAACGAGCGGAACACTTGACAAACAGTTAGATTTTCTGGCTAAGTACTACACGAAAAAACTGGACGATGCCGCCGAGAATCTGGGCAGGATTATCGAGCCATTGGTTATGGCGGTAATCGGCGGCTTATTCGCCCTCATCATCATGGGGCTGCTGCTCCCGATTTACGATCTCGTCTCCAAGGTCGGGAAGATCATAGTACGTAACTAAATAATCCTACTTAAATCAGGGCTAAGAGGTTCTGGCAACGCATGGCAACGGATTATCTTTCATTTTTTAATCTCAACGATGACCCGTTCCGTCTTACGCCGGATACCGCCTACTTCTACAATTCACCGGCACACGCCACAGCACTTCAATCACTCGAATATTGCGTCACGCACAAAGAAGGATTTTGCGTCCTCACCGGAGATCCGGGGACCGGCAAAACCACCATCCTGCGGCTCTTCACCGAAAAGTGGAAAGAAAAGGCCGAGATTGCCCTGATCATGACTCCCCGGCTCATGCCCGATGAATTCTTCCGCGCGATCCTGGATGATTTCAAGATACCGCTGAGCGACAGTAAAAACGAAATGATGAAGTCGTTCCGGGATTTTCTCCTCACCCATGCGGCGCATGACAAGCGCGTTGCCATCATCGTGGACGAGGCCCAGGAACTACCCGATACCACACTTGAAGAACTCAGGCTCCTCTCCAACCTGGAAACTGAAAAAGAAAAACTGCTCCAGATCATCCTGATCGGCCAGCCCGAACTGTCCAATAAACTGCTCAGAAACCCTCTGCGCCAGCTTAACCAGCGCATTACGGTCCGCGTCAAACTGAACCCCCTCACCGCACCCGAAACCTCGGACTACATCAATACCAGATTGATACGGGGGGGGAACAGTTCGCTGCTTTTCAACCAAAAGGCCAAGGAACTTATCTATAATCTCTCCAAGGGCATTCCCCGTACTATCAACCTGCTCGCCTCCCGGGGACTCATGTCCGCCTTTCTGGAAGGAAGCCACGAGGTCCTTGAAAAACATATCGAACTTGGGGCCGCGGATGTCATGGAGGCTACGATGCCCGTCCATACACGCCGTGTTTTCCCCATGCGTACGGTTGCCGTTGCCGCAGCGGGCGTCTGCGCGGCGGTCGCCATCGGAACGGCATACCATTTCTTCACCCGCAAAACCCTTGACACTCGAAGCATGGTCGCCGATCAGAGTACTGTCGCAAAGCCAGTGACGGCACAGATCAGTTCGGCTCATCCGAAAACCGTGGACACGGCGGAAAAAGCTGTGGCCGCGACTGTTCCTGTTTCCTTTGCAGCTACGGTCACCAAGGAAACTGCCGAGGCCGATGCCAATCAGACGATCTTTCGTTCATTCAACACCATGGCCACGGCATGGAATCTCCCCCAGATCCCCCAATTTGCAACGCAGAAGAGTGCCCCGCTTAAATATCTTGCCAGCCTGGCATTGCAACGTGGGATGGAATTGATCAATTTCGACGGCAACGCAGAAGGGATTATCGAGATGGGATATCCACTTATACTGCACATCAAGCCGTCCGAGCATGGCAAGGAAATCTACGCCCCTCTGACCGGAGTCTCCAATGGCGAATATGTCATACCTACGGCCCTTGGCGGAAAACAACGACTTACGAAAAATGAGCTGGAAAGCGTCTGGCATGGAAAGGCGCTAATTCTCTGGAAAAATTACGATAAAATACCTGCGTGGCTTCCGAATGGGGACCGCACTCCTGCCACCGGTGCCCTCCAGAAGCTCCTGGGGAATGCGGGCATAGCCGTCGAAAAGAACGGGGTATTTGACCAGAAAACCGTGGCCGCCCTCAAGTCCTTTCAGAGTTCGAAGGGGCTCGAAGTCACCGGGAGACCCGGCCCCAAGACTCTCCTTTATCTGTATCAAGGTGCATCGGGCTATTTTCATCCAACATTGAAACAGGACAAGTAACGGCAAGGACACCCCAATGAAAAACAGACTGTACATTGCATGAGTCTTCTTGCGGATCTCCTCTCAAAGAATAAATCGGGCTCATCACACGACGGCAGTGGAAATCCTCCGATCCTCGATATTCCTCCGACGCTTTCCAAGGCGCACGGAATTCCCTCTCATGTTCGCACGTCCAAAAATCGATACGTAATAGCGGCAGTAGTGTCTGTGGTTTTTATTGTACTTGGGACACTCGTGACGACAGCAAAGTTCGGAATGTTACGCTCTTCTGCACAGAAAAGAGCTGCTTTGCCGCCACATGTGGTACCGCCGACCACGCCTTTAAAATCCGAATCGGTTGGTGCTACGCCGCTCCAGGTCGTTCCGACACCGACTGCGGCAGCGCCACCAATTGAGCAGACAAATAAAGCCAGGATAACCCTGGAGGAACCACCGGCTCCAGCACCGCAGACGAGGAAATCTCGCCCGCCTGCGGTGCTGAGTTCGCGCCAGCCGGCGCACACAACCAAGCAAACCCTTCAGCAGGCACCCACGCCACCTCGCGAGAAGGCGGGTTCTTCGCTCAAGATTGACACGGCTGCGAGAGACTCTCTTCTGTATGCGGCGCGTTCGGCGGAGATGACCGGCGATTGGCGGTCGGCACTGGCCAGCTACCGCAAGGCGCAGAAGCTCGACCCTGAGAACTATGGGATAATGAGCAACGTCGCCGCTGCCCTCAATAATCTTGGCATGTTCGACGAAGGGGCGCAGGAGGCCGAGCGGGCGCTGGTCAAGAAACCGAACTATGTTCCTGCACTGATCAATGCCGCCATCGGCTATTCGTCACAGGGAAACACTCAGAAGGCCGTGCGGCTTTTTACCTATGCCTGTGCACTTGACCCCGGCAACCGGAGCTTGGTTATTAATCTTGGTATACTGCATGAGAGAGCAGGAAACCTCGACGCCGCCCAGGCAACGTACCGTCGGTTGGCAGACGACGGCGATCCGTTGGCCCTGCAGGGAATGGGGAGAGTGTATGAGCGAAAGGGGAACAGGATTGAAGCGGTCAGGGCTTATCGGCGGATAATGGCGCTGCCGAATGCGACTGCCGCACAGAAAAAGGAGGCGAAAATCAGAATTGTGAGGCTGGAGGAGTAGAATTACCGTTCAAGTACCTATATTATTTATAAGTTATCTTGACGGACCTTGTTTTACATAGTATAGCAATCATAACGCTTTATATTTTTAATCAATTAAACCGAAAAGGAGCTGAAAATGGAACCCATGGACACACTGAAAAAACCGGGCATGATGGCCAGACTCAGAAACCGCAAAGGCTTTTCGCTGGTTGAAATGGCAATTGTTCTCGTCATTATCGGTATGATTATCGGCGCTATTATCAAGGGGCAGGATTTGATTACTAACTCACGGGCAAAAAAAGCCATTGCTGCAGTTAGCAGTTGGCGCAACCTAACCGTTGCATTCATGGATCGTAACGGCAGGTTTCCAGGCGATGAGGGAAAAGATGGAATTATTGGCAATAACAACGGTGGAGCAGGATCCGAAACTACAGTTGATTTAGACGCAATTGGTGAACTTGTCCCAGTAATGCAAAATGTTCCAGAAAATCCAATAGTAATAGGTAGCTCTTCATTTTGGGTTTATATCGGTAGCTTACCAACTACCAATTCTGGAACCCGCAACGCAATTTTGGTGTGTGGTTCAGTAGCATGTACGGTTCCATTTACTACTGACCAACTTGAAATTATTAAATCCATGGATACTGCTTTTGATGGAGAAGCTGATGGTGGCGCAGGGCAGTTTAGGGCTGTAACAGCCGCTGTTACGCTCGTACCGGCAGCACCTGCAGTGGCAACAGGATCGACAAAGATGTCCGCCACATTTAATGGCACTGCACCTGTTGTCCCTGTTATAAACACAACTGTTGCCGGAGTTGCGCCTTGGACAGCTGGAGTTAACCTTGGGGCGGTCTGGCTCTTTGATAAACCATTCTAATTTCCCACGATGAGTTGTACTCAAAGGGAGGCATCTTGGTGCCTCCCTTTTTTTATTTCCCATAGTGTGGTATTGACATCACATGATAAAAAAATCTTCAACACCTACCATCCAGGGTTTTACCCTGATCGAACTATCCATCGTGCTTGTGATCATCGGTCTACTGGTCGGGCTGGGTGCCGGCATGATCGGTCCGATGACGACCTTTGTCAAGGTGCGGGAAACCAGAGACATGCAGGACGCCTCTTTACAGTCAATTGTAAGTTGGGCCTCATCGAGAAACACTATTCCTCATGCCTATCCACCTGCTGATCCCCTTTATGTAAGCAATACTGCTTTTACCACTGTTGCTAAATCCCCCTTGGATGCCTGGGGACGGAACCTGATATACTTGTATGATCCCAACCTTTACTCTGCCACACCCACAAAAGACACCATCTGCGGCCGCCGCTCTACAGCCCTGACCTTGGTCACCACTGAGCCGGCTGCTACCATAAGCAATGTGGCCTTCACACTTCTCAGCGGTGCTGATTATGCTGCCCTCAAGAGCTCACTGAACGGCACATTGAGCGGCGCGCCTATCACCGGAGTCATCAACGCTTCGGGCGCCGCAGCCGGCACCATCACCGTAACCGGCCCCAATAGCGACTTGGTAAGATGGGTAACACTGGATGAGCTGCGCAGTAAGGTCGGCTGTCAGGGAGCGCCGCTGAAGATCGTCAATAATGAGCTCCCTTTCGGGGCGGTCCCAAACGCCTACTCGGTAACTCTTACGGCTGATGGCGGCGTGCCATTTTCGACGCCAGCCACCTACAAATGGTGCGTCACCCTGCCGGCCGGATTCGCGCAAACCGGAGGGACTTCGAACGCCGACTGCCTTAACCTCGCCGAAGCTAGCTGGGCGACGGATTCTGCAGGTTTAACCATCACGTTCCCAGCCAATACGGTTGTTAGTGGAGCCTATCAAATTAAAGTAGTCGTTCGCGATAACGCAGACGGCGTAACCACCAGCAATGCCTGTAACAACGCTGACCCCGGCGACAACTGTGCCCAGAAGCTGTTTGTAGTGACAGTCAACCCGCAATAATGCTGCGAGGTTTTTACATGCCTCTTTCCCTATCGTTGCGTAACCAGCGGGGCATGGCCCTACTTTACCTTGTAATTCTGTTTACCCTGCTTGGGGTACTGGTAAGCTTTGGCGCCAGAAAGTTCGGCGCATTGGTAACACAGGGCAGAATAAATGAAACCAAGGCGGGGTTGGAACGTGACGTACAAATGATCGTGGCTTGGTCAGTAAAAAGCGGGCGTCTGCCAACCTCAGCTGAGTATACCGGAGTCTTTGGCACAACCCCGCTGGACGCCTGGGGCAAGCCGGTTGTCTATTCCTACGACAACAATATGATAACACTGGCAGGGGGCGGGCTCTGTGGCAGAACCGGCACGGCAATAAGCTACACCGGACAGAATGTTGCCTTTCTGCTCGTGAGTGGTGGCGACGACATGAATGTAACCTCGGCCCCCGGCGCAAGCGGCGCTTTCAGTGGGACGCTTACCGGTCTAAGTAATGAAGACGTGTATCGGATCATGACGTTAAAGGAACTGCAGGAACTTGCGCACTGTTTTGGTACAACGCAAGGGACTCTGAGGATATTAAACAACGAGCTGCCAAAAGCATGCATCGGAAACAGTTACTCGGCAACTCTCTTTGCTGACGGTGGAGTACCTCCGGTTTCGTTCTCTTTCACAGGCCTCCCGGCCGGAATTACAAATGCAGGGGCAATACTCGCCGGGACCACCACGGTCCCAAAAGGAGTCTATCCGGTCGTTGTGACTGCAACCGACAGCCAGTCGCCACCCACCCCGCCGCTGCAACGGAAATATTTTATGAATGTTACTTCGTGTAATTAGGTTCTGATCTGAGTTTCGAACTATTTGCCCGACAAGTTTCAGGTAGCAGTCTGCAATGAAGAGACTCGCATCAGCGGCCAGTACCGAGGAAGTCGGTTCGGCTAGAAATCGGCCAAATAGCTTAATCGCTGTTTGACAGTCGCTATTTCGATACGACCTGATTGCCTGTTCGAACAGTTGCTGCCGGGATGTCGAATTGTTAGTGAAAGCGTGCGGAGGCGGTATGCTGGTCTTGGCAAGAGAGGAAGGCGCTTCTGCGGGGGGCTTGATGACAGCTGCTTCGGGTGACTGAATCGCCTTTTGCTTAGCCGTCGTGTTATTTGAAAATGTATGCGCCTGTTGAGTGATAGTTTTAGCAGGAACCGGAAGTTGCGCCGCTTTGGCCGTTACCTGTGGTTTCTGTACGGCGGGTGCCGCAACCTTGAGTTGCTTTGATTGAACAATCTGCTTTGCTTTGTTCACCCTGTTCAAGGGCACTTTTATGATGTCGCCGCTGACGATCTGATCTGAATCCTCTATGTCATTAAATCGCAGCGTCTCAGCGTACGAAGAGCCTTCTTTTCTGTATTTACGGGAGATGGAGTACAAGGTATCACCCTTTTGTACGACAACTTCACGGTACGAGACGCCGTTCTTGACCAGTATCTGATTCTGCCTGATCCGCTCCTTTTCTTTTTTCACCCGTTCCATTTCTTTTTTCAGCTGCTCTTTTTGTTTCCTGACCTGCTCCTTTTCCTTCTTTACCTGGTCCTTCTGTTTTTCTGCGCGCTCCTTTTCCAATTTAAGGAGACTTTTTTGTTTCTCGACCCGCTCTTTTTCCCTTTTAAGCAGCTCCTTTTGTATCTCTGCCTGTTCCTTTTCCTTCCTTAGCCTATCCTTTTGTAGTTCACCCTGCTCTTTATCGTTACTGGCCGGTGGGTTTTCCTTCTCGTACTGTTCTTTTTCCTGCGGAGTCCACAGTTTGGGGGAGTGAAGGGTATAGTTTTGGCCCAATACCGGGACGGTGAGGGATAAAAACAACAGCGCAACCGCAATGCCGCATGCACGCCGGATCATATCGTTCCTGTTTCCCCGAAGATCAGCTGCAGATCTGTCAGAGTTTCAGCGAGCCCTGCTGCCGGCTCCACCGGTGTATGGGACATAATCACGAAAGCAAGACTCATAATACCCCACAGACTCCATTTGTATTAGTGCCAAATGCGGGTAAGAGTAAACTATAAGAAACATTTTTTCAACGTGTTGGTTAAGGATGCGATCTTACAGCACCACTCCGTGCAGATCCCGCCGGTGATAGCGCCAGGCAAAGGCCGCTCCGCGGAAATACCAGTCGATCAGAAACACACCCCATACCGCATAGAGCGATAGATGCAGCCAGCTGGACGCCACCCACGACAGCGCCACCCGGATCCCCCACATGGCAACCAGTGTGACGATGAAGACATAAAAGGTATCGCCGGTGCCGCGCAGACTGCCGGCATAGACGAATGAAATCGCCAGCGGCACCTGGGCGAAGGCCACCAGCTTCAAAAACATGCTCCCCTTTTCGATCACATCCGGGTCCTGGCTGAAAAGACCGATCAGTATGTGGGGGGCAAAGAAAAAGATGAGCGCCATAACGGTCATCACGCCGACCGCCAGCCGCAGCGCCTCGTTGTGACTGATCCGGGCGCGACGGATCTTGCCGGCGCCGAGCGATTGCCCCATCAGTGTTGCCGCGGCGATCCCCATACCGGCTCCCGGCATGAACGAGAGCGATTCGATCGAAAGACCGATCTGGTGAGCGGCGTAGGCAGTTGTGCCGTAGGCGATGATGAAGCTGGAGTAGAACAGTTGGCCGCTCTGCTGGGCGATGCGCTCCAGTGCCACCGGCCAGCCGATCTTCCAGATTCTGCCGAAGAGGGCAAAATCGGGACGGCTGAAGGTAATGTACCGCTTGCGCAGAGCCTGAATCAGCAGATAGGAGAAACCGACGAACTCGGAGCTGTTGATGGCGATTGCCGCCCCCTTGACCCCCAGCGCCGGCATGCCGAGCTTACCGTAGATCAGCGGCCAGGCCAGCAGCACGTGCAGGATGTTGACCAGGATGATGGCCTCCATCGGGGTGCGGGTGTCGCCGGTGCCATGCATGATTGCCGAGAGGAGATTCAGCCCGGTAGTCCAGATCATCCAGAGGAACACCAGCCGGATGTATTCGGCAGCCAGTGCCTGCACATTCGGCGCCGCCCCCATCAGGCGGGCAATATCACCACCCCAGCGAGAACCGGCCAGCGAGCAGACCACCGTCATAGCCAGACAGGCCAGACAGGCCACAAACGCGGCCCGTCCGGCATCCTCGCGTCGTCCGGCGCCCCACAGATGGGAAATTACCACGGTAACGCCGGTCGAGAGCCCCCAGAAGACCGTCATGGTGATGACCATCAGCAACTGGCCGAGACCGGTGGCAGCGATGGCGAGGCGCCCAGACCGCCGGTCAGAAAGATGTCGACAATGGAGACCAGGCGCTGGAACAGGGATGAGAGCAGCACCGGCATGGAGAGACGGAATACGTCGCGACGAATGGAGACCGGCTTGCGCCCTGTTTTTTGATAAAAGGAAACAACATGGGTTTGTTATAAGACGCGCAGCAGGGAAGGTCAATGCTTTTCAGGCGGAGCAGAAAAAGAGGCGAGGCCTTACTGGACTCGCCCTCAAGCAGTGTCATGTAATGTATATGCTTACAGGTAATCAAGCAGCGACATCTGGGAAATCTTGGCCGTTGCCGACAAGGAAGCCTCGAAGGCCGTTTGCTGTTGAGTCAACTCCACAGCCAGTTTAGCATAATCAACGTTCTGGGTATTGCCGTAAATGTTGTGCAACGTATTTTTGTTGTTTGTGTTCAGCTTGGTCATGCTGTCGAGCCGCGTCACGCGCGAAGCCACATCACTCTGGGCGTTGTTGATCTGAGTGGCCCCATCTTCAAGTGCATTGGCGCCTGCCTGGATACCAGCAACGTCGCCATTAGGGTGGGCTGTCTCCCGACAGCTGTAATCAGATCATCAAAGGTTTTCAGAATATTGGTCGTGCCGTAGGGTTGTGAGACGGCCGTGTCAGCAGTGAGCAGCTGATTTCCCGGAATGTTCATCTGCTGGGTGGAGTTATTTGCAATTTCCACATTGAGTGCAGTTTCGTCACCCGCATAATAGTGGCGCAGTGCGCGCTGAAAGGTGCCGTTGTATTCTTGGCGCCGCCAAAGATATACTGATCTCCCATCTGCGTATTGCCCATATCGACTATCTGCTGTTTCAATGCCTGTAATTGCGAGACGGCACTCTGACGTATGGTCGCATCACTGCTGCCGTTGGTTATGGTAGCCATCAGCTGTCTTGGCAGTCAGCATGGTGTCGAGACATGCCGGTCAGGGCTGTACTGGTTATCTGCTGCCAGGTAGAAGCCTTGCTAATATTGCTGGTGTACTGATCCGTCACCTTGACCTTATCGCCAATATCCAGCAGCAGCCTGGTGTTGATCGGATCGTCACTCGGGCGGTTGATATTTTGTTCCGTGAACCGATCTGTTCATTTAATTTGTCCAGCTTGGCTCGCCCCTGCTGGATATTGTACAACGAATTATCTGCGGTCATATTGGCTGTAATGCGCATAATAATCTCTCCTGTTAACGTATCATACCAATGACCGTATCCATCATATCGGTCGCGGTGGTGATCAGTTTGGCCGAAGCCTGGTAGGAACGCTGATATTTGATCAGGTTGGTCAGTTCTTCATCCAGCGAAACGCCGGAATTGGATTCGCGAAGTGTTGTCAGCTGCTTGGTAAAGGCGACATCCTGCGCTTCGGTATTCTTGGCCGACTGGACATCCAGACCAACCGTGCTCACCAGAGCTGTTAAAATAGCTGCCGAAAGTGAGCGGTGTTTCCGGACATGAGTTTTTGCCCCTGCAACTGCGCCAGGGCAAGAGCATTGCTGTTGTCGCCCAGAGCAAGAGGCATTGCCGATGCCGCAATTTTGTCGGTACCGGTGATACCAGCAGTATTGAGGGAAATAGTTGCAGCTGTGGTTCCCGGTGAAAAAAGTCTGCCCCGGCCAGTACCGTTCAGATCAAATCCCAGCTTGATGCTGAGTATTTACCTGCGTAGCAATCGTATTGGCCAACGCATCCACCTGGGCCAGATAACCGGGAATAATGGTGTCACGCAGCGCCAGGGTCGCCCCCAGTTGGCCGGTTGCGGGTGTAACAAGCGCCGCTGCACCGCCGGGCGGAGTCACGTTGACATCATACATGCCGGTAACAGCATTGGTTGTCAATGAAAATGATCCTGCTGTTGAACCGGTGACGAGAGACGCACCACCATCGGCATATTTGATATCCGTCGTGCCGTCGCTGTTTTCCGTAGTAGGTGATGCCGATCTGCTGGGAAAGATCCCGAATCAGCTGATCCCGCTGATCCCGTGATTTCATTGGCATTGCCGCTCACCAGTTCGGTGGTTTTGATCTGGCCGTTGAGTTGGGCAATGTTTTTCAGAGTGGCATTAATGCTGTCCGTCAACGGGACCAGAGAGGCGTTCTGGGTGGTGATGGTATCCGTGAGAGTCGTGCTGACGGAATGGAAATTATCCGTCAGTATCTGTGTGCGGCTCAAAACCGCCTGGCGTTCGGCAGAACCGGCCGGATTGAGGGTCAAATCCTGCCAGGCGCCGAAAAAGTTGGTAATCGCCGCGCCAAGACCGTCATTGGTGACCTCGTTGAAGGTCGGCTCGATCTGCTGCAGCACGGTGGATTTGGTCGTGTCATACCCCTGTGTGGTCTGGGCATTGACCAGTTGCTGCTGCAGCAGACCGTCATAATAGCGCTCGACCGTGGAAATTTTAACTCCGGTACCCAGAGGAAAACCGTTGGCGGTAGTCGGCGGCGCAGTTTCCAGAATAACCCGCTGGCGCGAATAACCGGGAGTATTGACATTGGCGATATTTTCGCCGGTCACCTCTTGGGCAACGCTGATATATGTTGAGACCGTTCTTGCCGATCTCCATTGTGGAACTGAGTCCCATATCATGCCTCCCTGTTGATCATGACCGCACCGGCCGGCCGCTGCTGATAGCCGCCGGAAGCGCCGTAGATATTTGATTGATTGATAACCCGTGTCAACAACTCCAGCGAGCTGGTGACCGATGCGGCAAAACGTTCTGCAATCTCACGGTTGATGCTGATCAGCTGCCTGATGCGGCCGGCAACTCTGTTGAGTTCCTCGTGCAGACGAGAAACATCTTTCTTCCCTTTTTGTTTATATGCTGCCTGCCAGCTCTCCCAATGTGGCTTTGGGAGAAAGCCCTTCACGAGAGGCGGCCTCTTCAATCTCTTTCCGAAGCACGGCCGAATGAGCCTCAATGCGAGCAGCAACTACTTTCTTTCTGGTCGTTTATCTCGGCCATGGCATCCAGATGTATATCAGACAGCTCACGTGTCTCACGGTTCAACAGGTTGAAGAAGTTCTTCCAGCAACTGTAATTGTGTTTCAAGGACAGCTATCAGTGTGTTTGTCGCCATGCGGCCAATCTCCGAAATCTATTCCTTCGTATCAATCGTTCGAGGAGCAGTACGGCTTTCCTGACGAATGATATCTTTTTCAATTACTTTAGCGAGCCCCAAACCGCCACCCCGTTTCACCGAAGCAGCGGCATATTCCTGATCCAGCATCGATCGATAGACCTCTTCACCATGACCGCCGTTGGTTAATTTATCTTTTCCGACCGTCGCACGCATTGATTTCATCATCATGCCGACAAACAGTGCTTCAAAATCCTGAGATACTTTTTTGGCCTGTTGTCGCTGTTTTTCGGTCAGCCCGGCACCACTGTTCGAGGTTGCACGCTGAAGCAGGCGCGCCTTATCCGCCGCACTTGCAGATACATCCGGTACTGCTGTAGCAATTTTCATATCCATTGATCTTATCGTCCCGATCCAGACTTCCTAAAGCACTAAATGACGGAAAGCTCTGCCTGCAACGCCCCCGCTGCCTTAACCGCCTGCAGGATGCTGATCAGATCGCGCGGAGTTACCCCCAGTTGATTGAGTGCCCGTACTACATCACCGATGGTCGCACCTTCCTGCAGCACCATGAGGCGCTTGGTCTCCTCCTGGACTTTCAAATCGGTACGCGGTACTACTTGGGTCGTGCCGGTCTTGCTAAACGGGGCCGGCTGCGACACCTGCGGAGTTTCCTTGATAACCAGCGAAAGAGTGCCTTGAGTGATCGCCACGGTGGAAATCCGCACGTTTTCACCCATGACAATCGTACCGGTACGCTCGTTCAGGACGACTTTTGCCGCCAGATCAGGCTTGACCTCAAGCCGTTCCAGGGCTGCCACAAACTCGACAGCATGGTTCGTATATGCTTCCGGGATTGTCAGGGTCACCGACCCTGGATCGCTACTGACGGCAACTGCGCTCTTAAACTTATCGTTGACGACCGTGACAATGCGTGAAGCGGTGGTAAAATCGGCAACATTCAGATTCAGGTTTAAAATGGACTTGCCCAACAAAGTATTGGGTAGCTCCCGCTCCACCAACGCTCCGTTCGGTACCCGTCCGGCGGTCGGATGATTTTTCTGGGCAGTGGCGCCCTGGCCGCCGAACGCAAAAGAGTTGGTCAGAACCGGGCCTTGGGCCACAGCATAGACCTGATTGTCGGCACCCTTCAGCGGGGCCATTATCAATGTACCGCCGGCAATGCTCCTGGCATCCCCCATGGATGAAACGAGCACATCCAGATGATTTCCCTGTTTGGCAAAAGGAGGCAGGGTTGCCGTCACCATAACCACCGCAACGTTTTTCAGCTTGATATTAGTGAGGGAGGTAGTGATCCCCATCCGCTCAAGCATATTGACAACCGACTGGTACTGGATCATGACCTGTCACTGTCTCCAGAGCCGTTCAGCCCCACCACCAGGCCATAACCCGTCAACTGGTTGTCCCTTATCCCTTCGAAAGAAGCGAGATCCTTGATCCGGACCGCATGGGCGGTGGATGTCACAAATAATACAAGAGCACATAATGTGATGATTACGATGTTTTTCATAAGGCTACCTTTTATATGTCCAGTGACCGGCAATCAGAATGGCCAGATTTTATCAATAATATTCATCAGCCACCCCGGACTCTGCCGGTCAGAGATAATACCCCGTCCGGAATAGCTGATGCGCGCATCAGCGACATAGATCGAGTTTACCGTGTTGTCTTGTGCAATATCACGCGAGCGTATGGTCCCTTCCAAAACAATAATCTGATCCTCTTCGTTAACCTTGATGTTGCGGCGCCCCTCAATCATCAGGTTGCCGTTCGGCAGGACATCTATCACCCTGGCGGTGATAGTTGCATTCAGATTTTCCTGACGCGAGGTAGAGCCGGCACCCGCAAATTTGGAACTGTTGGAAATATTTAAAATCTTGGACAAATCAGCGAAATTGTTCTTGAATATTCCGGTCTTCTCCAAACCGAACAAGTTCGGTGTTCCGGCAGTCATTGTGCTATCTCGCGATGTGCCGGTCTTTGCTTCCTTGGAAGCACTGGCGGTCTCCGAAATAACAATAGTGACGATATCGCCTCTGCGCCGGGCCTTAACATCATCTGTCAGGCCACCCGATGTTGACTGCCAGATCGAACCGTTTGAATAATCAGCGACATGCTTCGGTTCTTGATAGCCTTCGGTCTTGATCTCGGTTTTTTCAACCGCACACCCGACAAGCGGTAACAACAACAACAAATATATCTTTTTCATAGACGTTCCTTCGACCAGACCCTGTTCAGAAAGCGACCTGTACGGTAGTTGCATTGATCACTCTTGCCGGAATTTCTTTAAGCGAGGTCAGGTTCTGCACCCAGATGGTGTCACCCTCCGCACCGGAACTGTGGGCTTTTCCGGAGACAGAAATCTTCAGCACCTCATTTTCCGCCACGATCGTTACCATCTGGCCGGACTTGACCAGTGGCACCCGTTCAATCAGATCAGAGCGTACCGGCTGATTGGCCCTAATGATCGTACGGGTTTTTTTCCCGATCACCTCATTAACTGTTCGAGCTGCGAGGTGGGAGTTCTGGGAGAGCTCCCGTTTCTGTACAACTACATCCGTAGCTGAGATCAGATCACCGTTTTCAATCTGGTGCAGTGCCACAACCATATCGGCTAATGCTTCGATATCTACCCACACCGAAATATTGCGTACCACTCTGTCTTTCTGACGGGCCACAACCGCTATGCTGACGTTTCCCCACCCTTCCCACTGTCGCGGAGCGACAATTTCGTAGTCAATGACTCCCTCAGGGAGCTTCAACGCATCAGAGATGGTTAGCCGTCGGATATGTATTTCCCATCCCATGCCGGCTGTGCGAGATTTAACAAACGCTGTAACAGCCTCACGTACCTCCTGTTCCCTATCAGTTGCACAAAGGGCTTGACGTGGGCAGAGGGTCACCACGGACAGAAGCAGAATAAAAGCATATGGCAGTAATCGTTTCATACTAGATCAGTCCCTTGTTATCGTTTCAGGTCATTGGCCGTCTGCAGCATCTCATCCGACGCGGTAACCGCCTTGGAGTTGATCTCATAGGCACGCTGGCTGACAATCATGTTGACCATCTCCTCCGCCACGTTAACATTGCTCATTTCCAGATAACCCTGGCCGATTGTACCGTTACCGTTCAGTCCGGCAGTGCCGGTTGTTGGGACTCCGGAAGCATCCGTGGGCAAATATATGTTTTGTCCCTGGCTGGAGAGGCCGGCCGGATTAGGGAACAATGCAAGCTGAATGTTTCCGATAGTAGTAGAGGCACTCTGTCCAGGAACCTGCACTGAAACAGTTCCATCCGTGCCAATATTAATATTGGTGGCATTGTTGGGTATGGTGATTGGTGGAGATATAGGATTGCCGTCTGACGTTACAATCTGCCCGGTCGCTATTTTGTTTGAAAGAGCCGGCTCTGGAATAACCGATTGTACCGTCAGGCAGCGTGATTTGAAAAAAGCCGTTTCCTTGAATGGCGAGGTCCAATTGATTGCCGGTCTGCGTTAAATCCCCCGATGTAAAAATCTTTGTAACGGCAGCCAGCCGAGTACCCAGACCGATCTGAATTCCGGTTGGGACCTGAGTGGTAATGGTTGCAGGAGAGCCGGTTGTTTTCAGGTTCTGGTAGATCAGATCCTGAAAATCCGCCCGACTACGCTTGAAACCGGTTGTATTTACGTTAGCCAGATTATTGGCGATAACATCAATGTTTTTTTGTTGTCCCTGCATGCCGGATGCGGCGGTCCAGAGTGAACGAATCATGGTGTGACTCCTTGTAGAGTGAGTAGTTAGACTTTGCCTATATCGTTGGCAGCTTTTGAGGCCATTGCATCATAATTTTGGATCACTTTTGAGCACGCCTCAAAGTAGCGGTTGGTTTCAATCAGTTGGACCATTTCCGAGATACTCTCAACATTTGACCCCTCAAGATATCCCTGCTGAATCTGGGACTTGCCGGCCTGAGGAGTAATTTGTGGATTGGACGGGACAAACAGCGCGCTGCCGACTTTGGTTAACGCATATGGTTTATTCAAAGTCCACGACCGAAATTGTGCCGGACTGCGTGCCGTCAACCGTAACGTTCCCTTTGGCATCAATTTCAACCTGACTCCCCTGGACGTGGATAGCAGTGCCACTCACACCCTGAACCGGGTAACCATCAACTGTTGTCAGAGTGCCGTCGGCAGATGTCCGGAAATTGCCCTGCCGGGTGTATGCGGTCCCTTCCGGAGTAGTAACAGCAAAAAAGCCGTCTCCGTTAATCGCAAGATCGAGTGGATTGCCACTCTGGCTGGTTGCACCGCTGGAATAATCGATATAAACATTTTCTTTCTGCAGAATAGGGTCGGCAGTTGTGCCCTGCGGGACAGCCGGCGGGTTGACAGGGCCAGCCAGCAAACCTTCGAATGACATCTTGTCCTTTTTATAACCGGGGGTATTTACGTTCGCCAGGTTATTGCTGATCATATCCATGCGGCGCATGGCGGCCAGACTTCCCGATACCGCCGGGTACATACCACTGTTCATGCCTGTTTCCTCCCCCTCTTTAGTGCGCTAGCTCCGGTGCAACCTGAGACGCGTGCGCAGCCTGACCATCGCCTGACTGATGAGCTGTGAAATCCGGGACTCTGTCAGTCCAAGTGTCTCACCTATTTCCTTGAGATTGAAATCTTCGTTGTAATAAAGTGTTACTGCCAGGCGTTCTTTTTCGGGCAATGTATCAATGGCCTGACCAAGCGCCTCGGCCAGTTGCATGCTCATGACCTGCTGCTGTGGGTTTTTTGCCTCGACTTCACACAAAACGTCAGCCAGGCAGAGTGGGCTGCCGTCATCACCCTCCCAACTGTCATCCAGGCTGATAAACGTGAATACATGTACATCATCAAGCAGCTCAAAATAGTCGTCAAGACTGATCTTCAGCGCGGCGGCAACCTCTTCGCTGGTCGGGTGGCGACCCAGCCGGTTTTCAAGGTGACGCATCTCCCGCTCCAGCCGCTTGTACTTGTCCCGCATGGAGCGGCTGAGCACATCGTATGAACGGAGCTCATCCAGAATTGTTCCGCGGACATGCTGTTCCGCAAAGGTTTTAAAGAGCACACCCCGTGAGGGGTCAAACCGGTCAGCTGCATTTATCAGGCCAATCATGGCTGAGCTCGTCAGATCCTGCAGATCAAGGTGAGAAGGAAGCTTGGCTGACATTCTGCCAACCAGATAGCGCACCAACGGAATATGTTCCAGAATCAGCTGTTCGCGCTCAACGAACTGACATGCGTCTGGAAGGGAACCGGCAGCCTCAGTCATCGGTTCAGTTTCCTCCCGTATTATCAAGCATTCTTCGGAAAAAAAACTGAATATTCCCCTTAACCCGGCTCTGGCGCTTGTTTTCAATAACCCGTTTGGCTAGCGTGGCAAAACATTGGGCCGCTTCAGAATCGGGAAAAAGTTCTGTGACGGCTTTTTGACGTTTAACCGCCTCAACGACCTTTTCATCCTTGACAACACATCCCAGGTAGTCCAGCGAAATTTCCAGAAACCGACCGGCCACGTTGGCCAGTTTGCGAAAAACCTCCAACGCTTCCTCACTATCCTTCGCCATATTAACCAGTACTTTGAAGTGATGTTCCGAATAGCGTGTCGCCAGAAGTTTGATCAGAGCGTAGACATCGGTGATAGATGTCGGCTCGGGAGTGACCACTACGAAAATTTCCTGGGCGGCGACTGTAAAGTAGGTGACATTTTCCGATATTCCCGCCTCGGTATCAACAATCAGAAAGTCAAACTGCTCCTCAAGCATATCCAATTCGTCAAGAAACTTTAGTTTTTCATGCTGACCCAGATTGGTCAGTTCCTGAGCTCCGGTACCGGCCGGAATGATCTTGATACCGGCTGGACCATCAATCAGAATATCCATAATACTTTTTTCGCCGTTCAGGACATGATTGAGGTTGAATACCGGCGAGAGCCCCAGCAGTACATCGAGATTCCCCAGCCCAAGATCTGCATCTATCAACAACACTTTCTTCCCCTGCGCTGAAAGAGCGATGGCGAGATTGGAGACCACATTGCTCTTGCCAACGCCACCCTTGCCACTGGTAACCGAAATTACACGAATGCCCTGCTGATCGGACAATCCGCCTGTTGAAGCAGAATCAGCCTTCTGGTTGTTTTTTGCTGTACGAGCCATCTGGCGGAGAGTATCAGCCTGATCGCCCGTTCCTGGTACAGTGCTCATTCTATCCCCTCATGAAAAATCAAATCAGCAAGTTTAGCCGGTGTCGCTATTTCGATATCCTCAGGAACTCGCTGACCGGTAGTAAAATACGCTATCTGCAAGTTGTCCTTCATTAAAAGATTAACCATATTCCCGACACTTTCACACTCATCAATTTTTGTGAACACAACCTTGCTTACCTGAAACACTCTGAAACGGTTCAACACCTCTTCCAGCTCACGATCCTTGGTGGTAGCGGAAAGACAGAGATAGACCTCCATCGGAATTTTGTCTTCCAGGAAGTTTTTCATTTCATCAAGTTTTTCCTTGTCCTTATGGCTCCGGCCGGCGGTATCAATAAAGATCAGATCGCAGGCCGAATGCTTTTCAACAGCTTTTTCAAGCTCCTTGGGGGTAGAAGCAACTTCCAGTGGAATCCCCATGATGCGTGAGTAGGTTTTGAGCTGTTCGACCGCCCCCACCCTGAAGATATCCATGGTAATCAGCGCAACTTTGTTGCCTCGATTGAGAGCATACATGGCAGCCAATTTGGCAGTTGTTGTTGTCTTACCAACGCCGGTCGGCCCGACCAGCGCGATGATGCGCGGGGAATTTTTTTTCAGCTTGAGCGTGCCGGCAAATTTGATCAGGCGTCCGAGGGTTTCGCCGAGCCGCCCCTTGACGGTCTGATTACCGCTCTGCAACGGCAGCGTATTGAGTGTATCGACAATTTTCCTGATCAATTCGGTAGAAACGCCACTTGTTGCCAACTCTCTGGCCAGAGGGGAATCCTCCGGAAGGAGATCCTCGCCCGTCTGTCCTGACAAGTCGGCGCTTACATCAGCGATTGTCGGCCATTGAACCTCTTTGGCGACCCCCTCCTTGCTTTTTGCCAGTGTGGCAAGAAGCAATTTTTTTATATCCTCCAGATCGGATCGAGGAATATTTTTCAGGTTTATGCCGCTATCCAGCTGTTCCGGCACTTCCACGGCATCATTCTGCTTTGCTTCTGCACGTAATTCTTCTTCACGGCGGGTAATCGCCTCCACCTTTTCACGCAGATCTCTCAGTTCCCGCGCCAGGGGGGCCAGCATTGAACTCTCCATCTCCTCCCGCGCTGTCCGCTCACGTGGCGCCGCCTCACGATACGCGACCGGGGGGGCCTGCGGGGGAGCCGGTTTGCGCACCGGATCGATCGCCGCAGTAACACGATAAACCTGCTTGCTAAAAAAGCCGAGAAAGCCGCCGATTGTCTCTTTTTTCGTCGAAAGTATCATGGCGTCCGGCCCGAGTTCGGCCTTTACCATACGTAACGCTTCCGGCATGCTCGCCGCTTGAAATGTTTTAACCAGCATTTAAACTTACCACCCCTAGAGACTGGATTTTAACATTCTGAGGAATTTCGTTGTGTGACAGCACGGCCATATGCGGGACGAAGCGTTCGATCAGTTTCCTGACGTGACGGCGGATTGTCGGAGAAGCCAGAAGCACCGGCTGAGCCCCGCTTGCTCCGAACCGTTCCGACATGCTCCGGACAGACGAGATAATCTGCTGGGCTATAGCCGGTTCAATCGCCAGATAACTCCCCTGGTCGGATGGCTGGATCGCTTCGGCGATCATATCCTCGACTTCCCGGTCAATCGTTACCAGGAAGAGGGTATCATCTTCCAGTTTGTACTGGTCTACGATGAATCGTCCCAAACCCTGTCGGACAAATTCGGTCAGCACGTCGGGATCCTTGGTAAGCGAAGCATAATCGGCCAGACTTTCCAAGATGGTGCGCATATCGCGTATCGAAACCCCCTCTTTGAGCAGGTTCTTGACGACCCGCAGCACCGTTCCAAGGTTAAGCAGGTTAGGTATCAGTTCATCAACCACTTTAGGAGCCGTGACGGCAACATTGTCAAGCAGCTGCTGCATCTCCTGCCGGCCGACCAGTTCATGAGAGTAGCGTTTGATAATTTCGCTGATATGGGTGGCAACAACGGTAGTGCTGTCCACCACCGTGTACCCGTTGATCTGGGCCTGATCGCGATCTTCGCTTCGAATCCAGACCGCCGGCAGCCCGAACACCGGCTCTTTGGTCGTCATGCCTGGCAGGTTGGCGGTTACCGTCCCGGAATCCATAGCCAGATATTGGCCGGTCAGCTCGCTTCCCCCCACCCGGGCGCCACGAATCAGCAGATTATACTCATACGGTTTAAGCTGCAGATTGTCGTGGATATGGATAGGCGGGACAACAAAACCCATTTTCTGTGCGGTCTGACGGCGGATAGAGCGGATGCGCTCCAGCAATTCACCATTCTGGGCGGCATCAACCATCGGCACCAAACCATAGCCAACCTCCAGCTCCAGAACATCCAGAGGTCGGATATTTGACGCCTGGTCAATCGACTCCTCACCGGCGGTTATTTCAGCCACGGCAGATTCTTCAACAACCTCTGCCTTCTCTCGAGCCATTTTACCGACCAGAAATGTAACGCCGGACAACAGTAGAAAGGCAAAATGCGGCAGACCCGGAATGAGCGCAAACAGAAACATGACACCGGAGGCGACAAAAAATGCCTTGGGGTAATTAAGGAACTGCCCGGTCAGTTCCTGGCCGAAACTGTTTTCATCCGCGGAGCGAGTCACCAGGATACCGGCGGCCGTTGAAATGACAAGGGCCGGAATCTGGGCAACCAACCCCTCGCCGATAGTCAGCAGCGTATAGTTGGACAGCGCGTTCATGAGCGGCATCCCCTGCTGCCAGACCCCGATGATCAGACCGCCGAAGATATTGATCAGGACAATCATGATTCCTGCGACCGCATCTCCGCGCACAAACTTGCTGGCACCGTCCATGGAACCGTAAAAATCGGCCTCGCGGGATATTTTCAGCCGCCGCCGCTTCGCTTCTTTATCGGTCAGCAGACCAGCCGAGAGGTCGGCGTCAATCGCCATCTGCTTGCCCGGCATGGCATCCAGCGTAAAGCGTGCGGCAACCTCGGCAACGCGCCCGGCACCTTTTGTGATAACCACAAAGTTTATGATTACCAGAATCAGGAACAGCACCGCCCCGACGATGTAATTGCCACCAACAACGAACTGGCCGAACGCCTTGATTACGGCACCAGCCGACTCTGCCCCTTCACTGCCGTGCAACAGTATCAGGCGGGTCGAAGCAATATTCAGCGCCAAGCGGAAGAGAGTCGTAACCAGCAGCACCGAGGGGAAAACCGAAAAATCAAGCGGCTGTATGGTATAGAGGCAAATCAACAGAATTGACAGTGCGATCGTTATGTTGGCAGCCAGAAAAATATCGAGAACAAACGCCGGAAGCGGAATAATCATCAGTGCCAGGATGCCTATCAACCCCACGGCGACATAGATGTCCGAATTTTTACGAAACCCGCGTAACTCTATTGCTTCTACTGAACCATTTGCCATAAGAATGTACTGCCAGCCGCCTTTGTTGAACGTAGTAACGAACTGCCATTTTGTGCAATTTTCATGCCGCCACTATTCCGGTCATTGCATTTGCCGACAAAATCCGCTAAACCCGCTGATACCATCATAATCGCTGAAATATGCGCGTGACAGCCTCAAGCCTCAGACGCGTCAAACCATTGAACGTGTCGGATTATTGACTCTTAGCTGCTAAACTTCATTCTTGATTGACGCGGCTGTTTGTGTGACTTGCATAACTACTGAAGAACGTGTATTGTTTCGCAAAATTTCAACGGAGGCAATTGATGACAAAGGCAGACATTATTGAGACGATTTCCGGCACGTGCGGCTTTTCAAAAAGAGAATCGTCCGAGCTTGTTGAATGTGTGTTTTCTCTGATCAAGGGATGCCTTGAATCGGGCGAAGACCTGAAAATCTCCGGTTTCGGAAAATTTGAAGTCAAGCAGAAAAACTCTCGACGCGGCAGAAACCCCCAGACAGGTGAAGCGATGGAGATATCGGCGCGCAGAATCCTCAGCTTCAAGCCGAGTCAAACGCTGAAAGCCGCAGTCAACGTAGCCTGAGCAAAATTATTTGCCGAAAAGTACCAAGACCGCATATAACCAATACACAGCAGAAGGAGTCACATCATGGCTAGTCTCAACAAGGTTATGCTGATCGGAAACCTGGGCAAAGACCCTGAAGTGCGTTTCACCGCATCCGGTCAGGCCGTAGCAAGCTTTTCCCTTGCTACAAGTGAAAAATTCAAGGGGAAGTCAGGCGAATGGGAAGAGCGCACCGAGTGGCACAACATCACACTCTGGGGCAAGCTGGCCGAGATCGCCGGTGAGTACCTCTCCAAGGGCAAGACGATTTACGTTGAAGGGCGACTGCAGACCCGCAAATGGCAGGACAAAAGCGGCAATGACCGCTACACTACCGATATCGTCGGGGACAAGATGCAGATGCTTTCCGCCAAAGGGGAGCGTAGCGGTGGCGGAGATACCTCGCCAGCTCCCAAAACCGGCGGTGCCAGCTACGAAGAACCACCTTTCCAGGATGACGATATCCCGTTCTAGGGCAGGTATCTCTTAAACTGTAAACCTGTGAGCCGTAGACCCAGTGTTTACGGCTTTTTTTAGTTTACATTTAATTTTTTGAGTTGTAATTATTTTTATTAAAGTCGGTATTCATAAAAGTGTAAACTTTTCGGATTTGATTGAAATATTGACATCAGTTTCCTGGGCTGGGAATCAAAGATTTTATTACCTGAGGTCTTCCTTTTAACAATTCGACTGTTTTCCCCTCGCAAATCTCCTCTAAAAATGCAAACAACCCATCAGTTAATAGAAGTTATCAACCTCCCACTTTTCCAGATTAACCCCCATCCTGTCTCCCCTCTCAGTTTTTGTGGAATTGAGAAGATGACGAACGTTAGGGAGTTTGCCTCTGGAATATCATCAATGTTGGCGTCCGCGATGCAACACATGTCCTGGATGGCCTATGGGAACGGAATGACTTGCAGCAACGACTGGGAACCCGCATTGTCAGGTATGCTGACGATACTGTCATCCTCTGCAAACGAGGTAAATCTGACAGAGCCATGATTACACTGCGGCAGATACTGGAACGGCTGGAACTCAATCTCAACGAGACAAAGACAAAAATCGTCAATGCCCACAAAGAGCGGTTCGACTTTCTTGGATTCTCAATCTGGATGGGTGAAAGCAAAGCCGGGAAACTATATCCCCATGTCGAGCCATCGAAGAAATCTCTGCAAACCATCAAAGGCCGAGTAACCAAACTCACCAAAAGGGAGAGGACGGTTATACCGCTTGAGTGGATATTGAACGAAGTCAACGCCACCGTAAGAGGGTGGGCTGGCTACTTTCATTTCCGCAATAGCAGCCGAACACTGGTTAAGGTAAGACGCCATGTGGAACAGCGGATGATAACGCATCTGCGCAAGCGGCATAAGGTCGGAAGCATGAAAGCAGGGTACGTCATGTTTCCTCGCGGGTCGCTGTATGAAAAGTATGACCTGTATAAAGTGCCGACTTCAGCTGGCTGGAAGAAAGCGAATGCTTTGTAGTGAAGAACATCGGAAAGCCGTGTGCGGGAAAACCGCATGCACGGTTTGATGAGGGGGGGTAGGGTAAAACCTGCTCCCTACTCTACCCTAAAACCCAGATTAGCAGGGCGGCTAAAGCGCCATGCGGATACAAAATTGGGTCCACACTGGTTCACCTACGCAGATAAAAACTCCCCGAACTCACTTGCCTCACCTCAGGAACCAACCGGCAGCCTTTTCTTCCGGTCTGTATCAATTGATGGTCGCAGTCAAGCTCGCAGTCAGTCCCATTATTGGTTGAAGAAGCAGATCAGCCGGCTTGAAGTCGGTTGCGGGGATGATAAAGTCGTTTGGCATCGGGAAACTGCCTGAAGCTATAACGCAGTTTATGGTGGCAAACTCTCCCACGCCGAAGCCGCCTGCTGAACTGCTGACGACTACAAACTCCAGTGTTGACGGCGTGGTTGTCGTAGCTGGGGTATACAAAGCCAGGGTGACGGTGGAAGCTGCTGCTACACCTGAGGGTGTCGCCACCCCCGCACTTACCACATTATTAGTGTCGGTACTGACTGTGACCCCGGCGGGGAACTGTACTTTTACGCTGATGCCCGACAGAGAACTCCCCGAGGTCAGGGAGCCGGCGCTAGACAGCTTCAGTACGGCGCTGCTGGGATTGATGGCGAAATTGGCCGTGATGTTTTGACTGGCAGTCACGTTGGTTACGGTCAGCGGGTTCATGGTGCTAGTGGCGAAGCCGTTGTCGCCGGTCCAGTTGACGAAGTGGTAACCTGCTACCGGTAGTGCAGTCACTGTGCTGGTCGATGCGCCTTGAGTTACACTCTGGCTGGTAGAGCCTGTCAGGGAACCGTGAGTCTCAGCGCTGAAATTGACCGTGTAGCTTGATGCCACTTGGCTCCCTCCTCCACCGCAACCGTTAAGGGAGAGTGTGAGCAATGCGATGGCAGCCAGCATGATTTTTTTCATATCGTAAATTCCTCCGTACAGTCGTTTAGGTAAGTCCCTTCTCGCCTTGAGCAAAAGTCTCTGGTCAGATAAGTCCTACAACCATTCGCAGGATGCCGATAACGTCGTAGACCTCGATCACGCCGTCACCTTTGGGTTTGTTGTTTACTCCCAAGGGCGCGACGTCGGCATGGATCAGGTCGTTGGCTGTGGAGGTGATCTGTCCCATTTCTATTTGCAGGACGCGAAGGGCGTCGGTAATGTCCGGCTTTGTCTTTCCTGGAGCGGGAAAGACAATGCCGTCTATCACGACGAAGTTGGCCGTAACTAAAATACTGGCAGTCACGTTCGCGTCAGTTCGGGCGGCGGTAGTTATGCCGTCGCTCCAGAAAACGAAGTGGTAGCCGGGATTGGCGACTGCTGTTACCTGGGTGCCGCTCCCGCCGTAAATCACCGCCTGCGGAGAGCTGATCGTGACAAACTAAGCCGAATAATCTTATTCAGCTTGGAATAACCAAGATAGGTATTTTAGCAAAAATAACGTGATATCGGTACGCTACACACATTCGGAAGCACCGCAAAATTGAATATACTGTTGAAAACGTAGTGTTGTTTTAGAAATATGATACTTGGTAGCGTTAATGTTGGGCCACCCCCTTTTTCCGGTGAAAGCATTTTGTTTCATCATGCGGCAAATTTCCAGAAATCCGGATGTATCAGCGGTTCCCCACCCATGATCCTGATTCCGCCAGGAAAATCGAGCAGCGAATCAATGGCCTGTTCCTCGTGCTCCAGTTTCATGAAATACGTATTCCGGTAATGTCCTACAAAGCGGGAGCAGTTGGTGCATTCACGCTCGCAGGCATTGGTAACTTCTATCTGGATCACTCTCTTATCCCGTACGGCAAACATAACTATCCACCTCTGCTTTATTATGCAAAAGACAGAGCAGCATATTATATGCCACAATGAACATATAATAACAGTGTGTAATAACAGTGTGTTATAAATGTTGTAACATTATTGGAAAGTTAAATATGAAATCAGGTTAAGGAGTATGACAAATATAAAGGCAGTATAAACAGTGAGATAGGAGCTGTATGAAAAAATATGAGGCAGTTACATATGCTAACTGAATATTTGTGGCGTCTACATCTACTATTGAATCGCACCTTATTTACTAGACACTCCTGAGTTATACAGAAACACCTCAGGAGGTATAAATGAGCAGCAAACGTTACACCGAAGAATTCAAGATTGAAGCAGTCAAACAAGTAACGGAACGTGGGCATGGCATTTACAGTGTCGCCAGTCGCCTCGGTGTCACACATTGTAGCCTCTACGCCTGGATTAAGCGTTATGGCGACTTGCCGGCCCAGCATGCAACTGTTACTGATCAGCAAACCGAGATCAATCGGCTCAAGGCTGAGCTGCAACGAGTTACGGAAGAACGAGATATCCTAAAAAAGGCCACCGCGTACTTCGCCAAAGAATCCCTGTGAGGTACGCGTTCATCGAGGCACATGAACACCAGTTTCCTGTCCGTACCCTGTGCCGGATGATGTCTGTCCACCGGAGCGGCTACTATGCCTGGCGCAAACAGCCACAGTCACCGCGGCAAGCGGATGATGCCCGCGTAGTGGGACTCATCAAACAAGCATGGCTGGAAAGCGGCTGTGTCTATGGCTATCGCAAGATCCACGACGAATTGCGCAGCATGGGTGAAAAGAGTTGCCGCAACCGCATTGCCAGGCTTATGAGACAGGAGAAGCTGAAAGCACAGGTCGGCTACAGGCGGCCCCGTTATCACGGAGGCACCGTGGCAGCAGCATCAGCAAACCTTCTCGAACAGAACTTTACTGTAGAACGCCCAAACCATACCTGGGTCACCGATATAACTTACATACGTACCCAGGAAGGCTGGCTGTATCTTGCCGTTGTCATTGACCTCTTCTCCCGTCAGGTTGTCGGTTGGTCAATGCAACCTCGCATGCATACGGATCTGGTGATTCAAGCCCTCCTCATGGCCGTGTGGCGCCGCAAGCCCAAACAAAGTGTGATTGTGCATTCTGACCAGGGGAGCCAATTTACAAGTGAAGATTGGCGGGGTTTTTTGAAAACGCACAACCTGGAACAGAGCATGAGCCGTCGTGGCAATTGCTACGACAACGCCGTTGCCGAGAGCTTCTTTCAGCTGTTAAAACGCGAACGAATTAAACGACGAACTTATAAAAATCGAGAAGATGCTCGCCGTGACATCTTTGATTACATCGAGATGTTCTACAATCCGGTGCGCCGACATGGACACGTCGGAAACCTGTCTCCCGTTGAATTTGAAAGACAACACCTTAGACAGCTTTCGAGTGTCTAGTAAATAAGGTGCGATTCACTATTACCCTGTCGTATTTATAACTGTCTGAGCATTTTCTATCTACTAGACAGCTGGTTAGTTTTGTTGTGTAATATGATCGCCTTGCACGGGCATGCCGTCCGCACCGTATAACAATACGGTTGAGCAGAGATGATAAACTATCGGCAGTGCAATCCTCAATTCCCCTTTATAACACCGAATCTATCAGGTTCTTGGTGAGCGGACAACCAGGCAGAACAACCTGAAACAATAGAGAGGTGTATCATGTTAAATGTTCTTTCAAGCGGGCTTCCAGGCGTTGACACTATGAAACGACTAGCCAAAAACTTAGAAAAAAAATATGAATATCCGCACTATTTAGCACTCGAGCATATTGCCGTGATGTTCGGCTATAAAAGCTGGGAAGAGATTCAATCGCAAGCTACTACGAGCTTTATGGTTGATCTTAATTCAGCGAGTGACGAAATTGCCAAGAACCTTGATGAAAATCTGCAAATAAGGAATGCGAAGTACGAAAAGATGATTAAGGGACTTCCTCCAGAACCGAGTGGCAGGAAGAGGATTGGCCTTAGTCGACGGCAAGCTTAAGCAATCTGACCTCGCCGAAGATAACATGGTTCACGTATCTACCGCCCAGATCGTGAAAGAGGTACCATAGGGCGATGTCAATTCTGTGCCATTTTTCTATTTTAGTAAAATGGTTAAGTGGTTATTATGCATATAGCGTAACCAACTGGAAATTCTAGTGAATTATCAAAATGTAAACTTTAGTGCCGAGAAAGGAGGGAAAAGAGCTTATAGTTCACAAATGGCGTTGTAAATGGTTCGGAAAACCTTGTAAACTGATTGATAATACGGCATAATTATCAAAGTTTACAAATAGAGTTACAGACTTAACCGTTCTAGGACGTACCCATTAAAGACCTTGCTCTACTCATTCCCTATGTGACCTCGCTCCGCTGGCGATATGCCGGCGGAGCGCTGTTTCTTCTCCTTACCAACGCCTTTGCGCTGCTGATCCCCTGGTTCATGAAGCTGGCTGTAGAGGCGTTGCAGCATCCGCTTGGCGCGCGATTCTCACCGGCCTCATGCGCCCTGATTATCGCACTTCTGGCAATTCTGCACTGCATTACCCGCATTTTTTCCCGAACATTTATCCTGAACGCCGCCCGCATCATTGAGTTCCGCATCCGCAACGACCTGTTTCATCGCCTGACCGGACTTGACCTCGGCTATTTTTCCCGCAGCCGAAGCGGAGACATCCTGTCCCGCTTTTCCAATGATCTGACCAACGTCCGGATGCTGACCGGCTTCGGCGCCATGAGCGCGATCAACACGCTGTTGATCTATAGCGCCGCCGTAACGATGATGATTCGCATTCATCCCCGGCTCACCTTCTGGGCAATTTTCCCTTTCCCGCTGATGGTTCTGATCGTTAAAAAAGTCAGCCACCGTCTCTTCCATCGTTCGCTGCAGGCTCAGGTTGAACTGGCGCACCTTTCCAGTCAGGCAGAAGAAACGGTTTCTGCGGTACGGCTGATCAAGTCCTACTGCCGGGAAGAGTATTTTCAGGAAGAGTTTGGGAAAACCGCCGAGCGCTATCTTAAAAACAACCTGCGGCTGGCGCGATTGCGCGGCATTATCATCCCGGTCATGGCGATGGCCACCGGGTCGGGGACCCTCATCGTGCTGTTCATGGGTGGCCGTCTGGTCATAGCCAACGTCATTACGCTGGGAGATTTTGTCGCCTTCAGCGGCTATCTGGCGATGCTGGTCTGGCCGACAGCGGTACTGGGATGGATTTTGACCCTGGCACAGCGGGGAGCAGCTTCCATGTCACGCCTGGCCGAAATACTGGGAGCCGAGCCGACGATTACCGATCATTCCGATGCACAACCAATCGACACCATGCGACAGGGAATCGAAGTAAGCAACCTCAGGTTCAGCTATGGCGACGCAGAGGTTATCAAGGGGATCTCGTTCCGTATTCGGGCAGGAGAAACGGTGGGTATCACCGGTGAGGTTGGCAGCGGAAAAACAACTCTTTTGCGACTGATCCCGAGACTGCTCCCGGTTTCAGAGGGGATGCTGTTTGTCGACGGACGCGACATCAACACAATAACCACCACCAGCCTGCGCCGCCTGATCGGGTATGTACCCCAGGAGACGTTCCTGTTTTCACGTACCGTTGCCGACAATATCAGATACGGCATAACAGGTGACCATGCTGCGGACGCAATGACAAAAGCGGCCAGTCAGGCCGGTTTTCTTGAGGATGTGGAAGCGTTCCCCGACAAATTTGAAACGCAGGTGGGCGAAAAGGGGGTGACGCTTTCCGGCGGTCAGAAGCAGCGGCTTGCCATCGCCCGTGCCGTTGTCGGCAATCCGCCGATCCTGCTGCTTGACGATCCGCTTTCAGCGGTAGACGCCGGCCGCGAGGATGAAATCCTCAACGAGCTGGGGAAATTCTATGCCGGGCGGACGGTGCTTGATCGTGTCGCAAAGAGTTTCAGCATTCCGCGATTGCGACCGGATCATTGTCTTGAAAGAAGGGGTGATTGCCGAAGAGGGCCCCCCGGCCGAATTGCTGCAACGGGGAGGCCTTTATACGGAAATATGTTCCAGGCAGCAACGGAACCGGGAGATCTGACCAAAGCGCACTGTCCCATTTCTCCCGGTTACATTCGGACGTAGATCAAATCTAGTAATCCTCGAGCACGCTAGAACATGACCTGGACCTGGAATCGGACACGCTTGTCGTCGGTCGCCTTCGGGCCGCTGCTGATAGCCAGCGCCTGCTGTTTATGAATATCAGTGTAGTCCGCCTGGACCTTCAGGTTATGCTTGTTGATGTACCATGAAACAGCGCCCGTTGTTTCGACCCAATGGTCGTTGGCAACATCGCGGTTCGGGTCGAGGTAGGCATAGCGGGCTGCTACTTCAAGCTGCTTCGGAATCAGGAAATAGCCCGCCTGGCCATACGCCCCCTGAGCCCGGAGGCTGACATGGGAGGTTTCCCCCTCGGCCCTGCCGGTAAAATACTCCCCCTGGGCATAGAGACCCCGCCATTTGAAAGCCGCATCGTAGCCGACAGTGCTGATGTTCAGCCTCTCGGTGGTTGTCAATTTCGATAGGGGGGCGCCAAGACCTATCCACCCACTGGTTTTGCTGAACATGTTGAGATTGTTGGAGACATTGATAATAGCTGAATCGCCGTAGTAATTGGCCCCGACTGATACAAGAGGTTTTTCGCTGTAGTCGACATCGGACTCCGTGTACTTCATATCCCCGAGAGGATTGACGGCAATCCTGGCGACGATGGCATTGTCCGTTGTGGGGTTGACTGTTCCCTGCCCCACACCGCCGAACACGCCGGCGTTATAAGTGACAAGCCCGTCAGCGATCTTGCCATGAAGCACCGCGCCGTTGTCATACCCCGGGGCAAAGGCTGTGGCAACGTGAGAAAGGTCGATGAACTGCTGATTTGCGGATGAGACGGTGAACTGCCGGGCAAAGGGCACCTTGTCCTGACCGAAGCGGATCTGGGCTTCATCAAGCAGCCGGTAGTTCACGTATGCTTCTTCAATCATCTGGCCGGTCGATAGAACGTTCCCCTTCGTAATATTCAACTGCAGTTTGTAGGTCAGGTCTGGTGTCAGGGTATACCCGTTAAAGAACAGTTTAACCCGGTTCATCGCAAAAGCGCTTGAGTCCTGCACGGATTTGGCAGGGGCATTGTCGATACCGTCCAAACCGGTGTATGTGTAGCGGAGCTGCAGGAACCCACCGATTGACCCCTGGTATTTCTTGTCTGCCGAGGTGAAGGTGAATCCGTCTCCCAACTTGTAGGCGACCGGTTGGCTCGCGGTCACTTTCTTGTAATCTGCTTCGCTGATCACCCCCTTTTCCTTGAGGATCTCCTCAAGGGTCGTGGCTAAGGCCCCCTGTCCGTTCAGAATACCGCCCACCACCATTGCTGCGACTATATGACTTTTTTTCATCTACTCTTCCTTTGTATCGTCCGATGGACCTGTTGTTTGGGGTCTTTACGTGCAGTTTGTTTGATTCGGTTGTTGCCTGGTACATGGATGTCGAATAAAAAAAGGCCGGAAGAGTTCATCTATGCGATGTCTCAACCGGCCTCCAGTTTTCTGGTCAGCACAAAATATTCAGTATAACAATCAGATCCCGCTGCCGTTGATATGCCCGGTCCAATTGATGCGAACTTTCTCGCTCCTGTCTACCTGGATAACCATGCCATCCTGAATAACAAGAGTTACGGCTCCGAAGCGGATTGACCGCAACGAATCACGCAGCAGCCGCTCCAGTTCCTTGTTCCAGGGGTCATGGCTGTTCTGCGTCATATCCCGGTTCCATCGTCCCCGGACACCCGGCTTGCGGAGCGTATGCCACGCTTGAAGATCAGGACGCTTACCCCCTCCGCGGTCCGATCGAATTCGAATGACAGGGTCTGTTCGTACGCCAGCAGCGCCACCGCCTCCAGTTGATCAAGACCCCGCAGACGGAAGAGAATACGGTTCCCCTTGCCGAGATAGTCAAGGAAGCTGTCTGCCACATCGAATGCAATAACTCCACCTTCTCCGGTCAGATCGACCACGCTCACCCCTTGACTTCCGATGGAGGCTTCACTCAGGCTGATACGCCGGGGATGGCCGTCACGTGTGGCTGACAGGTGGTCCATAACCGGTGCCGTCTGCGGCTCCAGAGGCGCTGCCGAGATCACCATGCCGGCAGCCACGGTGGCGTTGGTGAAGCGGTCGATCAGGATAAAACTGCCGGTATCCCGGTTCTGCCGATAGGGATCGAATGAGATCGGGCGGTCCAGTTCCAGACGGGCGACACCGATTTCGTTCAGCCCCAGCGTCGGCACCTGCTTCTGCTCCAGGGTATTGACGTCCACCGCGTACTGCACGGCGGTGACCCGGCCGGGAGTCACGGCGGTAGCCGTTTTGACCAGATAGATCTGCCCCGGCTGCAGCGGTTCGTCATGCATCCAGACCAGGTGTGCCTCCGGGTGCCGGGCATGGATCGGCGGGGCATCGGGCGCAGTCAGCATGTCCCCGCGGCTGATATCGATCTCGTCCGTCCAGCGTCAGGGTTACCGCCTGGCCGGCGGTCGCCTCCGTCAGATCGCCATTCATGGTGACGATGCGGGCCACCCGGCTGGTGCGCCCGGATGAGGCGACCCGCAGTTCGTCTCCCGGACGGATGGTGCCGGCGGCGATGGTGCCGCAGAAACCGCGGAAGTCGAGATGGGGGCGGTTCACCCACTGCACCGGCATCCGGAACGGCTGATGCCTGTTGTCAGCTTCGACCTGAACGGTCTCCAGATACTTCATCAGGGTCGGCCCCGTGTACCAGGGTGTGTTGGCGCTGGCTTCGATCATGTTGTCGCCGTTCAGGGCCGAGAGCGGAATGGCGGTAATCGAGGCGAAGCCGAGCGGTGCGGCGAACTGCTCGTAGTCGTGCACGATCGCGTCGAAGCGCTGCTGCATCGAAATCGATCAGGTCCATCTTGTTGATCGCCAGCACCACATGCCGGATGCCGACCAGCGAGACCAGAAAACTGTGGCGCCTGGTCTGGGTCAGCAGCCCCTTGCGGGCATCCACCAGGATCACCGCCACCTGGGCGGTGGAGGCGCCGGTGACCATGTTGCGGGTATACTGCTCGTGGCCGGGGGTGTCGGCGACGATGAACTTGCGCTTGTCGGTGGAGAAGTAGCGGTAGGCCACGTCGATGGTGATCCCCTGCTCCCGCTCCGCCTGCAGCCCGTCCAGCAGCAGGGCATAGTCGATGGCGCCCCCCTGGGTGCCGACCTTTTTGCTGTCCGCTTCCAGCGCCGCCAGCTGATCCTCGAACACCATCTTCGAATCCCACAGCAGACGCCCGATCAGGGTGCTCTTGCCGTCATCGACGCTGCCGCAGGTGATGAAGCGCAGCAGCGATTTTTCTTCCTGGCTTTTGAGATAGGCGAGGATATCGTTTTCGATCAGTTCCGATTGATGTGCCATTAGAAGTATCCCTCCTGTTTCTTCTTCTCCATGGAACCGGCCTGAGTCATGGTCGATCAGGCGTCCCTGGCGCTCCGAGGTGCGGGTCAGCAGCATCTCCTGGATGATCTGGGGCAGGGTGTCCGCTTCCGATTCCACGGCGCCGGTCAGGGGGTAGCAGCCCAGGGTGCGGAAGCGGACCGATTTGTACTGCACCGTTTCACCCGGCTTGAGTTCCAGGCGCTCGTCATCCACCATGATCAGCATGCCGTCCCGCTCCACCACCGGCCGGACGGCGGCATAGTAGAGCGGCACGATCGGAATATTCTCCAGGTGGATGTACTGCCAGACATCCAGCTCGGTCCAGTTGGAGATGGGGAAGACCCGGATGCTTTCCCCCGGCTTGACGCGGGTGTTGTACAGGTTCCACAGCTCCGGGCGCTGGTTCTTCGGGTCCCAGCGGTGGTTGGCGCTGCGGAAGGAGAAGATCCGCTCCTTGGCCCGCGATTTTTCCTCGTCCCGGCGGGCGCCGCCGAAGGCGGCATCGAACTTGTAGCGGTCCAGCGCCTGCTTCAGCCCCTCGGTCTTCATGACATCGGTATAGAGCGCCGAACCGTGGGTAAAGGGGGAAATCCCCTTGCTGCACCCCTTCCTCGTTGACATGCACGATCAGGTCGAGGCCGCATTCGGCGGCCATCCGGTCCCGGAACTGGATCATCTCGCGGAACTTCCAGGTGGTGTCCACGTGCAGCAGGGGAAAGGGCGGCGGCGCCGGGTAAAAGGCCTTGCGGGCCAGGTGCAGCATGACCGCCGAATCCTTGCCGATGGAGTAGAGCATGACCGGATTGTCGAACTCGGCCACCACCTCGCGGATGATGTGGATGCTTTCGGCTTCAAGCTGCTGCAGATGGGTCAGATTCCTGTTCATATAGTTGCTCCTAAGCCCTGGAACAGGACTGTTGTTTATTCGATCCAGCCGCCACCCAGTACACCGCTCATGGCTATCACAACACGTTTCCGGCTCATGCCGGGTTCTCTCGTTCATCTTCGATGCAGCCCACATTCCTTATGCTCCGGATTTTCCCACCACCACCGCCCGGCGCGGGCATCCTCGCCAGGCTGTACCGCCCGGGTACAGGGGGCACAGCCGATGGAGCGATACCCCTGGCTGTAGAGGCGGTTCTTCGGCAGATTCTGCGCTTCGGTGTAGCTGGCGAGTTGTTCTTCGCTCCAGTCGATCAGCGGATTGATCTTGAGGATACCGCCGTTCAGCTCGTCCCGCTCGATGGCTTTCAGGTCACTGCGGGTAACACTCTGCTCGCGGCGCATGCCGGTCACCCAGCCAGCCAGCCCCTTGAGGGCCCGTGAAAGCGGTTCCACCTTGCGGATATGGCAGCAGGCGTGGCGTTTGTCCAGCGATTCGCGGAAGGAGAACAGACCCTCCGCCCGCTCCAGTTTCTCAACCTCCTCATGCATGGGAAAGTACCAGTCGATCTTCAGACGGTAGCGTTCCACCAGGGCATCGGCTACTTCGTACGTTTCTTCGTTCAGCCGGCCGGTATCCAGGGCAAAGACACCAAGATTGATCCCGGCCGCATGGGCGATGTCGATGATGGCCACATCCTCCAGCGAGAAGGAGCAGGCCAGGGAGACCGGGCCTCCGGAAGCCTCGATGCCGGCGCGGAGGATGTCGGCGGGGGTTGCGTTCGGTTGGATCTGTGGAAGGCTTGTCATTATGTTCGTCCTGTACTGTGTGTAGTGTGCATCAGTAAAGCTCGTACTCGCGCGATTAAATTTTGAATCCCAACAGTGGCCATACGAAGACCACTGATCCTAGAAAAAGCCCCCAGGAAATGACCATTATGACACACCCTGAGACTATTATGTCACGGCTCTTGAGGAATCCGGATGAATAGGCGATGGCAGTTGCCGGCGTACCCATGGGGAGGCAATAGGCGAGGCCTGCCGGGATCGCAATCGCGAGGGTCATCACTCGCGGGTCCATGCCTGTCGTCTTGCAGAGTCCCATGCCTATCGGCATCAGGATGGCGACTACTGCGGCGTGGCTGATGCATTCGGTCAGCACGATGGCGACAAAAGATACCGCCACAATGACAGTCAACGGTGAGGCGCTGAAGGCTGACATCCCCTTCTTGACGAGCCAGATTGCCGCACCGGTCTTCTCCATGGCGGATGCAAGGGCGATCGAGCCGCCATACATGAGAATAATTCCCCAATTAACAAACTCTTCGATCGTCTGCCAGGTGACAACCCGAAAGGCAAACAGCGCGGCAGACCCCAGGATGGCGATGGAGGCGAGCCCCACCCTCTCTCCCAGCAGGGTCCAGCAGCCTACGGTGACAACCATCACCACAGCGGTGATCATCTCGTTATATCCCATCTTTCCGGTCTCCAATCGCTTGCGGTTAAGGGATTTGAGCCCTTCCTCGACACTTTCGATATCGACCGGAAAAAACCTGAGAAGGAGCAGGAAGCCTATCAGAAGGAGCGGAAACACGATCATGCAGGCGGCCAGGGTCCATTCCCCAAAGCTGAAGCCCAGGCCTGTGTTCTCACGCAGCATCCCCACGGCCAGAGGCGCTCTGGCGCCGCCGAGGAACGTGGCTATTCCGCCTATGATGCATCCCCAGGCGATACTCATGAAGAGGAGTCGTCCGAAGCTGCTCGACCCCTTCTCCAGTTTAAGCGCCGTCGTGATTTCTGCGATGACCGGGAACATTATGGCCGCCACCGCGTGTTCACTCATGACGAAGGAGAACAGCGCCGAAGAGAGGAAAACGGTAAGTGCCAGCCGTGTGGGAGTCTTGCCGAACCGCACCAGCATTGCCCGTGCAAGCCGTGCCGAGATGCCGGTCCCGGTCAGGGCGGCAGCCAGGATAAACGCCCCGAGGATGAAGAAAACCGCTTCATTGCCGAACAGGGCGTAGGTGCTCTTCTTGTCCATGATCCCCAGCAGGGGGATGCTCACCATGGAGAGAAGCGCGGTCACCGCAATGGGCAGAAGGCCGGAAACCCAGAGAAATATGGCCGCACCGAACAGGATCAGGGAATGAAAACCAGCCGCGGAAAGCCCCTCCGGCGGCGAGATCCGAAAAAGCACCGCCACCACCAGCACAAGAACGGCCATCACCTGGTAGCGGCTCGTCCGGTCGAGAACGAGCAGCCAGAGGGGACGATTGTCGATCTTCAGGGGTTTGTCGAGCTGGTATTTTTCCATCATAACCCCGCCGAATCCAGCGAGTCGGTGGGAGCGCTGACCCGTAAGTGCCTGAGCAGATCCGATGCCGCCAATTTCCGCCGATCATGGAGCCGATCGATCATACTGCGCAACACTCCCGGTTTCTCCGCCGGTACCAGCGGACTGGTTAGAGCAATCAGCGCCATAAGCGGTTTGATCGGCACCCCGTACGTATGCCAGGATTTTGTCAAATGGTGCAATACTTCACAAATTTCCGTTTCCGACTCTTTCGAGCCGTTCCATGTCACCTTGGGTAACGGTACGATGCCGATATTCAGCAGCTCATCGATTTTGCGAATCAGAAGGGCTCGGGGTCTGCCGTCGATGGTGAGCGTCGAGGCGACCGACCAGCGGGGAAATGCATCCTTTGCGGCCAGATACAGGGACTTTTTGCCCGTCGTCAAGCCCCCCCCTGAGACCGCCAGCGAGGTGTCTGTGATATCGATCAGATCCGCCCCGGATGCGTATATCTGCGGATATATCCAGTCAGGAACCACGCTGTTGAGCCGTGCCATCACCCTGATATTGAAATTCAGTTTGATCAGTTTCACCATTTCCAACCCATGGCGGATGGTTTCGGCACCTCCGAAGGTAAGAACGAATATGTCCGTTGATTCCGCGCAATAACTCTCGAACATCGTTTCAAGTGTCTCATGAATGGGAAGGGTCCCACCAACAAAGAATGCACGTCCATCCCTGCACAGATCAGATTCTGTTGCAGTCTTTGGCGGTACAATTGCGATTTCACGCATCCTATGTTCGTCAATTACGAAGGTCATGTCAGTATTCCGAACCAGAAGAATGAATTGAAGTATACCATGTTGAATTCATATCGTCCGCCTATCTGGTACTGTATTATACGGCTGGTCGGCAATTTCAACTCACGGCTATACTATCTTATTCTATAGATATACTAGGCATATATCTTAAAAAATATTTATTCTTCCGCCTTTACCAGCTCCAGAATATAGTGCCCTTCGTCCGTCTGCTTCAGGCCGATCAGCGTGTGACCATCCGCCTTGAGGCTGCGGGGCACGTTCTTTACCGGCTCACCGTCGTCCAGCAGAATCCGGACGGTCGTGCCATTATCAACATCTTCCAGAGCCAGCTTGGCTTTGACAAAATTCGTGGGACAACTGACGCCTCGCAGGTCTATTGACTGCATGAATGCTCTCCATTCCCCAGCTTCGATTATGTATGTATCCCGACCTGTGTTGCGATAACCTGTGGCGCGATGGTCTTGGCAACCGTGTACTCCGGGAAATTGCGTACGAAGATAGTCCAGAAGCGCCTGCGGACCTTCCTTGATGATAATATCACCAAGCCTGATGCGGCCAAGCCTTTCGGCCTTTTCCTTGTACCAGGCCAGCACGGCAGCGATGAAATCAACAACCCGCTCTTCCGGCAGGAAGGTGGCGAACAGGGTACCGACCAGCGGGTTGCGCCCCCACTTGCCGCCGATGCGGACGGTGTATCCCTTCTTCTTGGCGCTCCAGGCGTCGGTGGGGCAGACCTTGACGCAATCGCCGCACCAGATGCAGCGTTCCGCCGTCGAATACCGGCTTGTTGTCCTCGCCCATGACAATCGCCTTCGGGAACACAGCTCTTGGCGCAGAGACCGCAGCTGATGCAGGCGGCTTTGTCCAGTTCCGGCTAGATCGCCCCCTGGAAACCGATGTCGTTCGTGGCCGACTTGGGGCAGTCAAACGGGCAACCGGCAAAGGCAACCTTGAATTTATGATGGCCGGTGGGGGTACCGAACAGCTGTTTCGTCGACTTCAAGAGCCGATTTCTGAGTATCAACCAGACCGTTGGGATTGTATTCGCAGCCGCCGCAGGCCACCGGCACACGCACCCTGGCACCGCAGGAGGCAACTTTCTGATCTTTTTCACCCAACGCCTCGACAACCGCATCAAAATTCCTGTAGTTGATATTGATCAGCTCGATGGATTGGCGCACGGAGAGATGAACGAACTCGCCGCCGAATTTCTCGGCAACTTCGGCGATCTTCTTCAGACGCGGGACGCTCATTCTGCCGCCCGGCACCCGCAGCCGCACGGTAAAGAGATCCTTGCCCCGCTCCTTGATGAAGCCGCCGGCTTTCAAGTTGTTCAGATCCAGTTTTGTCTGTTTTGCCTCGGACATCGAATGGCTCCCACGTTACGTATGATTTGAATAGTGCCAAAACTGATACACGTCTGTCAAGGACTATTTACTATTATCTATAGATTTACTATACTATTATTTCTATCGTTTCCAACTGCACATTCCCATCGCTGATTTTATAGGACTTGAGGTCAGGTTCATCGGCATCGGCCAGCGATACGATCAGGTAGGAAACTTCCGGTGTCAGCGCCAGCCTGATATCCTCCTCGGACGGCCGGGCAGGCGTTTCCGGGTGGGAATGGTAGATCGCCAGCATGGCAAGCCCTCTGGCGCGCAGATCCTTGACCACGGAGAACTGCTCCCTGGGGTCCATCATGAAATGCTCGTTGCTGGCATCGGTGTTGGTCATGCGGTATATGACGGAGACCGATTCACCGGTCCCGCCCAGTATCCCGCACACTTCAAGCGGAAAGCCTTCTTTGGCGTGGGCAATAGTATCGTCGTGGATGGCCTTGGGGATTCGAATCATGTCAATGCTCCTTCAGATCGCACACGGTCATGGCATCCAGTTCGTCCTTGACCTCGGTGATCGTTGGATTATCGCCGCAGACCGGACAGGTCGCCTTGCGTTTGAGCGGTATCTCGCGGAACTTCATGCGCAGGGCGTTGTAGGTCAACAGTCGATCCGTCAGCAGGTCACCTTTCCCCAGCAGGAACTTGATCGCTTCCGTCGCCTGGATGGTGCCGAGCACGCCGGGAAGCACGCCGATCACCCCGGCCTGGGAGCAGGTCGGAATGGCATCCTTGGGGGGCGGTTCGGGAAAGAGGCAGCGATAGCAGGCCGATTCTCCCGGTTTCACGGTCATGGTCTGGCCGTCGAACTGGAGGATGCCGCCGTGGGAATACGGCTTTTCCGGCCAGGACGCAGGCGTCGTTGATCAGGAACTTGGCGGCAAAGTTGTCGGTACCGTCGATGATGAAGTCGTAGTCGGCGATGATCCGGTTGATATTGGCGGCTGACATCCATTCCTTGTAGGTAATGACCTTCACGTCCGGGTTGATGGCGACCATCTTCTCACGGGCCGATTCCACCTTCGGCTTCCCGATGTCGGGGGTGAAGTGGATCACCTGGCGCTGCAGGTTGGAGAGATCGACATCGTCGGCATCGGCGATGCCGATGGTGCCGACGCCGGCCGCCGCCAGATAGAGGGCGATGGGCGCGCCGAGACCGCCGGCGCCGATGATCAGCACCCTGCCGTCAAACAGCTTCTGCTGCCCTTTGCCGCCCACCTCTTTCAGAATGATGTGGCGTGAGTAGCGTTCGATCTGTGATTCAGTCAGCATGATAGCGCCCCCCACCCATGAAGTAGAGGAATTCGATGACATCGCCTTCATTGACCGGCGTTGTCTCGAAGGCGGGACGGTCCAGAATATCGCCGTTCAGCTCTACGGTGACGTACAGGCGCTGGGAGACATCCAGCTCCTCCAGCAGCGATTCGATGGTGCGATCCGGGTTTTCTGCAATGGAGGTCTCTTTTCCGTTAATGGTGATGGTCATGGTTCTTCTCCGTATCAGATGGCATCCAGTGCCTGTTTGAAATCCTCAATGATGTCGCGGCATCCTCGATACCGGTCGAGACGCGGATCAGATCCTCGGTAACTCCCATCAACCCCTTTTCCTCGGCGTTGTAATCGGCGCAGATGGTGCTGGCAGGATGGATGACCAGCGTCTTGGCGTCACCGATATTGGCCAGGTTTTTGGCCAGCGTGAGTCCGTTGATCACCTTGAAGGCAGAGGCCTTGTCCCCGGTACCAAAGGTCAACAGACCGCCGTAGCGGCCGCCATAGAGCCGTGTCGCAACCGGGTTGTGCGGTGAATCTTCCAGACCGGGATAGCTGACCCAGGCTACCTTGGGGTGATCGCTCAAAAAGCGGGCCAGAGCCAGGGCGTTGGAGCAGTGACGTTCCATGCGCAGCGCCAGGGTCTGGACCCCCTCGGTCAGGAGGAATGAATTGAACGGCGCGGCACAGGCACCCACATCCTTGTGTACCAGCTTGCGGGCCCGGGCGGTAAAGGCAAACGTCCGGTATTTTTTATAGAATGCCTCGAAGTGGGGGAACTTGGGGCTGTTCCAGTCAAATACTCCCCGGTCGATGATGACCCCGCCGATGGTCGTGCCGGTGCCGTTGATATATTTGCTGGTGGAATAGGCAAGGATGTCCGCTTCAAGCTGCGCCCCGCTGGCGAGGTATGGCGACGATACCGTAGAATCGACCAGGATCGGAAGCCCGGCATCATGGGCGATCCGGGCAAGCGCGGGCACATCCGGCACATCCACCTTGGGATTACCGATCGTCTCCACGAACAGCAGGCGGGTACGTTCGTTGATGGCATCCTTAAACCCGTCAAGGTCAAGCGGATCAACGAAACGCGCGGTGATGCCGTAATTGGAGAGGGTATCCCGGAAGAGCGAGAAGGTCCCGCCGAACAGAGAGGAAGACGACAGGATTTCATCACCTGAACGCAGGATGGTCAGTACCGCCGTGGTAATGGCCGACATGCCGGATGCCGTGGCAATGGCCGCGCCGCCCCCTTCAAGGAGAGCCAGACGCCGTTCCAGTGCCTCGGTGGTCGGGTTGCCGATCCGGGTATAAACCTGCCCGACGGCACGACCACGAAACACATCTTCCAGAGCTTCGGCACTCTGGTAGGAGAAGGAACTGGACTGGACGATCGGTACCGCTGTTGCCCCGGCGGGCCCGGATTCCAGGCCGCCATGCACCAGCAGAGAATCAAAACGGAGCATCTGTTTCATCATAGTATCTCCAAAAACCAAAATACCCATCAATAGAGATGGGTACAGTAACCGGACACAAGTTCCGTGATCTGACCTCATCTTCGCCGCTAACGGCAGGAATTAGCACCTGACGTCCGTATAGACCGGTTGCTGTGGCTTCGCAGGGCCTTTCCCTCCGCCACTCTCGATAAGTTTACAACTGTTTTGATATGGATCACTACATAGCAAAACCCCACAAGTTATGTCAATTACTTTTTTATATTGTCTATATATCAAGTAGACATATCTTCTGTTTCGCAGCCGACCAGATCCTCGGCCAGCCTCACCCACGCCGTCCCGGACAGATAAAAAAACCAGCCCATACATAAAAAAAAACGAGGAGAAGGAGAGTGGATCCTTGACCTCGTTTACCATGCAATTTCTTGTTTGTGCTTCCACACTTCTACGGTTATATCCGTAGCTCCTGCTCAGACCTCAGTGTCCGCAATGCGCTGAACATGCGAACAACCGGCCTCAGGCAACTGCAGCCCCTTCGCCGATGTCAGGGCCTCGCGGATCTTTTTGAGCAGAAGCGGCAACTTCAACGGCTTTGAAATATAGTGGACAACCTCTCCGGAATTTTGGATTCGCTCCATGAAGTCGGCGGCGTATCCGCTCATGAAAACAATCGGGATTCCGGGATGGAGCGCGCTAATGTCCTGGCTCATTTCAATGCCGTTTTTTTTCGGCATGATCACGTCGGAGAGGATCAGATGGATCGGTTCAAGGGTCGTCCGGAACAGAGCAAGCGCTTCTTCGCCGTTCTGGGCAATCAGGGTCCGGTACCCCTGTTTTTCCAGCAGCGTCTTTATTATTTGCAGCAAGAGCGGATCGTCTTCCACGAGCAGGATCGTTTCATCCCCTTCCGGCAGTACCGGCAATCGGTTCTCCCGGGCTTTCTCGGGGGAAAGGTCGATGCAGGGGAGAAAAATCCTGAAGGTTGTCCCTTCCGCCTGTTCGCTCTCCACTTCGATGAGGCCGTTATGACTCTTCACGATTCCGTATGCCATGGAGAGACCGAGACCGGTCCCTTTACCGACCTCTTTGGTGGTAAAGAACGGGTCAAATATCCGTTCCAGAGTCGTGCCGTTCATGCCTGAGCCTGTATCGGCTATCTCCAGAACGGCACAGGGCACCGCAGTGGTTTCGGAGCAGCCGTCCTGCAGCGGCGGGCGACGCTCGGCCAGATAGGTCGAAATCCTGAGTTCTCCCCCGCGCGGCATGGCGTCCCTGGCATTGCTGATCATGTTCATGACCACCTGGTCCAGCTGCCCCCCATCGGCCATGACACTCAGTGTACAGTTGCAGAGGGACAGCGTGAGGGTGATGTCCTCGCCGATAATCCGGCAGAGAAGATCTTCCAACTGCCTGACCTGGCTGTTCAGGTCGATGGGCATCACCTCGATGCTCTGCTTGCGGCTGAAGGCCAGCAAACTGTGCGTAAGCCCCGCTGCCCGATCGGCAGCCTCGATGATCTGACCGATGTACTGGCCGACCGGCCAGGGGTTGTCGTCCGAGTGACTACGCACCATCTCCGCACATCCCATGATTATCGTCAGAATATTGTTGAAATCATGGGCCACACCACCTGCGAGGGTTCCTATCGCCTCCATCTTCTGGGCCTGGCGAAGCTGTTCCTCGGTCTTGCGGTGTTCAGTGACGTCCGCGCCGATCAACGCAGTCCCGCTCACGCGTCCTTCGGCATCATGAAGCCTGGTCATGTTCCAGGCAATCTGCCGGAGCGCGCCTGTGCGGGTCAGGAGGACATCCTCAAAATGCAGGGAGAAAGCGGCTGCCGGGGCGTCCGGAGCCAACGTGCTTTTGGCTGTTTCCCTGGCCTCTTGCGGCACAAAATGCTCGAACCAGTTCCGGTTGATGATCTCCTCGCGCTTCCACCCGCTTATCTCGCAGAGAAAATCATTGCAGAAACCGATCGAGCCGTTTTGGTCGATAATCACCGCAACCAATCGGACATTTTCCAGCAGGTTCCTGAATTTTTGCTCCGAGGCCTGAAGGGCACTTTCCACCTGCTTGATATCAGTGATATCGTTGATGAGCGCAAAATACGATGTTACGGCACCTTTTTCGTCAATGCGGGGGATAAACGACATATGCTGAATCCGCTCTTCCCCCTGAATACCTGCCTTCCGTTCCATGAAGGCAAACTGGCCATTCATAACCTGCTCGATACATCCCACCGTGGTCAGGTAAATCTCCTCACCTATTATTTCCCTGACTGTTGCGCCGACAATTTCATGTTCCGGCCGTCCCACCCAGGCCGCGTAGTTGGCGTTGACATACCGATAACGCTGGTTCAGATCCATATGGGCGATCAGGGTCGGTACTCCGCCGGCAACGATGGCGAGATTCTCGAGCGCGTCCAGTCGGGACGCCCTGAAATGATCGAGGGCGGCGGCACTGACTTCGAGCTGGCACCGGGCTTCCTGAGCCTGACGGCAGATCTGGGAAAAGCGTTTAATCAGCAGATACAGCAGGGCAACGGTCAGAACAATAAAGAGGATGTCTTTGAAGATGTTGATCCGGTTGAGAATGGCCGGGTCCGGTATGATATCATGCAGGACGATGTCAGAGGCGCTGATCCAGAGGCAGCTGAAAAACGCATAGATGGCGACAATTTTCAGCGCAACCATGCGATCTGAAATATTGAGGGTGGTTTTCATCTGCACCTAGCCTAACGTTAACTGGCAACAAGCGTCTGGTTCGCCTCGCATGTGCTGCGGAGGGAAGATAACACTGTTTCGAGTTTTAGTACACGATAGATTAGGGTAGACGTACAAAGAATTTTCTGACGGTTGCTGACAATAACCGGATAGTATGGGCTGGCAATTTTGGTAATATTAATTTTCACTATCAAACCTACTTTGATAATCATTTACCACCCAAACTTGCCTGATCCCACCCCCCGCCAAGCGCTTTCATAAGCAGTACTGCAGCGCTCATCCGCCGCCCAAGGATTTGGATGGCCGTTATCCTGTTGGCAAGCTCTGCTGTCTGGGCGGAAACAACATTCAGATACCCGACAACACCGGACTGATACTGGTTCAGCGTGATCTGCACGGTCTGACTGGCCGCATCGACCGCCTCATTCTGTACCTTGGCCTCTTCGGCCAGGATTCTGAGCGCCGCCACGTTATCCTCCACATCCCTGAAAGCGCCCAGCACGGTCTGTCGGTACGTGGCCACACTTGCGTCATAAATCGCCAGGGCCTGATCGCTCTGGGCCTGGCGCAATCCGCCGTCGAACACTGTCTGCGAGACGGTCGGGCCTACCGACCAGAAGCGGCTCGGCCATGACAGCCACTTGGAGATGTCCGAGGCTTCCAGTCCGACTGATGCACCCAGTGTGACCGTTGGATAATAGGCGGCGCGCGCCACGCCGATCTGGGCATTGGCAGACGCCATATGACGTTCGGCCGACGCGATATCGGGGCGGCGTTCGAGCAGTTCGGACGGCAGCGCCACGGGGATCGGTGGAGGGGCGGCGGTAAGCGGGAGGGGTGGCAGTGAAAAGACGCCGGCAGGTTTTCCGATCAGCACCGCTATGGCGTGCTCCAGTTGAGCACGAAGCGCACCCAGATCGATCATCTGTGCCTGGGTGCTCTTAAGTTGGGTTTCAGCCTGAAGCACATCCACCCTCGCAGCTATTCCGGCTGAGTAGCGATTCTGAGTCAGTTCCAGGGCCTTCCGGTAATAGGAGAGAGTATCATTCAGAAATTGCTTTTGGGCATCCAGAGTACGCAGCTGCAAGTAGTCCGAGGCCAGTTCGGCCTGCGCACTCAACTGCGCTGCCGCCAGATCGGCGACACTTGCCTGTAATCCGGCCTTGCTCGCCTCGACCGAACGGCTGATGCGCCCCCAGACATCGATTTCCCAGGAGAGATTGACCGGCAGCAGGAAGTCCGACTGGGTGGCACCCTGGGACCCTGGCTGCGACCCGCATTGGCCGAACCGAGGGCACGTGTTGCAGAGGCACCAACCGTCAACGAGGGATAATATGCCGCTTTGGCCCCTTCCACGAGGGCGCGGGCCTGTCGGTAGTTGGCCGCGGCCAGAGCGATATTCTGGTTTGAAATGGTGACCTGCTCTTCGAGGCGATTCAGGTCGGTGTCATTGAACAGTTCCCACCACTTTGGCTTGAGAAGGGTGTCCGCGGGCTGAGCCTGTTTCCATCCTTCACCCTCTTTGTATGCGGCGGGCGTTTCCACCGTCGGCTTGACGTAATCAGGTCCGACCGAACAGGCTCCGAGCATGAGAGACGCGATAACGATCGGCAGGCGACGCTGCCAGATTGTATAATTATGCATGATGAGTCCTTTCAGGCGGATGTGGCAATTTTCCTCTTTTACGGGCTACCCAGATTCTGAATCGGTCGAGATACAGATATACCACCGGCGTGGTATAGAGGGTCAACATTTGGCTGAATATCAACCCCCCCACAATGGCGATCCCCAGTGGGCGTCTGAGTTCGGAACCGACACCGGTCCCCAGTGCCAACGGGAGTGCGCCGAGCAGGGCCGCCATGGTAGTCATCATGATCGGGCGAAAGCGGAGCAGGCACGCCTCGTAAATGGCCTCCCGTGGCTGTTTTCCTTCACGGCGCTGAACCGCCAGGGCAAAATCGACCATCATGATGCCGTTTTTCTTGACGATGCCGATCAACAGGATCACCCCGATGATGGCGATCAGGTTCAGGTCGGATCTAAACAGCATCAGCGCGGCCACCGCACCTACACCGGCCGAAGGGAGCGTCGAGAGGATGGTCAGGGGATGGATGTAGCTCTCGTACAGTATCCCCAGAACGATGTACACCGCCGCCAGTGCTGCCAGAATCAGGAGTGGCATGGTTTTGCGCGAATCCTGAAATGCCTGGGCCGTACCGGCAAATTTTCCCTGGATACTTGACGGCAGGCCCATCTGGCGGGTGGCCGCTTCCACTTCCTTGACAGCCGCATCCAGCGAAACGCCCGGTGCCAGATTGAAGGAGGTGGTCACCGCGGGAAACTGGCTCTGGTGGTTCACCGCCAGGGAGCTGGCACTGGTCTTATACGAGGTAAAGGCCGATAACGGCACCATCTGGCCACTTGACGAGAGCACATTGATATCGTGCAGCGTGTCCGGTTGCTGCCAGAAGGCGGGGGCCGCTTCCATGACCACATGATACTGGTTGAGCGGCGTGTAGATGACTGATACCTGGCGCTGGCCAAAGGCGTCATAGAGCGCTTCATCGATCTGCTGCGGCGTTATGCCGAGTCGCGAGGCCGTGGGGCGGTCAATCACCAGATCCGCCTCCAGGCCGCGGTTCTGCTGGTCGCTGCTGACATCAACCAGGCCGGGCAGGGTGCGCATCTTCTGCAGCATCTTCTGGCTCCAGCTGTTCAGTTCGATGACATTTTCCCCCTGCAGCGTGTACTGGTAGAGGGCGTTGCTTATCCGGCCGCCGACCCGCAGATCCTGGACCGGCTGCAAAAAGGTGGGGGCGCCGGGGATACCTGCCAGTTTCTTGCGCAGCCGGGCGATCACCTGGTTGGCCGTTGCTTTCCGCTTTGCAAAAGGCTGGAGCGAGATGAACATCCGACCCGAGTTGACCGTGGAGCCACCGCCCCCCCCGGTAAAACCGATCACGTATTCGACATCCGGATCCTGTTTGATGATGGCCACAATCTGGATCAACTTGTCCCGCATCGCCTGGAACGAGATGTCCTGGGCAGCCTGGATACTCCCGGCAATCCTGCCGGTATCCTGCTCCGGGAAAAAACCTTTGGGGATTATGACAAAGAGAGAGATGCTCACCACAACGGTTGCCACCATCAACCCGATCATGATCCGGCGATGATCCAACGACCAGCGCAGCGAGGTCTCGTAATGACTGTGCATCCAGGCAAACATCCTCTTCGCTGGCCCGATACACTCTGCCGTGAGGTTTGGATGCTTCATCTTTGAGGATCGTCGCGCACATCATCGGGGTCACGGTAAGTGACACCACCAGGGAGACCATGATGGCCGCGGAGAGGGTCACGGCAAATTCCCTGAACAGCCGCCCCACCATCCCCCCCATCAGCAGGATCGGGATGAAGACGGCCACCAGCGAAACGCTCATGGAGAGGACCGTGAAGGCGATTTCCTTGCTGCCGGACAGGGCCGCCTGAAACGGCGACTGCCCCATCTCCCGGTAGCGGGTAATGTTTTCCAGCACCACGATGGCGTCATCGACCACGAAACCGGTGGCGATGGTCAGGGCCATCAGGGAGAGGTTATCCAGCGAGTAGCCGAACAGGTACATGACCGCGAATGTCCCGATGATGGATGATCGCAACGGCCACTGCCGGAATCAGGGTCGCCCGGACGTTGCGGAGAAACCAGAACACCACCAGAACCACCAGAAACCCGGAGAGGAGCAGCGAGATCTCCACGTCATGCAGGGAACCGCGAATGGGGGGGGTCCGGTCAAGCACGACGGAAAGCTTGACGCCGCTCGGCAGGGAAGCCTCCATCTGCGGCAAAATGGCGCGGATGCTGTCCACCGTATCGATGATATTGGCGCCCGGTTGCCGGAAGACGATCACCATGACCGCCGGTGCCCCGTTGACAAAACCGCTGACCCGCAGATCCTCCACCGAGTCTTCCACGCTGGCCACATCGGCAAGCCGTACCGCTGACCCGTCATGATAGCTGATCACCAGATCCCGATAATCGGCAGCTTTGTTCAGCTGATCGTTGGCGTGCAGTTCCCACGAGGTCGTGTCGTTGGAGAGCATCCCTTTGGGGCGATTGACATTGGTGCTTGCCAGTACGGCCCGGACCGTGGCCAGGCTGATGCCGTACTTGTTGAGGGTCAGGGGATTCAGCTCCGCCCGGACCGCCGGCAGCGCTCCCCCGCCGACGAACACCTGGCCGACACCTTTCATCTGCGACAACTTCTGCGCAAGAATCGATGAAGCGGCATCGTACATCTTCGGCTTGCTGACACTGTCCGAGGTCAGCGACAGGATCAGGATCGGTGCGTCCGAGGGATTCACCTTGCGGTACGACGGGTTGCTGGGGAGGTTTGCCGGGAGATAGCTGCGGGCGGCATTGATGGCCGCCTGAACATCCCGCGCTGCACCGTTGATATCCCGGTTCAGGTCGAACTGCAGGGTGATGCTGGTGTTGCCGCGATTGCTGACGGAGGTCATTTCGGTCACCCCGGCAATCCGGCCGAACTGCCGTTCCAGCGGTGCGGCCACCGAGGTGGACATGGTCTCGGGATCGGCACCGGGAAGGGAGGCGGACACCGAGATGGTCGGGAAGTCAACCTGCGGGAGCGGCGATACCGGCAGGAGCCGGAAGGCGATGATGCCCGACAGCACGAGTCCCACGGTCAGCAGCGTAGTGGCGACCGGTCGGCGTATGAAGGTGGAGGAGATGTTCATGGAGCTGCTTTCATCAGACCCTCCGGAACCCTCCTCGGCCCCTCCATCAGGAGGGGGTTGAGCCTGATGGGGGATGGGGGGGGTTTCCTTTCCTTCGCCGCGCCAGCCGGTCGAACGCCAGATAGATCACCGGCGTGGTATAGAGGGTCAGAATCTGGCTGAATACCAGGCCGCCGATAATGGAGATACCCAAGGGACGGCGGAGTTCCGAGCCGACACCGGTCCCCATGGCCAGCGGGAGGGCACCCAGCAGCGCCGCCATGGTGGTCATCATGATCGGCCTGAAACGGAGCAGACAGGCCTGATAGATGGCCTCCTCGGGAGATTTGCCTTCGTTTCGTTCCGCATCGAGGGCAAAATCGACCATCATGATGCCGTTTTTCTTGACGATGCCGATCAGCAGGATAATGCCGATGATGGCAATAACCGTGAGTTCCTGACGGAACAGCATCAGGGAGAGCACCGCCCCGACCCCGGCTGACGGCAGCGTGGAGAGAATGGTGACCGGATGGATGTAGCTCTCGTAGAGCACGCCAAGCACGATATAGACCGTGATCAGGGCCGCCAGAATCAGGATCGGCTCGTTGGAGAGGGAGGCCTTGAAGGCCTGTGCGGTCCCCTGAAAGCTCCCCTTGATGCTGGCCGGAAGCCCCATCTGTATGGTAGCCGATTCGATGGCATCCACGGCTCGCCCCAACGATACCCCCGGCGCCAGGTTGAAGGAGGTGGTTACTGCGGGAAACTGCCCCTGGCGGTTGATAACCAGCGGCCCCTTGGTCTCGGTTGCCGAGGCGATGGCCGAGAGCGGCACCTGACCGCCGCTGTTGGAGCGGATATAGAGCGCCTGCAGGCCGCCCGGATCCTGCCGGAACTGGGGTTTGACCGCCAGAATCACCCGATACTGGTTCAGTTCGGTGAAGATGGTCGAGACCTGGCGCTGGCCAAAGGCATCGTAGAGGGCGTCGTCGATATTCTGCGGGGTCACGCCGAACCGGGCGGCAGTGGCACGATCGATGTTCAGCAGAACCTCGCAAACCCTGATTCTGCTGGTCGCTGCTCACATCGCGCAATTCGGCTCTTTGCTGCAACCCTTCCACGACACGCGGCGCCCAGAATGCCAGTTCATCCGAGTTGGGGGTCTCCAGGGTAAACTGGTACTGGGTGCGGCTTACCCTGGCATCGACGGTAAGATCCTGCACCGGCTGCATGAAGAGGGTGATCCCGCCAACCTGAAGCCAGCTTCGGCTGCAGGCGGCGGATGACGTCGGTGGCATTGGCGTCCCGCATATGCAACGGTTTCAGGTTGATCTGAATTCTGCCGCTGTTCAGCGTGGTATTGGTGCCGTCAACACCGATGAACGAAGAGATGCTCTCCACAGCCGGGTCTTCGAGAATCACCCTGGCCAGCGCCTGCTGCCGCTCGGCCATGGCGGGAAACGAGATCGACTGCGACGCCTCCGAAATGCCCTGAATGGCGCCGGTGTCCTGAACCGGGAAGAATCCCTTGGGGATGAACAGGTAGAGCAGTACGGTCAGCAGCAGGGTGCCCACTGCCACGGCCAGCGTGGCGCTCTGGTGCCGCAGCACCCACTGGAGCGAGCGGCCGTATGAAGCGATCAGTACGATCGAAAAACTGTCCCGAGGCGTGATAGAAGCGCCCCTGGCGTTCCTCCGGCACATGCTTCAGGATGCGGGAGCACATCATCGGCGTCAGGGTCAGCGAGACGACCGCCGAGATCAGGATCGTCACCCCGAGGGTGACGGCAAACTCGCGGAACAGCCGCCCGACCACATCCCCCATGAAGAGCAGCGGGATCAGCACCGCGATCAGCGATACCGTCAATGACAGGATGGTGAAGCCGATCTGCTTGGACCCTTTGAGAGCGGCCTCCAGAGGAGTTTCCCCCTCCTCCACATAGCGGGAAATATTTTCGATCATGACAATGGCATCGTCCACCACGAAGCCGGTGGAGATGGTCAGCGCCATCAAGGTCAGATTGTTCAGGCTGTAATCGAGCAGGTACATGACGCCGAACGTGCCGACCAGCGACAGCGGCACCGCCACGCTGGGTATGGTGGTGGCCGGCAGGTTGCGCAGAAAGAGGAAGATGACCAGTACGACCAGGGCCACGGACAGCAGCAGTTCGAACTGCACATCCTTCACCGATTCCCTGATGGTGACCGTCCGGTCGGTCAGCGGGGTGACCTTCACCGAGGCGGGAAGTGCCGCCTGCAACTGGGGCAGCAGCTGTTTTACCCGGTTCACCACCTCAATGACGTTGGCTCCCGGCTGGCGCTGGATGTTGACGATCACCGCGGGGGTCGTGTTCATCCAGGCCGCCTGGTTCACGTTTTCCGTGTCGTCGATGGCGTCCGCCACGTCCTTGAGCAGAACCGGGGCGCCGTTTTTATAGGCGATCACCAGGGAACGGTACTCCTTGCTGGTGAAGAGCTGGTCATTGGCGCCGATGATATAGGACTGCCGGGGGCCGTCAAAACTCCCCTTGGCCTGATTGACGTTGGCGGCGACGAGTGCGGCACGCAGGTCTTCAAGGGTCAGGCCGTACGACGCCAGCGCGGTCGGATTGGCATGAATCCGCACTGCCGGGCGCTGCCCGCCGCTGATGCTGACCATGCCGACGCCGGGAAGCTGGGAGATCTTCTGGGCAAAGCGGGTATCAGCCAGATCCTCGACCTTCGGCAGCGGCAGAGTATCCGAGGAGAGCGCCAGGGTCAGAATCGGCGCATCGGCGGGATTGACCTTGCTGTAGACCGGCGGATTGGGCAGATCCTTGGGGAGGAAGTTGAAACCGGCGTTGATGGCGGCCTGTACCTGCTGTTCGGCAACATCCAGCGGAAGTTCGAGAGAGAACTGCAGGGTGATCACCGAGCTGCCGTGGGAGCTGGTGGAGGTCATCTGGGTCAACCCCGGCATCTGGCCGAACTGGCGCTCCAGAGGCGCTGTGATCGAAGAGGCCACGACGTCGGAGCTGGCGCCGGGATAAAAGGAGCGCACCTGGATGGTGGGATAATCGACCTGGGGCAGTGCGGAAACCGGCAGTTGCTTATACGCCACGGCCCCGGCCAGGATGATGGCGATCATCAGCAGCGTGGTCGCCACCGGTCGCAGTGATGAAGATGCGTGAGAAGTTCATTGGGGACGTCCGTGCGTCTGTTTGCCCGGTTCACCGGCCGGTTTCGCGCCGCCTTTGCCGCCCTCTTTGCCGGTCTGCCCCTGCTCCTTTACCTCGACCTTGCTCCCGTCCCTGAGGCGTTCCGCGCCATCCACAATCACCTGTTCGCCAGCTGCCAGCCCTTCGGTAATGGATGTTTCCCCCCCCTGAGTGATGCCGGTCTTTACCGTTCTCATGGTTACCGTTTTGTCAGGATTCAGCACAAAGGCAAAGGCTCCCTGAGGAGACTTTTGAATAGCGGCAGAAGGCACGATGATGACATCTTTTTTCACATCCAGGAGGAGCCTGACGTTGACGAACTGGTTGGGGAAGAGTTCACTCTCCCGGTTGGCAAAGATCGCCTTGAGTTTCACCGTACCGGTAGTGGGGTCGATCTGGTTGTCCACGGTGGCAAGTTCTCCGGCAGACAGTTTCTGTTTCATCTCACGATCGAAGGCCTCTACGCCAAGCCGCCCCCCCTTCATCTTAAGCAGGACCTGGGGAAGGCTGTCCTCGGGGAGCGGAAACAGCACCGCAATCGGCTGCACCTGGGTAATCGTCAGCAAGCCCCCGGCATCCGTGGCATGCACCATGTTCCCCGGGTCCACCAGACGCAAGCCGATGCGGCCGCTGATGGGAGCCGTGATGCGGCTGTAGGTGAGCTGCAGCTTGGCACTGTCGATCTGCCCCTGATCAATCTTGACGGCGCCCTCAAACTGCCGGACGAGCGCCTCCTGGGTGTCCAGCTGCTGGCGGGGGATCGAGTCCTGTTTCCAGAGCGTACGATACCGCTCCAGATCCAGGCGGGCATTGTTCAACTGTTCCCGGTCACGGGCCATCTGCCCATCGGCCTGCGTCAACTGCACCTGAAACGGCCTGGGATCGATGACTGCCAGCAGGCTTCCCTTGGTGACGTTCTGCCCCTCGCGAAAATGGACCGCCATCAACTGGCCGTCAACACGGCTCCGCACCGTGACATTGTTCAGAGGTGTCACTGAGCCGAGTCCGGTCAGATAGAGATTCAAGTCTCCCAGGCGAGCCGGAGCCACAAATACCGGCGTCGGGAGTGATGATGCTTTATTGCCGGACTTGCCCGATGCGGGTGACGCTGGAAGCTGCTGTTTTTTCCAGACGGCAAAGGCACCGCCGACGACCAGACAGAGCAGGATGAACCAGATCCACGGACGTTTAACGTATGAACGTTTGGGCTGCGGATGTGATTCGCTTGTTTCAGTAACGGTTTCGTGCATTCGTGCTATCCCCTCTGTTCATTGGCAGTGTACCGGTTATGAATAGCGGCACACCACTATCGATATGTTACTGTTCTACAACGAGTTTCCAGGTCTGATCCGGGTTGTACGATTTCATGTTGCGAGCGATTTCGGCGGTTTTGGGCCCAAGATTTTTCTGGTACACCCTGCCTCGCTGGTTAACGATAAACGTCATGACCCCCGACACCCCCCACCGGGCCGGGTAGGCAACCAGCGCATGTCCGGCCACCATGTTGCCGTTGATGACGTAGCGATACTTGCCGCCCGGCGCACTCGACCCCTGTTGCGTAAGGATGCGGAAATAATATCCGTGAAACGGGCGCGGACCGCTCTCCCCCGCGTTACGTTTCTGCATGTACCCCTCTTCCTTGGCCTTGGCCACGAGCTGGCCGAGCGGGCTCTCTTTCGCGCCCGCGGCGGTTGGCCAATACAGGCCGTTCTTCCTGCCCGGAGCACTGATCATATGCTGCGCGTATTTAGGCAGCTGGTCACCGTCAGGTTCCGCCATCGTGTAATATTCCAGCTGCGCCTCAACGTAGGAATGGCAGACGTTGATGGCAAGCAGTTCGTTGTGGCCGATGCGACGGCTGAGGATTTCTTCGCGCCCCGCCTCGGTGTCGAACACCCAGGAATTTCCCTTTTTGACGATCGGCACGGGAAACGGCCATTTTTCTGTGCCGATAGCCAGAGTCACCTTTTCCTCACCCTGCTTGACAAGCTCGACACCTTCCTGCAGATGGCGGGCAAAATGATCGAACTCGGCAGCCTGCTCCACCGGATCTCCCGGCTCAAGTTCACGCAGAACGGGACCGAAAATCGCTTTCATGGCACGCTGGTCCTTGGCCTTGACTGCAGCAGTCAGAGCCTGACGCGCCTCGTCTGGCGAAGAAAAAGACTGTTGCTCCGGTTCGGCCGGAGTAGCAAAACTGCCGACCGGCAGCAGTGTCATCACCAGCAGTATGGTTACCCTCAGGCACAACCCCACTCCGCTAAAAAAAATGCCCCGCATTACACTCTTCATACATGTGTTCCTTTCATGAGCCTGACCGACAGACTGGATGCGCAACTGCTGAACGTCACTGCCGTTCCCCACGTCTGGCCGGCGCTGCTGCACCGGGAGCTGGCCGTACGGCCGGAGCCGCCCGTTGCATGGCCGGCGGCGCCGCTTGTCGACCGCCGCCGGAATTCGAGGGACGCGTCACCGGTGCAGGAGCACGAACCGGGGTTGCCGTTGGCTGCTGGCGTTTAAACTGCTGCATATTTTCCCGACTGGATTGTCCCCGCTGGCGAAACGTGGCGGCATCCTTACTGCTGCCGTAGCCACCATAACCCGTGTACGAAGCAGGGGTCTGCCCCCCTTTCACCTCACGCCCCCGGTAGACATCTTTTTTATCAGGCCGCTGTACCGTCGCTGTCCCGACAGTTGCCGGACGCGGCGGGACTTTCGGTTCATTGGCCGCCGGACTCTGAGGTGGACGATTGCCAGGGGTGACCCGGCTCTGCGGAACATTCCGGTTCTCGATCCTTTCGCGCGGCTTCACATCCCGCCCCTTGGGAGCAACCGGAGCTGTGCGTACCCGATTGATCTGCACGTTGCGGCGGAGATCTTCGCGATAGCGCCTCGTATCGTGCTGGGTCACTCTGCGGTTGATGTTGATAACGGTGTAGTTTTTATTGATATAGACATTATTCCGGACAGGGATATGGGGACGGGAGCGGCCGATCCAGCCGCCACCACGCCACCCATGATAATATATGCGGTGCCGGTGCCAGTCGCAATCACGGTTCAGCCAGGCACCGATCACAAAACCGGTACCGAAGTCGATGAAGCCATACGAAGGATAGGGGCTGCTCTCCAGATACACCACCTGTGGATCGTACTGTGGGACATAGATTACTTCGGGTTCCGCGGGGTCGATCATGATGGTATCATCCTCGACAACAACCTGCTGCTCGGGAGTGGATTCCAGGTTACCTGCCGCCTGGGCACTGGCGCGCAAACGCTGGATGGAATCCATCACCTCCTGCTGCTGATTGATGTAGGCTTGCCCCAGTGAAACCGTCCAGTCGTATTTCTGGTCCATCATGAAGAGGACAGTGGAATAGTGGGCTATCGCCTTGACACTCACATCCCACGGTTTGTCGTCAATTCGTGCCGAATTCCCATACTGCCTGAGATAGCGTGTTGCTTCGTCGATCTGATCAATGAAGGTCGCGGCAGGGAGAATCTGGGCGATCAGCGGGTCAGGGTAGAGTGCAATGGGTGCCAACATGTCATCCAGTTCATCGGGTGAAAAAAGGGAATCACCGGACTCTGCCGGCATCTCGGAATAACCGGGCTGTTCGAGATTGTCGCCCCAGACCACATTCCAGGAGACAAGCGCCAAGACAAGAATTGCGGCCTGAACAATTAGTACTGTTTTTTTCATTTGCATCTCCATGCCAGCTCAACTGTGGCAATACAGTTTTCACGCATCATATTTGTATCCGGCACCATAGACTGAATGGATAAGTTCGGTTTCCGGCGACACGCCGGAAATTTTCTTGCGCAGGTTCTTGATGTGGCTATCGATAGTTCGATCGCTGACAACCCGTTGATCGGGGTAGATATGATCCATAAGCTTGGCTCGATTGTATATCTTCCCGGGGTTTTCATAAAGGAAGCTCAGCAGTTTGAATTCTACCACGGTAAGTTCCAGATCAGTGCCGTGCAGCAGCGCCTTGAAACGCTCCTCGTCCAAATGAAGCACGGAAGCCGCCTCTGACGGCTCCTGGACGGCGCTTCTCCGCAGCACCGCCTTGACGCGGGCCACGACTTCCCTCGGACTGAACGGCTTGCAGATGTAATCATCGGCTCCGAGTTCAAGCCCGAGGAGCCGGTCGATTTCCTCAATGCGGGCGGTGACCATGATGATCGGCACCGTTGAAAACGAGCGGATGTCCTTGCAGATATCCACGCCGTTTCGCCCCGGCAGCATCAAGTCGAGCAGGATCAGGGTGGGCATCCGTTCACGAACCCGCGGCAGAACGTCAAGGCCGTTCTCCACGCTGTCCGTATCAAAGCCAGCCTGGCGCAAGTAATTGCTCAGGAGTCTGGTCAACTTCGGTTCGTCTTCAACAATCAAAATGGTGTCATTCATTGCTGGCCCTCGGACAGTGGTAACGTAATTCGTATCCAGATTCCACCGAGTGGCGAGTGGAACACCTCGATAGCCCCTTCATGTGCCTCGACGATATTGCGGCAGATTGCAAGTCCAAGTCCTGCGCCGCCTAACGACCTGTTGCGTGACCCTTCCACCCGGAAGAGACGATCAAACAGCTTCCCTCGTTCTTCTTCCGTAACTCCCGGCCCGCTATCCTTGATATCGACCGTTACTCCGCCGTGCGCCGCTTCAAGCGTTATGTCGAGCGTTCCGCCGGAATCCGTATATTTCTGTGAATTATCCAGCAGATTGTCGAACAGCTGTGCCAGGCGGCCGGGGTCGGCAAATACGAAAACAGGGGTTTGAGGCAAGAGAACATTAAGAGCGAGCGATCTTTCCGTCAATTTCGGTCGGGCATGATCTATTGCCTCGCGCAGGATATCCGTCAGATCTACATCTGACTTCCGGTAGGCAAGGGCCCCCACATCGGAAAGCGCCAACTGGTACAGATCGTCAACCAGCCTGTTAAGGCGAAAGACCTCACCCTGAAGGGAACCGATCGATTCGAGCGACAGATCCTGAATCCCGTCCTGGATGGCCTCGATCTCGCCCCCCAGGATGGCCAGCGGGGTCCGCAGCTCATGGGATATGTCGGCCACGAACTGACGCCTGGCCTGTTCGTTTTTGTCGAGACTCAGCGCCAAGGCATTAAAGTCTCGGGAAAGATGGCCGAACTCGTCATCAGAGTCGACGGGGACCCGGATATCATAGCGCCCCGAAGAAAGGTGACTGGTGGCCGCAGCCAGCTTTTTGAGCGGACGGACCAGAAGACGCGCCAGCGGCAGCGATATTGCAGCAGCCACGAGCAGCATAACCAGAGCGACAAGAGCAAAAACAAGTTTCTGCTCCTTGACGAACCTGAGTTGATGGATATCCGAGAGGAATTTACTCGGAAGCAGCCCCAGATACCCCACCACCGTCCCCCGGTCCGAAATCGGCTTAAAGATTTCGATATCTGCAGGGTTGCTGATGCCGAAGATGATGCTCCGCTGGGCGTCCAGGACAACGAGGCGCCGTTCCAGACGATAGTACCGCTTATTTTCAGGTGGTTCAGACGGGTGGATGATCTCCCGCTTCGTATCATTTGCAGCCAGAGGGAGGGGATATTGCGAGGCATCTTCGGCGACGATTTCACCGATTAACCGGGAAATCGTTTCGGGGGTGCTGCGCAGAAACTCCCAGCTTCTCTGGGCGCCGTACGCCCGCCCCAGTTTCGTTGCCAGGCGGTCCATGCGATTCTGTTCGAGCTGGTTCACAAACTTGAGAAACCCGCGATCCATACTCCTCTGCATGATCAGGAACATGCAGAGGACTATGATTGCGTTGGCTGCGAGTATCGCCAAAAAAACCCTATGGGTTACATTCAATTTCATCGTTTAAAACCCGTGCACCATAGTATTGATCCGCTTCAATGGGTGTATCGTAGTCAGGTTTTACAAAAATAGGAAGAGTGATTCCGACTCATGGGCAAAAATTCACATTCACTCCATATTCGCTTCACATTGTTGATATATCCCTCGTATAGTTTAATTTTCGAACCGTCATTCGATGCCGGTCATTTTTTCAGAATTGATTTGTTTGGAAATGAGTTTCGTGAGAGAATCTCAAGGCAGCTATCGAGGGCATGACTGCCAGGGAACTACAGCGGCTTGTAAGGCAATTCAAACTATTAACGTATTCATAACAGCTATCGTCAAAAGGTAACGTATGCCAATCACTCCACACAATCGCAGAATATCAGACGTAATAAAAGCACTCGTACTCACCACCTTAGTTGTTTCGATATTAGGCTACATTGATTACATAACAGGCGAAATATCGATAGATATCTTGTACATACTCTGCTTATGTGTAGTGACGTGGTATACCGGCACGCTCATAGGGCTGTTATGTGTAATCGAACTCATTTTTGCAAAAACAACAGCTGATTATTACGATCATATAAAAATGGGTTCGCATTTTTATAAGTGGAATACTTTCAACTTTATCCTCATCTATTTTGTAGTCTGCTTATTGGTGGGAAAACTAAAGAAAGTTCTGTCCAAATGAGTGATATCGCACCACGTTCAATAATCCTCCTCTCTGCCCACCTATAAATTCTCATCCGACAGTTGGTGGGCGCCTGCTGAAATAGCGCTGATACCCCTGGAGCAGAATGAGAAACGACGTAATGGCTACAGCGCCGGTTATGGCGCACATGATGGCGATCTGATAGCGCACAGCGATGATCGGCTCGGTCCCGGAGAGGATCTGACCGGTCATCATACCGGGGAGCGAAACTATCCCCATGGCGGCCATGGTGTTCATAGTCGGCATCAGCGCGGCGCGGAAGGCCAGACGCACCGCACTCTCTGAGGCCTGGCGGGCGGTCGCTCCCAGACAGAGGGCGGCCTCGATCTCTTCGTGCCGCTCATATATCTCCTCAGAGAGCCGTTCCGCTGCCAGGCTGGCTCCGTTCATGGAGTTGCCGATGATCATACCCGCCAGCGGGATCAGGTAACGCGGGTCAAACCAGGGAGAATAGCCGACCACCAGGCCGCAGAAGAGGAACGTCACTCCGCCGCAGCCGATAAAAAGAGAGGTTCCCATCACCCGGTAGAAATGCGGCATTTTGCGTTTGATCCGGCTCCCCATCACCTGCAGCGAAAACCCGCCCATGACCAGCAGGATGGCAACCACCGCCAGGGGACTCCGAACGCTAAACACCAGATGCAGCAGGTACCCCACCGCAAAGAGCTGGATCACCATGCGCACTGAAGCCCACAGCATCTGCCCCTCCTGCCCGATGCACCGCAGGCGCGCCAGGCCGATGGCCAGAAGGACCAGTCCGTACGCATAAACCAGGTTAATCAAGTCCAGGTTGATGATTGTCTGGTTTTCCATGGATCAGAACTCCCCTTTCTCCGGATCGGCCAGAAAACGCCGCAGTTCAGGACTCTGCGGTCGGGAGAGAATCGCTTCCGCTCGCCCCTCCTCCATAATGCGCCCCCCTTCAAGGTAGAGCAGGTAATCGGCGACCCTCTCCGCCAGCCGCAGATCGTGGGTCACCATGATGACCGCCAGCATCTGCGAGCGGCAAATGTCATGGACGGTGGCGGCCAGCTGGTCGGCAGTGGGGCGGTCCAGGGCGCTGGTCGGCTCGTCCAGCAGGAGTACTCGTGGGTTGGCGATCAGGGCGCGTGCCAGGCTGGCACGCTGCTGCTCGCCCAGAGAGAGGGTGCGGCTGTCACGTTCGAGCATGTCCGGGCCCAGTCGGACAAGCTCCAGTGAGTGCAGTACCTCCGCGCTTTCCGCACCGGGGAGCTGTTCATGACGGTAGAGAAAGGGGCGCTGCAGGTTCGACAGCACCGTCCCCTCGAACATGAACGGCTTCTGCGGCGCCATCGCCACCCGGCGGCGAAGCCACAGCGGGTCAAGTTGAGAAATGTCCGCCCCGTCCAGATAGATCCTCCCCCTGGTCGGGTCGGAGAGCCGGTTGATCAGACGGAGCAGGGAACTCTTCCCGCCGCCGGAAGGGCCGACAATAGCGGTCACCTCGCCGCTTCGGGCCGAGAAGGAGATATCATTCAGGATTTCTGCCGCTCTCCCGTCCCGCCCCAGCCGCACAACGCCGACCTCTTCGAGGCGCACCGTTGCCATCACGCTATCATCGGGCATGGGTATGGTTCCTCCGTGTCAGCCGCAGGCTTCTCACGTCTGTTCAGCCTCGGCAACTGTATAGGTCGGCAGCACCGCTTCAACGGTTTCGTCCGGCTCATGGCGGGAACGCATGAACTGGGCTGTAATCAGTGAAACCGCCCCCAGGACCGCTCCGGCCAGAAAAGGGATGCGGTAGCTGATCATCCAGAAGTACCCCCCCAGGGCGGGCAGGAATACCGCCGCGATGTGGTTGATGGTGAAACCGACCGCCATGGAGGAGGCGACGTCCCGGGGATCGCCGATCTTCTGAAAATAGGTGCGGATCGCCACGGCGAAGTTGAAGAGGATGTTGTCCAGGATATACATGGACGCGGCCATGACTCTGGAACCGGTATAGGCATACACCAGGAAGATCAGGATCACCCCGGCATATTCGATCGAGGAGATGCGGCGCTCGCCGAAACGGATGATGGCCTTGCCGATCAACGGGTTCAAAATCCAGGCGATTGTATTGTTGACGATGAACAGCAGCGTCATCTCGCGCACCGAGAAGTGGAATACTTTCACCAGCAGGAAGATCGAGAAAACCATGAAGATCTGCCGCCGGGCGCCGGAGAGAAAGGTGAGGATGTAGTAGAGCAGATATTTGCGTTTGAGGATCATCCGCTGCCGCTGGGGGGCAACGTTTTTGTGGGTTGGATCCTGCAGCATCCCCCACAGTCCGGCCAGGAACACCACCCCACCCACCACCAGGAAGATACCCCGATACTCAAGAAAAAACCCCAGGGCCCAGATCAGGATGCCGGATGCGATGCTCGAAGCAGCCGCCAGGCTGCGCAGACGACCGAAGACCAGCGGCGAGACGCCGCTGGAGAAGTACTGCAGGGTCAACGACTGGTTGGTGGTCTCGTAGTAATGGAAGCCGAAACTCATCACCAGGGTGGTGAAGGCCAGACCGGTGAAGGTCGGCAGCAGGCCGGTGATGCCGGTGCCGATCCCCAGCAGGGCGATAGAGAGCGCGGAGAGGCGGTGCTCCTTGATAATCAGCATCACGAACACGGCCAGCAGGGCGAGTAAACCGGGCACCTCGCGGATGGACTGGATCAGCCCGACCCCGTTGCCATCGAGCTTGATCACCTCGACGGCATAGTTGTTGAACAGGATGGAATAGCCCTGCAAGCCGACCATGGAGGCGGCCGTCATCACCGCCAGAAAACGGAGCATCGGTTTTTGCTCGGCATTGATCATAAAAGTTCTCACCCCAGATTGACACTACGGCATGGCAATGTCGTCGAGAGTACCGAATATCTTCAGACTATACAACTCCTCTCTGCTTGGGGCGACCTGGAATCCGCCTCCACCAGCGCTGCACTGATATTGGTGACCAACGTCGTTTTTCCGACGCCCCCCTTGCCGTATAATGCGATTGTGATGTGTCATGGTCATAACTCTTTTCTACCAGAAACAGATAAGGCCGGAAAAGCTCACAATAGTGATCTCTTCCGGCCTCCAGTTTTCTGGTCAGCTCTGAATGTCTATATGAAATTTAAATACCGCTGCCGTCGATGTGGCCGGCTCGATTGATGCGGATTTTTTCGCTCTTGTCCACCTGGATTACTTTCCCGTCCTGAACCACAAGAGTGACGGTTCCGAAACGAATTGACCGTAACGTATCACGCACCAGACGCTCCAGCTCCTTGCTCCAAAGATCCGGATTGCTGCTACTCATAGCTAGATACCTTCAAATAGAGCCGTGGAAAGATACCGTTCTGCTCCGTCCGGCAAAATCACCACAATAGTCTTGCCGGCGAATTCATCCAGCTGACCAAGTCGTACCGCTGCGGCGACTGCTGCGCCGCAGGAAATGCCGACCAACAGACCTTCTTCCTTGGCAAGACGCTTGGCAAATTCGATGGCTTCGCCACTTTCTACCTGTTCGACGCGATCAACAACAGAGAGGTCAAGCGTATCCGGAATAAAACCGGCACCGATTCCCTGGATCTTGTGCGGGGCGGGCTGAATGGGTAAACCGGCCAGTTTCTGGCTGATGACCGGGACTTTCTTTGGGCTCTACCGCTACCGAGATAATTTTCTTCCCTTTGGTGTTTTTTATGTAACGCGAAATTCCGGTTATAGTGCCGCCGGTGCCGACTCCTGAAACCAACACATCAATAGCGCCATCGGTGTCATTCCAGATTTCAGGACCGGTAGTTTTTTCATGGATATCGGGGTTCGCAGGATTTTTAAACTGCTGCGGCAGGAAGTATTTATCCGGTTCAGCGGCTGCGATCTCTTCGGCCCGATTGATAGCACCTTTCATACCTTCCGCGCCGGGAGTCAGGATCAGATTGGCACCCAATGCGGCCAGGACGCGGCGACGCTCGACACTCATCGTTTCCGGCATGGTCAGGGTCAGCTTGTAGCCGCGGGCTGCGGCAACATACGCCAGAGCGATGCCGGTGTTGCCGGAGGTCGGCTCGATAATCTCGACACCAGGCTTCAAAACGCCACGCTTTTCGGCGTCCCAGATCATGCTGGCACCGATGCGGCATTTCACGGAATATGCCGGGTTGCGCGCCTCGATCTTTGCCAGGATGGTGGCTTTTGAGTTGCCAACGATGTGGTTCAGTTTTATCAAAGGTGTATTGCCAATTGACTGCGAGTTGTCTGCGTAAATGTTGCTCATGATCTTTCCCCTTTCGGTTTACCTATCTCTATAGAACAGGTAGGCTTTTGTGACAAAAAATTTAAATACTGAAATCCATAATTTTTGACTTCTGTTGCCGGGCTATGTCACTTCTCTCGACCATGTCAGCCAACGTTGTGGATTCGAGCACGGAATCTATTGCGGTCTTCACGTCACTCATTACCAGGCGAATGCCGCAACAGGATGGGTCACCACACTCCTCACATACTACTTTAACATTATCGTTAAGACATTCAACCAGGGCAAAACCACCCTCCAGAATACTGACAACCTTGCCAATAGTGATGCTGGCAGGCGGCGAGGCCAGCATGTAGCCGCCTCCCTTGCCGATTTTGCTCTTCAGTACGCCGCCTTTTCTGAGCGCAACGAGGATAGCTTCAAGAAACTTCTTGGGAATATTTTCTTCTTTCGCGAGTTCGGAAATAAGAATCGGATCGCCCGTTGAATGTTCGGCGAGATAGCTAAGCGCTTTAAGCGCGTATTTGGTCTTTTTAGAAATCATAATCTAGTAAAACTATAGGTATTATAAGCAGGGATAGTTGTCAAGAAAAAATATTCATATACCATCAACAAAAATCCCGCAAAAACTGGCATTCCAATCGAATAAACAAAAAGGGCGTTACGATCAGATCGTAACGCCCTGTAATGTTTGGTGAGCCGCGTTGGGGTCGAACCAACGACCACCTGATTAAAAGATCATCGATCGAAGGTCTCTGCGCTTCTCGCATGAAGCATAAAACCATAGTCATTCTTAATGGTTAGCAATTTCACTCAAAATCAATCTGTTCTCACAATAACGTCAAAAATGATAAATAGCAAGGAGTTCTGCGCCTTCACGACGTCGAAGCGAAATCCCGTGGTAAACCTCTTTAAAATCATAGAATTACCTTTTGCCTCCGCTTTCCAGTCCCCGCACTTGGCCCGCCAATGGCCCGCCGTTTGGTCCAGACCCCGTACTTGACCATGGATTTTTGTGTTCATCTCGCTGCGTTTTCATCCAATTTCCGTTTCAATAAAGCTTCTGTTGTTCGAGATAGATTTTTTCTCTCAACGAATAGTTGATGTTGAGCATGTTATCTCTTTCCCCACAACGGATCATCAGCGAATTGCATCCAGATCCGCGCTTCCGGGTTCTGCTCGTAAAATTCATCTTCTGCAAATGAGAAGCGGTACTCGGAAACATAGTCGAAAACTATCCGGTAGGCGGCGTTAACTTTCCGAATCATCTCCGGATCACTGGTATTACCGGTATCTGGATGGTGGCGTTTTACCAGTTTCCGCTGCTGGGCCTTGATCTCTTTGAGAGAGGCCCGTTCCCCCAAGCCAAGGACCCGAAGCGCCTCCTGCAAATCGGCATAGGTCATGGTAAAACCTCAGTGAGTCCAGTCGATGATCTTCGTATCGGCCCCAAGCCTTTTTTCGACCGCTCCCTTGATAGCGGCAAAGTGCGGACAAGGATACCCGATGGGGTTACCGTTCTTCATGCAGGAGGCGAACACGATTGCCTCTGCCCCCCGGTCAACCATCATCTTGGCCCTGGTGACGGCCTTCTTGCCTGAACAACCACCGCATGAGAGAAAGCCGATAATCTCCACCGGCCCGGTTTCTTCAAAGCCTAAAGTCCCTTCCTTGGCAACCTTGAAATCGGTGCTGCCAGGACACATATCCTCGGTCAACTGACATCGGATGATTCCTACCTTCATGCTTGTATCCCTCCATTTGTTTTGTGCGCCTGTATAACCACGAACCCGCCGCTACCGTAACCTTCCTTGACGGTCAGGTCAGTTGTTTCTCCTGGAAACAGGGTCTGACGGTAGGTGAAGTCAGAGAAACCGGCTTTGGTCAACAGGGCCTCAAGCTCGCTCACCGAGTAAAAGGTGGCATCATGGTAAAAACTGCTATGCTCTTTCCTCTGGCTGTAGTGCCGTCCTAGGTTACTCTCCCGGTCAATGAATCCAAGAACAAGAATCCCATTCGGCTTAAGGATGCGGCAGGCTTCCCGGAATGCCTGGGCTAGATCATCCAGGAAGCATACGACTGTTACCATGACAGCGAAATCAAAACTGCTGTCGGCAAATGGGAGGGCCTCAGCGACTGCTTCCAGAACCTCGATCCCGCGTTTTCGCGCCAGTTCCGCCATCTGAGCCGATGGCTCAACCCCTATGGGTATACCAAGGGGCACGGTGAAGCGGCCTGTACCGACACCGATCTCGACCCCACTGCCACTACAAGGAATGCCATCTCGCACCGCTTCCAACTCTGCCAGATAGAGGTCTCGATGTTTATCGAACCAGGCATCGTACTCGATTGCCTGTTCATCAAAAGATTTTGTTTTGGCCATGGTGTTTCTCGGCTGCCTCACGGGCAGCATCGACTTCATCAGGTAAAAGGTTTCTTGAAAAGCAAGCCGTAATGGTATGGCGGCAGATCATAGCGGTTACGTTCATTGAAACGGAATCCGGCTTCTCTTCCCCAATCGATGCACTGTTCCGGTTGAGGGCGAATCTCCATGGCCGGACCGCGTGGAGTTGTAGGGTCATAGTTCCAGTGTATGACCGCCAGTATGCCGTTAGGCTTGAGTACACGCAGAGCTTCTTTCATCAAGGCAACGGGTTCTTCATGGTGCAAAATATTGAAGAGCAGGGCCGCATCCATGGAGTTGTCGGCAAGCCCGGTGCCCTTAACTACAAAATCACGGACAGTTGCCTGGACGTTATTGATTCCGGCTTCTTGGCACTTCTGCTGGACAACATCTACCATCTCAGGCTCGATATCCTGGGCATGCACGGTTCCTGCTGCAATTCCGGCGGCGGCCAGCGTAAAGATTCCATAGCCGCAACCAAACTCCACCAGATCCTGAACACCCCGGTCGAGACCGAATACGGCCAGGACCTTGGATGGATCAAAAAAACCGGACCACATATCTTCATCAGGCATGCCACTGTCACGGACTTTCATGGGTTTCTCCTTTTACATGATCAAGTGCGGTTGTAAGTGCAATGGCGCACATATCAAGCGCCTGTTGTGTCCCGGAGTCGCCTCCCTTTTCAAAGTCATCCTCTCTGGTCGCCATCGAATTAGTGATATGGGCCAGGCAAACGACCGGCTTTTTGAGCGAGGTTCCCATGGCGAGAAGTGCCGCTGCTTCCATTTCCACGGCAATGATCCCTTCTTCTCGTCGCGCCGCAATCAGTTCTGCTGTCTCACGGAATGGGGCATCGGTTGTCCAGGAACTTCCCCGGCTGAATGACAAGGCTGCATTTGTTAAACTCTGAGCCACTGCGTCAGCAAGAGGAGGAGAGGCAAATGAAAATCTCTCAGGAGGCAGATAGTGATAGCTTGTCCCTTCGTCCCGCAATGCCTGGTCAATCAATAGGAGCAAGGGAGGTTGGAGGTCTTCAGCGATTAGACCAGCCGACGAGATTGTTACGAGTGCCTTACAACCTAGAGCAAAGAGTTCTTCAGCAATGAGCACCGCGAATGGAGCACCGACTGTACCACCAACAACACCGAATTCCGTACTATCAACATGCCAACGGTAGAGCTTGGTATGAAAGCATGGCCAGGCGGGTTCAATCTTTGCCGAGCCAGTTGCCAACAGAAAATCCAACAGTTCGCCGTCAAAATCCAGCAGACACCCAGCCGGAACAACTAGGGGGGGCAGACCCTTCTGCATTCTGGCGGATTCAAGCATGTTACCGGGAAGAAACACCGGTTCGGAAGTGTGGTTGTGTTCAAAGAGAGGAGAGCTTTCGTTATCGGACACAGCAGGCACCTCCTGACGAGTTTTTTCCCCGGTTAAGATCATCCTTTGATTTGTGAATGGTAAGCTCTCCCTCTGCAAGTAGCTCAATAACTGTTGAAGCCAGCCTTGGACGGCTGACATAATAGCATCGCTGTGAACCATCCTGAGCAAAGTCCACCAGACCGGCATTGCGCAGAACAGTCAAATGCTGTGAGATGTTGGCCTGAGACGCGGGAAGGATGTCGTGAATGTCGGTTACGCACTTGGTGCCTTTGAGTAACTCCGCGACAATTTGGAGGCGTGTAGGATGGGCAAGAGCTTTTAACGTTTCAGTCCATTTCTTTGCAGTATCAAGATCCACAAGAACTCCTTAGTCATATTCGAATATCCTAATATCACCTTGCACTAGTATTTGCAAGTAACATATCTACTCTGATTTGGATTACATTACTGGGTGTAGATTCTCTCCACTCTGTGTTTCGTTTCCATTGCCCGTCTCGACTTTTCATCCTGAGCGTATCGCACTATTCCTTGGAACATCGGAAACGGAATCGTCAACATTGTGAAGTTGAACCTTCATGCCGTTTGCTGTTCCCCGACATCTTCACGCAGAAAGCATCAGATTGAAGTGGGGCTACCGGGAAAACGGGAACGGCCAACCCTCGAAACCCCACTATCAACCCCACCTGCCAGGAAGCCGAAACAGCGGGAATAAAACGGGAACGCCTTTCTTGCGACCAAGGGCTATGCGTAGCGAAGGCGTTCGACTCGCAGAAACGGGAACAGACGCTCTCTCCACCGGGAACAGGAGGCATCCAGGATGAAAGAGATGGCCAGGACACCCGCACCCGACACCGTACCCAACTACAACTTTCGGGAACGTGACCGGGAACGCGCGTTTGCTTGCTACAGCTGGCCCGGCCACGAACACCAGCAACACCAGTCTGCAATCAGGTCACGAACAAGATCGCTGCGTACTCATGGGAGTGATTTATTTTCGACCGACACATCGGCCACTGCGCGGCCACAACCGGGGAGTGGCCCGAGATTCATACTTATGTTACTGTTTTTGTTATGTTTTTTATGTTGACGAGCGAGGTTACTACTGTTACTGTTATGACACTGATGACCTTGGCCAAGGCTACAGCAATGAAACAGAACTGAAAGGAGCTGCAATGATACCGTCCTCACTGAGATTCCACTGGATGGCCCCTGAGCCTACTGCAAGCGCTCTGGCTAAAAAAATCACCTCCATCAACAAGCATGCCTGGGATCTGCTGTCACGACTGAATGAAGACCAGGTCATTGACTTGATCATCATGATCGAAGAAAGCATCGAAAATTTTTCCTCGTTGGTCATCAAGCCAGAGTACGGCAAGGTTTCATCTCTGGACCTCTTCAAGGGGTTCTACAGCAAGATGACTCTCTACATCGACGACGAAAGCTTTGATGGTTACGACGTGCCGGAAGACCTTGATGTCTTACAGGTCTTCGCAGCGCTGGCCGCATCGAAAGCGTCCTATGCCTTGGAGTTTCTGGCCGGGCGCAACATCACAACAGCACACCTTGAGAAATTCGGTTCCGTTGAGGCCGCTACTGCACTGGCTTCCGACGCGGCAATCGAGGCAGCTGAGGCGCTGGTTGTCGGCTATGCTGAGTTCAAGCGTATGCACGAGTTCTTCACCGCTGAAGAGCACGAAGAACGGAGAAGGGAAAATCTCCAGGTTCGAGCAACAAAGGGTGGGGCGGTAACAGCTCAAAGTACCAACCGTTACGCGAGAAAGCTTTTCAACTCTACGACGATCTTGTAACCATTGACGATGTCCCGATTCGGCATTTTACTGCTGCCAGTCTGATTCGAGATGATCTCTGGAAGTTTGCCGTTGATAATGGCTACAACAAGGAAATCGAAGAAGTAGAAGGCCTCATGACGAGAAGGACAGCTTGTCCTGTCGAACTATTTATCGCTGGCTCAGTGGAGCTGGAAAAAGCAAGAGTGGCAAAAGATTTTTGCATCATGGCAAGAAATAGATTCGGAATAGTGTGACGACTGAATACTCACTGAACGACATTCAGTACACGTAACAGCAAAGCAAGAGGGGTGCCAAGAGAAAGCGGTACCCCTCTTCTGATTTCTGACACTTCTTATTAATTCAAGCTCGACAATGGCACTCCTCTCAACTTGTGAAATAGTGATTGCACACGACAAACCTGCCTTTGTGACGGAATGACAAGAAAGGAGGTGACGCAGAAACGACGTCACCAGTCACCGGCAGCAAGTCTCAATCAAAATCTCTAAAGGAGAGATAGAAATGAAGATCTCGGAAGATGAATACATGATGCCGGAGGATTTCAGCTTTGATGGTAAATGTCTGATCGGGCCTGACAAAGAAGGCGGGACGGCCAAGGTGACAATAACCCGTGTCGTTGTCCCAGCCCTTCCCGTACCGCTCGAAACTCAAGTTGGAACCATGTTGTAATGTTTGAAGACCGCGACGATCGAACGCACAAGATCAACATTCCGAGTTCTGACCTGCTGGGCGGAGGCTTGACCGCTGTCAAGCAACTGGTTGACAACGGCCTGGGTCTGTGCCCTGGAATGGAGAAATCGCTGGTCAAGTACCTCCAATGCTGCTATCCAGCCACAAGACTGCCTCGCGTTATGAACAGCGGCTGGGTTGACAACATGCACGTGTTTGTTCTGCCCAGTCAAGTTTTCGGGCAGACACTCGGCGAGACTATCGCTTATGAACCCGAGCAAAACAGCAAAACCGTGCGGAGCATCACCTGTCAGGGGACACTGGAAGAATGGCAGGAGAATATCGCTGCACATACCAAGGGCAACAGTATTCTTCTTAATTGCATCCTGTTGGCCTTGACCGGGCCGTTGCTCAAGATACTCGGCCTTGATGGCGGTGGTTTCCACATCTATGGTCATTCTTCACGCGGAAAGACAACGGCTCTCCAGGTTGCTGCTTCAGTGTGGGGTTGCGGAAGCGACCCGGCGATTGACTCGGTCAACTCCTTCGCTCAGCGCTGGAATTCTACTGCCAATGCTTTGGAAGCAATTGCCGCCGTACATTCGGACCTGCTTACGGCACTCGATGAGCTTGGTACGTACAACGGCACTGATCTCGGCATCGATGTTTATACCATTGCCGGTGGTCAAGGAAAGTCCACACTGACCTCTAGCCGAAAGATCCGGCAAGTCCGAACTTGGAGAGGCAACATTCTGTCGAATGGCGAAAAATCGATGCGGCAGGCCATCGAAGAAAGTGGCCGAACTGTCAAGGCCGGGCAGATGCTGAGGATCATCGACATCCGGATAGAATACATTTTCCCTCACCACCTGAAGGTATGACAGCAGCGGAGTTTGCCAACCATCTGAAACAGATGTGTTCGACTTATTATGGCACCGCTGGTTCGGCGTTCATGCAAGGCCTTGTCGAAGCCTTAGCTGACTATCCTGAGAGAAATATCGAGTCACTCCGTGCCACTCTGGAGCAGTATGCAAGGGAGCTGACTCCGGAAAAACTCCCGTCCCGAGCAGGCCAGAGCATTCAGGCGCTTCGCCGCGCTGCGGATTGCGGGCGAATTAGCCATTGATTTTGGCGTCCTTCCTCTTGAAGTTGATGACGTCAACAATGCTGTTATCCACTTTCGAGACCTCTGGCTTCGAGAAAATCAAAGTATTGGCGATGCCGACCGTGCACTTCTAAAGCTACAAAGCTTTCTTATCCGTAA